>NZ_LMMP01000034.1 GCF_001422815.1 Methylobacterium sp. Leaf91 | reverse complement strand
ACGCGCTATTCGAAGCTCGACCAGATCAATGCCAGCAACGTTAAGCAGCTGCAGGTGGCCTGGACGTTCTCGACCGGTGTCCTGCGCGGCCACGAAGGCTCGCCGCTCGTCATCGGCAACATGATGTACGTGCACACCCCCTTCCCGAACATCGTCTACGCCCTGGACCTCGACAAGGACGGCGTGATCGTCTGGAAGTACGAGCCCAAGCAGGACCCGAGCGTCATCCCGGTGATGTGCTGTGACACGGTCAACCGTGGTCTCGCCTATGCCGACGGCGCGATCATCCTGCACCAGGCCGACACCACCGTCGTCTCGCTCGACGCCAAGTCCGGCAAGGTGAACTGGTCCGTCGTCAACGGCGACCCCAAGAAGGGTGAGACCAACACCGCGACGGTTCTGCCGGTCAAGGACAAGATCATCGTCGGCATCTCCGGCGGCGAGTTCGGCGTGAACTGCCACGTCACCGCCTACGACTCGAAGTCGGGCAAGAAGGTGTGGCGCGGCTACTCCCAGGGCCCCGACGCCGACATGATCATGGACCCGGAGAAGACGACGTCTCTCGGCAAGCCGGTCGGCAAGGATTCCTCGCTGAAGACCTGGGAAGGCGATCAGTGGAAGACGGGCGGCGGCTGCACCTGGGGCTGGTTCTCCTACGATCCCAAGCTCGACCTGATGTATTACGGCTCGGGCAACCCCTCGACCTGGAACCCCAAGCAGCGTCCGGGCGACAACAAGTGGTCGATGACCATCTGGGCACGTAACCCCGACACGGGTGCGGCCAAGTGGGTCTACCAGATGACCCCGCACGACGAGTGGGACTACGACGGCATCAACGAGATGATCCTCACGGATCAGAAGATCGATGGTAAGGATCGTCCGCTCCTCACCCACTTCGATCGTAACGGCTTCGGCTACACCCTCGATCGCGCCACCGGCGAGCTCCTGGTCGCCGAGAAGTTCGATCCGGTGGTGAACTGGGCTTCCAAGGTCGACATGGACAAGGGCTCCAAGACCTACGGTCGNCGCGCCACCGGCGAGCTCCTGGTCGCCGAGAAGTTCGATCCGGTGGTGAACTGGGCTTCCAAGGTCGACATGGACAAGGGCTCCAAGACCTACGGTCGTCCCCTGGTCGATCCGCGCTACTCGCCGGAAGCCAAGGGCGAGGACGAGACCACCGTGGGGATCTGCCCCGGTGCCATCGGCGCCAAGAACGAGCAGCCCGCCGCCTATTCGCCCGACACGCACCTGTTCTACGTGCCTACCAACCACATCTGCATGAGCTGCGAGCCGTTCCAGGTGAGCTACACCCCCGGCATTCCCTATGTCGGCGCCACCGTCACGCTCCAGCCGCATGAGAGCGGTCCGGAGACCGGGCGTTTCATCGCCTGGGACGGCACCGGGGGAAAGATCGTCTGGTCGAACACCGAGCCGTTCTCGGTCTGGTCAGGCGCCCTCGCCACGGCCGGCGACGTGGTGTTCTACGGAACGCTGGAAGGATACCTGAAGGCCGTCGATGCGCGCACGGGCCGCGAACTCTACCGGTTCAAGACGCCGTCGGGCATCATCGGCAACGTGACGACCTACCTCCATCGCGGTAGGCAATACGTCGCCGTGCTCTCGGGCGTCGGCGGCTGGGCAGGGATCGGGCTCGCCGCTGGCCTCACCGATCCGGCGGACGGAGCCGGCGCGGTGGGCGGCTATGCCGGCCTGTCGCGATACACGGCGCTGGGCGGCCAGCTCACTGTCTTCGCCCTGCCCGAATCGCGGGGCTGACGTCTCACGAGACGCTCGTCACGCCCTCGCGTGCCCGGAGCGCGGTCACGATCTCGTCGAAGCTCTTATCCGGGATATGCACGTAGGACACCTCGATCGTATCGATGCCGTCCTCCTCCGTCGGCTGCGCCACGAATTGTACGAGGCGGGAGGCGAAGGGACCGGACATCGTTCGCAGGGACTCGATGGTGATCACCCCGCGCTTGGCCGTGATGGTGAGGGTCCGCGTCTGCGCCCGCTCGCGGTAGCGCTTCTCCAGGGGCTTCATCCCAGCGAGGATCAGCAGCACGATGACGGTCGTGGCGGTCGCCGCCACATAGAGGCCGGTTCCCGCAGCGAGGCCGATGGCGGCCACGGCCCAGAGCCCGGCCGCAGTGGTGAGACCCTTCACCATCTCCCCGCGCAGCATGATCGTACCGGCGCCGAGGAAGCCGATGCCGGAAACGACCTGCGCCGCCATGCGGGAGGGATCGAGGTTGACGTTCGGGGTGCCGAGGATGTCGGAAAAGCCGAAGGCCGAGACGATGACGATCAGGCAGGAGCCGACGCAGACGAGCATATGCGTCCGCATACCCGCCGCCCAGACGTGGCGCTCACGCTCGAAACCCACGGCGCTGCCGAGCAGCGCCGCGAGGAGGAGACGGCCCAGGATCTCGAAATTGCCGATCACGCGCTGTCCATCCGCTCAGAGCCAGTCGGTCGCTCCTAAGCAGAGACGCGGACGGCGACAATCCTGCCGCCGTCCCTATTCACCTGTCGAAAGACCTATTTGTCGGGCTTCTCGGAAATGATGGCGCCGGTCTTCGGATCGGCGTGGAATTCCATCTTCACACCGTTCTTCATGCCCTCGCCCTCCCAATGGCCGTCATCCGCCTCAAACTCGGTGATGTCGGTATAGCCGGCCGCCATCAGCTTCTGCTTGACCTGCTCGGCCGGCATCCAGTCCGCGCCGGGCTTGTCCGCAAGGGCAATGCCGGTGGATCCGGCGGTCAGGAGAAGTGCGAGGAGTGCGGGTTTCAGGGCTCTCATGGGTTCCTCCGGGGTTTCTTCTGTGCGGTTTTGTTTGCCGTCTAAGGGCAAACACCCACACGGGTTTTCCGGTTCCGGAGAAGAATCGCCAGAGAGATGGATCACCCGAAGAAGGAATCACCTGAGGGAGGCGGCGATGGCCTGCTGGATGCCGAGGATGTCGGCGCCGCGCTTGAGCGTCTTCCGGATCGGCTCGGGCCTTCCCGAGACCCAGATCGCCAATTCCGAATCGAAGTCGAAACTGCCCGCCGTCTCCACCGAGAAACAGGTGATCGCCCGGTAGGGCACGGTCATGTAGGTGACCTTGCGCCCGGTCATGCCCTGCTTGTCCACCAGGATCAGCCGCCGGTCGGTGAAGACGATGAGGTCGCGGATCACCCGGAACGCCACCTGCACCGTCTCGCCCTGGGTGAGAACGCCGCCGAGCGCCTCGTGCACCTCCTGCGGGGAGAGGTCGCTGCCATGGCCGAAGAGCCCGTCGAGAATTCCCATTGCGCCGCCTATCCCGAAAATGCCGCCTGACCCCTATCTAGGGACGAAACGGCCGTGCGCATCGGCTGCCGGTCGTCCTTCGTCGCGGGACGCGCCTGCCGTCCGGAGTTACCTGATGTCCGCCAAAGTACCTGTTCCCCTTCGCCTCGGCGTGAACATCGACCACGTCGCCACCGTGCGTAACGCTCGCGGCGGCATCCATCCCGATCCCGTCGCTGCCGCCCTACTGGCCGTCGAAGCCGGGGCGGACGGCATCACCGCGCATCTACGCGAGGACCGCCGGCATATCCGCGACACCGATATCGAGGCGCTGATGGCGCGGCTCTCGGTGCCGCTCAATTTCGAGATGGCGGCCACCGACGAGATGGTGGGGATCGCCACCCGCCTGCGGCCGCACGCCTCCTGCCTCGTTCCAGAGAAGCGCGAAGAGCGCACCACCGAGGGCGGCCTCGACATCGTCGGACAGGCGGCCCATCTCGCGCCCCGGATCGCCGCCCTGTCGAGTGCCGGGATCCGCGTCTCGCTCTTCGTCGAGCCCGACGAGGCGGTGATGGACGCGGCGCTCCGCCTGGAGGCGCCGGTGGTCGAGCTTCATACGGGAAGCTATTGCGAAGCGGTCGCCGAGGGCGACGGCGCACGGGTCGCGCATGAGCTCGCCCGCATCGCGCGGGCCGCCGCCTATGGCTCCGGAATCGGCCTCGAAGTCCATGCGGGCCATGGTCTCGCTCTCGACAGCGTCGGTCCGGTGGCGGCGCTGCCGCAACTCGCCGAACTCAATATCGGCCACTCGCTCATCGGCGAGGCGATCTTTCACGGGCTGGCTCAGGCGATCCGCGACATGCGCGCCGCCATGGGTCGGGCCCGGACGGGGATCACGGCATGATCGTCGGCATCGGCTCGGACCTCTGCGACATCCGCCGGATCGAACGGTCCCTCGAGCGCTACGGCGAGCGCTTCACTCATCGGGTCTATACCGATGGCGAGCGCGCCAAGTCGGATCGTCGCGCCGCCCGCGCCCCGTCCTATGCGAGGCGCTTCGCCGCCAAGGAGGCCTGTGCCAAGGCACTCGGCACCGGCATGAGCCACGGTGTTTTCTGGCGCGACATGGAGGTGGTGAGCCTGCCGGGAGGGGCACCGACCCTGCGCCTCACCGGGGGCGCGGCGGAGCGTCTGCGGGCGCTGATTCCCGCCGGGCACACGGCCAAGATCCACGTGACGCTCACCGACGATCCGCCCATGGCGCAAGCATTCGTGATCATCGAGGCCTTGCCCTCCTCGCTGCCGTCCCCGATGGCGGATGCTGAGCCGGCCACTGCTCGCGTTGCGGCTCCCGACGGCATGGTCTAGACCGCCGGTCATCACCGACAGTCGATCGGGTTCGCGCGTCGAGCCGGAGATTGCAGACAGATGGAACGAGCGCGCGTGGATCACCAGACGAAGCGAGACCTGAGGGCGGCCGATACGGGCGCCTGGGCGAGCATCAAGGAGACGGTCAAGGTCGGCGTCCAGGCGCTGCTGATCGCCCTCGTTGTGCGCACGCTGCTCTTCCAGCCATTCAACATTCCTTCGGGATCGCTGGTTCCGACGCTTCTCGTGGGCGACTACCTGTTCGTGTCCAAGTACTCCTACGGATATTCGAAGTACTCGCTACCCTTGAGCGAGTACCTGCCGTTCAAGGCCGATGGCCGGATCTGGGCGGCGGAGCCCAAGCGCGGCGACATCGCCGTATTCAAACTGCCGAAGGACAATGCCACCGACTACATCAAGCGCGTCATCGGCCTGCCCGGCGACAAGATCCAGATGAAGGCCGGCATTCTCTACATCAACGACGTGGCAGTGAAGCGTGAGCGCATCGCCCCCTACGAGACCACCGGTCCGTACGGCGAGGAAACGAAGGTCGAGCAATATACCGAGACCCTGCCGAATGGCGTGGTGCATCAGGTGATCGAGCGCGAGGGCGATAACGGCTACTGGGACAACACCGAGCCCTATCTCGTGCCGCCCGGCCGTTACTTCATGATGGGCGACAACCGCGACAATTCCACGGATTCGCGCGACCTCGCCAATGTCGGCTTCGTCCCGTTCGAGAATTTCGTCGGCCGCGCCGAGATGATCTTCTTCTCCATCGACGAGGGCACCCCGGCCTGGCAGATTTGGCAATGGCCGGCGAAGGTGCGGTGGGGCCGCATCTTCAGCAGCATCCATTAGGACGATCGACCGTGAGTGAGGAGACGCGTCCTTCCAGCCGGGCGCGTCGCGCACCGCGACCCAAGCCCGGCCTGAACGTGCTCGAAGAGCGGATCGGCCACGTCTTCGCCGACCGTAGCCTTCTGTCGCTGGCCCTGACCCATGTCAGCAAGGCCGGCGGTGGCGGACGGGTGGGAAGCTACCAGCGCCTCGAATTTCTCGGAGACCGGGTGCTCGGCCTCGCCATTGCGGACCTCCTCTACGAAGCCTTCCCGCAGGCCGATGAAGGCGACCTGTCGCGGCGTCTCGCCGGGCTCGTGCGCCGGGAGACCTGTGCCTCGGTCGCCACGGCCTGGGATGTCGGACCCCATCTCGCCCTCGGCCCGGGGGAGATCCAGAGCGGCGGCCGCCGCAACCAGACGATCCTGGCCGATGCCTGCGAATCGATCCTCGGCGCGGTCTTCCTCGACGCCGGATACGAGACGGCGAAGGCCATCGTGGCCACGGCTTTCGCGCCCGGCACCGACACGGCGGCACCGCGCGGACGTGACGCGAAATCCGCCTTGCAGGAATGGGCGATGGGGCGCGCCCTGCCGATCCCGGTCTACGACGTCGTGGAGCGGTCCGGCCCGGACCACGCCCCCGTCTTCAGGATCGCCGCGCGTGTCGAGGGCCTCGAGCCCGGATACGGCACCGGCCCCTCGAAACGCCTCGCCGAGCAGGAGGCCGCCCGCCTCGTGCTCGAGCGCGAGGTTCACGGCACGGGCCCTCAGGCCGGCGTCACCCCACGGAACGGAATGGAGACGTCGGCGGACGTCGGTGAAGAAAGCGACTCCGATGCCTGACGACCACAACGATTTTGACGACGAAGACGACCTGCCCCGGCAGGCCCCGATGCCCGAGATCAAGCCGCTGCCGGTCATCCCGGCCGATTCGAGCGCGGGCTTCGTCGCCCTGATCGGCGTACCCAATGCCGGCAAGTCGACCCTGCTCAACAGCCTCGTGGGCACCAAGGTCTCCATCGTCTCGCGCAAGGTCCAGACGACCCGGGCACTCGTGCGCGGCATCGTCATGGAGGGCAGTGCCCAGATCATCCTGGTGGACACGCCCGGCATCTTCGCGCCCAAGCGCCGCCTCGACCGGGCGATGGTCCATTCCGCCTGGAGCGGTGCCGCCGATGCCGACGCGGTCTGCCTGCTGGTCGATGCCCGCAAGGGCGTTACCGAGGAGGTCGAGGCGATCCTCGCCCGCTTGCCCGAGGTGCGCCAACCCAAGGCTCTGATCCTCAACAAGATCGACCTGATCCCGCGCGACCGGCTGCTGGCCCTGGCCGCCTCGCTCAACGAGCGCATCGCCTTCGCGCATACGTTCATGATCTCCGCGCTCAACGGCGACGGGATCGACACGCTGAGGAAGACCCTGGCGGGGATGATGCAGCCCGGCCCCTGGCTCTACCCGGAGGATCAGGTGTCGGACGCTCCGCTCCGGATGCTCGCCGCCGAGATCACGCGCGAGAAGCTCTATGACCGGCTCCACGAGGAGCTGCCCTACCGCTCCACCGTCGAGACCGACCAATGGGTGGTGAAGACCGATGGTTCGGTGCGGATCGAGCAGACGATCTTCGTGGAGCGCGAGAGCCAGCGCTCCATCGTGCTCGGCAAGGGCGGCCAGACCATCAAGGCGATTGGGCAGGCGGCCCGGCGCGAGATCGCCGAGGCGGCCGATCAACCCGTCCACCTGTTCCTGCACGTGAAGGTGCGCGAGAACTGGGCCGATGATCCGGCACGCTATCGGGAGATGGGGCTCGAATTCCCGCGCGGATAGGTGATGGGCTGGTGCGTCACGATACGGTTCGAGGTATCCAGAGCCGCTTCGTGCTGCATTGCCGCATAACTTGCAGTAACGTTCCGCACAGCGTCGCCGTTTTTGAAACGCAGGTTAAAGAACGAGGCCTGTTTGGGATGTTTATGCATGGAAGAGCTTGGCAATGACTTGACACGGTGTTGCCAACCGATTCGCTCGATTTTGTAAATTTATCGGATCTGGCGAAGATAACCTTTTCTTCGGGGCCATCGCCGGCTACCAATCGCGAAGCCGGACTCGATTCCGAGTCGTGGCGCCCAATATCCTTCCTCTTAACGCCCAACTCTCGAGGCGCGCGCCCTGTCGCGCCGGATCCATGAATGATGCCTGCTCCCACTGTCCCGGATGCTGTCTATGGGTCTCCTCCTCCCGAACTGGCCGACGTATCCGCAGGGGCGGCCCAACTCTCGCCGCTGATCCCCGGTTCTGTCCGCCTCGAGGACATCGCCGAGGGTAGCCTCGAGAGCGTGACCATGCTGGCCCCGGCGGGGACGATCGAGCGTCGCTATGCCTTGTCACTATCTTTGCGCGCCTTGCGTCCGGGTGGGCGCCTGCGCGCGCTTGCGCCGAAGGATAAGGGTGGGGCCCGTCTCGGCCGCGAGCTGAAGGAATTCGGCTGTGAGCCGGCGGAGACGGCCAAGCGGCATCACCGGATCTGCGAGGTCGCTCGGCCCGCCGCGATCATCGACCTCGACGAGGTGATCCAGGAAGGCGCGCCGCGTCACATCGACAACCTCGCCCTCTGCACGCAGCCCGGCGTCTTCTCCTGGGACCGACTCGATCCGGGCACCGCTTTGCTCCTGGCCAACCTGCCGTCGCTTTCGGGCCGGGGTGCGGATTTCGGCTGCGGGATCGGCGTCCTTGCCCGCGCCGTCCTGGCCTCCCAGGGTGTGACCGCGCTGACCCTCATCGACATCGACCGTCGCGCCGTGGAGATGGCCCGCCGCAATGTCGGTGACCCGCGCGCGGATATTCGCTGGGCCGATATCCGTTCGGCCGACGTGGTGCTGGAGCGCCTCGACTTCGTCGTCATGAACCCGCCCTTCCACGATGGCGGGATCGAGGACCGTTTCCTCGGCGAGGTCTTCATCCGCCGCGCCGCCGAGACCCTGAGGCCCGGCGGCACGCTCTGGCTCACCGCCAACGCGCATCTGCCCTACGAGGCGCCGCTGAACGCCGCCTTTAGGAATGTCACGCTCAAGGCCTCGGCCGGCGGCTACAAGATCTACGAAGCGCGCAAGTGAAACCACGGAACTTGGAAGTGAGCACCGGTCGTTGAGCAAGAGCCCGAGCCTGAGGCTCGATCGCCTGCTGGCGAATCTCGGATACGGCTCGCGCAGGGAGATCGGCCTTCTCGCCAAGGCCGGCCTCGTCGTGCTCGACGGTGCGCCTCTGCGCGATGCCAGTCAGCGCATCACCGCGACGCCGGATCTGTCGCAGCGCATGGTCGTGGACGGCGATCCCCTGGATCCGCCACCGGGCCTCGCCCTGATGATGAACAAGCCGCTCGGCGTGACATGCTCCCACAAGGAGGCCGGTCCCCTCGTCTATGGGCTCCTTCCCGAGCGCTGGCGCCGGCGTGACCCGGCCCTCTCCACTATCGGCCGCCTCGACAAGGAGACTTCGGGTCTCCTGTTGCTCACCGATGACGGGCCGTTCCTGCACAAGGTGATCTCGCCGAAATCGAAGGTCGCCAAGCGCTACCGCGTCGCCCTCGACCGTCCGCTCAAGGGCGACGAGGTCATGGTGCTGGGGAGCGGATCGATGCTGCTCGAAGGAGAGGACAAGCCCCTCCTGCCGGTGGAGATGGAGGTCGAGGACGAGACCCATGTGGTCGTGACCCTTCACGAGGGCCGCTATCATCAGGTCCGCCGCATGTTCGCGGCGCTCGGCAACCACGTCACCGCCCTGCATCGAGACCGGATCGGCGGTATGACCCTGCCGACCGACCTGGAGGCCGGAGCGTACCGCATCCTCAGCGAGGCGGATGTCGCGGCCTTGTTCGGCGAGGCGCCGGCTGCCTGATTCGATACCTGCGATGTCCTTCGCATAGCCTTGCCTCGGCGGATATCCTCTGCTAAGGCCCCGCCCATTCCACACGCGGAGCCGGCCTCATGCCTGAATGAGGCGTTTCCGGTGATCGTCCCTTTCGAGGGTCGGTCGCTTCCTCCGCGGCGGCATCAACCGGAAGAGAAAACGATCATGGCCGTTGATTTCACGATGCGTCAGCTCCTCGAAGCGGGCGCCCATTTCGGACACCAGTCCCACCGCTGGAACCCGAAGATGCAGACCTACATCTTCGGTACCCGCAACAACATCCACATCATCGATCTCGCCCAGACCGTCCCGGCCCTTCACCAGGCCCTGCAGGCCGTGAGCGACACCGTCGCCAAGGGCGGCCGTGTGCTGTTCGTCGGCACCAAGCGTCAGGCCGCTGACACGATCGCGGAAGCCGCCAAGCGTTCGGCGCAGTACTACGTCAATTCCCGCTGGCTCGGCGGCATGCTGACCAACTGGAAGACCATTTCGGGCTCGATCGCCCGTCTGCGCAAGGTCGACGAGACCCTCGAAGGCGGCGGTCAGGGCCTCACCAAGAAAGAGCGCCTGATGCTGTCCCGTGAGAAGGACAAGCTCGAGAAGGCTCTCGGCGGCATCAAGGACATGGGCGGCGTGCCCGACCTGCTGTTCGTGATCGACACCAACAAGGAGCAGCTCGCGATCAAGGAGGCCCAGCGCCTCGGGATCCCGGTGGCGGCCATCGTCGACACCAACTGCAACCCCGACGGCATCACCTATGTCGTGCCCGCGAACGACGATGCCGGCCGCGCGATCTCGCTCTATTGCGACCTCATCGCCCGCGCCGCGATCGACGGTATCTCCCGCGGCCAGGGCTCCAGCGGCATCGACCTCGGTGCCTCCGAGGCTCCCACTGCCGAAGAGCTTCCCGAGGAAGAGGCTGCTCTCTCGGTCGAGTCCGGCGCTCTCGATCCGGCCGACGTGGCCGCTCTGGTGGAATCCACCGAGCATTTCGAACTGCTCTCGGCTCCCCGCGGCGCTCCGGACGACCTGTCCAAGCTCCATGGCGCCGGACCGCAGATCGTCCAGAAGCTCAACGATGCCGGCGTCTACCATTACTGGCAGATCGCCGCGATGACCGATGCCGAGGTCGCCAAGGTCGATGCCGATCTGAAGCTCAACGGCCGCATCAGCCGCGATGGCTGGGTCGACCAGGCCCGTGGCTTCGCCGAGGCTGCTGCCGCCGCCTGATCGTTCAGGCATCCCGGTGACGGGATGCCGCCGATGACGTCGAACCAATCCACGAAGCCCGGCGCTCCTAGCGCCGGGCTCCTTTATCATTTGAGACAGACCCGAAGAGAGGACTCGCCATGGCCAACATCACCGCCGCATTGGTGAAAGAGCTCCGCGAAAAGACCGGCGCGGGCATGATGGACTGCAAGGGCGCGCTGAACGAGACGGATGGCGACATCGAAGCCGCCGTCGACTGGCTGCGCAAGAAGGGCCTGGCCAAGGCCGCCAAGAAGGCCGGCCGCGTCGCCGCCGAGGGCCTCGTCGCCGTCGAATCGTCGGGCCATCACGCCGCCATCGTCGAAGTGAATTCCGAGACCGACTTCGTTGCGCGCAACGACAGCTTCCAGGCCTTCGCCCGTGAAGCCGCCAAGCTCGCCCTCGACACCGACGGTTCGCTCGAAGGCCTCGAGGCCGCTCACTTCCCCGGTGGTTCGACCACGGTCAAGGAGTCGCTCTCCAGCCTCATCGCCACGATCGGCGAGAACATGACCCTGCGCCGCGTGGCCAAGCTCGACGTGACCAAGGGTGTGATCGCGTCCTACGTCCACGCTCAGGTCGCCGACGGCCTCGGCAAGATCGGCGTGCTGGTCGCGCTCGAATCCGAAGGCGACGTGGAGGTTCTCTCCACCCTCGGCCGTCAGATCGCCATGCACGTCGCCGCGACGAACCCGGTGGCGCTGGATGCCGCTGGCGTCGATCAGGCCGTGCTCGAGCGCGAGAGCAACATCCTGCGCGAGAAGAATGCCGGCAAGCCGGACCACGTCCTCGCCAAGATCGTCGAGAGCGGCCTGAAGAGCTACTACAAGGAGGTCACCCTCCTGGAGCAGCCCTTCGTGCATGACGGCTCCAAGACGATCACGCAGGTGCTGAAGGAAGCCGAGGGTAAGGCCGGCGCGCCGGTGAAGCTCACCGCTTTCGTGCGCTACGCACTCGGCGAGGGCATCGAGAAGGAAGAGGCTCCCGATTTCGCCACCGAAGTCGCGGCTGCCGCTCGCGGCTGACGCCGCCAACCTTCTGGATCGACAACTGTTTCTTGGAACGGGCGGTGGCAGCGATGCCGCCGCCCGTTCCGTGTTTTTCGACCATCGATCCCACCTGGTCTCTCCACAGGTCCGGCGACCGATCCCCGAGATGACATACTAAGACGGTCCTGCCCCTCGACCTTCGCGACCGCCATGCGATAGACAGCGGGCGCTTCCGATTGAATCGTTCGGCCTTGCGCCGGTGCTTGAGGGGACTGGCGCCATGCCGGAGACCAAACCGTTTCGCCGCGTCCTCGTGAAGCTGTCGGGCGAGGCCCTGGCCGCCCCGGACGGGTACTGGCTGCATCCCCCGCTCCTGGCGGCCCTGGCGGACGATATCGCCAAGACCCTGGAGGCCGGGTTTCAGGTCGCACTCGTGGTCGGGGGCGGTAACATGATCCGTGGCGCGCGCATCTCGTCGGCGGGGTGGATCGATCGCGCCACCGGCGACTCGCTGGGCATGATCGCCACGGTGATGAACTCCCTCGCCCTCGAGACGGCCCTCAATGCCGCCGGCGTGCCGGCCCGGACGATGTCCGCGGTGTCGATGCCGACGATCTGCGAGACCTATGCGCGCCAACCGGCTCTGCACCATCTCGACAAGGGCCAGGTGGTCGTCCTCGCCGGGGGCACCGGCAACCCGTATTTCACCACCGATACCGCCGCCGTTCTCCGCGCGGCCGAGCTGCGCTGCGGCGCCGTGCTCAAGGCGACCCAGGTCGATGGCGTCTATTCGGCCGATCCGAAGAAAGATCCTTCGGCGGTGCGCTACGACCGCCTCACCCATGACGATGCCATCGCACGCGACCTCAAGATCATGGATACCGCCGCCTTCGCGCTGGCCCGCGAGAGCCGCATCTCCATCGTCGTCGGCTCTGTTCATGCCCCCAGTTCGGTCACGGCGATCCTGACGGGGAACGCTCCTTCGACGCACGTCGTGCCCTGACGACATAGTATCTCGAGTATCGGGTTCGTCGTTACGAGTTGATGCGTAGCGGCCTCCCAGTTGCTCGCTCGATTTCGGCATCAGGGTTTCTTGAGGATTTTCTCTCTTCCTGTGAAAGGGAACGCCTGCCGCCTGCCCGATGCGGCTGCCGAGCATAGTCGATGCCCTTGTCGCAGTTCGTTTTCTATAGCCGGAATCTCGTCAAGCTGACGGGTGGTTCGATGCGTGACATGGTCAGGGACATCCTGGCCTCCTGCAACCGCTACGATCATGCGTCGGGCATGACGGGCGCCCTCGTGTTCAACGAGGATTTCTTCCTCCAGGCCATGGAGGGCGAGACGTCGACGATCTCGGAGCAGCTCAGGGCTCTGGCGGCGGACAGCCGTCACAGCGGTATGGTTCTCGTCTCTGCCGTTCCATTGCAGCAGCGTGCGTTGCGGGGATGGATGGTCGGTTATGCAGGCCGCTCGGAGGCCCTCAACGCCCTCTATCTCCAATACGGTCCCACGGCGAAGTTCGACCCTACGGAGATGTCGGCGGGAGCCATCATCGCGCTGCTCCAGGCGTTCACGGAGCTCGATGCAAACCATTTCGTCCAGCGCTCCGGCCCGCCGGGACTAGCGGAGAGGAAGCCGGTCGCGCGATAGGCAGATCGCGAAGCCGCCTCGCATCGTCGATTTGATCCGCCGCGCGCGCGAACGCCATTTGCGACCTGTCGGATTTTGGTTCATTGAGGCCGCACGCACGGGCCCCGGCGGCCCAACGCCTTTTCTCTCATTCTCGTCGGGACACACAGTATGGCGACCCCAGAGTTCGACCTGAACGATATCAAGCGCCGGATGCAGGGCGCCGTCAGCGCGCTGTCGAAGGATCTCGGTTCTCTGCGGACCGGACGCGCGACCCCGAGCATTCTCGACCCGATCAATGTCGATGCCTATGGGTCGTCCATGCCGATGGCCCAGGTCGCCACGGTGAGCGTGCCCGAGCCGCGCCTTCTGTCGATCTCGGTCTGGGACCGCAGCATGGTCGCCGCCGTGGAGAAGGCGATTCGTGAATCCGATCTCGGCCTGAACCCTCAGACCGAGGGTCAGACTATCCGCCTGCGCGTTCCGGAGATGAACGAGCAGCGCCGCAAGGAAATGGTCAAGGTCGCTCATAAATATACCGAGGAGGCCCGCGTCGCGGTCCGCCACGTCCGCCGCGATGCGCTCGATCATCTCAAGAAGCTCGAGAAGGAAAGCGCCATCAGCGAGGACGACGAGAAGCGTCAGGCCACCGAAGTGCAGAAGGTGACCGACCAGCACATCGCCGACATCGACGGCGTTCTCGCCTCCAAGGAAAAGGAAATCATGCAGGTCTAAGTTGTGGACTGGTATGGAATCGACGGAATCAGGGACGGGGAGAAGCGCGTTGGGTCGCTCAGAGGGCGCGCGTCAGATCGAGGTATCTGCGGCCGGGGATAGGGACACCGCCAGCGTCGCGGTCGGCCTCGCCTCGCGCGATACCGAGACTTCGGGGTCAGGCCCGTCTCCCGTCACCCGTCCGGCGGCGCCGGCCCATGTGGCCATCATCATGGATGGCAACGGCCGCTGGGCTGCGCGCCGTGGTCTTCCGCGGGTGGAGGGGCATCGCCGCGGCGTCGAGGCGGTGCGCCGCGCGGTCCGCTCCGCGATCGAACTCGGCGTTTCCTATCTGACGATCTACAGCTTCTCCTCCGAGAACTGGCGCCGGCCGCCGGCCGAAATCGCCGATCTCATGGGCCTGTTGAAGCTGTTCGTGCGCCGCGACCTCGCCGAGCTCCACGGCAACAACGTGCGCGTCAAGATCATCGGCGCCCGCGAGGGCCTGAGCACCGATATCGCCGCGCTGCTCGACGAGGCCGAGTCGCGGACCCGCGGCAATACCGGCCTCACCTTGGTGATCGCCTTCAATTACGGCGGGCGCCAGGAGATCCTGCGGGCGGTCCGGACCCTGGCCCAGGCAGTGGCCGACGGGCGGATGAGCCCGGCCGAGATCGGCCTCGAGGCCATCGCCCAAGCCCTCGACACCACCGGCATCCCCGATCCCGACCTCGTCATCCGGACCTCGGGCGAGCAGCGTTTGTCGAACTTCCTCACATGGCAGACGGCCTACGCCGAATACGTGATCGTGCCGGAATTCTGGCCGGATTTCGATCACGCCTGCTTCCATGCGGCCATCGATGAGTATCATCGCCGTGATCGCCGCTTCGGTGGCCTCAGCGGCAAGGCCGGGTGATGGCCTCGCCCGGCGACGCGGCATCCGCGCCGAGGCGCGGCCCCCTCGGCGGCCGCGAATTCCAGCTTCGCACGGCGTCCGCCATCGTACTGGCGACAATCGTGCTGACCACGCTGTTCCTCGGCGGCTGGGCCTTCGCCGCCATCTGGCTCATCGCCGGCATCGTCTTCGCGGGCGAATGGATCACAATCAGCCGGATCGCGCCGGTCCGGGCCGTCGTGGCCGTGACTGCGGTGGGGCTGTTCGCCCTCGCCCTCTGCCTGCGCCTGGATGCTCCGGCACTGGTCTGGCTCGCGGTCGCGGTTCTGACCCTCGTTGCCCTCGTCGTGATCGTCCGGGATTCGGGCGGACGGGGCCGCGTCGTGATCGGCTTCCTCAGTGCCGCGGTGCTGGCCCTGGTTCCCCCGGCTTTGCGTGACGACCCGGCCATCGGCATCTTCGGGCCGGCCTGGATGTTCGCCGTGGTCTGGTCCACCGACATCGTCGCCTACATCACCGGTCGGACCTTCGGCGGGCCGAAGCTAATGCCGTCGGTGAGCCCCAAGAAGACGTGGTCCGGCTCACTCGGCGGTCTCGCGGCGGGCATCGCCGCCGGCACCCTGCTGGTGATGGCCGCGCGCTCGCAGGGGTGGAGCAGTCTGGCGAACGCACCCCTCGTCGTGGTCGCCATTACCAGCGCCCTCGCGTCCATCCTGAGCCAAGCCGGCGATCTCGCCGAATCGGGGCTCAAGCGGCATTACGGCGTGAAGGATTCGGGCCGTTCGATCCCGGGCCATGGCGGTGTCATGGATCGGCTCGACGGCTTCTTCGCCGTGGCCGTGCTCGCCGGCCTTTATCTCGTTGCCCACCGCTTGGCGGTGGTCTGAAGGAATCGATCCGTTGACCCATACCGTCACCATCCTCGGCGCCACCGGGTCCATCGGTCGTTCCACCACCGACCTGCTGGCCCAGCATCCCGAGCGCTTTCGGATCGGCGCCCTCGTCGGTGGCCGCGATGCCGCCGCTTTGGCAAAGCTCGCCCGTGAGATCGGCGCGGATTTCGCCGCGCTCGCCGACGAGAGCCAGGGACCCGCCCTGCGCGAGGCGCTGTCCGGCACCGGCATCGCCAACGGGGCAGGCGACAGCGCCGTCCTCGAAGCCGTGGCTCGTGATGCCGACATCGTCGTGGCTGCGGTGAGCGGTGCGGCGGGCCTGCGCCCGACCCATGCGGCCCTGCGCCTCGGCCGTACCGTCGCCCTCGCCAACAAGGAGAGCCTCGTCTGCGCCGGCGATGCCTTCATGCGCGACGCCGCGCGGTTCAAGGCGACGCTGCTGCCCGTCGATTCCGAGCACAATGCCCTGGCCCAGGCGCTCGGGGACGGTCGCGTCTCGGACGTGACCAAGATGACCATCACCGCGTCCGGCGGCCCGTTCCGCACCTGGACGCGGGAGCGCATCGGCGCAGCTTCGCCCACCGAGGCGGCGGCTCATCCGACCTGGTCGATGGGCATGAAGATCAACATCGATTCGGCGTCGCTGATGAACAAGGGCCTTGAACTCATCGAGGCGCATCACCTGTTCGCCATCGAGGCCGAACGCCTCGACGTGATCGTGCATCCGCAATCGATCGTGCACGGCCTCATCACCTGGCGCGACGGCGCCGTGACGGCCGGCCTCGCCATGCCGGACATGCGCGTCCCCATCGCCCATTGCCTCGGCCTTGGCGACCGTTTGACCATCGAGCGGGGACGCTCCCTCGATCTCGCCGCCGTCGGCAGCCTCACCTTCGAGGCGGCGGACGAGGTGCGTTTCCCCTGCCTGCGCATCGCACGCGCCGCGCTCGCGGAGGGCGGCGCCGCCCCGACGGTGATGAACGCCGCCAACGAGATCGCGGTGGCCGCCTTCATCCGCGGCGAGATCGGCTTCTACGGGATCGCCGAACTGGTGGAGCGGGCCTGCGAGCATTTCGCCCCGGAGTATCGCAGCGCGCCCGCCGACGTGGACGAGGCTCTGGCCATCGACGCCCATGTCCGCGCCTGGAGCGCCAAGGCGCTGCCATCGGCCGCCTGAGGTCCGCTCAGAACAGGGCGAATCTCGGTTTCGCCGTCATCAGCCAGACGATGCCGAGCATGGCGGCGAAGGCGGGAAAACCGCAGGTGAACCAGGCCCGGTAGAGAGCATGGTAGCGCGGTGGGAGGGGTATCCCTAATCGGGCCGCAGCCATGGCGAGATCGCGCAGGGTCATCTGGATCCTGACGACCGGCAGCCAGAACAAGCCGATGACGACGTAGAGAATCAGCGACAGGGCGATCCATCCCTCCGAGAGGGGCCAGCCCACCGCGCGCGCCAGGAGCCAGCCCGTCACCGGTTGGATCACGGCGGCTGTCGCCGTGAAGAGCATGTCGGCGACGACCACCGTCCCCGCCACATGGGCGATCAGGTCGGGCCGCCCCGTGCGGTGCGCCATCGTCATGAAGAAGGCGATGCCGGTTCCGGTGCCGAGCAGGATCGTCGCGCCGATGACGTGCAGCCAGCGTAGGAGATCGACGTACTCCATCGGGGTCAGCGCTCGTCGGCCAGCGCATAGGCCACGAGGGCCAGCATCGCCCCGGGCAGGGTCTTGAGATAGGCGCCGAGGGGATCGAGCCAGAGGCCGGCGGCGATGGCCGAGCCGAAGAAGAGGTAGATCCCCGTCATCGCCGCCATGCCGAGGGCGGCGAGCGGCATGGTGCGCCTGACAAGGATCGCTCCCCCCAGCGCCAGGTCGACGAGGATGCCGGCGAGCACCGTGACACGCGCGGTCGCCGCATCGATGCCGTGGGCGGTCATCGCCGCCATGGCGGCGTCGAGATGCGTCAGGGCGATCAGGCCTGAGAGCAGCCAGAACAGCGAAAGCGTGGCGAGGATGGCCGGCTTCAGCAGCCAGAGCCGGCTGAACCAGCGTTCCTGCACGCCGAATGGCATCCGGCGAAGGCTGTCCGACAGCGAGGAAAGCGGAGCCTTGGTGACCTGCATCCAGGCGGTCGGGTCCCCGCTCACGCCGGCCTCGATCTGGATCAACGCCGTGGTGCGGATGGGCGTCCGCCAGCCGAGACGGCCGACGAGGTCACC
Organism: Methylobacterium sp. Leaf91; assembly: GCF_001422815.1. GTDB lineage: Bacteria > Pseudomonadota > Alphaproteobacteria > Rhizobiales > Beijerinckiaceae > Methylobacterium. The sequence goes on along the minus strand of NZ_LMMP01000034.1, from coordinate 287,195 downwards.
GATGCGGAACCCGAGGCGAAGGAGCGGGGAGGGCATCGGCAATGCGAATGCGGCGGTGGGGCGTCCGAGCCGGGCGCGAAAGGCCGCGACGATCTCCGCGAGGGAGTGGACTCGTTCTTCGACGAGGTCATAGCTCGCGCGCGAACCGATCCGGCCCTCGACCGCGAGCAGGACCGCCTCCGCCACATCGTCCACATGGACGGTCTGGATCGGCTGCAGATCGGACATGCCGGTGAAGGCGACCGGAAGCGACGCCAGCGCGCGGATGAGGCCGGTCGCCCCGTACGAGATCGGCGACAGGACCAGTCCCGGTCTCAGGATCACCCAATCGAGATCGAGGGAGGCGAGGTTCGAATCGGCTTCCGCCTTGCTGCGCATGAATTCGGTCGCGGCGTTCAGATAGGCTCCCGCCGCCGAGACCTGGACGACGCGCACGATACCCAGCTGATGGCAACGGGCAAACAGGGCGCACATGGCGGTCGCCTGAAGAGCGCGGACATCGTCACGCGGGCCGTCCTGCAGGGCGCCCGCGCAATTCACCACGGCATCGATGCCCCGCAGCGTGTCGCTCCAATCCTCCGGCGCGACGAGCCTGGCGATGTCGTGCTCGATCCAATCTGCTTCGGGACGGTGCAGGCGCGCCGCCTGGGCGTCTCGCCCGAGACCCGTTACCGCATGCCCGGCGGCGAGGCAGCGGGAGATCACGGCCGAGCCGATGAGGCCGTAGCCTCCGAGAACCAGGATTCGCATAAGGGGTGACTTGCCGTTCCGGTCGCGTCGCGGGCCGACCTTGCCCGGATCGCCTGAATCAAGCGTGACCTCTCGCTATGCGCCGGATCGTCAATCCTCGGGTCCATAGGCCGCGAAGAACACACGGATGGCTTCGGTCACGCGGGTGCCGATTTCGGCTTCCGTTACCGGACCGCCCGCCGCGAAGAGCAGCCGCGTGAGTAAGCCCGCCTGGCACAGATGCAGGAAGTGCTTGGCCGCGAGTTCCGTATCGGCGTGGCGCAGGCGGCCCGCCGCGACATGACGGCCGAGATAGGCGGTGAGCCTCGTGACGCCCTGCGCAGGTCCCGCTTCGTAGAAGGCCTGGCCGAAGCGTGGAAACTTCTCTGTTGCGCCGATCACCATGCGGATGATCGCCACGTGGTCCGGGCGTATCATGTGCACGAGGTAGCTCTGCCCCAGGCGGGTGAGCGCGCCGCGTACATCCGGATCGTCGGCATCGAACTGGAACAGAGCCTCGGCGAGGCAGCGCTTTTCCTCCAGCGTCAGAGCCTCGAACAGAGCCTCCTTGCTGTCGAAATAGACGTAGAGCGTGCCTTTCGAGACGCCGGCTGCCTTTGCGATCTCGCCCATGCTGGCACCGTCGAAGCCAGAGGCCATGAAGACCGAGCGTGCGCCGTCGAGGATCTGCCGACGTTTATCCGTCTCCGGCGCGGAGCGGTTGCTCGCCTTCTCGACCTTCGGGCGCTCTGCTTGGACTGCACTCACCGCTTACCCCAATTGACCGAACCGTTCAGTCATAATACCTAAGGGGAACTCGCGGCGTCGGTCAACTCGATGCCGCTAATGACCGAACGGTTCGGTCAATTCGTTGATCCCGGGATCAGACCATGTCTCTCCGTGACGAAGGCAGTCATTCTGCCGCCTCTGGCAGCGGTGACCTGCCGAACGACGCAGCACCGCTGGCGACTTCGGTCGTTGCGCATTCCCCGGTGCCGGTCGCCGCCACGGTGGCAACGCCGCCGAAGCCGCGGTTGCTCCGCAAGGCCATGATGCTGATCGTGCTCACGCTCGCGCTCGCGGGCGGCGGCTACAAGGGCTACGAATGGTGGACAGTCGGGCGCTTCTTCGTCTCCACCGACGATGCCTACGTCCAAGCCGACATCTCGATCCTGGCGGCCAAGGTTCCCGGCTATCTCGCCGCGGTTCCGGTGATGAACGGGCAGGCGGTGAAGCAGGGCGACGTGATCGCCCGCCTCGACGATGGCGATTATCGCCTCGCCGCCCAAGCCGCGCATGACAAGCTCCTAACTCAGCAGGCTACCATCGCCCGCATCGGCCGGCAGGTGGAGGCCACACAGGCGCAACTCCTCCAGAGCGCGGCGCAGATCGATGCGGCCAAGGCCGATTCCATCCGCGCCGCTGCCGATTATGCCCGGCAGCAGCAGCTGGAGAAGGTCGATTTCGTCGCCAAATCGCGGATCGAGCAGGCCCTGGCCGATCGCAACCGCACCGAGGCCACGGTGAAAGGAGCCGAGGCGAACCTCGCCATGATGAAGGCCAATGTCGAGGTCCTGCGGGCTCAGGGCCGGGAGGCGGAAGGGCTCGCGGCCGAGTTGAAGACCGCCGAGGACAGGGCCGCCCGCGACCTCGCCTTCACGGTGATTCATGCGCCCTTCGACGGCGTCGTCGGCAACAAGGCGGTGGAGGCGGGCGCCTATGTTGCGCCGGGCTCGCGCATTGCCGCTCTGGTCCCCCTGGAGAGCGTGCGGATCGACGCGAACTTCAAGGAGACGCAGGTCGAGCGGATGCATGCCGGCCAGCAGGTCCACATCGCGGTGGATGCCTATCCGGGCCGTGACATCGTCGGCGAGGTCGAATCTTTGTCGCCGGCCTCGGGTTCCGTCTTCAGCCTGCTGCCGCCCGACAACGCCACCGGCAACTTCACCAAGATCGTGCAACGCCTGCCGGTGCGCATCCATGTGCCGGCGGACGTGGCGCGGGAAGGGCTCCTGCGTCCCGGCCTCTCCGTCACCGTGCGCGTCGATACCCGTGGCGAGGACGAACGCGTCCGCACGGCGTGGCGGCATTAGGGGTCGATCATGGCCGATACCGCCACCATCGCGCCCGCACCCGCCGCCGAGCCGCCCCTCGATCGCCGCCGCATGGTGGCCTTCGTCTGCATGGTGTTCGGGATGTTCATGGCCATCCTGGATATCCAGATCGTCTCGGCGTCGCTGGCCGAGATCCAGGCCGGGCTCTCGGCCTCGGGCGACGAGATCCCCTGGGTCCAGACCAGCTACCTCATCGCCGAGGTCATCGCGATTCCCCTGTCGGGCTTCCTCTCGCGGGTGATCTCCACCCGCTGGATGTTCGTGGTCTCGGCGGGTGGGTTCACCCTGATGAGCCTGATGTGCGCGACCTCCACCTCGATCAACGAAATGATCCTGTGGCGCGCGCTGCAAGGCTTCATCGGCGGCGGCATGATCCCTACCGTCTTCGCCTCGGCCTTCACGATCTTCCCGCCCTCCAAGCGTCCCATCGTCTCGCCGATGATCGGTCTCGTTGCGACGCTCGCCCCTACGATCGGTCCGACGGTGGGCGGCTACCTGACGGATGCGTTCGACTGGCACTGGCTGTTTCTCATCAACGTGGTGCCGGGCATCGTCGTCACCGTCTCGACCTATCTGCTCGTGGATTTCGACGAGCCCAACCTCGACCTGTTCAAGCGCTTCGACTGGTTCGGTCTCGCCTTCATGGCCGCCTTCCTCGGCTGCCTCGAATACGTGCTGGAGGAGGGGCCGAATCATGACTGGCTCCAGGACGAGGCGGTCTTCGCCTGCGCCATCACCTGCGTCGTGGGCGGTGTCGCCTTCTTCTGGCGCGCGCTCACGGCGGCCGAGCCCATCGTGGACCTGCGCGCCTTCTCCGACCGCAACTTCGCGGCGGGCTGCATCTTCAGCTTCGTCCTCGGCATCGGGCTCTATGGCCTGACCTATCTCTACCCCGTCTATCTCGGACGCGTGCGCGGCTACTCCGCCTTGCAGATCGGTGAGACGATGTTCGTCTCCGGTCTGTGCATGTTCGCCACCGCGCCCATCGCCGGCCGGTTCTCGGGCAAGGTCGATCCGCGCATCCTGATGGGGATCGGCTTCACCGGCTTCGCCGCCGGCACCTGGATCGTCACCGGGCTGACCAAGGACTGGGATTTCTGGGAATTGCTGTTGCCCCAGGTCCTTCGCGGCTGCTCGCTGATGCTGTGCATGATCCCGATCAACAACATCGCGCTCGGCACGCTTCCGCCTGCGCGGATGAAGAACGCGTCCGGCCTCTACAACCTCACCCGCAACCTCGGCGGGGCGGTCGGCCTCGCTCTCATCAACACCGTCCTCAACGACCGCTGGGACCTGCATCTCGCCCGGCTGCACGAGCGCTTCACCTGGACGAACAACACCGTGCTGGAGCGGCTCGATATGACACGCCGCCAGTTCGATGCGCTGGGCCTCGACGGCAACGCCATGGCCCTGAAGGCGATGATGAACACGGTGCGGATGCAGGGGCTGGTGATGGGCTTCACTGACGTCTTCCTGGTGCTGACCTTCCTGTTCCTCGCCATGGCCTGCGCGACCCCGTTGATCCGCCGGCCGCGTGCCGCCGCGCCAGCGGGAGGCGGGCATTGATGCGGTCGTCATCGCCCGGCCCTTAACCGTCCACCGAGGAAAGCGGGGACGGGAGAGCCGCATGCGACGATCTCACCGGCCCCGCCCGGTTTGCGTTCGCTCGTCCGCGATCCGATCTGCTATGGACGTGTGTTGGCCCCTCGCGAGGCCCTGAGGATCGACGAATGGACTTTCTAGCTTCGATGGGGGGAACCGCCTCCGGCTTCTTCGGGTCGGTGATCCCCTTCGTCATCGTGCTCAGCATCGTGGTCTTCGTCCACGAGATGGGCCATTTCCTCGTCGGTCGCTGGTGCGGCGTCGGCGTTCACGCCTTCTCCATCGGCTTCGGTCCCGAGCTCTTCGGCTTCAACGATCGGCACGGCACACGCTGGAAGGTGTCGGCGATCCCGCTCGGCGGCTACGTCAAGTTCCATGGCGACGCCAATGGCGCCAGCGTGGCCGATCCCGCCGCCCTGGCGCGGATGACGCCCCAGGAGCGTGCGACGAGCTTTCCCACGCAGAGCCTGGGTAAGCGGGCGGCGATCGTGGCTGCCGGCCCCATCGCCAACTTCCTCCTCGCCATCGCGCTTTTCGCCGGGGCGATCTACTTCGTCGGCCGCTACGAGCTTCCGCCGCGCATCGATGGCGTGATGCCGGGCAGCGCCGCGGAGCGTGCCGGATTCCAGCCCGGCGACGTGGTCACATCCATCGACGGGGCGAGTGTCACCAACTTTCTCGACATGCAGCGCACCGTTTCCGGAAGCGCCGGCGCCAGCCTCGCCGTCACCGTGGATCGCGGCGGCGAGACCAAGACCCTGACCGCCGTGCCCGACGCGGTGGAAGAGCGGACCCCGTTCGGTAAGCATCGCCTCGGCCGCCTCGGCATCAAGGGGCCGAACGGTGCCGATGCCCAGGTTCGGCATTACGGCCTGTTCCAATCCCTCGGGCTCGGCGTGTCGGAGACCTATTTCGTCGTCGACCGCACGATGAACTACCTCGGCAAGCTGGTGACGGGCCGCGAATCCGCCGATCAGCTCTCCGGTCCGATCGGGATCGCGCGCGTCTCGGGCGAGGTCGCCAAGGTCGGTGGCGTCGGGGGGCTCATCGGCCTCGTGGCGCTTCTCTCCGTCTCGATCGGCCTGCTTAACCTTTTTCCGGTTCCCCTCCTCGATGGCGGGCACCTGTTGTTCTACGCGTTCGAGGCCGTTCGCGGCCGCCCGCTGAGCGAGAAGACCCAGGAGATCGGGTTCCGGATCGGGCTCGCACTGGTCCTGTTCCTCATGCTGTTCGCCGCCTGGAACGATATCCTGAACCTAGGTGCGTCCTGGTCCGGCCGGGGCTCCTGACCGGACGACGCCGTCGCGGCGGCGGCGCGGAGCAGGCCTCTCGCAAGGTTGTGGATTTCTCCACAACATATTGATTGCACTCGACATTCGAAAAGCCCGCCCGGTCACCGGAGCGGGCTTTTTGCTGCAAATTGACGATTGATTCACCTTATCGAGCGATGAACGGGAACCGTTAAGTGACCGGAAGGCCACGTCTCCCCAAAATCCCCCCTACAGCCCAGGTCCGAGCGTTTGCTTCGCTCGGGAAACTCGGTAGAAGCTGAGCTTGGGACCAGGTGACGGGACGGTCGGATAACGACCGCCTGTCTGCGGGTGCAAACCCGGACTGTTAATAAATAGAGACGGGCGATTACATGATGTCGATGACGGGGAAGCGCCGGCGTAAGTCGGCCGAACGGACCATCGTCCTAGTCGCTGCCGCGGCCGCAGGGCTGGTTCTGGGCGGCACGGCTCAGGCGCAGCAGATCGTCGTCCAGGGTAACAAGCGCGTCGATGCCGACACGATCCGGTCCTACGTGACCGGTACGGCCTCCGGATCTCCCGAAGAGGCCCGCCGCAACCTGCTGGCGAGCGGCATGTTCTCCGACGTCAAGGTCTCGCGTAGCGGCGCCGGGACGGTGGTGACGGTCCGCGAGAACAACCTGATCAACCGGGTCGTGTTCGAGGGGAACAAGAAGGTCGAGAAGGGGACGCTCGAAGCCGAGGTCGAGGCGAAGGCCCGCGGCGGTTTCAGCGAGGGCATCGTCCAGGCCGATCTTCAGCGCATCCGCGAAATCTACCGCCGCGCCGGCCGTGGCACCGCCAAGGTCAGCTTCCGCACCGTCGATCTGCCGAATGGCCGTATCGACCTGATCTACGTGATCGAGGAAGGCGACAAGACCGGCATCAAGGCGATCAACTTCGTCGGGAACAGCGCTTATTCCGAGAGCAAGCTGCGCGAGCTGATGAGCTCGTCGGAAATGAACTTCCTCTCGTTCATCAAGACGTCCGACGTCTATGATCCCGACCGGATCACCAACGATCTCGACCTCGTGCGCCGCTACTACCTGAAGAACGGCTATGCCGACTTCCGGGTGGTGAATGCCGATGCGCGCTACGTCGAAGGCGAAGGCGATGCCGGCTGGGTCATCACCGTGACGGTGGACGAGGGTCAGCAATACACCGTCGGTGCGGTGGCCATCGATTCGCGTCTGCCGGGTGTCGACACCCAGATCCTCGACGGCGAGGTCCGCGCCGCCGTGGGCGACGTCTACAATGCTGAGGATGTGGAGAAGACCCTCTCCGGCGTGACCAATCAGGTCGCCCGTCAGGGCTTCCCCTTCGCCCAGGTTCGCCCGACCGGCCAGCGCGACCGCGCCACCCACACCGTGGCGCTCGGCTTCGTCGTCGAAGACGGCCCGCGCGTCTATGTCGAGCGCATCAACATCCGCGGCAACACCCGTACCCGCGACTATGTCATCCGCCGTGAGCTCGATATCACCGAGGGTGACGCCTATAACCGCGTCCTGACCGATCGTGCCGAGCGTCGCCTCAATGGCCTCGGCTTCTTCAAGAAGGTCCGCTTCTCCAACGAGCCGGGCTCTTCCGCCGACCGCGTGATCATCAACATCGATGTCGAGGATCAGCCCACGGGTTCGTTCTCGGTGGCAGGCGGCTACTCCACCCAGGACGGCATCATCGGCGAAGTCTCGGTCTCCGAGTCGAACTTCCTCGGTCGTGGTCAGTACGTCCGTGTCGCCGGCACCGGCGGCCAGTACTCGCGCGGCGTCGATTTCTCGTTCACCGAGCCATACTTCCTCGGCTACCGTCTCGCCGCCGGCTTCGACGCCTTCTACAAGTACAGCGATCTGACCCGCTACTCGCGCTATGAGACCACCGTCTATGGCGGTCAGATCCGCGTCGGCCTGCCGATCACGGAAGAGTTCGGCGTCACGCTGCGCTACTCGCTCTACAACACCGAGTTGACGATCCCGAACAGCACCAAGCGACCGTATAACGACTGTTCGAACCCGATCCCCGGTTTCACGACGGTGAACCCGGCGGGCACGATCGATCCCGTCTCCGGCCTCAACACGGGTGGTCTGGCTTCCTACCCGAACAACTGCGCCTTCAATGGCGAAGCCTCGATTGCTCTGAAGGGTTCGACTGGAAACACGCTCACCTCGCTTGCCGGTGTGACGCTTGCCTATTCGACGCTGGACAACCTCGCCCAGCCGCGGAACGGCCTCTATGCCGAGCTGAAGCCAGAAATCGCCGGTCTCGGCGGTGACTCGAAGTTCTTCCGCGTGGCTGGCGACGTTCGCTACTACAAGGAATTCTACGAGGACGTGGTCGGTTTCGCCCGCTTCCAGGGCGGCCACATCTCGCCGCTCACCGACGAGAAGCTGCGCATCACCGATCAGTACTTCCTCGGCCCGTCGCTCGTTCGCGGTTTCGCGCCCAACGGTATCGGTCCGCGCGACGTCGGCAGCGCCGACTCCCGTTCGAACGCTGTCGGCGGTACGACCTACTTCGGCGGTACGCTCGAAGTTCAGTTCCCGATCTACGGTATTCCGCGTGATCTCGGTCTGAAGGGCGCCGTCTTCGCCGACGCCGGTACGCTGTTCGGCTACAACAGCCGCACGCAGTTCAACGTGAACGGCGACGCGATCATCAACGGCATCGCCCCCGGCGGGGCCTGTGCCTACACGGCGCTGGGTGCCGGAGCGATCACCGTCGAGCCGGAATGCCTGAACGTCCGCGACAAGATGACGATCCGCTCCTCGATCGGTGCGTCCATCCTGTGGAACTCGCCGCTCGGCCCGATCCGCTTCGATTACGCTTACGCCCTGACCAAGGACGAGGGCCAGAAGATCTACAACGCCGATGGCAGCTTCCTCGGCCGCGTGGGCAAGGATCAGCTCCAGGCCTTCCGCTTCTCCGGCGGTTCGCGCTTCTGAGCCAAGACGCACGGGCTTCATTCTCGCAGCCCGTGCGTTGTCGCATCATGTCTGATCCCATCTTCTTCGCATCCAGCACGGCCCTCAGCCTCGGTGACATCGCCGGGGCTGCAGGCATTTCGCTCCCCGAGGGAGCGGATTCTCAGCTGATGGTCAGCGGCGCGTCTCCTCTCGAGACTGCCGGCCCGAGCGACCTCGCCTATATGGACAATGCCCGTTACGGCGATGTCCTGGCCCAGACGAAGGCGCTGGCGTGCCTCGTCTCGCCGCGCTTCGCGGCCAAGGTTCCCGCATCCACGGTGGCGCTCGTCACGCGCGATCCCTACCGGGTCTATGCAGGCCTGTTGGCGCGCTTCCACCCGGAGGCCATGCGGCCGCTTTCGCAATTCACCACCGAGGGCGTATCACCGGGCGCCCATGTCCATCCCAAGGCGCATCTCGAAGACGGCGTGATCGTCGATCCTGGCGCCGTGATCGGTCCCGGTGCCGAAATCGGTTCAGGGACGATCATCGGACCGAACGCCGTCATCGGTCCGAATGTCCGCATCGGCCGCGACTGTTCCATCGGTGCGGGGGCGACCCTGGCCTATGCGCTGGTCGGCAACCGCGTGATCCTCCACCCTGGTGCGCGCATTGGTCAGGACGGGTTCGGCTTCGCCATGGGGCCGGGCGGGCACCTCAAGGTTCCCCAGACCGGCCGTGTCATCGTGCAGGACGATGTCGAAATCGGTGCCAACACCACGATCGATCGCGGCGCCGGCCGCGACACCACGATCGGGGAGGGGACCAAGATCGATAACCTCGTCCAGATCGCCCATAACGTGGTCATCGGTCGCCACTGCGTCATTGTCTCCGGTGTCGGCATTTCCGGCTCGACCACGCTGGAAGATTACGTGGTCCTCGGCGGTCAGGTCGGCGTGGTCGGGCACCTCCGGATCGGCATGGGCTCGCAGATCGCCGGTTCCTCGAACGTCAACCGCGACGTCCCGCCCGGAAGCCGATGGGGCGGTACGCCGGCAAAGCCCGTGCGCACTTGGTTCCGTGAGCTCACGGCCCTGGCCCGGCTCGCGGAGAAGTCCGGGCGCGACACGAGCGAGCCGCAGAAGGATTGAGCGAGATCCAAGACCGGTCGCATGGGATTGCCGACCGGTCTCGGATCGCCGACGTCATCCCTCCGCAAGACTTCGCAACCGCAAGACTTGCATCGGGTGGCGTTTATGCCGAAGACAACATTCCATTTTTCAGGGGATGAGGCGAGGCGTCAGGTGCGCCGGCGCGCCATGGGATTGTTCGATCGATGAGTGACATGCCGAAAGATCTGGGCTCGGCCGACATCCAGAAGATCCTGGAACTTCTGCCCCATCGCTATCCGTTCCTGATGATCGACCGGATCATCGAGATCGACGGGGACCGTTCCTGCATCGGCATCAAGAACGTGTCGTTCAACGAGCCGCAATTCACCGGGCATTTTCCCGGTCTGCCGGTCTTTCCGGGTGTTCTGCTGATCGAAGGCATGGCCCAGACCGCCGGCGCCATCTGCTGCCAGCACATCAAGACAGATGACATGCGGGCCAAGCAGGTCTTCTTCATGACCATCGACAAGTGCAAGTTCCGCAAGCCCGTCGTACCGGGTGACACGGTGCGGTATCATATGACGAAGATGAACCAGCGCCGGACCATGTGGTGGTTCCGGGGCGAGGCCCGCGTGGGCGACACCCTCGTGGCGGAAGCCGAGATCGGTGCCATGCTGGTGACGGAGTGAGCGACGTGGCTGAAATCCATCCGAGTTCCGTTGTCGAGGATGGAGCCACGATCGGCGAAGGCGTCCGCATCGGCCCCTTCTGTCATGTCGGACCGGATGTGGTTCTGGGCGAAGGCTGCGAACTCATCAGCCATGTCGTCGTGGCCGGGCGAACCGGCATCGGTGCCCGCACCAAGCTCTATCCCTTCGCCTCCATCGGACACCCGCCGCAGGATCTGAAGTTTCGCGGCGAGGTGTCGACGCTGACCATCGGCGCCGATTGCCTGATCCGTGAAGGCGTCACCATGAATCCCGGTACCGCCGGAGGCGGGCTCGAGACGACCGTGGGCGACAAGTGTACTTTTCTCGCCAATTCCCATGTGGGCCACGATTGCCGTGTGGGCGATGGCGTCGTCTTCTCCAATAACGTCATGCTCGCGGGCCATTGCACTGTTGGCGACCACGCGATCCTCGGTGGCGGCGCCGCGGTGATTCAGTTCGCGCGGGTCGGCGCCCATGCTTTCGTCGGCGGTCTCTCCGGACTGGAGAACGATTGCATCCCCTACGGCATGGCGCTCGGCAATCGCGCTTATCTGTCTGGCCTCAACATCATCGGGCTGCAGCGCCGTGGTTTCGCGCGTGAGGACATCCATGCCCTGCGCCGGGCCTATCGCCTGCTCTTCGCCCAGGAGGGCACCTTGATGGAGCGCGTCGAGGACGTGGCGGCGGAGTTCGAGTCGCATCGTGCGGTGGCCGAGATCATCGCTTTCATCCGCGAGGGCGGTAAGCGCTCGATCTGCACCCCGCGTGAGAATTCGGGCTCGGCTTGACCGCCTCTCTCCAGCCGGTGTCCCTCCTCGATCCGCATCTGGAAGAGCGTCTGGTTCTGGTAGCGGGGGCCGGCCGGCTCCCCGAACTGGTCGCCGACTCTCTCGACAGGGCGGGGCGCTCGTTTCGGGTGCTGGCCATTCGCGGCTTTGCCGAACGTCCGATGCGCGCGCGAGCCGACGCCACGGTCGACCTCCTCGACATTGCCGGTGCGCTGGCCATCCTCGAAGCCTGGGGGCCGGCCTGCGTCATACCGGTGGGCGGAGTCTCACGCCCCAATCCGGCGGCGATCCTCAACGCCGCGGCAGCGTTGCGAAACCGCGAGGCGCTCAGAGCCATCTCGGGGGGAGGGGACGACCGGTTGCTACGGGGCGCACTCGTCCTCCTTGAGGATAACGGCCACCGCGTCGTCGGCATCCATGACGTGGCGCCGGACCTCCTGAGCCCGGAGGGGCAACTCGGCCGGCTCGCTCCTGACCTCGCGGCTCAGGCATCCATCGCGACCGGCTGCAATATTCTCGCGGCGCTGGCCGCCCATGATGTCGGCCAGGCCATCGTCGTGGCGGCGCAACGGGCGCTCGCGGTGGAGGGACCCGAGGGAACGGACCGGATGCTCGCCCGTGCGCGCGCCCTCGGCCGCAAGCCCTTCGGATTAGGCTCAGCCCAGCCGGGCACCGTGCTGGTCAAACTCGCCAAGACGGGCCAGGATCTGCGGGTCGACCTGCCGGCCATCGGTCCGCGCACGGTCAAGGCCGCCGCCGCGGCGGGCTGCGCCGGTATCGCCATCCAGGCCGGTTACACCCTCATCATCGACAGGAACGCCACGGTGGCCGAGGCCGACCGCGCGGGACTGTTCCTCATCGGTTTGCGGATCGAGGCATGAATCGCGGCATGACGACCACGCCGTCCAAACGAATCTGGCTCGTCGCCGGCGAGGATTCCGGCGATCAGCTCGGCGCCAAGCTGATGCGGGCGCTATCGGACCTCTCCGATGGGCCTGTGGCGTTCGGTGGGGTCGGTGGCGAGGCCATGGCGGCGCAGGGCTTCGTCTCCCTGTTTCCCCTCGATGACGTGGCGGTGATGGGCTACCTGCCCGTGGCTGCGCGCCTGCGCACGCTCCTGCGCCGCATTCGGCAGACCGTGCGCGACATCGTCGAATCGCGTCCCGACATTCTCGTCATCATCGACAGTCCCGGTTTCACCCACGCCGTGGCCTCACGGGTGCGAAAGCGCCTGCCGAGCCTTCCCATCGTCGATTACGTCTCTCCCAGCGTCTGGGCGTGGAGACCCTGGCGCGCGGCGAAGATGCGGCCTTTCATCGACCACGTCCTGGCGCTCCTGCCCTTCGAGCCGGACGCGCATCGCCGGCTCGGCGGCCCGGACTGTACCTATGTCGGGCATCCCCTCATCGAGCGACTCGCCGAATTGCGCCCGAAAGCCGACGAGGCGGCGGCTCGGGAGGGGACGCCCCCGACCCTCGTGATCCTGCCCGGCTCGCGCCGCTCCGAGATCGAGCGGCTGATGCCGGTCTTCGGTGCCACCCTGGATCTGCTCGTCCAGCGCTACGGGCCGATCGATGCCGTGCTTCCGGCGGTCACGCGCCATCGCGCGATGATCGAGCGCCTGGCCCTGTCCTGGTCGCGGCCGGTGACCATCGTGCACGGAGAGGTGGCGAAATACGCAGCCTTCCGGCGATCTCGTGCCGCTCTGGCGGCTTCGGGCACGGTCACCCTAGAACTCGCTCTCGCCGGCGTGCCGATGGTGGTGGCCTATAAAGTTTCGCGGCTGGAGGAGGCGGTGGCACGGCGGCTCATCCAGGTGCCGACCATCGTGTTGCCGAATCTGATCCTCGGCGAGAATGCCATGCCCGAATTCATCCAGGCCGAATGCACCCCCGGCCGCTTGGGCGAGGCCATGCTCCCGCTTCTCAAGGGCGGCGAGGCTCGTGACGCGCAGGTGCGGTCGCTTCAGCGCATCGACGGGGCGATGCGTCTGGCCGGCGATGACGAACCGAGTCGCAAGGCAGCCAGGATCGTGTTGTCGATGGCGCGCCCGCCCGTCAGCGGATCGTCGTCGGCATAGCCGCTTTGGGTCGCCCGCTTCTCATCACCTCGGAGGCTTGGACGGCGCTGGGCGGTAGGGCCCTCTCGTCCGCCTTGGGCGACGATGACAGCGAGGGCAGGTCCGGGCTTGTAGCGTTTCGTTCGCGTCCGAAAGCGTAGCCTGCATTCACGCCGGCATAGAAGCCAGTGAAATCCTCGGCCTTCGCCAAGCCGCTGAAAGCCAGTTGCAGGCACAAGCTCATCGTCAAGAAGACGGCACGCATCGCTGCTCTCAGCACCTGAAATGTCTCACCGGATCGACGGGCCGGAACCTGTCATCCGGTCGTTCCGACGATGCTGACGACGAAAAACGGCGACCCGAAGGCCGCCGTCATGTCTCTTCGATGATCTCTAAGGGCGCGCGAACGCGACCTTCTGGAGAGGCATCGACGCCGATCAGTAATCGGCGTTGATGCTCTGGGCCTCGCGGCCCTTCTGACCGTCGATCACGCTGAGGGTGACCTGCTGGCCTTCGGCGAGGGACTCGAGCCCAGCGCGCGACAGAGCCGAACGGTGCACGAACACGTCCTTGCCACCGTCATTCACGGAGACGAAGCCGAAGCCCTTGGCCGGATCGTACCACTTCACGGTGCCGCTCATTTCGACCGAGGGTCCGCTGGCGAAACGACCACCGCCGCCGCCGGCTCCGCCACCGCCGCCGAAGCGATCGTTGCCGCCGCCGTAGCCGCCGCCACCGCCGCTGAAGCGGTCACCGCCGCCGAAACCACCGGCGCGGGGTGCAGGCGCACGACGCGGGGGCTCGGCTTCGGCCGTCGACGTATCGACGCTGGTCACGTCCGTCACCTGCGGACCCTTCTGGCCCTGCGCGGTGTGGACGGTCAGGCGCGTGCCGGGGAGGAGGTCGGCATGGCCGGCGGCCTCGACAGCGCGGATGTGAAGGAACGCATCGCCCGAACCGTCAGCCAGTTCGACGAAGCCGAAGCCCTTCTCCTTGTTGAACCACTTGACCGTCGCGTCGCGCTCCGGCCCAGAGGGAGCGGCTGCCGCACGGGCCGGACCGCGATCGAAACCGCCGCCGCCACCGCCGTACCCACCGCCAAAGCCACCGCTCGGGGGTGCCTGATCCGGCCAGCGAGGCTCGGCACCACCCTCATCGAAGCCGCGCTTCTGCGGCCCCCTGAAATCACGACCACGTCCCATCGAAAGCTCGCAAAAACCGTCCGCCGACCATCTGTCATCGAATACCGGGTGCGCGCCGTCCCAGACGGGCGCTTCACCACACTATCATCACTCTCGGCAGCGGTGACCAAGAATAACGCCATAGTCCTGACTGAATCTGGGCTTCATCGCAAGATGCTTGTCGCCCCTCTCGGTAAGGTTCCTCTGATTTCCTGCGGCAGATTACGCAAGCAAGTCGGGGAGAGGTGCCCCGGCGCGCCGGCAGGGCAGTGCGTACAGAATCCCCAAATGTCATGCGGCTGAACGACTTCGCGTCTCGAATTTTTCTCGGTCGCGTTAGGAAAATGCAAATCGATGGCCGTTAAGATGCGCCGAGGCACCTGCGAAAACAGGTGGCCCGGAACCTCTGTCCGATGATCGCTACCCCATCATTTCCGGATCTTTCGGCCCTCGTCGTCGACGAGAGCCTCTATATCCGCCGAATCGTTCGCGACATGCTGATGCGCGTGGGGATCAAACGCGTCCTCGAAGCCCCCGATGGTGCGGAGGCGCTCGGCGTGTTGGCGGAGAGCAAGCCGGACATCACGATCATCGACTGGGATCTGGCGATTCTGTCGGGCGAGGAGTTCATCCGGCTCGCGCGCACCCCCACCACCTCGCCGTCGCCCACCGTGCCGATCATCCTGATGCTGGCTCAGCCCCGCCGCAACGTCGTGGACCGCGCCATCTCCCTCGGAGTCAACGAGATCATCGCCAAGCCTTTCTCACCGAAGACTTTGTGGTCGCGTCTGGACGAAGTCATCAATCGGCCGAGACCGTTCTCCCAGGTGAAGAGCCTCCTGAGGCCTGTCCCCAGAATGTCGGCTGCCGGCAAAGGTCTCTAAGCCGATCATAGATCGAGGCTTTGCACTGACGCCCAAGGCCTGTAGGCTTCCTATCGAATGATGGCCGGCCTATCCGGTGGGGCCACGATCGAGGATTCCGGCAAGGCCGATGAGGGAAGAGAGTGCCGCCATGACGCCGGCCCGCCCCATGGCCGGCACGACTTCACCGAATGCCGCCCCCGCCATGCCGGATACGGGTCGTTCACCGGCGGCGGGATTTCGCCCCGCACGGCGTAACACCTATGCCGCCCTCGACCTGGGGACCAACAATTGCCGCCTGCTGATCGCCGAGCCTGCCTCCCATGGCTTTCGCGTGATCGATGCGTTTTCCCGGATCGTCCGCCTCGGTGAGGGGCTCGGGACGTCCGATCGTCTCAGCGATGCCGCCGTGGAGCGAACGCTGGAGGCTTTGCGGGTCTGCCGCGCCAAGATGGAATCGCGTGGCGTCGCCCGTGCCAAGATCATCGCCACGGAGGCGTGCCGGCTCGCCGTGAACGGGGCCGATTTCGTGGCGCGCGTGCGAGACGAGGTGGGCCTCGACCTCGAGATCGTCGACCGACAGACCGAGGCCTATCTCGCGGTCACCGGTTGTGCGGCCCTGGCCGATCCTTACTCCGAATCGGTCGTCATCTTCGATATCGGCGGCGGGTCCACGGAGATCGCCTGGCTCGATGGCGCGGCCACGAACCCGTCTGCGGACCCCACCTTGCGGATCCGCGCTTGGGATTCGCTTCCCGTCGGCGTCGTCACGCTGGCCGAGCGGCACGGTGCCGCCGACGTGACACGCCTTATGTTCGAGGGCATGGTGGAGGAGGTGGCCGACATGCTGTCGCGCTTCGCCATCCGCGCCGCACCCGCCGCGAATGCCCGGCATTTTCATCTTCTCGGCACCTCGGGAACGGTGACGACCCTTGCCGCCATGCATCTGCGCCTCGCGCGCTACGAGCGCCGCCGCGTCGATGGGCTGTGGATGAGCGATGGCGACGTGAGCGATGCCATCGACGATTTGCTCGACACCCGCCTGGACCAGCGGGCAGACAATCCCTGTATCGGCCGCGATCGTGCCGATCTCGTCCTCGCGGGTTGCGCCATTCTGGAAGCGATCCGCCGGGCATTCCCCTCCGAACGGCTTCGCATCGCCGACCGGGGGCTGCGCGAAGGTCTCTTGATGAACATGATGCGCGAAGACGGCGTCTGGCGCCGCGGAGGCTACCGTTGACCGACAGGCGTGGCGCGGGCGGCGGGTTGCGAGGCGATCTCAAGCAGCGGGTGAAGACGGGGCGCGGCCGCACCGCGTCTCAGAAGCGGTGGCTCGAACGGCAACTCAACGATCCCTACGTGGCGCGGGCCAAGCGCGAGGGCTACCGCTCGCGCGCCGCCTTCAAGCTCCTCGAGATCGACGAGCGTTTCAAGATCCTGAAGCCGAACCAGAAGATCATCGATCTGGGCGCGGCGCCCGGAGGCTGGTCTCAGGTCGCCGCCAAGATCGTCGGGCCGAGCGGCCGGATCGTCGGCATCGACCTTCTCGAAATCGAGCCGATGGTCGGCGTCGAGTTCATCACCCTGGACTTTCTCGATCCCGACGCTCCGAAAAGGCTGATCAATCTCCTCGGCGGTCAGGCTGATATCGTCATGTCCGACATGGCGGCCAACACCACCGGCCACAAGCAGACGGACCATCTGCGCATCATCGGCCTGGCCGAGACCGCCGCGGAATTCGCCCGTGAGGTGCTGGCGCCCGGAGGCACCTATCTCGCCAAGGTCTTCCAGGGTGGAACCGAGGGCACCCTGCTCGCCGACCTGAAGCGCGACTTCACCCTGGTGCGCCACGTGAAGCCGTCGGCGAGCCGTGCCGATTCGAGTGAGCTCTACGTGCTGGCCACCGGGTTTCGCGGGTCGGCGGAAGCCGTCGAGGACGACGCCTGATATCTGGCGGCGGGGAGTGGGCTCATGGTTGTCCGCTCATCCGCCGAACCGGCTGATCGCGATCGGCCGGGATCAGCGCCGCTCAGTACGAGGCGTCGCGGCTAAAGACCCGGCGGGATCAGGATCGGGTAGCATCGCGCTCCGGCGCCCGCCGCCAGAACCTCGACGGCGCCCACGGTGGAGGTATCTCCCGCCACATGCACGACATCGGTGGTCTTCAGGCCACTGAGATGCGCCGTGAGGGGACCGGGACGCACGTCCGGAGGCCGCTGCCTCATCCTATCGGCGACGAGGGTGATCCGCGACACACCCGTGGCCTTGAGCCAATCGAGCGACGGACGCATGTACAGGTCGAGGGGATCGCTGGCACCGATCACCACCACGATCTCGCGGTTGGGCTCGATGTAGCGCGCTGCCCTGGCAATCGACCAGATCGGGGCGAAGCCCGTCTCCCGGCCCACCAGCAGCAGTCGGCCGCCGCCGGGGCGATAATAGCCGCGTCCGACCGGCCCCTTGATCTTGACCGGATGTCCGAGAAGGATTTCCTCGCCGAGGGCGTGAGTGACCGCGTTGCACGCATGTCCGAGGCGGAGGTGGAAGACGAGCTCGTTGAGCTCCGTCGTACCGTCGAGGCGCAGGGTCGGGCTCACGTCGATCGGCTCGAAGCCTTCGAACGTGGCGGTCACCTGGTGACCGGGCTCGAGATCGAGTCGGCGCGTGATCGTGACGACGACCTCGATCACATGGGCGCCGAGCGGCGCGATCTGCGTGACCGTGCCGACCCGACGCGCCTGCGCGGCCGGCTTCACTTCGGCGAAGACGAGGCTTTCACCCGCCTTGGAGGGGCGGAGTGAAGAGAGCTTGACGGGTTCGGCACGGTGCAGACGGGCCTGCGCCCGGCGCGGCGAAGGGTTGGAACCCTGTCCGAGAAGATGGGAACCGTGCAGACCGGTCGTGGGGGCGATGACGCCGTCGGCAAGGGCGGCTTCGAGCGGCGTATCGCCGGTCGAGACCCGCACGGCCTTGCCGTTGACGACAAGCGAGCAGCGCGCGCTCATGGTCGAGCCTCGGAGGATGAGAGAAGTCGAAAGGAGGCCGGTGTCGGGTGACGTGCGCCGGCCGATGGCGGAAACCTCAACGAGGTCCGTCGAGAAGCTTGTCTACGAGGGCGGCCCAGCGGTCGCGCACGGCACGGGCTTCCGGCGACAGCGGCTCCGGTCCGGCAAGGCGTTCGACGCTGGCGCGGATGCCGGCGTTCTCTTCCCGCTCGGCCCGCAGCACCGCCTTCATCACCAGGATCTCTGAACGCAGCCGCGCCAGATCGGTGTCGAGAGCGATCTCTTCGACCGCCTCCACTACCGGCTCGGCTGGCAAAGCCACCGGGGAGGCGTCCGCGCGCTTCGGGGTGGCGCCGGTGCGGATCGGCCGGGCCATCAGACGCCTGACGATATCCGAGCCGAAATCCTCGCCGTGACCGAATTCGTTGCCTAATCGCAATGCCGCTTCGGCCATCACGCCCGCCTCCTGACGAACGGCAGGTCATGCCGCGCCGTTCGATCCATCTCGATCGTGACGATGCGCGATCATGGTTAAGGGACGTTTAATTCAACCGTGACGGTTTGGCGATCAGGCCGCTTCCGGCGCCGCGCCGACCAATTGGCGGGCCTGAAGCATCGACATCGGATCGCCGAATGCCGTCCCCTGGGCGTATTCGCAACCGAACTCGGCCAGGGTCTGCGCGTCGGATTCGTTCTCAGCCCCATCAGCGATGATGGCGAGGCCGAGTTCCTGGGCCATCTTCACGATGGAGCGCAGCATGACCGATTGCCCGCCCGCCATCTGGCGCACGAATGTCGGGTCGATCTTGATCGTGTCGAACGGGAACCGCTGGAGATAGGACAGGGCCGAGTAACCGGTGCCGAAATCGTCCAGCGACAGGCCGGCGCCGAGTTCGTGGATGCGGCTCAGCATCTGGGCCGCATATTCCGGGTTCTCCATCACCAGACCCTCGCCGAATTCGAGCTTGAGCGAACCGGGAAGGACGCCCGACCGGGCCATGATCGTCTTCACGTCATGAAGCAGGTCGTGTCGGAGGATCTGCCGCGAGGACACGTTCACGCAGGCGAAGATCGGGGGATCGACATCGAGTGATCGCTGCCAGGCCGCGAGTTCGAGGGCGGTGCGCTCCAACGCGAAGATGCCCAGCGTGACGACGAAGCCGCTCTCCTCCGCGATCGGCATGAAGGTGGAGGAGGGGATACGGCCGAGCTTGGCGTGATCCCAGCGCAGGACCGTCTCGAAACCCGCCACCGTGCGGTCCTCGAGGCGGACGACGGGCTGGAACAGCACCTTCATTTCGTTGCGCTCGATCGCCCGCTGCAGGTCGGCTTCGAGCATCAGCCGGTCGCTGCGCTCGTTGCGCATGGAGGCACGGAACACTTCGGTGCGGTCGCCGCCGTTGCGCTTGGCCTGGATCATGGCGATCTCGGCGTTCTTGAACACGTCTTCGCGTTTGAGGGCAGTTCCGACCTCATGCAGGACGATCCCTACCGAGACCGTAAGGAAGATCTCGCGGTCGGCATAGGTGATGGGCGTGGCGATCGCCCGGCGGATCATGTCCGTGAAGGCGATGATGCGGTCGGGCTCCCGCTCCGACAGCAGGATCAAACCGAATTCATCCCCGGCGATGCGGGCCAAGGTATCCTGAGGGCGCAGCAGCCGGCCGAGACGGCGCGACAGGGTGAGCAGGATCGAATCGCCAGCCGAGAGGCCGATGGCATCGTTGATCGCCTTGAACCGGTCGACGTCGAGGAGGATCGTCGTCGGCTTCAGGCGCGCATCCTGACTCGCGAAGGCGAGGGCGGCGTCGAGGCGGTCGTTGAACAATTCGCGGTTGGGCAGGCCGGTGAGGCTGTCATGGATCGCGTCGTAGAGCAGGCGCTCCTCGGCCGTCTTCACTTCGGTAACGTCCGAGATGGTGCCGACGATGCGAATGACTTCGCCGTCCGGCCCGATCACCGGCCGGGCCTTCAGCCGGTACCAGACATAGAGGCCTTCCGTGGAGCGGAGGCGGAAATCGTGAACGATGCGACCGCGCCGCTCTTCGATCACCGTGTCCAGCGCCGTCGAATAGCGGTCCACGTCGAAGGGATGGACAAGGCCGAGCCAGTTCGAGGCCGGGCCTTCCAGGGTGCCGCGCTTCAGGCCGAGCTGGCTCT
This sequence comes from Methylobacterium sp. Leaf91, assembly GCF_001422815.1. Lineage (GTDB taxonomy): Bacteria > Pseudomonadota > Alphaproteobacteria > Rhizobiales > Beijerinckiaceae > Methylobacterium. Next base: position 266,683 of record NZ_LMMP01000034.1, on the reverse strand, counting down.
CGATCTCCTGGCCGGCGAAGACCCGGTCTCCCGGGACATCCCAATCGAACACCACATCGCCGGCGCCCGTCAGGGCCAAAGCGCGGCGCTCTGTGTCGGAGACCAGGGAATGGGTCATCCCGCCCCCGGTGAAGGCGTGCTGCATCACCGTGAAGCCGATGAGCATGACGATCAGAACGAGACCGCCGATCAGGGCCGGTTGGACGAGGTCGCTGCCGATCTGTCCGGTGATGGCGAAGCCCGCAGCCACGACCCAGACGAGAAGGAGGAACCAGGTCGGTACGAGAAGGATCGCGCGGTCGTAGCCGTTATGAATGGCGAGATAGACGATCAGCAGCAGGCCGACACCGGCGACGGCGGCGATGGAGATGCGGGCGACGCCGGCCGCGACCGGCGGATCGAAGACCGCAAGGCCGACGAGGCCGGCGAGAAAGGCGAGCCAGAAGAACGCCACGTGGCCGTAGCGTACATGCCAGCGGCTGAGGTTGAGATAGGCGAACAGGAAGACGAGGAGCGTCGCGCCGAGCACGGCCTCGGCTGATGCGCGATAGACCCGCTCGGCCACCTCGGTGACGGGGAAGACCCGTTGCAGAAAGCCAAAGTCGATACAGGCATAGGCGAGAACGGCCCAGGCCAAAGCCGCGGCCGCCGGAAAGATGATCGCACCCTTCACCACGAAGATGATCGTGAGGAACAGGGCGAGAAGGCCGGCAATACCGATGATGATGCCCTTGTAGAGCGTCAGGCCGGTGGATTTCTTGCGGTAGGCTTCCTGGTCCCAGAGATAGACCTGCGGCACGTTCGGCCCATGCAGCTCGGCCACGAAGGTCACGGTCGCGCCGGGATCGAGGGTGATGACGAACTGGTCGGCTTCCGGGTTCTCGTCGCGTTCGGGCCGGATGCCCTGGCTCGCCGTGATCGCGGCGATGCGCGAGCCTCCCAGATCCGGCCAGATCACCCCCGACCCGACGAGACGGAAATGCGGGGCCACGAGAACCCGGTCGATCTGCTCGTCGGTGTCGTTGGTGAGCGCGAACACCATCCAGTCCGGTCGTGCGCCGCTATCGCGAGCCTTCACCACGATGCGGCGGACGATGCCGTCCTTGCCGGGAGCGGTGGAGATCTGGATCAGGTCGCCATCGGAGCGGTAGCGCTCGATCATCGGCGTCAGGTCGATGGCCGGAGCGTCGAGGGTCACCCGCACGGCTTCCACGGCCGAAGCCGGCGCTCCCGTTGCCAGGATGCCGATCAGCAGGGAGACGAAAACGTTGAGGACGTAGAGGGATCTGCGCAACGGGCGAGTGTTCCGGCCGGGCGGGCACTGATGAGGAATACGGCTCAGCTTGTAGCCCAGTCGTACCGGCGGGGGGGTCCACGGACAAGGCGAGCGGTCTGCCTCGCATTGCGGCACCCACTGCTTCTTGGCGTAGCGCCGAGGAGGATGGGATCGCGCTCCTTTGCGGCCAAAACAAGCCGGTAACGCTTCACGATGGTGGAGCTTCACCGCCAAAATGCTGCGCGCGGCGGCATTGACGGGGCAGGACCCATTCCGACCAGGAACTTTCCGTTTTCCTGGTCCCGGTCCGGCGCATCCGCGTCGAACCGGGAACGCTGCTCAGCTTGCCTGAAGCACGCCCCTCATCTTCTCCAGGGACGGAAGCTTCTTGATCGGCCCGATCGCCGCCAGCGTCGGAGCGCCCGAGAGCAGACGCAGACCCGCCGCCCTCACATCGTCCACGGTGACGGCGTCGATCTTGGCGATGACCTCCGGCGGCGGGATCACCCGGCCCCAGGCCAGCATCTGGCGGGCATTGCGTTCGATCCGACCGCCGGGGGTCTCCAGGGCCGACAGCAAAGCCACCTTCACCTGGGCCTTGGCGCGGGCGACCTCGACCGAATCCGCGTCACGCGCCGCCTTCGCCGTGGCGGCCAGGGTCACGTCGACGAGTTCGGCGAGATCCGAGCCGGACGTGCCGGCGCCGATACCGAACAGGCCGCAATCGACGAAGGACCAGTGGAACGCCTGGATCTCGTAGGCCAGGCCGCGGGTCTCGCGCACCTCGTGCCAGAGCCGTGAGGTGAGACCGCCGCCAAGCACCTGCGCGAACATGTGAAGGGCGTAATAGCCTTCGTCGCGAAAGGAGAGGCCGGGCAGGCCCAGCACGAGATTGGCCTGTTCGAGCTTTTTCTGGATCCGCTTTTCGCCGCCGACATAGGTGCCGGGGACCATTTCCGGGGCGACCGTCGCCGGCATCCCGCCGAAATGGTGCTCGGCCGCCTCGACGATGGCCTCGTGGGAGATGGCGCCCGCTGCGGCTACGACGATGCGGTCCGGGGTGTATTCGCGGGCGAGATAGGCTTCGATGGCGTCGCGGTCGAAGCTCGCGATGGTCTGCGGCGTGCCGATGATCGGACGGCCGATCGGCTGATCCGGGAAAGCCGCCGCGGTGAAGGCCTCGTAGACCACGTCGTCCGGCGTATCCTCGATGGCGGCGTATTCCTGGAGGATCACCCCCTTCTCGCGGGCGAGCTCGCCAGCGTCGAAGACCGATCGCGTGAGGATGTCGCCGATCACGTCGAGGGCGACGCCGGCATCCTCGCCGAGCACGCGCGCGGTGTAGCTGGTTCCTTCAGCGCTGGTGGCGGCATTGATGTCGCCGCCGACATTCTCGATGTCCTCGGCGATCCGGCGGGCGGAGCGGGTCTCGGTTCCCTTGAACGCCATATGCTCGATGAGATGGCTGAGGCCGCCCTCATCGGCCCGCTCGTGGCGCGATCCGGCGCCCACCCAGACTCCCAGTGTCGCGGTCGCGACACCCGGCATCGTCTCCGTGGTCACGGTGATGCCGTTGGAGAGGCGGGATACTTTCAGGCCGGGAGAGGCGCCATGGGTCGCGAAATGCTGGTTCATGCTGTCTCAGTTCCCGGCCGTGATGCGTGAATGTGCGCGGATGAAGGCTTCCACCGCCGCCTGGTCGTTGGCGACGCGGTCGAAGCGCTCCTTCCGATCCAGCAGGTCGGCGAGATGCGGCGGCAGCACGGGGCGAAGGCCGCCCGTCGCCTGGGAGACCGCATCCGGAAACTTGGCTGGGTGTGCGGTGGCCAGGGCGACGACGGGTGTCTTCGCATCCTTCTCGAGAAGGCGGCGGCCGGCATGAACGCCGATGGCGGTGTGCGGGTCGATGACCATGCCGATCTCCCGATGCACCCGTGCGATCTCGGCGATGACGGCCTCTTCGGGGACCGAGGCCGCGTCGAACTCGTCGCGGACGGCTTTGAGTACCGTCTCGTCGAGATGGAAACCGCCCGATTGCTTCAATCCCGCCATCAGCCGCGACAGGCTCGACGCATCGCGGCCCAGGGCCTCGAACAGAAGCCGCTCGAAATTCGACGAGATCTGGATGTCCATGGAGGGCGAGGTGGTCGGCTGAACACCGCGAACCTCGTAGGCACCGTGTTCCAGGGTGCGGGCCAGGATGTCGTTGGCGTTGGTGCCGATCATCAGGCGTTCGATGGGCAGGCCCATGCGCTTGGCGACCCACCCGGCGAGGATGTCGCCGAAATTGCCTGTCGGCACCGCGAAGGAGACGGGGCGGTGCGGGGCGCCCAGGGCCACGGCGCTGGTGAAGTAATAGACCGCCTGCGCGGCGACCCGCGCCCAATTGATCGAGTTGACGCCGGAGAGCCGCAGCTCATCGGCGAAATCCGCGTGCTGGAACAGCGCTTTGACGATGTTCTGGCAATCGTCGAAATTACCGTCGATGGCGATGGCGTGGACATTGTCCGCCCCCACCGAGGTCATCTGGCGGCGCTGCACCTCGGAGACGCGGCCATAGGGAAACAGGATGAAGATATCGACCTGATCGAGCCCGCGGAAAGCCTCGACGGCGGCGCTGCCGGTATCGCCCGAGGTGGCGCCGACGATGGTGGCGCGCGAGCCGCGGGACCGCAGGACGTGGTCCATCAACCGGCCGAGAAGCTGCATCGCCACGTCCTTGAACGCCAGCGTCGGACCGTGGAAGAGCTCCAGCAGAAACAGGTTGTCGTCGAGCTGCACCAGCGGGCACACCGCCGGGTGGCGGAACGTGGCGTAGGATTCCTCGATCATCCGGTCGAGATCGGCATCCGCGATCTCGCCGTCGATCAGCGGCCGCAGGACGAGCTTGGCCGCATCGGCATAACGCTGTCCCGCCAGTCCGGCGATCGCGTCACGGGAAATCTGCGGCCAGCTCTCGGGCAGGTACAAACCGCCGTCGCGGGCGAGACCGGCGAGGAGAGCATCGGAAAAGCTGAGGGGCGCCGCGGCGCCGCGGGTCGAAACGTGTAGCAAAGGGGCCTCCGGGAAGGGCGCCGGTCTACACGATGTGGGTCGGTCTGTCGAAAGCGGGAAATTGCCGCCTGCGCGAAGAGAGTCTGCGGGCCCGCGACGGGGACGCCGAGGAACGGGATCGATCGGCGCGTCCGAACCTCATCCAGAAACCGCTCGACCCGCGCCTTCGTTCGGCGCCGAGGTATCTCGACCGGTTCATCCCCCTACGCGGCGCTGCCCGGCGCCTTGACGAGGCGGCATCCGCTGATCCGCCAATCGCCGTCGCTCTGCTTCTCGAGACTATAGAGCGCCATCCAGTCGATGCCGTTTTCGTCCTGCAGCTTGACGCCGAGGGCGATCCCATCCTCGCCACTCTCTTCCACACGATCGATGCTGAAGCTGCGGGCGCGGTAGACGGCGGCGTATCCCTTCCGCACCATCTCGATGAATGTCTCGGGCGAGGTGAACATCCCTTGGATCGACGGGGCGGCCTGGGCATAGGCCGTCGCCGCGTCGTCTTTGCGGAACGCCTCGATCTGCCGCTCCACCGCCGCCCGAGCTTTCAGCTTCGCCGCTTCGTCGGCGGCATGGGCCGGCGAGGCCGAATGGATCGCGGCCAGAGACAGGAAACCGATCAGCAGGGAGGAGACAGCACGCATGGATCACACTCCGCAATCGGGGCGACCCTATGCAGGATAGCGCGGCGCTTGCCGCCGGCAAGAGCGGTCAATCATCGGCGACGAAGCGCCAGCGCTAGCGGGCCGCGTTCGCTGCCGTATCGTCCCCCATGTCGGAGAGACGTTTCCAGGCGAAGACGCCGAAGACGCCGACGAGGCAGGCCGCGATGCCGAACCACGTGAAGGCGTATTGCATGTGGTTGTTGGGAAGATCGACCCGGAGCTGTCCCCCCTTCGGCCAGCCGCCGGGATTGGGCGTGGCATCGGCCTCGATGAGGTAGGGCATCACGGTCAGCCCCCGAGCCGCAGCGATGCCGTCGATGTCGCGATGGAACCACTCGCCCTTGGCGGGCTCCGGCGGCGGAACGAACATGGTGCGGGTCTCCGGACCGCGCAGCATACCGGTGATCGTCGTCGATCCGGCGATCTGCCCTGATGGGCGCCGTGCCGGGCTTTTCAATTCGGTGGGGACGAAGCCACGGTTGATGATGACGAGACTTCCATCATCGTCCCGCTTCAGTGGCGTCAGTACGTAAAAACCCTGCAGGGCATTGCCGGGTACGGCTCCCGCCGCGAGACCGTGGACCAACGTCTCCTGGTCGTTGAGCAACGTTCCGGTCACCCGCACGCGCTTGAACTCATCCCGCGCCAGGTCCCAATCCCCGCGCGCCGGGAGAGGCGCGGGAGGCTCGACACGCGAACGGGCCACGATGCGGCCGATCAGGGCTTCCTTCTCGCCCTTCCGCTGCAACTGCCAGATTCCAAGGCTCAGCAGAATGGCGAGGCAGATCAGCGAGACGATGCCCGGGGCGAGCAGCGACCGCAGGGCACCGGGACGAACTTCCGTCGACATCAGCGAAAGCGCCCCTCCTCGGCTTTATTGGCGAACTGCAAGGCGGCCAGCATCCCCTTCAACGGTCGCACAAGCAGCAGGCTGAGTCCGACCGAGAGGGTGATGGCCACGGAGGCATGGACCCAGATCGGCGGTTCGAAGGTGATTTCGAGCCAAAGCGCCAGCCCGACGACGACGATGCCGACGATGGACATGACGAAGAAGGCCGGCCCGTCGCCGGCATTGAAGGTCGAGTAGTCGAGACCGCAGACCTGGCAGGACGGTTTGAAGGTCAGGAATCCGTCGAACATCGCACCCTCGCCGCAGCGGGGGCAGCGGCAACGCAATCCGGTCGGGATGGGAGGCGGTAGCGGCCGCTGCTGATTCACGATGCATGCTCCTCGGCGACGGACATGTCTGTCCTCTGCCGCATATGGGAAACCGAACGATCCATCGCACGAAAAAGGGCGGCTCGCGCCGCCCTGTTTCTCATACCTGTGTCGCTTCGCCGTACCGTTCGGCCGTGATCGGGCCGACGCCTCAGTGAGCCGCCGTGCCGGCGCCCCAGACGTAGATCGAGGCGAACAAGAACAGCCAGACCACGTCGACGAAGTGCCAGTACCAAGCGGCGAACTCGAAACCGAGATGCTGCTGGACCGTGAATTGGCCGAGATAGACCCGGTAAAGGCAGATCGCGAGGAAGATCGTCCCAATGATGACGTGCGCGCCGTGGAAGCCCGTCGCCATGAAGAAGGTGGCCGAGTAGATGCTGCCAGAGAAGCCGAAATGCGCGTGGCTGTACTCATAGGCTTGGCAGGCCGTGAACAGCACGCCAAGGATGATCGTGAGCCACAGGCCGTATTTCAGACCCTTGCGGTCGTTGTTCAGCAGGGCGTGGTGAGCCCAGGTGATGGTGGTGCCCGAGGTCAGTAGAATCAGGGTGTTGAGCAGCGGCAGATGCCAGGGATCGAACGCCTCGATACCCTTCGGCGGCCAGGTTCCGCCCGTGAAGTCCAGGCGCGTGGTCTGGATCGGGTCGGCCGTGTAGAGGGCGGCCTCGAAATAGGCCCAGAACCAGGCGGCGAAGAACATCACCTCGGAGGCGATGAACATGATCATGCCGTAGCGGTGGTGAAGCTGCACGACGCGGGTGTGGTCGCCGGCATTCGCCTCGTGGACGACGTCACGCCACCAGGCGAACATCACGTAGAGCACGCCGATCGTTCCGGCGCCGAAGATGTAGGGACCGGGGCTGAGCGTGCCGATCTGAAGGCTCTTCATCCAGAACACGGCGCCGAACGCCATGAGGAAGCCGGAGAAGGCACCCAACAGCGGCCAAGGGCTCGGGCTCAAGATATGGAAGTCGTGATTCTTGGCGTGCGCCTCGGCCATCTTAACTCTTCTCCTCACCCCGGGCCCAATGCCGCGAACGGCTCTGACCTTCTGAACGTTCGGCTACACCGGAACCCTTAATCGGGACGGCGCAGTGTTGTCACGCTTGAGACCTCAAAAATCTGGCGCGTCGAAAACGCGTCCCGCCAAAATTTTTGATGGCCTCAGAAATTGGTTTTCGCATTCTTGCCGTCCGTCGTCGCGAGCGCGGCCGAGGGCTGGCCATTCTTCGACGCGAAATACGTGTAGGAGAGCGTGAGCTCCTGAAGGTGGGCGGTGTTCGAGTCGGCTCTCACGGCCGGATCGATGTAGAACACTACCGGGAAATCCATCGTCTCCCCGGGCTGGAGCGTCTGCTCGTTGAAGCAGAAGCATTGGATCTTCACGAAGAAGCTCCCCATCAGTCCCGGCTGGACGTTGTAGGTCGCGATCCCCGTCGAGGGGGTCGTCCCCGTATTCTTGACCCGGAAGAACACGGTCTTCGTCTCGCCGAGGCGAACTTCGATCTTCGGCGTCTCGGCGACGAAGCGCCAAGGCAGGGTCGACGCGACGTTTGTATCGAGATGGACGACCATGCTGTCATCCGTGGCGACCTGCGTCGATGCGAGCCCGACGCGAGGCGTGCCGTCAAAGCCGGTGGCCTTGCAGAACATGTCGTAGAGCGGCGCCGAGGCGAAGGCCAAGCCGATCATGCCCACCGCCAGACCCGCGCAGGCGAGGGCCGTGACCGAGGCCTTGCGGTTCGGATTGCCGCTTCGCGGGCTTTTCACGTCGGTCATGATGACGTCCGACTTTCTTCGCTGAACGACCCGGTCGATGCGGTCACAGCGGGCGATTGAGGATCTGCGGTCCGAGCTTGGCGATGGTCAACGCGTAGAAGATGGCCACGAGGACGAACAGCACCGTGGCGATGGCGATGGAGCGCCTGCGCTGGCGCTGGCGCTCTTCGGGCGTCAGCTGCCGCGGCGGAGTGGATTTACCCGGCACCGAGGTCACGCGAGCACCGCACGGAACAGTCCCAGGCCCTGCTCGGCCAAGACCGCCGAGAACAGCAGGAAGAGGTAGAGGATCGAGAAGCCGAACATGCCGAGCGCGGCCTTGCGCTCCGCCTCGCCCTCACGGTTGCGGTAGACGTGCACGCTGAAGGCCAGCATCCCGAGGCCACCGAGGAAGGCGGTGACGCCGTAGAGCCATCCGCCGAAGCCGAGGAAGACCGGGGCGAGGCCCACCGGGAACAGCAGGATCGAGTAGTAGATGATCTGGCGCCGCGTGGATTGAGGCCCGGCGACGTTCGGCATCATCGGGATGCCGGCCTTGGCGTATTCCCCTGCCTTGATGAGCGCGAGCGCCCAGAAATGCGGCGGCGTCCAGATGAAGATGATGAGGAACAGGACCGTCGATTCGATGCCCACCGATCCCGATACGGCAGCCTGGCCGATCATCGGCGGGAGGGCGCCGGCGGCGCCGCCGATGACGATGTTCTGCGGCGTCGCCCGCTTCAGCCACATGGAGTAGACGACCGCGTAGAACACGATCGTGAAGGCGAGCAGCGAGGCGGCCAGCCAGTTCGAGGCGAGGCCGAGCACCAGGACCGAACCCACCGACAGGACGAGGCCGAAGGCCAGGGCTTCACCGGGCTGGATACGACCGCCGGGGATCGGGCGCGTCGCCGTGCGGGTCATCACCGCGTCGATATCGGCGTCCCACCACATGTTGAGACAGCCGGAGGCACCGGCGCCCACCGCGATCATCAGGAGCGAGATCACTCCGACGACCGGCTGGATCTGGACATGGGACACCACCATGCCGACCAGCGCCGTGAAGATCACCAGCACCATCACGCGGGGCTTCAGGAGCGCGAAGAAGTCCGAGACCTCGCCGCCCACCATCATCGGGGCGGGGGCGAAATCTTGCGGCTCGGCGCCAGCGGATACGCTGTTCGACAGGCTCGTCATGGGTACCTGATGCTGTTGTCGGTCTGGCCGGGGTTCGGATCACGCCGTCTAAGGCGCCGCCCTTTGCGGGACGCCCCTCGCTGGGAGAGGCATCCGGGAAAGAGCGAGGACCGCTGGCGCGGTCCTCGCAATCCGTGTCGTTTCAGTTCGTGTCTTAGTGACCGTGCTCGTCGACGATGGTCGGGAGCGTTTCGAACTGGTGGAAAGGCGGCGGGGAGGAGAGCGTCCACTCGAGGGTGGTGGCGCCTTCGCCCCAGGGATTGTCTGCCGCGCGGACCTTCGAGCGGAAGGCGAGAACGACGCCGATGAAGAACACCACCATGCCGAGGGCGAAGATATGACCGCCCCAGGTCGAGACCTTGTGCCAGCCGGCGAAGGCCTCCGGGTAATCGGCGTAGCGACGCGGCATGCCGGCCAGACCCAGGAAGTGCATCGGGAAGAACAGGATGTTCGCACCGATGAAGGCGAGCCAGAAGTGCAGCTTGCCGGCCCATTCCGGGATGACGTAGCCGGTCATCTTCGGGAACCAGTAGTAGACACCGGCGAAGATGATGAACACGGCGCCGAGCGACAGGACGTAGTGGAAGTGCGCCACGACGTAATAGGTGTCGTGCAGGTACTTATCGACCGCCGAGTTCGCCAGCACGACGCCGGTGACGCCGCCGACCGTGAAGAGGAAGATGAAGCCGACCGCCCAGTGCATGGCGGCGGTGAAGCGGATCGAGCCACCCCACATCGTCGCGATCCAGGAGAAGATCTTCACGCCGGTGGGCACCGCGATGACCATGGTGGCGAAGACGAAGTAGGATTGCGTCTGGAGCGACAGGCCGACCGTGTACATGTGGTGCGCCCACACGACGAAGCCGACGACGCCGATGGCGACCATGGCGTAGGCCATGGCGAGGTAGCCGAAGACGGGCTTGCGCGAGAAGGTCGAGATGATGTGCGAGACGATGCCGAAGGCCGGCAGGATCATGATGTACACTTCGGGGTGACCGAAGAACCAGAACAGGTGCTGGTAGAGGACCGGATCACCACCGCCGGCCGGATCGAAGAAGGTCGTGCCGAAGTTGCGGTCGGTGAGCAGCATCGTGATCGCGCCGGCGAGGACCGGAAGCGACAGGAGCAGCAGGAACGCGGTGACGAGCTCTGCCCAGGCGAACAGCGGCATCTTGTGCAGGGTCATGCCCGGCGCGCGCATGTTCAGGATGGTGGTGATGAAGTTGATGGCGCCGAGGATCGAGCCGGCACCGGAAAGGTGAAGGGCGAAGATCGCGAAATCGACGGAGGGACCGGGATGGCCCGAGGTCGAGAGCGGGGGATAGACGGTCCAGCCGGTTCCGGCGCCCGACGTTCCCGGCGCGCCTTCGACGAAGAGCGAGCAGAGAAGGCTCGCGAAGCCGGAGACGGTGAGCCAGAACGAGATGTTGTTCATGCGCGGGAACGCCATGTCCGGCGCGCCGATCATGAGAGGCACGAACCAGTTGCCGAAGCCGCCGATGAGCGCCGGCATCACCATGAAGAACACCATGATGAGACCGTGGCCGGTCACGAACACGTTGTAGGTGCCGGGATTCGAGAAGTACTGCAGGCCGGGCTCTTCCATCTCCATGCGGATGCCGAAGGAGAGGAACGCGCCGATGATGCCCGCGCAGAACGCGAACAGGAGGTAGAGAGTGCCGATGTCCTTATGGTTGGTCGACAGGAACCAACGGGCGAAGAAGGACGGCGTATGGGAGGCGTGGGCGTCGTGTTGCCCTGATTGTGCTGTGGCGGTTGCCATCGATGCAGACCCTGTTCAGGTTTCTCTAAATCTCTCGATTTGCGAATGAACCGGCCCGATCAAGGGCCGGTCCAGCCGGAGCCGTCGAGCGGCGCCGGAAAAAGCCGCTACTTGGCTTCTGCGAACTTCGAACCGTCGTCGAGGCGGGCGAACTTGGTCTTCCCCTCTGCGAGCCAGGCCGCATAGGCTTCGTCGCTCACCACCTGCACCGTGATGGGCATGTAGGCATGGCGGGCGCCGCAGAGCTCTGAGCACTGGCCGTGATAGGTGCCTTCGCGCTCGGCCTTGAACCAGAACTGGTTCAGGCGGCCGGGGATCGCGTCGATCTTGAAGCCGAAGGACGGCATCGCCCAGGAATGCAGCACGTCGGCGGCGGTCACCTGGATCTTCACGATCTTGTTCACCGGGACGACCATGTCGTTGTCGGTGCCGAGCAGCTTGGGCTGCTTCTCTTCGTCGATATTGGCGTCGAAGGTGAAGCCGCCGCCATTCTCGACCGCGGGGTACTCGTAGGACCAGTACCAGGCATGGCCGATCACCTTGACGATGACGTCGGCCTTCGGATCCGAGAGCTGGGTGCGGAGCAGGCGGAACGAGGGGATGGCGACCGCCACCAGGATCAGCACCGGGACGATCGTCCAGGCCACTTCGATCATGGTGTTGTGCGTGGTCTTCGAGGGGACCGGGTTGGCCTTCGCGTTGAACTTGAAGATGCAGTAGACGATCAATCCGAGCACGAAAGCCGAGATGCCGAAGGAGAGCCAATGCATCCCCTGCTCGAACGTGTGGATGTCCCGCGCGTTCTCGGTGACGGCGACCTGACGGTCCATCTGCCACGGCTCGGGCTGGCCGATGCCGGCCGCCAGGGCAGCTGAAGAAACGAGGGTGGTGCCGAGCGCAGCAAGAGCGCCCGCAGCAAGTCCCCATGATGACCGGTGTTGCGCCTGCGTGGTCCGCATGTGCCTCTCGTGGCTCCCCTTTGGTATCGTTCTACGTCGTCCCGAAGCGTCTTGCGACTTTTGACGTCGCGCGCAAGTCCTCGCTTAACGGGAAAGGCGGACCTCGGATGTGAAATCCGGGTCGCCATTGCGGGTGTCAGACCACATGGACGTCGATGGCGCAACCGCAACAGCGTCGCATGGTTGTGCCTTTCCCCGTAGTGCAGCACCCGTGGAGCCCGAATGACTGGGGGAATCAAAGCAATTTTGCTCGACGGCAAACTTAAATTTGTATTGCCGCCGTCTTCGACCGTGAATCCCTCGCCAGTATAGCGCGGTTCCCGCTATGGAGAGTGACCGGCTCCGCGGGAGACATGCGGGCGCATATTCCGGGAAGCGAATTCGGGGATGAACACCATAAGGTCGTGGCGGTGATCGAACGCCTCGAATTCCTCCTTGCCCTGGCTCGCGAGCGGCATTTCGGCCGGGCCGCGCAATTCTGCAACGTTTCCCAGCAGACGCTCTCGGCCGGAGTGAAGCAGCTCGAAGAGCGGCTCGGCGTCCTGCTGGTGGAGCGCGGGTCCCGATTCCAGGGTTTCACCCCGGAAGGTGAGCGCGTTCTCGACTGGGCGCGCCGGATCGTCGGTGATGCGCGCGCCATGCGGGAGGAAGTCGCGAGCCTGCGTCGGGGATTGTCGGGCACTCTTCGCCTTGCCGCGATTCCCACTGCCACGCCGATCGTCGCCTCGCTGACCACCCCATTCCGCGCCCGCCATCCCGACGTGCGATTCTCGGTGCAATCCACCACCTCCGGCGAGATCGGCCGGCTGATCGCCGACCACGAGATCGATGCCGGGATCACCTATCTGGAGAACGAGCCGCTCGGCAAAGTCATTGCCGTACCGCTCTATCGCGAGCGCTACCGCCTGCTCACGGCGGTCGACGGCATCTACGGAATGCGGGATTCGGTGACCTGGGACGAGGTCGGCCGTCTTCCTCTCTGTCTTCTGACGCCGGATATGCAGAATCGCCGCATCGTTGACCGGCATCTCCAGAATGCCGGATGGAATGCGGAACCGTTGCTGCAGTCGAACTCGATGATCGTCTTGTTGACCCATGTCCGCACGGCCAAATGGGCCAGCGTGATGCCCGCCGTTCTTGCCGACAGTTTCCGCCTCAGTGAGCGGGTCCGCTCCGTGCCCATCGTCGAACCCGATGTCAGCCACATGATCGGGCTCGTCGTGCCGGAGCGCGATCCAATGACACCGCTCTGTGCCGCGCTCATCGTGGAGGGACAGGCGATCGCACCGACAATCGCCGAAAACATCTCGTCACTCTGAGTTTTTGCGCCGCACAATGGAATTATAACAAAAAAGCATTGTCGAACGACCGAACCGGACGATTGATTCATGGGTGGAGATATACCACCTTGGAATGACAACAAGTTCATCCGGGTAGGAACAATGCTGCAGCATGAGCCATGGAGCGCGCAGCGTGCGGCCGGCATCATCGCCGACCATACGCATCTCGAAGGCGCCACGCTCCCCATCCTCCACGCCTTGCAGGAAACCTTTGGCTACGTCGACGAGGGCGCCGTTCCGCTCATCGCGGACGCGCTGAACCTGTCGCGGGCCGAGGTGCATGGCTGCATCACGTTCTACCACGACTTCCGCCGTGCCCCCTCGGGCAAGCATCAGGTGAAGCTGTGCCGCGCCGAGGCCTGCCAGGCCATGGGATCCGACGCCCTCCACGCGGATATCCTCGCCCGCCTTGGCATCGATTGGCACGGCACGACGCCGGACGGCCAGATCACGGTGGAGCCGGTCTACTGCCTCGGCCTCTGCGCCAACGGCCCGGGCGCCCTGGTCGACGATGAGCCGCTGGCGCGCCTCACCGCAGATTCTCTGGAATCGGCCCTCACGGAGATGAAGTCGTGAGCATCACCATTTATGTCCCGCGCGACGCCGTCGCGCTCGGTCTCGGCGCCAACCGTGTCGCCCGCGCGATCTTCGCCGGCGCCGAGCGCCGCGGTCTCGACGTCACCATCGTCCGCACGGGCTCGCGTGGGATGCTGTGGCTGGAGCCCATGGTCGAGGTCGCGACGCCGGAGGGCCGCATCGCCTACGGTCCCGTCACTCCCGGCGATGTCGACAGCCTTCTCGATGCCGGCTTGGTGAATGGCGGCGAACATGCCCTTCGCCTCGGCAAGCCCGAGGAGATGCCGTATCTCGCCCGGCAGCAGCGCCTGACCTTCCATCGCTGCGGCGTGATCGATCCCGTCTCGGTGGAGGATTACCGGGCGCATGGTGGCTATAACGGCCTGGATGCCGCGCTGAAGCTCGATGCCGCCGGTATCGTGGCCCAGGTGCGCGATTCCGGCCTGCGCGGACGCGGTGGTGCCGGCTTCCCCGCCGGTATCAAGTGGAACACGGTGATGCTCGCCCAGTCCGAGCAGAAATACGTCGTCTGCAATGCGGACGAGGGCGATTCGGGCACCTTCGCAGACCGGATGATGATGGAGGGCGATCCCTTCAACCTCATCGAGGGCATGACCATCGCGGGCATCGCGACGGGGGCCACGCGCGGCTACATCTATCTGCGCTCCGAATATCCGCAGGCCTTCGCGACCCTCAAAGAAGCGATCGTCAATGCCAAGGCCGCCGGCTATCTCGGCGACAACGTGGCGGGCTCGGGCAAGGCCTTCCACCTCGAAGTGCGCCTGGGCGCCGGCGCCTATATCTGCGGCGAGGAGACCTCGCTGCTGGAGAGCCTGGAGGGTCGTCGCGGCATCGTCCGGGCCAAGCCGCCGATCCCGGCACTGAAGGGCTTCCTCGGCCAGCCGACCCTCGTCAACAACGTGATGACCTTCACGGCCGTGCCTTACATCCTGGAGCACGGTGCCAAGGCATATGCCGATTACGGCATGGGCCGTTCGCTCGGCACGCTGGCGATCCAGCTCGCCGGCAACATCAAGCATGGCGGCCTGATCGAGTTCGCATTCGGCATCACCCTGCGCGAGATCATCGAGGATTTCGGCGGCGGTACGCAGAGCGGCCGTCCAGTCCGGGCGGTCCAGGTCGGCGGCCCGCTCGGGGCCTACTTCCCCGACCATCTCCTCGACACGCCCCTCGATTACGAGGCGATGGCGGCCAAGAAGGGCCTCGTCGGCCATGGCGGCATCGTGGTTTTCGACGATACCGTCGACATGGCCAAACAGGCCCGCTTCGCTTTCGAGTTCTGCGCGGTGGAATCCTGCGGCAAGTGCACCCCCTGCCGCATCGGCGCGACGCGCGGCGTCGAGACGATGGACAAGGTCATCGCCGGCATCCGCCCCACCGAGAATCTCGCCGTCGTGGCCGATCTTTGCGACGTCATGACCGACGGGTCGCTCTGCGCCATGGGCGGGCTCACCCCGATGCCCGTCATGAGCGCGATCACCCATTTCCCCGAGGATTTCCAGCAGCGCGGACCGATGTCCGTGGCCGCTGAATAAGGAGGCGCGACCCATGGCCCTCATCAAAGAGATCGATTACGGCACCCCGATCCGGGTGAACGAGCAGACCGTCACCCTCACCATCGACGGCATGAGCGTCACCGTTCCCGCCGGCACGTCGGTAATGGCGGCGGCGATGCATGCCGGCACGCAGATCCCCAAGCTCTGCGCCACCGATTCGCTGGAAGCCTTCGGCTCCTGCCGTCTCTGCCTCGTGGAGATCGAGGGGCGGCGCGGCACGCCCGCCTCCTGCACCACCCCAGCCGAGAACGGCATGGTGGTCTCGACCCAGACGGACAAGCTCGCCAAGCTCCGCAAAGGCGTGATGGAGCTCTACATCTCCGATCACCCGCTCGACTGCCTGACCTGTGCTGCCAACGGCGATTGCGAATTGCAGGACATGGCAGGCGCGGTCGGCTTGCGCGACGTGCGCTACGGCTTTGACGGCGCCAACCACGTCAAGCCGTCTTCGGACCAGTACCTGGCCAAGGATACGTCCAACCCGTATTTCACCTACGATCCGTCGAAGTGCATCGTCTGCAATCGCTGCGTCCGCGCTTGCGAAGAGACGCAGGGCACCTTCGCGCTCACGATTTCGGGCCGTGGCTTCGACAGCCGCGTGGCTGCCGGCCCCACCGACTTCTTCAACTCCGAATGCGTCTCCTGTGGCGCCTGCGTTCAGGCCTGCCCGACGGCGACGCTTCAGGAAAAGTCGATCATCGAGCATGGCCAGCCGGACCATTCCGAGATCACCACCTGTGCTTATTGCGGCGTCGGCTGCTCGTTCAAGGCCGAGATGCAGGGCACCCGCATCGTCCGCATGGTCCCCTACAAGGGCGGCAAGGCCAATGACGGCCATTCCTGCGTCAAGGGCCGCTTCGCCTACGGCTACGCCACCCACAAGGACCGCATCACCAAGCCGATGATCCGCGACAAGATCACGGACCCCTGGCAGGAAGTGTCGTGGGAGGTCGCGATCGATCGCGCTGCTTCCGAGTTCAAGCGGATCCAGGCTCAGTACGGCAAGGATTCCGTGGGCGGCATCACCTCGTCGCGCTGCACCAACGAGGAAGCCTACCTCGTCCAGAAGCTCGTGCGTGCCGCCTTCGGCAACAACAACGTCGATACCTGCGCCCGTGTCTGCCATTCGCCCACCGGTTACGGCCTGATGTCGACGCTCGGCACCTCGGCCGGCACGCAGGATTTCGCCTCGGTGGCGCATTCCGACGTGATCCTCGTCATCGGCGCGAACCCGACCGACGGTCACCCGGTTTTCGGATCGCGGATGAAGAAGCGCCTGCGTGAGGGCGCCAAGCTCATCGTCGCCGATCCGCGCAGGATCGACCTGGTGAAGTCGCCCCATATCGAGGCCGATTACCACCTGCCGCTGAAGCCCGGCTCCAACGTCGCCTTCATCAACGCGATGGCGCACGTCATCGTCACGGAAGGGCTGATCGACGAGGCTTATGTGCGGGAGCGCTGCGACCTCAACGATTTCGAATCCTGGGCTCGTTTCATCGCCGAGGAGCGCCACTCGCCCGAGGCCCAGGCCGACAAGATCGGCGTGAACCCCGAGGACATCCGGGGCGCCGCCCGCCTCTACGCCACCGGCGGGGCCGCGGGCATCTATTACGGTCTGGGCGTCACCGAGCACAGCCAGGGCTCGACCATGGTCATGGGCATGGCCAACATCGCCATGGCCACCGGCAATATCGGCATGCTGGGCGCCGGCGTGAACCCGCTGCGCGGACAGAACAACGTCCAGGGCTCGTGCGACATGGGCTCGTTCCCGCACGAACTGCCGGGCTACCGCCACGTGTCGGACGACGCCACCCGCGAGACCTTCGAATCGCTCTGGGGCGTTTCCCTCGACAAGGATCCGGGCCTGCGCATCACCAACATGCTCGACGAGGCCGTCGATGGCGCCTTCAAGGGCATGTACATCCAGGGCGAGGACATCGCCCAGTCGGACCCCGACACGCACCACGTCACCGCCGGCCTGATGGCGATGGAATGCATCGTCGTCCAAGACATCTTCCTGAACGAGACGGCGAAATACGCCCATGTCTTCCTGCCGGGCGCGTCGTTCCTTGAGAAGGACGGTACCTTCACCAATGCCGAGCGTCGCATCTCCCGCGTCCGCAAGGTGATGCCGCCGCTCTCGGGCGTCGGTGATTGGGAGGGTACGATGCTGCTCTCGAACGCCCTCGGCTATCCGATGAACTACTCGCATCCGAGCGAGATCATGGACGAGATCGCCTCGCTCACCCCGAGCTTCAAGGGCGTGAGCTTCGCCAAGATCGACGAACTCGGTTCGATCCAGTGGCCGTGCAACGACGCCGCTCCCAACGGTACGCCGATGATGCACGTGGACCGGTTCGTGCGCGGCCTCGGCAAGTTCATGATCACCGAGTACGTGGCGACCGAGGAGCGCACCGGACCGCGCTTCCCGCTCATCCTCACCACCGGCCGCATCCTGTCGCAGTACAATGTCGGCGCACAGACGCGCCGCACGGAGAACTCGCGCTGGCACGAGGAGGACGTGCTGGAGATCCACCCGTTCGATGCCGAGGTTCGCGGCATTCTCGACGGCGATCTCGTGGCTCTCGAGAGCCGCTCCGGCGACATCGCCCTGAAGGCGATCGTCTCCGAGCGGATGCAGCCGGGCGTGGTCTACACCACGTTCCACCATGCCAAGACCGGTGCCAATGTCATCACCACCGACTACTCGGACTGGGCCACCAACTGCCCCGAGTATAAGGTGACGGCGGTACAGGTGCGGCGGACGAACCGTCCGTCAGATTGGCAGGCGAAGTTCTTCGAGGAGGACTTCTCGCTCACGAGAATCGCGACGCAATTGAATGCTGCCGAGTGAACGGAACGATCTGAACGACACCGACACGCCGGCTCCGACGAGCCGGCGTGTGCCGACCCTGGTCGTGGCGTACGACGATCCCACGGCCCGCGAAGGGCATCGCGATCTTGCCGTCGAGATGCCCGTCAACCTCGTCTATGGCAGCGTGCCCTACGCGGTCATGATGACGACCCCGTCCGACCTCGAGGATTTCGCCTACGGGTTCAGCCTCACCGAGGGGATCGTCGAGTCCGCAGACGAGATCAGGTCGGTCCGGGTCGAGGACGGAGACGGGGGATTGCGCCTCGTCGTGGATCTCGCTCCGGGGCGGCTGCGCGAGCATCTTGCCCGGAAACGCGCCATCAGCGGGCGCACCGGATGCGGCGTCTGCGGCATCGACGATCTCGCGGCCCTTCCGAAGGCGGAGCCGCGTGCTCATGCAATGCAGGCGGTCGGGATCGAATCGATCCAGCGCGCCCTGCTCGGAATGGGCGATGCGCAGGTTCTCAACCACACGACCCGCGCCGTCCATGCCGCGGCCTGGGCGGATCGGAACGGCAATCTTCTCGCCGTCCGCGAGGATGTCGGGCGCCATAACGGTCTCGACAAGCTGATCGGTGCGCTGATGCGGGCCGGGACCGATCCCAACGATGGCTTCGTCGTCATCACCAGCCGTTGCTCGTTCGAGATGGTGGAGAAGACTGCGACCTTCGGCGCTGCCGTTCTGGTGGCGATCTCCGCCCCGACCTCCCTCGCCATCGACCGGGCGCGACTGCACGACATCACGCTCTGCGCCATCGCCCGGTCGGACACCCTCACGGTCTTTTCCGGCCGTGAACGTCTTCGTCTTGCCGCCGAACGCTAAGTCGCGCGCGGCCGATCCTTCACCCGTCGACAGAGCCAGTCCCATGAGCGCCCTGACCACCAACGACAAGCTCGTCCGCATGGCGAACCAGATCGCCGGCTTTTTCAGATCCTATCCGGATGACGAAGCCGTGGCGGGTATCCACAAGCACATCGTGGCATTCTGGACGCCGAAGATGCGCCGTGCCCTCGAAACCTATGGCCCGACCGAGGGAAGCAACCTCGACCCGCTGGCGTTGAAGGCGATCACGACTTCGCCGAGCCAGAGCGACAGCCCCGTCCGGGCGGCCACGAATGACCCCCATTTACAGGGCGCCGGCGCGAGTGACGCTGGCTGATTGGCCGCGAGCGTGTTCAAGAAAAAGGCGCCGAGCCTTCGTCGCTCGACGCCTTTGTTCGTCTCGGTAACGATGACGACGTCGGCTACTCGGCCGGACGGTCGCCTTGCTGATCCTTGTCGGTCGATCCCGGTACGACCGTCGCGCCACCGATGACCCGAACGGCTTTCCTGTCCGCAGGCGGATCGCTCCACGCCTGAGCCTTGGGCGAGGGAGCCTGCGCGGCGTCTCGGCGGGGATGATTCGCTGCGGGTGTCGAGGGTTCGACCTTCGGCTGCTCGATGGCGGCAACCGGAGGCGTGGTGGTCCGGGCATCGGACGTTGCGTCCGTCGCGGCCGGGGAGGGGGCTTCCGGAGCGAGCCGGGGCGCTGCCGGTTTAGCCGGCGGGGCCAACCTGGTGATTTTGCGGGCTGGCGCCGGTTCTGCCGGGCGTCTCGCGTCGCCGGTGCGGGCATCGGGGTTGAGACCCAACGGGTTGCGATCGGCGGGTTCCGCGCGGGCAGGCGCGTCTGGGCGCGCCGCCACGTCGAATCGCGGCTGCCGGCTCACACCATCTCCGTTTGGGATCCTACCGGGGGGAACAGGCCGTGCCGCCTCGCGCATCGGTTGACGGGGCTGCTCGTCCGCCTCGGTCCAGCCATAACCGGGCGCCGCCGGACGGGCGACCGGAATCGGCGCAGGCGGCAACGGTGCACCGAGACGCTGGCGGTCAAGGACCGCGCCGTCCCGTGCATCCACGAAGAGCCGCACCCTGTCGCCATAGGGGCCCGTTGCTTCGACGATATAGGCACGGCCGTCGAATCGCGGCCGCGTCACCTCGGTGAAGCCGCGGTCATTCAGGCGCCAGACGACGGCGCGAGGGGGAAGGATAAGGTCGGGCTCGTAACCGTATTGCGCTTGAGCGGTGACAGTCCCGAGGGCCGACAGGGAGATGAACCCCGCCAGCATGGTCAGGCCGATCTGAGACCGGCTGAACTTATGGGAGCGCACAGGCGCCCTGCGGCTCGATTCCATGGTGCCTCGTCTTGCTTGGTCGTTCGTTCCATAGCCTACTGTTGACGCAGGTCTATGGAGGTCTCCGTGCGGTCCATCACCCCGCATGCCGCTTGTGCTTGGCGAGCCCTGTAGAGCGCCCGATTGGGGCGGGAATGCGGGTGAAGCGCGGCAAGTCGCGGGCGATCGGTATCCGTCGGTTTCCCGGCCCTGTCACCGATCCCGCTGTCAGCATCGGCCCGTGTTGTTGACCTCAAAATGTATGCATGGTCGCAGCGCACATCAAACCTGTCCATCACGCGCGTGAGCCTCTTGCTGGAGCGTTTAAAATCTGTCACCTTCCGTAATTAGGACAGTACGGCTGTCCCATTTTTGGCAGGGTGTTCCGGCGGCGATTCGTCTCCGAGGACAATTGCCGTCGAGGAACGCGGAAGGTCTCGAGCGGGTGTCGAATCTCACGAAAAAACGAGATTCCAAGCCGGTCGCCATTACGGCGATCCGGGCCCGCACGGCTTGAATTCAAGCCGTCGTTGAGCCCGCGGAGTGCGGGCGCTTCCTTACCGAAGATCCTGCACGAATCCGACCGCGTCGAGGTAGGGGCCTGAGTGCCGGATGGCATTCGGGCATGAAACATGCTCGCATGCGGGCACGGACGAATGAGTCTGAGGGGTTATGAGCATGGCCGCATCTGAGGTTGCCGGGATCGTCCAGAACCCGATCCCCGCCACGCGGGACGGCGTCGCGCCGCTCGTCGTTCGCGATTCCGCCCTGCCGCATAAGCAGGGTCTTTACGATCCGGCCCGCGAGGGCGATGCCTGCGGTGTCGGCTTCGTCGCGGACATGCATGACCGGCGCACCCATGCCATCGTGGCTCAGGGCCTGCTCATCCTCGAGAATATCGACCATCGCGGCGCCGTCGGCGCCGATCCCAAGATGGGCGACGGCTGCGGCATCCTCACCCACATCCCGCATTTCCTCCTGAAGGAAGAGTGCGAGGGCCTCGGCATCGCTTTGCCCGAGCCCGGCCATTACGGTGTCGGCCAGTTCTTCATGCCGAAGGACGAGGAAGGCCGCCGCATCGTCGAGGAGATCGTCGAGAAGTCCCTCCAGGACGAAGGGCTCCCCTTCCTCGGCTGGCGCGACGTGCCGGTGGATTCAAGCGACCTCGGTGTGCGCGTCAAGGAGACGGAGCCGCACCACAAGCAGGTCTTCATCGGCCGCCCGGCCGCGATCACGGACGAGGACGCTTTCGAGCGCCGTCTGTTCATCGCGCGCAAGGTCATCTCGAACAAGGTCTACGGCCTCAACGATCCGCGCGTGAAGGCCTATTACCCGGTCTCCGTCTCGACCCGGACCATCGTCTACAAGGGCATGGTTCTGGTCACGCAGCTCGGCCATTACTTCAAGGACCTGCAGGACGAGCGCTACGTCTCGGGCCTCGCCCTCGTGCACCAGCGTTTCGCCACCAACACCTTTCCGACCTGGCAGCTGTCGCACCCCTACCGGATGGTCGCCCATAACGGCGAGATCAACACCCTGCGCGGCAACGTGAACTGGATGGCGGCGCGCCAGGCCAGCGTCGATTCGGATCTGTTCGGCAACGACATCTCGAAGCTCTGGCCGATCTCCTATGAGGGCCAGTCCGACACGGCCTGTTTCGACAACGCCCTCGAATTCCTCGTGCAGGGCGGCTACTCGCTCGCCCATGCCATGATGATGCTGATCCCGGAGGCCTGGGCCGGCAATCCGCTCATGAGCGAGGAGCGCAAGGCGTTCTACGAGTATCACGCCGCCCTGATGGAGCCGTGGGACGGCCCCGCAGCCGTCTGTTTCACCGATGGCCGCCAGATCGGTGCGACCCTCGACCGCAACGGCCTGCGCCCCGCCCGCTACATCGTTACGGAAGACGGCCTCGTCGTGTTGGCCTCCGAGATGGGCGTTCTGCCGATCCCGGACGAGAGCATCGTCGAATCCTGGCGCCTGCAGCCCGGCCGCATGCTGCTCATCGACCTGAAGAAGGGTCGCATCATCTCCGACGAGGAGATCAAGAGCGAGCTCGCCGCGGCCAATCCCTACGCACAATGGGTGAAGAATACCCAGATCGTGCTGGAGGACCTGAAGCCCGTCATCCCGCGCGCCTCGCGCTCCGACGTGTCGCTGCTCGACCGGCAGCAGGCGTTCGGCTACAGCCAGGAAGACCTCAAGCTGCTGATGGCCCCCATGGCCGTCACCGGCCAGGAGGCGGTCGGCTCCATGGGAACCGACACGCCGCTCTCGGCCCTCTCCGATAAGCCGAAGCCGCTCTACACCTATTTCAAGCAGAACTTCGCGCAGGTCACCAATCCGGCGATCGACCCGATCCGCGAGGAGGCCGTGATGAGCCTCGTCTCGTTCATCGGGCCGCGCCCGAACCTGCTCGACATGGAGGGGGCTTCCCGCAAGAAGCGCCTCGAGGTCCGTCAGCCGATCCTGACCAACGGGGACCTCGAGAAGATCCGCTCGATCTCCCATTTCGAGGACCGTTTCGACACCAAGACCCTCGACATGACCTTCCCGGCCGAGTCCGGCGCCGTCGCCATGGAAGGCGCGGTCGACCGGCTGTGCGACCGGGCCGAGGCGGCGGTGCGCGGCGGCTACAACATCATCATCCTGACCGACCGCGGCGTCGGGCCGGACCGTATCGCGATCCCGGCCCTGCTGGCCACGGCTGCGGTGCACAACTACCTGATCCGCAAGGGACTTCGGACCTCCGTCGGTCTCGTTGTCGAGTCCGGCGAGCCGCGCGAGGTGCATCACTTCGCCTGTCTCGCGGGCTACGGCGCCGAGGCGATCAACCCCTATCTCGCCTTCGAGACGGTGATCGCGATGAAGGACGAGTTCCCGCCGGATCTCACCGACGACGAGATCGTCTATCGCTACATCAAGTCGATCGATAAGGGCCTGCTCAAGGTCATGTCCAAGATGGGCATCTCGACCTACCAATCCTATTGCGGCGCGCAGATCTTCGACGCGATCGGCCTGAACTCGTCCTTCGTGGCCCGTGACTTCTTCGGCACGAAGACCACGATCGAAGGTATCGGCATGGCCGAGGTCGCCGAGGAGACCGCCCGGCGCCATGCCGACGCGTTCGGCGACGCTCCGGTGTTCCGTCACGCCCTCGATGTCGGCGGCGAATATGCCTACCGCCTGCGCGGTGAGAGCCATACCTGGACACCGGATTCGGTGGCCACCCTGCAGCACGCGGTGCGTCTCGGCCTGCCCGAGCGCTACCGTGAATATGCCCGGCTCGTGAACGAGCAGGAGAACCACCTCAAGACCATCCGCGGTCTGTTCCGCATCAAGCAGGCGGCCGAGCTCGGCCGGGCGCCCGTCGACATTTCCGAGGTCGAGCCGGCCGTGGACATCGTCAAGCGCTTCGCCACGGGCGCGATGTCCTACGGTTCCATTTCCAAGGAAGCCCACGAGACCCTCGCCATCGCGGTGAACTCGTTCGGCGGCCGTTCGAATTCCGGTGAGGGCGGCGAGGAGGTGGAGCGGTTCAAGCCGATGGCCGACGGCCGTTCGCGTCGCTCGGCGATCAAGCAGGTCGCATCCGGCCGCTTCGGCGTGACGACGGAATATCTCGTCAATGCCGACATGATGCAGATCAAGGTCTCGCAGGGCGCCAAGCCCGGCGAGGGCGGCCAGCTGCCAGGCCACAAGGTCGACGCCAAGATCGCCAAGGTCCGCTACGCCACCCCCGGCGTCGGCCTGATCTCGCCGCCGCCGCATCACGACATCTACTCGATCGAGGATCTCGCCCAGCTGATCTTCGACCTGAAGAACGTCAATCCGGCCGCCGATGTGTCGGTGAAGCTCGTCTCCGAGGTCGGTGTCGGCACGGTCGCCACCGGCGTCGCCAAGGCGCGCGCCGACCACATCACCATCTCGGGCTTCGACGGCGGCACCGGCGCGGCGCCGCTGACCTCCATCAAGCACGCGGGCGGGCCATGGGAGACGGGTCTCGCCGAGACCCAGCAGACCCTGGTGCTCAGCCATCTGCGCGGTCGTGTCGTGCTTCAGGCCGATGGCGGCATCCGCACGGGCCGGGACGTGCTCGTCGCGGCTCTGCTCGGCGCCGACCAGTTCGGCTTCTCCACCGCGCCGCTCATCGCGGCCGGCTGCATCATGATGCGCAAGTGCCACCTGAACACCTGTCCGGTGGGCGTGGCGACGCAGGACCCCGTCCTGCGCAAGCGCTTCAAGGGCACGCCGGAGCACGTGGTGAACTACTTCTTCTTCGTGGCGGAGGAGTTGCGCGAACTGATGGCTGAGATGGGCTACACCAAGCTCGAAGACCTCATCGGTCGTGCCGACTTCCTCGACACGCTGGAGGTCATCAATCACTGGAAGGCGAGGGGCCTCGATTTCTCGAAGCTCTTCCACCGTCCCGATGTCGGCCCCGACGTGGCGATCCGCCATACGGAGAAGCAGAAGCACCCGATCGACACGGTGCTCGACCGTCGCCTGATCGAAGGCGCCAAGGCGGCCATCGAGACCGCCGAGCCGGTGGTGCTCAACGAGGTGATCCGGAACTCGGACCGCACGGCTGGGGCTATGCTCTCGGGCGTCGTCGCCAAGCGCTACGGCCATGAGGGATTGCCCGACGACACCATCACGGTGAACCTGTCCGGCACCGCCGGCCAGAGCTTCGGAGCTTGGCTCGCCGCCGGCATCACCGTGGTTCTGACGGGTCATGCCAACGACTACGTCGGCAAGGGCCTCTCGGGCGGCAAGCTGATCATCCGGCCGAGCGACGCGTTGCGGTCACCCGCCGGGCGGACGATCATGGCCGGCAACACGGTCCTGTACGGGGCCATCGCGGGCGAATGCTACATTCGCGGTTCGGCCGGCGAACGCTTCGCCGTGCGGAATTCCGGCGCCATCACGGTGGTCGAAGGCATGGGCGACCATGGCTGCGAGTACATGACCGGCGGCGTCGTCGTGTCCATCGGCGAGACCGGGCGTAACTTCGCGGCCGGCATGTCGGGCGGCATCGCCTATGTGCTGGATGCGGACGGCTCCTTCGCCGCGCGCTGCAATCTCTCGATGGTCGATCTGGAGCCCATCGAGGAGGAGGACGACGTCATGCGTCGCTTCCACCAGGATGGCGACCTCGAGACCAAGGGCCGCGTCGATATCCTGGCCGACATGTCCGGGCACGACGAGGAGCGGCTGAGCCAGCTCATCACCAATCACCTGAAGTACACGGGGTCCCCGCGTGCCAAGGCGATCCTCGATGATTGGGCGGGTTACCGCACCAAGTTCGTGAAGGTGATGCCGGTGGAATACCGCCGCGCCCTGCGCGAAATGGAGATGGCGCGGATGCCGGTGGCGGCTGAGTGAGGCCGGTATGCGGATCTACGGTGATCTCGTCTCGGGCAATTGTCTCAAGGTCAAGATCGTCGCCGATTACCTCCGCCTTTCCTATCGCTGGGTGCCGATCGACATTCTGAAGGGCGAAAGCCGAACACCCGACTACCTGTCCCGCTTTCCGGCGGGGCAGGTGCCGGGGGTCGAATTCGAGGACGGCCGGTGTCTGGCCCAATCGAACGCGATCATCCGCTATCTTTCCCGCGGGAGCGCGTTGATCCCGTGTGACGCGTTCCTCGCGGCGAAGATGGACGAGTGGCTGTTCTGGGAACAGTACAGCCACGAGCCCGCCATCGCGGTCTGCCGGTTCGAGATGCGCTACCTCGGCAAGCCGAAGGAGGCGCGCGATCCGGCCCGTGTGGCACGCGGCGAGGCGGCTTTGGACGTGATGGAGCGCCATCTCGGCGGTGTCGAGTGGCTGGTTGGAGAAGAGCTCAGCGTCGCGGACGTGTCGCTCTTCGCCTATACGCAATGGGCCGATGAGGGCGGATTCGACCTCGCGGCGAGACCGTCGATAAGGGCGTGGCTCACCCGTTGCACGAATGTTTTCGAGCGCGCCGACCACAGGCTGAAGACGGGTTAGTCGGCGGCACCGGGCGGCACAACAGGGATGACGAGCTGAGGCGGACCGGGCCGGTCAACCGCCGCTCGACGGATCAGACAGACTCGCGAAAGACGATCACGATGGGCAAGATCACGGGTTTCCTCGAGTTCGACCGGCAGGAGCAGAAGTACCAGCTCGCAGCGGACCGCGTGCGGCACTTCCGCGAGTTCACGCTGCCCCTCGACGAGCACGACCTGAAGAAGCAGGCCGCGCGCTGCATGGATTGCGGAATCCCGTTCTGCCATGGGCCGACCGGCTGCCCCGTGCACAACCAGATCCCGGACTGGAACGAGCTCGTCTTCCAGTCGGATTGGGAGGAGGCCGCGCGCAACCTCCATTCGACCAACAATTTCCCGGAATTCACCGGCCGCGTCTGTCCCGCGCCGTGCGAGGAGGCCTGCACCCTCAATCTCGAGAACCAGCCCGTCGCGATCAAGACGATCGAGCAGGCCATTGCCGACCGCGCCTGGAACAACGGTTGGGTGAAGCCGGAAATTCCTGCGTCCCGCACCGGCAAGAAGGTCGCCGTCATCGGCTCGGGGCCGGCGGGCATGGCCGCTGCGCAGCAGCTCGCGCGCGTCGGCCACGACGTCCATGTCTTCGAGCGGGAGCCGAAGGCCGGTGGTCTGCTGCGCTATGGCATCCCCGACTTCAAGATGGAGAAGCGCCATATCGACCGGCGCGTGAAGCAGATGGAAGCGGAGGGCGTGACCTTCCATTACGGCGTCAATGTCGGCGTGACGAAGCCGCTCGACGAGCTCACCGCCGAGTTCGACGCGGTGCTCTTCGCCGGCGGCGCCGAAGATCCGCGCAACCCGCAGCTCCCCGGCCAGGAACTCGCCGGCGTGCATTACGCGATGCCGTTCCTCGTCCAGTCGAACCGCAGAGTGGGTGCCGAGCCGATGCCGGGCAACGGCGAATTGCCGATCCTCGCCACCGCCAAGAACGTCGTCGTGATCGGTGGCGGCGATACGGCGTCGGATTGCGTCGGCACGTCCTTCCGCCAGGGCGCCCTCTCGGTGACGCAGCTCGACATCCGGCCGCGCCCGCCCGAGCGCGAGGACAAGCTCTCGGTCTGGCCCTACTGGCCGACCAAGATGCGGACCTCTTCGAGCCAGGCCGAAGGCGCCGAGCGCGAGTTCCAGGCCGCCACCCTGCGCTTGGAAGGCAACAAGAAGGGCAAGCTCACCGGCGTGGTCTGCACCCGCGTGGATGAGAAGCGTCAGCCCATCCCCGGCGGTGAGTTCACCCTGCCGGCCGATCTGGTGTTCCTCGCCATCGGTTTCGCCGGTTCGGTTCGCAAGGGCCTACTCGAGGAATCCGGCGTCGTCATGGACAAGCGCGGCAACGTCACCGCCAACGAACTCGATTACCGGACGTCCAACGAGAAGATCTATGCCGCCGGTGACATGCGCCGTGGGCAGTCCCTCGTGGTCTGGGCAATCCGCGAAGGCCGCCAAGCGGCACGCTCGATCGACGAAGCCCTGATGGGATCGAGCGTCCTGCCGCGCTGAAACCCAAGGTCCGGGGCCGGCTCCATGCCGAGCCCCGGCACCGGATCTCTTCGCGCTACCCGGCGCAGACGTGCCGGGATCAGCCCGGCGGCCATTTGAAATCGTCGGCCCGGCCCGGCTGTGGCATCGGCGCCGAGCCGCGCTGAAGCACCCGCTCCACGTTCCCCGATGCGTCGCCATCGCGCTGCCGTCCGCTGATGAGCGTGCCGCCGGGGGTCACTTCGGCGCGGCCGAGGGGAATGACCGGGCCGAACGCGGGCTTCACCGGCAAGGCGGGGATGCCCGGGGGCTCCGGCAGGCTTGGCAGCATCGAGGTGATCTGGCGATCGATCGCCGCGGTGTCATCGAGCTTCGGGGCCTCACCATCCAGGAGGGGACCCGGAACCGTCGCTACGGGCGCCACCGTCGGCGCCTCCGTGGGGTTCGTGCCCATGAGACGCTTGAGTTCGACATCGGCGAAATGCGCGACCTTGCGGGAGCCTGCCTTGGTGAAATGCACGCCGTCCGACGTCCGCAGCTTGGCCTCCTGCCCCTCCAGGTCGGGCCCCGTCATGGTGAAGCGGTTACGATCGTCGACGAAGCCCGGCCAGATGTCGACATAAGTCCCTCCCGCCTTCGCCACGCGGTCGCGGATGAGGTCGTTGATGGTGGCGATGTCCTTCGTCAGCGGCTCGCTGCGCATCGGCGGCGCGCCGACCCAGATGAAGGGAATCTTTTGGGCGGCGAAGACCTTGGCCAGGGCATCGACGCGGTCGCGGTAGATCTCGCGCCAGCGTTCCGTTCCCGGTTCCACGGTCTCGGTTCCCTCCCGTATCGGCTGGCGGTCGTTGGCGCCGAGCATCACGACCGCGTAGGCGACTTTCGGGCTGGTTTTCAGAAAATCCTCCGCCGCCTTAGGCCAGTCGACCACGTCTTTCCGGACGAGACCGCTATCGGCCTTCGAACGGTCGAGGATCGCCACGTCGGCATTGTCCTCGAACACGTCATCGAGGCCACGGCCGAGAGAGTTCGCCAGCGAATCGCCGAAGACCGCGATGCGGATCGACGGCTCCGCCTTGGGCTGGACCGGTTTCGGCTGGGCGACCACGGGGGCCGGACGCGGCCGCCTCGTATAGGAGCGCTGGCTCTCCCCGATCGTCGGTGGCCGCGGCCGGGTGGGTCGGGCCGATGGCACCGGGGCCGGGGTCGGTTGTACCTGCTGCGGACGATCTTCCCAGGGCCAGTAGAACTGACGCGGCGCCTCTTGTGGGGGAGGGGCGTAGCGCCGGTTGGCTTGGCGGCCACCGTAATCCCCCTCCTCGCGCGGCCGGCGGCGCGGCGCGTAGTAGGAATCGCCGCGAGGGGTATCGTAGGAATCGCCCCATTGCGCCGCGGCGAACGGGCCAGAGGCGAAGAGCAGGGGCGTCGCGAACAAGGTGAGGAGGCAGACACGGAGAAGAGCGTCCTTCACCTGTCCCGCAACGGCCACCCCGTACGCTACGTTCTTGACTGTCCTTGGTGCCACGCTGCGACCTGCCTGCTGATCGTCGAAGGACGAGACCGTGCCATCCTATCGGACGATCGGCCCCGCGTCTAAATCCGCCTCACGAGGCGAAGCCTCAGGGGCGCGCCGTGATGTGCTCCAGAAGGCTGGGCGTGGCGTAGCCGTCGGCCACCAGACCTTCCTTGATCTGATATTGGCGGACCGCCTCCCGCATCTTTGGCCCGGCGCGGCCATCCGCATCGCCGGCATAGAGGTTTCGGGTCGTCAGGGCTTTCTGCAGGGCCTGCAGGCCCGCTTTGTCGAGGCGTGGCGCGCCGGTCGGCCAAGGTGCCGCCAGTGGCGGCCCGCCGGCAAGACGGTCGGCGAGATGGCCGACGGCGAGCGCATAGGAATCCGAGGTGTTGTAGCCCCGGATCACCTCGAAATTGTCGGTGATCAGGAAGACCGGGCCGCCCGAGCCGCCGGGCAGGAACAGGCTTGCCGCACCCGATCCCGGCAGCGCCTCGCCATCGATCCTGCGGACGCCCCGTCTGGCGAAGTCCGACAGGTCCGCCCGATACGTCGTCAGATCGAATCCGCCTGGAAGCGTCACGGCATAGCCCCACGACAGGTCGCGATTCCAGCCGAGAGACTGGAGATAGCCGGCGATGGAGGCCAGGGCATCCGGCTCCGATCGCCAGATGTCTCGGTGACCGTCCCCATCGAAATCCACCGCATGCTTCAGGAAGGTCGATGGGAGGAACTGGGTCTGGCCCATGGCGCCGGCCCAGGATCCCTTCATCGCCTCGGGGGCGATGTCGCCGCGCTGCAGAATCGTCAATGCGTCGAGGAGCTCGTTCCGAAACAGCGTGCCGCGAAAGCGCGCCTGCGCCAGGGTCGCCAGGGCACGGATGGTCGGAACGGTCCCGCCGCTCACTCCGAAATCCGACTCGACTCCCCAGAAAGCGAGGACGATCCAGCGCGGGACGCCCGTCCGGGCTTCGATCGCCGCCAGCGTGGTGGACAGACGGGCCGCTTGTGAGCGACCCCGTGCGATCCGCCCGGTCGAGACCGCGCCGACGAGGTAGTCCCAGACGGGGCGTCCGAACTCTCCTTGAGCGGTGGTTTTGGCGAGGATGCCGGGATCGGGGGAAGACATGCCGCGAAACGCCGCGTCGAAGGTCGCAGCACTGACCCCGCGCGCCTCGGCATCGGGCCGCAGGGCATCGACGAAGCTGCGAAACGAGGCGTTTGCCGCCGCCTCCGGTTTGGCAGGCGGTGCCGGCCGAGTAGAATCCTGGGCCCTACTCTCCGCTGCAAGAAATGCGCAGAGGGCGATGGCGGTGCGGAGGGCCGTCTTCATAGGCGGTTGCGCCGAGCCAGGGTCTCTTCCCAGGCGAGGGCCTGGGCCACGATCCCGTCGAGGTCGTCGTAACGTGGCTGCCAGCCCAATTCAGCGCGGATCCGGTCGGCCTTCGCCACGATCTGCGCCGGGTCGCCGGGCCTACGCGGCGACAGCCTCACTTCGAAATCACGGCCCGAAATGCGCTTGACCACCTCGATCACCTCGAGGACCGAGTAACCGCGCCCGTAGCCGCAATTGAGCGTTTTGCTCGCGCCACCCGAACGTAGATGATCGATGGCGACGCAATGGGCATCGGCGAGATCGGAAACCTGGATGTAATCGCGGAGGCACGAGCCGTCGCGGGTGGGGTAATCCGTACCGAACACGCTCAGATGACTGCGCCGGCCCAGCGCCGCCTGAGTGGCGACCTTGATGAGATGGGTGGCTTCGCTTGAAGATTGGCCACTGCGTCCGCGCGGATCGGCACCCGCGACATTGAAGTAACGCAGGATGACGTAGCTGAAGCCGTGGGCCTTGGCCGCGTCGTCGATCATCCACTCGCTCATGAGTTTCGAGCGGCCGTAGGGGTTGATCGGCGCGGCCACGAGGTCCTCCGGCACCGGGACGATTTCGGGCTCGCCGTAGATTGCGGCGGTGGAGGAGAAGATGACGTGCTTCACCCCGCCATGCACCGCAGCCTCGATGAGCGCCCGGGTCTTGACCGTGTTGGCCAGATAGTAGCCGAGAGGGTCGGCCACCGAATCCGGCACCACGATCTTGGCGGCGAAATGCGCCAGCACATCGATTCCGTGTTCGGCGATGACCCGTTTCACCAGGGCCTGATCGGCCACGTCGCCCACCACCAGCGTCACGTCGGGGGGAAGCACCCAGTCGAAGCCGGTGGACAAATCATCGATGACGACGATGTCCTTGTGGCCGGCATCCAGCAACGCCAGCACCATGTGGCTGCCGATATATCCCGCGCCGCCCGTCACCAGAATCGCCATGGCCCCACTTCCATTCCCGCGCACGTCGCGGAAGATATACCTCAAACCCTCCGTGTGATCATGCGGCGCTTTAGGCTGAGTCGGGCGTGGAAATGGTTTTGTTCTTGCTCGCTCCATCACGACAACGTGCTATCGTCCCTCGCCTCCGGGTTGTTCCCACCGCATTTTAAGAGACCGGGTCCCGCTTGATGAAACCGATTCGTAAAGCCGTCCTGCCTGTCGCAGGGTTGGGTACCCGCTTCCTGCCCGCCACCAAGGCCGTCCCGAAGGAAATGCTCACCGTGGTCGACCGGCCGGTCGTCCAGCATGTGGTCGACGAGGCGCGCGAGGCCGGGATCGAGCATTTCATTTTCGTGACCGGCCGCGGCAAGGCCGTGATCGAGGACCATTTCGACATCGCCTTCGAACTCGACCGCATGCTTCAGGAGCGCGGCAAGGAGGCGATCTACGAGGAGTTGAAGCGGGATCTTCCGGCTGCCGGGCAAACGAGCTTCACCCGCCAGCAGGCTCCTCTCGGCCTCGGCCATGCGGTCTGGTGTGCCCGCGAGATCGTCGGCGACGAGCCCTTCGCCGTGCTGCTGCCCGACATGCTGAGCAAGGGCTGCATGCAGCAGATGCTTTCCGCCTATGAGCGCCATGGCGGCAACGTCATCGCCGTGGAGGAGGTCAAGCCGGAGGAGACGCATCAATACGGTATCGTCGGCGTCGGTGAGACCTATGGGCAGACCTTCGAGATCAACGGCATGGTCGAGAAGCCCAAACAGGGCACCGCGCCATCGAACTTCATCATCTCCGGGCGCTACATCCTGCAGCCAGAGATCTTCTCGATCCTGGAGAAGGGCGAGAAGGGGGCCGGCGGTGAGATCCAGCTGACCGACGCGATGATCAGGCTGGCCGAGAAGCAATCCTTCTTCGGCATGCATTACGAAGGCCGGACCTACGATACCGGTTCCAAGCTCGGCTTCCTCACGGCGAACATCGCCTACGCGCTGCAGCGCAAGGAACTCGCCGAGCCGCTCAAGGCCGAGATCGCCCGGCTGCTCAAGGAACATTGAGGGAAGGCTCGGGAGGAGTACGCGCAAACCGAGATTGTCGAGCCAAGACCTGCAAGCTGCGCCGTACGGTGCGTGCGACGCGGGCATGGCATGCACCGAGTGCAGACTTTCGACGGCGAAACACTCTTGCGCTTTGTGCGGCGCACTGTACTTTGTGCATTGCGGGATCGCGATGGCGTCGCGGTCCCGTAGCCCTTCTTGGGCGTTTCCTCCCTAGACTTCGGGCCGCTCTTCGGAGCGGCCTTTTTTCTTGGGAAATCGGTTTGTGATTTGGCGGTTTGTAATTTGGGACGTCTGCTCGCGCGGCCCGCGCGGCAGAACCCATCCGGTCTATTCGGCGGCGATCCTGCGGAGTGTCAGGCTGTCCATTTCCTCGGCCACCGCCTTCACCACCTCGCGTAGCGTCCAGACCAGATCCGCGAACCCCTGCGTCACCGCGAGGTTGCTCTCGTTCATATAGAGCCCACGGTTGATCTCGATCTGAAGCGCGTGGCGGCCGATATTCGGCTCCCCGTAATGTTCGGTGATGAACCCGCCCGCATAGGGCTTGTTGCGCAGGGTGCGGAAACCGCGCGCGCGCAGATGATGCTCGAACGCGGCGATGAGGATCGGCGTGCAGCTCGTCCCGAACCTGTCGCCCAGCACGAAATCGGCCTTCGCATCCTCGTCGCGGGGGAGGCTCGAGGACGGCATCGAATGGCAATCGATCAGGATGGCGTGGCCGAAGGCACGTGCGGTGCGCTGGATGAGGCCGCGCAGGGTACGGTGATACGGTTTGTAGAGTTCCTCGATCCGCGCGACCGCTTCCTCCACGGGGAGCCGCGTGCGGTAGATTTCCTGTCCGTCGGCCACCACCCTCGGCACCGTGCCGAGGCCGCCGGCGACACGCATGGACCGCGTGTTGGCGAAAGGCGGAAGCCGCCCGTCGAACATGCGCGGGTCGAGCTCGTAGGGCTCGCGATTTACGTCGAGATAGGCCCGTGGGAAGTTCGCTCGCATGAGCGGCGCGCCGAGATCGACCACGGGCGCGAACAGGCGGTCGACATAGGCGTCTTCCGAGCGGCGGAGCGCCAACGGGTCGAGGCGTGAGCCCGCGAGGAAGGCTTTCGGATAGACCGCCCCGGAATGAGGCGTGTTGAACACGAACGGAAGCGTGTGCTCGCCCGGCTCGTCGATGGCGAAGGGCGGTACGAAATCTCCCGGATTCGCTGCATTCCAGCGAGGGCTAGACTCGGTCATCGCGGCGTGTGCGCCCAGGTGCTGGAAGGGAAACGCATGGCCACACTTTGCGGCGTGTGACGGTGCGTGTCCACTGCGACACCCCCCGTCGCGAAGCGATCGGTGTGCCGTCCTGCACCCGGTCCGGGTGCCAATCTCAACACCTTGTTTACCAAGTCTGCGCTTTATGAAAAGAACACAGCGACTCAAGGGTGCGGGACACCGACCGATGAAGATCCTCCTGGCCGAAGACGACAACGACATGCGCCGGTTCCTGGCCAAGGCGTTGCAGAATGCCGGCTATGACGTGCTGTCGTTCGATAACGGCCTCTCGGCCTATAACCGCCTGCGCGAGGAGCCCTTCGAACTGCTCCTGACCGATATCGTGATGCCGGAAATGGACGGGATCGAGCTGGCGCGCCGCGCCACCGAACTCGATCCGGACATCAAGGTGATGTTCATCACGGGCTTCGCGGCCGTCGCCCTGAACCCGGATTCGAAGGCTCCGAAGGACGCGAAGGTGCTGTCGAAGCCCTTCCACCTGCGTGACCTCGTCAACGAGGTCGAGAAGCTGCTGGCGGCCTGAAACCGATTCGCGCGTCGGCGCAATGATGCCTTCACGGTAGGAAGACGTCCGCCATTCCCCTATATGCTCAGGGGAGCGAAGCGGGACGTCTGCAAACCATGCCTCCGGTGATCATCTACACGACAGCCTGGTGCCCTTACTGCACCGCCGCCAAGACCTTGCTGCGCGAGAAAGGCGTGACCTTCACGGAGGTCGACGTCGAGAAGACTGTCGGCTCCCGTGCGGCCATGACCCAGCGTGCGGGCGGCCGAACCAGCGTGCCTCAGATCTTCATCGGCGAGACGCATGTGGGTGGTTGCGACGACCTCTACGCCCTCGACCGGTCAGGCAAGCTCGATCCGCTTCTGTCGACCGAGGCGCCGCAATCATGAGCGACGGTTCGCCGACGGAACAGGACAAGACCGAGCCTCGCTTCGTCGCGGCCTGTGTCCAGATGCGGTCCGGGCGCGATCCGCTTGCCAATCGGGATGCCGCCGTCGCCCTGGTGCGAGAGGCTGCGTCCCAGGGGGCAGACTACGTACAGACACCGGAAATGACCTCCCTGGTGGAGCGGGATAAAGCCAGCCTGTTCGCCAATGTGCGCGAGCAGGACGAGGACGTGACCCTCGCCGCCCTGCGCGATGTGGCCCGCGAGCGCGGCATCGTCGTCCATATCGGCTCGCTGGCCGTGCGGAACGGCGACAAGATCGCGAACCGCGCCTTCCTCATCGATGCGGAAGGCGCGATCACCGCCTCCTACGACAAGCTCCACCTCTATGACGTGGACCTTCCCAACGGTGAGCGCTGGCGCGAATCCAATACCTATACCGGCGGTGCCTGCGCGGTCGTCGCCGAAACGCCCTGGGCGCCCCTCGGGATCGCGATCTGCTACGACCTGCGTTTCCCGGCCCTGTACCGGGCTCTGGCGGAAGCCGGGGCGACGATCCTCAGCGCGCCCGCCTGTTTCACCAAGCAGACGGGCGAGGCGCATTGGCATGTCCTCCACCGCGCCCGCGCCATCGAGACCGGATCGTTCATGATCTCGGCCGCTCAAGGCGGTCGCCACGAGGACGGACGCGAGACCTACGGCCACTCGATCATCGTCGATCCCTGGGGCAAGGTGCTGGCGGATGCCGGCGGTGCCGAGCCCGGCGTGATCCTTGCCGAAATCGACCTTGCCCGCGTCACAGAGGCGAGGGGGCGGATTCCAGCCCTCAAACACGCGCGCCCCTTCACGGTCGAGCGCGTCGGGCGGGCTGGGTGACCATGCGTCCGGTCCAATCCCGCCCATGATCCGCTACACGCTCGTCTGCGATAACGGACACGATTTCGAGGGTTGGTTTCGCTCGAGCGATTCCTACGACGCTCAGGCGGCGGACGGTCTCGTGGAATGTCTCGCTTGCGGCTCGACCCGGGTCGCCAAGGCCATGATGGCGCCGGCGCTGGCGAAGACCGTGGCTCAAGTGCCTGGTCCGAACCGCGCCCTCGCAGAAGCGTCGCCCACCGATCCTGCCGCAGCACCGTCGGCCGAGCGACTGCCGATGGCGGAGCCAGAGCGGCAGCTGCGCGCGCTGATGCGAGCGGTCCGCGAGCACGTGATCCGGACGGCCGACAATGTCGGTCCGCAATTCCCCGAAGAAGCGCGGCGCATGCATTACGGCGAGGCCGAGTCCCGCCCGATCTACGGCGTCGCCAGCCCTTCCGAAGCCCGTGCCCTCGTGGAGGAGGGGATCGACGTCGCCCCGCTCCCTGCCTTGCCCGGCGACCTCAACTGAAGTTTCGCCGCCGCCCATTCAGCGTTTGAGGGCGGCCGTTCCGGCGATGGAGGCCAGGATGAAGGCGATGGCCGCATTCCAGCCGGCCAGTGAGATGCCGAGGAAGCGCCAGGCAGCGGTGGAGCAATCGGCGACCCGCGTCGCTTTCAGGGTATCGAGAAAATCCCCGACATCGCTGGGATTGGCGCCGCTGCCGCCGCCGCAATCGGACGGGCCGGCCCAGAGAGCCCATTCGGCGCCAGCGTGATAGACGCTGAGGCCTGCCCCGTAGAGCAGGCCGAGGGCGGCGATCCCGAGGATCAGCCGCGTCACGCGCTCCGGGGTGAACAGGGCCAGCAGGGCCAGCGGAATGGCCGCGTAATAAGGCAGGCGCTCCGTCAGGCAGAGCTTGCACGGCACGTAGCCGAGAACCCACTGAAAATAGAACGCGCCGGCAATCGCCAGGACAGACCCGATCAGGACTATCAGGGCGGCGCGGCGAAGGCGGAGTAGGGCGGTGTAATCGATCACAGCAGCACCTTGAACAGGACGAAGCCGAGGATGATGACGGCCACCGTGATGGCCGCGACGACGTTCAGATGCCGGTCGAGGACGGCGCGAATGGATACGCCGTAGCGCTTCAGAAGCCCAGCGAGGAGAAAGAAGCGCGCGCCTCGTGTGATGAGCGAGAGCAGGACGAACCAGAACAGGTCGTAATGGGCGAAGCCCGACGTGATCGTCACCAGCTTGAACGGGATCGGTGTCAGGCCCTTCAGCAGGATCACCCAATGCCCGTACTGAGCGTAGGAAGCCTGAAAGCTCGCCGCCTTCTCGTTCAACCCATAGAGCGAGAACAGCCAGACCCCGATGGAATCGTAGAGCAGCGCGCCGATGGCGTAGCCGAGCAGCCCGCCGGCCACCGACGACAGGGTGGTGATCGTCGCGTAGAACCAGACCCTGTCGGGCCGGCTCACCGCCATCGGCACCAGCATCACGTCGGGTGGGACCGGAAAGAACGAGCTCTCCGAGAACGCTACCGCACCGAGCGCGTAGGGGGCCGACGGCTTGCCCGCGAGCGCGAGTATCCACTCGTAAAGGCGGCGGATCATGAAGAGCTTCTATCCGATAGGGGAGGGCGCGAGGCCCTTTGAGCACAACCCGGCCGGACTTGCGAGCGGGAACCACCGCGGCGCGGTCTCGCTGCAAAACCCCTCTGGCCGTCGGCGCGATCCTGTGCCATGAGGCGGATGTTGCGGGCGTGGTGGAACTGGTAGACGCGCCGGACTCAAAATCCGGTTCTGGTGACAGAGTGTCGGTTCGATTCCGACCGCCCGCACCAATCGTCCCGGCAACGCAGGCTGTGAGCCAGCCCTGGGCACCCCCTACCTCGATTGCAGGAAGCGGCGGATCCAGCCGCCAACGCGGGGAGCATCGCTCTCGCCGCGCAGCGATGCGATGGCCGCGGCTTGAAACGTTTCGTCGTGGGGCTCAGTCGGCCGGTGCCCGGCAATCAGAGCCGTGGCGTAATCGGTTTCGAATTCCGGATGGACCTGGAACGAGATCGCCCGGCGTTGCGGGTAGGACAGGATGCCGTAGGGTGTGAAGACGTTGCCGCCGAGAACGCGCGCGCCCGAAGGGGGGACGATCACCTGATCCTGATGGATCGCCGGCACCGAGACGCGGCGCGCGTCGTCCATCCAGTCCGCCCGTTCGAACAGGTCATAGGTGTGGAGGCCGATGCCCCATCCCTTCGCCGATTTCTCCACCGTGCCGCCGAACGCCGCCGCGAGGATCTGGTGACCGAAGCAGAGCCCGACGAGCTTGGCGCGCCCGTCGACGTCGCGCAGGAAGCTCTTCAGCGGCGCGATCCAGGGCAGGTCGTCATAGACGCCCGCCGCCGATCCCGTCACCACGAACGCGTCGAACGCCTCGGGGGCGGTGGGAAACTGTCCCTCCGCCACCGGAAAGATCGTGACATCAGCGGGGTCGCCGAGGAGTGTCTCGACCATGCGGCCATAGGACGGGTAGGACTCGGCCAGGCGGGCGGGCGGTGCGCCCGCCTCGATGATTCCAATTTTCATCGCTGCCTTATGGCCAAGCCCCGCGCGTGATGCGAGCCTCAGCCCCTCAGATAGCCGGATCGAGCGTCGCGGCGGGAGCGGCTGCCACCGGTTTTGCCAGGAAATGCGAGGCGGCGACCGCGACCACCATCACGGCCAGGAAGATCGCGAAGATCACCGGGTTGAAGGCGACCAGAGCGATGAAGCAGATGCCGGCCATGGCCAGGGCGAAGGCGGGGGCGATGGGGAAGAACGGTGCCCGGTAGGGACGTGCGAGGTCGGGCTCGCTGCGGCGCAGCTTGAACAGGGCCGCCATGCTCATGCCGTACATCACCAGCGCGCCGAACACCGCCATGGTCACGATGCTCGCGGTGAGGGACTGGCCCGCGATCTCGATGAGGTTGTCGCTGTAGATGGCGGC
Organism: Methylobacterium sp. Leaf91; assembly: GCF_001422815.1. Lineage (GTDB taxonomy): Bacteria > Pseudomonadota > Alphaproteobacteria > Rhizobiales > Beijerinckiaceae > Methylobacterium. The sequence continues at coordinate 227,837 of NZ_LMMP01000034.1, read as the reverse complement.
GATGCCGACGAGGCCGCCGGCCACGGTCGCCACATGCGGGGTCTGGAAGCGGGGGTGCACCTTGGCGAGGAAACCGGGCAGGTAGCCGGCGCGGCCGAGGGCGAAGATCTGGCGCGAATAGCCCATGATGATGCCGTGGAACGACGCCACGAGGCCGAACAGGCCGAGCCAGACCAGCATGTGCAGCCAGCCGCTCGACTCGCCCACCACCGTCTTCATCGCCTGGGGCAGCGGGTCGTTGAGGTTGCTCAGGGTGCGCCAGTCGCCCGAGCCACCGGCGAAAATCATCACGCCGAAGGCGAGGACGGTGAGCGTCAGCACGCCGGTGATGTAGGCGATGGGGATCGTGCGCTTGGGATCCTTGGCCTCTTCCGCCGCCATGGCGACGCCCTCGATGGCGAGGAAGAACCAGATGGCGAAGGGAATGGCCGCGAACATGCCGCCGATCGCGGCGAGGCTGAATGTGGATTCACCGGCCCAGCCATGGGCGGCGAAATTGGTGAAGCTGAAGGCGGGGGCGACGACGCCCATGAACACCAGCAACTCACCCACCGCCAGGATGGTCACGAACAGCTCGAACGTGGCGGCGATCTGCACCCCGACGATGTTGAGCGTCATGAAGATCAGGTAGGCGCCGAGCGCCGCGTGTTTCGGGTCGAGGCCCGGAAACTGGACGTTGAGATAGGCGCCGATGGCCAGCGCAATGGCAGGTGGCGCGAAGACGAATTCGATCAACGTCGCATAGCCCGCGATGCAGCCGCCGATCGGCCCGAAGGCGCGCCGGCTATAGGCGAAGGGGCCTCCCGCCTGCGGAATGGCCGTCGTGAGTTCGGTGAAGCTGAAGATGAAGGCGACGTACATCGCCGCGATGAAGGTCGTGGTCACCAGGAAGCCGAGCGTGCCGGCGCTGGCCCAGCCATAGCTCCAGCCGAAATACTCGCCCGAGATCACGAGGCCGACGGCGATGCCCCAGAGATGGAACGCGTTCAGGCCCTTATGCAGGCCGGTGGATTCGCTTTGCATGGTGGGTTCCCGTCATCGGCGAAGGCTGCCGTCGGGGAATGGCCAAGCAAGAGTTTTGCCGTACGAGAAAGAGGGCGTGCGACGCCCGTACCCGGTCAGGGCTCAGAACTCCGGTGAAAGCGCGATGGTGTGACATTCGTCGGCACACCTCCGTCATTCCGGGTCGCCGACGGCGAGCCCGGAATCCAGAACCACCGAGGCTGCCATGTCGAGCACGGGTTGAGGCTCTGGATTCCGGGCTTCGCTCCGCGGACCCGGAATGACGGTGAGGGGACAAAACCCCGGAGGCCGTATCGAATAAGTCTGTGCCTTAAAGCCGGGTTCGTAGCTTGGCGTATCGACAGTCAGGCCGCGGTGGCGCGGGTGCGCAGGCGCGGCGTCTCCTTGGGGCGGATGTCCATGGCGTTGCCGCGCCAGACGATGGCGCTCTGCATCCAGGCGCTCACCCACATGATGGGGAGGATGGCGTCGCGAAGCAGGAAGGCGAGAAAGAGCCGGGGCGAGCGGTGCCACCCGGAGCGGGCCGCGAGCGCGTATTCGGCCCCGTACCAGAGCATCGCCATGACGATGACGCCGGCCAGAACTGGAACGCTGGGAACGCACAGGGCCGCGACCGCGAAGGGCAGCACCGTGCCGGAGCCGATCTCGGGCGCGAAGAAGTGCGGGAAGGTGACCCGGCGCAGACGCGCCCAGCGGACCTGTCGCGACCAGACCTCGCGAAACGCGCGGGTGCCCAGGGGCTGGTCGAAGGGCGAGGCCACGAGGTGGACCCGCTTGCCGGCCGCGCGAACGAGCTTCGTCGCCGCCGCATCCTCGGCGATCTCGGCGGCGAGCGCACGTATTCCGCCATGCCCGTCCAGGAAGGGCTTGTGCCAGAGCATGCTCTTACCCTGCGCGAAGCCGAGGCCGAGGCTTTCGCCGGTATATTGCCAGCGCGCCTGGAGCGTATTGAGGAAGGCGCATTCCAGTTCGGCGAAGAAACCGTGCGGCCGTGCGCCGATGGGCGTGGAGCAGACGAGACCCGTATCGGGCCGCCACGAGGCCCGCAGCCGCTGCAGGTAGTCCGGCGGCATCAGAACGTTGGAATCGGCCAGCACCACCCATTCGTGCCGGGCCGCCTCCCAGCCCCGCACGCAATTGTTGAGTTTGGGATTGTCGCTGATCCGCTCGTCGCCGACGATGAGCCGCGCCGGCACCGTGGGATGGGCCGCCATCAGGCGGTGCAGGAGCGGGACGATGGGATCCCGGCCGTCGGCGACGCAGAAGATCAGCTCGTAATCCGGGTGGTCGAGATGGAAGCCGCGCTCGAGCATCTCCTCGCTGAACGCTTCGAGGCCGCAGACCGGGCGAACGAGGGAAATGGGCGCGGCGCTGGGAAAGCTCGGGGTCCCGCGATTCCGGCCAATGCGCCATGCGGCGATGGCGATGCTGAGGAGATTGACCGAGGTCAGTGCGGCACAGAGCGAGAGCGCGACGATCGCGCCGGTCTCGATACTGCCGAACATGCCGCGCTCCCTCCGGGCCTCCGCCACCTGACGGAACCAGCCCCTGCCCAAGGCCGTAACAGACGGGCTATTTCAGTCGTATGACAGCGGCGCGGCCCCGATCTGCCGCCCCTCAGAGGGAAGGCCAGGGCGTGAGCGAGACGAGACCCGTGGCCATTCGCGGAACTGCCGTTCGGCCCGGCCGGTTCGATCCGGCATGACCCCGCCCATCGTCGTCCACCCTGCCTATCAGGCCGTCCTGCCGGAGGGGCATCGCTTTCCGATGCGGAAATATGGCCGTCTCGCCGAAACGCTCGCGGCGCTCGGCCTCGCCCCCGCCGGTTTCGTCAGACCGGAGCCGGCCGACGCGGACATGCTGAAGCGCGCGCATCGATCGGATTACGTCGATGCCGTCCTGTCCTGCTCGGTCTCGCGGGAAATCGAGCGCGAGATCGGCCTTCCGGTGGATGATAGCGTCGTGGCCCGCTCGTGTGCCTCGGCCGGCGGCACCCTCGCGGCGGCGCGGCTCGCGCTGGAGCATGGCCTCGCAGGCAGCGCCGCCGGCGGAAGCCACCATGCGCGGCGGGAGACCGGCGCGGGTTTCTGCGTGTTCAACGACGTCGCCGTCGCCGCCCTGGCGCTTCAGGACGAGGGCGCGATCCGCCGGGCGCTGGTGGTCGATTGCGACGTGCATCAGGGTGACGGCACCGCCGATTGCCTCGCTAGCTCGCCGGACCTGTTCACGTTCTCGGTCCATGCGGAGAAGAACTACCCGACGCGCAAGATCCCCGGCGACCTCGATCTGGGCTTGGTCGATGGCGTCGACGACGCGGCCTACGCGGCCGTTCTGGCGGCGCATCTGCCGGGCCTGCTCGACGGCCTCTCGCCGGACATCGTGTTCTACAATGCCGGGGTCGATCCGCACATGGACGACCGGCTCGGGCGATTGGCCCTCACCGATGCGGGCCTCGCCGCACGGGATCGCTACGTCATCGGAGAGGCGCGCAGACGTCGCATTCCCCTCGTGGCTGTGATCGGCGGCGGCTATGCCACCGATATCGACGCCTTGGCCGCCCGCCACGCCCTCGTCTTCCAGGCCATGGCCGCCCTCGCGTGAAGCCGCTCAGGGCGTCCCGCACGCATCCGGCGGGATCTCGCCCTCGGTCACGCAGCGCGCCACCTTTTCGAGGCCGTCGAAGAGCCGCTCGAGCTGCGCGCCCTCCATGGAGTGGAAGCCCAGCGTCCGGGTGATCAGCAACCCCAATGTCGAGAACACCAAGGCTGCGCCGATCCCCGGACAGGTCTCGATCTTCTCGAGGCCGGCGAGCCGTTCGCGGAGGAACGCGTTGAAGCCAGCGAATGCCTCTGGATTCTCTGCGGAGGCCAGCAGGAAGGCCCGCGGGAAGCCCTCTTCCTCAGCGTAGACCTGCCTCGCATGGGCGATCAGCGCGAGGGGGAGGGCCGAGGGACCCGGAACCTGCTCCGCTTCGAGCCGGGCAATGCCCTCCTTGACCTCCTTCAGCTTGCGCTCGGCCATGGCCGTGATGAGCGCTTCCTTCGAGGAGAAGTGGTGGAGGACCCCGCCCTTGCTCAGGCCCGCCTCCGCCGCGACCGCGTCGATCGTCAAGGTGCGCGTACCCGCACGACGGATCAGGCTCTCGGCCGCATCGAGGATGATGCTCGCCCGGTCCTCGCGCCGTGTGCGCGGCTTTGCCATGTCATTGCCTTTTAGAAACCGTCTGGACGGTCGGTAAGATACCCGATAGAGAAGCGGTTCGATAGAGCTTATCCGGAATGGGGTCGTGGTGTCTGGTCTGACCAAGTCCATTCGACGAATCCGTGGCGCGGGGGCGGTCACCCTCCTCGGCCTTGCGGTCTCGGCCTCGCTTCCGGCTTCTGCCAAGGAGGCAGAGGACGTCTCCGCTGCCGGCGCGGCCAAGCAGAGCCTCGCCATCGTCCGGACGGCGAAGGCCGAGCGCAGCACCATCTCGGCCGATCTCGTCTTCACGGGCGACATCCAGGCCCAGTCGCAGGTCAACGTGGCGTTCCGCAACAACGGCAAGATCGCCACGCGACTGGTGGAGGTCGGCGATCACGTCACCGCCGATCAGGTCCTGGCCAAGCTCGATCCGCAGGAGCAGCGCGCCAACCTCAACAACGCGCAGGCCGCGCTGACCTCCGCCGAGGCGCTGCTGACCCAGGCAAAGGTCAATTTCAAGCGCCAGGAGATGCTGCTCTCCAGCGGTTACACCACGCGCCCGAGCTATGACGATGCCGAGCAGCAACTCCGCACGACCCAGGCCTCGGTCGAGTCCGCCAAGGCGGCACTGGGCACGGCCCAGGAACAGTTCTCCTACACCGATCTGAAATCGGGCGTGGACGGCATCGTCCTGAGCCGCAGCTTCGAGGTGGGGCAAGTGGTCCAGGCGGGCCAGACCGTTCTCACCATGGCGGAGGACGGGCCGCGCGACGCGGTGTTCAACGTGTTCGAGGCGGTTCTCGCGACCCCGCCCGAGAGCAAGCCGATCGACGTCACCCTCCAGGCGGACCCGAAGGTGCGGACCGTCGGCACGGTGCGGGAAATTTCCCCGAGTGTCGATGCCGCCTCCGGCACCGTCAGGGTCAAGGTCGGGCTGAAGGACACGCCCGCTGCCATGACCCTTGGGGCCATCGTCGTCGGCACCGGCAAGTTCCGGCCGCAGACGGCCATCGTCCTGCCCTGGTCCTCGCTCTACCGCTGGGAGAACGCACCGGCCGTGTGGGTCCGCGATCCGGCCAGCGGCAAGGTCGCGCCGCGCAACGTGACCATCGACCGCTACTCGCCCAACACCATCGCCCTGTCCGGCGGTGTCGAGCCGGGCGAGGAGGTGGTCATCGCCGGTATTCAATTCCTCCGCCCGGGCCAGACCGTCTCTGTTGCCGAGGAGATCGGCCGATGATCCATTCCGGCTTACGCCTGGCGCTGATCGCAGCGGCCGTATCCACCCTCGGCGCCTGCCATGGTGAGGAGGAGAATGCTGGCCCGCCTCCGGTGCGGCCCGTCCTTTACACCGTGGCCAAGCCCATCGACACCATCGTATTCGGGCCGTTCGCGGGCTTCGTGGCCCCCCGCTACCAGTCCGAGATCGGATTCCAGATCGCGGGCCGGGTCATCGCCCGCGACGTGACCGTGGGGGATGTGGTGAAGAAGGGCCAGCGCATCGCCGCCCTCGATCCCGTCGTCACGCGCTTCGCCCTGACGCGGGCGGAGGCGGAACTCGCCGATGCCACGGCGCAGGCGGAGAACGCCATCGCCACCGAGGCGCGGCAGAGGCGGCTCATCGCCAACGGCAACGTCACCCAGGCCCGGCTCGACAGCGCCGTGGCGAGCCGGGACACGGCACAGGCCCGTCTCGCCCAGGCCCAGGCGAACCTGCAGAAAGCCCGCGACCAGATGGGCTATACCGAGCTGCATGCGGATTTCGACGGCGTCGTCACCGTCCGTAGCGCAGAGGTGGGACAGGTGCTCTCCGCGGGACAGGCGGTGGCGACCCTGGCGCGTCCCGAAGAACGCGAGGCCGTGGTCGACATCCCCGAGGATCTGGTCGGAGCCATGCCGAAGGATGCGGTCTTCACCGTGGCGCTCCAGAGCGCGCCCGACGTGACGGCCACGGGCAAAGTCCGCGAGGTCTCGCCCTTCGCCGACCAGAAGACCCGCACCCGCCGCATCAGGATGACCCTGCTCAAGCCACCGGACGCGTTCCGCCTCGGCTCCACCATCACGGTCGGACTGTCACGCCACATGGCGCCGCGTTTCCAGTTGCCGGCGACCGCCGTCTTCGAGGCCGACGGGCGAAGCGCGGTCTGGATCGTCAACGAGGCCGGGGATGCCGTGTCCCGCCGCGACGTCACCGTCGCGGACAGGAACGGCGAGCGTGTCTCCATCACCGAGGGGCTGAAGCCCGGGGAGCGCGTCGTGCTCGCCGGTGCCCGCAGTCTCGGTGAAGGCCAGCGCGTCCGCCTCGCCGACACATCTCAATAGCCGCGCCGATCCGACCAGCGTCACGCGAGAGCCGCCCCGTGAAGAACTTCAACCTGTCCGAATGGGCGCTCGAGCATCGCTCCTTCGTCTGGTTCCTGATGCTCATCTCGATGCTGGCGGGCTTCCTCGCCTACGAGAAGCTCGGCCGCGAGGAAGACCCGCCCTTCGCCATCAAGACGATGATCGTGCAGGCGCGCTGGCCCGGCGCCACGATCAGCGACACACTCGATCAGGTCACCGAACGGATCGAGAAGGAATTGCAGCAGATCGATGCCGTCGATTTCAGCCGCAGCTACACCACGCCGGGCCAGACCACGGTCTTCGTGCAGCTGCGCGAGACGACGCCGCCCAAGACCATCCCGGGCATTTTCTACCAGGTCCGCAAGCGCATCGGCGATATCGGCAGCACCTTCCCACAGGGGATCCAGGGGCCGTTCTTCAACGACGAGTTCGGCGACGTCTTCGGCAACGTCTATGCGTTCACCGCCGACGGCGTCTCCATGCGCCAGCTTCGCGACTATGTGGAGCGGGTGCGCGCCGACCTGAAGAAGGTCAACAATGCCGGCAAGATGCAGCTGCTCGGCGCGCAGGACGAGGCGATCTACCTCGACTTCTCCACCCGTAAGCTCGCCGGCCTCGGCGTCGACCAGGCCGCCGTCATCGCGACGCTGCAGGCGCAGAACGCCATTGCCCCCTCCGGCGTGATCCAGGCCGGGCCCGAGCGCGTCTCCGTGCGCGTCGGCGGCCAGTTCGTTTCCGAGGATAGCCTCAGGACCATCAACCTCCGGGTGAACGACCGCTTCTTCCGCCTGTCCGACGTTGCGGAAATCTCGCGCGGCTTCACCGATCCGCCGACCGCCCTGTTCCGGTTCAACGGCCAGCCTGCGATCGGCCTCGCCATCGCCATGCAGCCCTCCGGCAACCTGCTGACCTTCGGCCACGACCTGAAGGCGCGGATGAAGAAGCTCGAAGGCGAGCTACCTTACGGCGTCGGCATCCACCTCGTCTCCGACCAGCCGAAGATCGTCGAAGAGGCTGTGGGCGGCTTCACCAAGGCGCTGATCGAGGCCGTCGTCATCGTCCTCGGCGTCAGCTTCATCAGCCTCGGATGGCGCGCAGGGCTCGTGGTCTCGTTCTCCATCCCCCTCGTCCTCGCCGTGGTCTTCGTGGTGATGCAGGTCATGGGCGTCACGCTTCAGCGCATTTCGCTCGGCGCCCTCATCATCTCGCTGGGCCTCCTCGTCGACGACGCCATGATCACGGTTGAGATGATGGTCGCGCGGCTCGAGGTCGGCGACACCCTGAAGAAGGCGGCGACCTTCGCCTACACCTCCACCGCCTTCCCGATGCTCACCGGCACCCTCGTCACGGTGGCGGGCTTCCTGCCCATCGGCTTCAACGGCTCGGCGGCGGGCGAGTACACCTATAGCTTGTTCGTGGTCATCGCGGCCTCGCTCCTGATTTCCTGGGTCGTGGCGGTGCTGTTCGCGCCGCTCATCGGCGTGAAGCTGCTGCCGAAGACCATCAAGAAGCATCACGACAAACCGAGCTTCCTGCTCCGTACCTTCCGGGCGATGCTGCTTCCGGCCATGCGCTTCCGCTGGATCACCGTGGCCTTCTGCGTCGGCCTGCTCGGCCTGTCGCTCTACGGCATCCAGTTCGTGCAGCAGCAATTCTTCCCGGCCTCCGACCGTCCCGAGATCCTCGTGGACATGACGTTGCCGCAGAATGCCAGCATCGCCGAGACCAAGGCCCAGATGGACCGGTTCGAGGCGACGATGAAGGGCGATCCCGACATCCTGCGCTGGAGTTCCTATGTCGGGCAGGGCGCGGTGCGCTTCTATCTTCCCCTCGACCAGCAGCTCGGCAACGCGTTCTTCGGCCAGATCATCGTGGTGACCTCCTCGCTCGAGGCGCGGGACAAGATGATCCAGAAATTCGAGGCGCTGGCGGCCAAGGAATTCGTCGGTACCGACGTGTTCGTCCACTCTCTCGATCTCGGCCCGCCGGTGGGACGCCCGATCCAGTACCGGCTGAGCGGACCCGATCTCCAGAAGGTGCGGGGCCTCGCGCTCCAGCTCAGCAACATCGTCGCCTCGAACCCGAATGTCGGCCTGCCCAACCTCGACTGGAACGAGCCCGGCAAGGTGCTCAAGGTCGAGATCATCCAGGACAAGGCGCGCCAGCTCGGGGTCACTTCGGAGGATATCGCCGGCCTGCTCAACGGCATCGTCGGCGGCCGGGCGATCACGCAGGTCCGCGATTCGATCTACCTCGTGGACGTCATCGGCCGCGCCCAGGCGGTGGAGCGCAACTCCGTCGAGACGCTCCAGAGCCTGCAGGTGCCGCTATCGAACGGCAGCGTCGTGCCGCTGCTGGCCTTCGCCACGGTGAGCTACGAACTCGAACAGCCCATCGTCTGGCGCCGCGACCGCCTGCCCACCATCACGGTCCGGGCGGCCATCGTGAACGACACCCAGGCCCCGACCATCGTCAACGCCCTCGATCCGGCCATCAAGGCCTTCGAGAAGACCCTGCCGGACGGCTACACCCTCGCGGTCGGCGGTGCGGTCGAGGAGAGCGCCAAGGGCAGCGGACCCATCGCGGCGGTGGCGCCGGTGATGCTGCTCGCCATGGCGATGTTCCTGATGATCCAGCTTCAGAGCTTCCAGAAGCTGTTCCTGGTGGCGAGCGTGGCGCCGCTCGGCCTGATCGGCGTGGTGGCGATCCTGCTGCCCTTCGGCAAGCCATTGGGCTTCGTCGCCATCCTCGGCGTGCTCGCCCTCATCGGCATCATCATCCGCAACTCGGTGATTTTGGTGATGCAGATCGACGAGTACGACCGCGAGGGCTACGCCCCGTGGGATGCGGTGGTGGAGGCGACCTGCCACCGGATGCGGCCGATCCTGCTCACGGCCGGGGCGGCGAGCCTCGCCCTCATCCCCATCGCCCGTGAAGTGTTCTGGGGGCCGATGGCCTATGCCATGATCGGCGGCATCATCGCCGCCACCTTCCTGACGCTGTTCTTCCTGCCCGCCCTCTATGTCGGCTGGTACCGCATCAAGGCACCCAAGGGAGACAGGCCGGAAGGCGGTGCATCGACGGCGCCGGCGGCGCCCCATCACGCCGGGGCCTGATCAGGGCCTCGCCGCGCAGAGAGCGGGCTCCAAGGCCCGCATCACGCGGCGGTAATCCGCGATGTGCAGATCGTCGCGCAAGGTGCCGGGCAGGGCGAACCCGGTATCGCCGTCGCGGAGCTCCGCGAAAGGATCCGCATAACCGCAGGACAGGCGTTCGCACAGGACCCTGATCCGGGCGGAATAGGCCGCTACCGCCGCCGGTTCGAGGCGCTTCGCCACCGAACGCGAGATGGGCGGAATGGCGGCGACCACGACGCGGTCGCTTTCGGCCTGCAGCCGTTTCACGATCCGCTCCACCGATTCGTCGAAGATCTGGGCCGTTCTGTCGGACAGCGGCTCCTTCTTCCGCAGAAGATCGTTGGTTCCGATGAAGGCCACCACCGCGCGGGGGCGGGTCTTCACGGACAGGTTGGCCACGAGATCGGCATAGACGGAGGCCGAGGCGCCGCTCACACCGGCATTGACGATCTCCGCGCCGCAGACCCGCTGCGCCGGGTTCTGCAACTCGGCCTGCGAATCGCCGGCGAGGAGGATGTAGCCGTCCGGTGCATCGTCGAGATGGGCCTGGATCGAAGGCAACCGGTCCGTGGCGTAGAGCCGGGTGTTGAGGCGCAGGGGCTTCTCGATCCATCCGATGGCGAAGCCGACGCCGAGGATCGCCAACCCGGCAAGGCCCAGGCGCAGAGCCCTCACCGGGCCGCTCCCGATCCGTCCACGATTTTTGCCGTGCCGGCTCGGTCGATGGTCGCATCCGGCCGCGAATCGGTGCTGGCGTAATAGGGCTTGATGTCGAGGAGCGGCGTGCCGTCGAGGCAGTCGAGCCCTCTGACTCTCAGGGTCGTCCCTTCGATGCCGAGGAGTTCCACCACAGACAGCGCGATGGGGTTGGGCCGCGCCGGGGAGCGCAGGGAGAACGTGCCCCGGCTGCCCTCCGCATGGCGCGGCATCTGGCGCACGATGTCCCGGGCCGCCCGGTCCATCCAGTAGAGCACGATGAGGTGGCTCGCCCCCTCCACGTTCTGCAAACCGGGAGCGAAGGCGGCATCCACCTCCAGGGTGCAGATGGCGTCGGTCTGAAGCCCGTTCTTCGGGCATTCGGCGCGGGTCGCCCATGGGGTCCGGACACGGCCGATGAAGTAGAGCCCGGCATCGTGGGAGGCGGGCAGCGTGACGGTCTCTTCGCCGGGCCGCCGGTCGATTGGGTCGCTCATCTTGCGCATCGGGTTTGGAGAGGCGTTACCCGGCGGGACCGCGCGAGCCGTTCGAAGCGAGCATGTCGGACAACTCGCCCCCGTGCGCAAGCCGGTCGACAACGCGCCGCCATGCGGGCCGCATCGTTCCATCCACGGCCGGCGGGGTATAGGTTTCCGTCGGCAATTCAATCTGCCCAACCACCTACGGGCCGAAGCCTTTCGAGGAGAGAGCGTGACCACCAGCGAATGGCGCCCGATGGAATCCGTGGGCGATGCCGAGACCGCCGTCGACCGCCTCGCCGCCTTGTACGCGGGTGCGATCCAGTCGCTCCAGACCGCCCTGACCCGCTATCTCGACGGGGGCGCCGCGCCGGACCATGCCGAGCGGCTTCAGTTCCGCTATCCCGAACTACGGATCACCTATCACCCGTCCGGGCCGATCCCACGTTTTTCCCGCGCGACGGCGAAGTTCCAGTCTCCCGGCACCTACGCCACCACGGTGACGCAGCCGGCGCATTTCCGGCCGTATCTGCTGGAGCAGCTGACGCCCCTGGTGCGGGATTACGGCGCTACATTGGAAGTCGGCCTGAGCGCCCAGGAGATTCCCTATCCCTACGTGCTGGAGCCCGGCGCCAACCTCTCGGGCAGCGGGATCACGCCGCGCGATCTGGCCACCTACTTCCCCGTCCCGCTGCTCTCGGTGGTGGGAGACGAGATCGCCGACGGCCTCTGGGTGGCGCCGGTCGAAGAGCCGAAGCCCCTGGCGCTGTTCGACGCGATCCGGGTCGATTACTCCCTGCGCCGTCTCGTCCATTACACCGGCTGCGACTGGCGCGACGTCCAGCCGTGGATCCTGCTGACGAACTACCATCGCTACGTCGACGGCTTCATCCGGCACGGATTGGAGCAGCTCGCCAGCGGAAAGGATGGCTACGAGCGCATGATCCTGCCGGGCGGCATCACCGTCTCGCGGGCGGAGGCGGCGAGCATCGATCCGGCGGCCCTCATCGCCGCTTCGCCCTGGCACAAGTTCCAGATGCCGGCCTACCACCTCGTGGCGCGTGGCCCCGACGGGTCGATGCAGGGCACGACGCTGGTCAACATCGGCGTCGGCCCCTCCAACGCCAAGACGATCACCGACCATCTCGCGGTCCTGCGTCCGCATTGCTGGCTCATGGTCGGCCATTGCGGCGGGTTGCGGCAGTCGCAGACCATCGGCGACTACGTCCTCGCCCATGGCTATCTGCGCCGCGACCGCATCCTGGACGAGCTGGTTCCACCGGACGTGCCGGTGCCGGCTTTGGCCGAAGTCCAGCTGGCGCTCCAGGCCGCCGCCGCCAACGTCACCGGCGAGACCAGCGAGAACCTGAAGCGCCGCCTGCGCACGGGCACGGTGGTGACCTATGACGACCGCAATTGGGAGCTCCGCTTCAGCCAGGAGCGGCGGCGGATCAACCTGTCCCGCGCCATCGGCGTCGACATGGAGAGCGGCACCATCGCGGCGCAGGGCTACCGCCTCCGGGTTCCCTACGGCACGCTCCTCTGCGTCTCCGACAAGCCGCTCCATGGCGAGATCAAGCTGCCGGGCGCGGCGAACGCCTTCTACGAACGGGCGGTGGCCGAGCACCTGCTCATCGGCCTGTCCGCCCTCGATATCCTCCGCGCCGACCGGAACGGCCTGCATTCGCGCAAGCTGCGCAGCTTCGACGAGCCGCCGTTCCGCTGACCGGTCATAGACGGGAAAAGCCGGCGGATCGCAGGTATCAGCGCTCGCGCCGCCACAGGCCGGCGCGCTCGGAGCGAGCCTGCTCTTCGGCGGCCAAAAGGTCCGATGGGGCATCCTCTGAGGCGCGCGCGCCGCCGGCCGTGAGGATCAACGATGCGAGGTCGTCGCCGTCGATCTGGCAGCGCAGGCCCGTAGGCTGGGCCTCGTCGACGGCACCGTTGGCCGCCGGCTCGCAGACGACTTCGCGCCGGCGCAGATAGCGGGCGAGCTGGCGTGCCAGGGCACCGCGTTCGCCATCGACGCCGAGGAGGCGCACCGTCCGGCCACGGAACGACAGGGTTCCGGTATCGATCACCTCCGGCACGCCGCGCAACGCTCCGGCGGCACTGGTCTCCTTGGCGGCGGGGGCCGGCTCGGCGCGGGCGGTGGAGGGGCGCTTGCGCCGCGACGCCATCTGGACGGTGGCGCGCTGGGTGAAATCCTTGAAGATCGCCGCCGGCAGGTCGCCGCCGCCGACCTTGTTCATCGAGGTATTGTCGTCGTTGCCGACCCAGACGCCGACGACGAGGTCCGGCGTCACCCCGACGAACCAGGCATCGCGGTAATCCTGCGTCGTCCCGGTCTTGCCGCCCACCGCGAGGTTGGTGATCCGCGCGGCCCGTCCGGTTCCGCTATCCACCACGGCCTGGAGCGAATCCAGCATCATCGCGCGGCTCTCGCCCGGCAGGGGCGTCGTCGGTTTGGAATCGGGGCGCAGGTAGAGCGGGTCTGGGCCGGGGCCGCGAATGGCATGGACGCCGTAGGTGTCGAGGGGCTGGGCGCTGGCCAGCACGCCGGCATAGGCTCGTGTCATCTCCAGCAGGGAGACTTCGGCCGAGCCGAGGGCGAGGCTCGGGACGTTGGGAAGGTCGGAGGTGACGCCGAGCTTGCGCGCGGTCTCGATCACCGAGGCCATGCCGATCTCGTCGGCCAGTTGTGCGGCGATGGTGTTGATCGATTGCGCGAAGGCCGTGCGGAGGGGGACCGCCCCACGGAAACGGCCGCTCGCATTCTGCGGCTCCCAATCGCCGATCTGGATCGGCCGGTCCACCAGCACCGTCTCTGGCGACAAGCCCTTCTCATAGGCGGTGAGGTAGACGAACAGCTTGAACAGCGAGCCGGCCTGACGCTTGGCCTGGATCGCCCGGTTGAACTGGCTGTCCTCGTAGTCGCGCCCGCCGACCATGGCGAGGATCGCGCCCTCCTTGTTCAGGACGACCATGGCGCCCTGGCTCGCCTTCTTCTTCGCCCCTTCCGCATCGAGCCGGCGGGCGACGACGCCCTCCGCCAGGCTCTGCAAATCGAGGTTCAGGGTGGTGCGCAGCGTGACGTCGCCGGGCGTGTCCGACAGACGCTTGGCGTCCGCCGACACCATGTCGAGGAAGTAATTGGTGCCCGGCGGAGTCTCGGGCGGGGTCCGCAGGGTGATCGTCTCGGCGCGCGCCTTGTCGGCCTCGGCGGCGGTGATCGCGCCGGTCTCGACCATAGTCTGCAGCACGATGTCGGCGCGCTCCTTGGCGCCGCCGAAATTGCGCGTCGGCGCCAGCTGCGACGGCGCTCGGACGAGGCCCGCCAGCATCGCCGCCTCGGGAAGCGTCAGCGCCTTCGCGCCTTTGCCGAAATAGCGCCGCGACGCGGCGTCGATCCCATAGGCGCCGGCCCCGAAATAGGCGGTGTTGAGATAGCCGAGGAGGATGTCCTCCTTCGACATCGTGCTCTCGACGCGCAGGGCCAGGAACGCTTCCTGGATCTTCCGGCGCAGCGTCTTCTCCTGGGTGAGGGAGGTGAGCCGGACATATTGCTGCGTGATGGTGGACGCGCCCTCGCGCACCCCGCCGCTCACGGTGTTGCGCCAGAGCGCCCGTGCCAGCCCGCGCGGATCAACTCCCCAATGCGAGTAGAAGCGCCGGTCCTCGATGGCGACCACGGCCTGGGCGAGATGGGCCGGCATGTCGGCCGCGGTCAGCTTCTGGCCCTGAAAGGCGCCGCGCGTCGCGAAGACCCGTCCGTCATCCGCCTCCACCGTGAGGGCGCGCTGGCCGCCTTCCGGCACCACGCCGCCGAGCGGCGGCAGGGTCGCGAAACTGTAGAGGACGAGGCAAGCGACGAAGACCAGCGGAAGGGCGAGGGCCGCGAGGCCGGCGGCGAGGTAGGGCCGTTCCCGCAGACGGCCGCGCCAGCCCGATTGTGGCGTCTGCGCCGCCGGAGCGATCCCTGCCGCAGGCGGAGTGTCCGTGCCGCTCGTCCGCGCGGAGGCGGCGCGTTCGGTGAGCCTCGAACCGAGGGTGCCGAGCGTTCGGCCCGCAGCGCGCGCCGCTGAAAGCAGGCCGCGTGCGAGGCCGCGTAAGGCCGTGACGAGAAGGAAGCCGAGATGCCTGAACAGGACACGGGCCGCTTGTCCGGCTTCGCGGGCGGCGGTTCGGGCATCCGGCGTTTCGCCGGTCTTCGGCCGTTCCGGTTCTTGATCTGTCATCGGCCGCCGGTGGTCATCCAGGAGCGCAGGTCCCGTCGGCTTACCGTCGGCGCTGGCTTGGCGGTTCTAGACCGGAAAGAACCTTCGACGCCATGCCGGAAGCGGCGTCGCCAGGGCTCCGAACTCGGGCAAAATGCAGAGACGTGCTCACCAGAGCTCTCTGAGGTTTGTCCCTCGCCGTCATTCCGGGTCGCCACAGGCGAGCCCGGACCCGGAGGGCCGCGCCAGAGGCGTGCAATCCAGAACCGCCGACGCTGCCATGTCGAGCACGTGTCGCGGCTCTGGATTCCGGGCTCCGCTGCGCGGCCCCGGAATGACGGAGGTGTGTTCATGAATGTCATGGCCTACCGCGCTGGCCTGCGTTCGGACCCCCAGCGGCATCAGTCCGATTCAGCGGCCCGGTTCGCCGCCCGAGCGACGAATCTCGGCCGAAGCTCTATTCTCTCGGTAAAGCCTCGGTGACCTGCATCCGCCCGGTCGGGGCCGAAACGCGCAGGCTCGCATCGAGGAGGGCCGAGGCCTGGCTCGGATCGCTGTTCGTCTCCGGGGTGACGTCCTGGGTGCCGACCAGGGCGGTGACGCCTTCATACTGGTCGAGCCGGCGGTCGATCATGTCGCCGAGGCGCTCGCGGACTTCGGCGACAGTCAGGCTGCGGCGGTGCTTGCCGGCCTTCGCGGTGAAGAGGCTGCGGTTGGCGCGGGCGGCGGCGCGGAACGCCTGCTTGGCCACGAGGTCCGGGTTGTCGTCGCTCAGCGTCAGGAACTTGCCGGCGCTCGACGTGCCGAGGAAATGGGCGAGATAGAGTTCGGAGGTCTTCAGTTCGCGGCCGATGCGCTGCTCGATACGGGCACGGTCGCGCTTGATCAGCTCGCCGGCCATCAGGGCCGCCACATAGGGGTCCTGCCGAAGGCGCAGCACGCGGGTGCGGGTGGCCTCGTCCTGGATCGTGATGGCGCTGCCGCGGCCGGTGATGGCGTTGGCCTCGGCCTCATAGCCGTAGCGGGCGCCATAGGTCCGTACCAGTTCGAGCCAGGTGGCGGAGAGGAACTGGAACAGGCCCTCGGCCGAAGAGGTCGAGGCCTTCACCGTGGTCGAGAAGCTCGATTCCTTGTCGGCCAGCGCCATCATGTAGACCGGATCGACCCCGGTCTCGGACGAGGCCTTCAGGATCGTCTCGACGATGTCGCGCGGCACATTCATGTCGCCGAACCGAAGCACGTCCCGGCCGTCGCTCTCGCGGCTCTGGGGAAGAGAGGCGAGGTCGTTCTCGATCAGGCTGGCCGTTGCAGGTTCCTGGTCGAGGAGGGGAACCCCATCCCAATCCGTGGGTTTGTCGATTGTGGCCGCCGCGAAATCGTTGGCGACGTAGGCGCGGATGTCGATGCGGTCATGGGCGGTCGCTGCCGGCGCCAGTGCGCTCTGCGGCAGTCCCGAGCCGAGCAGCAGGCCGATCGCGATCTTCGCGATGGTGAGTTTGGCCGATACCGTGGTGCTTGCCTTCTTCCTGCCATGAAGGGAGCCGGGCTTCAGCCAAGCCACCGTCTCGTCACGATCCAGGGTCTCGTTAGGCACGAGACGGCACGCGTCGTCGGCGCGGTGCGCCGGCTCCGGGAAAAGCCCCATCATTGTTCCTTGTTCGTGCCGCGGCGTTCTAGGACGCGGCTTCGATCAGTTCAGCGAGCGGACATCTCGCTGGGAGCTGTGACCACAATGGGACAGCTCCGTGATTCAAGCGTGGCACGCTTAAGGAACGGTTAAGGCTATGATTTAACGATATTTTAAGTAATCGTTCGGGCGCGGTTCAGCGTGGCCGCGTCAAAAAGGCATTCTGGCCGGGGTTGGAACGAAGGCTCCGTAGCCCAGTTACGATGGTCCCAGAGGGCGATCTCGAAATATCGACGAGACACGCCCCGATGGACCCATTGAAGGAAGCCTTTTTCCAATGAGCATGCAGACCGGTCGCCGCGTCGGCGTTGCCTTCGTCGGTATGGGTGGCGCCGTCGCCACCACCGCCATCGCCGGCATCGAGATGATCAAATCTGGCTCGAACCGCCTCGACGGATTGCCCCTCGCGGGTCTCTCGGTCGCGGGATTGGCCGATTACAAAGATCTCGTCTTCGGCGGCTGGGATCTCAACGACGACGATCTCGCCTCCGCCGCCACCGGCCACGGCGTGCTCACCAAGCAGGATATCGAGAACGGCGCCCAGGTGCTAAAGGGCATCAAGCCCTGGCCGGCTGTCGGCAGCGCCAAGTTCTGCAAGAACATCGAGGGTGCTAACCGCATCGTCGCCGCCGATCACCGCGAGGCGGTCTCCGTCATCGCGAACGACCTTCGTCGTTTTCGGCTGGAGAGCAATCTCGACGAAGTCGTCGTGATCAACCTCGCCTCCACGGAACGCTGGCCCAACCTGGATGCGCCCGCACTGAACTCCCGCGAAGCTTTCGAGAAGGGTCTCGATTCCAGCGACGAGGCGATCAGCCCGGCGATGCTCTACGCCTATGCGGCGATCCAGAGCGGCGTGCCCTACGCCAACTTCACCCCGAGCGTGGCCGCCGACATCCCGGCCCTGCTCGAACTCGCCCGCGAGAACGGCGTGCCGTTGGCTGGCAAGGACGGTAAGACCGGCCAGACCATGATGAAGACCGTCCTGGCGCCGGCCCTCAAGGCCCGCGCCCTCCACGTGGATGGTTGGTTCTCCACCAACATCCTCGGCAACCGCGACGGTCTCGCCCTGAACGACAAGGATTCGCTCCAGTCGAAGCTCAACACCAAGGGTACGGTGCTGGATTCGATCCTCGGCTATCCGGTCGAGGACCATCTGGTCCACATCCACTATTACCGTCCGCGTGGTGACGACAAGGAAGCCTGGGACAATATCGACGTCACCGGCTTCCTCGGTCAGCGGATGCAGATCAAGGTCAACTTCCTCTGCAAGGATTCCATCCTGGCCGCACCCCTGGTGATCGAGATCGCTCGCGTGCTTGACCTCGCCAAGAAGCGTGGCGAGAGCGGCCCGCAGGAGCAGCTCTCCTCGTTCTTCAAGGCGCCCATGGTTGCCAACGGCCACGGACCCGAGCACGATTTCGGCAAGCAGCAGCACATGCTGCTCGAGTGGCTCGGCGGCCAGCAATGATCACGTCCGATACGGGGGGCGGCGTGGCCGCCCCCTTCGCACTGCGCGAGTTGTTCGTCGAACTCAATGACCTCAAGCGCGTGCATTCCGCCGGCCGCATCGGCTCCATCGCCGAGCGGCTGTTCGCCCAAGGGTGGTCGGCGCTGACGGGCGGCGCCGATCCTGAGACGGTTGCCATCGATATCACCGCCAAGGCGCTCGCGGCCTCCCGGCTCTGCGACCTTGATGCCGCTTTTCTCGCCTCCGCCGGTCTCGGCGAGGCGGAAATCGGCGACGTTCTGACGTCCGGACTCGACGCCGTCACCGCAACGGTCGACCCCGAACTGAAGCGGCGTCTGGCCGTCGCGTTGCGCTCGAACGAGGGGTTGCATGGCGGTCCTTTGCCCGCCTTCGTGGCGGCACTGAGCCACCAGCCGCGCGCCGGCGTGACCTGTCCGGGCAAGCCTCGCATCCTGCTCGAGCCGCCCGAGAACCATGCAGAACATTGCCTGATGGTTGCGGTCTACGGCGTCGTCCTCAGCCCCTTTTACCGGGCTGATCCCACGCTGGTTTTCCTGGCGGCCATGAGCCACCACTTCCACAACGCGGCAATGCCCGACGCCGGCTTCACCGGCGAAGTGCTGCTGAGCGACCACCTCGCTCCGATCATGGCGCGGACCACCCAATGGGCCCTCGACGAGTTGGACGCTCCCTTGCGCGAGACCATAGAGCGGGCGCGTGCCATCCTGCCCGACGATGCGACGGCCGAGGGTCGCGCCTTCCACGCCGCCGATTGCATCGACCGGGTTCTGCAGATTTCACAGCACCTTAGGGCCGCCTCGCTGACCATGGACACCGTGCTGGTGGAGATGGAACTGGTCCATGCCGGTCCGGTGAAGGGCTTCCACGACCGAGTCCTCAGGGACATGCGAATCCCGTGATGGTTCGTCGCCGCATGACGGGACATCACAGATGATCCCGTTCGAACTCCTTTCCCCGGAGACGGGGAACGCGCTCAAAGCCGATACGCCGCATTCCCTCCGCGACGTCGTCACCGGTGAGCGCTGGCCGGTCATCGACGGGATTCCCTATCTGCGAATTGGCCGCTTGGAGCTTCTGGGCGCGACGCTGGACCTGCTCGATCGGGAAAAACACGAGTTGGCACTGGAGGGTCTGCTCGCCGATCAGGACGATTGGTGGACCGGCCCGCCAGCAGATCCCCTCGATCTTCATGCTCTTGTGCGAGATCGTGACAGGGCGAGCCTGCGGGACGCAATGCGGTTGCTCGGCTGGGGCAGAGTCGGCGACTATTTCCTGCATCGCTGGACCGATCCGACCTTTCTCGCTGGCTTGACGTTACTCGAAGCGCATTGGAACGACCCCGTTTGCGCATTCGAATTCGCATGCGGCATTGGCCATTACCTCCGCGAGACGCAGATGCGCGGCGTCAAGGTAGCCGGGGCCGATGTCGTTTTCGCCAAGCTCTGGGTCGCCCGGCACTGGGTCGTCGGCGAGAAGGCGCAGCTCGTCTGTTTCGATGCTGCGTCGCCGCACTGGCCAATCCCCGGCGCCCCCGTCGATCTCGTGGTGTGCAACGACGCTTTCTACTTCCTCGATGACAAGTCCGGCATTCTCGAATGCCTTCGCCACAATGCCGGCGACGATGGTTGGCTCGTTCTCAGCCACATTCACAATGCCGAGCGGCCCGGCTTCTCGGCCGGTCGCGCGGTCTCGGCCGAAGAGATCGAAGATCTGTTTCCCGATGCCCTCGTCTATGATGACGACGAACTCACCCGTGCCCTCGTGGAGAAGCGTGCGCCCTCGCCACAGCGGCCGTCCGACCTTCGCCACGTGGAAGCGTTCTCGGTGGTCGCCGGTGCGGGGATGCGGCCTGCACCCCGCGCCATCCTCGACGGACTGACATGGCCCCATGAAGGGACGTCGCTCCGGTTGAACCCCCTCTATGAGCCCGATCCTTCCGGCGGCTACGTGGTCGCATGGCCCTCGGATCGCTACGAGGCCGAATATGCCCCCAGGGTCACCTATCCGCTTCGCTCGGAAGGCCCGGAGACCCTCGACTGGGTCGGGGGCGAGCAATCGCCGCACGAGGATCGTGTCCGCCGCCGTGAATTCGTCGACCTGCCGGAGCGCTGGTGATGGGTGATTCCATCGGATGGGGCATCGTCGGCTACGGCTGGGTGGCACGGGATTACATGGCTCCGGGCATCCGCGCTGCGGGTCATCGGCTCGTGGCCGTGTCCGATCCCGGAGAAGCTTCGCGCGCCGCTGCCGAGCGAGAAGGCGCGCGTGCCCATCCTGACCTGGCCGGATTACTGGCCGAGCCGGAGGTCGAGGCCGTCTATGTGGCGACCCCCAATCACCTCCACCGTGAGGCGGTCGAGGCCTTGGCGGCATCGGGCAAGGCCGTGCTGTGCGAGAAACCGATGGCGGCCTCGCTCTCCGATGCCGAGGCCATGGTCGCGGCTGTGCGAAATGGCGGCATCTTCTACGGCACGGCCTTCGACCAGCGCCATCATCCGGCCCACCGGGCCATGCGCACCGCGATCCGCGACGGGCGCATCGGCGCCGTGACAACCATCCGCATCGTCTATGCCTGCTGGCTCGATCGGGCTTGGACCTCGTTCGCCGGCCAGGACAATTGGCGTATCGACCCGCTTAAAGCGGGCGGCGGCGCGCTGATGGATCTGGCTCCTCACGGCATCGATCTCGTCGATTTTCTTCTCGATGAGTCGATCGAGGATATCGCCGCTCTGACGCAGGCAAGGGCGCAGGACTACGCTGTCGATGACGGCGCGCTCCTCATCGGCCGCACCGGCTCCGGCATCCTCGCCAACCTGCACGTCGCCTATAATTGCCCGGATGCCCTGCCGCGTCGCCGTCTCGAAGTCATTGGCACCGGTGGCGCGCTCACGGCCGTCGATACGATGGGACAGGTGGCCGGAGGCACACTTTTCATCACCGATGGTGCGAGTGGGCAGACCGAGCCAGTCGCCTTCGATGCCGAGGCCTCGCCCTTTCTCGAGCAGGTTCGTGCCTTCGGCTCTGCCCTGCGCCGACCCGCCGAGCGCGACGCATACAGCGCTGAGCGCGACCTCCACACGATGCGGCTGCTGACGCGGGCTTATGCCGGCTGTCGGAGTGCCCGGGTCAACGAGGACTAGATCGGGACGCAACCCTTCTTCCTAACGTGGTCTCATCCTGAAGGTGCTGCCAAGCTGCTTCGAAGGACTTTTCCTAGGATCACCCTCGGCCCTGGGAGCCCTTTCGAAATCGCAGCTTGGCTAGGGCACTGCGGGGTGAGGTCGGCGGTTGGATTACCTGAACCTGAGGGACGATCGACGTGAGCGAACACGACCAGGACGCCAGGGCGCGTGATCCGCGCATCAAGGCCCCCCGTCCCTACACCTACGGCGGGCCACGCATCATCGAGGGTCTGCCAGCGTCTTTGCCGGAGCCGGTGCGTGCCTATCTCGACATTCTTCCGAAGGGGCGCATCGTCGGCTTCCCTCTGGCCCCTCTCGACCGGACGGGTATTCCGGTCTGGTTCGTCTCATTGTTCCTCGACGATCCGTTCTTTATCGGCGCCATGCCGAGCGGCATCGGCTACGGCGCCACCGATGACGAGGCGCTCATCGGCGCGGTCGCGGAGATCGCCGAAAATCTGATGCCGTCGCTCGCGGTGATGCCGCGCAAGAAGGAACGGGGCTCCTACAACGACCTCGCCAAGGTCTTTGGCGCCGCGGCGGTGGCGGACCCGCTCACCCTGTGCCTGCCCGCCGGTTCCCCGGTCGGCCGGAACACGGTTCTGGAATGGACGCCGAGCGTCCGGCCGCGCACCGGCGAAACCGTGCTGATGCCCCTCGACATCGCGGCCACCGATTATTTCGAGCTGTCGGAAGGCTACAAGCCTTTCACCAACCTGATCACGAACGGTCTCGGCGCCGGGCCGGACGTCGATTTCGCCCTGGGCCACGGCCTGCTCGAACTGCTTCAGCGTGACGGCAACGGATTGCTGTTCCGCGCCCTCGACCAGGGCATCATGCTCGATCTCAACGGGATCGGTCCCGAGAACAGGGCGATGCTCGACCGTCTCGACGATCTCGGTATCCGCGCGCTGCCGAAATTCGCCACCGACCAGTTCGGTCTCACGAACATCTATGTCGTCGGCTACGACAGGAATCCCGCCGATGCGCCGGTCCCCGTCGCCCTCTCTGCCTGTGGCGAAGCCTGCGACCCGGACCGCGAGCGGGCCCTCCGCAAGGCACTCCTTGAATTCCAGGCGGCCCGCGTTCGTAAGGCCTTCGGGCATGGTCCCCTGAGCTTCGCTGAGCGGGTGACGCCGCCGGGCTACGTCCAGGCTTTCATCCAGAAGGCACTGCCGAGCCTCGATCTGGAAGAGAGCCGTGCTCTTAGGGCAATGCTGGAATGGATCGTCCTGCCGCCTGAGGGCCTGCGCGATGTCCTGAAGGACAGTGTCTATTCCGAGCGAAGCACGAAGGCCTTCACCGATCTGCCGACCGCCCCGGCACCGGATGGCCATGCTCGCGGCCGCATCGCCCGCGAACGTCTCGAAGCGTCGGGTTTCGACGTTCTCTATGTCGACTGCTCGCCGCCGGGTGGTGGCGTCGGCGTGGTCAAGGCGATCGTGCCGGGGCTGGAGGTCGAGACGATGAGCTATCACCGCATCGGCGAGCGCAACACCGCCAAGCTCATCGAGCGGGATCACCCGCTGATTTCATTCGGTGAGCCCAGCGAAACGAGGCTGCCCGTGCGGCTTACGCCCGAAGCGATCGAGCGTCTCGGCGGCCAGCCGCTCTTCGACGTCGCGTTGGCGGACGAAATCGTCGGGCGCCATTACCCGCTCTATCGCGAGCCGGAATCGCACCACGCGCCGTTCCGTCTCGAGCAGCAGGGGCGCGCCGCATGAGTCTGCGCTTCGCCTACAACACCAACGGTACGGCCAACCATCGCCTGGACGACGCCATCGATCTTATCGCCGATGCCGGCTATCAGGGCGTGGCGCTCACCCTCGACATCCATCATCTCGATCCGTTCTCGGAGAATTGGATCCAGGAGGCCCAGCGCCTGTCGAGCCGCCTTCAAAGGCTCGGCCTCGGGAGCGTCATCGAGACGGGTGCCCGTTTCCTCCTCGACCCCAAGGCCAAGCACGAGCCGACCTTGGTAAGCGGCGACGCTTCCGGCCGCGCGAGGCGCATCGGTTTCCTGAAGCGCGCGGTGGACATCGCCGTCATCCTGCATTCCGAAGCGGTTTCGTTCTGGGCCGGCGTGCCCAAACCCGGCATCGATCGTGATGAGGCCCGGCTCTGGCTCGGCGAGGGCATCGCCGAGATTGTCGCCTATGCTGCGGAGCAGGGTATCGTCGCCTGCCTGGAGCCCGAGCCGGGCATGCTGATCGAGACCCTCGACGATTTTGCCGACCTGAAAATCGAAGGCCTCAGGCTTGCCCTCGATACCGGCCATTGCCTCGTCACGGGCGAGCGCGACCCGGCGCTGGCCGTCGCGGAATTCGCCGACCGCATCGGTACCGTCGCCATCGAGGACATGGCGCGCGGCGAGCATATCCATCTGCCCTTCGGCGAAGGCGACATGGACGTCCCGAGCGTCCTCGACGCCCTCGACGGCATCGGCTTCCAGCGCCTCGTCTGCGTCGAACTCTCCCGCGAGAGCCACCGCGCTGATGTGATGGTGCCGATATCGCTCGATTACCTGCGGACCTGCCGCAACCACAAAGCCGAGGTAAGCGCGTGAGGATTTGCTTCGTCAGTCGCCGTTATTTTCCGGCGATTTCCGGCATGAGCGTCTACGCGCAGAACCTTCTGCGCGAACTCGTGGCCGCCGGCCATGACGTGACGATGGTCAGCCAGTACCGGGGCGATGCGTTCGGCACTCGCGTCTATGGCGGTGGGCCACCGCCATCCGTGCCGGGCGTACGCGTCATCGGCCTCGAACAGGTGGGCGAGCAGACGAACGGCGATTTCGAGCGCGACATCGACACGATGGTCGAGACCATCGTGTCAGAGCATCGCGAACGCCCGTTCGATGTGCTTCACGCGCAATACGGCTATCCGACCGGCTGGGCGACGCTACTCGCTTCGAAGCGGATCGGAATTCCCAACGTGGTCTCGATCCAGGGGGGCGATGGCCACTGGGTCGGCTCCTGTTGCGAGACCCATCGCATCGCCATGTGCGAGGTGCTGGCCCATGCCAATGCCCTCCTCATCGGTGGCCGCTCCTTCGTCGAGGAGGTCTGTGATCGACTGGGTTCCGACCCGGACCGTTTCACCATTGTGCCCGGCGCCGTCGATACGGCGCGCTTCACGCCCGGTGTCCCCGGGCATGCGGGGCCGGTGCGACTGTTCTATCATGGTCGCGTCGATCGCCGGAAAGGCGTGCTCGACTTCATCGACGCCCTGGGTCTGTTGCGCGCGCGCGGGGTCCCGTTCGAGACGACGATCTCCGGCATCGGGCCGGACGTGGATTCCTCGAAGGCACGCGCCGCTGAATTGAACTTTTCCGAGGCCGAAATCCGCTTCACCGGCTACGCCGATTACGACACCGTACCCGATCTCTACCGCCAGGCGGATGTCTTCGTCTCGCCGACCTATGCGGAGGGTTTCTCCAACACGATCCTCGAGGCCATGGCGGCGGGGCTCGCCGTGGTTTCCACCCATGCGGTGGGGGTGTCCGACTGCCTGCGCGACGGCGAAAACGGCCTCCTGGTACAGCCCGGCGACGTGGCTTCCCTGGCGGATGCGCTTCAGCGCGTCATTGAGGACAAGAGCTTGCGCCAGCGGCTTGCAGCGGACGGGCTCGATGAATGCCGCCGCGTCTATTCCTGGACCGCCGTCGGTCGCCAGATCATGGACATCTATGCCGAAGTGGTCGGCCAGCGGCCGCATACGACGTTCGATGAGGTTCTGCCGCGCGATCCGAACTGCCGCTTCCGCGCAGAACCGCATCTGCTCTGACCATGCCCGTCGCCCTCGCACTCTCGCCTCATCTCGATGACGCCGCCTTCTCCTGTGGCGGCACTCTGGCGACGCTGGCCGATGCCGGCTGGACGATCGTAATGGCGACGATCTTCACCGCCTCCGTCCCCGATCCCAAAGGCTTCGCGCTCGCTTGCCAGACCGACAAGGGTCTAGGTCCGGAGGTCGACTACATGTCGCTTCGGCGGGCCGAGGATCGACGAGCAACAGAGGCGCTCGGCATCGCTCCTCCTTTGCATCTCCCGTTCCGCGAGGCCCCCCATCGCGGTTACGGCGCGCCCGCCGACCTTTTTGCCGCTCCAAGGGATGACGATGACATCGTCGGTGCGCTCACCGATGCGGTCTCCGCCCTTATCAAAGACGTGTCGCCCGATCTCATATTCGCCCCTCAATCCGTGGGCGGCCATGTCGATCACGTCCAGCTAGTCCGGGCCATTGGTCAAGTGGCGGGGGATGCGCCCATCCTGTGGTGGCGGGATTTCCCCTACACGGTGCGTCATACGCAGCCGCAGGAGCCGTTTGGGGCCCGCTTCGCCAAATTGCCCGAGCACGCGGTTCACTATTGTGCGAGCGCGGAAGAGAAGAAGGCGCTCGCCTGCGCTGCCTACGCCACCCAACTCGGATACCAGTTCGGCGGCGTCGAGGGTCTGCTGCGTCGGCTCGCAGATGAGGCACGGTCAGAGCGGTTCCGACTCGCGGGCGTGCTCCCCTTGCAAGCCGCCGTGTTGTTCGAGGATCATGCTACCGTTTCCTGAACCGACCCGGCCCAGGAGCTTGGCCAATCCGGAGCAGGTCGCTATCCGCCGCTCACTCCTGGAGGCTGATCGCTTCATTCCCCTGCGCCGCCTGGCGCACTCGATCGCCATCGAACGATCGGCGGAGGTGCCGGATCCCGATCCGCTCGATGGCGGTACGGAAGCACGGCTCCTCCTTCTCCTCGAAACACCGGGCCCCGGCATCGGCCGTACCGGCTTCGTCTCCCGTGACAACTCCACCGGGACCGCTGCCAACCTGTTCCGCTTCATGGCGGAGGCTGGCATCGCTCGGCGCGAGAGCCTCATCTGGAACGCAGTACCCTGGGTCATCCACGCGCCGGGAGCCGTCAACCGTGCTCCGCGGAAAGCCGAGATTGCGACGGCCACCACCTATCTCTCTCCCCTCATCGAGTTGCTTCCGGCGCTCGAGGTCGTTGTCCTCGCCGGCCGTGTCGCTGGTCTGTCGCGTGAAACGCTCCGGCGCCTGCGGCCGGCGATACCGCTCATCGCCGTCCCGCATCCGAGCCCAACCTACGTCTGCACGTCGCCAGCGGTCGCCCAACGGATCGCTCTCGGGCTTAGCGAGGCAGCTGCGATCCTGCGGGGGATCTCTTCGTCACCAACTCAAGAGGGCAGATGACTGGCCTTCCGGACACAAAGACCCTAAATGCCGGGTCACGGGCCGCGGTCCGGCAAAAGCTCGGTCCCGTTCCACGCCGCCGTCGAGGTTGGTCGGGAAGGCCGGCGGAGGCGGACGCCGACGACATGAATTTTGCGGGAGAGCATCAGCGGCGCGCCGAATCCGAGGCGGCCAGCGCCTTGGCGACGTCCGAGGCCGAAGATTGCGCGCCGCCCGTGCCCAAGCGCTCCTACAAGAACCGATACGCCTGGCTGGGCACCGCTGCCAGCATCGTCATCTTCGCCGTGTCGCTCGGCGTGCTGTGGAAGCTCTCTCAGCAGGTCACCTGGGCCGAATTGCACGCGGCTTTGACGGCGGCGACCGGGGAACAGCTCGGCCTGGCCTTCCTGTTCGTCGGGGTGAGCTATCTCTTCCTCACCTGCTACGACGCTCTCGCACTCCGCCAACTCAAGATCAAAGTCCCCTACAGGACGACCGCGCTCGCCTCGTTTACCAGCTACGCCGTGAGCTTCACCCTGGGGTTCCCCCTCCTGACAGCGGGGACGATCCGCTATTGGATCTACTCGAAGAAGGGGTTGAGTGCGTCGAAGATCGCGGCGCTCACCGTTATCGCCGGCTTTACGTTCTGGCTTGGCATGGG
The DNA here is from genome assembly GCF_001422815.1 of Methylobacterium sp. Leaf91. Taxonomy (GTDB): domain Bacteria; phylum Pseudomonadota; class Alphaproteobacteria; order Rhizobiales; family Beijerinckiaceae; genus Methylobacterium. Next base: position 200,556 of record NZ_LMMP01000034.1, on the reverse strand, counting down.
CGTCGTCCTTGGGCTCAGTCTCGTCGCCGAGGCCGGGCAATTAGCGGCGCTGACCTTTACCAGCATACGCCTCAACCAGGGCGTTGGCTTCGCGGCCCTGCTCATGGTGTTCGGCTATCTCGGCTGGGTCTCGCTCAAGCGCCGCCACGTGAGGGTGAAAGGCTGGTCCCTGGAGCTTCCCGGCGCGACGGTGTCCATGAGCCAGATGGTGGTGGGCATCGGCGATGTCTGCGCGGCAGCGGCCACGCTCTACGTCCTGCTTCCGGCGGGTTCGACCATCGGTTTCACGACCTTCGTCGGCGTCTACGTGCTAGCGGCCATGCTCGGTATCGCCTCGAACGCACCGGGCGGGCTCGGCGTGTTCGAGGCCACGATCCTCCTCGCCCTGTCGAGCCTGCCACGGGATCAGGTCCTCGGCTCGCTGCTGCTGTTTCGGGTTTGCTACTACCTCGTTCCCTTCGTCGTCGCCCTGGCGATGCTTGGATTCTACGAGATCGTCCGGCGTATGCGCGAATCGTCGCCTTCAGCGTCCGACGAGTCCTGAGCAATGTCTCCAATCCTGGAACGCTAAGCGATGGCCCGGGGCGCGCGAAGATCGGCCTGGATCGGCGCAGGGATCGCCGTCGCGATCACGACCTCGGCCGCTTCCCTCAAAGGTGATCTCGATGTCATTACTATCGCCTTTGGAGCGGCTGCCATCGCCGCCGGTGGCCTTGCCGGCAGTCTGAGCCGGCCCCGAACAGTCGCTCTCCCGGAGAGAACCGCTCGCCAGCGGCATTCCATCGCCGAAGCCCTGCTGGCGAACATCCCCGATCCGGTGATCCTCGTGGATCGGCGCAGCGTGGTCATCGAAGTCAATCCGGCTGCGCGTACGCTGCTGCCGGCATTGAAGGTCAAGCACCCGCTTTCCTTCGCCTTGAGAGCCCCAGACGTACTGGACGGGATCGAAGAGGTGCTCCGCACGGGCGCCCCGCTGAAGACGCTCTACACGACGCGTGTGCCGACGGAGCGGGCCTTCGAGGTTCAGATCGGTGCGCTGCCCATGCCGGACGGGCCGGGGGGCGGACAGCCCAACGTGGTCCTGTTCCTTCGCGATCTCACAGCGGCGCGTCGCCTCGAGGCGATGCGCGTCGATTTCGTCGCCAATGCCAGCCACGAGCTTCGCACGCCGCTCGCCTCACTTCTGGGTTTCATCGAGACCCTGCAGGGGCCAGCCAAAGGCGATGCACCCGCAAGGGAGAAATTCCTGGGCATCATGAAGACCCAGGCACAGCGCATGGCGCGCCTTGTCGATGACCTGCTTTCGCTCTCTCGTATCGAGCTGCGCGAGCACGTTCCGCCGACACAGATCGTCGATCTCGGTCAGATCGCGCGGCAGATGGTGGATATGCAGGGGCCGCTGGCGCGCGAGCGCGGCGTGACCATCACCCTCGACGCGCCGGACGCCGCCTATCCGGTTCTAGGAGAGCGCGACGAACTCACTCGCGTGGTCGAAAATCTTGTAGAGAATGCGGTCAAGTACGGCGGCGGCAACGTGGTGGTCGGCCTCGAACGGACCTTGCGCTCGGCATTCGGAAAACCACTGATCGCACTGAGCGTGAAAGACGACGGACCCGGCATCGCGCCCGAGCATATTCCCCGCCTGACCGAACGGTTCTACCGGGTCGATGTCGCATCGAGCCGCCAGAAGGGCGGGACAGGCCTCGGCCTCGCCATCGTCAAGCATATCGTCAATCGCCACAGCGGCAGGCTCGTCATCGAGAGCGAACTCGACCGGGGCACGACCGTCCGTGCCCTGCTCCCGGAACAGCCATCGACCGGAGGAGCGTCGACGACCGGATGATCCGGGTCGGTCAGTTCCGGCTGGTGCCGAGGCGCCTATATTGCGCCTCGATGATGGCCTTCAGCACAGGCAGGAAAGGGGAGGGGCTCAAGCGCTGGTCGACGGCACGGTCGAGCATGCTGAGAGCGGCCACCTGCTTCGCCGGGCCGGGAAACGTCGCGAGATAGGTCTCGATACAGGCATTCGCCTCTGCCTCACCCGCCGGGATGTCGGAGGTGATCAGCGCGCTCAGGGTTCGCATGCAGGTGTCGAGAGGCTGTATCATCGCCTCCCTATGACAAGGAAACGCCCCGGACGCCATGCACACGCGACGTGATGAGCCATGCGTCGCAGCCTTGACCTTCCCACGATGGGAAGCCCCACATAGTCGTGCATGGATAACGTGATCGCTCCCCCGAAGCAGCGTCCCGGCACGGGACGTCGTCTCACTCTTCCCGTTACCGGCATGAGCTGCGCGTCCTGCGTCGGCCGCGTCGAACGGGTGCTCGCCGCACTTCCCGGCGTATCGGAAGTGTCCGTCAATCTCGCCACCGGACGGGCCAGCCTCATCCTCCACGGCGACCCTGCCCATGCCGTGGCTGCCATCGGAAAGGCCGGTTACGAGGTGCCGGAGGCGGTGACGGAGTTGTCTGTCCGTGGCTTGTCCTGCGCCTCATGCGTCGGTCGCGTGGAGCGCGCGCTTCACGCCGTCGCCGGTGTGACGATGGCCAACGTGAACCTCGCCACCGGGCGGGCGACTGTTCGCCATGCTGACGGCGTCGTCACGATCGCGGATCTCGTCGAAGCGGTTAACGCTGCTGGTTACGACGCGTCGGGCGTCGAGAACGGGGGAGGGGACGCGCAGGCGAACCGGCACGAGCGTGAGACCATCGGCCTTCGGCGGGATCTCATCCTCTCAGTCGTGCTGTCGGCGCCCATCGTCATCCTCGACATGGGAGGACATCTGCTCCCTGGCTTCGGCGACGCGATCCATGCCCATTTCGGAGACGCAGACGGAATGGTGCAGGCCGTTCTGGCGACGCTCGTCCTGGCGTGGCCGGGGCGGCGCTTTTTCCGTCGAGGGATTCCCGCTCTATTGAACGGTCATCCCGATATGAACGCCCTCGTCGCTCTCGGGTCGGGAGCGGCCTATGTCTACTCCCTGGTTTCGGTCCTCGCTCCCCAGATTCTGCCGCCGGGAACGGCGCATCTGTACTTCGAGGCCTCCGTTCTCATCGTCACCCTGATTCTCCTCGGCCGCGTCCTTGAGGCCCGCGCAAAGGGGCGCACGGGGGCGGCGATCGCACGCCTCGTCGCCCTGGCGCCTTCCACGGCCCGAATCGTGCGGGACGGCCGCGAGGACGACATTCCCCTGGCTGACTTGCGGCTCGGCGATATCGTTCGAGTCCGCCCGGGGGAACGTGTGGCTGCGGATGGAGTGGTTGTAGCGGGTAGGAGCTTCGTCGATGAGAGCATGATCACCGGCGAGCCGGTGCCCGTGGCGAAGGACGAAGGCGACCGCACGGTGGGCGGCACGCTGAACACCAATGGCAGCCTCGATCTGCGCGTCGACACGATCGGCGCGCAAACGGTGCTGGCGCAGATTGTAACAATGGTCCAGGCGGCGCAGGGCACCAAGCTTCCGATCCAGGCTCTCGTCGACCGGGTGACGGGTTGGTTCGTCCCGGCGGTTCTCGGCGCTGCGTTGGTGACGTTCCTGGCGTGGCTGGCATTCGGACCGAGCCCCGCCCACGGCTTCGCCCTCGTGAACGCCATCGCCGTTCTGATCATTGCCTGCCCCTGCGCCATGGGGTTGGCGACGCCGACCTCGATCATGGTCGGCACGGGGCGTGCGGCAGAACTGGGTGTGCTGTTCCGCAACGGTGCCGCCTTGCAGGCTCTCCGCGACGCCAAGGTCGTCGCCTTCGACAAGACCGGGACGCTCACCGAGGGTAAGCCCGCACTCACCGACTTCGTGGTGGCTCCGGGCTTCGAGGCGGATACAGTGCTGGGACTTGCAGCATCCGTCGAATCCCGCTCGGAGCATCCGGTCGCGCGCAGCATCGTCGATGCGGCTCTGAAGCGGGGCCTGACTCTTATTCCCCCAGATCGATTCGAGGCTTTACCCGGCCACGGTGTCGAGGGGAGCGTCGACGGGCGGAAAGTCATCGTCGGTGCGCGACGCCATATGGACAAGCTGGGCATCTCCGTGGCCGATCTGGCGGAAGCTGCATCCCGGCTGGAGGGTACGGGGAAAAGCCCCCTCTACGTCGCTGTCGAGGGACGGATCGCCGCCCTCGTCGCCGTATCCGACCCTATCAAGGCAGGTGCAGCCGAGGCCGTCTCGGCGCTCAAGGCACAAGGTCTGGTCGTCGCCATGGTGACGGGTGATGCGCGGGGAGCTGCCAGCGGCGTCGCGGCAAGGCTCGGGATCACCGAGGTCGCCGCCGAAGTGCTCCCCGGCGGTAAGGTCGAGGCCGTGCAAGCCTTGCGGGCCCGGTTCGGACCTGTGGCTTTCGTGGGGGATGGTATCAACGATGCGCCAGCCCTCGCCGAAGCCGAGATCGGCATTGCCATCGGGACCGGTACCGACATTGCCGTGGAGAGCGCCGACGTGGTGCTGATGGCGGGTGCTCTATCCGGCATCGTCTCCGCCATTGCGCTCTCGCGTGCAGTGATGCGCAACCTCGCGCAGAACCTGTTCTGGGCTTTCGCCTACAATGTGGCCCTGATCCCGGTTGCGGCGGGCCTGCTTTACGTTTTCGGCGGACCCCTGCTGTCGCCGGTTCTGGCCGCGGGCGCCATGGCACTGTCGAGCGTATTCGTCCTCGCCAACGCCCTTCGCCTCCGGCATGCCGGAGATCGGGGATGAGCGGTTCCGTCACCATCGGCGAGGCGGCGAAGGCCACGGGCGTCTCGGCCAAGATGATCCGGTATTATGAGGAGACCGGCCTCCTGCCACCGGCAGACAGGACGGCCTCCGGTTACCGGCTCTATGCCGAGAACGACTTGCACACCTTGCGCTTTGTGCGCCGATCCCGTGATCTCGGCTTTTCCGTTGAGGATATCGCCGGCCTCCTCGCCCTTTGGCAGGATCGCGGACGTGCCAGCGCCCAGGTGAAGGCCCTGGCCGTGCAGCATCTGACGGATCTGCGTCGCCGCATCGGCGAGTTGGAGGCGATGGCTCGCACCCTGACGTCGCTTGCGGATCATTGCAGCGGTGATTCCCGGCCGGATTGCCCCATTCTCGATGACCTCGCCGCAGAGCATTCGCAACAGTCACGACGCCCTCGCCGGACGAAGCCGCTCTCCCGCTAGCCCCTGGCGCCACGTTCTGCACATGATCAGTCGGCCGTAGCCTTTTAAATCGATCTAAATGGCCTCGCCTTTGCTGGGATGCGCTATGGTCGGGAGGCTCTGCCCGAGACGAGCCAAGACGCGCGAAGAGACGTGACACCATGCCCATCGTCGACCGGATCGCAGCTCTGGCGGATGAGATCACCGCATGGCGGCACGACCTCCACGCCCATCCGGAGCTGCAATACGACGTCCATCGCACTGCCGGCTTCGTCGCCGACAAGCTGCGGGATTTCGGCTGTGACGAGATTGCCACCGGCATCGGCCGCACCGGGGTCGTCGGCCTCATCCGGGGCCGGTCGCACGGTTCGAACCGTGCCATCGGCCTGCGGGCAGACATGGACGCGCTGCCGATCCAGGAGGTGCGGGATCTGGCCTATCGTTCCACCGCGCCGGGGCGGATGCATGCCTGTGGCCACGATGGCCATACCGCGATGCTTCTCGGCGCTGCCAAGTACCTCGCCGAGACCCGTGATTTCGACGGGACCGCAGTGATGATCTTCCAGCCTGCGGAAGAGGGCGGCGGCGGCGGCGAAGCTATGGTCCGAGACGGGATGATGGAGCGTTTCGGCGTCGAGACCGTCTATGGCCTGCATAATATTCCGGGCCTGGAACTCGGCCGTTTCGCGATCCGTCCCGGCCCGATCATGGCGTCCACCGACCGCTTCACCATCACGATCGAAGGGCGCGGCGGCCATGCCGCGCAACCGCATCTCGCCATCGACAGCGTTCTCGTGGCGAGCCATGTCGTGATCGCACTGCAATCGGTGGTCGCGCGTAGCATCAACCCGCTGGAAAGTGGCGTGGTGTCGGTCTGTGCCCTCGAAGCCGGCGATGCCTTCAACGTACTACCCCAGCAGGTGACCATGCGGGGCACCATGCGCGCGCTTTCGAAGACGGTGCGCGCCACCATGCAGGAGCGCATCGGCGCCATCGTGGCGAACACCGCCGCCGCCTACGGTGCCACCGCCCGCGTCGATTACAGCGGCGGATATCCGGTGACCGAGAACCACCCGGCCGAAGCGGATTTCATCGCCGACGTGGCGGCGGGCATCGTAGGCGAGGAACGAGTGGAGCGTGATGTCGCGCCGATGATGGCGGCGGAGGATTTCTCCTACATGCTGGCTCACCGGCCCGGCGCCTATATCTTCATGGGCAATGGTGACAGCGCAGGCCTCCACCATCCGCATTATGATTTCAATGATGCCGCCATTCCGTACGGCGCCTCGCTCTGGGCTCGGGTAATCGAGACGGCGCTGCCGGCTCGCTGATCGTCGTCCTGATTGTCTCGGAGACAGCAGGCCGTCGCAGCCGCCACGGACTGCGATTGATCTGTCACGTTGCGGGGCAGGGCACGCCACCGGGGAGTATGATCTCCTTCCCGTTGGTGGCGCGAATTGGCCAAGTCACTTCTTTCTCGAACGAGAAGGATGTCAACGCCGGAAAGACAGGAAAGACAGGCTTATAGGAGATCGTCATCTTTGCGATGACATAGCGAGCCCGCTTCATAGCTTCCGATGGGGGTGGCGCACCAAGGATCGTGGAAGCTGCATATTTCGGGGCGTTGACCGCCGTGCTCGAGCAGACCTTGGCTATGAGGGATCCGTCGTTCTGCTGGTAGACGCCTGCCGCCGTGAGGACGATCTTTGCTCCGCTGGCGTCGTAGGGCGCCATGATGTTGCGGCCAAGTTTATAGACGCCCTCTATCTCCGTCGTGGTCAATGTCGTTCGGGAGATCAGATCCGCCATGGAACGCGCGGCGCGATTGGCATGCTGTCCTGTCGTGTAAGCACGCGGCAACTCGATCGAACCCATGAAAAGCAGAATCATCACGGGGGCGATGAGGGCGAATTCCATGGCGGAAACGCCCGACTGGTCGGTGATCATCCGTCGACACTGAATGATCGCCCGCATCAATTCGCCTGACATTTTCCCTGCGCGTATGGCTCCGCGCGAAAGACCACCATCGAACGGATCATTTGCTCGTTGTTGGGGAGAGGCGGCAGCATCAGCTTCGACGTTGGAAAATAGCGAGGTATCGCCGCGATCGCGCAGATCGTCACGATGTCGTCTCCGTTGGGACACTCGAACTTCTTTCCGAAGCCCGTCGCTATCGACTGGCTCACATTATCGTAGGGCGAGCAGGTCACGAGGGTGTTGCTGCTCCCCGTGGCAGTGACCTCGATCTTGATCTTGTCCGTGCTGCAGTCGAACAGCGTGGCACCTCTACACATTTCCTGAATGAGCCGGATCGCTGGACTACTACTGTTGGATCCTTGCTGAAACGTGCCGGTGAAGACGGCCCGCGCCGCCCGATCGAGGGCGTTGTCGAACGAGATCTGGGCGACCATCAACATGGCGCCTTCGATCAACGCACCGAGCAGCATGAAGAACGGAACACCGACGATCCCGAACTCGACCGCCGTTACGCCGCGACGATTGCCTGGAAAATCACGGAATGAGCGCGAAAGCAGGCGGGACGGCCAGCGGATCCTCATCGCGAAATCCGCATCTCGCTCATCTGCGACCCAATAGCCCTGAAGGCGTCGGTCAGCGTCGCGGAATTCTGGACATCGTAGAACTTGTCGGTGCCGCTCGCACAGTTGCGGAGGATGTCGCTGGCCCCTTCAGTGACCTCGACGCGGACCGTAAAGATGGTGATGCCCGCATTCTTTATGTTCGTGCAAAGGGTTGAGAGCCGTGCATTCATGGCCGCCGTCCGGGTCGCGGTCGTGTTGGCATTGGTCCACATACGATTCTGCCAGCTGAAGCCGAGGCCAGAATAGATCGATGCATTCGCGGACGAGCTGACAGAGGAGGCGTTCTGTCCGTCCGTCATCAGGATCACGAACTTCCGAGTGTTCTTTTCGTCATACGGCACACCCTCCGCGAAGGGGCCGTTCGGCGACAGCAGATGCCATCCCCAGACCAGACCCATAGCGATGTTCGTATCGCCGACGATGGTCATCGCGTTGATCGCGTTGGTGAGCGTAGATTGTGACGTGGTGAGACGCGTGATGGGCTGGAGCTCGCATCCGGAATTGGGCCCGTAGCGATAGGGGACGGTGTCGCTGATCCGGCCCTTTTGTAAGATGGGATTCCTGAAATATTTTATGATCTGGCCCTGCCGCGTCCGATGGTCGGCCACTGTCGATGTGGTCGTGTAGTCGCTCATGTAATCGTTGACGGCTTTCCGGTCGTTATCGGATTCATCGGGTGCGAAGAAGGGCACGAACAGGGTATTGGGATTGGCGATCGACGGCGGTGTATCCTGAACGTCGTAGGGCGCTGGCCTGCTCTCGACGCACCCGCCCCAAGCGACCCCCATTTGGCGGAAAAGGGTCAGGCGGTTCGCCGAGGAGACAAAGATATCCGAGTGATAGGAGGCCTTCGCATCCTTATCGAGCCATGACTGGGTTGCATTCGATGGACCGACATTCACGGTCATCGAGAACGGGACGATTCCGATTTTCAGGGCGTTGGGCTTAGCGGGATCGGCCTCTCTGAACAGACTCGTGACAAGGTCGTTAGCGGCTGCCTTCAAGTTGGTGATCTTCGAACCGCTCATCGATCCGGTATTGTCGAGAACGAGGGCGATCTCGAGATTGCCCGATCCGCGTATACCTGCTGCCGTGACTGAGACAGGGAAGGAATTATAGCCCGCGATCCTGGTCACGCTGGTCGGGCTCTTGGCCATGACCGAAACGGTGATCGTATTCTCCACCCGTGCAACACTGATCTTCGTGTCGGCGTCCACCAACCTGGGAGCGGCAGCCCTGATCTGGTTCTCGGCCCTGGTCTGAAGCTCGACAGTTGTCGTAGCCACTGGGAGCTTGAGCAGCGAGATAACTGTTGAATCGGCGGCATCCTGAAGACCCTGTTGGGCCATCGAATTCACGCCGTAATCGATTACCAATCCCGACAGCATCAGCAGGGGAACAGCGAGCAGGCCGAAGAAAATGGCGATCGCACCGTTGGTATCCCGGCGGAAGCGCGTCAGCAGGATCGTTGCAGAATGTTCGCTTCGGCTCGTCATAGAGCCACGCGTAGAACGAACTTTCTAATGGAAAAGTAAATCTCTCCCGCCAACGGCTGTCGGCGAGAGATAAGGATATGTGAGCGTCAACAACTCGTAAGTTAAACGGAAGAATTTGAGCCCGTCGATACAATCGGCGCTCGATAAGATACTACTATCGGTAGCAGTGCTTCTGCCTATTTCACGACTGACGCGCGGTACCACCAAGGTGGAAAACGCGGTGCGGGACGAGTTCACCGCGCTCGACATCGCCTACGGCCACGAGGATGCCGCCGCAGGTCGCAAAGGCCTTGCCTTCCGTGGGGGCATCTTGTCCCCGCAGCAGGACGGGTTGGCCCCGCATGAGCCGTAACGCCATGTCCCGTGAGACGGCCACCGAAACGACCGCATCGAGCGCAGTCTCCACCGGACGGAGATGTGCGGCGTTTCCATCCGGTCCGCCCTCTTCGAGGGTGGCGACGAGGCAGGACTCAGCCTCCGCGAAGGGCCCGACGCGCGTACGGCGCAAGGCGGAGACATGCCCGTAGCAGCCGAGCACCCGGCCGAGATCGCGGGCGATGGCGCGCACATAGGTGCCCTTGCCGCACTCTGCCGCGATGATCGTGCGATCGGGGGTATGTTCCACCACGGAGAGATGGTCGATCTGGACCGGACGCGCCACGAGCTCCACCACTTCGCCGTCGCGAGCGAGATCGTAGGCACGTTCACCGGCGATCTTGATCGCCGAGTAGCGCGGTGGCACCTGCTCGATGGCTCCGACGAAGGCGGGCAGCGCGGCCTCTACGAGCGCGTGGTCCGGCCGTGTGTCGCTTGTCGCAACCGGACGGCCTTCCGCATCGTCGGTATCCGTCTCGATGCCCCAGGTCACGGTGAAGATGTAGGCCTTGCGGCCATCCATGACGAAGGGGACGGTCTTGGTCGCCTCGCCGAGGGCGATAGGCAGGATGCCGGAGGCTAATGGATCGAGCGTGCCGGCATGGCCCGCCTTTTTCGCATTGAAGGCACGCTTCACCACCGCGACCGCATGGGTCGAGGTCATTCCGACGCCTTTGTCCAGGATGACCCAACCGTTCACATCGCGACGCTTGGGCCTGTCGGAGGCTTGGCCGCGCTGTTGGCGGCGACCCTGTGAGGGTCTTTCCTCGCCGGAACGGTGGGGCGAGGGAGTGGCGACGTCGGGATTCTCGATCGTCGGATCGTTGATCATGATGTCCTCGTCGGCGGCGCGATGGAAGCGGCAGCTTTGGCAGCTCCGTAATCCCTATCGACGCCAGGGTCAGTTCTTGATGGGGTGTAACGCGAGGCGTCCGCTTTCCGGGTCTAATGAACCTCGTCGAGATGGCCGAACCTACGCGCCTGCGTCTGGCTCGTCCGCATCGCGCGGCTGCGATTCGAGATCGCGCCGCACCTTCTCGGACCTGAGAAGGGCGTCGATCCGATCCGCTTCGTCGAAGGTCTCGTCTCGCAGGAAGCGTAGATCGGGCGCAAATTTCAAATTCACCCGGCGGGCAACTTCCTGACGCAGTGCTTTCTTGTTGCGTTCAAGAGCCGCGATGACCGGTTTCTCGTCGAGGCCGCCGAGCGGCATGATGTAGGCCGTGGCGATCTTGAGATCGGGCGACATACGCACTTCCGGCACGGTGATGACATGCGAGCCCAGGACAGGATCCTGGATGTCGCCGCGCTGCAGCACTTCTGCGATGGCGTGGCGGATAAGTTCGGCCACGCGCTGCTGGCGCTGCGAAGGACCACTAGGATTGGGTTTCTGAGCCATTGTCGCTTGGGTCTCGGATCCGGGATCGCCTGGACTGGGCGCCCCGTTTTGCGGGGGCGCTCAGACGTACCGGCCGTCTGCAAAACAAAACGGCGGCTGCAGCGCGCGCTGCAGCCGCCGGGTTCGTCAAGCCGCGTCGCTTTTAGAGCGTGCGGCGGATCTCCTCGACCCGGTAGCACTCGATCGTGTCACCCGCACGCATGTCCTGGAAGTTCTCGAAGGACATACCGCACTCGTAACCTGAACCGACTTCCTTCGCGTCGTCCTTGAGGCGCTTCAGCTGAGACAGCTTGCCCTCGTGGATCACGACGCTGTCGCGGATCAGGCGGACATGTGCGCCACGCTGCACGACACCGTCGGTGACGCGACAACCGGCAATCTTGCCGACCTTCGACACGTCGAAGATCTGCAGGATCTGCGCCTCACCGAGGCGCTCTTCGCGCAGGGTCGGCGGCAGCATGCCCGAGAGGGTCGCTTTGATGTCATCCACGAGGTCGTAGATGATGTTGTAGTAGCGGATCTCGACGCCCTTGTTCTCGGCTGACTCGCGCGCTTCCTTATGGGCACGCACGTTGAAGCCGATGACGACGGCCTTCGAAGCCTCCGCCAAGGTCACGTCCGACTCGGTGATGCCGCCGACGCCCGCGAGCAGAATGCGCGCTGACACCTCGTCGTTGCCGAGCTTCTCCAACGCGCCGATGATGGCTTCCACTGAACCCTGCACGTCGCCCTTGATGACGAGAGCCAGTTCCTTGCGGCCGAGGCCTTCCTTCAGGTCGCGCATCATGTCCACGAGCGAGCGGTTCGCACCGCCAGTTCGTGCAGCAATCCGCTCACGCTTCTGACGGGCGCGATACTCGGTGACTTCGCGGGCACGGGCTTCGTTCGGTACCACCGCCACGCGGTCGCCCGCATCCGGAGTTCCGTTGAAGCCGAGTACCTCCACCGGCACCGACGGGCCGGCATAAGGGATGCTCTCGCCCTTGTCGTCGATGAGGGCGCGGACACGCCCCCACTCGGCACCAGCAACGACGATGTCGCCGGTGAAGAGGGTGCCGCGCTGCACGAGCACCGTGGCGACGGGACCGCGACCGCGATCGAGCTTGGCCTCGATGACCGTACCCTCGCCGTCGCGTGCCTCGTTGGCACGCAGGTTCAAGATTTCGGCCTGCAGCTGCAGACCTTCGAGGAGATCCGGCAGACCGTCGCCGGTCTTGGCGGAGACTTCGAATTCCAGGGTCTCGCCGCCCATGGACTCGACCTGTATGTCATGCTGCAGAAGCTCGGTACGCACCCGCTGCGGGTTCGCATCGGGTTTGTCGATCTTGTTGATCGCCACGATGAGCGGCACGCCGGCCGCCTTCGCGTGGCTGATCGCCTCCACCGTCTGGGGCATGACACCGTCATCGGCCGCCACCACGAGCACGACGATATCCGTCACCTTGGCGCCACGGGCGCGCATGGAGGTGAACGCCGCGTGGCCGGGGGTGTCGATGAAGGTGACCATGTCACCGGATGGCGATGCGACCTGATACGCGCCGATATGCTGCGTGATGCCACCGGCTTCGCCGGAGACGACGGCCGTCTTGCGGATGGCGTCGAGCAGCGAGGTCTTGCCGTGATCGACATGGCCCATGATGGTCACGACGGGCGGACGCGGATCGAGATCCTCTTCGAGATCCGGCTCGTCGTTGAACAAGCCCTCTTCGACATCGGACTCGGCGACGCGGCGTACGGTGTGGCCGAGTTCCTCGGCGATGAGCTGGGCAGAATCCGAATCGATCACGTCGGTGATCTTGTGGATCTCACCCTGCTTCATGAGCAGGCGAATCACGTCCACTGCCCGCTCCGACATGCGGTTGGCGAGTTCCTGGATGGTGATCGTCTCGGGGATCGTCACCTCGCGGGAGAGCTTCTCTTTCTGCTCCACCTGCCGGTTGCCGCTCATGCGCTGCTGGCGGCGACGGAACGAAGCAACGGAGCGTGTACGTTCGTCCTCGCCCGACGTGGCGGTGGCGATGGTCAGGCGCCCACGATTACGGTCGCCGCCCGGCTGCTTGGGTGTCTTGGGCGGCGTGATGATCTTAAGCGGCATGCCAGGGCGGCGGATGACGCGCTTCTGCTCGCTCTCCTCCTCGGCAGCCTGAGGCCGACCCGGCGCGCGGGCGGCAGGCGTCGCACCGGCCGGACGTGCGGCCGTGGCAGCGGTGGGAGCCGCCTCAGGCTCGGGTGCGGGAGCCGGGCGGGCCATGAAGTTCAAATCGCGCGGCTTGCGCACGTCGGCCGTGATGGTCTTGCGCGGCTCTGCAGGCGTCGGGCGAGCCGTCAGAGGGGGACGGGCAGCGGGAGCTGGACGCGCGGGCGCCGCAGCCTGCGGTGCGGGAGCGGGAGCGGGTGCTGCCGGAGCGGGCTTCGGGGCCGACGAGATCGGAGCCGAGACAGGAGCCATCGGCACGGTCTTGGAAACGGGCCGTGCGGGCGCAGACGGAGCAGCTGCGGCAGGAGCCGCCGCGGCGGCTTCCTTGGCTGCGGCTTCGGCAGCGCGAGCCGCCTCGCGAGCAGCCTCTTCCTCGGCACGCAGGCGAGCCTGCTCCTCGGCGCGCTGACGCTCCTCTTCCTGGCGGCGACGCTCCTCGGCCTCGCGCTGGCGGGCTTCCTCAGCCTCGCGAGCACGCTGCGCTGCAGCCTCTTCCTCGACCTTGCGGCGGGCTTCCTGCTCACGTCGCTGGGCATCGGCGAGGGCAGCGGCGCGTGCATCGCGCTCCTGCTCGCTCAATGTCCGAAGCACGACGCCGGACGCCGCCCGCTGGGCGGGACGCGGGACCGCGGGAGCGGGCGGCGCCACACGGGACGCCGGAGCGACCGGTTGCGTTTCGCGAACAGGAGCGGCCGGTGCCGCCCCGATGACACGGCGCTTCACAGTCTCGACCACGACCTGCTTGGAGCGGCCATGGGAGAAGCTCTGACGCACCGTTCCCTGCTCGATCGGGCGCTTCAAGGACAGCGGCTTCGAGGGGGGTCGTGCCTGCGTCTTGTCGCCCGGATTATTCGTATCGCTCATTCAGTCCAAACCCTGAGGGTTTCCATCGTCCCGTGAACCGGCAAACTGCTGTGCGCCGGGTAAATCCGTCTCGTCGTCGTCCTGCAGAGTCGAAGCGGTTTGCCCTGCTCGGGCGTAACCGGCCTCCTCGGCTGTCGTAGGCCTGCCCTCGAAAGAGCGTAGCCGACGCCAACGCGCAAGGCAGCCGGTGCTCCCGACTCCTGCGACAAGCGCCGCATGTATCACATGATCCCGACCCAAGGCCATGTCCAATTCTGCATTGGACAAATCATCGATGACCGGGACACGGGATATGGCATCGCCATGCCTCCGGTGCAATGCCGCGGCGATCTTCCTTCTACCGTCCGCGCTACCGTCGGAGGCTTGAATCACCGCTGCGACACCGGCCTTGTCCGCAATGGCGGACTCGACCTTGGCAAAACCGGCGACCAGGCAGCCTGCCTTGTTGGCGAGCGACAGGGATTGGCGCAGGTCTTCCCGCAGGATCGCTGCGATCCTGTCACCGAGGTCCGCCGGTGCGGCCGCATCCTTGGTCTTGAAGGCGCGTTGGAACAGCCGCTTCTTCAGCGCGGCTTCGACCGTGACGCGACTGGCAGTGAGCCATGCGCCGCGTCCTGGCAGTTTCGCCTTCAGATCCGTCACCACTTCCCCGTCGGGAGACAGAACGAAGCGGATCATGCCTTCCGGATTCTGCGACATTCGGGTGACAAGGCATGTGCGCATTGCATTGCGCCGACCGCGCCCGAAGCCGGAATCGAGCAAAGTGCTCGGCTCCGGCTCAGCGGCATCTTGCGCTGCATCTGCGTATTCGCCCGTCATATGGCGGTTGGACCCTTCTACGTCTTGGGCTGTTCGGCCGTGCCGGACCTGCCAAGTCACGTTATGGCAGGGTAGCGATTCGAGGCCCGAGCATTGACCCGGTCGTTCTGCGCTTGGACGTTGTCGTCACCTTCTCCCTCGATTTCGTCTCCGACGATCGTTGAGGGAGAAGGCGGTGAAGTCGCCTGGGATCAGACTGCCTCGGGTTCCCCGTCGGTCTGTTCGCCCTCGTCAGCCTCAACGGGTGCTTCGATCCAACCAGCCTTGACGCGAGCCGCCATGATCATGGCCTCAGCCTCGGCACGGGAGATTTCGAACCCGTCGAGATAGCCCGCATGTTTGGTGGCCTCGGGGCCGCGACCTTCGGTGTAGCCGACAAGGTCATCCGTGGCGCAGCCGGCGAGATCCTCTATCGACTTCACGTCGTTCTCGCCGAAGGCCACGAGCATGGGCGTGGTCACGCCATCGATCTCGCGTAAGTCGTCAGCGACGCCGAGTTCCTGGCGCTTGGCATCGAATTCGGATTCGACGCGGGCGAGGTGATCCTGGGCGCGAGCCTGGATCTCCGTGCCGCTTTCCTCGTCGAGGCCCTGAATGTTGGCGAGCTCGCCCGGCTCGACATAGGCGATTTCCTCGACGTTCCGGAAACCCTCCGCCGCGAGGAGCTGGCCCACCGTCTCGTCGACGTCGAGGGCTGCCATGAAGACCGCGGTCCGCTCGGCGAATTCCTTCTGGCGCCGCTCCGATTCCTCGGCCTCGGTCAGGATGTCGATGTCCCAACCGGTGAGCTGTGAGGCGAGGCGCACATTCTGGCCGCGACGGCCGATGGCCAGCGAGAGCTGATCGTCGGGCACCACCACCTCGATGCGGTCGGCCTCTTCGTCGAGGACCACCTTGACCACCTCGGCGGGCTGGAGCGCATTGACGATGAAGGTCGCCTGGTCTTCCGACCACGGGATGATGTCGACCTTCTCGCCCTGCAATTCGCCCACGACCGCCTGGACGCGGGAGCCGCGCATGCCGACACAGGCACCGACGGGGTCGATGGAGCCGTCCCGCGAGATGACGGCGATCTTGGCGCGCGAGCCCGGATCGCGGGCGACCGCCTTCACTTCGACGATGCCGTCATAGATTTCGGGCACTTCCTGGCCGAACAGCTTGGCCATGAATTGCGGGTGGGAGCGCGACAGAAAGATCTGCGGTCCACGCACTTCGCGGCGCACGTCGAACAGGTAGGAGCGGATACGGTCGCCGGGGCGGAAGGTCTCGCGCGGGATCATCTCGTCACGGCGCACGATGCCCTCGCCGCGTCCCAAATCGACGATGACGTTGCCGTACTCGACCCGCTTGACCAGGCCGTTGACGATCTCGCCGATGCGGTCCTTGTACTCGTCGAACTGACGGTCGCGCTCGGCGTCACGCACCTTCTGAACGATGACCTGCTTGGCCGATTGAGCGGCGACGCGGCCGAAATCGAAGGGCGGCAGCGTGTCGGAGATCACGTCCCCCACGAGCGCGCCCGGATTGTAGCGCCGAGCCTGATCCAGTGTGACCTCGCGGGCGTCGTTCTCGACCTCGTCCACCACCACGAGATGGCGGGACAGGCGGAGCGCGCCGGTCTTGGGGTCGATCTCCGCATGGACATCCGTCTCCGCGCCGTAACGGGAGCGAGCGGCCTTGGCGATGGCCTCCTCCATGGCGTCGATGACGATGGAGCGGTCGATCACCTTCTCGCGGGCGACCGCTTCGGCAATCTGCAGGAGTTCGAGTCTGTTGGCGCTGACGACAGCCATCGGATTTCGTCCTTCTTTTCGTCGTATGTTCTTCTCGGAACCCTCAGCGCGCCATCGGGCGCCCGCCGGAGTTCCGAACGAATGCTCTAATGAAGCTTGCCGTCGTCCTTGACCCGCACCGCCTTGGTGCGGACTGGCTTGGCCTTGTTGGCCCGACTCGCCTCGGTCTCGATCTTTTCCGGCTTGGGCTTGGCCGACGCCTTGGGCTTCAGCGGCCGCTCGACCTTTTTCTTGAGAGGGGCGGGAGGCGCGACTTCAGCCTCGTCACCCTCCTCGCTCTCGTCTTCGTCCTCATCGTCCAGCATCGGCGGCGGCCCGCCGCCACGTCGGAGCGATTCACGCACGAGATCGTCGGTGAGGACGAGGTAGGCGTCGCCGAGATCGCGGAGGGGAAGGTCGATGCGGCTCGGCAGGCCCTCCTTCACGTCGGGCAGATCGATCGGCACCGTGAGGCCATCCGGGTTGGGGGCTCGGATGATCCCGCGAAACCGCTTCCGGCCGTCGAGGGGTATCGCCAGCTCGATCTTGGCTTCGTAGCCGGCCCAACGCTCGAAATCGACGGCCCGTACCAGCGGCCGGTCGATGCCGGGGGAGGAGATCTCCAGATAATAGGCCTTGCCCACCGGGTCATCGAGATCGAGGAGGGGAGAGATCGCCCGGCTCACGGTCTCGCAATCGTCCACCGTCATGGTGCCGTCGGGCCGCTCGGCCATGATCTGCACGGTGCAGCCATTGGCGCTCGACACCCGCACCCGGACCACGCGATAGCCGAGGCCCTCGATCGATGCCTCGATGACCTGCACGACCCGTGCGGCGACGCCGGTCTCAGTGATCAGACGTTTTTCGGAAGTGTCCGCCATGCTGCGCTGTATGTCCGGCCTTGCGTGAAGCGATCCGGTGCGAGAGGCGTTGCGGCAATAAAAAAGAGCGGACCCGGTGGGGCCCACTCCCGAACCGCAGCCTCAAGACTGCAACCAGAACTGATGCTCTATAGCTAATCCGATCGTCGCCTCGTTTCAAGCTATTTCACGTGGCGTTCCTCGGTAGAGCGCGCCCATCCCGCTTCTTCCCCAAACCCTTTTCAGGAAGCTCCGACTATGACTGCCGATTCGTCATTCGGACCCGATCCAGACTGCCTCCACCCCGTCCCGGGACACAGCCGCATCACCTTCATTCGCAATCTTCAACTGCCGCCGAATGTCGAGGTCGGCGCCTACACCTATTACGACGACCCTGCCGGCCCGGAGGCCTTCCTCGACAACATCCTTTACCACTTCGCCTTCCTGGGCGACCGCTTGCGAATCGGTCGCTTCTGCGCGTTTGCGGCGGGCACGCGCTTCCTCATGAACGGGGGCAACCACCGCCTCGACGCGCCCTCCACCTACCCGTTCGTTATCTTCGGCAGCGCCTGGGCCGGACGCTTCCCCGAAGAGATGGCCTTTCCCAACCGGGGCGACACGGTGATCGGCAACGATGTCTGGCTCGGTTACGACAGCACGATCCTACCGGGAATCCGCATCGGCGACGGAGCCGTGGTCGCCGCCAAATCCGTGGTCACCCGCGACGTACCTCCCTACGCCATCGTCGCCGGCAACCCGGCCACGCTCGTGCGGATGCGCGTACCGCCCGATATCGCCGCGCGGCTCCAGGCCGTGGCGTGGTGGAACTGGGATGCCGAGCGGATCACCCGGTGCCTGCCGGCGATCAGTGGTGGGGATGTGGCGGCGTTGGAGGCATCGGTCTAATGCCGGCTTGCCTGTCGCCCTAGTCTTCTCGCCCACTTATGGGGCGGCCGATGCATCCTCCTCCAGGGGAAACAGGCTCGGTCTCCAAAATGGTTCGAGGGGACTTCCGACGATGGTCTCGGCTTCCCAGCGATGCAACAGGGTGGCGAGAGCGTCCCGATCGTCGGCCATGAGCGGCTCGCCGATGAGGCAGGTCCGGTCGTTGATCAACTGCCAGTGCGCATCCTCCATCACGGCCCCGTTGCGGTATTGCTTACCTATCTTGGACCAGATCGTCCGAGCCTCATCGAGTTCGCCGAGCGCAATGCAGGCGACGAGATGCCAGTCCAGACCGAGACGTCCGACCGTGGCGGGACGGGTGCGGGCGAAGTCGAGACACTTTCGCGTCGTGTCCAGGGGGCGAAGGATCGCCAGGGCATCCGCTTCGACGCGGGTGAGGAAATCGTCGTAGATCGTCGGGTCGGACCAGAACCAGCCCTGGCCACCCTCGAAGCCTTCAGAACGGGCAATCCTTTCGCTGCATCGCCCGAGTGAGGACGATGAACGAACTCCGGGCATGAAGAACTCGACGAGGTACCAGCTTGCAACGCAATAGGCCGGATTGCTCGTCCGATCGAGGTGGATCAATCGTCCTATAGATTCGATGGGGAGAAGCCAGAAGGAGTTTCTACCAGCAGCGACAAGATCAATATTTTTGTCGAGCAAATTATTGGCAAGGCCTTTAATTTGTTTAATGGTCGTCATTTTATCGGCCTCACTTGAATGATAATTATACCATTTGATTGCGGCCAAAATTTCTTGGCGGATCTGGCTAGAAACAACGCTCTTTTTGAGCTTAGCCCCGCCGATCCAGTTTTATAATCATAGACGCAGACTGTTTGATTTGGTGAGAGTTCGAAAAGATCGAGGCGTGCTGAACCCTTTTCTCCATAATCTGCTTCATCGCCGGTACTGCTTATCGAAAATTAGACGCGCACATCGGGATAAGCCCTTGCAATGAATGTGTGTGCGATATCGACATGGATCATGGTGCCGAGTTGCTGTCTCGTCAGAAGGGGATTCAAGGCTGTCAGCCGTTTCGTCGCCTCGTCCGTTACGGCTTGCACTTCGGCGTTGCGTGGACAAGCTTGGTCGAGTGTCGTCTGATCGACCGGACCAACCCAAATGAGGGGAAGTTTTTTGTCCGGATCTGGGTCGAAGTCGTAGCGCAGTGCCGTTCTGCCCGGTGCCTTGCCGAATCCCGGCCTCCGAGCTTCCAGATAGGTGAAGAGAAGCGCCGCCGCTTCAAGAGTGACCTTGACGGCCGGAGCGACGACGAAAGCCGGCAGAAAGACCTGTTGTATTGTGGGCTGGGATTGCGATTCGGATAACGCGAACGCGCCACGCGAGAGAACCTCTCCCGATGCCCCGTCGCGGATGGTCTGAACGTCGCCCGAATTCTCGAAAATCCTGCTTTCGCCATCCGGTGTGACGACGGCGTGCTGGTCGTCCCACTCTCCGCGTCCCGAGCGAATACGCAGCGATAGAATCCGAGCCCCGTTATTGGTGACGGTTTCCTCTCGCGTGGACCTGCCTGACGTGCTTCCGTTATCGATGGAGGATCGGAGTGTCTGACCGGTTGATGGACGATCGGTCAGGCGACTGCCTCCGACGCCTCCGTCGGAGACCCACCGCCCACCATCGCTTTGGCCGGCGGGCGCACGGGGCTGGGCTGGATCGTACTTCCGGTCCAGGCTCTGTTGGAGTCGGATCAGTTTTGTCTCCGTCGCCAGTATGGCGAGTTGGCGAAGGAGGGTTTCGGCTTCATGCTCGCGTTTGGAAGTGCCCCACATCGCGATCACTAATGTTCGTGTTTTGTTCTAATCCTGGCTATCCTAAAATAGGAACATTTTCAATTGAAATGCATCTCCTCCTGCTTCATTAGGGGGATTGGCCATAAAAAAACGCCGCCCCGTGAACGGGACGGCGTCAATGACAATGGCCGTTCGATGGGTTTCGGCCAAAGGACTGGAAGTGGAGTGATCAGGCCGCCGCCCGCTCCTTCAGCAGCTTCCGGTTGATCAGCATCTCGGCGATCTGCACCGTGTTCAGGGCCGCGCCCTTGCGCAGGTTATCGGCGACGCACCAGAACGAGAGGCCGTTATCGACCGTCGAATCCGCGCGGATGCGCGAGACATAGGTCGCGTCCTCGCCGGCCGCCTCGTGCGGGGTCATGTAGCCGCCGGGCTCACGCTTATCGACGACCAGGATGCCCGGTGCCGAACGCAGGAGGGCAGTCGCCTCCTCGGGCGAGATCGGATGCTCGAATTCGACGTTCACCGCCTCGGCATGGCCGATGAACACCGGCACGCGCACGCAGGTCGCCGTCAGCTTGATCTTGGGATCGAGCATCTTCTTGGTCTCGGCGACCATCTTCCACTCTTCCTTGGTGGATCCGTCGTCGAGGAACACGTCGATTTGCGGGATGACGTTGAAGGCGATGCGCTTTGGGAACTTCTCCATGGTCATCTGACCGGCGGTGAAGACCGAACGGGTCTGTTGGAACAGCTCGTCCATGGCTTCCTTGCCGGCGCCGGAGACCGACTGATAGGTCGCCACCACCACGCGGGTGATCTTGGCCACGTCGTGCAGGGGCTTCAAGGCGACGACGAGCTGCGCCGTGGAGCAGTTCGGGTTGGCGATGATGTTCATCTTCGAGAAGCCGGTGATGGCTTCCGGATTCACTTCCGGCACGATCAGCGGCACGTCGGGATGGTAGCGAAAGGCCGACGAATTATCGATGACGACGCAGCCGGTCTGGCCGATGCGCGGCGACCATTCCTTCGACGTCTCGCCGCCAGCGGACATCAGGCAAATATCGGTGTCGGAGAAATCGTAGGTGTCGAGCGCCTTCACCTTCAGGATCTTGTCACCGAAAGAGACTTCCTGCCCGGCGCTGCGGCGCGAGGCGATAGCCACGACCTCATCGGCGGGGAACGCCCGCTCCGACAGGATGTCGAGCATCTCACGGCCAACATTGCCCGTGGCACCGACGACGGCGACCTTGTAACCCATCTCTCCAACTCCGCTTCGTGATGCCCTGGTTCCCCGCCAGGGCCGGGCTCATCGCCTCGGCACCGCTGGCAGGGTCGTTGGCAAGTCTCCGTGTACCGGTCCCATGAGAATCCGCAGGGTTTCCCGGTCACGACCTGATTGACCGGCCGGCTGCGAAAACGCGTCGTCCCGCGGACTTGCCGGCACGCCCCGTCCCGTTCGACCCTTCGATAGGACCACTTTGACTTCAAGCGGCGGAGCAAGACGCCTCGTCTCCGCGACTGTCAAGAGTTGCGCTGCACGCAAGACTTTCGTCGCGGCACAAACAGGACCTGCCGATAGACGCAAGGTGTATCGGGCAACGATTGATTCACCGCAAAATCGAAAACCCTCGTCCGGTCACCCGGTGTGAAACCCGGCCTACGGAGCCTCGAGAGCATGGTCGCTCGCACGCGGCGAAAGCCTCCAGAAGAGTCACCGGTTTCAGGGTTTCATGCATCGCATCGCCGTACAGGACGAAACCAGCCATCGGCTCCCCAAGCGCAAGGCTCGCTCGTCATTGCGGCTTGCCGTGCCTTGTGTCGCGGCACTCGCTTGTGTCGGCGCAGCCGGGCAGTTCGTCGGTGGTGAGCCGAAACACGATGAGACGAAGTCGGGGGCGATTGTCTCGACCGACACGAATGCCCAGCCGTTCGTCCCCACCGCCGCCGTGAATGTTCGCCAGGCTCTGCCCATTGCCGAAACGGCCCCGCGTTATCGGCTCGACGATCCTGACGCCCTCGATCAGGCGAAGATCGAGCCAGCACGGATCAACCCGGCCACGGGCCAGCGGGAGGACCGTCTCTCACAGGGTAAATTCGACGCGGCGGATGCACCCTATCTCAGCCTCACCGTCACAGAGGGCTCCACACCTCCCGTGAGCCTGTTCGTCACCATCGCTCGACGGGCCGCGGACGGGCAGGGACTCGCCGTCGTACGATCCGGCGAACGAGGGTTGATCGCTACCAAGTTCGGTCCGCTCGAGACCTTGGAAGCCACGTTGAGCGGTCCGGTGACGCGGATCTGTACCGGTTTCTCCAATGCGGGGCAGAGCGGGCTGATTCCACTGACCCCGCGCATCGATGGCTGGCTCTGCGCTCCGTTGAGCCAGCCGCCGGAGCCGCGGGCCATCGTCTGCGCCCTGGACAAGCTCGTTCTGAATGGCCAAGCTTCCGCAGGCCTCGAAGCGGCGTATCGCGTGTTCGAGGAACGGCGGGTAGAGGGCTGCGCGCCGCGTGTCGCGGCCGTCCCCAACCGAGAGGCCGCCGGAGAAACCGGATCGATCTCGAAACGCCGCATCCGACATAATGAGGCGAAACTGCGGCGAAGCGACCAAGCGCGGCCTTAGGCCGGGAACAACAGCGCCGCTGGCACGTCTACTCACCAAGAATGGCCGAGTTTCTTAAGGAAATCGGGCCTAATCTCACACAGGTTCAACGAAGGTCCGTCATGCGCACTGCCACGATTGCCCTGATGGGCGCACTCACCCTTACCGCTGTCGGCGCGAGCACCGCTGTCGAGGCGCAGGGTCGTTACGCCCCCGGTATCCGCGTCAGCCAGCCGCTGCCGATCCGCATCCGTCCGCGCAGCTGGCTCGATGCCGGCAATGTCGTCGAGGCGAATAACGGTTCGATCAGCAACCCGGCGACCAACCCGCACTTCATCACGGCCAGCTACCTGAATTCGCCGCCCTACGGCCGCAACGATCGTTTCGGCGGCGCGATCTTGCCCGATCCGATCACCAACGGCCCGTTCGTGGGCGCCCGTTCCAGCGCGATCCACAACATCGACTTCTCCGGTGTCGATGCAATCGACCCCACCTCATACGTCTCTCGCAACGGCAACCCCTACTAAGAGCAGTCTTCGGACGATGGACCGAAAAAGGCGCCGACCCGGTTGGGTCGGCGCCTTTTTCATGTCCGGACGAGACCGCGGTTCTCGCTTCAGCGCACCCGCGACTTGAGAGCCGCCAAGACGGCCTCGCCCATCCCGGCGGTCCCCAGCGGCGTCACGCCCTCTCCGGCAATATCCTTCGTTCGGGCACCCGCCGCGAGCGCATCGGTGATCGCGCCGTCGAGTAGGTCGGCCGCCTCGCCGAGGCCGAACGAGTAGCGCAACGCCATGGCGAGCGAGCCGATCATGGCGATGGGGTTGGCGAGATCCTGGCCCGCAATATCGGGCGCCGAGCCATGGACCGGCTCGTACAGCGCCTTGCGGCTTCCCTTCGAATCCACTGCTCCGAGCGAAGCGGAGGGCAGCATGCCGAGGGAGCCGGTGAGCATCGCCGCTACATCCGAGAGCACGTCGCCGAAGAGGTTGTCGGTCACGAGGACGTCGAACTGCTTCGGGCGGCGCACCAGCTGCATGGCGCAATTGTCGGCGAGCACATGCTCGAGCTCGACATCGCTGTAATGCTCGGAATGGACCTTGGTGACGACCTCCTTCCACAGGACGCCGGATTTCATCACGTTGTGCTTCTCGGCCGAGGCCACGCGGCCCGAGCGCTTGCGCGCCAGATCGAAGGCCACATGGGCGATCCGCTCGATCTCGCCCGTGGTGTAGACCTGGGTATCCACGGCGCGCTTGGTGCCGTCGGGGAGGGTGGTGATTTCCTTCGGCTCACCGAAATAGACGCCGCCGGTGAGTTCGCGCACGATCATGATGTCGAGACCCTCGACGAGCTCGCGTTTCAGCGCGGACGCATCCGCCAGCGCCGGGTAGCAGATCGCCGGCCGCAGATTCGCGAACAGGCCGAGATCCTTGCGGAGCCGCAGAAGCCCGGCCTCGGGGCGGATGTCGTAGGCGACGCCGGACCATTTTGGGCCGCCCACCGCGCCGAGCAGGATCGCATCCGCCGCGTCCGCCCGCGCGAGGGCCTCGTCGGTGAGGGGCACGCCGTGAGCGTCGATGGACGAGCCGCCGACGAGGTCGGTCTCGGTCTCGAACGTGGCGAGACCGGTCTCGGCGAGTGCACCGATTACGGTCTTCACCTGGGCCATCACCTCCGGGCCGATGCCGTCACCGGGGAGGAGGAGGAGCTTGTAGGCGGTCATGGGAGCACTCGCGGGCAAGGGGTGATGCGTCGCGCGGCTGTAGCGACGGGCTCGGGCGCTTGGCAAGTCTCCCGCTCGATCCCGCTCGATCCCGCTCGTCCCGTCGATCAGTGACCCGGCCCCGCGAGGGCCGCACCGGGCTTCTGATGGGTGCCGACCCGATCGACGAGGGTGGTCGTCGCCGTGTTCATTCCGACGATCTCGACAGGTATGCCGTGGTTCCGGAATTTCAGCACCACCCTATCGAGAGCACTGATGCTGGTGATGTCCCAGAAATGCGAGGCGGAGAGATCGATCACGACCCCGTTCAGGTCGTCCTCGCGGAAATCGAAGGCGGAATGGAACGCCTCCGCGGTGGCGAAGAAGATCTGGCCCGTCACCCGGTAGGTGCGGATGCGGCTGGCCTCGTCGCGTACCGACGACATACCGAAGAACCGCGTCACCTTGTGGGCGAAGAACAACCCCGAGAGAACGACCCCGAACAGCACGCCCTTGGCGAGGTCATGCGTCGTCACGACGACGGCCACCGTTCCGAGCATCACTGCGCTCGAACTCTTCGGGTGGGTCAGCAGGGTCCGCACGGAGTTCCACTGGAAGGTGTTGATCGAGACCATGATCATCACCGCGACGAGGGCCGCCATCGGGATTCGCGCCACATAGGGGCCGAGAACCACGATGAGGAACAGCAGGAACGCGCCCGCCCACAGCGTCGAGAGACGGCCCCGCCCGCCGGACGAGACGTTGATGACCGATTGCCCGATCATGGCGCAGCCGGCCATGCCGCCGAAGAGGCCGGAGGTGACGTTGGCGAGGCCCTGGCCGGCGCATTCGCGGTTCTTGTTGGAGGTCGTGTCGGTCATCTCATCGAGGATGGCCGCCGTCATCATGCTCTCGAGCAGGCCGACCATCGCCAGGGTGAGGGCATAGGGCAGGATGATCTGCAGCGTCTCCAGAGTGAACGGCACCTGGGGGAGGGCGAAGACCGGTAATTCGCTCGGCAGGGCACCCATGTCCCCCACGGTCCTGATGTCGAACCCGAACCAGACCGAGATTCCGGTGAGAACGAGGATCGTGATCAACGGTGAGGGGACGGCCTTCGTCAGGTAGGGGAGGCCGTAGATCATCGCGAGGCCGATGGCGGTCATGGCGTAGACGACCGGCCCGCGGCCGATCAACTCCGGCATCTGCGCGAGGAAGATGAGGATCGCCAGGGCGTTGACGAAGCCTGTGACCACCGAGCGCGAGACGAAGCGCATGAGGTTGCCGAGGCGTACGGCACTGGCGACGATCTGGAGCAACCCGGTGAGAATGGTGGCCGCGAACAGGTAGCCGAGCCCATGCTCCTTCACGAGCGTGACCATGACGAGGGACATGGCGCCGGTGGCAGCCGAAATCATGGCAGGACGGCCACCGGCGAAAGCGGAAATGACGGCGATACAGAACGAAGCGTAGAGCCCGACTTTCGGGTCGACGCCCGCGATGATCGAGAAGGCGATGGCCTCCGGGATCAGCGCCAGGGCGACCACCGTGCCGGCCAGGATTTCACGCGTGACGTCGGGAGCCCACTCGCTCCGGAAGGACTGACGGTTCATGGGGAATGGCTTTCATCGTCCCCGCGCGCGAAGCGTCAGCAGGGACAGGCATCTTGATGACCGGGCGCTCAAGCGCTCTCCGGTCACGGACGGAACACGATTCGGTAGGCTTAAGCCTACGGCGGCGTCAGGCCGAGAAAATCGATGAACCGCTTGAGATGCATGAAGGCCTGATATCACGGACCTGCCGCAATGCAACATCGCGGCAGAGTTCAGTGGGGCGATCGCATCACACTTTGCGGGCGACCGTGAAGCGTGCCGCTTCGCGCAGTGTCTGGGCTTTGTCGCCCCAGGAAGAAACGGCCTCTTCGCACATGCCGACGAGGCGGTCGCATTCCGCCCGGGCGCCGTCGATGCCGAGACGATCGACGAGTGTCGCCTTTCCGGCATCCTTATCCTTGCCGGTGGCTTTGCCCATCGCTTCGGGAGAGGCTTCGCGGTCGAGGATATCGTCGGCGATCTGAAAAGCTTGGCCCAAGGCGAGGCCGTAGCGCCATAGGGAGGCACGCTGATCCGACGTCGCACCGCCCACAAGGGCACCCGCATCCACCGAGAAGGCCAGGATGGCGCCGGTCTTCATCGCCTGAAGCTGCAGCGTGTCCTCGACATCGAGGGAGACGTCGCCGAAGCGACCTTCCGCCCCGAGATCGAGGATCTGGCCGCCGACCATGCCGCCGAGGCCGGACGCCTTTGCAAGGCCGAGAACGAGGTCGGCACGGATCGACGGATCCGGCTGCCAGGTCGCATCTGCCAGAATCTCGAAGGCCAGCGTCTGCAGCGCGTCGCCGACGAGGATGGCGGTCGCCTCGTCATAGGCCTTGTGGACCGTAGGCTTGCCCCGGCGCATGTCGTCGTCGTCCATGGCCGGCATGTCGTCGTGGACGAGGGAGTAGCAATGGACGAGCTCAATGGCCGAACCGGCGGCCAGCGCCCCGGCCTCGGAGCCGCCCAGCATCCGCGCCGTCTCCACCGCCAGGAACGGGCGCAGACGCTTGCCGCCGCCGAGCACGGCATGGCGCATGGCCTCCATCAGCCGCGTGGGACGCGTGATCTCGCCCGTCTGCGTCTCGGGACCGAGGCGTTCGGCCAGAAACGCCTCGACGGCGTCGGCCACGCTCGAAAGCTTGTGGGAAAACGCTTGAGATGCGTCCGCCTTGACCGAAGCGTGGGATGCTTTTGGTGAGGTCATCGTAAGAAGGGCCTTGGTCAAGAATGGGCGCGTCGTTGTGCGGGAGGTACGGATTCAGGAACGGCGCGACGGTGCGGCAGATGACAGCGATTCGCGATCACGCCATGCGCGCGATCTCGATTCCATCCGCCAAGGACGAAGGAAGCATTGGGTGAGGCGGCTGGTCGGCCTCTTCATGCTGCTCCCCGTCATGTTGCTGGCCCTGATTCTTGTTCTGGGGCTCGTCTATAGTGCGCTGACGCCGCCCTCAACCCTGATGCTGGCGCGATGGTTGACCGGCAAACCCGTGAGCCGCGAAGCGGTCACCCTGGACGCGATCTCCCCGCTCCTGGTCCAGGCCGTGATCGCTTCGGAGGATCAGCGCTTCTGCCTACATAACGGCGTCGATTGGGGCGCCCTGCGCGACGTGGTGGATGACGACGAGGGGCCGAGCCGCGGCGCCTCGACGATCTCCATGCAGACGGTGAAGAACGTGTTCCTCTGGCCCGGGCGTTCGGTCATCCGTAAAGGAATGGAGATTCCTCTTGCCGTTATCGCCGATACCCTATGGGGCAAGCGGCGCATGATGGAGATCTATCTGAATATCGCCGAATGGGGGGACGGTGTGTACGGCGCCGAGGCGGCGGCGCAGCGCTGGTTCGGAAAGAGCGCGCGGAACCTCAACCGCAGCGAGGCGAGCCTGCTCGCCGCCGTTCTGCCGAACCCGATCCAACGCAATGCGGCCCTGCCGTCTCGCGGCGTGCGTGCGGTCGCCACACGCATCCAGGGGCGGATGAATGGGGTCGGTGGATTGATGGGCTGCCTTCGCTGAATCCAGACACGTGGAGGCTTGCCGCAACACGTGTCATAGAGCCGTCCATTCTCCGGCAGGCGGCCGGGGCCGGCCCGTGATGGGGCGGATGCGAGACACGACGCACATAACACCGATAGCGGACGCGACATGGCCGACAGCACAACCTTCGACCTCACCCTCGAGCGGATCGCCCTGATCCGCCGGATGGTGGTGGCCTGGAACCCGGCTGGGCAAGGCGCGCCCATCGTGCATCCCGACGCACCCTATGGCAGCACCGACCGTGACGGCGACATCTTCAACGTCACCGGCGACGATGATGGGGCGGACGAGGAACACCGGGCGCTCGGCGACGCGCTCGCGGTCTTCATCCACAATGCCGTGTTGAAGCCGGGCCGCTACGCGTATCACAACACCCTGGCCAAGCTTTCGTCGGAGGATGTCGGCGACGTGTTTCGCGACGAAGGGACGGGAGAGACGCCCGAGCACGTCACCTTCGATGTGACGGACGAGCATCTGGCGCTGGTGAGGAAGCTGAACATCGTCTGGGACGACGGCCGCGACGTGCCTGCCTTCGACACGGCCGAGCCTTATGGAGCGGGGACCGAAATACCGGCGGTGCATCACGAGATGCAGCCGGCCCTGCAGATCTTCCTGCGCTACGGCGATCTCGGCCCCGGCCCCTTCGGTAAGGCGGGCAACCGCTGGTCCGCCGTCTAAGCGCTGCGTAAACCCCTCCCCGCGACGGGGGAGGGGTGGATCCCGAGGCCTATGCCCCGAGCTTCTTCTTGCGTTGAGCCAAGGTGCGCAGGCGCAGGGCGTTGAGCTTGATGAAGCCCGCCGCGTCGCGGTGGTCGTAGGCCACGGCGCCCTCCTCGAAGGTGACGAGGTCCTGGTCGTAGAGCGAGTTCGGGCTGGTGCGGCCGATGACGTGGATGCCGCCCTTGTAGAGCTTCAGCCGAACCTCGCCGGTGACCATCTCCTGGCTCTTGTCGATGAGGGCCTGGAGCATCTCGCGCTCCGGCGAGAACCAGAAGCCATTATAGATCAGCTCCGCATATTGCGGCATGATCTGGTCCTTGAGGTGCGCCGCGCCGCGATCCAGCGTTATCGACTCGATGGCCCTGTGGGCCGGCAGCAGGATCGTGCCGCCCGGCGTCTCGTACATACCCCGGCTCTTCATGCCGACGAAGCGGTTCTCCACGAGGTCGAGGCGGCCGATGCCGTTGTCATGACCGAGCTGGTTGAGCTTGGCTAATAGGGTGGCAGGGGTGAGGCGCTCGCCGTCGATGGAGACCGCGTCGCCCTTCTCGAAGCCGATCGTGACGATGGTTGGAGTGTCGGGGGCCTCTTCCGGCGAAAGCGTACGGGAATAGACGTAATCCGGCACCTCATCGGCCGGGTCCTCCAGAACCTTACCCTCGGAGGAGGCGTGAAGAAGGTTCGCGTCCACGGAGAACGGGCTCTCGCCGCGCTTGTCCTTGGAGATCGGAATCTGGTGCTGCTCGGCGAAAGCGATCAGCTGTTCGCGGCTCTTGAGGTCCCATTCGCGCCAGGGGGCGATGACGGTCACATCCGGCTTCAAGGCATAATACCCGAGCTCGAACCGGACCTGGTCGTTGCCCTTGCCGGTGGCGCCGTGACAGACCGCATCGGCGCCGAGACGTTCGGCGATCTCGATCTGCTTCTTGGCGATGAGCGGGCGGGCGATGGAGGTGCCGAGGAGATAGACGCCCTCGTAGACCGCGTTGGCGCGGAACATCGGGAAGACGTAGTCGCGCACGAATTCCTCGCGCAGGTCCTCGATGAAGATGTTTTCCGGCTTGATGCCGAGCAGCTCAGCCTTCTTGCGCGCCGGCTCAAGCTCCTCGCCCTGTCCCAGATCGGCCGTGAAGGTGATGACCTCGCAGCCATAGGTGGTCTGCAGCCATTTCAGGATGATCGAGGTGTCGAGGCCACCGGAATAGGCGAGCACGACCTTGTTGACGGGCTTCGGATTCACGTCTGACATCGGGCTCGCTTCGGTTCTCGTGGAGTCGGGGCGACTTATCAGCCGACAGCCGCGTCGTGCAACCGGCATGCCGCAGGAGACGTTGCAGAGGTGTTCGCTCCCGCTTTCCACCACCGCGTCGGCGGAGCCCGTTGCTGCCCTGGCCCCGACGGCCGAAACTGCGTAATTCAACCCCGCTTGTCACCCCACGCCGGAGATTCGACGAATGCCGCGACGGCCGACCCTCGAATTCTGGTACGAGTTCTCTTCCACGTATTCCTACCTGGCGGCCATGCGGATCGACGAGATGGCGGAAGCCGCCGGCGTCGAAGTGCGCTGGCGGCCCTTCCTCCTTGGCCCGATCTTCGCCAGCCAGGGCTGGAATTCCTCGCCCTTCAATCTCTTTCCGGCCAAGGGACGGCATATGTGGCGGGATGTGGAGCGCGAGGCGGCGAGGCAAGGCCTGCCTCCGTTGAAGCGGCCCGACCCGTTCCCGCAGAACAGCTTGAGCGCGACCCGTGCAGCCACCTACGGCATGGATCACGACTGGCTCGTTCCGTTCTCGAAAGCCGTCTACGAGACCCAGTTCTCTCTGGGGCGCTCCATCGCCGAACCGCCGGCCATCGTGGGGGTCCTCAACGGGCTCGGTCTCGATGGCACCGTGATCCTCAAGGCTGCGGCCTTGGAAGGCAACAAGGGACGTCTGCGCGTCAACGGCGAAGAGGCACGCTCGCGCGGTATCTTCGGCGCCCCGACCTTCCTGACCGGCGATGGCGAGCTGTTCTGGGGTAACGATCGGCTGGAACAGGCGCTTGCCTGGGCGATAGGCGACCGGCCGGGAGCGATGCGTTAGGCGCTTCGCCCCCGGCCAAAGGAGGGCGCGGACGTCGTTGGAGCGAAGCGTCGAGGGACCGGCAGAGGGGACCCTAGGCGGCTTCCTGGGAGGCGACCCTCACCTTCTGAGTGGCCGAATCGACCTCTTCGGTGGAGCGGGCAATCTCACTGAGGCTGCTAGTGATCTGGCCTACGCCGTTGGAGGCGGTCTGCATGCTCGCCGACATCTCGCGGGTCACCGCGCTCTGCTCTTCGACCGCCGCCGAAATCGCGCTCGCGACTTCGTTCAGGGTCATGATCGTGTCCTGGATCGAGGTGATGGCACCCACCGCATCCTGAGTCACTTGCTGGGTCGACATGATCTGAGCGCTGATCTGCTCGGTCGCCTTGGAGGTCTGGGCGGCCAAAGCCTTCACCTCGGTCGCGACCACGGCGAAGCCCCGACCCGCTTCTCCCGCCCGTGCCGCCTCGATCGTCGCATTGAGGGCGAGCAAATTGGTTTGCGCGGCGATGCCCTGGATCAAGGCGACGACTTCGCCGATCCGGGTTGCCGCGCCCGAGAGACCGGCGATGATAGTGCTGGTTTTCTCGGCCTGCTTGACCGCCTGACTGGAGATCTCGGAGGCGTGGGTCACCTGCATGCTGATCTCGGACACCGAGGCCGCGAGCTCTTCGGCGCCGGACGCCACGGTCTGGATGTCGGAAGAGACCTGAGTCGAGGCCTGAGCGGCTTGACCGGCCTGTAGCGACGCGCCCGAAGCGGCACCGGCGATGGCGTTGAGGTCGGTGGCAATGGAGATCTGCAGAGCGGCGCGGCGCTGGCGCTCCAGCACCTGCCGCGTGACGTCGATGCAGAATTTGACGACCTTCAGCGGGCGTCCGTCCCGGTCGAAGATCGGGTTGTAGGTCCCCTGGATGAAGACCTCGCGGCCTCCCTTTGCGATCCGCCGATACTCGTCGGCCTGATACTCACCTCGGCCGAGTTCATCCCAGAAGCGCCTGTACGCCGCGGTGGCCCGCAGATCGGGACCGACGAACATGCTGTGGGGCTGGCCCTGAATCTCGGACAGGTCGTAGCCCATCACGTCGAGGAAGTTCCGGTTGGCCGTGAGGATGGTGCCGTCGAGGGCGAACTCGATGACCGCCTGCGAGCGGTCGAGGGCTTTGATCTGGCCCTCGTGGTTGATCGAGCGCATCACGCGCTCGGTGATGTCGGACGAGAACTTGACGATCTTCTCGGTCTTTCCGTTGCGACCGAGGATAGGATTGTAGGTGGCCTGCAACCAGATCTCGCGCCCGCCCTTGCCGATGCGCTTGAACTCGCCGGACTGGAAGGTGCCGGCGGCCAACGCGCTCCAGAAGGCTTTGTAATCCTGGCTCTCCCGGAACGCCGGCTCGACGAAAAGGCTGTGATGCTTGCCCTGGATCTCGGACAATTCGTAGCCGATCGCGGCGAGAAAATTCCGGTTTGCAGTCAGTACGGTGCCATCGGTATCGAACTCGATGACCGCTTGCGAACGATTCAATGCGGCGATCCGTGAGCGGAAATCGGTATTCGAAAAAAAGTTCATCACCCTATTTGACGCGTAAGGTTTGTGGCGGGCCGCCGCGCTCAGCCCTGTGTCATTCGATATAGGAGATTCCCTATCAATTGAGTTAACAATCCCTGCGACGGATTATGAAAACTAGAAAATTTCCGTCACGGCTGCGCTATAAAGGTTGCGAATAAATATTGTTGCTTAATACTGGCGCACAAAGCTCCAAGATGCTCCTAGTTTATTGTGGTACGGCTCAATCTATCCCCTGTATATTTCATTTTAATCTGCCAGAAAGTTTATCGGATATGCACATTGCCTCAGAATACACGAATGTTGCTTGGAATCGGAGGGGGAATCGGTCGAGGTGCTCTCTGTGAGGAGTTAGAAAAATATTTCAGCGACGGGATGCGTGCGACCTCCTGAGCGAGCACTCCTCCCGGGGGAGCAAAGGTCTGGATACCATCTCGAACCGGGATTAAGAGGCGCGACACGCGACGCCGAATGATCGGTGATCCCGCACCTTCGAGGCCCCGTTCGCATGTCCATCGACCGTCGAAAGTTCCTGGCCGGTTCCGCGAGCCTGGCTTTCCTTGTCGCGTCACTCCGCGGCGGCCATGCCCAGGGCTACGGCCAGACCTTCAAGGTCGATAACGACGATGGCCGGCCAATCGCGAACACCCGGCTCCCGGGTGAAATCGTCGGGGAAATCCCTGCTCTGAAGGGCGTGACCTATGTGGGGGCCCGCGAGGCGGAGATCACGCTCTACGAGTTCTTCGACTACAATTGTCCGTATTGCCGGAAGGCGGCGATCGACATGACGTCTCTCGCCGCGAGCGATACCGCTTTGCGAATCGGGCTTATCAACAATCCGATTCTCTCGCCTCAATCGGCTCAGGCGGCGAAGGTCGCATTGGCGATCCAGCGCAAGATGGGGTCGGCCGCCGCCTGGACGCTCTATCAGAAGCTGCTCGCCAGACCCGGCCGGATCGACGGCACCGGCGCGCTTCAGGTCGCCGCCACCTTGGGCGTGCCCGCCTCGGAGCTCGAGACGATCGCCGATAGCGACGAGGTGCGTCTCGCGTTGAAGGCGCAGATGCGCATGGCGGCCGATCTCGGTCTCGTGGCGACTCCCTCCTACGTGCTCGGCAATGCCGGCCTTCTCGGACATCCGGGTGCGAAGTCCCTCGCTCGGATGATCGGGGCCATGCGTCGTTGCGATCAGATCGCCTGCTGACGGCCTGAACTTTCGCCGGCGGCCTGACGCCTCACCTTCGCCATCGTTCTCGCGGATTGGACATGAGTGCACGACCGCGCGCCGCACAAGCTTATGCAGGCCCGTCTTCGTCTTGCGCCTCCCCAACACGCATGCTAGGCCCTCGCCGCGCTGGGAGGACGGGTTTCAGACCTGTATTTCGAGGCGGTTCCCATTCCTGACGGTTTCAGAGCCGATGCCGAGAACGGTGTCACGGGCCGGAACCTCGGGCCGGATTAAAAGAGAGAGTGGCGCGTGGCGCAGACCAGTTCCGAGGCGGGTTCCCCGGTTGCAGGCGTAGCAGGTCGCTATGCCTCCGCACTGTTCGAGCTGGCCCGCGACGAGCGCCAGATCGATGCGGTCGCGGCGACCCTGCAGAGCTTTGATTCCCTTCTCAAGGAGAGCCCCGATCTGGCTCGCCTCGTTCGCAGCCCGGTTTTCACCGGTGAGCAGCAGGAAGCCGCCATCGGCGCCATCCTCGACAAGGCCGGTCTCACCGGCCTCGGCGCAAACTTCATCCGGCTCGCGGCCTCCAACCGCCGTCTTTTCGCGCTGCCCGACATGATCCGCGCCTTCCGCCGTCTGGTGGCGGAATCGAAGGGGATCGTACGCGCCGAGGTGACCGTGGCCGAACGCCCGTCGGACGCCGTTCTCGAAGAGATCAAGGCGTCCCTGCGCGATGTGGCTCGCTCGGAGATCGACCTCGATCTGCGCGTCGACCCGGCCCTGATCGGCGGTCTCATCGTCAAGATCGGCAGCCGGATGGTGGATGCATCCCTGCGTACCAAGCTCAACGGTATTCGACTCGCGATGCGGGAAGCCTGAGGTCGGCGCTTCGGCGCAGGCCCGCTCCCGTTTCTCCACAGCAACTTCGTTTCGATTTAAAGAGGCCAGACGATGGACATCCGCGCTGCCGAGATCTCCGCGATCCTGAAAGAGCAGATCAAGAATTTCGGCCAGGAAGCCGAGGTGACCGAGGTGGGCCAAGTGCTCTCCGTCGGTGACGGTATCGCCCGCGCCTACGGGCTCGACAGCGTCCAGGCCGGTGAGATGGTCGAGTTCGAGTCGGGCGTGCGCGGCATGGCCCTCAACCTCGAGCAGGACAACGTCGGCATCGTGATCTTCGGGTCGGATCGCGACATCAAGGAAGGCCAGACCGTCAAGCGCACCGGCGCTATCGTGGACGTTCCGGTCGGCAAGGCGCTGCTCGGCCGCGTCGTCGACGCCCTCGGCAACCCGATCGACGGCAAGGGCCCCATCGCCACCACCGAGCGTCGCCGCGTCGACGTGAAGGCTCCCGGCATCATTCCGCGCAAGTCGGTTCACGAGCCGATGGCCACTGGCCTCAAGGCCATCGACGCCCTGATCCCCGTCGGCCGCGGCCAGCGCGAGCTGATCATCGGCGATCGCCAGACCGGCAAGACCGCCATCGCCCTCGATACGATCCTGAACCAGAAGCCGGCTCATGCCGGCACCGACGAGAACGCCAAGCTCTATTGCGTCTACGTTGCCATCGGTCAGAAGCGCTCCACCGTCGCACAGTTCGTGAAGTCGCTCGAAGACAACGGCGCGCTCGAATACTCCATCGTCATCGCCGCGACCGCTTCGGACGCTGCGCCGATGCAGTTCATCGCCCCCTTCGCCGGCTGCGCCATGGGCGAGTATTTCCGCGACAACGCCATGCACGCCGTGATCGTGTATGACGATCTCTCCAAGCAGGCCGTCGCCTACCGCCAGATGTCGCTGCTGCTGCGCCGCCCGCCGGGCCGCGAAGCCTATCCCGGCGACGTGTTCTACCTGCACTCGCGCCTGCTCGAGCGCGCCGCCAAGATGGGCGATGCGGCCGGTAACGGATCACTGACCGCGCTTCCTGTCATCGAGACCCAGGCCAACGACGTCTCGGCCTACATCCCGACCAACGTGATCTCGATCACCGACGGCCAGATCTTCCTCGAGACCGACCTGTTCTACCAGGGCATCCGCCCGGCGGTGAACGTCGGCCTCTCGGTGTCCCGCGTGGGCTCGTCGGCCCAGACGAAGGCGATGAAGAAGGTCGCCGGTAAGATCAAGGGTGAGCTCGCCCAGTACCGCGAGATGGCCGCCTTCGCACAGTTCGGCTCCGATCTCGATGCGTCGACCCAGAAGCTCCTGAACCGTGGCTCGCGCCTCACCGAGCTCCTGAAGCAGCCGCAATTCTCGCCGCTGAAGATGGAAGAGCAGGTCGCGGTGATCTATGCCGGCGTGAACGGCTATCTCGATGCTTTGCCCGTGTCGAAGGTCCGTCCCTTCGAGGACGCGCTGCTCTCGACCCTGCGCACCAAGCACGCCGATCTGCTCACCAAGATCCGTGATTCGAAGGATCTGTCCGACGACAGCGCGAAGACGCTGAAGGGCGTCGTCGAGAGCGTCGCCAAGTCACTGGGCTAAAGCCAGTCGATGATCCCCTCCCTTAGCGGGGAGGGGACTGGGGTGGAGGTGTGCCGGACCGGCCGAGACCTCTTCGACACCACCCCCACCTCCGGCTCTTCCCCACTCAAGGGGAAGAGAGATGGCGTCGAACCGCACCGAACGGATCTGGAAGTCACCCCATGGCGAGTTTGAAGGATCTGCGTAACCGCATCGCTTCGGTGAAGGGCACGCAGAAGATCACCAAAGCGATGCAGATGGTCGCCGCCGCCAAGTTGCGGCGCGCCCAGAATGCCGCTGAGAATGCCCGTCCCTATGCCGAGAAGATGTCCCAGGTGCTCGGCAACCTCGCCGCGAACCTCGTCGGCGGTGTCCAGGGACCGAAGCTCCTGTCCGGCACGGGCGCCGACAAGGTTCACCTGCTGGTGATCTGCACGGCTGACCGCGGCCTCTGCGGCGGTTTCAACTCATCGATCGTGCGTCTGGCCCGCGAGCACATCCGCACGCTGACGGCCGAAGGCAAGACGGTGAAGATCGTCACGGTCGGCAAGAAAGGCTACGATCTCCTACGTCGCCAGTATCGCGACCAGATCATCGAGAGCCGTGACCTGCGCGGCAACAAGCCGGTGGATTACGAGTTCGCTGCCGAGATCGCGCAGAGCATCATCTCGCGTTTCGACGATGGCGAGTTCGATGTGGCGACGCTGTTCTATTCGCGCTTCCGCTCCGTCATCGCCCAGGTGCCGACCGCCCAGAAGCTCATCCCAGCCGAGCTGCCCCCAGCCGGCGGTACCGCTCCGGATGCCGCTCTTGAGTTCGAGCCGAGCGAGGAAGCGATCCTCGATACCCTTCTGCCGCGCAACCTCACCGTCCAGGTGTTCCGCGCGCTCCTCGAGAACGCGGCCTCCGAACAAGGCGCACGTACCGGTGCCATGGATTCCGCCACGCGCAACGCGGGCGAGATGATCAAGAAGCAGACGCAGATCTACAACCGCACGCGTCAGGCCATGATCACCAAGGAACTCATCGAAATCATCTCGGGTGCCGAAGCGCTTTAAGCGCTCCCCGTCGCCCTGACCGCAACGTATTCGAAGGACCCGTAACATGGCGAACACCGCTCTCCCCGGCGCCGGCTCCAACAAGGTCGGCAAGATCACCCAGGTCATCGGCCCCGTGGTCGACGTTCACTTCGACGGCCACCTGCCGGAGATCCTCAACGCCCTCGAGACCAAGAACAACGGCAACCGCCTCGTCCTCGAAGTGGCCATGCAGCTCGGTGAGAGCACCGTGCGCTGCGTCGCCATGGACACGTCGGAAGGCCTCGTTCGTGGCCAGGAAGTCACCGACACCGGCGAGGCCATCAAGGTGCCGGTCGGCTTCAACACCCTCGGCCGCATCATGAACGTCATCGGCGAGCCGATCGACGAAGCCGGCCCGATCCAGTCGGACACCCTGCGCGCCATCCACCAGCCCGCGCCGTCCTACGCCGAGCAGTCCACCGAGTCGCAGATCCTGGTCACCGGCATCAAGGTGGTCGATCTCCTCGCCCCCTACGCCAAGGGCGGCAAGATCGGCCTGTTCGGCGGCGCCGGCGTCGGCAAGACCGTGCTGATCATGGAGCTCATCAACAACATCGCCAAGGTGCACTCGGGCTACTCGGTGTTCGCCGGCGTCGGTGAGCGCACCCGTGAGGGCAACGATCTCTACCACGAGATGATCGAGTCCAAGGTCAACATGGACCCGAAGGAGAACAACGGCTCGGCCGAAGGCTCCAAGTGCGCGCTCGTCTACGGCCAGATGAACGAGTCCCCCGGTGCCCGCTCGCGTGTCGCGCTCACCGGCCTCACCATCGCCGAGGATTTCCGCGACCAGGGCCAGGACGTGCTGTTCTTCGTGGACAACATCTTCCGCTTCACCCAGGCCGGTTCGGAAGTGTCGGCTCTTCTCGGCCGCATCCCCTCCGCCGTGGGCTACCAGCCGACGCTGGCCACGGACATGGGTGCCCTGCAGGAGCGCATCACCACCACGACCAAGGGCTCGATCACCTCGGTGCAGGCCATCTACGTGCCGGCCGACGATCTGACCGATCCGGCGCCCGCCGCCTCGTTCGCCCACTTGGACGCCACCACCGTGCTCTCGCGCTCCATCGCCGAGAAGGGCATCTACCCGGCCGTGGATCCGCTGGACTCGACGTCGCGCATGCTCAACCCCGCCGTCCTCGGTGAGGAGCATTACGACGTCGCCCGCCGCGTCCAGCAGACCCTGCAGCGCTACAAGGCCCTGCAGGACATCATCGCGATCCTGGGCATGGATGAGCTCTCGGAAGAGGACAAGCTCACCGTCGCCCGCGCCCGCAAGATCGAGCGCTTCTTCTCGCAGCCCTTCTCGGTGGCCGAGATCTTCACCGGCTCGCCCGGCATCCAGGTCCCGCTGGCCGATACGATCAAGGGCTTCAAGGGCCTCGTGAACGGCGATTACGACGACCTGCCGGAGGCGGCGTTCTACATGGTCGGCACGATCGAGGACGCCAAGGAGAAGGCGAAGAAGATCGCGGCTGCGGCCTGATCCATCGAACGCCAAGGCCTTCCGCCGAAATGGCGGACGGCCTGACCCGACAATCACGGCGCGGCCTTCTCGGGACCGCGCCGCTTTTCCAACACGACAACCCGAAGCGGGACCTC
This sequence comes from Methylobacterium sp. Leaf91, assembly GCF_001422815.1. Taxonomy (GTDB): domain Bacteria; phylum Pseudomonadota; class Alphaproteobacteria; order Rhizobiales; family Beijerinckiaceae; genus Methylobacterium. The sequence continues at coordinate 161,752 of NZ_LMMP01000034.1, read as the reverse complement.
CCTCGCCATGGCCACCTTCCAGTTCGATTTCGTCGGTCCCGAGCGGACGGTCTATTCCGGCCAGATCGAGGCCGTGCAGCTTCCCGGTATCGAAGGGGAGATGACCGTTCTTCCGGGCCATGCCCCCGTCCTGACCGCGCTCAAGGTCGGCGTGATCGTGATCAACGAGGCCGGCCATGCCGGTAAGCGCGTTCTCGTGCGCGGTGGCTTCGCCGATATCGGACCGACCATGGTCACCGTGATCGCTGAGCGTGCCAACCCGTTCGAGGAGATCACGCCCGATTCGCTCGACAAGGACATCGCCGCCCTCGAGTTGCAGCGCGATGCCACCGAGGATTTCGCCAAGAAGGACGAGATCACCGGCCAGATCGTCCAGCTTCAGGACGCCAAGGTCGCCCTCAACTTCTAACGACCTTCGCTACGCTCAATCACCCGAGCGGGCGTGAGTCACCGCATGGTCGAGGAGGAGGGCGCGCTCCTCCTCCCCGGTAAGACATCCCCGCTCGAGCCAGAGAGAGCGGCTCGCAGAGAGACCCCGACCCACTGAACGGCCTGGCGGGATGCCTGCCGTGATGAGGTCGTCCCCGCTGAGGGGAAAGGTCGGCGCGGTCGACGTGCCATCGAGCAGGCCCCTCAGTTCGCGGCGAGCCTCCGTGTCGATTCGATTCACGTTCGTCTCATCCATGACGGCGATCACCAGCGCCAAGCCAAGTAGATCCTCTGTCGCCGCGAGCCGACGCATCTCGATGGCTCCCACGTGCTGCAGGCGCGCGATGGCCCGTCGTGCAGCCGCGTAGGCGCACAAACGGGCATGCTCCTCGTTCGATAATCGCAGCTTCTGTCGCAGACGGTCCGCATCGTCGTCGTCGACGACGGCCAAGGCCGCGAGCGAGTTCACTGCCATCATCGGGCCGCCATGATCCATCGTCGATGCGATGGCGCGTTCCAGGCGATCGACGTGACCCTCGGCGCCGATGATGCGCGCGAGCAGCCCGGCCTTCTTCATTTCCGCGACTGCCTCGACGGCGCCTGGCGCTTCCAAGAGTTTCAGAAATTCCGCACGGACCCGTTCTCGCGAGAGGGTATCGAGCGCTTCCCCCGCATCGCGCGCGGCCTGTAGGCCGTCCACGTCCGGCGCTCCGATCCCGTAACGGGCGTGGAAGCGGAAGAAGCGCAGGATGCGCAAGGCGTCCTCGCGGATGCGGGTCGCCGCTTCACCGATGAAGCGGACGCGGCCCACCCGGAGATCCTCTTCGCCTCCGGTCGTGTCGTGGAGTTCGCCATCCGCGCTCAGGGACAGGGCGTTGATGGTGAAGTCGCGACGCTCCGCGTCACGGGAGAAGTCCCGTCCGAACCTGACCACCGCGTGCCGGCCGTCGGTCTCGACATCCTCCCGCAGGGTGGTCACCTCGAAGGCCCGTCCGACATGGAGCAGGGTGATCGTTCCATGCTCGATGCCCGTTGGGATCGCCCGTAGGGAACCAGCCGCCGCGCGCCGAATCGTCTCCTCCGGCAGAAGAGTGGTGGCGAGATCGATGTCCGATCCCATCTGGCCGAGCAGGGCATCGCGCACTGAGCCCCCGACGATCCGTGTTTCCTCTCCATCCGCCCTCAGCACGGAAAGCACGTGCGAGACGGCTGGATCCACGAGAAGGGCATTGAGCCCCTCCCGCCGGAGATCGCGACCAGTCATTGGAAATGGCCCGGAACGACCTGTCCGTTTTCGATCCTGGGTGGGACGTAGCCGCCGCGATGCTTTTCGCCCGCCAGACCGGCAATGATGAAGGACAGGATCACCAGAGCAAGCCCTCCCATGGTCAGTCGAAACACGAACCCTTCCCAATGGGCGCCGTGGCTCGGGTTGCGGCCTCTGATCGTGAGATAGAGGCCGAACAAAATGAAGGGCAACAGGAAGATCAGGACTTCTTCGACGAGGCGGCGGATCATGGAGCTTTCGCTGGGCGAGGGAAGGCCGTCATGTCACGGAAACAGGCGTTCGTGGAGATTGTTCACGATCCCCGCCGTCACACCCCAGATCATGCGGTCGCCGAAGGGGATGGCGTAGTAGCGTCGCGGGCGATCCTGCCATAGCCCGACGCCGAGGCGCCGACGGACCGGGTCCATCAGGCGGCCCAGCGGGACTTCGAATACCTCCGCCACCTCCGCCGGATCTGGGGCGAGCCGGACTTCTTCGGTGCAGAGCCCGACCACCGGGACCACGAGGAATCCCGTCGCCGACAGATAGGGGTCGAGATAGCCGAGGATGCGGATGTCGTCAGGCCGAAGGCCGATCTCCTCTCGGGCTTCGCGCAGGGCGGCATCCGCCGGGTCCCGGTCCGAGGGTTCGATCTTGCCACCGGGAAAGGCGATCTGACCGGAATGGTCGCGCAGGTGCGATGCCCGCACGGTGAAGAGCACCGCCAGTTCCTCGTTCCTGACAACGATAGGCACCATGACCGCTGCTGACCGGTGCGGTTTTACCGGAGGGGTCGCGATGCCGGCTGGATCGAGGTCGTGGTCGCCGCGCGGGTTCGAAACAGGGTCGTCGGCTTTGGGGGGAGTAGGGGAGAGGCCCCGCCCGGCCCTGTCGAGCAGGTCCGACAGCGCGTCGAAGCTCATGCGCGTTCGCTGCGAGCGATAGGGTGAAACCCGCCGCCGCCGGCGATGCCGAACCACGACACACCATCGACCAGGCGTTCCTCACCCAGCGCCAGCAGGTCGTAGGTCGTTGCGCGGGTAAGCAGTGCCCAGAGGCCACGGCGGATATGGATATAGGGGCGCAGACCGCCATCCCCGCCCTCCTCGAACCGCAGAGCGTGGTCGGCATCGACGGTGACGAGATCGTCGACATTCGTACGGAACGCGATGCGCCGGGTCTCGCCCTCACCTTCCACCGCCATCTCCACTGCGGCGAAGGGCGCATCGTCCACAACGATGCCCACGCTCTCCACCGGCGTCACCAGGACGATACGACCATCGGGCTCTCGCCGGAGGATAGAGGAGAACAGCTTGACGAGGGCCGGGCGGCGGATCGGTGAGCCGTTATGGAACCACGTTCCATCCGCGGCGATCCGCATGTCGATTTCACCGCAATAGGGTGGGTTCCATCGCTCGACGGGCGGCAAACCCCGCTGGGGTACCCCGTCGAGGGCGAGGCTGAGCCGGGTCAGGGCCGTGTCCGGTGGCGGTTGTTCCGACTGGGTCATGGCTTCAGGAAATAACGTGTTCCCACATTTTTGAAACCGTCCCAATCCATGGGAATCGATGCCCTAGCGTGAATCAATGCGCAAAGTTTCGCTGCGCCGCGTTACGAGTTCGGTAAGAGACGAAGAGGTTCGAATGCGAGTGATTTCAATCAAGCGCTTAGTGAATTGTGCAACGCAAAAATAATCGCAAATGAAAGAGCTAAGCAGGATTTGCTCTTGCCGCGGAAGTTTGGCAATCAGAGCAGGCATCCCAGGGAGGGAATGCCTAAAACGCATCAAGCGTCTCGTCCCATAACCAGCCGAGCTACGTCATCACGATAACAACGCAAGGACGGTAGAATGACCGCATTGTTGCTTATCATCTTGGGCGGACTATGCGCCGTCGCCTACGGAATCATCACGATCAACGACGTGATGAAACGCGACGCCGGCACCCAGCGGATGCAAGAGATCGCCGGGGCGATTGCGGAAGGGGCACAGGCCTACCTGCGCCGGCAATACGCTACCATCGGCATCGTCGGCGTAGTTCTGTTTGTGGCGCTCGCCTATTTTCTCGGACTGAAGGTCGCCATCGGCTTCCTCATCGGCGCGGTCCTCTCCGGAGCGGCCGGCTTCATCGGCATGAACGTGTCGGTGCGCGCCAATGTCCGGACGGCGCAGGCGGCCTCGACCTCCCTGGGGGCTGGGCTCGACGTCGCATTCAAGTCCGGTGCCGTCACCGGCATGTTCGTGGCTGGTCTCGCGCTCCTTGGGGTCGCGCTCTACTACACCTTCCTCACCCGCGTTGCGGGCCTCGCGCCCGCCAGCCGTGAAGTCATCGATTCCCTGGTGGCGCTCGGCTTCGGCGCCTCGCTGATCTCGATCTTCGCCCGTCTGGGAGGCGGTATCTTCACTAAGGGCGCCGATGTCGGCGGCGACCTCGTCGGCAAGGTCGAAGCCGGGATTCCGGAAGACGATCCGCGCAACCCGGCCACAATCGCCGACAATGTCGGTGACAATGTCGGCGATTGCGCCGGCATGGCGGCCGACCTGTTCGAGACCTACGCGGTGACCGTCGTCGCCACCATGGTGCTCGCCGCGATCTTCTTCGCCGGCCAGACCGATATCGCCGGACGCAACGTGCTGGAGGCGATGCTGCTCTATCCGTTGGCCATTGGTTCGGCCTGCATCCTCACCTCGATCGCCGGCACCTACGCCGTTCGGCTCGGCGCCAACCAGTCGATCATGGGCGCGCTCTACAAGGGTCTCATCACCGCGGGCGCGCTCTCCATCGTCGCCATCGCGCTGGTCAATTTTGCGCTGTTCGGTGGATTCGCCACCGAGTTCAAGACGAATGCCGGCGTCACCTTCACCTCAGGCGGATTGTTCGGCTGCGCGGTGATCGGCCTCGTCATCACGGCGCTCATCGTCGTCATCACCGAATACTACACCGGCACGAACTTCCGCCCGGTGAAGTCGATCGCCGACGCCTCCGTCACGGGTCACGGCACCAACGTGATCCAGGGGCTTGCGATCTCGCTCGAATCGACGGCGCTGCCGGCGCTCGTCATCGTGGCGGGCATCATTGCCACCTATTCGCTGGCGGGCCTCTTCGGCATCGCCATCGCGGTGACGGCCATGCTGGCGCTGGCCGGGTTCATCGTCGCCCTCGACGCGTTCGGTCCCGTCACCGACAATGCCGGCGGTATCGCCGAGATGGCCGGTCTGCCGCCGGAGGTCCGCAAGTCCACCGACGCGCTCGATGCCGTCGGCAACACCACGAAGGCTGTCACCAAGGGCTATGCCATCGGCTCGGCCGGTCTCGGCGCCCTCGTCTTGTTCGCCGCCTATACCAGCGACCTCAACTACTTCATCGCCAATGCAAGCCCGACCCAGTACCGCTTCTTCCAGGGCGTGAGCGTCGATTTCTCCCTGTCGAACCCCTACGTCGTCGTCGGCCTCCTGCTCGGCGGGCTCATCCCGTTCCTGTTCGGCGGCATGGCGATGACAGCGGTCGGCCGTGCGGCCGGTGCCGTGGTCGAGGAGGTGCGGCGCCAGTTCCGCGAGAAGCCCGGCATCATGGCGGGCACCGACCGTCCGGATTACGGGCGGGCCGTCGACATGCTCACCCGCGCGGCGATCAAGGAGATGATACTTCCGTCGCTCCTGCCGGTTCTCTCGCCCATCGTCATCTTCTTCGTGATCCAGGCGATTGCCGGCAAGGACCAGGCCTTCGCCACGGTGGGCGCATCCCTGCTGGGTGTGATCCTGACCGGGCTCTACGTAGCGATCTCGATGACATCTGGCGGCGGCGCTTGGGACAACGCCAAGAAGTACATCGAGGACGGTCATCACGGTGGCAAAGGCTCCGATGCGCACAAGGCGGCGGTGACCGGCGACACCGTGGGCGACCCCTACAAGGACACGGCCGGCCCTGCCGTGAATCCCGCGATCAAGATCACGAACATCATTGCCCTGCTCCTGCTCGCAGTGCTGGCCCACCTCTGAATCTCTGTCGGAAGGGCGTTCGCGGAGCCAAAGCTCAGGCAGATGCCGGAAAGGTGATTGCCGGGGTGATGATCCCGGGCGTGGTGGCGTGCGGCGGCGCACAGGCGGTGTCCGATGCTCCGGCCGTCCCCCTGACGGTCTCCCGTCAGCGCTATACCTACGGGCAACGAAGGCGCGGCCGAAGCGGTCGCGCCTCCATTGTCGTAGTCTGACGAGAGATCTTCATGCCCTCACTGCACGATCCGATCCGCATCGGCGCGATCGACTCGAAGAACCGCATCTTCATGGCGCCGCTCACCCGTGCCCGCGCCACGAGGGAGCATGTACCGACCCCGATCATGGTCGATTATTACAGGCAGCGGGCGAGCGCGGGCGTGATCCTCACCGAGGCGACGGGCATTAGCCAGGAAGGGCTCGGTTGGCCCTTCGCGCCGGGTATCTGGTCTGACGAGCAGGTCGAAGCCTGGAAGCCCGTCGTGAAGGCAGTTCACGAGGCCGGAGGCCGAATCGTCTGCCAGCTCTGGCATATGGGCCGCATCGTCCATCCGAGCTTCAATGGCGGCAAGGCGCCGATCTCGTCTTCCGCCACTACTGCGCCGGACCACGCCCATACGTACGAGGGCAAGCAGCCCTACGCCCAGGCGCGTGCCCTGCCGATCGAGGAGATTCCGCGTCTCCTCGCCGATTATGACTGCGCCGCGCGTAATGCCATCGCGGCCGGGTTCGATGGCGTGCAGATTCACGCGGCGAATGGCTACCTCATCGACCAGTTCCTACGTGACAACAGCAATCACCGGGATGACCGCTACGGCGGCTCTGTCGAGAACCGCATCCGCCTGCTGACGGAGGTCACCCAGACCGTGGCCGACGCCATCGGGAAGGACCGCACGGGCGTGCGCCTGTCACCGAACGGCGAGATCCAAGGCGTGGACGATTCGAATCCGGACGCTCTGTTCGGGGCCGCTGCTGCCGCGCTCGGCAAGATCGGTATCGCTTTCCTCGAACTGCGCGAACCCGGCCCGAACGGGACCTTCGGCAAGCCGAACCATCCGCCGGTCGCGCCCGTGATGCGGAAGGCTTTCGGTGGCCCGCTGATCCTCAATTCGGATTACGATCCGGCCGCCGCCGAGGCCGCCCTCGCCGAGGGCAAGGCCGACGCCATCGCGTTCGGCCGGCCGTTCATCGCCAACCCCGATCTCGTCGAGCGGATCGCGGAGCATGTGCCGCTTAACAAGGACGAGCAATCGACCTGGTACAGCCAGGGACCGGAAGGGTATATCGACTACCCGACGCGCACCGCGTCGAAGGCGGCCTGACGCGGTCCTTCCAGACCTCGATGGGTTCGACTCATCGAGGTCTGTCCGCGTTACTGCGTGGCGCCGGCTTCGGGGCCGCTTGAGGTTCCTTTTCCTCAGGGGAGCTGAATCATAACGGGCGACCCACCGGCGTGATGCGCACATCCTACAAGCTTGCCATCTTCGACTTCGACGGGACGCTTGCCGACACGTTCCCGTGGTTCTGCAGCGTTATCAACGACGTCGCTGTTCGCTATCGTTTCCGGCAGATCGATCCGGCCGAGACCGATGCGCTACGGGGTCTTTCGGCCCGCGCCCTCATTCGTGAGCTCGGCGTATCGCCCTGGAAGTTGCCGTTCATCACGCGGCACATGCACGGTCTCGCGTCGCGCGACATCGCGACGATCTCGCTGTTCCCCGGGATACGGGACATGCTCTGCAACCTCGACGAAGCAGGCGTCACCCTCGCCATCGTCAGTTCGAACAGCGAAGCCAATGTCCGGCATGTCCTCGGACCCTGCGCCCTGCGCTTCCGGCATTACGCCTGCGGCGCCTCGATGTTCGGTAAGGCCAAGCGCCTGAACGCAGTGATGCGACGGGAGGGATCGCTTGGCGGTGCCATCTATATCGGCGACGAATTGCGGGATCACGATGCGGCCAAGGCGGCATCGTGCGATTTTGGAGCCGTGACCTGGGGGTATACGCGAGGAGACGCGCTGGTAACCGCTCGCCCCGACATGGTTTTTCGACACCCCGCCGATATCGTGGAGACGATAGGAACGGCGCCAGCCTGACGATACCCCTCGCCGGCATCGAACTTGCTGGGCGTTAGGATGTCTTCAGGGAGGTCGTCCCGATGCATAGCCCAAAGCCGGAGCAACACCCGAGAAACCGACACCCTCTGTTGCCACGGATCTCGGCAATGGCCGCTGAGCAACCAGCTCATCCGTCGAATCGCGACGATTTCGGTGCAGGCGGGCAAAACCATGCGGCGGTGTACTTTGACCGGTGGGCGAACGATCAACGGTCTGATCGACGGGCTGAGAAACGCCTCTCGCATCAAGGATCAGTATGCGGCGTCCATGATCGTCGCGGAAGTCATTACTCGTCTTCGACACGCCGAGGACGCACGGGGGTGACGTGTTCGGCCTTCAAAGACGAGACGTGTCACACAGCGTCTACTCGCGAAGTGCTGGCGATCTCAGTATTTCCGAATGACGACGAGATGAGATCCCGTTGCTCTCTCAGTCCTCCATCATCCGCAGAACCTTTTCCCCGAAGAGGCGGACGACGCAGAGAACGAGGACGGGAATCAGAGCGATGGCTCCGATATTCGGCCCCAAAAGAAAGGAAAGGCCGACTCCGAGGCCGGCTGTGAAAGCAGCTGGTACCATGGTGAACTCACAAATCGGTTTCGTTGGCTGGCGAAGCAATTCATCCCTAGCCGCATTAAAATGCAATTCAAAGCAGAAAAATTCCAGTTTTAATGTCGATTAATACGAAATATCCTGCCTACAGGATTAAAGTCTCTCATAGGACTTGAGCCCAGGGCTGCTGTGCCCCATACACACCCTCGGCTTTCCATGATCGAGTAACCGCTTGATCTGGCTCGAAACTCAATTGGAGTCAGCGGACCGAAAGGATGGTTGCCGGCGACAGCAGTCAGTCTTGGCCGCTGATGGCCAAAGCATTCCGCCTTGAATCACCTGTTCGACCGGCTCGGCTTCCCATGGGTCTTGGTTTTGTTGAGTAGATGTCGTCCTTCGACGTGGAGGACGTATCACCTACGCTCAAGCGGCGCCCATCAGGCGCTCACGAGCCGGCCCATTTGCGTGGATGGCTGGGGCGGGAGGATTCGAACCTCCGAATGGCGGTACCAAAAACCGCTGCCTTACCACTTGGCGACGCCCCATCGACGCAAGGCCGCGCGTTGTCTAGACGCCGCGTCGGCCCGTTGCAACAGCCTGTTCGCTCCGGCCGACGAGGAAATGGAGAGCGCGCATGTCGAAGCGGATCGCGATCGTCACAGGGGCGGGGTCCGGGATCGGCCGGGCGGTGTCGCTCGGGCTCGCACGAGCCGGGTTCGATCTGGCTTTGGCCGGGCGTCGACGGGCGCCGCTCGATGAGGTTGCGGATGCCGTGCGTGCGCTTGGGACCGAGGCCATGGCGGTGGAGACCGATGTCGGCGATGCCGCAGCTGTCGAGCATCTCTTCGCCGAGGTGAAGACGCGGTTCGGTCGCCTCGATCTCCTGTTCAACAATGCCGGCCTGTTCGCACCTTCCGTGCCGCTGGACGAACTCACCCTGGCGCAATGGCAGGCCGTCGTGGATGCAAACCTCACCGGCGCGTTCCTGTGCACGCAGGGCGCCTTCCGGATGATGAAGGCGCAGAACCCGCGCGGCGGCCGCATCATCAACAACGGGTCGATCTCGGCCCAGGTGCCGCGTCCGAATTCGGCGCCCTATACGGCGACGAAACACGCGATCACCGGCCTCACGCGGTCCACCTCACTCGATGGACGCGACCATGACATCGCCTGTGGGCAGATCGATATCGGCAATGCCGAGACCGACATGACCAAGCCGATGGCGGCCGGCATCCGCCAGCCCGACGGATCGCTGAAAGTCGAGCCGGTCATGGATGCCCGTCACGTGGCGGATGCGGTCGTCTATATGGCCGGCCTGCCCCTCGACGCCAACGTGCAGTTCATGACCGTGATGGCGACGAAGATGCCTTATATCGGGAGGGGCTGAGGCCCCGCGCTTTCGCCCGGTCCCCGTTCGCATTACAGACGGGGCACGCCCCCGACCTTGTACAGACAAGCCCGCCACGGCGGACCAGAGAAGCAACCGCCCGCGATGTTGATGCAGACAGAACCCAAGGACGCGACCGGCAAGGATGCCGACAGGGCGAAGGATCCCGTCGCCCGCCGCCGTACCTTCGCGATCATCTCCCACCCTGATGCGGGCAAGACTACGCTCACCGAGAAGCTGCTCCTGTTCGGCGGCGCGATCCAGCTCGCCGGCGAGGTCAAGGCGAAGCGCAACCGCGTCTCGACCCGGTCCGACTGGATGGGAATCGAGAAGGAACGCGGCATCTCGGTCGTCACCTCGGTGATGACCTTCGAGTATGGCGACTGCGTCTTCAACCTGCTCGACACGCCGGGCCACGAGGACTTCTCGGAAGATACCTACCGCACCCTGACGGCCGTCGATTCGGCGGTGATGGTGATCGACGCCGCCAAGGGCATCGAGGCGCGCACGCGCAAGCTGTTCGAGGTCTGCCGCCTGCGCGATATCCCCATCGTCACCTTCATCAACAAGCTCGACCGTGAGGCGCGCGATCCGTTCGAACTGCTCGACGAAATCGAGAAGACCCTGGCGCTGGATGTGGCGCCGGTCACCTGGCCCATCGGCCGGGGGCGGAGCTTTGCCGGCACCTACGACCTCGGCAATGGTCGTGTTCGCCGGCTCGACGCGGCGGACGACGCCGGCACCGTGGCCGTGTCCGGCGTGGACGATCCGCTCTTCGACCAGCTCCTCACCGAGGAGGGCGAGGTGGCCACGTGGCGGGAGGAGGCGGAGCTCGCCGAATCCGGCCTGAAGCGGTTCGATCTCGAGGCGTTTCGCGAAGGGCACCTCACGCCGGTCTTTTTCGGCTCGGCCCTGCGCAATTTCGGCGTGCGCGACCTCATCGACGGGCTTGCCCGCTTCGCGCCGCCGCCGCGCGGCCAGGATTGCGACAAGCGCCTAGTGGAGCCGACCGAGCCGAAAATGACGGGGTTCGTCTTCAAGATCCAGGCGAACATGGATCCCAACCATCGCGACCGCATCGCCTTCATGCGGGTCTGCTCGGGCAGGCTCAGCCGCGGCATGAAGGCGAAGCTCGTGCGCACCGGAAAGCCGATGTCGCTGTCCGCGCCGCAATTCTTCTTCGCGCAGGACCGAGCTATCGCCGACGAGGCCTTTGCCGGCGATGTGGTCGGCATCCCCAACCACGGTACCCTGCGCATCGGCGATACGCTCACCGAGGGCGAAGAGATCGTGTTCCGCGGTGTGCCGAGCTTCGCCCCGGAAATTCTGCGCCGGATCAAGCTCACCGACGCGATGAAGGCCAAGAAACTGCGGGAAGCGCTTCAGCAGATGGGCGAGGAAGGCGTCGTCCAGGTGTTCCGTCCGCATGACGGCTCACAGGCCATCGTCGGCGTCGTCGGCGCGCTGCAGCTCGACGTGCTGAAGGAGCGGCTCCAGGCCGAGTATGGCCTCCCCATCGATTATGAGCCGACACGCTTCTCGATCTGCCGCTGGATCGAATCGGATGTGGAAACCGATCTCGATTCCTTCATCGGTACCCATGGCTCGGCCATGGCGAGCGACCTCGACGGTGCGCCCGTCTTCATGGCGACCACCGCCTTCTCCCTCCGCTACGAGGAAGAGCGCGCGCCGAAGGTCCGCTTCACCGACATCAAGGATTATCAGAAGCGCGCCGCCTGATCCTGGGCGCAGGCTTCATGAGAAAGGGCCGCGCGGTTTACACCGCGCGGCCCTTTCTTGGTTTCGACCGATGCCGTTGAGGCGATCAGCGACCCTGCTGGATCGCCGAGAGGATCCAGCGCCCGCCGCGCTCGCGCACGAAGGTCCACAGCTCCAGGGCCTCCGGCTCGCCGGTCTCGACGGTCTGGTTGGTCCGAAGGTCGATCGTTACGTCGGTGATGGCGTAGCGCATCGCCACCGTGGCGTATTCCATCCGGCCCTCGCTCCATGATTCCGACAGGTCGCCCTGCAGAAGCTTCACGTTCGAGATCCGATTGACGACCCCGCGGGATTCGTTGCCGCGCAGCTCATCGGCGAAGTAGCCCGCCATTTCCGGTGTCGCGAGGTTGCGCAACGCAGCGACGTCGCCACGGCCATAGGCCGCCTGCACGTCGTTGAGGGCGATCTCGAAGCTCTGGAAGTCGCCTGGGCCGATATCGACCTTGCCGACGGTCGGCTGCGGCGCGCCGCGCGGAGCAGCACCCATGGCCGAACCGGCGCCCATGGCGGGACCAGCACCCGCGCCGGGCGTCGAGCCGTAGCCCGCCGGGTTCGAATTGCCCGACATGCTGGAGCGGGCCATGCCGGCGGGAGCCGGATTTCCCTGACGGCGGCGGAACCAACGCACCGCGAAGGCGACGACCATCACGATGAGGCCGACCTGCAACAGCAGGCCGATCATCGAGGCGATGCCGCCGAGACCACCGAAGAAGCCACCACCCAGGAGCGCTCCGAGGAGGCCGGCGCCGAGAAGGCCGGCCATGAAGCCGCCACCGAAGCGAGGACGCTGCGTAGCAGCGCTCGTCATGCCGGGATTACCCATGGTCGAACCGGGCTGCGTCTGCGAGCGCTGGATCGGCGCAGCGCTCGGCGCCGTGTTCGTGGACGAGGGCGCGTTGAAGGTCTTCGAGCCGCGCGAGCCCATGCCACCGCCGCCGCCTGGACGGGCCTCGGCAACGGGCGCAGCAACGGCCAGCATCGCGGCGAGCGCGAAGACGGTCGCGGCGCGGGTGCGACGCGTGGAGGGGATGAACATGAATACGCCTCTGAACGAAGTCTGAGAGAGTCCCGGCGGGAATGCCGGATCTTATATGGTGACGTTCGACGACAAGTTTTAGTCCGGCCGCGCCCTGCTTTTGTGATGACGGCGAGACTTGAGAAAGCCGGTGCATTTCAGAGAGCGGCCGGAAAGATCATCCGTACCGTCGTTCCCTCGCCGGGCTTGCTGTCGAGAGACACGGTCCCGTTCTGACGCTTCACCAGGCCGTGGACGATGGCGAGCCCCGCTCCCCGTCCGGCCTCGCGCGTCGTGATGAAGGGCGCGAGCGCCCGTGCCGCCATCTCCGGTGTCATCCCGTGCCCGGTATCGCGGACGGAAAGACCGACCGCGCCATCGCCCGGACGGCGGATCGCCGGGTCGCTCGGCGGCACCACGAAACTCGCGATCTCGATGCTTCCGCCGGACGGCATCGCCTCGCAGGCATTGGCGACGATGTGAGACAGGGCCAGATCCACCTGGGTCGGGTTGGTGAGCCCGTTGGGCAGGTCCGGCGCCGCGCGGATCGTCAGGGCGACCCCCGGGGGAAGCGTCGCTTGAATGCGCGCGGCGAAGGCGGTGATGAGAGCATTCATATCGACCGGGCGGACATCCGGCGCGATCCGCCGCGAGAAGGTCAGAAGCTGGCGCGTCAGGATCGTCGCCCGCTCCACCGCGTCGGTGGAGCGTATCACCGCCCGTTGGATGAAGGGTTCCTCGCGGTCGCCGAGACGTCGCTTCAGCCCGTCGATATAGCCGATGAGAATCTGCAGGAAGTTGTTGAACTCGTGAGCGACGCTGTTCGTGAGCAGGCCCAGCGCCTCGCGTTGCCGCGATAAAGCCAGCGCACCCTCCGCATCCCTCCGCCTGGTCACGTCGATCACCTGGACGAGGAGAAGGTCGGTATCGGGCAGGCGGGCTGCGAAGATCTCGGCCCAGAAGGTCGAGCCGTTCCTGCGCCAGGCCAGCACCTCGATTCCCTCCGGACGCTTTCCCGCCAACGCGGCGGCGAAAGCGGCGCGAGCGTCCTTGTCGGTATTGGCGCCGAGAAGCAGATGGGCATCGCGTCCGACGAGATCCCCGGTATCGTGGCCGGTCAACCGGGCAAAAGCGGGATTGGCCGCAACGATCGTCGTCTTGGATTGGTCGATCAGCAGCGTGGGAAGGGCGCTGGCATCCAGGGCCGAGCGAAGATCGATAGGCGGGCTCGGAGCCTCATCCCGTTCGCCGTCCAGATCGTGCAACGCCATGCTGTATCCAGGCCTGTCGGAGCGGAACGGGCTCCAGCGTTAGTCGCATCGGACGGAAGCGCCAAGACGTCACGGAGCCTCCCCACGATGTCTACTGCCGGACCCACATCACCCGCGCGATCCAGGCGATCTCCGCCACTTGGACGATGCGTTCCGGGTGGCTCGGGTTGAGCGACAGCAACTCGATCGTCCGGGCGGTCTTGCGGCGCAATTCCTTGGCCAGCACTTCGCCGCTGGCCAGCCGCACCACCACGCGGTCGCCTTTGCGGACGCTGGCGGTGGGAGACACGATCAGCACGTCGCCATCGCGGTAGAGCGGTTCCATGGAATCGCCCTGCACTTCGAGGGCGAAAGCGCGATCCTCACCGAGATCGGGAAACTCGATTTCTTCCCAGCCCGGCCCGCCGGTGGGCATGCCTTCCTCAGTGAAGAGCCTGCCCGCGCCCGCCTGGGTCATGCCGATCAGCGGCACCATGGTGCGCGGCATGCCTTCCCGAGCTTCGATGAGGCGAAGGAAATCGTCCAGCGTCGCATTGGTGGCCGCGAGCACCTTCGACACGGATTCGGTGGAGGGCCAGCGCTTGCGCCCGTCCGGCCCGATCCGCTTCGAGCGGTTGAAGCTCGTGGCGTCGAGCCCCGCACGGCGCGCGAGACCCGAAGCGGAGAATCCATGGCGTTCCGCGAGACGGTCGATCGCGGTCCAGATCTGCTCGTGGGACAGCATGGCGAGACTCGATCAGAATGGCTAAGACATCCAGCCTAGCTTTAGGAAAGTAGAACTAAAAAGCGGCGGAAGCAACGGCGCGCCGCCACTATCCTCGAGATGGAGAAATTACAAACTCACGACCAAAGGTAGAAATAGCCGCTGGTTGCGACGGATGCCTGCCCGTTCTATCGCGGTCGCGGTCGAACCGGAAGGCAACGCGCGATGTCAATGATCTACAAGATATGCCCGCGTGCCTTGTGGCGCGAGGCCGAGGAAGCGGGCCGGTTCACCGGTGCTCCGGTCGACCATGCCGATGGGTTCATTCATTTCTCCACCGCCGACCAAGTGGCTGAAACTGCATCTCGGCATTTCGCCGGTGTTCCCGATCTCGTCCTCGTCGGGATCGACGCCGATGCGTTGGGAGATGCCCTTCGCTACGAGCCCTCGCGCGGCGGGGCGCTGTTCCCGCATCTCTACGGCGACCTCCGGCTCGATGCGGTCAGGTCCGTCACCGATCTTCCGATTGGGCCGGACGGCCGGCATCTGTTTCCCGCCGATCTGGTTTCGCCCACTCCTCCCTCGACCGGAGCATCGGCATGATCGGCGCGCTCTTTCCCCTCGCAAAGCCGATCCTGCATGGCCTCGACGCCGAGACGGCGCACAACCTCACCTTACGTGGGCTGGCTCTTCTGCCACCCCGCAAGCCGGCCCCGGACGATCCGAGGCTCGCGGTTGATGCCTTCGGCCGTCGGTTCCCCAACCCGGTCGGACTGGCGGCAGGATTCGACAAGGGCGCGCAGGTGCCCGATGCGCTGCTCGGCCTGGGCTTCGGCTTCGTGGAGGTCGGCGGCGTCGTGCCGAAGCCTCAGGGTGGCAACCCACGCCCGCGCGTGTTCCGTCTCAGCGCCGACGGCGCCGTCATCAACCGCTTCGGCCTCAACAGCGAAGGGCTCGACATCGTGCGCGGCCGCCTCGCGGCGAGAAGCAGTCGACCCGGATTGGTCGGAATCAATATCGGCGCCAATAAGGAGTCGAGCGACAGGATCGCCGATTACGTGGCCTGCACCTCGGCACTGGCGCCGCATGTCGCCTTCGTCACCGTCAACGTCTCTTCGCCGAACACGCCCGGCCTGCGTGACCTTCAGGGCGAAGCGTTCCTGGATGATCTGCTCGGACGCGTGGTCGAGGCTCGCGACAAGGCCTCCGCCGGGACTGCGATTCTGCTGAAGATCGCCCCCGATATCTCGCTCGAAGCGCTCGATTCCATCGTCGCCACCGCTTTGCGGAGGAAGGTGCAGGGGCTCGTGGTCTCCAACACCACCATCGCGCGGCCCTCCGGTCTCGCCGACGCCTCCCTGGCCAGGGAGACCGGAGGCCTCTCCGGGCGTCCGCTTTTCGAGCCGGCGACCCGCCTCCTGGCGGAGACCTACCTGCGCGTGGGCGGCACCATCCCGCTCATCGGCGTGGGCGGCATCGACTCGGCCGAGGCGGCCTGGACCAAGATCCTCGCAGGGGCGAGCCTGCTGCAGCTCTACTCTGCGCTGGTCTATGCCGGTCCTGGGCTCGTCGGATCGATCAAAGCCGGCTTGCTCAGAAAACTCGCCGCGGAAGGTGCTTGCGACCTATCGACGATCGTCGGCCGGGACGCGGCGACGCTGGCCAAACTCGGGACAGCTGCCGCTTAGTCTTTCGAGAAAGCCCGGATCCCCGGCGTCTCACTCCAAAAGGGGGAGGACGCGGCAGGACCGTCTTCCGCATCGCGGCACGAACCTCTGTCGGCCGGGTGCTACTCATGACGCGCGAGATCTAACCCGGCTTTCGTCGCATGCGGTTCATGCGTCTGACGCGGGGTCGAGTTTAGAACTTCGAAAGACTGCTCGGTTTCGCGCCAATGCATCGTCGTAAGCGCATGACTGGCCCGCGTTTATCCGTGTTTGAGTGACCCGTGTGCGGTGCGATATCGCTGGTGGAAGAGGACGTGGTTTCGCATGGCGATTCCGCCGTCCAGGCCATTTTTTGCCGAGCCAGGATCGTTCATGGATCACCCGGTCGCGTCCCCCAAGCGTTCCTCCGCCGCTGGCGGTTGGGGCGCGCTAAAGAGCTGCGGCAAGCACCTGCTGAGCAGCCGCGCCCCGCTCTCCGGGGCCCGCGCCATGCTCAAGGCCAACCAGCCCGACGGGTTCGATTGTCCCGGCTGCGCCTGGGGTGACCCGGCGCACGGTTCCTCGTTCGAGTTCTGTGAGAACGGCGTGAAGGCCGTCTCATGGGAGGCGACCGACAAGCGTACGCCGCCGAAGTTCTTCGCGAAGCACACGGTGACGTCGCTGCGGACATGGACGGATTACGCCCTGGAAGGCGAGGGCCGCCTGACGCATCCCATGCGCTACGACGCAGCGAGCGACCGCTACCTGCCGGTCAGCTGGGATGCGGCCTTCACCGAGATCGGCGCCACTTTGCGTGGTCTCGACAGCCCCGACCGGGCCGAGTTCTACACCTCCGGCCGCGCCTCCAACGAGGCGGCTTACATCTACCAGCTGTTCGCCCGGCTCTACGGCACCAACAATTTCCCCGATTGCTCCAACATGTGCCACGAGGCCAGCGGCATCGCCCTTCAGGCGGCCATCGGCATCGGCAAGGGCACCGTCCTGCTCGAGGATTTCGAGAAGGCGGACGCGATCTTCGTGGTCGGCCAGAACCCCGGCACCAACCATCCGCGCATGCTCGGCGACCTTCGCAAGGCGGCGACCCGCGGCGCCCGCGTTGTCGTGTTCAACCCCGTGCGCGAGCGCGGACTGGAACGCTTCGCCGACCCGCAGAACACGGTTGAGATGCTGCGCGGTGCGAGCGCCCCGGTGGCGAGCCATTATTACCAGCCGCGTCCGGGCGGCGACATGGCGGTGTTCCGCGGCATCGCCAAGGCGGTTTTCGCCGCCGACGACGCGGCGCTCGCCGCCGGCCGGCCTTCCGTCCTCGATCGCGCCTTCCTGAGCCACCATGCCGAGGGGCATGAGGCCTATCGCGCCGTCGTGGAGGCGACCACCTGGGAGGCGATCGAGGACCAGTGCGGCCTGTCCCGCGCCGATATCGAGGTCGCGGCCGACGTCTATCTCGGTGCCGACAAGGTCATCTGCACCTGGGCCATGGGCGTCACCCAGCACAAACACTCGGTGGCCACCATCCGGGAGATGACCAACGTCATGCTCCTGCGCGGCAATATCGGCCGTCCCGGCGCCGGCCTCTGTCCCGTGCGCGGCCATTCCAACGTGCAGGGCGACCGCACGGTGGGCATCAACGAGAAGCCGCCGGCCGCCCTGCTCGACGCCCTCGAGCGTGAGATCGGCTTCGTCGCCCCGCGCAAGCACGGCCACAACGTCATCGGCGCCATCGGCGCCATGCTCGACGGATCGTCCAAGGCCTTCATCGGGCTCGGCGGCAATTTCGCCCGCGCCACGCCGGATACGGCGCTGGTAGCCAAGGCGCTCGCTTCCTGCGAGCTCACCGTCCACATCGCCACCAAGCTCAACCACTCGCATCTGGTGCCGGGCCGGGTCGCCTACCTGCTTCCTTGCATCGGCCGCACCGAGATCGACCGGAATTCGAAGGGCAAGATCCAGATCGTCACGGTCGAGGATTCCATGAGCATGGTCCACGGCTCGGGCGGCATCAACAAGCCCGCCTCGCCGGAGCTGCGCTCGGAGATCGCCATCATCGCCGGCATGGCCGCGGCCACCGTCGGGTCGGACAAGGTCGATTGGGCGGCCCTCGCCGACGATTACGACGGCATCCGCGCGTTGATCGAGCGGACCATTCCGGGGTTCGCCGGTTACAACGCCCGCGTCCGCCGTCCGCGCGGCTTCATGCTGCGCAACCTCGCCGCCGAGCGCAATTTCGAGACGACCACCGGCAAGGCAAATTTCTCGGCCGAGCATTTGCCCGAGGCGACGGAGCACCAGCAGGCGCGGACGAAGGCCGGCACCTTCGTGCTGCAGACCTTCCGCAGCCACGATCAGTACAACACCACCGTCTATGGCCTCGACGACCGCTATCGCGGGGTCTACGGCGAGCGTCAGGTACTGTTCGCCCATCCCGACGACCTGGCCGAGATCCGTGCCGTCGCAGGCGACCGCGTCGATATCGTCGGCACCCATGACGACGGCGTGGTGCGGGTGGCCGAAGGCTTCCGCCTCGTGCCCTTCGACATGCCGCGCGGCAGTCTCGCCGGTTACTACCCGGAGCTCAACGTCCTCGTTCCCCTGTCGTCCTTCGGCAAGGAGAGCGACACGCCGACGTCGAAATCGGTCATGGTATCGCTTCGCCGTCCGGCGGAGGCAGCGTGAGCGAGCCTCCTGCCGATGCCGAGACCTTTCTCGCCGTCACCGATTCCATCGCCGACCTCCAGCCCGGCCTTTCCACCCTGGAGGCCGGGCTACTCGCGGGCCTTCATCTGAAGCTCGCCGCCGACAGCCGAAGCTTCGCCCGCGTCTTCGGCGTCGAGCACGCGCTCGTCCTGCGTGCGGTGGAGACCCTGTCCGGGGAGGCCGAACTTCTGGCGATCACCGAGCGCAATCAGAAAACCCAGCGGGCGCGCTACGAGGCGACCCCGGCGGGTCTCGCCATCCTGGATCACCTGCACGGCTGAGTCTCTGGGTTGCCGCCGTCAGCTTCCGTAGCTCTGGATCAGCGATCCGGCCACGAGGGTCCAGCCGTCGACCAGCACGAAGAAGATCAGCTTGAACGGCAGGGCCACCGTCGCCGGCGGCACCATCATCATGCCCACCGCCATCAGGATCGAGGCGACGACCAGATCGATGACGAGGAAGGGGATGAAGAGCAGGAAGCCGATCTCGAAGGCGCGGCGCAACTCCGAAATCATGAAGGCCGGCGTGACGATCTCCAGGCCGATGGCTTCCGGCCCGGCGGGGGCGGGGGCCTTCGCCATGTCGAGGAACAGCTTCAGGTCCTTCTCGCGCACGTTGCGCAGCATGAAGGTCTTGAACGGAGCCGAGGCCCTCTCGAACGCCACGCCCTGGGTGATCTGGCCCGCGATGAGCGGCTCGATCCCGGTGCGATAGGCCTCGCGCGCCGTCGGCGCCATCACGAAGGCGGTGAGGAACAGCGCGAGGCTGGTGATGACGGCGTTCGGCGGAGCGCTTTGCGTCCCCAGCGCCGAACGCAGGATCGACAGCACCACGACGATTCGCGTGAACGAGGTCGCCATCACCAGCACCGAGGGCGCCAGCGCCAGGACGGTGATGAGGGCGACGAGCTGGAGCGCCCGCTCGGTGACGCCGCCCTGACCGAGATCGACCGAAAGGCTCTGTGCCGTAGCCGCGCCGATGCCGGCGGCCAGGAAGCCGCCCGCCGCCAGCACGAGTCTGGCGGAGCGGAGGGAAACGGAGGTGGTTCGGGTCAGGGGTGCCATGGCGGGGCGCAACCTGCGTCGGCCTGAGCTTGGGTGCAAGCGCCCAAGGCCTGGAAGCCCCTTCGTTGAAAACCCGAGTGACACCGTGGCGAAAATGCCGACGGGACTCTTTGCGCTCGCTTGCCGGGATGACTAGGTTCCCTCGCACAGGCCCGGACGACACCGAAGGACGACCATGACGAGCGCAACCGCCACCGAGACCCGGGACATCGGACCGTTCGCCGAGGCCGTATGGGACACGCCGTTCGGCATTCCGCCCTTCGAGCGGATCCGGCCGGAACATTACCTACCCGCCTTCGAAGCCGCACTCGACGCCCACGATGCCGAGATCGCCGCCATTGCCGGCAACACCGAGCCTGCACGTTTCGCCAACACCGTCGAGGCGCTGGAGCGCGCCGGCCTCGATCTCGACCGCGTCGCCTCCGTCTTCTTCAACCTCAGCGGCAGCAACACCAGCCCCGAGCTCCAGGCGGTGGAGCGGGCGATCACCCCACGCCTCGCGCGCCATGGCAGCGCGATCTATCTCAACCCGCTGCTCTGGGCGCGGATCTCCGCCGTCGATCCGGATACGGAGGCACTCGGCGACGAGGAGCGCCGCGTGCTCGACCGCTACCGCACGCGCTTTCGCCGCGCCGGTGCCGATCTCGCCCCTGAGGCGAAGACCCGGATGGCGGAGATCGCGGGGCGGATGGCTGAACTCGGGACCACGTTCAGCCAGAACCTGCTGGCCGATGAGGGCGCGTTCATCCTCCCCCTCGACGGTGAGGAGGATCTCGCCGGGCTCCCCGAGTTCCTTCGCTCCGCTGCCGCCAGCGCCGCCAAGGATCGGGGCGACGAGCATGCGCACATCATCACCCTGTCGCGCTCGCTGATCGAGCCGTTCCTGGTGTTCTCGACCCGGCGTGACCTGCGCGAGAAGGCCTATCAGGCTTGGATCCGGCGTGGCGAGAGCGGCGGCGCCACGGACAACCGGGCCATCATCGCCGAGATCATCGCCCTCCGCGCGGAGCGGGCCCGCCTGCTCGGCTTCGACAGCTTTGCCCATTTCAAACTGTCGGACACCATGGCGGGCTCGCCCGACGCCGCGATGGAATTGCTGCGCAACGTCTGGACGCCGGCCCATGCCCGTGCCGGCACCGAGCGCGACCGCCTGCAGGCCCTGGCCACGTCCGAAGGGGCCAATATCGCCCTGGGGCCGCATGATTGGCGCCACTATGCCGAGAAGCTGCGGAGGGCCGAGCACGATCTCGACGAGGGCGAGATCAAGCCCTACCTGCCCCTCGATGGTGTCATCGCGGCCTCCTTCGATACGGCTTCACGCTTGTTCGATCTGCGCTTCGAGGAACTCACCGACTTTCCCCGCTACCACCCCGATGTGCGGGCCTGGGCGGTGCGCAATGCCGACGGGTCCGAGGTCGGCATCTTCCTCGGCGATTATTTCGCGCGGTCTTCGAAGCGCAGCGGTGCCTGGATGAGCGCCTTCCGCTCACAGGAGCGGCTCAACGGCACCATCACGCCGATCATCGTCAACGTGATGAACTTCGCCAAGGCGCCGGAGGGTGAGACACCGCTGCTCTCCTTCGACGACGCGCGCACCCTGTTCCACGAGTTCGGCCACGCGCTCCACGGCCTTCTCTCGGACGTCACCTATCCGCTCCTCTCGGGCACGGCGGTGGCCGGCGATTTCGTGGAACTGCCCTCGCAGCTCTATGAGCACTGGCTCGAACAGCCTCAGGTCCTGCGCGCCCATGCCAGGCATCACCGCACCGGCGAGCCGATGCCGGAGGAGTTGCTGAAGCGCCTCTTGGCGGCGCGGGCCTTCAACCAGGGCTTCTCCACCATCGAATACACCGCCTCGGCCATCGTCGACATGACGCTGCACCTGTCGAGCGGCGGCGAGGACGGGCTCGATGTCCTGGCCTTCGAGGCCGACGCGCTTCAGCGCATCGGCATGCCGGCGGAGATCTCCATGCGGCACCGCTCGCCGCATTTCGCCCATATCTTCTCCGGCGACGGTTATGCGGCGGGATATTACAGCTACCTCTGGTCCGAGGTGCTCGATGCCGACGCTTTCGACGCGTTCCGCGAGGCGGGCGATATCTTCGATCCCGAGACGGCGGCGCGGCTGCGCAAGTTCGTCTACGGCGCCGGAAACCTGCGCGATCCCGGTGAGGCCTACATCGCCTTCCGCGGCCGCCTGCCGAGTATCGATCCGCTGCTGCGCAAGCGCGGCTTGGCGGCTGCCTGATTCAGGAGAGATAGTTCGTCAGAGTCAGTTTCGAGAGCATCGAGGTCACTTGGTAGCTCGCCTGAAGCTGGTTCTGAAGTGCCAGGAGCTTCGCGGTGACTTCCTCGAGGGAGACCGTATCGACGCCCTCAAGACTGTCCTGAAGAGTGGCCCTGGCGGCGCGGTTGTCGGTCTTCGTCTCCGTCATGGTCTTGGCCGCCAGGCTGAGATCGCTGGCGATGGCCTGCATTCCCTCGCGCCCGCCAGTGGAGGTAAGGAGCGAGCGTGAACGTTCCGAGACGGCGAGGTAGCGTGCCGCCTCGGACGTTCCAGTCTGCGTGGTGGTGAAATTTTGCACCGCGACCTGTGCGATCCCGGCGAGGACCGCGCGGATCGGCACCTCGTTGGCCTGGGCCCCGATGCCGATCGTCCGGTCCGAACCGATCTGCACCGATGCCGTCGCCCGCGGATCGGTCGAGGTATCGTCGCCGGTGTACCAGATGACGGTCGTAGTGCTGGCCCCTTCCGCGTATCCGTTCCCGTCCGCCGATACGCGGCGCGGTGCAAAACCCTCCGTCTTTGACCCGGCGAAGAAATCCTGAGAGGCGCGCGACGCCGAACTCGCCGAGAGGGTCGTCCCGGCCGTCTCCTTCAGCGCGTTCGACAGGGCGGTGGAGATGTTGGCTGCGACGTCACCGGTCAACGAGAACTCGGTGGTGGACTTCGCATCCGCGTTCGCATTCGCGGTCAGCGTGACCGACTGTGTGGTGCCGTCGCGAAGCGCAAGCTTGAAGGTCAGCGTGTCCCCCGCCGCCGGAGGGGCTTTTACGGCCAGCTCCACAGAGGCCGGCGTGCCGGTGCCGAAATTCGCGGCGAGCCCGAGGGAGGCCTTGCCCTGGATACTGGCAACGGCCTGGTTCTCGAATCTCTTGGTGAGGGCGGCGGCGGTGTCGGCGGCAGTGCCGAGCGGAATCGTATTCGTGGCGTCCGCCGGAGGATTGGCGGTAACGATCAGGTCGGTGAAAGTCTGGGTTCCGTCGGGCTGGTTGATCGCCACGCGAATCCGGTCGCCTTCCGCCGGCGCATTGGCCACGGAGAAGGTCACGGCCGGATTCGTGCGGGGCTTCATCGGCTCCGCCGTGATGGCCGCCGGGTTCGAGCTCGCGGCAGAAACGAGGCTGAAGCCGAAATTCGCGCGCGCTTCCGTGCCTCCCGCGCCGAGATCCTCTTCGCTGACCGTAACGGTGGAGCCCGACACGCTCGTGGCGATGCGGCCATTGCCATTCGGACCGAGGTCGGCGGCGATCTGTTCGCTCACCACGGTCTTGAGGCCGTCGAGGTTACGGCTGGGTATGCCGTTGAGGATCGCATCCGACGAAGCGACGGGCGGAGCGTCCGAATCGCGACCGCCGAAGATGTAATTGCCGGCGACGTCCTGGTTCAAGGCGTCCACGGCGGCGTCCAGGCTGTTCCTGGCTACCTGCACGGCGTTCGAACCGGACGCGATCGACCCGCTATTCAACGAACCCTGGACGATGCCGCTGAGGTTGGAGAGCTGTGTCACTGCCGAACTGGCGACGGTCACCCGCGTCGTGTTCGCGTTGATCGCGGCATCGTAGCCATCGAGCGCGCTCAGCGAGGCGTGGGCAGAGAGGCTGGTGGTTCGCGCCGAGCCAATGCCGCCATACGTCTCCGCATTGCGTCCCGTGGTGAGCTGGGCCGTCAATGTTTCGAGGCGCGCCTTCTGGCTGACCAGATTCGCCGTGTTGCGGTCCTGGAAATAGGTGCCTGCCGTGAAGGCGCTGATCGTCATCGTGACCTCGGCGAATGGGTCTTTACGGGTTTGACCGATGAAAGACGCCGGAGAATTGACCCGAACCGTGGAAACCACGTTTCGGAAGAACCGGATGCTGGAACGAGGCTCTAGATCCGGAGGAGCGTGTCCAACATGTCGCGCGCGGCCGTGAGGACGCGCGCATTGGCGGTATAGGCCGTCTGCAATCCGACGAGCTTCGACATTTCCTCGTCGATCTTGACGCCGGATGTGCTCGCGAACCGGCCCTGGGCCGTGGCAAGGGCGATGCTTTGCCCTTCGTCGAGAAACTGCGCGGTCGCGGTGGCGGCGCCCTGGGCGTCGATGATCTTCTGGGTGAAGTCCTGAACCGAGGTCGTGAACGGGGCGCTGATGCCCCCGATCCCGCTCGCCGCCGAGAAGGTCCGGCTGGCGGTCGTGAGCGCGTCGTAGAGGAACTGCGGCCGCGTCTTGTCCGTTTCGCTGGTCGAGGACGCGATCTTCACCAGCGATTCTGTCTTTGCCGCCACCGCCGGGTTCACGGCGATGCGTTGGGCAAAGCCTGTCAGCTGCGAGCCGCCATCGAACGAGCCGGTGAAGAGGCGGCCCTTGCCGCCGCCATCGACGAAGAGCGGGATCTGCGGCTTGCCGTTCGTCACCTCGTCGGCCGTTTTCGACTGGGTGACGCTGGCGGTGATCCCCTGGAGCGTCGCGGCCCCGTTCGCAGGGATCAGGATTCTGACCGTGCCTTCTTTGCCGACAGTACCGCTGGATGTCACGGTGAATGACGAGCCGACTGCGTCGGTGACGGCTTGCGAGCCGAGGGCAGCGGCGATCGAGTCGCTGAACTTGGTCGGGTCGCTTCCCGCCGTGAACGGCACGATGGTCGCCAGCGGGTCGGCGACATCGGTCCGGTTGACGGCTGCGGGCGGATTAGAGCTGGACGGAACCAGGATCAGGTTGCGCTGGGCGCCCTTGTCATCCTTGAAGCTGATCGTGATGGCATTGCCGGCGCTCAGGCCGGTCAGGTCGATGTCGAATCCCGCCCCGCCCGCCGCCGTCGCAGGCGTGCCCACCGCCGAGCTATCGGACAGCGACCGCGACAGGCCCGCCGCGAGATCGTCGAGCTGGCGCTGAGCCTGGGGCAGAACCGTATCGCGCAGTTCGATTCCAGCAGCCAGCGAGCCCGAACGGATCGCGTTCGAGGCCACCAGATCGATCGTTCCGCCGCCCGGCGTGGTCGCCGTGATGGTTCCGACGCCGCGCTGAGCGGGGTCCGCGGAATAGCTGTCCTCGGGGCCGAGCGTGCCGCGGCCGTCGAAGCTCAAAGTCGCCGCGCTGGCCCGGTCCACCAGGGTCATGCCGGAATTGGTCATGACCGTGACGGTCCCGTCTCGCTGCACCGAGGCCTGCACGTCGAGATAGCTGGAGAGGGAATTGAGAGCCTGGTCGCGCTGATCGAGCAGGGCGACCTTGGACCCATCGTCGCTGGTGGCCGCGATCTTGACGTTGAGTTGAGCGATGGACGAGAGCAGGCCGCTGGCCGCCGACGTATCGTTGGAGAGCTGGCTCTCGGTCGCGGTGCGCAGGGATTGGACCCCCTCCGCGATGCTTCCGATCTTCGTCGCGAGGTTCGATGCCGCGGCGACCACGGCGGAGCGGGCGGGCGCGGAGTCCGGGGCAGCGCCGAGCGTCTGGAGCGACAGGGTGAAGCTGTTCATCACCCCGTCGAGGGCGCTCGTCGTGCCGGGCGTGCCGTAGAGCTTGTCGAGCTGGGTCCGGACGTCCGCCATCATGCCCGTATAGGCCGCGCCAGACGTCTCCAGCCGCAGCTGCTTCAACGAATTCTCGTCGAAGACCCGGTTGATCGTGCCGAGGGCGACGCCGGAATTGCCGGGCCCCTGCGCGACGGTGTCGAGCGAGCGCTTGACATAGCCGGTGGTGCCGACATTCGCGATGTTCTGCGAGACGATGCCGATGGCGGCCTGGGTGGTCTTCAGGCCGGCCGCGGCCGTGTTCAGGGCTGATAACGACACGCTTGCCCTCCTTCTACGTCACCGGAAAAATCGGACCTCAGCGGATGATGTTGATCAACGCGGACATCATATCCTGCGCGGTCGAGATGACCTTCGTGTTCGCAGAATAGGCCTGTTGGGTTACGATCATCTTCGAGAATTCACTCGCAATGTCCGTATTCGACTGCTCGATGTTCTGGCCTTCGATCGTGGTTCCGTTGAGGCCCGTGACTGGGGCTCCAGAATCGAGGGTCTGACGATAGTTGCCTGACGAATCGGCCTGCAGCCCGTCAGGATTCGTGAATTGCACAACCTTTATTTTGGCCAATGAGACCGTATTCCCGTTGCTATAGCTGCCGACCACATCTCCAGTTTCGCTCACTGAAAGGCTATTCAGCGTACCCGAGCTGAAACCATCCTGCCGAAGAGCAGTGGTCACGAGACCCGCTTGACTGTGAGCAGTCAAACCACTGGCGCCATAGTCAAATGACACCGGTCCAAGGGCAACATTGTCGATGGTAAGGCCAGAGAGGGCGATGGAATCACCAGCAGGATTTGTGAGTTTACCGCCCCCATCAAACTGAAACGCGGTGCCGACATTCGTCCAGGTCGAGTCAATTCCGCCATTCGTGCTGCTGTTGGCGTAAAACAGGTTCCACACATCCTCCTTGGCAGGGACAGTGCCTGCCGCAGGCGAGGCATCCTGAACTTTGGCCCATCGCATGTTCAAGGTGGCTGGTGCTCCACTGTCGGAATAAGCCGTCAACAAAGGGCCAGGAAGGCTACCGGCAATAAGGACACCAGCGTCGGCCGCACTAACGATCCCTGTTTGATTAGTGCCACTTAAAACCACTGGATTCGTTGAGGATTGAGTAAAAGTCTTTCCAACTAAAGAAACAGAAGGAGTTTCTGGAAGATTCGCTGTGTATTCAATCTTGGTCGTTGGCTTTGCAGGCACCGGCAATCTTGAAATCTGAATCGGACCTTCGCCCGTAGCGAGACCAGTTGCTGGATCGAGACTAGTTCCGGTCAGGTAGGCACCGCCGCCATTACGAAGAAAGCCTTCAGCATCGTTCGTGAAATCGCCGCGGCGCGTGTAGAGGTTTCCTGCCGAGAACGAAGTCTGACCGTTGACGTCGCTGGTCTTCGTCTGCACGGCGAAGAAACCCGGCCCGTTCAAGGCGATGTTGGTCGGGATCTCGGTGGCGATAATGTTGCCCTGAATCGAGTTGGTCAGAACGGAATTCGCCCTGACGCTGCCGGAGACCTGACGATCGGGCGCCTGCTCGGCGACGAGGTCGACGAAGCTGGTATCGACCCGCTTGAAGCCCGTTGTCTGCGAGTTCGCGATGTTGCCGGAGATGTTCTCCAGAGAGAAGCCCTGGGCCTTCATGCCCGAGACCGCCGTCTGCAGCGCGGAAAACACATCCATGACCGGCAACCTTTGTTGAAAATAACGTGGACCGAAATTGGTTCATTCCATCATCCGCAAGCGGGATGCCAAATCTAAGCCATTGAAATAACGAGATAATATTTATGGCCGGCCGGCAAGAATGGCCTTTTCCCCGAGGCACCCGGCAGCTTTTGCCGGTTCCGTAAAAGCTTGGCGCATCGTTTACCCAGCGTTATGCCTGTGCCGGTTATCATCCAGCCGTGAGCGCAACGGGCGGGGATCATGAAGAGCAAGCGGACGACCCTTGTCCACCTCATCTACTTCTCCCGCCTGAATCTCGCGGCGGACGCGGCAGGCCGGACGCGTCAGCTCGGCGAGATCACCCGTCAGGCTCAGAAGAAGAACGAATTTTCGGTGATCACCAGTTTCCTGCTGGTGGAGCAGAATTTCGCCGCCCAGATCATCGAGGGCGAGCGCACCTCCGTGAACGACACGTTCGGCCGGATCAGCAACGACACCCGGCATCGCGACGTCCAGATCGTCGAGTGGCGCGAGATCGTGAAGCGGGAATTCGTCAATTCGTTCGTGACCGTCATCCGCAACCCAGCGAACGACGCGGTCTTCCAGAAGGCCGGCTTGCTGCCGATGTTTCAGCGCGGCACGCCGAAAGCCGGGGTCATCCATTCTCTCGCGGTTGCACTCCAGGCCGAATCCATGGCCAAACAGGGTATCGACCATCTTTTCGTCTGATATTCCATCTCAGCCTTCCTGACGTCGGATATCCGACCCTGAGCTTCGAAAGCCCATGAGCGAGACGCCACCGATCCTGATTGTCGACGATCAGGAGAAACTGTTGAAGCTGGTCATCCTTCTGATGACGCGGATCGGTTTCCCCGACGTCGATGGCGTGACCAGCGGTCCCGACGCGTTGGAGCGGCTGCGCGAGCGCAAATACGCCCTGGTCATCTCGGATCTGGCCATGGAGCCGATGGACGGGCTGACATTGCTGCGCGAAATCCGCGGCGACGATGCTCTGATGAACACGCCTTTCATCCTCACCGAAGCCTCCTTCGATTTCGAGGACATCAACCTCGCTCACCAGGCCGGCGCAGACGCCTTCATCCTGAAGCCGTTCGATATGTCGGTGCTGAAATCGAAGCTGAAGCAGGTCATCAACCGCAAGCCGCGCCGCCGCGAGGCGCCGCTTGCAGCCGAATCCGCCTTGAACGTCGATTTCCCGATGCTGGGAAAGTTCTGAGCGGCCGAGCGTCGGCGCGATCAGTCCAGCGCGCGCGCCATCGCGACGAAGCCCGCCACCGGTACTTCTTCCGCTCTGGCCGTCTCCACAATTCCCGCCGCGTCGAGCAGGCGCGCCGGATCGGGTGTGGCGGCCTTCAGACTCTGGCGCAGCATCTTGCGACGCTGACCGAACGCCGCGCGCGTCACTCGTTCGAGCGCCGTCACCGAACAGGGGAGGGGCGTGTGCCTTGGCCTCAAATGGACCACGCTCGATGTCACCTTCGGTGGCGGTACGAAGGCCGAGGGCGCCACGTCGAACAGGATATGCGCCTCGGTGCGCCAGCCGCAGAGAACGCCCAGGCGTCCGTAATTCGCACGGTCGGATTCGTCCGCGACGATCCGTTCAGCCACCTCGCGCTGGAACATCAACGTCAGGGATTCCCACCAGGGTGGCCATGACGCTTCGGTCAGCCACCCGGTCAGCAGCGGTGTCCCGACATTGTAGGGAAGGTTTGCGACGATCCGCACCGGCCCGTCGCCGACGAGGGGGCGCGGGTCGAACCGAAGCGCGTCGGCATCGACGACATCGAGACGACCGGGGTAATGCGCGGCGATCTCTGCGAGGGCGGGGAGGGCGCGCGGATCGCGCTCGATCGCCACCACGCGGGCGGCGCCCGCCGATAGGAGGGCCCGCGTCAGGCCGCCGGGGCCGGGTCCCACCTCCACCACCGTGACGCCCTCGAGCGGGCCGGCCGCGCGTGCGATCCGCCCGGTAAGGTTGAGGTCGAACAGGAAGTTCTGTCCGAGCGCCTTCTTCGGCGCGAGGTCGTGTTTCAGCACGACATCGCGCAGGGGCGGGAGACCGTCGTCGCTCAAGAGTGCTGACCTGCAAGTCTGGCGGCAAGGCGCAGGGCGCCGATGAGACTGTCCGGCCGCGCGATGCCCTTGCCGGCGATATCGAAGGCCGTGCCGTGGTCGGGGGAGGTCCGAATGAAGGGCAGGCCGAGGGTGACGTTCACGCCGTCGTCGAAAGCGATGGTCTTGATCGGGATCAGCGCCTGGTCATGGGTCGGTGTCAGCGCGACGTCGTAGTTCGCCCGGGCGCGGGGATGAAACAGCGTGTCCGCCGGAAGCGGACCCCTGATATCGATCCCCTCGTTCTGGAGTTGCGCCACGGCGGGTTCGAGCACGTCGCGGTCCTCCGTTCCCATCGTGCCGGCCTCGCCCGCATGCGGGTTCAGCCCCGACAGGACAAGGCGCGGATGGGCGATTCCGAACCGATCGGTGAGGTCGCGCGCCACGATCCGCGCCGTCTGGACCACGAGGTCCTGGGTCAACAGGTCCGGCACCCGGCGCAGGGCGACGTGAATCGTCACCGGGACCACGGCGAGCGTTTCGCTCCACAGCATCATCACCGGAAGGGGCGCGGCTTTGCCGGGCTCCACCGCGAGGGCCGCGAGGAACTCCGTATGACCGGGATAGGCGAAGCCGACGCTGGTCAGGACGTATTTCGCGATCGGATTGGTCACGAGGGCGATCGCCTCGCCAGACCGGACCAGACCGACCGCCGTCATGATCGATTCGAGGGTCGCGCCGGCATCCGCCGCACTCGGCCGTCCGGCCACGGCGCCGACCCGGGTGCCGCTCGGCAAGGGCATCACCGGGAGTGCGCGGGGAAAGACCTCGACTGCGAGATCGGGTCCGACCTCCGCCACCGGAACCTGAAAGCCGAGGCTGCTCGCCCGCCCCTCGATGAAATCGGGATCGCCGATGAGGAAGAACGGCGGAAGCCCGGCCCCTTCGTCCCGGGCCAGCCAGGCCATGAGAGCGATCTCCGGACCGATACCGGCCGGATCGCCCATCGTGAGCGCAATGGGTCTATGCACCGTCATGGCCTGTTTCGTCGCCGAATGAAGGCGAGACCGGGCTCTCGCCCAATCTCACCGGGTCGCCGCGATGCCGTCGGCCGTGCTCGCGATGTTGACGTTCTGGCGCAGGTCGACTTCGCCGAGGGTCTTCAACTCGACGCGCAGCAGCACGGTGCGGTTGCGCTCCGTGACGCCGAGGGCCGCAGCCGTCGGAGAGACGATGTAGTTGAGCGAGAAGGTGGTGCACTCGTCCTGATAACCGCCGCCGATGCTCAATCCGGCGAGGTTGGCGCGGCCGGGATTGGTATAGACGGGCGCCGCGCCGACGGGATTGGCGAGATAGGACGTGTAGGCGTTGGCGAAATTATCGCGCACGTCGAGATAGTGCGTGAGATCGACGAGGGCCGAGCCGGTGACGAACCAGTTCGGGGTGATGTGGTAGGTCGCCGACGCGGTCAGGCCCTCTCTGCGGTTGTTGAAACCGAGCAGGGGCTGGGCAGCGTAGTAGGAGTAGAACATCGACAGGTCGATGGGCGCGAAAGGCGCGAGGCGCGCGATGACGCCCGTCTCCATGCGGTTGACGGAGAAATCCCGCTGTTCGAAGCGCGCGCGGCTGACGAAGCTGATGTTCTGGTTCGGCGACAGCTGGAACCGTCCGACATAATCGGATTCCCGACGCTCGAGGCCGGAATCGAGGCCGACATTGGCGAGGTCGCCGCGACGGAACGAGTTGACCCCGGCGACCTGGATGGATTCGCCGAACATCACGTTCGCGTACCAGCCCGACGGCGTCACCACCGAGTATTGTGCGCCGAGATTGGTACGGACGCCGCCCTCGACGCGGTCGTAGCCGGAGAACTTGTCCCATTCGAACAGCGACGTGTCGTCGAAGACGAGGCTCTGCGCGTCCTCGTTGGGCAGGCGCCCGATATGGGTCTCGCTCGGACGGATCACGACCTGCGCGATGGGTTCGAGCGTGTGGACGCCGAGGGGGCCGAAATTGCTCACGAAGGGATAGCGGTAATCGAGTCCCACCGCCGGCATGACCCTCCCTGAGAAATCCGAATCCGTGGTGCTGATCGTCTGCGCCAGGGCGTTCTGATAGCCGGAATTACGCGGGTCGACGAAGAAGGCGTCGGTGCGCAGATAGGCGAAGGGCGTGAACACCTGGCCGGCATCGTCGATGAATGTCCGGCGCCATGACAGCTGCGCCGATGCGCGCGTGTTACTGCCCGCCAGGCCGCGGATGATGCAGGTGCTGCGCGTGAAGGTGGTGCAGGTCTCGTAGAGCGAATAGGTCGTCCCGTTGACCGTGGGGTTGAAGTAGTAGGAGCCCGTGCGCGGGATCGCCTGGAAATCCGTGGCCTCGCGGTCGAGATGCGTGATGTTTGCCTCGAAGCGGACTTCGCCGCCGAGGAAGCCCGGACCGTTGATCCGCTTATCGTAGTCGATCACCGGCGCGACGATCGGCTGCTCCTTCTGCCAATCGTAGCTCGACAGGCCCTTGAAATAATATGCGCGCGCCTCGAACCACGAGCGGTCACCCTGACCGATCAGGTAGGCCGTCGACACTGCTTCACGGAAGTAATCCGTGGTGATGCTCGAATTGCGAACGCGGTAATTGTCGAGGAACCATTTGTCGGTGACGCCGACGACGTCCCAGCCGGTGCGCCAACGGTCGTTGATGTAGAAATTACCCTTGGACTCGATCGAACCACGGAAGTCGCGGTCCCCCGCGCCGAGCGGGCCCGGAAGGAAGGCGCTGGGCGTCGTCTGGAAGATGCCGGTGGCGCGAATGGTATAGGAACCGGTCTCGAGCCGGTGACGCAGTTCGCCCTGGCCGAGAATCCCCTGCTCGCTCAGGAAGGAGGGCGACAGGGTGATATCGAAATTCGGCGCGACGTTGATGAAGAACGGCGTCGAGATGCCAGTGCCGAGCGCGGTGGAGTTGATGAAACGCGGCGTGAGGAAGCCGGTCTTGCGCTTCACCGTCGGGTCCGGCGCCTCGAAATAAGGCAGGTAACCGACGGGGATACCGGCGATCTCGAGGGTCGATTCCTCGAACCCGATGATGTGGGTCTCGTTGTTGTGGATGATCTTGGCGGCGCGCACCTGCCACAGCGGCGGCGTCTCCGGGTTGTTCTTGCACGGCTCGCAGGCCGTGTAGGTGCCGGATTCGAAGGTCGTCTGCTCGCCGTCCACCCGCTCGCCGCGCGGCGCGGAGAAGCGCGTCCGCACCGGCTGGCCCCGCATTTCGACGGTCTGCTGGATGCGCAGGGCATCGACGAACCCGTTCCGGAAATCGTCCGTCAGCTCCATCGTATCGCCGGTCACGACGGCACCGGTCTCGTCAGTGAGACGGACATTGCCTTCGGCGAAGACGCGACTGCTGGCCCGGTCGTAGCGGACACGGTCGGCCTGAAGGGTACGCGGGCCGTAATGAAGCTCGGCATTGCCGCGCGCCGTGACGGTGTTGTTGTCGTTGTCGTAGATCAGCTCGGCGGCTTCGACGAGAAGCCGCTCGGCCGGCTTGCCCGTGGGGGCAGGCGCGGGCTGCACGGAAGCCTTGGGCGGAGTAGCCTTGCGGGCCTGGCCCTTGTCGCTTCGACCGGTCGCCTGCGCGCTCGCTCCATCGGTGCCGAGCGTGAGCGCGGCGCCGGAGACGAACGCCAGCAAGCCGGCGAGCTTCGCGATGTCGGAGACTTTACGCAACCCGTGTCCCAACCTCTGCCTCGGCCTCGTTTCGCATCCCGTCACCGACAACGGCATCAGCCGTCCTCCTGATAGAGAAGCGTGAGCGTACCGAGAAGACTCCCTACCACGGCCGGGAACCATGCCGCCACCGGGGGCGACACGATGCCTGATGCGCCGAGGCCTTCCATGACCTGCCGCGCGACGTAGAGGAAGAACCCCGCCGCCACGCCGCCAAGCACAAGCTTGCCCACTCCACCAAAGCGGAAGAACCTTAAGGAAACGCTGGCTGCCACGAGCACCATGGCAACGAAGAGAATGGGCCTCGCCATGAGGACATCATACTGGAGTCGGTAGCGCGTCGCATCCAACCCGGCCCGCTCCGTCCGTGCGATGGTCTCGTTCAGTTGCCAGAAAGGCACAGATTCCGGAGGCGTGAAGCGCTGCTTCACCTGACCGGGATCGAGATTGGAGGCGAGGATATAGGTGTCGTAGCCCTCTGGCGGCTGGCCCTTGGTGAGGAGCCGCGCGTCCTGAAGGGACCAGTAACCGTCGTGCAGCGTCGCACGCGCGGCTTCGATCTGCGACAGGAACACCCCGTTCTCGTCGAACGTGTAGACCGATACCCCCGCCAGGGTGGTGCTACCCTCGATCGCCGTCCCGGCACGGAGGATCGCCTGTCCGTCGAGACTGTTCTGGCGGATCCATAAATCCTTGCCGGAATTGGCCTTCGTGGATTTCGCGAAGATCCTGGCCTCGATCTCGGTCGAGCGCTGCTTCATCGCCGCCGAGAGGGGATTGTAGACCCCCACCGTGAAAGCCCCGATGGCCAGCGCCACCAGGATGCCGGGCTGGAGGAACTGCCAGGCGGAGATTCCGGCGGCGCGCGCGACCACGAGTTCGAGCTTGCGCGACAGCTGCAGCAGGGCCGCCATGGAGCCGAACAGGATCGCGAAAGGCAGGACGCCCTCGGCGACGGCCGGGGTCCGGTAGAGCGAGAGCTGGGCCATCAAACTTGTGGACGCGCCCTCGGTGTCGCCGGCGCGCCGCAGCAATTCGACGAAATCCAGGGTGTAGACCAGGGCGAAGACGGTGATGAACACGCCGAGCACCGTGCGCAGGAAGCGCAGGGCGAAGTAGCGGCCGAGGGTGAAGCCGATCATCATCGCGGCGGCCTCACCTGTCGCCGAGGCGCGGCCGGCGCAGGATGGCGCGGCCGAAATTCGTCAGGGTCATGGAGACGCGCGCGTTCCAGTCCCGCACGGCGGCCCCGTTGAACACGACGAGGCAGGAGATCGCCAGCGCCAGAATCGGGGCGGCGTAGATGGCGAAGACGGCGCCCTGGCTTCGCACGGCCGCGCTGCTGGCGGCGAAGCCCGCGATGCGCAGCACGATGACGGCGATGACCGCACCCGCCATTGCCAGACCGCGACCCTGGCGCGTCGTGCGCGGATCGCCCAAAGCCGCGAAGGCGATGAGGGTCAGGGCGAGAGGATAGAGCCAGGCCGAGAGCCGGTCATGCACTTCGGCGCGGAAACGGCCCTTCTGCGTCTGGTAGTAGGATTCGCTGGTGTCGGGGAAGAGGAGTTGCGCGGTCGACCGTTCGCGCGGCTTGTAGACGGTCTCGCCGTCCGGCGGCGTGAAGGCCGCGAGATCCACCGTGTAGCGCTCGAAGGTGATGATCGAGGAATCCCGCGAATCCTTCTGCTGCCGGTGAATGCTGCCCTTCTCGAGGGCGAGATAGCTCTGCCCCTCGTAATCCACCGCCTGTCCCTGCTCAGCGAGATAGACCACCGTCTTCCCGGCCTCGCGCTTGTCCTGGATGAAGATGCCCTGGAGCGTGCCGCCGGGACCGCGCTCGCGGAAATGGAAGGTGATGCCGCTGTCGAGCTCGGTGAACTGGCCCTCCTTCACTACATTGGCGATGAAGTCGCCGCGCACGCGGGTCAACACGTCGCGCAGTTCCTGGAACGAGGACGGCATCACCTGGATCGTCAGAAAGGCGACGCCCGCGCTCACGATGAGCCCCAGGGTGAGGAAGGGACGCAGGATCCGGCGCGGCTGCATGCCGGCGGCCGACATGACGATGAGTTCGGAATCGCCGTTCAGCCGGTTCAGGGCGTAGACGACGGCGATGAACAGCGCCACGGGCGCGATGACGGTGATCAGCGTCGGCACCGAAAGCCCGGTGATCAGGAAGAAGATGACGAGGGTCTGACCCTTGGCCGTGATGAGGTCGAGCTCACGCAGGGCCTGCGTCACCCAGATCGTGCTCGTGAGGCCGATCAGACAGGCGAGAAAGGCCCCGGCCGCGATCCTGAATATGTAGCGCTCGATTTGCGTCATCAGATCTCGCGGCGGGCCCTAGCGCATGGCGTCCGTGGGACGCGTCCCACGGACCTTCCTCATGCCCCCCGGCATCGTGCCCGTCCACCGATGTCGATCACTCTGGGGCACTTCAATTCGGGCGGTTTCGCGGCGGGCGGATCGCGTTGCGTTCTCCGCATCAATGGGTACACAGGGAGTGTCGCGGCGGCGCGTGTTCCGCCGCACGCACCAATCCTGACCTTCGGAAAGCGTGACTTATGGCGGACGGTATCACGATCGCATTCGGGCCGCTCGGCCCGGTCGGCCACGGCGACATCGTTCTCTTCGTCGGCGATGATCTGGCTCTCTCCCCCGCTGTCGCACAGGCCGTCGGCCGCGGCGCGTCCGATCTGGTGGCGCGCGCCGCCGCGAGCGAGCGGTTCAAGGGCAAGTCGCTCACCTCCCTGGCGCTGCCCGCGCCCGCCGGGCTCGATGCCGACCGGTTGCTGGTCATCGGCCTCGGTTCGGAGAAGGATCGCGCCAAGATCGATTGGCCGGCGCTCGGCGGTTATGCCGCGAGCAAGCTCAGCGGCCGCCAGGCCCATGTCGCCCTCGATTGGCCCGGCGCGTCTGTGAGCCCGGCCAATGCCGCCGATTTCGCTCTCGGAGCGCGCCTGCGCGTCTACAGTTTCGACCGCTACAAGACGAAGAAGAAGCCCGAGGGCGAAGAAGGCCGCGTCACCGCGCTCACGCTCATGGTCGGCGATCCTTCGGGAGCCGAGGCGGCGGCCAAGCATTCCGAGGCCGTGGCCGGCGGCGTCCTGCTCGCCCGCGAACTCATCAACGAGCCGCCGAACGTGCTCTACCCGGAGGAATTCGCCCGGCGTGCGGAGGAGCTGACCAAGCTCGGCGTCGAGGTCGAGGTTCTCGGCCCCGGCAAGCTCGAAGCCCTCGGCATGGGCGCGCTCCTCGCCGTCGCGCAGGGCTCCACCCGCGAAGCGCGCGTGGTCGTGATGCGGTGGAACGGCGGCGCCGACGCGTCCGAGGCGCCCATCGCCTTCATCGGCAAGGGCGTGTGCTTCGATTCCGGCGGCATCTCCATCAAGTCCGCCGGCGGCATGGAAGACATGAAGGGCGATATGGGCGGCGCCGCCTGTGTCGTCGGCACGATGTTCGCGCTCGCCTCGCGCAAGGCGAAGGTCAACGCCATCGGGGCGATCGGCATCGTCGAGAACATGCCGGATGGCGGCGCGATGCGCCCCGCCGACATCGTCACCTCGATGTCCGGCCAGACCATCGAGATCATCAATACCGATGCCGAGGGACGTCTCGTCCTCGCCGACGTGATCTGGCACGTGCAGAGCGCCTACAAGCCGAAATTCATGATCGATCTGGCGACGCTCACCGGCGCGATCATCGTCGCCCTCGGCCAGGACATCGCCGGCATGTTCTCGAACGACGATGCGCTTGCCGCCAAGATCGCCGCCGCCAGCGAGGCGACCGGCGAGGCGGTGTGGCGGATGCCGCTGATCCCGGCCTACGACAAGGCCATCGATTCGAAGTTCGCCGACATGAAGAACACCGGCGGCCGCCATGGCGGCGCGGCCACCGCCGCCTCGTTCATCAAGCGCTACGTCAACAACGTTCCCTGGGCCCATCTCGACATCGCCGGCGTGGCGATGTCGTCGAGCCCCAGTGAGATCAACCGGAGCTGGGGTGCGGGCTGGGGCGTGCGCCTCCTCGACCGGCTCGTCCGCGACAATTACGAGGCGTGATGCCATCCGGCGGCGCGTCGGCGGTGCTCGTCCCGGCCGCCGCCACTTCTCCCGTAGGCGCGATCTCACCGCTCGTGCCTGCGGCATTCCCGCTGATGGCCGCGTTCCTCGCGCTGTGCGCCACGGCCGTGACCGGGCTGAGCCAAGCCTCGCCGCTTCCGCCCGAGCTGGCGGCGCGGTTCTACGGCTTCTTCCTGCAGCAATACCCGCTCTTCACCTTCGCCATCGTCTATGGCTTGGCGAGGCTCGTTGCGATGGCGGCGATAAGCACCGCGTCCCTTCCCCGGCGCATCGTCGGCGTGCTGCTGGGGGGCACGCTGCTTCTCGCCCTCAGCCTCTATCCGACCTTCGGCGGTTTGGTGCTTCGCGCAGGCTTTGCCACCGGCGGCATGACCTTCCTCACCTATCAGCCGATGAGCGTTGCCTTCGCCCTCGGTTCCGCTTCGTCGGCCTTCGTGTTCGGCTCGGCCCTGGCGGTGGGCGCACTCCTGATCGGCGGCCGAACCTCGGCGGCATCCTGGGGGCGTCGCCTCGCCACCGGCCTTCTCCGCAGCGCCGCGGGCTTTCTCGCGTTATGGTTCGCTTTCGCAGTGATCGGGCAGGCTCATATGGCGGGCTTCGGCCCCTGGCCCAGGCGCGCTCTATCGACCGGCGAGGCGGGTTTGGGAGCGTCCCTCGTTCTCGCCGCGTTTCTGCCTCATGCCATACTCGTGTGGCTGGCACTTCGTGACAGATCGCGGCGGAAGAAACCCGGCGCCCCGTCGATTGCGGTTTGATCCGATGACAGGGACGTCGAAAAGATAGTTTACATATGAACGAAGGCGGCACCAAGCCGCTGCGCGGATAACAAGCCGCCGCGCACATCAGAGGGAGGATCGAGATGGTCCAAGGCACGGCCCCCGGGCCGGTTTCCGTGCGCCCATGGCTTTCCATGTATCCGCCCGGCATACCCGCCGAGATCGACGTCACCAGCCCGCGCACCCTCGTCGACATCCTGCGGCTCAGCACGACGCAATGCGCCGCTCGTCCGGCCATCCGATGTTTCGGCACATCCGTCACCTATGCCGAACTCGGTGCCTCCGCCGATGCCATTGCGGCCTGGCTGGTCGCCGAGGGGTTCGGCAAGGGCGACCGGATCGCCATCATGATGCCGAACGTGCCGGCCTATCCGGCGACGATCTATGGAATCCTGCTGGCCGGCTGCGTCGTGGTCAACGTGAATCCGCTCTACACGCCCCGTGAACTGGCGGTGCAGATCAACGATTCAGGCGCGAAGGCGCTCTTCGTCCTCGAGAATTTCGCCCATACGGTCGCCGGCGCGGGCGCCGATCTCGACCTCGATCGGATCGTCGTCGCCGGGCCGGGTGACGGGCTTGGCCTCAAGGGCCGGATGATCGATCTCGCCGCGCGCCATATCAAGAAGGCGGTGCCTCCCTATCGACTGCCCACGGGGAAGACGTTGCGCTTCGACGCGGTCGTGCGCCGCGGGCGAAGCCTGCCGAAAGTGTCCGTCCCGGTCGGACCGCAGGATCTCGCCTTCCTGCAATATACCGGGGGTACGACGGGCGCGGCCAAGGCGGCGATGCTGACCCATGCCAACGTCGTCGCCAACGTGGCTCAGTGCCGGGTCTGGTTCTGCGTGTCGGAGACCGACGGGGTCGACCGGGTGATGGTCACGGCTCTGCCGCTCTATCACATCTTCGCCCTGACCGGCTGCTTCTTCCTGTTCATGAGCATCGGCGGATGCTGCCTGCTCATCCCCAATCCACGCGACGTGGACGGGTTCGTGAAGACCCTGAAGGGCAATCGCTTCACGCATATTTCCGGCGTGAACACGCTCTTCAACATGCTCAACAACCACCCGAAGATCACCGAGGTGGATTTCTCCGCAATCCACTTCGTCATCGCCGGTGGCATGGCCGTGCAGGCTCCCGTGGCGGCCAAATGGAAGGCGATCACGGGCAAGTCCATCGTCGAGGGCTACGGATTGTCGGAAACTTCCCCCGTGGTCTGCGTGAACGACCCGCGGGCGGATTGGACCGGTACGATCGGCTTTCCGGTTCCCTCGACCGATGTGGCGATCCGTGATGCCGAGGGGAGGGACGTCCTTCCCGGCGAGCCGGGCGAACTCTGCGTGCGTGGTCCACAAGTCATGGCGGGTTATTGGAAGCGGCCGGACGAGACTGCGCTGGCGACGACCAGCGATGGCTATTTCCGCACCGGGGACGTAGCGGTGCTTCAGGCGGACGGGCAGGTACGCATCGTCGACCGGATGAAGGACATGATCCTGGTCTCGGGCTTCAACGTCTACCCGAACGAGGTGGAGGAAATCCTCGTCGGCCATCCCGGCGTGCTCGAATGCGCGGTGGTCGGCACCCGATCCGAGGAGACCGGCGAGATGGTGGTGGCGCATGTGGTGCTCAAGGATAAGAGCGTCGATGTCGAGGCGCTGCGAAGCTACGCGCGTTCGCAGCTGACCGGCTACAAGGTGCCGAGGCGCATCGTCTTCCACGACGCGCTGCCGAAGACCAATGTCGGCAAGGTGCTTCGCCGGGCCCTGCGCGACGACGCGGCGCGCCCCTGAGCGGCACGCCGATGTAACCGGTGGCGGCCTCTCATCGAATGGTGACGATAGGCCTCGCTTGCGCTGATGCGCGGCGGGGACGATCTTCGCGGGATACAGCCGCCGCAAGCGGCGATCCCACCATTTTCGAGGACGGCACATGTACATCAAGCGCAGTCGCGGCTGGGAAATGCCTGAGCGCCTCGCGACGCCCGAGAGCGTCTTCCTCAACCGCCGCGCCTTGCTGGGCGGGGCTGCGGGCCTCGCCGCGACGTCTCTCGTCGGCGTCGAGCACGCATTCGCTGCCGCCGATCCGACGAGCGGTCTCTATCCGGCGGCGCGTAACGATGCCTATACGCTCGACCGTCCGCTGACGGCCGAGAAGTTCTCGGCCGATTACAACAACTTCTACGAGTTCGGTACGTCGAAGACCGTGCTGCCGGCTGCTAATGCGCTAAAGACCCGCCCCTGGACCATCAAGATCGACGGATTGGTCGAAAAGCCGTTCGAGATCGGGATCGACGATCTGGTCCGCAAGATGACCCTCGAGGAGCGGCTGTACCGCCATCGCTGTGTCGAGGCTTGGTCGATGTCGGTGCCCTGGACGGGTTTCCCGCTCTCCAAGCTCGTCGCCCTGGCAAAGCCCGCATCCGGTGCGAAATACGTTCGCATGGAGACGTTCATGGACAAGGCCATGGCGCCGGGCCAGCGCTCGTTCCTCTATCCGTGGCCCTATGTCGAGGGTCTGACGATGGAGGAGGCCAACAACGACCTCGCCTTCATCGCCACGGGCATCTACGGCAAGCCGCTCGCCAACCAGTTCGGCGCGCCGATCCGCCTCGCGGTGCCGTGGAAGTATGGCTTCAAATCGGTGAAGTCGATCGTGAAGCTGTCCTTCGTCGCCGAGCGGCCGAAGACGTTCTGGGAAGGCCTCCAGGCCTCGGAATACGGTTTCTGGGCCAATGTGAACCCGGCAGTGTCGCATCCGCGCTGGAGCCAGGCATCGGAGCGCGTACTCGGCACCGACCAGCGTGTTCCGACGCTGATCTACAACGGCTACGGCGAGCAGGTGGCCGGGCTCTACAAGGGTCTCGAAAACGAGCGCCTGTTCGTTTGAGGCCCGGTTTGATCGGCTTTTTCGGTGGAAGCTTATGCCGAAGCCGATCATCCCAGCAGATCACCTCATCCTGAGGAGCCCTTTGCTTGAGCAAAGGGCCTCGAAGGAGAGCTCCAGCTGTCGTGCTATCCCTGGTAGCCTCCTTCGAGGCTGCTACGCGACACCTCAGGATGAGGTAAAGCCCTGGATTAACAACGCAAACAGGCCTTGAGAGACTTCTTCCGGTCAGTAGGTCCAGCGCTGGGCCTTCGCCACGAGGAAGTCCCTGAAGGCCTGCACGCGCGCCACGGAGCGCATTTCCTCGGCATAGACGAGGTAGCTCTCCATATGCGGCATCTCGACGTCGCGCAGCACCTGCATAAGGCCGGTCTGCCCCTCGACCGCGTAATCCGGGAGGATACCGATGCCGGCGCCGGTTTCCATCGCCTTCTGCAGGGCGGCGATATTGTTGACGGTGAAGTGGATCGTTCTCCGCTCCTGGCCTTCACGGCCGACGGTGGACAGCCAATGGGTCGCCAGCAGGTAGGAGGGTTCGTTGCCGCCGAATGAGACGAGGCGGTGATTGTCTAGGTCCGCGATGGATTTCGGCTCGCCGAACCGCTTCACGTAATCGGCCGAGGCGAAGGCATGGTAATGCACCGTGAACAGCCTGCGCTGGATCAGGTCCGGTTGGGCGGGTCGCCGCATCCGAACCGCGACGTCGGCCTCGCGCATGGCCAGATCGAGTTCCTCGTTGGTGAGGATGAGCTCGACGCGGACGTCGGGATAGAGGTCCAGGAATTCCGCGACACGCTGGGCGAGCCAGGAGGTGCCGAGACCCGTCGTGGTCGTCACCTTGAGGTCGCCGCTCGGACGCTCGCTCGTCTCAACGAGGCGCGCCCGGGTGTTCTCCAGTCGCAGCTTCATGTCCCGCGCGGCCCGGAACAGCAGGTCGCCCTGCTCGGTCAGGATGAGGCCCCGGGCGTGGCGGTGAAAGAGGGGAGCCTTCAACTCGCGTTCGAGGGCGCTGATCTGGCGACTGACCGCCGACTGGCTCAGGCCGATATCGTCGCCCGCGCGGGTGAAGCTGCCAGCCTCGGCAACGTTGAGGAAGATCCGGATCTTGTCCCAGTCCACGGCGTCCAACCCCCTCACGCAGCCCCGTTCCGACGACCGGACTCCCGATGCCGGACCCGGTTCGGTCTGGGATCGGTCTTTGCCGTGTCTCGGTGTGCCCGGCCGCCGTTTCCTACGGTTCGGCCAAACAACACGGGACGCCGAGCCGATGGAACTCGGCTCGTGCTGGTTTTAGGACAACGATCTTGCGATTAGGTTGACGCCCGACGCAAGGCGCCGAACGAAAATTTCCCTATTCGGCGGCAGCCTGCTGTGGGGTTTCACCCAGTTCGAGGGCCGCGAGGTACTTTTCAGCCTCCAGCGCCGCCATGCAGCCCATGCCGGCCGCGGTGATCGCCTGCCGGTAGACATCGTCCGTCACGTCGCCGGCGGCATAGACACCGGGGATCGCCGTCTCGGTCGTGCCCGCCTTCGTCTCGATGTAGCCGCCATGGCGCATGGCGAGCTGTCCCTCGAAGATCCCGGTCGCCGGCTGATGCCCGATGGCGACGAAGACGCCGTCGGCCTTCCGCTCGGTGATCGCGCCCGAGCGCACGTCCTTCAGGCGCAGATGAGTGACCGAGGGCGGTGACTGGCTGCCGCAGATCTCCTCGATCGCGTGATGCCAGACCACTTCGACGTTGGGATGCTTGAACAGGCGCTCCTGCAGGATGCGCTCCGCACGGAACTCGCCCCGGCGATGGACGACCGTGACCTTCGAGGCGAGGTTGGCGAGATAGAGCGCCTCCTCGACGGCCGTGTTGCCGCCGCCGACCACCACGACCTCCTTGCCGCGAAAGAAGAACCCGTCGCAGGTAGCGCAGGCCGACACGCCGAAGCCCTGGAACTTCGCTTCGGACGGCAGGCCGAGCCATTTCGCCTGCGCCCCTGTGGCGATGATGAGCGCGTCGCAGGTGTAGGTTTCGCCGGAATCGGCTTCCAGATGGAACGGCCGCGCCTGCAGATCGACCTTGGTGATGTACTCGGACACGATCTTCGTGCCGACATGCTCGGCCTGGAGCTTCATCTGCTCCATCAGCCACGGTCCCTGAATCGGATCGGCGAAGCCCGGATAATTCTCGACATCGGTCGTGATCATCAGCTGGCCGCCCGGCTGGAAGCCGGAGATCAGGAGCGGCTCGACCATGGCGCGGGCCGCATAGATGGCGGCGGTGTAGCCGGCCGGGCCTGAGCCGATGATGATGAGCTTGGAATGGTGGGGGGCCATGGTTCGGACGTCTCCTACGGCCGCGACGCAGGTGCGAACCCGGCGCGGTGCTCGATATAGGCGCGGGCCATAGCTTCTGCGATGGTCGGCGTCGCGTCGAGGGGGGTGTAATGCAACTCTTCCAGACGGCCGGTGAAGGGCTTCAGCGCGCCCGCCATGGCCAGGCCGGCGAAGAGCCGCCTGTGCCGGATGTAGGTTTTCGGGAGATCGAAGAGAAGCACCGGCGCGCCGGTGCTCACCGCTTCCCCCACCATATTGGCCGAATCCGACGTGACCACGATGGCGTCGGCGAGCGCCAGCAGCGACACGTAGGGGTTCGCCCCCGTACCGTCCCAGAAGAATCCCTGTTTCTCTTCAACGAGGCGCTGCAAGGCCGAACGCAGGGGCGACGGTGTGCGGCGGGACACCGTGAGCATGAGCGACGCACCGCCATCGGCCAGCTTCGTCAGATGGGCGAGAAGCCGCTTCATGTCGGTCGTACGGTAGCTCAGATGGCGGCTGTCACCCCCGATCAATACCGCTACGCGAGGCTTCGAAAGATGAGTCAGACGGGGGTCGGGTGAGCGGCGCGCAGCCGCCAGACGTGCCGCCGTCACCTGGTGCGGCGCCGTCAGCGTGGTGAGCACGTTCGGCCCGCGAAGATCGTCGTAATCCGGCACCCAGATGAAATTCGCAGTGTCGTGGCCTGTCCGTGGATCCTTCAGGAAGGCCGTAAAGGTCTGGCCCTTCGACGCTTTCCGGATCGCGCGAAGGTAGGGAACGGCGCGGCGGCCCGAGGCGATCACGATCTCGGGAAAGGGACCGGCCAAGGCACCGCCTCGCTGGCCCGGGCGATCACGCGGGTCGATCGGTCCCCACGGGGCGAGCCAGCCGAAGGGGGGGC
Source organism: Methylobacterium sp. Leaf91 (assembly GCF_001422815.1). Lineage (GTDB taxonomy): Bacteria > Pseudomonadota > Alphaproteobacteria > Rhizobiales > Beijerinckiaceae > Methylobacterium. Next base: position 117,624 of record NZ_LMMP01000034.1, on the reverse strand, counting down.
GCGGCGAGACGCGGCGGATCTCGTAGTCCAGACCGAGCGTCTCTGCCAGACCGATGCACTGGTTCTCATCGCCGGCCTTGCCGTCCGTAACGATCCAGGCGCCGAGATGAGCGAGTTTTGCGGACACGAGTTCACCAGCAGGTCGCATCACACCGGCTGCTCCCAAGATCGACATGGCTGCGTCAGTTCGACGGGAATGCTCGGCGCAACCAGCCGGCATAGTGCCGGGCTATCGCGGCTACGCGGCGGCGTTCCGAATCCATGTCATACCATGCCCCGCCCGAGCTCGATGGCAGGGCTGAAAGCTGCGGATGCCGGGCAAGCACCTCGCCCCGACGCCCGACGAGCAGGGCTTCGCCATCGAGATAGTCGGATTGCGAGCCGCCACCAAAGCCGCTGCGGCCGCCTTCGCTGCCGGTATAGGGACGTAGCGAAAGGCTCTTGATCCTCACCACCAGAACCGGTCCGGTCCCGCCGAGCCTGTCGGCAAATTCCTGATTCAACGCAGTCAGGAGATCCCCGCGAAGCGCCTCCGCGGGGGCACCGCCGCCCTGAACCAGCAAAGGCCCCACATCCACACGGATGGCCGACAGTTTCGAACTACCGAAGGACGAAAGCCCTTGGGCGAGGGTCGGCGCGGCCATAGCGAGAAGAGCGGCGATAGCGATCGCCGCTCTCTGCAAGATCCTGACTGAAAGGCGGCATGCCGCCGGCTTCATGATGAGATCTCTCCGACGTCAGACGCCGTACTGGACCGCGACCACTTCGTAGGACTTGCCGCCACCCGGCGTCGTCACCTCTACGGTGTCGCCAACGCCCTTACCGATGAGAGCGCGAGCGATCGGGGAGGTGATCGAGACGAGACCCGAACGGACATCTGCCTCGGGCTCACCAACGAGCTGGTAGGTCTTCTCTTCCTCGGTATCCTCGTCCACCAGTTTCACGGTGGCGCCGAACTTGATCTTGGTGCCGGACAGCTTGGTCACGTCAATCACCTCGGCCCGGGCGATCATGCTCTCGAGCTCCATGACGCGGCCCTCGTTGTGGGACTGCGCTTCCTTGGCGGCATGATACTCAGCATTTTCCGAGAGGTCGCCGAGCGCGCGCGCTTCAGAGATGGCCTGGATGATGCGCTGACGCTCCACCTGCTGGCGATGCTTCAGCTCGGCTTCCAGCGCAGCGAACCCGCGCACCGTCATCGGAACCTTGTCTATCGTCATCGTCTCGCGCCACAATGAATAGGCCCGGTCGGGAGCGGAATGCTCCCTCCGGGCCAGAGTAAGATGGTCTTGAAGCCTTGGCACCTGCTACGTCCAATCAAGTCGGACGCAGCATCAAATGTTAGGCCGCGAAGTATTCCTGCAAAGCGCGGACTTGGAGATCACCTTCGAGATAGGCCTTGATCCCCTCGGCCGCTGCCATCGCTCCGGCTAGAGTGGTGTAGTACGGGACTTTATGCAAGAGGGCCGCCCTGCGCAGGGAGCGCGAGTCCGAGAGTGCGCCTGCGCCTTCCGTCGTGTTGAACACCAGCTGGATGTCGCCGTTCTTGATCGAATCGACCACGTGCGGCCGGCCCTCCAGCACCTTGTTCACCCGCTCCGTGGGGACGCCGTTCTCCAAGAGGTAGCGCTGCGTCCCGCTGGTGGCGACGATGACGAAACCGGCCTCCGACAACTCCCGGATGGCCGGCAGGATGCGGGCCTTGTCGGCATCACGGACCGAAACGAACACCGCGCCGCTTTTCGGCACGAGGGTGCCCGAGCCGAGCTGGCTCTTGGCGAAGGCGACGCCGAAACTCGAATCGAGGCCGATGACCTCACCGGTGGAGCGCATCTCCGGTCCGAGCAGGACATCGACGCCAGGGAAACGGGCGAAGGGGAACACGGCTTCCTTGACGGCGATGTGGTCGAGGACCTTGGGCTTGAGCCCGAAACTCGCGAGCGGCTCGCCGGCCATGACACGCGCCGCGATCTTGGCGATGGGCTCGCCGATAACCTTGGCGACGAAGGGTACCGTGCGGGATGCCCGCGGGTTCACCTCCAGCACGTAGATCGCGCCGTCCTTGATGGCGTATTGCACGTTCATCAGGCCGCCGACCTGTAGGGCCAGCGCCATCGCTCTGGTCTGGCGCTCCAGTTCGGCGATGGTCTCGGGCGAGAGCGAGCGCGAGGGCAGCGAGCAGGCGGAATCGCCCGAATGGATGCCAGCCTCCTCGATGTGCTCCATGATGCCGGCGATATAGACGTCCTTGCCGTCGCAGATGGCATCCACATCGATCTCGGTGGCATCCGAAAGATAGCGGTCGAACAGGAGCGGGTTCTTACCCAGCACCGTGTTGATCTGGCCGGTCTTGTCGTTGGGGTAGCGCGATTTCACGTCCGACGGGATCAGGCTCGGCAGAGTGTCGAGGAGATAGTCGGCGAACTGGACCTCGTCGCGAATGATAGCCATGGCGCGGCCGCCCAGCACATAGCTCGGCCGCACCACGAAGGGCAGGCCGAGATCGGAGGCCACGAGGCGGCTCTGCTCGACGGAATAGGCGATGCCGTTCTTCGGCTGCTTCATCCCGAGCTTGTCGAGGAGGCGCTTGAACTGGTCGCGGTCCTCGGCGAGGTCGATGGCGTCGGGGGAGGTGCCGAGGATCGGCACGCCGGCCGCTTCGAGCGCGCGGGCGAGCTTCAGCGGGGTCTGGCCGCCGAACTGGACGATGACGCCGTGCAGCGTGCCGGCCTGCCGCTCGGTCTCGATGATCTCGAGCACGTCCTCCTGCGTCAGCGGCTCGAAATAGAGCCGGTCGGAGGTGTCGTAGTCGGTGGAGACCGTCTCCGGGTTGCAGTTGACCATGATGGTCTCATAGCCGGCCTCGGTGAGCGCGAAGCAGGCGTGACAACAGCAATAGTCGAACTCGATGCCCTGGCCGATACGGTTGGGCCCGCCGCCGAGGATGATGACCTTCTTGGCGTCGGTGGGCTGCGCCTCGTCGACCACGGCGCCGGCGAAGGGCGCCACGTAGGTGGAATACATGTAGGCGGTGGGCGCCTTGAACTCGGCCGCGCAGGTGTCGATGCGCTTGAAGACCGGGCGGACGCCCAGCGCCCGGCGGGCGGCTCGGACGCTGTCCTCGTCGGTCTTGGCGAGCACCGCGAGGCGGGCATCCGAGAAGCCCGCCGCCTTGAGCTGGCGCAGCGCGCCGGGCGTGGTGGGGATGCCGTGGGCCTTGACCCGGTTCTCCAAGTCGATGATCGCCTGGAGTTGCTCCAGGAACCACGGATCGATCTTGCACGAGGCGTGGACCTCCTCGTGGCTGACGCCGAGGCGGAGCGCCTGACCCACCTTGAGGAGACGGTCCGGGGTCGGCGTGCCCAGGGCCGCCTTGATGGCGTTGTGGTCGTCGCCCTTGCCGAGCCCCTCGATCTCGATCTCGTCGAGGCCGGTGAGGCCGGTCTCCAGGGAGCGCAGCGCCTTCTGCAGCGATTCGGCAAAGCAGCGGCCGATGGCCATGGCCTCGCCCACCGACTTCATCGCCGTGGTCAGCGTCGGCTCGGCGCCGGGGAACTTCTCGAAGGCGAAGCGCGGGATCTTGGTGACGACGTAGTCGATGGTCGGCTCGAACGAGGCCGGGGTCGCGCCGCCGGTGATGTCGTTGGCGATCTCGTCGAGGGTGTATCCCACCGCGAGCTTGGCCGCGACCTTGGCGATGGGGAAGCCCGTCGCCTTGGAGGCGAGCGCGGACGAGCGCGACACGCGCGGGTTCATCTCGATGACGATCATCCGGCCGGTGGCCGGGTCGATGGCGAACTGCACGTTCGAGCCGCCGGTCTCCACGCCGATCTCGCGCAGCACCGCGAGCGACGCGTCGCGCATCACCTGATACTCTTTGTCCGTGAGCGTCAGGGCCGGGGCCACGGTGATGGAATCGCCGGTATGGACGCCCATCGGATCGATGTTCTCGATGGAGCAGACGATGATGCAGTTGTCGTTCTTATCGCGAACGACCTCCATCTCGTATTCCTTCCAGCCGAGGACGCTCTCCTCGATCAGGACCTCGTTGGTCGGCGAAGCGTCGATGCCGCGCTCGACGATGTCCAGGAATTCTTCCCGGTTGTAGGCGATGCCGCCGCCGGTGCCGCCCATGGTGAAGGAGGGGCGGATGATGGCCGGCAGGCCGACTTCGGCCAGCGCGATCAGCGCCTGTCCGATGGCATGCTCGCCGTAGCGCTTGCGCCGGTCGGACTCGCCTGCGTGCCACTTCTTCTCGAATGCGGCGAGGGCGGCCGGGCGAGTGGCCTCGTCGGTGGAGGTCTCGATCCGGGCGATCTCGGCGAGGTACTTTTCGCGATCCACCTTCTTGGCGGCGGATGCGTTGGCGACGGCCGATTTCGGCGTTTCCAGGCCGATCTTGGTCATCGCGTCGCGAAACAACTGCCGATCCTCGGCCTTGTCGATGGCCTCGGCCGTTGCGCCGATCATCTGGACGTCGAATTTTTCGAGTATGCCCAGCTTCTTGAGCGAGAGGGCGCAGTTCAAGGCCGTCTGGCCGCCCATGGTCGGCAGCAGGGCGAAGCCGCCGGGAAGGACGTGACGCTCCTTCTCGATGATCTTGGCAACGATCTCCGGCGTGATTGGCTCGACATAGGTCGCATCCGCCATGTCCGGGTCGGTCATGATGGTCGCCGGGTTCGAATTGACCAGCACGATCCGGTAACCCTCCTCGCGGAGGGCCTTGCAGGCCTGCGTCCCGGAATAGTCGAACTCGCAGGCCTGCCCGATCACGATCGGACCGGCACCGATGATGAGGATCGTGGAGAGGTCGGTGCGTTTCGGCATCGGGCGCCTTGGCTTGCGGACGCGCGCATCCGTCAAGCGCGGCGCCACAATCTGGAGCGGGCCGGATATGGACGCGAGCGGCGTGAATGATCGTTAGGGGTCGCGTCTACACGCGGCGGGAGGGTTTTGGAAGAGCGTTGAGAGGCTTGGCGACGATTGTGCCCGCCTCGGATGACCGCTCGTTCGCCGCCAAGAATAATCAAACTATAATAAATATAAATCTAAGAAGATGCAAAATATTGCGCCCTAGACGGAGCTGTGTAATTGAGACGATCGGCGCGTTGTCGATCTCGAACAAGACTAATTCGAGGATAAGAATGATAAAGCTAGGAACGCTCATGGGCACGCTGGCCCTGTGCATCGCCTCCGGCCCAGCCGCTTTCGCCGCCGAGATCGCCGTGAAGACCCTCAACAGCGGGCCGGGTGGTCTAATGGTCTTCGACCCTGCCTTCGTGAAGTTGGCGCCGGGCGACAGCATCAAGTTCGTCCCCCAGGACAAGGGGCACAATGCCGAACTGATCAAGGGCATGGCGCCCGAGGGAGCGGAAACCTTCAAGACCGTCCTGGGCAAAGAAGAGGTCGTCAAGTTCGACAAGCCCGGGGTCTACGGCATCAAGTGCTCGCCGCATTACCTCATGGGCATGATCGCCGTGGTGGTGGTCGGCGACAAGCCGGAGAACCTCGAAGCGGCGAAGGCGGTGACGCACAACAAGCTCGCCGCCAAGCGGTTCGTGCCCCTGCTCGCCCAGGTTCAGTGACGTAAGAAGAGGAGGCGGCGCCAAGCCGCCTCCGACTACCCGCGCGGTACGATCAGAGGCCGATATAGAGGGCGGCCACCGCGCGATCGATGGAAAGATAGAACACGCCGAAGGCCACGGCGGCGGCGGCGGCGAATTCCAGGGCGACGTTGGGCAGGGTCTGCGAGCGGCGCAGGATCTCGCGGCCGAAGAACAGGCTGAGCCAGGCAATCGTGAGGACGACGGGCAGGACGAACAGGAAGGACCAGGTGCTCTCGATGGTCTGGGTGCCGCCGGCCGGGTCGATGAGCGCGCGGATGTTGCGGACCCAGGGGGCGTAGCAGGCCGAATACAGGGCGGTCATCCAGGCGAGAGCGACGGCCACGCCGAGATGGAACGTGAAGACCCGATGCAGGCGCGAGAAATCATCGCGCGCGTCGTCGAACGTCATGTGGAAAACCCCGTGCTCAAGGCAGTAGGACGATCGTCGCGGCGGTGTCACCGTGCCGATCGTCGTTGGCTTCGGGGAGTGCCGGTCAAAGCCGGGTTTTTTGTGACAACGAGGGAACCATTTCGCGAATGCCCCGGCGGCGATCCGCCGGAACTCAATGGATGGGTGCGAAAGCGCCTGACGCGGCGAACGAAACGGCCCTACGCGGCGCCCGTGGGAGCCGTCTCGGCCTTGCCACTGCGCATCAGCGCCACGAACCGCTCGAACAGGTAGTGGCTGTCGCGTGGGCCCGGCGAGGCTTCCGGGTGGTGCTGAACCGAGAAGGCCGGGCGGTCGGTGAGGGTGAGTCCGCAATTCGAGCCGTCGAACAGCGAGATATGCGTCTCCACCGCCGTCTCGGGCAGGCTGGCCGGATCGACGGCGAAGCCGTGGTTCATGGAGACGATCTCGACCTTCCCCGTGGTCTTGTCCTTCACCGGGTGGTTGGCCCCGTGATGGCCCTGAGCCATCTTCACGGTGCGTCCGCCGAGCGCGAGGCCCATGAGCTGGTGTCCCAGGCAGATGCCGAAGGTCGGCACCTTCTCGTCCAGAAGCTCGCGGATCACCGGGACCGCGTATTCGCCGGTGGCGGCCGGATCGCCTGGACCGTTCGAGAGGAAGACACCGTCGGGCTTCATCGCCATGATCGCGGCGGCGGAGGTGGTGGCAGGCACGACGGTGACGTCGCAGCCGGCCTCGGCGAGCAGGCGCAGGATGTTGCGCTTCACCCCGTAATCGATGGCGACGACCTTGAGGCCCTCGCCGATCTGGCGGCTGCCGTAGCCGCTCTTCACCGCCCAGGTCGTCTGCGACCAATCGGAAGTCTCGCGGCTCGTGACCGGCGGAACGAGGTCGAGACCCTCCATCGGGGCGAGGGCGGCGGCGCGCGCCTTCAGTGCCTCGCGGTCGAACCGCCCCTCCGGATCGTTGGCGATGACGGCGTTGGGCATGCCGTGGTCGCGGATGAGGGCTGTGAGCGCCCGCGTGTCGATCCCGGTGATGCCGACGATGCCGCGCGCCTTCAGCCAGGCGTCGAGATGGCTCGACGAGCGCCAGCTCGACGGGTTGGTGACGGCCGAGGCGATGACCGCGCCGCGGACGCCGGAGGCGGGGGCCGCGTCGAGGCTCTCCAGGTCTTCGTCGTTGGTGCCGGTATTGCCGATATGCGGAAAGGTGAAGGTGACGATCTGGCCGGCATAAGAGGGGTCGGTGAGGATTTCCTGGTAGCCGGTCATTGCGGTGTTGAAACAGACCTCGCCATCGGCGGCCCCGGTCTGACCGATGCCGAATCCTTCGAGGACGGTGCCGTCGGCCAGCACGAGGAGGGCTGTCGCGACGGGCTCGGCCCACGGTGCGGGCGTGGAGGATGATTGCGCTGGGGCGCCTTCGTCTTGCAGCATCGTCGCGATCTCGCTTATGTCCGGCCGACCCATCGACGCCGGTACGACGGCGCGTGCGGGTGACGCATTGTGCGGCGCTCATAACGAGCGGGCCGTGATGGGGTCAATGTGGCCTCGGCGTTCGACCGGCTCAACCACTTCGATTCGCAGAATCTCGCAATTCGCACACCATTCCCGTTATCGGGACTACTTTCAGGAGACAACCATGCTGCGCGCCCGCCTTACCAGCGACATGAAAGAGGCCATGAAGGCCGGCGACAAGGCCAAGCTCGCCACTGTGCGGATGATTCAAGCCGCTTTGAAGGACAAAGACATCGAGGCCCGCGGTCTCGGCAAAGAGCCAGCCACAGAGGAAGAAATTCTCGCACTACTGCAGAAAATGATCAAACAGCGGAACGAATCCGCTGGCGTCTATGATCAGGGTGGCCGCCCCGAACTCGCCGAGAATGAGCGGGCCGAGGCTGCGATCATCGCGGGTTATCTGCCCCAACAGATGGATGAGGCCGAGACGAGAGCTGCGATCGAGGCGGCTGTCGCGGAAACCGGTGCGGCTGGTCCTAAGGACATGGGCAAGGTCATTGCCGTGTTGAAAGGAAATTTCGCGGGCCGGATGGATTTCGGCAAGGCTAGCGGTCTGGTGAAGGACGTGCTGAACGCCAAATCCTGACTGATGGGGTTTCTGGGGGGAGCGCGCGTCGAAGCGTTCGGGACTCTTTAAACGCACTGGGCTAGAATGAACCTCTGCAAAGGTTCGGTGCCCCAGTGCGTTACCCGCCCCACATCCTCGAAGAGATCAGAGCGCGGCTTCCCGCCTCCGACGTGGTCGGGCGGCGGGTTAGGCTGAAGAAGGCGGGCCGCGAGTGGCGCGGCCTATCGCCCTTCAACTCGGAGAAGACGCCGTCCTTCTATGTGAACGACCAGAAGCAGTTCTACCACTGTTTTTCGAGCGGTAAGCACGGCGACGTCTTCACGTTCCTGATGGAGACCGAGGGCCTCAGCTTTCCCGAGGCGGTGGAGCGCCTGGCCGGGGAGGCGGGGGTGACCCTGCCCGCGCCCAGCGCCGACACGCGGGAGATGGAAACCAAGCGCACCGGCGCTTTCGAGGTCATGGAACTGGCGGCCGCCTATTACGAGGACCAGCTCAAGGGCCGCCTCGGTACCGGCGCCCGCGCCTATCTCGACCGGCGCGAACTCGGCCCCGAGATCCGCTCGCGTTTCCGGCTCGGCTACGCCACGTCGGAGCGCTACGGCCTGCGCGATCATCTGGCCGCGAAGGACGTGGACAAGGAGCTGATGGCCGAACTGGGCCTGCTCGTCAGCGGCGACGACATCGCCGTCCCCTTCGACAAGTTCCGCGACCGGGTGATGTTTCCCATCACCGACAGCCGGGGCCGGGTCATCGCCTTCGGGGGCCGGGCGATGCAGGCCGACGCCAAGGCGAAGTACATGAATTCGCCGGAGACCCCGCTCTTCCACAAGGGGCAGGTGCTCTACAACCTGCACGGCGCCCGCAAGGCGGCCCATGATCGCGGGACGATCATCGCGGTGGAAGGCTATGTCGACGTTATCGCCATGACCATGGCCGGACACCCGAACGCTGTCGCCGGCCTCGGCACGGCCTTAACGGAGGAACAGCTGGCGCTGCTCTGGCGCCATGCCGACGAGCCGATCCTGTGTTTCGACGGTGACGGCGCCGGCCAGCGCGCGGCGTTCAAGGCACTCGATGTGGCCCTGCCGGGATTGACGCCTGGAAAGTCGCTGCGCTTCGCGCTTCTGCCGGAGGGGCAGGACCCCGATGACCTGCTCCGCTCGGCCGGCGCTTCGGCCATCGATCGCGTTCTCGAAGGCGCCCGCCCCCTTGTCGACGTTCTATGGTCGCGCGCTACGGAATCCACGCCAGCGGATACGCCCGAACGCAAGGCTGGTCTCGCCAAAGGGCTTCGCGAGATGGTCGCTTCGATCCGCGACGAGACAGTGAGACGGTTCTATAAGGATGAGATAGAGGGGCGCCTTCGTGGCCTCTCACCCGCTAGTAGCGGTGGCCAGCGTCGGACCGGTTATGAGCCCCGGAACGGTGGTGTATCGACGTTTCAGCGCAAACCGCGACCTGGTGATCCGCCGCCATCACCGCGAATCACTACGAAGTTCAACCCGCTCTTTGCTGGATCGACTAATTCCGGCGGGACGGCAATGTTTCGCGATCGTGAGGCTATGATCGTCTCGAGCTTGCTGGCTCACCCGGAATTATTGGGGATAGAAGCCGAGGATCTGGCAGCGCTGGAACTCGACGATCCCGACGCACAGGCGCTACGGTCCCTGCTGCTGGACCAGGCCGCGGACGCCGATCAGCCGGATGTGGAGGTGCTGGAAACTCGTTTGCGCAGGGCTGGGCTCGGCGAGGCAGCGATACGGCTCGCCTCCCATGTCCGGCCTGGTGACCGCTGGACGCTCGATCCACATGCAGACCGGATGCGGCTGGAAGACGCATTGCGTCAGGCCGTGATCTTGCACCGGAAGTCTGGCGCGCTAAATAGCGAGCTTCGCTCTGCCGAGCGCGCACTGGTCGAGGATGAATCCGAGGCCAACTTCGCTTGGCTTTGCGACGTCAAGGAACGTATGGCCGTAGTCGCAGGGGCAGAGGCAGACGCCGACGTGCCAGAATCAGACGATACGGCGGCCGCGTAACCACGACGAAACAGGATTTAGGGTGCCGCTTGCGGCGCATGGTTAACAATCGGTCAAGCGTCGTGCTTGTACACCGAAATATGAGATATCGACGCGGTCGCCTCGTGCGCGCCGCACATCACAGAATGGTGGCGTGGACGACGCGGAGTGAGCCGAACGCTCCCGCTCAACGCGACCAGGGCAACAATAGGCGGAACATGGCGACGAAGGCAACGGAACGGGACGATGCGGATGCTGCTCCTGAGCAACAGACCGACGGACCGCTCCTCGATCTGACCGATGCCTCGGTAAAGCGGATGGTGAAGCTCGCTAAGAAGCGCGGCTACATCACCTATGAGGAGATCAACGAGGTGCTGCCTGAGGGGCAGTCCGATCCGGATCAACTCGAGGACGTGCTGTCACAGCTGTCCGAGATGGGCATCAACGTCGTCGAGGCCGAAGAGACCGAGGATGCTGGGGGCGACAAGCCCGCCAACGGTGAAGCGTCCGACGACGATGACGCCGCCGAAGGCACGGAAGTCGCCGAGATCGCCCCGACTAAGCCGCTCGCCGTTCGCGAGACGACGGCGAAGGAACCAACTGATCGTACCGACGATCCGGTTCGCATGTACCTGCGCGAGATGGGCTCGGTGGAGCTACTCTCCCGTGAGGGCGAAATCGCCATTGCGAAGCGCATCGAGGCCGGCCGCGAGGCGATGATCGCGGGCCTCTGCGAGAGTCCGCTTACCTTCCAGGCCATCATCATCTGGCGCGATGAGCTCGTCGACGGACGCGTGCTGCTGCGCGACATCATCGACCTAGAGGCGACCTATGCCGGGCCGGACGCGAAGAACGCTCCTCAGCTCACCGAGGGCGAGGATGCGGACGAGGCCGAGGCCGAGGCGCCGATCCCCTCTGAGGGCGGCGACGACGAAGACGACATGGAGAACAACGTTTCGCTCGCGGCGATGGAAGCTGAGATCAAGCCGCGCGTTCTCGAGACGTTCGACAACATCGCCAACAACTATAAGAAGCTGCGCAAGCTCCAGAACGAGCATGCCGATCTCAAGGCGGGTGGCGGAACGCAGACCTCCGCTCAGAGTCAAAAGCAGTCCGACCTCAAGGATACCGTCGTCGCCGACGTGAAGTCGCTGTCACTCAACTCGAACCGCATCGAAGCGCTGGTCGAGCAGCTTTACGACATCAACAAGCGCCTCATCAGCCATGAGGGTCGCCTCATGCGCTATGCCGAGAGCCATGGCGTCGCCCGCGACGAGTTTCTGCGCCACTACCAGGGCTGGGAGCTCGATCCGAATTGGATGGAGCGTGTCGGCAAGCTCGGCGGCAAGGGCTGGAAGAACCTTGTCGAGAAGGGCGCCAAGCAGGTTGCCGATCTGCGTGAGCAGATCCTGACGCTCGCGTCGGAGACCGGCTTGGAGATCGGCGAATACCGCAAGATCGTCAACATGGTTCAGAAGGGCGAGCGCGAAGCCCGTCAGGCCAAGAAGGAGATGATCGAGGCCAACCTCCGTCTCGTGATTTCCATCGCCAAGAAATACACCAACCGCGGCCTGCAGTTCCTGGACCTGATCCAGGAGGGCAATATCGGCCTGATGAAGGCCGTCGATAAGTTCGAGTATCGCCGCGGCTACAAGTTCTCGACCTATGCCACGTGGTGGATCAGGCAGGCGATCACTCGCTCGATCGCCGATCAGGCGCGCACCATCCGCATTCCGGTGCACATGATCGAGACGATCAACAAGATTGTCCGGACCTCGCGCCAGATGCTGCACGAGATCGGCCGCGAACCGACTCCCGAGGAGCTGGCCGAGAAGCTTGCCATGCCTTTGGAGAAAGTCCGGAAAGTCCTGAAGATCGCCAAGGAGCCGATCTCCCTCGAAACGCCTATCGGCGACGAGGAGGATTCGCATCTCGGCGATTTCATCGAGGACAAGAACGTCGTTCTGCCGATCGATGCGGCGATCCAGTCGAACCTGCGCGAGACCACCACTCGCGTGCTGGCCTCGCTGACGCCGCGCGAGGAGCGTGTGCTGCGCATGCGCTTCGGCATCGGTATGAATACCGACCACACCCTCGAAGAGGTCGGTCAGCAATTCTCTGTCACGCGTGAGCGTATCCGTCAGATCGAAGCCAAGGCGCTGCGGAAGCTGAAGCACCCGAGCCGCTCCAGGAAGTTGCGAAGCTTCTTGGACAACTGAGGTCGGATCGTTCCGCGTTTCAGGCGACGATCATCTTTCAGAATCTAGAATGGCGCATCCCTCGGTGCGCCATTCTCGTTCAGGGCCTATGACCCGTAAATAAGGGACGCGACGGCTCGTCGGCCTTGGCCACCTACGCGTCAATAGCTTGCCGCACGCGATGGGTCGAAGCCGCGCTTGCGCGAATAGATACTTTCTGCATCCGGCATGATGGCTCCTGCCATAGGATTTACGGGATTGGTGGCCCTGGGCTTTTGCCGAGATGCGTCCGTTCCACAGCCATTGCACAAGGACGCGATAGCCCGTTCACCGCGCCGGGCGATCCGTTCATTGAAGGTTGCCTGGCGCCGGCTGCTGGTTTCGTTCGATTCGGAGAAGCTCGATGTTGTCCGAGCATGAGCCTCGTCGCCTGCTGCAGCCTGCGCGCGGGATGGCGTGTTCGCGGCCGGAAGCGATACAGGCTCGGCCTTTGCCACCCCGGTACACGTCATGGCGATCACGAGGGCGACAACGCGATGTGCGAAAGGCATGGGCTGATCCGATGGTAGAGATAGAAAATCGGCGTCACGATCGGCCGGTGATGGCCAATTCCATATTACCGTGGCACCAATAGGACGACATTTTCGTGGGAACTCGTGACGAACTTGACGGCACCTGTTGTCGCCCCGCCCACCCCGACCCACTTTGGCATCATGCTCGATCTTAGTCCGCCCCATCCTCCGCCGACTGCCGATGCAGACGGGTCGGAGGCGAATGACGTACCGTTCGGGTCGCTGCAGGAGAGTGTCGCCCTCAGGGATTGGCTTTTGAGCGAGGGGGCTCGTCTGCCGCAGGCGGATGATCTTCTGGCCGGGATGTCTGAGCGGTTGATCGCTCTCGGTGTCCCTGTCGATCGCGCATCGACCGCCATCGACACGTTGCACTCCGAGTATTCAGGCGTGGGTCGTTTTTGGACGCGCGAGACTGGCTCGACGGTCCGCTTGTTCCCGCACGGCGATGCATCCGACCGTGCCTATCGAGATAGTCCGTTCTTCACCGTCCACGAGACCGGTGAATGGCTCATCGTCGACCTGAATGACACGAAGGATCTACGGTACTCGATCATTCCCGAACTCAAGGCCGAAGGTTACACTCACTATATCGTTGCGCCGTTGTTCTTTACCAATGGCACGCGTAACGGCATCACCTTCGCAACTCGCGCGGTCGGCGGCTTTCGAGACGAAGACATCGCGATCCTCCGTTTCGTCATGCCCACGCTGGCGGCAGTGATGGAGATGCGGATCGTCAACAAGACGCTGGATCAGGTTCTACGAATTTATGTCGGTGACGAGCCTCACCGAGCTATTCTCTCCGGTGATATCCGCCGGGGGCAAGTCAAGCGTATTCGATCTGCGATTTTTTTTGCAGATATGCGTGACTACACCCAGATTTCGGCAAATATGACACCAGAGGAGGCTGTGGACCTCCTCAATATCTTCTTCGATTGCCTTGTGCCGGCCGTCGAGCGCGAAGGTGGCGAAGTGTTGAAATACCTCGGCGATGGGCTGCTGGCGATCTTCCGCGAACGCGGCGACGACCTTGGCGGAGCCGCTAAAGGCGCACTCATCGCAGCGCGAACGGCCCTAGCCGCACTCGACGAGGCAAATGCCATTGGTCGGTTCGCTCAACCCGTCGTTGCGGGTATCGCTCTCCACCATGGCGAGGCGGCCTATGGAAATGTCGGATCGGGCGCCCGGCTCGACTTCACCGTCATCGGCCGCGATGTGAACCTTGCAAGCCGCCTCGCGCGCCTGAACAAGACGCTTGGAGAGCCGCTTCTCATGTCGAAACCGTTCGTCGATTTCCTCTGGGATGAGTCGGAAGCTCTCGGCGAACACGACCTCGATGGATTCGCCGAACCAATGGGCGTCTATCGGCCAGGGAGAACACCTGTGCCCGTCTGACACGGGTTCTTGTATCCCGAGGCGCCCCTGGGGATTGACCGAGGCGCGATCGTTACCCACATCATGGGCGTTCCAGGGAGATCCCCGTCAAGGGGCTGAGAAACCGATGAGCTTGGGCCATGAGCCCGGGCGGCGCGGAAATCCTTTGAACCTGAACCGGCTCATACCGGCGTAGGGATTGGACCGCGGGTTTCTCTCGAAGGGAGCTCGGCACGCTTCGGATCGGAGCTGAAGGACACCAATCTTTGCGAAGCATCGCGGAGGTTCCTTTTGGACGTCTCAGCTAATCCGACCATCGGTTCCCGTAGAGCGACGGGTATCGTCATTGATAGCAACGCTTTGCCAACCCGAAGCGATGTCGTCGTTGTGGGCGCAGGATTGATCGGTCTCTCTTGTGCGTGGCGTCTGGCTCAAGCCGGGCTAAGCGTCACGGTCATCGAGCGCGACACCGTCGGCGTCGGCGCGAGCCTCGCCGCAACGGGGATGCTGGCACCGGCTGCGGAGCATGAGCCGGGTTCGGATCCTCTACTGCGTCTGGCGCTTGAAAGCTTGGCACGCTGGCCGGGCTTTCGCGACGAACTCCAGGCCGCCTCGGGTATTAGCATCGACTACCGGGAGGAGGGGACTCTCGTCGTAGCCATCGGTCGCGATGAGGTCGACCGCCTTCGATTTCGGCACGACCTGCAGATCCGGTCTGGACTTTCCGCCCGCTGGTTGCCGGGGTCGGAGGTTCGTGCTTTGGAGCCTACCCTACGCCCCTCCGTGACGGCTGGTCTGTTCTGCCCTGACGACCATCAGGTCGATCCACGTCTCGTGATGGCCGGGCTCACCCGCGCCAATCAGGCTGCCGGTGTCACAATCGTCGAGCAATGCGCAGTGGAGGCGCTCGATTGGGTAGGCGACCGGGTCTGCGGTGCTGCCACGTCTCGCGGGCATATCTCGGCGGCGACCCTGATCCTTGCAACCGGTGCCTGGAGCGGCGACGACAGCCTTCTTCCCGATGAACTTGCTTTGCCGGTGAGACCCTTGCGGGGTCAATCTCTGGCGCTGAAGACTACAACACGGACCGGCAATCTCTCGCACATGGTCTGGACCGAGCAGGTCCATATGGCCCCGAAGGCAGATGGCCATCTTATCATAGGCGCTACGGTCGAGGATTGCGGCTTCGTCCCCGGCGTCACCGCCGGTGGTCTTTATGCGTTGTTGGAGGGAGCGCGTCGGGTTCTACCCGGCATTGAGGAGATGGAGGTCGAGGCGGTCTGGAGTGGTTTTCGGCCAACCTCCGACGACGATGCGCCGATCATCGATACTCTGGCTCCTGGCCTCGTGGTCGCCACCGGGCATCACCGCAACGGATATCTTCTCGCTCCAGCCACGGCCGATTGCGTGGCCGAGCTCGTTACCACCGGCGCGTTGCCCGATATCGCAAGCAGTTTCGGTCTCGCTCGATTCCACCGATCTGTGCAGCGCGAGAGGAGGGCCTTCGCATGAAGATCAGCATCAACGGACAGCCTCGCGAGATCGAGGCCGGAGATGTGTCGGCGCTCTTCCGGCTCGAGGCGGAGCAGACCGGAATTGAGAGCCCGCAGGGCATTGCCATCGCGGTGAACGGCACGGTCGTTCGCCGGCGGGATTGGGAGACGACCGCCATCACGGAAGGCGACAAGGTCGAGATCGTGCGTGCCATGCAGGGCGGATAGCCGGAGGACAATCATCATGAACGGACGTACGATCGAAACTGCTGCGGACGATGCATTGGTCATCGCCGGCGTGGCCTTGAGCTCCCGCCTTTTAATCGGCACTGCTGGTTATCCAACGCAGAGCATCATGGTCGATGCGGTCGAAGCATCCGGTGCAGAGGTCGTCACCGCCTCGATTCGCCGCGTCTCGCTGCAAGGCCATGGTTCGGATACTGTGCGGCGCCTGAAGGGCTATCGTTTCCTGCCCAATACTGCTGGCTGCGAGACTGCTCGCGATGCGATCATGACCGCCGATCTCGCCCGTGAAGCCCTCGATACGAACTGGATAAAGGTCGAAGTCATCGGTGACCGGGAAACGCTTTACCCGGACGTGTCCGAATTGCTGGCCGCTTGTCGCCATCTCGTCGATGATGGGTTCGTCGTCCTGCCCTATTGCAATGACGACCCCGTCGTATGTCAGCGGCTTGCTGATATCGGCTGCGCGGCGGTGATGCCGATGGGCTCCCTGATCGGGTCTGGTATGGGGGTCGCCAACCCCGCTAATCTCGAGTTGATCTGTCGGCGGGCCAGTGTGCCGGTCATTGTCGATGCCGGAATCGGCACCGCTTCCGATGCTGTGGTCGCCATGGAGCTCGGCGCGGCGGGCTGTCTTCTCAATACCGCTGTGGCCAAAGCGGACGATCCGGTTCGCATGGCTCGCGCCATGCGTCATGCCGTCGAGGCCGGTCGCCTCGCCCATCTTGCTGGGCGAATCCCTAAGCGAGGCCGCGCAGATCCGTCGAGCCCGCAACTCGGTCTCGTGGGCTCGTGACGCCGAAACCATCCGGTCTACTCGTCGTAACGGACCGGACGGGGAGTGACATCCCGTTGGTTGAAAGGGTCGAGGCGGCCCTCACCGGCGGTGTCCGCTGGATCTGGTTCAGGGACCGCGATCTCGACGCGGCCTCTCGCCAATCCCTTGCCGAAGACCTGATCATTCCGGTGCGTAGGATGGGTGCCGCTTTCATTGTGGGGGGAGACGTGGCGCTCGCCTGTGCGATCGGAGCAGACGGTGTCCATCTCAGTGGTGGCGCTAAGCGAGAGGATATCCTTTCGGCAAAGCAACAACTTCCATCCGTATGCCTGGTTGGCATCTCGGCCCATTCTCCAGCCGAGATCGACAGGGCCGCTGAACTGGGCGTGGACTACGCGACCCTTAGCCCAATTTTCGCGACGCAAAGCAAGCCGGGATACGGGCCCGCACTCGGGCCGGCTGCGCTCCAATCTGCTCGTAGGCGTGAGATACCAGTCCTTGCCCTAGGGGGAATCAGCCCGCTGAATACCCGCGCCTGCCGCAATGCCGGCTTTGCCGGAATTGCGATCATGGGCGGGGTCATGAGGGCCAAGGATCCGGAGGGGGCGGTACGTGCCTATCGCGAAGCCTGGGAGGCTCCGGGCTAGCGCGGGGCAGGCCCGTAGGGAGGACGTGGGATAGCCCGGTGCGCCGCGCGCAGAGCGGCCGACCACCGCTCCCGTAAATCGTGGAAATATGACTCTCCTGCCTCGATCCGATGGCTCACCTCAAGGTCGAGGGCATCGCGTCGGCACACGGCGATATCGATCGGCAAACCCACACCCAGATTCGAACGCATCGTCGAATCCATGGAAACGAGGCCCACCTTCAGGGCGTCATAGAGGTCCGTCTCGAACTTCACGGCCCGATCGAGGATGGGCTTGCCGTATTTATGCTCACCAATCTGAAGGAACGGTGCGTCGGTGCTGCACTCGATGAAGTTTCCGGCCGAGTAGATGAGAAACAGGCGCATCGGCTCATTGCCGATCTGACCGCCGAACAGCAGCGAGATGGAGAATCGCAGGTTCGCTGCCTCGAACCCGGCCTTCTCGATGGCACGCACACGGCGGATCGCCTTGCCGATGAGCTGGGCCGCCTGAAACATCGTCGTGGTTTCGGTGATCTTCAGTGTAGGTTCGCCGTCATCGCCAGAGACGCCCTCGGCCAACATGCTGAGAACCGACTGCGTCACAGATAGATTGCCTGCCGAGGCCAGCATCATCACCCGTTCGCCCGGCACGTTGAAATGATGCAGCTTGCGATAGGTCGAGATGTCGTCGAGTCCCGCATTCGTGCGGGTATCGGCAACCATCACGAGTCCTTCCTCGACGAGGAGCCCGACGCAATAGGTCATGATACCGATACCCCCGATGGCCCGAGAATCTCGAGCCATGCCTCACGATGCGACAGATTAAACCTGGACGGCGGCTTGGACCTGTTCGACGCGAAGCTTTACTTCGAGCGTTTCAGTCCCGCCACCCATCCGGCTGCCTCTGATCGGGGCCGCACCCAAATAATCCAGCCCGATGGCGACACGGATATGCGCCTCGGTCGTAGCGATACCATTTGCAGGGTCGAAACCTACCCATCCAAGGCCGGGCACCAGGGCTTCCGCCCAAGCATGCCCCGCTCCCTGGTCCTCCCCGCCTTCGGCGTGGAAGAAATAGCCCGAGACGTAGCGGGCGGGAATCTCGAGATGTCGCGCGGCCGCGATGAAAATATGGGCGAGATCCTGGCAGACGCCCTTTCCGGCGGCGAAGGATTGCGCAGCGGTGGTGCTGGCGCTGGCCGGACCCGGCTCGAAAGCGACCGTGTCGAAGACAGCGGCAAGGAGACGGTGGAGGCAGGGGAGCACTGAGGAATCCCCTTCGTCGACCACGCTTTTAGCAAAAGCCTGAAGCTCGGTATTGGCCACCGCTAAATCGGAATCGCGCAGGTAGAAAACGTCTGGAAGGCGTTCCACCGTGCCGCGGACGATCCCATGCATCTCGTTGGTGTCGACTTCGCCGGTCACCCGGATGGTCAGGGCATCCGCAGGCTCGTCCGCCGTGAACCAGTGCGTGACATTACCGAAGCCGTCCTCGCGCTCGCTGACCCGCCCATCCACAGACGGCTCGATCCGCCAGCGGCGGACGTATTGCCCGTCATGGTCACGCGGACGAAGACGCAGGAGTTGGATCAGGCCGCGAGCGGGCTGCTCGTAAGTGTAGTTGGTCTCATGGAAAACGCGGATGCGCATGGACGTCTCTTGCAGAGCTCAGGATTCGACGGAACCCTACACCAGATATTGTTCGATGACGGCCGCGCCGAGGCGATTGTTCTCGACGATGAAGGCAGTGACAAACTCGTGTAGCCCCGACCGGAAGACCCGGTCGATATTCTCGCTTTCAAGGCGTGCGAGAGTGTTGCTCGCCAACCGCTGACTAGCCCCACGCCTGCCATAGGCGTCGGCGATAAGATCGAGATGCTCCACCAGCATGCCGTAGCAATTGGTGAGGGAGCGCGGCATCTGCCGGTTGAGGATGAGCAGGTCGGCCACCAGGAGCGGTTTGACGCTTTCACGGTACACCCAATGATAAGCGTTAAAAGCCGAAACCTCACGAAGGATCGTAGTCCATTGGAAATAATCAAGGCTTCCACCGACTTTCTCAGTGGCCGGCAGAAGAATACGGTATTTCACATCAAGGATACGGGCGGTATTATCCGCCCGCTCAATGGCGGTGCCGAGTCTTGTGAACCAATAGGCGTCGTTCCGTAGCATCGTACGATAGGCTGAGCCGTCGAACGCGAGGGACACACCTTTCACCCATTCGAGGAAACGGCTGAACTCATCGCGAGTGAGGTCACGACCTTCGTAGTTGCGCAGTTCGAGCCAGGCACCGTTGATCGCGTCCCACATTTCCGTGGTCAGTGCAGTACGCACGGACCTCGCGTTTTCTCGCGCCGTCTCGATGCAGGAGCGGATCGAAGAAGGGTTGTGCGGTGAGAAAGCCAGGAAGTTGCACACGGTCGCTTCGTTGACGCTGTCATAAAGCGTCTTGAACACTTCCGGGTCTCCCGCCGAAGCCAGTGCCGACGCCCATTCGTTGGTCTCGCCACCGCCGTAGCTCGACGGCAGGGCCGCGAGCCGGTGAGCCGCATCGAGGATGCGAGCCACGAATTCGGCCCGCTCGGCGTAGCGCGAGAGCCAGTAAAGATTGTCGGCGGTCCGGGACAGCATGGGCTTCCGTTAAGGCGATAGACGAGAAAACGATCCACCTCTCGCGCGAGGTGAGTTCGAACGTGATGTCAGGCGTCGAGTACCCAAGTGTCTTTGGTGCCACCGCCCTGGCTCGAATTGACGACGAGCGACCCTTCCTTGAGGGCAACACGTGTCAGACCGCCGGGAACGATCCTGATTTCGTCGGAGCCGCATAACACGAACGGTCGCAGATCGACGTGGCGCGGTGCGACGCCGGATGCAACGAATGTTGGGCACGTTGAGAGAGCAAGGGTCGGCTGGGCGATGAACCCATCCGGTGAGTGGCGGAGCTTGCGCCCGAAATCTTCGATTTCCCGCTTCGTGGCATGCGGACCGACCAGCATGCCGTAGCCCCCCGACCCGTTGACTTCCTTCACGACGAGATCGGCCAGATTATCCATCACGTAGGAGAAGGCCTCCTTTTCGCGGCACCGGTATGTCGGCACGTTGTGAAGGATGGGCTCCTCGCCGGTGAAGAATTTTACGATCTCCGGCATGTAGCTGTAGACCGCCTTGTCGTCCGCGATACCGGTGCCGACCGCGTTGGCAAGGGTTACCGTCCCGCGCTCATAGGCATTCATGAGGCCGGGCACGCCGAGAACCGAATCGGGGCGAAACACCAGGGGGTCGAGGAAATCGTCGTCCAGGCGGCGGTAGATGACATCGACTCGGCGCGGGCCTTCCGTGGTGCGCATGTAGACGACGTCGTCCTTGGTGAAGAGGTCAGATGCCTCCACCAGATCGACGCCAAGCTTGTCGGCCAGGAAAGAGTGTTCGTAGAAAGCCGAATTGTAGCGACCGGGGGTGAGCAATACGACGGAGGGATCTCTGGTCGCCGTCTGCGGGGCCAGGCTGCGTAGGGTCGCGAGCAGGGAATCCGGATAATTCTCCACCGGCGCCACGCGATGGCGCGAAAACAATTCGGGGAAGAGCCGCAGCATCACTTCCCGGTTCTCCAGCATGTAGGAGACGCCGGACGGCGTGCGGGCATTGTCCTCGAGCACGAAGAAGTCGTTCTCGCCGGTACGGACGATATCGATACCGGCGATGTGCACATAGAGATCGTGCGGGACTTTGAAGGCCCGCATCTCCATCCGGTAGTGCGGATTGCGATAGACCAGATCAGCCGGAATGATCCCGGCTTTGATGCATTCCTGCGCGCCATAGATGTCGCTGAGGAAGGCATTGATCGCGGTGACGCGCTGTTTCAGCCCGCGCTCCAGGAAGCTCCATTCCGGCTTGGTGATAACCCGTGGGATGATGTCGAAAGGGATCAGTCGCTCAGTGGATTCGTTTGCACCGTAAACGGCGAAAGTGATGCCGATCCGCCGAAACAACATTTCGGCTTGACTACGACGCGTATTGAAATGCTCGGGCGGAGTCGTGTCGAGCCAGGATTTCAGACTGTCATAGGCTTCTCGTACCGCGGAATCGCCCATTGCGGCGCCGGGTATCCCATTCATCTCGTCGAACGCAGCGAGCGCCATTCGCGCCTCCCCTTTTATCTCGGCATCGTCGCAAGAGGCGCGCCACCGGGTCGATGTGCACGTCACATCAGGCCGACGTTGTCTCCCGATCGCCGTCCGCCAAACGATCCGCCTAATCCTAACGTCAGAGTAGCACGTTCAGATCAGCTTCAACCCTTTCAGACTCGCGTGTCCATCGCGTCCGAGAATGACATGGTCGTGGACGATAATTCCCAGTGGATCGAGGATTCCAACGATCTCCCGCGTCATCTTGATATCCGCCGCCGACGGTGTCGGATCACCGGATGGGTGATTGTGGGCAAGGATGATGGCGGTGGCCGAGAGTTCGAGGGCGCGGCGGGCGACTTCACGTGGATAGACCGGAGTATGGTCGACGGTGCCCCGACCTTGAACTTCGTCGGCGATGAGGTGGTTGCGTTTGTCCAGGAACAGCACGCGGAACTGCTCGCGCGGCGAAAAGGCCATGGTCGCGCGGCAATACTCGAGGAGTGCAGCCCAGGAGGACAGCAAGGGGCGCGCGGCGATGGCACCCCGAGCGAGGCGATGGCCGGCCGCCTCGATCAGCTTGATATCGGCGATCACGCCCTGGCTGACGCCGTCCACCTCCGCGAGGCGGTTCGGCTCTGCGCTCACGACTTCCGCGAAACTGCCGAACCGTCGAATCAAAGCCTTTGCCAGGGGCTTTACGTCCCGCCGCGGGATCGCTCGAAAGAGAACGAGTTCGAGCAGCTCATAGTCGGGCAGAGCATCGGCGCCGGCTTGGGCGAATCGGGCCCTCAACCGGTCGCGATGTCCGAGATAATGCGGTTCCAGCGATCCTGTGGTCTCGCTCGCCGATGCGACGGGGAGGCGCGTCATCGTGTTGCCTCCGGATCGATCGCTTTCAGGCAGATGGATTGATTGGCTGATGCAGGCCTTTGGGTGAGAAGGTGAACACTTCGACCCCGGTTTCCGTCACGGCTACGGTGTGCTCGAACTGAGCCGAGAGCGATCGATCTCGGGTTACGGCTGTCCAGCCGTCCGAGAGAACCTTCACCGCCGGCCTACCGAGATTGATCATCGGTTCGACCGTGAAGAATTGTCCGGGCTGGAAGGCCACGTCGTAGCTCGGCTCGACATAATGCAGGATGGTCGGGGCATCGTGATAGGTGCGACCCAGACCGTGCCCGCAGAAATCTCGCACCACCGAGCAACGCTCCGCTTCGGCATAGGCCTGGATCGCGCGGCCGATATCCGTAGTCGAGCCTCCCGGTTTGATCGCCGCAATGCCACGCATGAGGCATTCGTGGGTGATCTCGCACAGGCGTGCCGCCTTACGCGGCACCTCGCCGACATAGGCCATGCGGCTGCTATCCCCGTGCCATCCGTCGACGATCAAACAGATGTCGAGATTGACGATATCGCCCTCGCGCAAGGGCTTGTCGTTGGGGATCCCATGACAGACGACGTGGTTGATCGATGTGCAGATCGATTTCGGGTAGCCTCGATAGAGTAGCGAGGCCGGGTAAGCGCCGTTATCCATCGCGAATTCGTAGGCCAGGCGGTCGAGCGCCTCCGTGGTCACACCCGGCGCCGTGGCTTCCATCAGCACGTCGAGGGCTTCTGCCGTCAGGCGACCGGCCTTGCGCATGCCCTCGAACCCTTCGGGACCGTGAATCGGCGGCCGAGGCGCGCGGCGTCCGCCTTCGACAACGGCCTGTTCGTTCTGGGTCATGACAAGTGTGGCTTCGTAAAAGCAGCGATGAGAACCATCTATCTACGGCGGCATGCGCTGGAGGCCAACCCTCGACTGTAGGCGGTTTTGCCGGCAGCGACGGCTTTTCCGGTTTCGTGTTCGGTGAAGGCAATCCGCCGCCGGCTTTTTGCTGGGCCTGGGGAATCGTCGGCGCTAGGCTTCACGCCGCCGAGGGGCTAGAGAATGCCTGCGATGGACCAATGTTGCCCGGTCGGGGGTCACCTCGGCGGGCCGGAGGCAGGATCGGGCGATGGCTGACAAGGCGGTGCCGCATTTCCACAACGACCTCGGGGTCGCCCTCATCGAAGTGGGCTCGAAGGAGTTCATGTGCATCGGCGCCAAGCCGCCCTTCGATCATCCGCACGTGTTCCTCGATATGGGTAGCGATGACGAGATCATCTGCCAGTACTGCTCGACGCTTTACCGCTACCGCGCGACCCTCAAAGCTGGGACTGCCGATCCGGCCGCCGCCGTCTGGGATGACCACGGGGCGAAGGCGGCCTGATCGCGTAGCGTTTCGTAGCGACGAGACCCGCAGGTGTCCGACGATTCTCATGGCGTTCGAATCCCTTCAGTCAGGACTGGCCTTTCTGTAGCTATCGTCGGCGCGGGCATTGGAGGCCTGACTGCCGCTCTCGCTCTCGATGCCGCCGGGCATGAAGTGACGCTCGTCGAGCGGAGGACGGGGTTCAGTGAGGTCGGGGCCGGCCTGCAGCTCTCTCCGAATGCGAGCCGCGTTCTCATTGGGTTGGGCCTCGGTGCGGCCCTTCGCAGGGCGGCGAGCGAACCGCCAAGGGTCGTGGTGCGTGCCCTCGGGACGGGCCGCGAGATCGGCGGTGTCGAACTCGGTGCCGATCTGCGCAGTCGCCATGGCGCCCCCTATTATGTCATCCACCGGGCCGATCTGCAGACGCTCCTTCTCGATGCCGTCCGTAGCCGGCCGGGAATCCGGTTGCTTATGGGGCGGGATGTGCGAGGGCTGGCCGAGTCGGCCTCCTCCGTCGAACTGACACTGGAAAGCGGGCAGGGTTCGAAAACCGACACGCTGGCGGTCGATCTCGTGGTTGGCGCCGACGGTGTGCGATCCACGCTGCGGGGCCATTTCGACGGAAAGCCCTTGCGGTCCTGCGGAGAGGCTGCCTGGCGGGCGACGATACCGATCGATTCCGCCCCGCCGGAACTACAGGGCGACGAGACCGGTCTTTGGCTCGGGCGTCGACGGCACGTCGTGCATTACCCGATCCAGGGTGGACGGAGCATCAACATCGTGGCGGTCGTGCCCGAGCGCATCGGCAGCGAGGGTTGGGGGCAGCTCGGCGAGTCTGCGGTCCTGCGAGCGCAGTTTCCGGACGCGACCCCTGTTCTTGCCGAGCTTCTGACTGCACCTGATTCCTGGCTGGTCTGGTCGCTCGTCGACCGGCCGACTGCGCGACCGATGGCGCGGGGGCGGGTGGCCCTGCTAGGCGATGCGGCCCATCCCGTCCTACCGTTCCTGGCTCAGGGCGCAGCGCTCGCCATTGAGGACGCAGCCGTCCTCGCCGTGACGCTGCGAGCCGATGACGTAGCGGGATCGATGGTGGCTTACGCGAAACGACGCGTGCCTCGCACCAAGCGCGTGCAAGCGGCGGCACGCGGCAACGGCCGGACCTATCATGCCGGGGCGCTCCTCGGTTTTGCCCGCAATACCGTGATGCGCCGGCTCGGTCCCACCGGAATGGGCCGCCGCTACGACTGGCTCTACGGCTGGGCGCCTTGATCTCGGAGCCTCGCCTCGTTACCGCTGATCTCGCAATGCGGACGTGGCGAAACCGGTAGACGCACGAGACTTAAAATCTTGCGGCTGAAAGGCTGTGCGGGTTCGAGTCCCGCCGTCCGCACCATCACCCGCTTCGAACCGCGATGGCCTGAAACGTGCTGAGCCGATCCGGTCATTGATCGTACCGCGCGGCGACCGATCTATCGCCTGCGAGGCGAGCCCTCTACGTTCCTGACAGCAGGTGGCTTCGCATCAGCGAGGGAAGGATCTGCCATGACCGAGCTTCACCCGGAAGTCGCAGCCGTCACCGAGCGCGTGGTGACGCGCTCCAAGGCGAGCCGGCGCGCCTATCTCGACCTGATCGCCCGCGAACGCGACGGCGGCGTGCACCGGCCGATGCTCAATTGCGGCAACCTCGCCCATGGCTTCGCGGCCTCCGGCGAGGACAAGCCGGCGATCAAGGCCGGCCGGGGCATGAATATCGGCATCGTCACCGCCTATAACGACATGCTCTCTGCGCATCAGCCCTATGGCCGCTACCCTGAGCAGATGAAGTTGTTCGCCCGCGAGGTCGGGGCAACGGCGCAAGTTGCAGGCGGGGTCCCCGCCATGTGCGACGGCGTCACCCAGGGGCAGCGCGGCATGGAATTGTCGCTGTTCTCACGCGACACCATCGCGCTTTCCACGGCGGTCGGCCTCAGTCACGGCATGTTTGACGGGGCAGCCCTGCTCGGCATCTGCGACAAGATCGTGCCGGGCCTGCTAATCGGCGCCCTGCGCTTCGGGCACCTGCCGCAGATCCTGATCCCGGCCGGGCCGATGCCCTCGGGCCTTGCCAACAAGGAGAAGCAGCGCATCCGCCAGCTCTATGCCGAAGGCAAGGTCGGCCGCGACGAGCTGCTGGAATCGGAATCCGCCTCCTATCATGGGGCGGGAACCTGCACCTTTTACGGCACCGCCAATTCCAACCAGATGATGATGGACGTGATGGGCCTGCATATGCCCGGCGCCTCTTTCATCAATCCCGGCACGAAGCTGCGCCAGGCGGTGACCCGCGCGGCCGTCCACCGGCTCACGGAGATCGGTGCTTCCGGCAACGATTACCGGCCCCTCGGGCGCTGCGTCGACGAGAAAGCCATCGTCAACGCGATCATCGGCCTGTTGGCCACCGGCGGCTCCACCAACCACGCTATCCACCTGCCGGCAATCGCCAGGGCCGCCGGGATCATCGTCGACTGGGAGGATTTCGACCGGCTCTCGGCCGTCGTTCCGCAGGTGGCAAAGGTCTATCCCAACGGCTCCGGGGACGTGAACCACTTCCACGCCGCTGGAGGCATGTCCTACGTCATCGCCAGCCTCATCGACGCGGGCCTGCTTCACGACGACATCCTCACCGTGGCCGGCAGGCGCCTGCGCGACCATGCCCGCGACCCGAAGCTGATCGAGGACGAGCTAGTGTTCGAGGACGCGCCGGCGGCTTCGCATGACGAGAGCATCCTGCGCGGCCCCGCCAACGCCTTCCAGCCGGATGGCGGGATGCGGCTGGTGAAGGGCAATCTCGGCCGTGCCACTTTCAAGACCAGCGCCGTCGACCCTTCGCGCTGGACGGTGGAGGCTCCGGCTCGGGTGTTCGACGATCAGGACGACGTCATGGCCGCCTTCAAGGCGGGTGAACTGGAGCGGGACGTCGTGGTGGTAGTGCGGTTCCAGGGACCGAAAGCCAACGGAATGCCCGAACTCCACAAGCTGACGCCGCAACTCGGTGTCCTTCAGGATCGTGGTTTTCGCGTCGCCCTCGTGACCGACGGGCGCATGTCCGGTGCGTCTGGCAAGGTGCCGGCCGCGATCCATCTGAGCCCGGAGGCCCTCGGAGGCGGCCCACTGGGAAAGCTTCGCGACGGTGACATCGTTCGCCTGAGCGCCGAGGATGGTACGCTTCAAGCGCTCGTCGATCCGTCCGAATGGGAGACGCGGGGAGATGCGACAGCGCCTCCTCCGGCTTTCGGTACCGGGCGGGAGCTTTTTGCCTTCATGCGCCATGGGGCGGATGGCGCCGAGCAGGGCGCCTCCGCGATGCTCGGCGCCGCCGGACTCTAGCCAACGCTGTCCGGTCCGGGGAGGGCGCATTGGCTCTCCGCATGACGCTTCCACGACCGACCGAACACTCCACCCTTCGCCAAGGACGGTTCTCAATGACGACCATCGACGCGCTGATGCGCTCCGTTCCCGTGATTCCTGTCCTCGTGATCGAAGAGGCTGCCCATGCTGAGCCGATCGCCAGGGCCCTCGTCGATGGCGGCCTGACGGCGCTGGAGGTCACCCTGCGGACCCCCGCTGCCCTTGAGGTGATCCGCATCATGGCGCAGGTCGAGGGTGCTGTGGTCGGCGCGGGCACTGTACTCAACGAGCGGGATCTCGATGCGGCAATGAACGCCGGCGCGCAGTTCATCGTCAGCCCCGGTCTCACCGATCCGCTGACGAAAGCCGCGCTAGACCGCGGCATTCCCTTCCTGCCGGGGATTGCCAATGCCGCCGACATCATGCGCGGCCTCGATCACGGGCTCGACCGGTTCAAGTTCTTTCCTGCCGAGGCCGCCGGGGGCGTCAAGGCGCTGAAGGCCCTCACCGGCCCGTTCGGAAAGGTCTGTTTTTGCCCGACGGGTGGAATCACCGAAGCGACGGCACCGGACTGGTTGGCCGTCGGCCAAGTCCTCTGCGTCGGCGGCAGTTGGGTCGTGCCGGCCGGCGAGCCGCAGCCTGAAGCAATCCGTAGGGCAGCAAGGGTCGCGTCAGGCCTACGAAGGAACTGACCCGCCAAGAGGAATACTCTCGGATGCGCAGTCCCGCGGTGTGGCGGCATGGGGTCAGCTACGGCCGCCGCATCCGGGAGGCGTCATTGGACAGGATCTTCACCGCTGCGCCACGACGATTGAGGCAATCATAGCAGCGCTAGAGCGATCGATAGCTTCACTTGAATATCTCGCCGCCAAGCATGGACTGACCTCCAAGATGTCGTGAAGTGGCAAGAGCGTGTCTTATCGGAGGACGCGGCGACGGGGTCGAAGACGCCGCTCTCTTCCGTGCTTGCGACCAACGAAGCGGCGGTCATCGTCACCTTCCACCGGCACAAGCTTTTGTCGCTCGACGATTGTTTCTACGCGCTCCGGGTAGCCGTCTCGCACCTCATCCGATCATCGCTGCATCGGCGTCTGCAGCGACGCGGAATGAGTCGATAACCTGAGGTCGGCGGCTATTCATGCGGCTTCAGGACTGAGCCGATGTCAGGATTGGACCTCCAAAGCGCTTGACGCTCGTGCCGCCGCGTGTGGCCTTCCGCAGAGCCGCTGCGAGCGCAGGGCGAGGGAGAAGATCGATGGCGACGGACACGCAGACGGTCACCGAGATACCGACCGAGAACATCGCTGTCGCAACAGTGCGAACCGTCGAGATGGAGGGCGCGCGGACGCGCACGGAGCACGACCTTCTCGGTTACGGCGAAGTCCCCGCCGACGCCTATTGGGGGATCCATACCAAGCGCGCGGTCGCGAACTTCCCCATCACGGGTGTTCCGGTGGGGCACTTTCCTGAATTCGTAAGAAGCCTCGCTCTTGTGAAGCAGGCCGCTGCGCGCGCCAACCGGCGACTCGGCTACCTGGCCGCCGACAAGGCCGACGCCATCGACCGCGCCTGTATTCTCGTCGCCACTGAGCCGCGCTTTGCCGAATCCTTCGTGGTGGATGCGATTCAGGGCGGCGCTGGCACGTCGACCAACATGAATGCCAACGAGGTGATCGCCAATGTCGCCCTGGAACTGATGGGGCACCCGCTAGGGCATTATGAGGCGCTCCACCCCAATGACGACGTCAACATGGCGCAATCCACCAACGACGCCTATCCGACGGCGCTGAGACTTGCGGTCATTTTCGCCACCCAGCCGCTCATTAAGGCGCTCGACGACCTTGCCTACGCTTTCAAGGGCAAGGCCGTTGAGTTCGCTGATGTCCTCAAGATGGGCCGCACCCAACTCATGGATGCGGTACCGATGACCCTCGGCCAAGAATTCGATGGGTTCCACGCCACCATGAAAGAGGACGTGGCCCGACTGAACGAGATCGTCGGGCTGTTCCGCGAGGTCAATCTCGGTGCCACAGCCATCGGCACCGGAATCAATGCCGATCCTCGTTACGCGTCCCTGGCGGTGGAAGAGCTGTCACGGATTTCCGGGTACCCCATGGTCCTCGCATCGAACCTGATCGAGGCGACATCCGATCTTGGGGCGTTCGTTCTGTTCTCCGGCGTGCTGAAACGTGTGGCGGTGAAGCTCTCTAAAATCTGCAACGATCTGCGCCTGCTTTCCAGCGGCCCGCGCACTGGGTTCGGCGAGATACGGCTGCCGGCCGTCCAGGCCGGTTCCTCGATCATGCCGGGTAAGGTCAACCCGGTGATTCCTGAGGTGGTCAACCAGGTCGCCTTCCTGGTGATTGGCCACGACCTTACCGTGACCCTCTGCGCAGAGGGAGGCCAGCTTCAGCTCAACGCCTTCGAGCCGACGATCGGGTATTGCGTTCTCAGCTCCCTGCGCATGCTCACCGCCGCGGTCGATACCCTCACGAAACGGTGCATCGAAGGGATCGAGGCGGATCGCGAACGCTGCCGCTCCCTCGTCCATGGTTCGATCGGCCTCGTTACCGCCCTTGTGCCGGCCTTGGGGTACGAGGCTTGCTCTAGAGTCGCCCAACGTGCCTTGGCAGAGAATCGCCCCGTCGCCGAGATCGTGTTGGAGGAGGGATTGCTGACGGAGAATCAGCTCGAGCATCTGTTGGAGCTCGAGGCCATGACACGTCCTTCGCGTGTGAGACGGACCAATCAGGGGGCCTGACGGCTAACGCGTCCCGACTGCCCCGTCGTTCCGGTGCCGGCGCTGGAACGGGGCCCTGGCTCTCTTCATGACGGTTCAGTGACGGTGCAGAGCACAAAAACTAAGCAAAGGGTGCGCTGGCGTGAACAAGTAATGCCATTAGCGCAGCGCGATGCATTGCTTTTCTTCTCCGGGGCCAACCTCTGCACAGCATGCGACCTCAGCGATGACATGGTTTGCCGCCTGACAAACGTTGCAACGCCGCCACAGCGGTTCACAACCGCTGTGGCATTCACGATTCCGAGTTGCCCGGCGGGACCCGCTCGCACAGAGTGAAAACGCACTGGGGAAACCCCGGGGCACAGCCGGAACGGGGCGATGAAACGCTCCCCTGGCTAACAAATAAAGGCAAACGAACATCGGTCGACGCCGTGTTGAAGTTGCCTATCCCTCGGGTCTCGAAGCTTTTGGAGATATCAATGAAGCTCTTGAAGAGCTCACTCCTCGGTACCGCCGCAGGTTTTGCGTCGGTCGTTGGAGCGCATGCCGCCGATCTTCCTGTGAAGAAGGCCGTGCCGATCGAATACGTCCGCGTCTGCTCCGCCTACGGCGCCGGCTTCTTCTACATCCCCGGAACGGACACCTGCATCCGTCTCTCGGGCCGTGCCCGCCTCGACATCGGCTACCAGCCGACGGACAGCCGTTCCGGCTCGGGCAATGGTGACACGACCGGCTATATCGGCCTCGCCCGCATCAACGTCGATGCCCGCACCCAGACGGCCTACGGCACCCTGCGCGCCTTCACCCGTATCCAGTTCGCCTCGCGCACCGGCGGCACCGGCGGCCTCCGCTCCGGCACCCAAGAGCGCATCGGCTCCGCCTTCGCTGCAACCGGTCAGGATCAGGCTGGTCGCGCTCAGCAGTTCGTGAACACCGATAAGGCGTTCATTCAGTTCGCCGGCCTCACCGCTGGTCGCGCCTCCTCGTTCTTCGACTTCTACGCTCACGACTTCGAGTTTGCTGGCGCGACCCTGAACTCCGACGTTCAGTCGACCAACCTGCTCGCCTATTCGGCTAAGTTCGGCGAAGGCTTCTCCGCCACGGTCTCGCTCGAAGACCCGACCTTCCGTCGCAACACCGTCTACTCGCAGACCTTCGGGGCGACTGGCGTGACCGGCGCTCCGTCTCCGGTTCTCGTCGGACTCGGCGCAACGAACACGTTCCAGAACTTCGACGTGTCGCAGCGTAACCGGATGCCCGACTTCGTCGGCGTTCTGCGCTACGATGCTGCCTGGGGTTCGGCTCAGATCTCAGCTGCCGTCAAGGAAATCAACGTCCAAAATCCCGTTGGATCTACCTTCGCTGTGGCTTCGGTTCCCGGTCTTGGTGGGACTGCTGTGACCGGACATCCCTCGAGCGAGTACGGCTGGGCTGTCCAGGGTGGCGTGAAGATCAACACCCCGTTCATCGCTCCGGGCGATACGCTGTACCTGCAGGGAGCCTACGGTGAGGGTTCGACCCTCTACACGGGCTACTCGTCCTACAACGGCAGCTACACCGCGATTGCCAGCACCATCAACGGCGCTGCCTTCGATCCCTTCATGTCCGACGCCACGCTGAACCCTCTCACCGGCAAGATCGAAACCTCCACCAGCTTCACGGTGGTTGGCTCGTTCCTGCACTACTGGTCGCCTGAGTGGCGTTCGGCCGTGTTCGGCAGCTACGGCGAGCTCTCCTTCGCCCGTGGCGCTCGCGCCGCCAATGCCGCTGCTTTCCAGACGAATGGTGCCACCACTCAGTTCACTGGCACTCCCGGCACAGTCTCCTTCGACGTGAGCCCGGTTCTCCGTGACACCTACCAGATCGTCGCCGGCGCAAGCCTGATCTGGTCGCCAGTGAAGGACCTCGATATCGGTGTCGAGGGCTTCTACACCAAGGTCGGCGTTCAGAACGGCCGTGTCGTGGATCGCACCCAGTCGAGCGGCACCGTCAACGCTGCGAACATCGCCTCCGGCGCCGTTCGCACCGTGACCGCCGACGACACCTACCAGGTGCGTATGCGCGTCCAGCGCGACTTCTAAGCCTCTGCGATTTTGGGGTTGGCGCTTCGTGCGCCGACCCTGGGAGATGCAAGGAAACGGTTCAAAATGGGCCCGGCTGAAAAGCCGGGCCTTTTTCGTGACTGCCGCACATCGATAATCGGCCTCTTCCTTCTGGATCCGGTGATTTCAAACGCAGGGCATTGTCTCGCCAAAAGCGATCTAGCCCGCCCGCACGGCACGTTGATTGCTATAGTCTTCCTGAGCGGTTGACATCTCCGGTGGTCCCTTATTCACCGATTGCGATGGGCGCGACCGCTGCTACGTTGAGCCTCGAGAGCCGATCATTCGGTCGGCGGAAACCCCTTCGGGAGTTAGCCTTCACATGCATTTTGGTCATCACAGGTCCGTCGCTCTGAAGGCGACGGTCGTCCTAGCATCGGCAATGAGCTTCACGCTCGGCGCAGCCGGCGCCAATGCCCAGGAACTGACCGGCACCCTCAAAAAGATCAAAGAGACCGGTGAAATTACGATCGGCTATCGTGACGCCTCCGTTCCGTTTTCTTACCTCGACGGTGATCAGAAGCCGGTCGGATACGCCTTCGAGATCTGTAAGAAGATCGCCGAAGCGGTGAAGACCAACCTGAAGCTCTCGAAGCTCGAGGTGAGGCTCAATCCCGTCACCTCCGCCACACGCATCCCGCTGATCGCCAACGGCACCGTCGATCTCGAATGCGGTTCGACCACGAACAACGTCGATCGCCAGAAGCAGGTCTCCTTTACGAACACCCACTTCCTCACCGCGACCCGCTACGTCGCGAAGAAGTCTGCCAAACTCGACGCCATCGAGGATCTCAAGGGTAAGACCGTCGTCTCCACCTCGGGCACCACCAATATCCGTCAGATCAACGAGGCCAATACCGCGCGCAACCTCGGCCTGACGATTCTGCCGGCCAAGGATCACGCTGAAGCATTCTTGATGGTCGAGACTGGCCGCGCCGCTGCCTTCGTGATGGACGACGTGTTGCTCGCCTCGCTCGCCGCCAGCTCCAAGGAGCCCGGTACCTACGCCATCTCCAGCGAGGCCTTGTCGAAGCCCGAGCCCTACGGCATCATGCTCCGCAAGGACGACGCGCCGTTCAAGGCCGTGGTCGATGAGGCGACGGCCAAGCTCTACAAGAGCCCCGAGGGCAAGGCCCTCTACGACACTTGGTTCACCAAGCCGATCCCGCCGCGCGGCATCAACCTCAGCTTGCCCATGAGCGAGCCGATGATCAAGGCCTTCGCGTCGCCGAGCGACAGCGCCGACCCGGCCGCTTACTAAGCCGCCGCACGGGAGCAGACGACAGGCGATGAATTACAACTGGAACTGGCGGGTCTTCTTCGACCCGTCGCCGGAAGGCACCGGTACTTATGCCGACATGCTTCTCTCCGGCCTGTCTTGGACGATCGCCACGGCGCTCTGTTCCTGGATCATCGCCTTCTCCCTCGGCTCGCTCATTGGGGTGCTGCGCACCCTTCCGAGCCGGGGGGCTCAGCGGATCGGCACCATGTATGTGGAGCTTTTCCGGAACATTCCCCTGCTGGTTCAGATGTTCCTCTGGTTCTACGTCGTGCCGGAGCTCCTTCCCGGCTCCTGGGGGACTTGGCTGAAACAGCTGCCCAATGCATCGTTCTACACGGCGGTCATCTGTCTCGGCTTCTTCACCGCATCACGAGTCGCTGAGCAGGTCCGTACCGGCATCGAGACCTTGCCCCGTGGCCAGCGGATGGCTGGCACCGCCATCGGTCTCACCACTTGGCAGACCTATCGCTACGTGCTGCTGCCCAATGCCTACCGGGTGATCCTACCCCCGCTGACATCGGAGTTCTTGAACAACCTGAAGAATACGTCGGTGGCGCTCACCATCGGTCTGCTCGAACTGACCGCGCGGGCGCGCTCGATGCAGGAATTCTCTTCGCAGGTCTTCGAATCCTTTACGGCAGCCACGGTGATCTATCTCGGCATCAGCCTGATCGTGGTGACCCTGTCGAGCAAGCTCGAGACACGTATCGCTGTCCCGGGATCGCGCTGATGCCCGCACCATCCGCCTTCCCATCCTTCGCGACCGCCAGACGGGACTAGAGGACCGATGTTTACGGATTTCGACTTCGGGGTCGTCCTCTCATCCTTGCCGTACCTGTTCGGTACGGGAATGGTGTTCACGCTGACGCTCACCGCACTCGCCGCCTCGGGCGGCATCATTCTCGGCACCGTCATAGCGATGATGCGACTTTCCGGGATCGCTGCTCTGGCGATCCCGGCCAAGATCTACGTGAACTTCATGAGGTCGCTGCCGCTCGTGCTGGTGATCTTCTGGTTCTACTTCCTCGTTCCCTATATCGGACAGTGGATGACGGGTGCTTCGCGTCCGATCTCGGTCGGCGCTTTCACCTCAGCGCTCGTAACGTTCACCTTGTTCGAGGCGGCATTCTTTTCGGAGATCATGCGCGCCGGCATCCAGGCAATTCCGAAGGGACAAACATCCGCGGCCCAGGCCATCGGCCTCACCTACGGGCAGACCATGCGGACAGTGATCCTGCCTCAAGCCTTCCGCAACATGCTGCCCTTGCTGCTGACCCAGACCATCGTGCTGTTCCAGGATACGTCCCTCGTCTACGTGATCTCGCTTACCGATTTCCTCGGTGCTGCATCCAAGGTGGCTCAGCGCGATGGGCGTCTCGTGGAAATGTATCTGTTCGCGGCTGCGATCTATCTGGTGATTTGCATCACCGCCTCGACTCTCGTCCGGCGCCTTCAGCGCCGTGTCGCCATCATTCGCTAAGCTTCCGAGGATCCGCCATGTCCGCCATCGATCCCCAGGCTTCGGCAAAGCCGATGATCGCCATCGACAACATCAGCAAATGGTACGGCCCGGTTCAGGTTCTAAACGGGTGCACGACCCAGGTCACCAAGGGCGAAGTCGTCGTGGTCTGCGGTCCTTCAGGCTCCGGCAAATCCACCCTGATCAAGACCGTCAACGCCCTGGAGCCGATTCAGAAAGGGGCCATTACCGTCGATGGTATCGGTGTTCAGGCGAAGGGCACCAACCTTCCCAAGCTTCGTGCGCGCGTCGGCATGGTGTTCCAGCATTTCGAGCTGTTTCCACACCTGTCGATCATCGACAACCTCATGCTCGGCCAGTGCAAAGTCCTCGGACGGTCGAAGGACGATGCACACGATCGCGGCCTCAAGCTCCTCGGTCGTGTTGGTCTCTCGGCGCACTCGCATAAATATCCGGGCCAGCTTTCCGGTGGTCAGCAACAGCGCGTCGCCATCGCCCGCGCCTTGTCGATGAACCCCATCGTCATGCTGTTCGATGAGCCGACCTCGGCTCTCGACCCCGAGATGGTCGGAGAGGTGCTGGATGTGATGATCGAGCTCGCCCGCGAGGGTATGACGATGATGGTCGTCACCCACGAAATGGGCTTCGCTCGGAAAGTCGCCAACCGCGTCGTCTTCATGGATCGTGGGGAGATCGTCGAAGACGCTACGAAGGACGACTTCTTCGACAAGCCTCGCTCGGAGCGGGCTCAGACCTTCCTCTCAAAGATCCTGGCTCACTGACCTGCAGACGAAGGGCGAGGGCCGCATCGACTCTCGTCCCTCTAGGATTACTCAAATGATCTCGCTCACGCATAACCCGGTGTGATTGCAGCACGATGGTTTATTGCTGCTCTGATCGCCTCCAAGCGTGGTAGGCCAACGAACGACCTCACGGCGAGGAAGTAGGTTTCCTCACCGAGGGGCAGATATGCGAGACTGAAGCGTTTCGCGATGGCGCGGGTGCCCATTCCAACGTCCGCTGCACCTGAAGCGATCAAGGCCGCGACGGCCTGATGCGTGAACTCTTCCGTCTGGTAGCCTTGGATGTCCGGCCCGTTGACGCCGGCTTCCACGCATAATCTGTCAAACCATATCCGTGTGCCCGCACCCCGCTGTCTGTTTACAAAGCGGAGACCGGTCGCTGCCAAGTCCACGATGCCGGAGATGGCGAAGGGATTGCCCGCCTCCATCATGAGGCCTTGTTCCCGCCGTAGAACCGGAAGGGCGATCAGGTTCGGATCGGCCAGAACGTCAGCGAAGATCGTGCCCGGCTCTGGGACCGCCGCGCCGAAATGAAACCCCGCACCATCGACCTGACCGTTTTTCAATTGTGCGAGGGCATCCGTGCTCCCAGCAATCGAAACCGTTATGTCGCCCATGGAGTGAAGCGCATCCAGCAACACTGAATCGTGGCTCACTGCCAATGCCAGGGGTGCGGTCGCAAGGCCTGACAGAACGGCGAGGGCGATCTCCAATCGCCTCTCTTCCAGCCCGATGATTTCCTGGCTCGCTCGCGACGCACGACCGAGTGCCTCGAGAAAGACAGTGCCGAAAGATGTCAGAACGGTACCGTGGCCCTTCGTCTTGCTGATGACCGGCTGTCCTAGGATATCCTCCAAGAGGGTGAGACGGCCCCACGCGGAGCGATAGGACACGTGCAGTCGCATCGCTGCGCCTTGAAGCGAGCCTTCCGAGGCGACCGCATCCAAGAGCGCCAGCGTGGGGCCAAACGCGATGCGCCCCTTCGCCACCGAGATGATGCCATCGACAAACAACTCGACCTTCATAGGCACGTCGTTTCCTATTGAACTATACTCCCCGGCGATAGCATGAGGGGTTCGGTCGCCACAGCATCAGAGCCATGCTTCAAACCCTCCAGGAGACGCTCTCGCGGCTCGCAGCCCTTGATCCAGCCGTAATCGCCATCGCCGGTCTTTCGCTCCGCGTGAGCTTCTCGGCGGTCGGTCTTGGCACGTTGCTTGGAGTGCCGCTCGGTGCCCTTGTCGCCGTGTCTCAATTCCCGGGGCGAAGGCTCGTTGTGGGTCTGCTCAACGCAGCCATGGGCCTACCGCCGGTAGTTATCGGCCTTGTCCTGTACCTCATCCTGTCTCGTTCCGGCCCATTCGGCGGTCTCGGTTTGCTCTTCACGCCGAGTGCGATGATCGCGGCACAGACCGTCCTGGTTGTCCCACTGATCGCTGCACTCACGCGCCAAATCGTGGCGGATGCGCAAGATTACCTTGGCGAGCAACTCAGCTCTCTTGGCCTCAATGGAGCACAGCGCGCCGCGATCCTGATCTTCGATACGCGCTTCTCGCTGGTGACAGCGCTTCTTGCCGCTTTCGGCCGTGCCATATCGGAAATTGGCGCCGTCCTCGTCGTCGGTGGGAACATCGACGGGCATACCCGTACCATGACCACGGCGATCTCCCTCGAGACACAGAAGGGAGACCTTCCCCTCGCGCTGGCGCTCGGTGTCGTCCTCATCGCCGTCGTCATCGCCGTCAGTGCCGTTGCCTCGTTGCTCAGGTCCTACGCGATGCGGGCCTATGGATGAGCGCCGCACTTCCTCTTGTGATCGACGGATTGTGCTACCGAGCCGGAAATATGCCGATCCTCAACGGTGTCGATGTGGCGGTGACAGCGCCCGGCATCACGGCGATCATCGGTGCGAACGGTGCGGGAAAGACCGTGCTTTTGCGCCTCATTGATGGGCTGCTTGCGCCCACGAGCGGCACGATCAGCATCGGCGTATCTGCGCATCCTCGACCAAGTACCGCATTCGTCTTCCAGCGGCCCGGTCTCATCAGGGCGAGCGCCGCCGCGAACGTTTCGCTGGCTCTAGCGCCACTCAAGCTAAGCCGGCGCGAGCGACACGACCGTGTGCGGGCGGCACTGCATCACGTCGGACTTGCGGAGAAGGCCGGAGCACCTGCTACGCGGTTGTCGGGGGGTGAGCAGCAGCGGCTCGCCCTCGCGCGAGCTTGGGCAACAGCGCCCGATCTCCTCCTTCTCGATGAGCCCACCGCCAATCTCGATCCGGCCTCCTCTCACGCCATCGAGCATCTCGTCGTGTCGATGGCCGAAGCCGGTACGAAGGTGGTCCTCGTTTCACACAATCTCGGCCAGGTCATGCGTCTCGCCGAAGATGTCGTCGTCCTTGCCGCTGGACTCGCCGTTGAGCACGGGCCTGTCCGCAGCACTCTCTCATCCCCACACTCGCCGCAGGCGCGAGCTTACCTCGCTGGAGAAATGCCATGGACCGCCTTCGCCGCTCTACCCTGAGCCTCGGGCTCCTCATTGCCGTCCTTGGTCTGGCGACAGGCCCAGTTCTGGCCACCCCCCAGGAGACGATCACGGTGGCGTCCACCACGTCCACCGAGCAATCCGGCCTGTTCAAGGATTTGCTGCCGAAGTTCACGCTGGCCAGTGGGATTGCCGTGAAGGTCGTCGCCCTCGGCACCGGACAGGCACTCGATGCCGCCCGACGCGGTGATGCCGACGTCGCCCTCGTCCACGACACCACCGCCGAGGAGAAATTCGTCAGCGAGGGATGGAGTACGAAGCGTTATCCCGTGATGTACAACGATTTCGTCCTCGTCGGCCCGAAGGACGATCCGGCCGGCGCGGCCGGCGCCAGCGTCGTCGAGGCCCTGCGCAAGATCGCCGCCGCCAAGGCACCCTTCGTCTCTCGCGGTGATCGGTCGGGCACCCATACCGCCGAGCTGCGCTACTGGAACGAAACCGGTCTCGATCTCGGCGCGGTACGCGGCGATTGGTACAAGGATGTGGGTCAGGGAATGGGGCCGGCGCTCAATACCGCATCGGCCTCCAATGCCTATCTGCTCACCGACCGGGGCACTTGGCTGTCATTCAAGAATCGTGGTGATCTCAAGATCTTGGTCGAAGGCGATAAGCGTCTTTTCAACCAATATGGCGTGATGCTCGTGAACCCCGAGAAGCATCCACACGTGAAGGCGAAGGCGGGACAGGCCTTCATCGACTGGCTCGTTTCCACCCCGGGGCAGAACGCCATCGCTGCATACCGGATCGGGGGGGAACAACTCTTCTTCCCTAACGCGGGAGCCAGATGAGCCTTGGCTCCTATCAAATGCGCAGTACGATCGGTCGAACCGCCATTGCCCGCCCTTGACACCCCTCTCGGCCGTCGCACTTTCTCCTACTAAGTGTTTCGTCACGTATGCGACGGCTTGGCCTTGGGAGGGCCGTGACATGATGAGTTTCCGTATCGTAGCATTGTCCACCGCAGCGGGGACGGCGATGGCGTCTCTGCTGCCGGTCGTTGCCCTGGCCGAACCGACGGGCAAGCCCGCTAATATCTGCAAGGAACTCACCGCGTTCCTGCATGCGCCCGCTGGGGCGGCAGCATCCGGTCAAGCTACGAGCCAGACTAGCACAGCGGTCACGGCACCCGGCTCCGGATCGCAGAAACCTTCTGGCAGTGAGACACAGAAGGATTCGGGCCTCAGCGGGCCGACCGCCCCGAATGGTCCCGGCGCGGCCGGCCCCCAGGGAGCGACACAGAATGCCGCTGCGCCTTCGGGCGCATCGGCCCCAGCGCCCGCTGCCGCCCCCGCCGCACCACCGCCCAAGGCTGCGAGCACCGAGTTCATCGAGCAGGGCAATACCGCTGCGGCTGCCAATGACATTGCCGGTTGCCAGCGGGTCGCTCGGCAGATTCGCCGCGACGGGGTCGTCATGCCGCCCCCGCTAATGGCTCTCGCTGCCCTCGATCTCAAAATCCTCGAGACAGCGAACTGAGATCACCCCAAACAGAATTTAGGAGCTTTGCGAGATGAGAGGCCCCCTGACAGGGGCCTCTTCTCGTTCGTGATGCATCTCACAGATGGCCGTGGCCGGCGACTGTCCGAGCCGGTGCCGCGATGCGCTTCCAGATGAAGGCCGCGGCGACGACGATGACGGCGCAGATCGCAGCCGCGATCTGATGGGCGTGGGGCACCGAGGCCACGTGTTCGGCAATGTAGGGATCGGTGACGATCATTTCCCCGGCGATCCACCCGAGAAGCGCCGCGCCCGCCCAGATCACCAAGGGGAAGCGCTTCAGCAACGTCGTGATCAGCGATGCGCCCGCGACGATGAGAGGGATCGAGAGCAGAAGACCGAAGACGAATAGCGACACCTCGCCCTTCGCAACGGCTGCGATGGCGACGACGTTGTCCAGGCTCATCACCGCATCGGCGATGGCGATGGTCCGTACCGCTTTCCATAAGGTTTTGCTGTCGCCGACGGCATGTGCCTCGTCATCCTCGCCGAGCGCGAGCTTCACCGCGATCCAAAGGAGAAGCAGCCCGCCACCGATCCGAAGGAACGGTACCGCCAGAAGATGAGTGATGATGACGGCGAAGAGGATGCGAAGCCCAACTGCCGTACCGGCCCCGAGAAGGATCCCGGTGCGCCGCTGCTCCGGGGGAAGGGATCGGCAGGCCATGGCGATGACGACCGCATTGTCGCCGGAAAGGAGTAGGTCGATCCAGACGATCTGCAGCACCGAGACGAGGAAGTGCGAGTCGAGGAAATCCATCGGCGCTTTCGATCAGGTCGGAGGGGCAGGGAGTCGGAACGAGCGGCCCCCCGCTCGAAAGCGGGGAGCATGCGGTCTCGAAGGGCACCCGGCACATCGTACCGAAGCCCGTGCAATGCAAGCTTCAGTCACGCTTACGGGTATGAGGACAGGCGATTCCGCGTCAGTACAGCATCCTGTGCGGATATACCTCGATCGTATCGCCAGGCTCGATTCGGGTAATCTCGCCCGGGAGGCCAGCCAGTGCATCACTGTCGGTGAGTGACGAGAGGATACCGGCCCCATCGCGGGGGAATTTTACCGCTTCGAGCAGTCCATCGGCGGCGCGCTGCAGGCTTACCCGTATGAATTCCAGGCGGCCAGCCTTCTTGCGATAGGCAAAGGTGGAGCGGACGGGAATGCCTAATGGTGGAACGAAATCTTCTCCACCGAGCCGCGCCAGGAGCGGACGTACGACGAAGAGCAGGGTCACGTAGGCGGCGACGGGATTGCCCGGTAATCCCACGAAGGGTGTCCCCTGCACGAGGCCCATAGCCACCGGCCTGCCCGGCTTGATCCCAAGTCGCCAGAAAACGAGGCTGCCGACGGTCTCCACGGCCGGTTTCACGTGATCCTCCTCCCCGGTGGAGACACCGCCGGATGTAAGAAGGAGATCATGGGCGGACGCCGCCTCCGTGAGGCGTGCCGCGAGAAGAGTTCGGTCATCGCGCAGGATGCCGAGGTCGCTCACCTCGGCGCCGAAGCGTTTCAGCAGTGCGACCAGCATCACCCGGTTGGAATCGTGGATGGCCCCCGGCGGCAGGGCGCCCCCCGGCTCGGCCAGTTCATCGCCGGTAGAGAACACCGCCACCTTCAGGCTTTTCCGGACGGTCAGATGCGGGCGGCCTATGGCGGCGGCGAGTCCGATATCCTGCGGGCGGAGTCGACGGCCGGCCGTGATGATTGTGGTGCCTTTTGCGACATCCTCTCCGGCGAGCCGCCGGTTCGATCCGCGCTTCAGACCGGGGGGGAGGACCACCTCGGTGCCCTCGACCGTCACGTCCTCCTGCATGAAGACCGTGTCGGCGCCGTCCGGCATTCTGGCGCCAGTGAAGATGCGGACCGCGCTCGGCCCGCTTCCCATCTCCCGACCGGCTTGGCCGGCGGCGATCCGGCCTTCCACGGGCAGCCGCGTTTCGCCGTTGGGAGCAAGGTCAGTGTGGCGCAACGCGTAGCCGTCAACGGCGGAATTATCGAATGGCGGCAAGTCGATAGCGGCGATAACGTCCTCCGCCGCGATGCGTCCGTCCGCCTCGTGAAGCGGTACGGTCTCGATCCCGGCGACCACCGGAAGCCGCTCGGCGATCAGCGCCAGGGCGTCGTCCACGCTCATGAGCTGCCCACCGAAGGCGAAGCAATCGTCAGTCAGCTGCGCCATGGCCTCCGAGCCTGTTCAGGACGACCTCGATCGGCTCCGCCATGACCGCCACGAGACCGGCGATTCCACCGACATCGTCGAGGTCTATCACCGGAATCCGAGCGTCGGGGAATTCCGCATCCGTCGCAACGGCGACGATGTTCTCGTCTTGCGGGTGAAGCGGCGGACGGCCGTTGGCGTTCCGATGAATCTCGATCTTGAGATGCCCCTCGCGCTTGAATCCTTCCACCAGCACGAGGTCGCAGGGGCTGAGGCGGCGCAGCAGGTCGGCCAAGCCCGCCTCGGCGCCGTCGCGCACTTCGTGCATCTGCACCCACCGGGCCGCCGACGAGATCAGCACTTCGGATGCGCCGGCCTGCCGGTGCCGGTGGGAATCCTTGCCCGGCTGGTCCACGTCGAAGGCGTGGTGCGCGTGCTTGATCGTCGAGACCGTGAAGCCGCGGGCGATCAGTTCGGGAATGAGCTTGGCGAGAAGTGTGGTCTTGCCCGCCCCGCTCCAGCCGGCGAGGCCGATGACCCGCATGGTCCGGTCCGTCATGGCTGGGCCTCCGGCAAGGAAAATCCGAGTTCGGCGAGAAGCGCCCCCGTTTCCCGCTCGGCGAGCAGCGCGAGGAAGGTGGCGAGAGCCGGCTCCTGCGCCCGATCTTCGGCATAGGCGAAATCGTAATGCTCGCTCACCAGCGGCAGGAAGCCGAGGCCATAGGCACTCGCGACGCCCTCGATGGCGACACCCCAATCGGCTCGGCCTTGGGCGACCGCGGCGGCCACGGCGTTGTGCGAACGTGGCTGGTTCCAGTAGCCGGGAGGGCGCGCCCCGTTCAGAAGCCCGTCGATGAGGAGGCGCGTCCCCGAGCCGGTGTTGCGGCTCACCATGATGGCGTCCGGGTCGAGGAGGAGCGCCGCGACGGCACCCGCCGCGTCGCGTTCCGCGAACCGGCTGTCGCCGGGGCGGAACACCAATCCCTGCATCCGCGTCCAGCCCTCGGCGAGGCGCAAGGCTGGGGTCAGGAAGGGCGCATTGTAGCGGCCGGTTGTGGGATCGAAGAGATGCATCGAGGCGATCTCGCACTCGCCCCGCTTCAGGGCGGCAAGCCCCCCGGAGGACCCGACCCAGATAGTGCGGGCCCGGATGCCGCGCTCGGCCAGGCGTCCGACGACGGCATCGAGCCCGACGCAATGGCTGCCGACGATGGTGAGGTCGGGGGCGCGGGTGCCCGCGCCGATCCGCGAGAGGCGCACCGGCTCGCCGGCGTCCAGCCCGGCGCGCGCGGCGGGAATCGCGAAGAAGCCGTCGGCTTGCGAGAAGGCCGTCACCGAGCCGGAACCCTTGGACAGCGGAACGGCGACCGGAGCGTCCCGCCCATGGGCGAGGGAGGCCATCACGAATTCCATGCGCCCGAGTTCTGAGGGGATGCGCCGGGGCAGCACAGCTTCGACGCTCTCGTCCTCGCGCGGGGGAAGCCCGGCCAGCGAGCGGATCAGGGGCACGACGAATTCGTGGAAGGTGAATATCGCCGAGGTCGGGAAGCCGGGCAGGACGACGATGGCCTTGCCTTGAGCCTTGGCGAGGCAGAGGGGCTTGCCGGGCTTGAGCGCGACGCCGTGGACGAGGATACCCGGCTCGCCCAGGCGGGAGAGGATGCGGTGGGACACGTCACCCGCCCCCTTTGACGTACCGCCCGACAGGACGACGACGTCGCACTCCGAAAGCGCCGCGCGGATTGCGCTTTCGAGAGCGGCCTCATCGTCCGCGACGATGCCGAAGGGCAAGGGTTCGCCGCCATTCTCGGTGACCGAAGCGGAGACGATGGCGCCGTTCGAATCGTAAATGCCGGCTGCCGGCAGGGGCTGGCCCGGCGGCGACAACTCGTCGCCGGTGGAGAGCACGGCGACCCTCGGCCGGCGCACCATCTCGACCGCATCGAGGCCGCAGGCGGCCAGCATGCCGATCTCGCGCGCGGTGACGACGGTGCCCTTGCGGAGAACGGTCTCGCCGCGCGCCATGTCCGACCCGGCATAACCAACGAACTGTCCGGGCGCGGCTCCCCGGTCGAGGTCGATCGCCAGGGCTCCTTCGCCGGACGCGATCTCGGTCGCCTCCACCATCACCACCGCGTCGGCGCCGCGTGGAATCATGCCGCCCGTGGCGATGGTCGTCGCCGTGCCG
Source organism: Methylobacterium sp. Leaf91 (assembly GCF_001422815.1). Lineage (GTDB taxonomy): Bacteria > Pseudomonadota > Alphaproteobacteria > Rhizobiales > Beijerinckiaceae > Methylobacterium. Next base: position 73,683 of record NZ_LMMP01000034.1, on the reverse strand, counting down.
GGCTCCACCGCCAATCGGGGAGCGACGCCGCAGGCGAGGATCTCGTGGTTGAGGCCGAGCCGGGCCGGTTCGGCCTCGCTCGCGCCGAGTGTGTCGGAGGAGCGGAGTGCGAACCCATCGACGAGGGCTCGGTCGAAGGGGGGCACGTCGATGGGCGAGGCAACGTCCCGCGCCAGCGCGCGGCCGAGCGTTGCGGCGAGCGGCACGCTCTCGGATGGCAGCGCCACATGCGGCACCGCCGCGCGAAACCGCGATGCGGCCTCGTCTCGGCTGACCACATGGAGGAACTGCTCCTGACGGGCCGCGCGCGACAGCCTCGCCAGGAAATCCTCGTTCGACTCCGATGCGTCGAGACGCTTCACAGGGGCATAACCTCGATCCACTCGCCCTCGGGATAGCCTTCCCGCTCCGGCGGCACCAGAACCGCGCCCCAGGCGTGGATCAACCGTCGCAGCGGCAGATCCGCTCCGCCGAGAGGCTCTACCCGCTCGTTCTTCAGGCCGATAAAGACGACGTCGCTCATTCCAATGGTCGAGGACATCTTGCGGGCGAGACGCCCCTTGGCCCTGCCGGGGAGGCTCGCTCCGGAGAGCCTCGCCAGTAGGGGACGCCCAAGGGCAAGGAATGTCGCGAGGGCAGCGTCAGGCCTGCCCGGCAGGAGCAGGACCGGGACAGACCCGATCGAGCCGAAACCGGCGCTGTCTCCCGGACGAAGCGCGATGCCATGCGCGCCGAGCCGGCCTCGCCGTGCCAGGGCCTCGGCGCTGTGGTCATTGCGGCCGAAACCGGTGCCGCCGACGACGAACACCGCGTCCGCCCCCGGGATGAGCAGCGCATCGGCGATGGACTCTCTTTCGCGCGAGCATCGGCTCGACGTCACCCGAACGCCCGCCTTCTTCGCGAAAGCCGCGATGGTGGATGCGGAATGGCCCCCGATGTCGAGGATGTGAACATGCGGTACGCGGACCGCGACTGTGTCGATCCCGCTGGCACTGAGAGCGAGAGCACCGAGCGGCGTCAGCCGTTCCCCGAATCGCGCCAGAACGTCTCCCCGAGCGATCTCCTGGCCGGTGCCGACCACGCCTGCGCCCGGTGCCGCATCCGCCACGATGTCCCCGTCGGTGTCGATCGCGTCAGGAGGCAGAATCGTATCGGTGCCAGGCGGCATCGCATCGCCCGCGTCGAGCCAGGGCGGAGGCGAGAGCGGCGTCACCGGCGCATAGGCCGAGGCACCCGTCACAGTGCTGCCGGCCACGGCCCAGCCGTCCCGCAGCGCGCGCGGATGCGTGGGTAAGTCGGCGGGGGCGACGACATCCGCCGCGAGAACGGAGCCGATCGCATCGCCCACCGGCACGGCAATGGCGCTTACCGGCTCGGCGACCAGAAGTTGCGCCAAGGCGTCGTCGAGGGGCATCAAGGCCGAAGTCGCGGACCGGATCGACATGCGCCGTGACGGATGCGGCATTGCGAGCGGGTGAGCAACCCCGCCTGCGGCGCATCAGCCGAGTGGTAGCCGGAAGGGAAGACAGGTTGCGTCGCCGCGTCTAATTCTCAACGTCCTCGATCCCGTAAGAGAGCGACGGCGTGGCGCGGATATCAGGGTTGTCGGTTCGACCTCGGTTCTCTCGACAGACGCTCCGTCGCGTCTGGCCGATCTGCGCGATGCTCCTCGTCCTCTCCGCACCGCTTCCGGGCTCAGCGCAGCTTCGCGGTCATGGTGGTCCGGTGCGGGCGCTGGCGATTGCCCCGGACGGACGCATCGCGATTTCCGGCGGGTTCGACCATTCCGGCATTCTGTGGGCGATCGACCAGGGGACCGCCCTCTCGGTCCTTCGTTTCCACGACGGTGCGGTGAATGCCGTCGCTGCCCTCGATGGCGGCCGCTTCGTCACGGCCAGCGAGGACGGGCGCATCGCCCTCTGGCAGGCCGGACGTCCCGAGCCCGTCGAGATCTTTTCCGACCATGCCGGACCCATCGCGGCCCTCGCCGTCTCGCCGGACGGGTCGAGCCTCGCCTCCGCTTCCTGGGATGGAACCGCGCATATCCGGTCCCTCGCCGGCGGGCCGGTGCGGGTGCTGCGGGGACATGCGGGCAACGTCAACGCCGTCGCCTTCCTACCCGATGGCAGATTGGTCACCGGGGGCTATGACGCCACACTTCGAGTCTGGCCCCTCGCCGAGACCGACGAGCCACCGCGCATCGTTCAACTCCCATCGCCGGTGAACAGCGTGGCCGTGGCCGGGGAGGGCGAGATCGCCGCCGCCGGTGCGGATAGCGTGGTCCGCTTCCTGTCCGCCGACGGCACCATCCGCGCGTCGGTCGACCTCGCCACCAACCCTGTCATCGGTCTCGCTTTGTCTCCAGACGGGCGGTGGGTCGCCGCTGCCACGGTGGCCGGCACCGTGGCCATGATCGACCGTGGTGCGGCCAAGGTGGCGTTCAGCCTCGTAGGGCCGGGACTGCCGGTCTGGTCGCTCGCCTTCCGGCCGGACGGAACCGAATTGCTGACCGGGGGCGGGGACAGGCTGGTCCGTCGATGGAATGCCGGGACGGGCGAGCCCATCGGCTCGCTGTCGATGCCGCGGCCGGTGGATTCGCTGGCGGCCTTCAAGGGCGATCACGGGGCCGAGGTATTTCGCGCCTGCGTCGCCTGCCATACCCTGACGCCGGAGGACGGCACGCGAGCCGGCCCTACCTTGAGCGGCGTGTTCGGTCGGCGTGTCGCCACCGCCGATGGCTATACGTTCTCGCAGGCCCTGAAGGGCCTCGACATCGTCTGGGATGCGCGGACTATCTCGAAACTGTTCGAGATCGGCCCATCCCGCTACACGCCCGGCACCAAGATGCCCGAGCAGACGATCAACAACCCGGACGACCGCGAGGCCCTGGTGCGTTTCCTCGAAAGGGCGACGAAGACGCCGTGATCAAAACGGGAGTGAGACGCATCATGAATCTTCCCGTCTCGGTCGGTTCTTGCCCGGAGCAAGACGGTGCAGCGGGCTATTTGTAAGACACTTTTTGAGTTGTTTCTCCAAGGCTTACCTCTTCCTGAGGTGCCGCGTAGCGGCCTCGAAGGAGCGCTCCAGAACCCACTGAGCGAACTGGTGGGCTCCTTCGAGGCCCGCTGACGCGGGCACCTCAGGATGAGGTCGTCTGTTGGGAAGACTATTTTGGCAGGAGCACCCGCTGGGAAATCCGGCCAAACTGTTTCTCAGGCGCCGCCGCTTCCGCTCGTTTCCCGCGCCCGGAAGTAATCCTCGGAGGTTCTCGGCTTCGACCGCTCCGGCACCGTATGCGGGTCGAAAGCCTCGTTCACGACGACCTCGACGCGGCAGGTGTCGCACATCATCAGGGTACGGATCCTGGCCTCGCCGGCACTGCCTCTGAACATCCAGTGGCGGCCCTGAAGCTTCTCGATGACCCGCTCGATGCTGCTGCGTGTGCCGAAGGGCTTGCCGCAGGAGACACAATCGAACGGCTCTTCCTCCTTGACGATACGGCGCGGCTGGCTCCAGGCGGCGAAATCCACCTGTGGCTTCAAAGAGATGACATCTTCCGGGCAGGTGGCGGCGCAGAGCCCGCATTGCACGCAGAGACTTTCCTCGAATGCCAGCAGCGGCCGGTCCTGGCTGTCACTGAGGGCATGGGTCGGGCAGGTGCCGACACAGGCGAGGCACAAGGTGCAATCCTCAGTGCGGAAGTCGAGACCGCCGAACGGCGAACCGGCTTCCAAGGGGACGACGGCGACAGGGGCCGGGGCGGCGACATGCATCTCGCGGAAGGCGAATTGCAGGACGTTGCGCTTGGGGCCGACCGGCATGAAGGCCGCGGGTACCGGCGCGGGTGTGCCGAGATTTCCGGTCGTCAGCGCGGAGCCCAGCATGTCTGGATCGTCGGTCTCGATGAGCGAGACGACGGGCGTCCCATCGGCCGAACCGTAGCCCAGCGCCCCAGCGAGGGTATCGGCAAGGTGAGCTATCCGGCGCAGGTCCGCGATGTCGTGCTTGGGACGGTTGCGGACGAGGAGGCGGATGCCCACGGCGCCGTAGGCCAGGAGCGCCGCGGCGGCCTCCGGGCCGAGTTGCGTGACCTCGTTGACGGCGACAGGAAGCACGTTGGCCGGCAGGCCGTCGCCGTAGCGGGCCAGCGCCTCGATCAAGGGCTCGCCGTGCTCAGCGTCGTGGAACAGCACCACGCCGTTCCGTCCCCCGGCCTCGTGATAGGCACGCATCAGGGTCCTCAGGCGGCGCATCAGCCCGTCGGCGGCGGGCAGGGCGTAGGCCGCCGCACCGGTGGGGCACACGGAGGCGCAAGTGCCGCAGCCGGCGCAGATATAGGGATCGATGGCGACGTGATCGCCTGCGGGCGCGATGGCGCCGGTCGGGCAGACTTCGAGGCAGCGCGTGCAGCCGGTGATGCGCGAGCGCGAATGCGCGCAGAGATCGGCCTGGAAATCGATGAAGCGCGCCTTCTCGAACTCGCCGACGAGGTGGGAGATCGTGAAGATCGCCCGCTCCACGGCGGCCGGGTCACCGGGATCCGCCCGGACATAGCCGCTGCGCAGGTCATGCGCGGGAAAGAGGGGCGTGCCCCCCGTCAGGTCGAGCACCACGTCGCAGGTGGAGGTGGCGCCGTTGCGCGACGGGCCGAAGGACAGGGATTGACGGGATGAGGGGCTCGGCACCGCGTAATCGTCGATGCGCAGGGAGAACGCCCCGAGATGCCCGCTCGCCGAAACGACACTGCCCTGAAGCACGGGAAACTCGTGCCGGCGCGGCACCGGTACATCGCGCGGGCGGCTCAGCAGAACCGTCACGTCGAGATGGTCGGCGAGCCGCCGCCCGGCCTCGATGGCGACTTCGTCGCGTCCGTAGATGAGGGCGACGCCCTGGCTCACCATCGCGACGGTGCCCGGCGCGGGCGTCGTCTCGGCCGCGGCGGCCAGCAGGGCCGCGATCTTCGGTCCGGCCGCATCGGCATCCCTCGACCAGCCCGCGTTCTCGCGGATATTGGCATAGGTCACGCGGGCTTCCGCCCCGGCCCCTGCGGCAATGTCGGTGAAGAGGGGGGCTTGCAGCGTGCACGAGACGGTGATTGGCGCGCCCTGTGCCAGCGCATCCTCGAACCGGGCGATCTCGCGCCCGCACAGTTGATCGGCGGTCTCCAGGCGGCCACCGCACGCCTTGCCGATCGCCGGCCTGTCGAGGGCGACGGTCTCATCGCAGGAGCACGCGAACACGATCCGGTCGGACAATGATTTACCCCGAACGTTTGGTCACAGCGGCGAGGGTACCAGCCCACTCGCGCTTAGGTTGGTGCATCGTATACTATAACGGCTCGAAACTAGGACCCGACATACGGGCGCAGGTAGAACCGAAACGCATGGCGCCGAGCTCCGACGACCCGGACCTGATCCTGCCGCCCGTCTTTTCTCTCGCAATCTCAGCCGGGCTGGCGAGCGCGTTCGACGAAGCCCGCGACGCGGCCGCATCCGGCGGCCGGACCGGGCGTCTCGTCTGGCGAAAGAACGCGGAACTGCTCGACTTTGCGGTGATCCTCGAGCCGGACGAGCCTCTCGCCACGGCGCGCCGCGCCGTCTTCGCCGGCATGGTGGCGCTTGCCGAGGCCATCGGTGCGCATGGTCCGCCCGAGGTCCCGGTGACGTTCGGCTGGCCCGATACGCTCCGCTTCGACGGCGCGCGCCTCGGCGGCGGGCGTCTCGGATGGCCCGCAACTTGTGGCGAGGGCGACGTGCCGGACTGGCTCGTCTTCTCCGCCACGATCATCGCCTCGAAGGCACGGGCCGGCGATCCGGGCCTGACGCCGGATTCGACCTCCCTCGAGAACGAGGGTTTCAGTTTCGAGGATGGCCACGGAATCCTCGTGGAGAGCTTCGCCCGTCATCTCATGAAGACCTTCGCCATCTGGGAGGAAGACGGTTTCGCGGGAATCGAACGACGCTATCTCCGGCGGCTCGCCGAGGGTGGCCCGGCGGCGCGGATCGATGCTGGCGGCGACCTGATCGGCGGCGACGGCGATCGCCGCGATCTCGTCGAAGCCCTGGCCGCGATGCGCTGGGGCGATCCGCAGACGGGCGAGCCTCATCTGTGAATGTGGCGATGCCCGGATTGTGGGAATGTCCGTCGAGATCGCCCGCGGTGAGGGCGTTCCCCAGAGAGAAGACATCGTTGAAAATCCGCATCGCCTGCCTTGCCGCGCTGGCCGCACTTCTATCCCTGCCGGGTGGGCTTCGGGCCGAGGAGGCTCCGAGGGGCCCGGCCATCGAGGCGAAGGGCGTGCCCGGCCCCTATGGCGAGCGGCTCACCATCGACGACAAGGGCATCACCCTGACCTTTCCCGACGATGCCGCGACATTGCGCATCGGCGGCCGGCTCCACCTCGATTTCGGTGCGGCCGGCATCCGCCAATCGGGCTTCGGCGACCCGTTCAGCGACAATATCGCCGTGCGCCGCTCGTGGATCGAGACCACCCTGAGCCTCGGCAAGGATGTCGGCCTCGGATTTCAATACGATTTCGCCGATCCGGTGACGCCGATCAACGATGCGGTCCTGGTCTATCGCGGTGTGCCGGACATGCTCTTCAGCATCGGCAACGAGAAGGAGCCGTTCGGCCTCGACCAACTCGCCTCCAACAACAACATCCTGTTCACCGAACGGGCCCTGTCCGACGCCTTCGTTCCGGCGCGGAACTTCGGCTTCGCCGTGGGGAGGCATGGCAAGGATTGGAGCGTCGTCACCGGAATCTTCGGCGGCAACGCCAATACCGGTATCGGCAGCGAGGGCTTGGCCTCGACGAGCCGGGTGACCTACGCGCCGATCAACGATGAGAAACGGACGCTCCATCTCGGCCTCGCCGGGAGCTACCGCAGCCTGCCGCGCGACGAGAGCCCCCTCTCGCTCTCGAGCCGATCCGAAGCGTTCCTCTACGCGAGAAGGTTCGTCGATACCGGCGATATTCGCGATGCGGCGAGCATCGCCCGCCTCGGTGCGGAACTGGCCTATCGCTCCGGTCCGCTGCTGGTGAGCGCGGAATACACGCGAACCGAGATCGGCCGGTTCGATGGCGGATCACCGCTGAGCTTCCAGGGGGGATACGTCCAGGCGAGCTGGGTGCTCAACGGCGACAATCGGGCCTATCGCATGGCGCCCGACTTCAATGGCACCGGCTATGCGGTCTTCGGCGGCGTCAAAGTCGCAGAAGCGCAGCGCATCACCCGTGGCGGTTTCGGCGTCTTCGAACTCGGCCTGCGGTTCTCGGCCATCGATCTCGACGATGGCGGCGTGCGCGGCGGCATCGAGCGGGACGGCACGGTGGGCCTATCCTGGTATCCCGATACCAACATCCGCATCATGGCCGATTACGTCCGGTCCCATACGTCTCCCTCCGCGCTTCAGAACGGACGAACGATCGACGCGGATACGTTCATCGGCCGGTTTCAATTGTATTGGTGAAGGGCGTCGCGCCTAGCCGGGAGCAATTTCCGCGAGCCGACACCAGATACGTGCCGTGGACGCCGGACGGGTGCCTCGAACACGAAGGTCTTCGCCACCACCTCTCGGCCGGTTCGGGTGGTGACGACGGAATGAACAGGCGAAGGCCTCGATGAGCAGTCTCAAACTTCCCCGGACGATCCGCCTCGATCCGTCCGATACCTTCGTCTTCGCGAAGGCGGCCGAACCCGGCGAATGGGCCGTCACGGGCTCGTTCCTGTTCTGGGATGCCGACGTTCCGCTTCTCGAAGGTAAGGACCGTACGGCGTTTCGCTCCGGGTTCCTCGGGGTGACCTCCCTCGGCTTCTCGACCCTGGCAGTGGTCAGCGAGGCGACGATGGCCGAGCGGGACAAAGCGGTCGAGCAGCTGGCGCATCACCTTTGCGAGCGCCTCGGCGCGCCCACCCTCGATGTGGCCCGCATCGCGGCCGACGAGGAGATCGCCTTCGCCGCCACCCTGTGTCAGCCGGCGGTGGGAAGCGTGATCGCGCTGCATCGGACCTTCGAGGACGGTGCGATCCGCGAAGCGTTCCGCACGCTGCATCAGCGTGGGCCGGGCGTCGCCGGGGCGGATAAGTTGCATGCCCATGCCAGGGCTTTCACCTTCGAGGAGACCGATGACGAGCCCGAGGAACGGGCGGACCTCATCGGCATGGCCAACGCACCTGTTTCCGGGAATGACGGACGATGACCGAGTTCTGGGTCTCCAGCGGACACCACCTCGCCGGGCGCACGGAAGGGGGTGGCCTTGCCGTCACCGACGAGTTGATCCTCGCCTATCTCGCACGGCCCGAGCTCGTGCCGCCCGACGAAGCCTGCATGGCGGAGCGGGCGCTCCACCGCGGCCTCGTGACGGCGCCGCGCCGGCCGGTCTCCCCCGGTGAGATCGCCGCGATGGCGGATGCCGATGCGCGCGAGAACTGGACCATGATGCTCGCCTTCCGCGACCGGTTGATGGCCGCGCGGTCGGTGGAGGCCGCCTATCTCGACCTCGTTCTCAGGGGGCTGAACGGCACGCCGCCGATCTTCCTTAATCAATTGGCGCATCTCATCCTGCGTAATGCCCTCGATGGCTGCGATGACCCCTACACGCTCCGCGCCGGCGAGCTCTTCTTCCGGCCGCAGCGCGTCTCTTTCGTCGATGGCGCGGCGTTGCTGGCCGATGCCGAGGTGATCGAGGCGCGGGAGACCGGGGCCGCGCAGTCGCCCCTCGTCGCCATGCTGGGCAAGGAGCCGGCGAACGAGCTCGACGTGCTCACGGACGACACGGCCTGGACCTATTGGAGCCGCTCCGACGCATTCACCATGGCGCTCAACCTCGGGAGCAACCCGAAGAGCCGCGACGGTCTAGCGCGCGCCATCGAGGCCTGGGTACGACACCTTCTGCATGTGGAGGCGAAGGTGGAGCCGATCGCCTCCATGGACGATCCTGATTGGCGCTGGTTCGTCGGGCTCGACGCTCAAGCGACCCGAATCGGCAACGCCCTCTGGAACGGCAAGACCCTGGACGAGGCGAGCCGCATGCGCATCCTGGCCCTGTTCCGCCTTACCTTCGCCGATGACCGGCGGATCGACCCGCGCGCGGCGGGCCGGCCGGTCTATCTCCTGATGGCCATGGACCCCGACAAGCGCCTTTTTCTCAAACCTCAGAACCTCGTGGCGGGATTGCCGCTCGCCGACGGCGCGGAGGCCGCATGACCGAAGAGAATCCGACCTCCGCACCGACGCCGCCCGATGACCGTTTCGACGTCGGGATCATTGTCGTCAAACGGGCCTTGAAGAGCCGTTGGACAAGCCATGCCTGGCTACCGGTCGCGGCCCTTCCGGCGATCCCGGCCGCCTCGCCCTGGACCGTGCTGTCGTCGACGCCGGAGGAGGAAACTTTCTATGCCGGCGCCTACGAGGTCTCGCTCCACCCCGCCGAGACGTCGCATTACCGCGACAACCTGATCTCGGGCCGGCCCTCGCTCTGGGTCGCCCTGCGGCAGGTTGCGGAGGGCAGCTACGAAGTCGCCAATGTGACGGCCGATCCCTATGAGGGCGAATCCATGGCCGAGGGTATCGGCGAGGTGGTCGAGGCGGTGCCGATGCCGCTGGAGGTGCAGGTCAAGGTTCTGGCTTTCTTCGAGGCCTTCCACGTCGAACAGGTGTTCCACAAGCGTAAGCGCGACCGGGCCGATCCCGAGGCCCTGGCGCGACAGGGGACCGGTACGCGCAGACGGGGGGACGAGGGATGAGCGGCGGCGATTTCTTTTCCCGCTGGTCGAAGCGCAAGCGGGCTATCGTCCGCGAGAACCCGCCCACGACCGTGCCGGTTGGAAGCGAGGCGGTCGGGGGCGAGGCGGTCGAGAGCGAATCGGCGCCTCTCGCGGGAGAACTCTCCGAGGGTGAGACCCTGTCGCCCGAGGAACTCGCCAAGTTGCCCTCCCTGGACAGCCTAACGGCACAGACCGACCTGACCCAGTTCCTTCGGGCTGGCGTTCCGATGGTGATGCGCAAGGCGGCTTTGCGCCGGATGTGGTCCCTCGATACCAACATCCGCGACTATGTCAGCGAGGCGCGGGAATACGCCTATGACTGGAATGTGGTGGGCGGTGTGCCGGGAAACGGCCCGCTTCTGCCCACAGACGACATCAAGGCCATGCTGCGGGACATCTTCGACGGGACGCCCGACGAAAAAATTGAGCCTGAGCAGGAAAGCGAAGAGGCCACGCTGATTGAAGCGGAGGAGCTGGCGGAGGAATCCGAACCGGTGAAAACCGAAGAGACGGATCGGGGCAGTGAAGAACCGGGTCTCACTGTCGTGCAGGTTGACGAACCAAGCTTGGCCTTGTCGCCGCCACGTTCTGCCCCCGCGGACACGGCTATGCCGAGACCGCGACGACATGGCAGCGCTATCCCACTTTGAGCAATTAAAAACTACGTTGCGCACGTCCCATTCCGCGGTATTGTGGACGAAGTGAATTCACTTCGCCCGCGATCGGGTCGCGGTTTGAGGATGGTATGCGTTCGGTTGAGTTGTTGCGCGAAGACGAAGCGAAACTCGCTTCCGGCGCGCCCGGCATGACGCAGCCGGTCGTGGACGACGTCGATTTTCTGCGCGCTCATCTCTACGATCTCCTCGCGGCCCTGACAGGCCGAGTCCCGTCCGATGATATCCTGTCGCTTCTTGCCGGCTCGGGTGGCGATGAGACTCCCCTGGGCAAGGCGAGCTCCGCCCTCGCTGGCGAAGCGGCCGGTGCGGATCTGGCCAAGGTCGGGCGCGAGTATTTCGATCTCTTCGTCGGCGTCGGACGCGGCGAAGTCGTGCCGCACGCTTCCTACTACCTGACCGGCTTTCTCAACGAGCGCCCGCTGGCGCGCATCCGCCAGGATCTGGCCCGGCTCGGCATCGAAGCCTCGGGCGGCATGAGCGAGCCGGAAGACCATGTGGCGATGCTGCTCGAGACCATGGCGGGTCTCGTCTCGGGCCGTTTCGAGACGGGAGCCGGCGAGGACCGCGTCTTCTTCGAGCGGCATCTAAAGCCCTGGGCCGGGCGTTTGTTCGACGATGTGGCGGCCAATACCCGTTCGTCTTTCTACCGTGCCGTGGGCGACCTCGGCCGGACGTTCATCGACATCGAGACCCGGGCTTACGCGCTCGACGCGTGAGGCGGGAATCATTGAAACATCGGTCGCATTCAGGAGTGACGAGCATGCGGGACGATCGAAAGGACGAGATGGGACGGCGCCATTTCTTCCGCGCCCTCGGCGGCGGATCGGTGGCGGCCGCTGCCGCGATCACAGCCCAGCCGATGATTGCGACGCCGGCGCAGGCTTACGACCCCGGCGCGGATGAGACGAAGGCCCGCTACCGCGAGTCCGACCACGTCAAGGCGTTCTACCGCACCAACGGCTACGAGACCCTGAAGAAGAATTGAGGGCGCCATGCTGATCAAGCGCAAGACAGGCGGCCCGGGCCGCACCTTCCATCAGGCCGTCACCATCGGCGAGACGCCGAAGGCCCTCGACCGTCGCGCCTTCCTGCGCAATTCCGGCCTCGTCGCCGGAGGGCTCGCGGCCGCCGGCTCGATCCAGCTTGGCTCGGTCCGCAAGGCCCAGGCGGCGGGCGCCTCCGCGATCGGCCCCGAGGTGACGATCAAGAAGAACATCTGTACCCATTGCTCGGTGGGTTGCACGGTAACGGCGGAGGTCGTGAACGGCGTCTGGGTCGGCCAGGAGCCGTCCTTCAGCAGCCCGATCAACCGGGGTACCCATTGCGCCAAGGGCGCGGCGATCCGCGAGCTCGTCTCCAGCGACCGCCGCCTGAAATATCCGATGAAGATGGTCGACGGGCAGTGGACCCGCATCTCCTGGGATCAGGCCATCGATGAGATCGGCGACAAGATCACCGGCCTGCGGGACAAATACGGCCCGGATTCCGTCTACTGGCTCGGCTCGGCCAAATTCACCAACGAAGCCGCCTACGTCCTGCGCAAGTTCGGCGCCTTCTGGGGCACCAACTCGGTCGATCATCAGGCGCGGATCTGCCATTCGACCACGGTGGCCGGCGTTGCCAATACCTGGGGCTACGGCGCGCAGACCAATTCCTACAACGACATCCGCAACGCCAAGACGATGATCATTCTCGGCGGCAACCCCGCCGAAGCGCATCCGGTCTCCCTTCAGCACCTGCTGTCCGGCAAGGAGATCAACCGCGCGAACATGATCGTCATCGATCCGCGCTTCACCCGCACGGCCGCCCACGCCACGGAATATGTCCGCATCCGTTCCGGCACCGACATCCCGGTGGTCTGGGGCATCCTCTGGCACGTGTTCCAGAATGGCTGGGAGGACAAGGAGTTCATCAGCCAGCGCGTCTACGCCATGGACGACGTCCGTAAGGAAGTCGCCAAGTGGAATCCCGAGGAGGTCGAGCGTGTTTCCGGCGTGCCGGGCGAGCAGCTGCGCCGCGTGGCCGAGAAGTTCGCCAAGGAGAAGCCCGCCACCCTAATCTGGTGCATGGGCGCGACCCAGCACACGGTGGGCACCGCCAACGTCCGTGCGCTCTGCATCCTGTGTCTCGCCACGGGCAATGTCGGCAAGCCGGGCACGGGCGCGAACATCTTCCGCGGCCACACCAACGTACAGGGGGCCACCGATTTGGGCCTCGATGTGACGTCGCTGCCGCTCTATTACGGTCTCGTCGAAGGGGCCTGGAAGCACTGGGCGCGCGTCTGGGACGTGGAATACGACTGGCTCCAGTCGCGATTCGACGAGGTGCCGGCCAAGGGCGGCCGGAAGGCCCGTACGCGCAAGGAGAGCATGGAATTACCCGGCATCACCTCCACGAGGTGGTTCGACGGCGTGAACCTGCCCGAAGAACAGGTGGACCAGCGCACCGGCATCAAGGCGATGATGGTGTTCGGCCATGGCGGCAACACCGTCACCCGCCTGCCGGAAGCGGTGAAGGGCCTGACCAAGCTCGACCTCCTCGTGGTGGCGGATCCGCATCCCACCACCTTCGCCGCCCTCGATGCGCGGCGCGACAACACCTACCTCCTGCCGATCTGCACCTCGCTGGAGATGGATGGCAGCCGCACGGCCTCGAACCGCTCGCTCCAATGGGGCGAGCAGATCGTGAAGCCCGCCTTCGAATCGAAGAACGATTACGAGGTCATCTACCGTCTGGCGGCGAAGCTCGGCTTCGCCGACAAGATGTTCAAGAACATCAAAGTCGTGGACGCGGTGCCGGACGCGGAGGATATCCTGCGGGAGATCAACCGCGGCGGCTGGTCGACGGGCTATTGCGGCCAGAGCCCGGAACGCCTGAAGGCGCATATGCGCAACCAGGCGAAGTTCGATCTGGTGACGCTGCGGGCGCCCAAGGACGATCCTGAAGTGGGCGGCGACTATTACGGCCTGCCCTGGCCGTGCTGGGGCAAGCCGGAGCTCCGTCATCCGGGAACGCATATCCTCTACAACACCAATCTCCACATCAAGGACGGTGGCGGAACGTTCCGGGCCCGCTTCGGCACCGAGCGTAACGGCGTGACCCTGCTGGCGGAGGATTCCTTCGCCAAGGGCTCCGAGCTCACCGACGGCTACCCCGAATTCACCATGGCGGTGTTCAAGAAGCTCGGCTGGGACAAGGACCTGACCGCCGAGGAGATGGCGACCATCACCAAGATCGGTGGGGCCAACATCGATACGGTGAGCTGGGCGACCGACCTCTCGGGCGGCATCCAGCGCGTCTGCCTCGACCACGGCGTCACGCCCTACGGCAACGGCAAGGCCCGGGCGAATGCCTGGAACCTACCCGACCCCGTGCCGGTGCACCGCGAGCCCATCTATACGCCGCGTCCCGATCTCGTAGCCCAGTACCCGACCCGCCCCGACGAACGTCAGCTGCGCATGCCGAATATCGGCTTCTCGGTGCAGAAGGCGGCGGTGGATCGCGGCATCGCCAAGGACTTCCCGATCATCCTCACCTCCGGCCGTCTCGTGGAATACGAGGGCGGCGGCGAGGAGACGCGCTCGAACCCTTGGCTCGCCGAGTTGCAGCAGGACATGTTCGTCGAGATCAACACCGGGGATGCCACCGATCGCGGCATCAAGGACGGTCAGTTCGTCTGGGTCTCCGGCCCCGAGAACAACGCCAAGGCCAAGGTCAAGGCGCTGGTGACGGACCGGGTCGGCAAGGGCGTCGCCTTCATGCCGTTCCACTTCTCCGGCTGGTACCAGGGCGACGACATGCGGAAATTCTATCCGCATGGCACCGACCCCGTGGTGCTGGGCGAGAGCTCCAACAACACGACGACCTATGGCTTCGATCCTGTGACGGGCATGCAGGAGACGAAGTGCACCCTGTGTCAGATCCGGGCCGTTTGAGGGATAATCGCCATGGCTCGCATGAAATTCCTCTGCGACGCGGACCGCTGCATCGAGTGCAACGCCTGCGTCACCGCCTGCAAGAACGAGCACGAGGTGCCGTGGGGCATCAACCGCCGGCGTGTCGTCACGCTCAATGACGGCAAGCCCGGCGAGCGCTCGGTCTCCATGGCCTGCATGCACTGCACCGACGCGCCCTGCGCGGCGGTGTGCCCGGTGAATTGCTTCTACACCACGGCCGACGCGGTGGTGCTGCATTCGAAGGACATCTGCATCGGCTGCGGATACTGCTTCTACGCCTGTCCGTTCGGCGCGCCGCAATATCCGAAGGTCGGCAACTTCGGTTCGCGCGGTAAGATGGACAAGTGCACCTACTGCGCCGGCGGTCCCGAATCCGATCTCTCCACCATCGAGTACGAGAAATACGGTTCGAACCGTCTCGCCGAGGGCAAGCTGCCGCTCTGCGCCGAGATGTGCTCGACCAAGGCGTTGCTGGCGGGTGACGGTGAGATGATCGCCCAGATCTACAAGCAGCGCGTGATCAAGCGCGGCTACGGCTCCGGCGCCTGGGGCTGGAAGACCGCCTATCGCGAAACCGTCGCCATCTAGGCGACGGACTGGACTGCCGGGGTCGAGACTTCAGGAAGGAAACGCCGATGCGGCGGACACTGACGACTTTCAGGACGCTGGTCGCAGCGGCCATCCTCATGGCGGCTTTCGGCGCCTCGTCGGGCTCCTTCGCGCAGCAGACGCGCGACGGACTGAACCCGACCGGGCAGAACCCGACGGCTGAATCCGTCAACGAGGATTTCCTGTTCAAGCAGGACCCGAAGATCACCGGCCGCATCAGCATCCCCGACGGCAAGGCGGCGCACCTGATCCAGCCCGCCGGCCGCGACTACCGTGATTTCCGGGAACGGTGGCTGCCCTGGCTCAGCGCGCTCGCCGTCCTCGGCGCCGTCGCGCTTCTCGGCCTGTTCTACTTCTTCCGGGGCCGTATCCTGATGGAGCCCGGTCCTGATACGGGCCGCAAGATCCTGCGCTTCAATGGGTTCGAGCGGTTCGCGCACTGGATGACGTCGAGCTGCTTCATCATCCTGGCCCTGTCCGGCCTGAACTACATCTTCGGCAAGCGCCTGCTGATGCCGCTCATCGGTGCGGATGCGTTCGGCGTGGTGGCGCAATATGCGAAGTTCAGCCACATTTACCTCGCGTGGCCGTTCATGATCGGCGTCGCGCTGATGCTGGTGCTCTGGCTGAAGGACAACATCCCGAACAAGATCGACATTGCCTGGATCAAGGCCTTCGGCGGCTTCATCGGCAACAAGCATCCCAGCGCTGGCCGTTTCAACGCAGGCCAAAAGATGGTGTTCTGGATGGTGATCGGCTTCGGCACGGCCATGAGCGTCACCGGCCTGATGATGATCTTTCCCTTCGCCCTCACCGACATCACCGGAATGCAGCTGATGCAGGTGATCCACGCCCTCATCGGCATCGCCTTCATCGCCGGCATCCTCGCCCATATCTACATCGGTACCCTCGGCATGGAGGGCGCCTACGACGCCATGGGCAGCGGCAAAGTCGATCTTGGCTGGGCAAAGGTCCACCACGACCTCTGGGTTGAGGAAGAGCAGGCCAAGAACGCCAGCGGCCCGCAACTCGGGCGCCATCAGGTGCCTGCCGAGTAACCTAACGGACTAATACAGGCGCTCGGCGACCGGAGCCGGCATGTCGAGGATCGGACAACGTCCATGAAAGCTTTCATCATCGCCCTCGTCGTTGCCGTCGCCCTCGGCACGCTGGCCGCTATGCTTCTCAACCAGCAGCAGCGCTTCGCCTACCAGGCTTTCACGACCTCCGGCACGCGGGTTTCCGACCCGGCGGGGCACAGCAATCTCGTCGGGCCGCATTGGAACGGCGTCACGCCCGATCCGGAGAAGCCCTCTAGATCCTGAATTCCGGATTCTAGAGGAATGCGCACAACGTGGGTTCAGGGACACGAAAGCAGCCACCGCTCGCCGGATGCGCGGTACCGTATTCAGTGGACATCGGGCCGCGAAAGCGACTTTCCGGTCCTTAAACCGCCGATCCGTTCAACGAATTTCCTTCGTCCCAACCATAGCCGAGCGTCTCGAACCGCATGGATCGGGCATCGACCATGAGCAGCCGTCCCACCAGCGGCTCGCCGAAATCCGCTACCGCGCGGATCACTTCCATCGCCATCAGAGATCCCATTACCCCGGCCAGAGCACCGAGCACACCGGCCTCGGCGCAGGCGGGCACGCTGCCAGGGGGAGGCGGGTTCGGGAACAGGCAGCGATAGGTCGGATTCGGGCGGCCGTCCGGTCCGGTCTCATGGGCCCGGATCGTCGTCAGTGTGCCGTCGAATTGCCCGAGAGCGGCCGTGACGAGCGGACGCTTGGCGTGGAAACAGGCATCGGAGACGGCATAGCGGGTCGCAAAATTGTCCGACCCATCGGCGACGATATCGTATCGGCCGATCAACGCGACGGCATTGTCGACGTCGATCCGCATGAGATGCGGTTCGATCCGCACATGCGGGTTGAGACGTGCCACGGCATCGGCGGCGCTGTCGATCTTCGGACGGCCGATATCGGGCGTGCCGTGGATCACCTGCCGCTGCAGATTCGAGAGCGAGACCGTGTCGTCGTCGACGATGCCGATCGTACCGATGCCGGCCGCTGCCAGATACTGGATCAGTGGAGCGCCAAGCCCGCCGGCGCCGATGACGAGCACCCGCGCCGCCTGCAAACGCGCTTGTCCCGGTCCTCCGACCTCACGCAGGACGAGGTGGCGGGCGTAGCGTTCGACTTCGTCGCTGGAGAAGGCCATCCCGGTGAAATAGCCCTTGCGGCGAAGCGCCGAAAGGGCATCGGGACGGTATTTGCGTCCCGATGCCGTGCCGCTTATGCGCGACGGTAGAATGTCCCATCTCGACGAGACGATGCCCGTGTCCTCTCCCGTTATCGCCGATCACTCGCCGCTGGCCCTCGCCCAGGCCCTCATCCGCTGTCCGTCAGTGACGCCGGAGGAGGGCGGTGCCCTGCAATGGCTCGGTGGCGTCCTGGAGGAGGCAGGTTTCACCGTCGATCGCCCGCGCTTCTCGGAGCCGGGAACGCCCGATATCGACAATCTCTACGCGCGGATCGGGACAGGCAGTCCCTATCTCCTTTTCGCGGGCCATACCGACGTCGTCCCGCCAGGCTCCGTCGAAGCGTGGCGGCACGGGCCGTTCGACGGCGCGGTAGCGGACGGCATGCTCTACGGCCGCGGCGCGGTCGACATGAAGGGCGGCATCGCCTGCATGCTCTCTGCAGCGCTCGCTTTCGTCGCCGGGCGGGGAGGGGCGTTCAACGGCTCCATCGGGTTCCTCATCACCGGCGACGAGGAGGGGCCAGCCATCAACGGCACGGTGAAGCTCCTGGAATGGGCGAAGGGGCGGGGCGAGCGATTCGACCATTGCCTTCTGGGTGAGCCCACCAACCCGGAGCGCCTCGGCGAGATGATCAAGATCGGTCGGCGCGGGTCTCTCACCGGCAAGCTCGTCGTCCATGGCCGCCAGGGCCACGTGGCCTACCCCCACAAGGCCGAGAACCCCATCCCCGGCCTGCTGCGCCTCGCCTCTGCCCTTCTCGCCGAGCCCCTCGACGGCGGCACCGCGCATTTCGATGCGTCGAACCTCGAATTCACCACCATCGATGTCGGCAATCCGGCCACCAACGTCATCCCGGCCGATGCCCGCGCGACGTTCAACATTCGCTTCAACGAGGGTTGGACGGCGGAAACCCTGGGTGCCGAGATCCAACGGCGGCTGGAGGCGGCCGCCGGCAACACCGTCCGGTTCACCCTGGACCTTCAGCCCTCGAACTCCCCGGCCTTCCTCACCGCGCCGGACGCGTTCACGGACCTCGTGGTCGAGGCGATCGAGACCGAGACCGGGCTGCGCCCGGTCCTGTCCACCACCGGGGGCACGTCGGATGCCCGTTTCATCAAGGATGCCTGTCCGGTCATCGAGTTCGGCCTCGTGGGTGAGACCATGCACCAGACCGACGAATGCGTGGCTATCGCCGATCTGGATCGGCTGACCGCGATCTATGGGCGGGTGCTGTCGGCTTACTTCGCTAGTTAGTGAATCTACCGATATCTATCCGGGAAACGTCTATTATTTTCGCCGATAGTATTGCCAACCATAATATATATTTGGCGAAGTCTATGAATATGAGGGTCGTTGAGGCGTAATTTAATATTTGCAACGCATGTTTCGTGTGAGATAATTGTCTTGGCTACGCTGTCGTCCGAGGGGTTTGCAAGAATATGATTAGCAAGCAAAACTCTTCCAACTTGTTCAATCAAACCTTCCTCTCGAACATCTTGGTCAAATATTACGCGTTCGAGATCGAATATGGTTCTAATACCCAGCCCCCAGAGTCTTACGAGGGAGGATGGTCCCGTCGAGCAGCATAGCTGTGCCTGAGCGACCCAATCCATAATCTGATAGACGCCGTAGGGCGTCTCGACGAAAAGCATCAATGGATTGGCTGCTGCTAAGTTTTGAACTGATTTAATGTGGTAATCTGCCAGTCGATCTCTAATTTCTGTATCAATTCCGTCGATTATTTCTACAGGAGTAGTGGTATACATTTCATAAAAGCTTTTATTTTCTTTCTTATAGCCTCGAAATTTACTTTTTGTAATCAATGAGCGAATGGCTACCTCTGGGAAATATCCAATTGCGAATGCTGCAGCGAGACCTAGGTAGGGGAACGGATTGAGATTGATATTTTCAGCAGATCCCAGATTAATTGAAGATAACGGCTTGAATAAAGCCTCATTAGACAACAGGGCAACGGTCGTGCCCACAATGAGATTATTCGCCGCTCCGACAAAAGAGGCCGGGCTAAGATCAAAATTGTTGATCGCCCTAAAAAAACTTCTGATTAAAAATACGTATCCGCCTGCAAAGGCAGCTATAAAGACTAATATCCACTTAGAAGCTCTCTGATCTTGAGTCAGTTGAATTGCGTCACATTGAGCATTTATCAGGCACGTTAATATGTTCGCCTGCGATATAGTGTGAATAAGCTGACCGGAGATTAATAATGACGCGGAAAACAATACTAATATCAATGGTATTGCGCTAACGATCCAAGCAAAGATGCTATAATCTTTGCTTGATGAATCTCAAAAATTATCTTGTTGTTCGTTTCTGTGGGGCTTTCTTTCAATAAAATACTTATATTTTACAAATTCAAATGAAGGAATAAACATATCCCCTACGCGCTGACTATCAAATACAGATGATAGATCATTTATTATTCCTTGTCTTTGCCCTTTCACCGACTCGCGAATGATGAAGAATATCAATGGCGGTAGTATGCTGACCAAAAGGGAGATTGTTAAAACAGCTAGAGAAAATTCCATTTTTAAAACCCCACGTCACAAAAAATTCGTGCTTGAAGAAAGCGCGAATTCTCCGAACTTGCAATCTTGAGTTATGGAGTTCCAGGGCTGATTATTTTTTAAACGTCCATCAGTTGCAATTCATCTGGGGATAATCCACCCCCACGAAGGTCAGTCCCTTGGCGGGCGCCATCGGGCCGCAGCGGGCGCGGTCGCGGCTCGCCAGGATGTCGGCGACCTCGGCGATGCCGAATCGTCCGCAGCCGGCCATCATCAGCGTTCCGACCATGGCGCGGACCTGATGGTGCAGGAACGAGCGTGCCGAGGTCGAGATCACGATCTCCTCGAACAGGCCCATCGTCACCGTGGCCACGTCGAGCTGTTCGAGGGTACGGATCGGGCTGTTCGCCTGACACTCGGCGGCGCGAAAGGCGGTGAAGTCGTGCCGACCGAGGAGACCTTGCGCGGCTCTGTGCATCACCTCGGCATCGAGCGGCCATGGCACGTGCCAGACATGGTCGCGTGTCAGGGCAGGCGGGCTGCGCCGGTTGAAGATGCGGTAGCGGTAATGCCGTCGAATGGCGGAGTGGCGTGCATCGAAACCGGGCCCGACCCGCTCGGCGCTGACGATGGCGACCGGTAGCGGGCGGAGATGGGCGTTCAGGGCGTCGCGCACCGTATCCGTGCGCCAGTCCTTGATGAGGTCCAGATGGGCCACCTGATGGATGGCGTGGACGCCGGCATCCGTCCGACCGGCGCAGGTCAGGCGCAGGTCCTCCCCTGTGAAGCGTTTGACGGCGTCCTCGATGGCGCCCTGGACGGTGATGTCTTCGGCCTGCCGCTGCCATCCGCAGAACGGAGCGCCGTCATACTCGATCACGAGTTTGTAGCGGGGCATCAGCGACGGCCCCCGGTCTCTGAGTTCACGGGAAGCGCGTTCCCGGCGCGAGATGCGCACCGCGCACGAATTCCGCACCCGTGACGATGCCGCCCTTGCCGGCCCGGCGCAACTCTGTGAGCTGCACGGCGCCCTCGCCGCAGGCGATGGTTCCGGCCGCATCGAGCAGAGTGCCGGGCGTTCCCTGTCCCTCCTTTGGCAGGGCGCGCAGCACCTTCACCCGTTCCGGCCCCTTGCCGAGATCGGCCTCGAAGAAGGCTCCGGGGAAGGGCGACAGCCCGTTGATATGGTTCGCCACCTCACCCGCCGGCTTGGACCAGTCGATGCGCGCCTCGTCATTGGTGATCTTGTGCGCGTAGACGAGACCCTCCTCGGATTGGGGCGTGAGGGGGAGGGGCTCGTGTTCAAGCTGGCCGAGGGCCCGGCTCATGAGCGCCGCGCCAACGGGCATCAACGTATCGTGAAGGTCTCCCGCACTCATGCCGGGGGTGATGGCGACCCGTTCATCCAGGGCCACGGGGCCAGTATCGAGGCCCGCCTCCATGCGCATGATGCCGACACCGCTCTCCGTATCCCCTGCCATGACCGCGCGTTGGATCGGTGCCGCCCCGCGCCAACGGGGCAGCAGGGAGGCGTGGAGGTTCAGGCACCCGTGGCGCGGCACGTCGAGGATCGCCTGCGGCAGCAGCATCCCGTAGGCGACCACCACGGCGACATCGCATCCGTGCGATCGGAACAGCGTGACCGCATCCGGCGTCTTCAGCGTCGTGGGGGTATGAACCGGCAGGCCGAGCCTGTCCGCCAGCGCATGGACGGGGGACGGACGCAACGCCATGCCGCGCCCGGACCGCGCCGGGGCGCGGGTATAGACCGCGGCGATGTCGTGACCGTCTTCCGCCAGGCGCGCCAGGGTCGCCACGGCGAAATCGGGCGTCCCCATGAAGACGAGCTTCATCGCGCGCTCTCTGTTGAAGGATGGGATCAGACGTCCTCGCCGCGCTTGGCCGCCTTGACGAATTTCTTAATGACGCGGTCGCGCTTCAGCTTCGACAGGTGATCGATGAAGAGTACGCCGTCGAGGTGATCGATCTCGTGCTGGATGCAGGTGGAAAGAAGCCCGTCCGCCTCGATCTCGCGGGTTTCACCGGAAAGGTCGCGAAAGCGTACGCGCACCCGGTCGGGCCGCTCGACCTCGCCGTAATATTCGGGGATCGACAGGCAGCCCTCGTCATAGACGCGCTTCTCCTCCGAAGCCCAGACGATCTCGGGGTCGATGAAGACCTGCGGCTGCCGCGCGTTCTCGTCCTTCGACGTGTCGATCGTGACTACACGCTTGGTCACGCCGACCTGGATGGCGGCGAGGCCGACGCCCGGGGCATCGTACATCGTCTCCAGCATGTCAGCGGCTAGGGTGCGGATCTCGTAGTCGATGGTACCGACGGGGGTCGACACCTGACGCAGGCGGGCGTCTGGCAGGATGACGAGGGGGCGGATTGTCATGGCGCGGCCGGATCTGTCGATGAAAAGGGCCCGGCTCCCTGTCTCCCGGGTCCGCCGTGCCGGACCCGCAGATAAGGTTTGGCGGATGGCCGGTCAAATCGGCCGGGGTAACGATGCGGCTCAGAACGCCGTCCGGCTTCGGATGGCCGCCGAGAGTGTCCCCTCGTCGAGATAATCGAGCTCTCCCCCCACCGGCACGCCATGGGCGAGGCGGGTCACTTTCAGCCCGTGATGCGCCAGGGATTCGGTGACGTAATGCGCGGTGGTCTGACCATCGACCGTGGCGTTCAGAGCCAGGATGATCTCCCGGACATCGCCATTGCCGGCCCGGTCCACGAGGCTCGCGAGGTTGAGATGTTCCGGCCGGACACCATCGAGGGCGGAGAGCACGCCACCGAGGACGTGATAGCGCGCCGTCACCGCGCCCGACCGCTCCAAGGCCCAGAGGTCGGAGACATCCTCGACCACCACCAGGATGGAGGGATCGCGCGACGCGTCCCGGCAGATGGTGCATGGGTCGCTTGTATCGACGTTGCCACATTCCTGGCACACGACGATGCGCTCGGAGGCCACCTGCATCGCCTCCGCCAGCGGAGCGAGCAGAGCTTCACGTTTTTTGATGAGATGCAGCGCCGCGCGCCGGGCCGAGCGCGGGCCGAGCCCCGGCATTCGCGCGAGGAGCTGGATCAGACGTTCGATTTCGGGGCCGGCAACGGCTTGGGCCATACGTGTTCCGTCAGACGGCCGCGGCCGTGTTCGATAAATGGGGTCGGATCTCGTCGTCTTGTAGTCGGGAATCGCCGCCGCCGCATGCGTTCCGACGCCGCTCCGGATACCCCTTTGTTTCTCTGACAGATCCGTTCGTTCGTCTTTTAAACCGTTGCCGTCTCAATTGACCGGTGGCTGCCGGAGAATAAGCAGGTCTATTCGATCGAGTGGTGAACCTGTGCGCGGCGGACCTGAACGACCGCGTGGACGCTCCATCGGACCGTCCGGAAGACGAATGGGAGATTCCGGCCAAGCCAGACCTCAAAGCGATCAGGTGTTCGAGGAGTAGCGGACGTGACACATTTCGGCGATTTCAACGCCAGCCATGGACCCGAAAAAATCGGTCTGCGCAATCTGAAGGCGGTTCATTGGAACCTGGAACCCCCACGGCTCTACGAGGAATCCCTGAGCCGTGGTGAATCGCAGCTCGCCCATGGCGGCGCCCTCGTGGCGACCACGGGCAGCCATACCGGTCGTTCGCCGAAGGACAAGTTCATCGTCCGTGACGCCAACACCGAGAACGAAATCTGGTGGGAGAACAACGGCGCGATCACGCCCGAGCAATTCGAGACGCTGTACCAGGATTTCCTCAGCCATGCCGAAGGGCGCGAACTCTTCGTCCAGGACCTCTATGGCGGCGCCGATCCGGCCCACCGTGTCCAGGCGCGGGTCTTCACCGAACTCGCCTGGCACTCGCTCTTCATCCGCAACCTGCTGATCCGGCCCGAGCGTTCGGCTCTTGAGGATTACGTCCCCGGTCTGACGATCATCGATCTTCCGAGCTTCCAAGCCGAACCGCACCGTCACGGCTGCCGCTCGAAGACCGTCATCGCCATCGACTTCACCCGGAAGATCGTCCTCATCGGCGGCAGTGCTTATGCCGGCGAGATGAAGAAGTCGGTCTTCACCTATCTGAACTACGTTCTACCCGGCGCGGGCGTGATGCCGATGCATTGCTCGGCCAATGCGGCACTGGATGCCGAGGGCGAGTCCGCCCTGTTCTTCGGCCTCTCGGGCACCGGCAAGACCACGCTCTCCAACGATTCCTCGCGGCAGCTCCTCGGCGACGACGAGCATGGCTGGAGCAAGGACGGCATCTTCAATTTCGAGGGTGGCTGCTACGCCAAGACCATCCGTCTCTCCCGCAACGCCGAGCCCGAGATCTACGCCACGACCGAGCGTTTCGGCACGGTGATGGAGAATGTGGTGATCGACCCGCTCTCGCGTCGCCCCGATTTCGACGATGCGTCGCTCACCGAGAATACCCGCTGCGCCTACCCGCTCGACTTCATCGCCAATGCCAGCGCCACGGGCAGGGCCGCTCACCCAAAGAACATCGTGATGCTCACCTGCGACGCGTTCGGGGTGATGCCACCCATCGCCAAGCTCTCGGGCGCGGAGGCGATGTACCACTTCCTCTCCGGCTACACCGCCAAGGTGGCCGGAACGGAACGCGGCCTGACGGCGCCCGAGGCGACGTTCTCGACCTGTTTCGGCGCACCCTTCATGCCCCGGCACCCGAGCGTCTACGGCAACCTGCTGCGTGATCTCATCGCTCATCACGATGTGGATTGCTGGTTGGTTAATACCGGCTGGACCGGCGGAGGTGTCGGTACCGGACGGCGCATGCCGATTCGCGTCACGCGTCGCCTGCTCGGTGCCGCCCTGGACGGGTCGCTGTCGAAGACCGAGTTCCGTCGCGATCCGTATTTCGGCTTCGCGGTTCCGGCTTTCGTTCAGGGGGTCGAGCCGCACATTCTTCAGCCCGTGAAGACCTGGGGCAACAAGACGGCTTTCGCCGAGACGGCGACGCGCCTCGTGTCGATGTTCCGGGAGAACTTCAAGCGCTTCGAGGCCCATGTGGACGCCGACGTGCGCGCCGCCGAGCCGGTTCAGGTCATCGCGGCCTGAGACAGATCATCATCCGATCCCGGCTCGTGCCGGGATCGGCCCCTACGACGAAGAACCGGCTGAAGACCTAGAACAGGTTCAGCCCCGGCGGGATCGGCAATCCCTTGGTCAGTTCGCCCATGCGTTCGGCCGCCACCTGCTCGGCTTTCCCGCGTGCGTCATTGACCGCGGCCACGATCAGATCTTCCAGGATCTCACGTTCGTCGGGGTTCATCAGCCCAGGATCGAGGGTGACGCCCTTTACGAGGCCCTTGGCGGTCATCGTCACGGCGACCGCGCCTCCGCCGGACGCGCCGCTGACCTCGACGGTATCGAGCTCGCGCTGCAGGGTCGCCATCTTCTCCTGCATGGCCTGGGCCTGCTTCATGATTCCCATGAGGTCGCGCATGGCTGAGCTTTCAAAACGAAGTGAGACGATTACAGGACGGCATCTGGGGTCGGCAGCGGCGAAGCGCTATGCCTCATCGTCCGGATCTCCGGTGCTTTCGGGGTCGACCGGCGTGAGGTCCGTGCTGGCAGCCGCTTCCACCGGGGGGGCCTTGTCCCGCACGTCGATGATCTGGGCGCCGGGGAAGCGCGCGAGCACTTCCTTCACCAGAGGGTGCGCTGCCGCGTTCTCATGGCGCGATTCCAGCGCGGCGCGTGCCTTGTAGGCAAGGGTGGGCTCTCCCTCCTCCTTCGACAGCGCCACGATCCAGCGTCGGCCGGTCCAGGCATCCAGCGAACGGGCAAGATCGTTGGGCAGGCTCTGCCGGCCCCCCTCCGCCAGGCGGAACTCGATCCGCCCTTCTTCGAACCGAACGAGATGCGCTTCCCGTTCCAGCGCCATCTTGAGACCGATGTCGCGGCGCTCGTCGGCGAGGGCGACGATATCCTCGAAACAGGTCAGGCGCGGACCAGCCTCGCGGGGCGCTGCTTCCGGGGCGGGGGCAGGGACGAGATTCACACGCGCGCCGCCGCTCGCTGCGAGGGTCAGCGCGGGACGCGGCGGGGGCAAGTCGATCGATGGCGAGGCCATCGATTGTGCGGCCAATGACTGCGAAGCCCCCGGCGGCGGGCCCGATGTGGCCGAGTGTGCTGCTCCGGCATGCGCAGACGACACTCCGCTCGGCGTGGATGCACTCGGCAGTGTAGCTCCCGTCGATGTCATCGGGGTTGCGGCGAACGCATCCGATTTCAACTGTCGTAGGGCCTCGTCCGGCGTCGGCAGATCGGCGGCATAGGCCAGGCGAACGAGAGCCATTTCAGCGGCGGCGAGCGGTCTCGCGGCGGTCTGGACCTCGGGAATCGCCTTCAGCAGGATCTGCCATGCGCGGGACAGGGCGCGGATGGACAGTTTGGCCGCGAACTCACCTCCGCGACCGCGCTCGTCGGCGCTCAAGGTCGGGTCGGCCGCCGCCGCATCGGGGACGAGCTTCAGCCGGGTGACCAGATGTGTGAAGCTCGCCAAGTCCGACAGGACGACGGCGGGATCCGCGCCCGCTTCGTACTGGCTGCGGATTTCGGCGAAAGAAGTCGGTACGTCGCCGCGCATCACCGCCTCGAACAGGTCGACGATCCGCCCCCTGTCTGCGAGGCCGAGCATATCGCGCACGCTCGCCCCCGTGACGAGGCCGGCGCCATGGGCGATGGCCTGGTCGAGGAGCGAGAGCGCGTCACGCACCGAACCTTCGGCTGCGCGGGTGATCGCCGCCAGGGCTTCCGGCTCGGCCTCGACGGATTCGGCCGCGCAGATCTTGGCCAGATGGGAGACCATGGTGTCGGCCTCGACCCGACGAAGGTCGAAACGCTGGCAGCGCGACAGGATCGTCACCGGCACCTTGCGGATCTCGGTGGTGGCGAAGACGAATTTGGCGTGGGGCGGCGGCTCTTCCAGTGTCTTCAGAAAGGCGTTGAACGCCTTCTCCGAGAGCATGTGTACTTCGTCGACGATGTAGACCTTGTAGCGGGCGGAGACCGGCGAATAGCGGATGCCGTCGATGATGCCGCGTACGTCGTCGATGCCGGTATGCGAGGCGGCATCCATCTCCAGCACGTCCATGTGCCGTGATTCCATGATCGCCTGACAATGGCGGCCGAGCTCCGGCATGGCGATGGTGGGACCGGTATCGGGATGCCCGTCGCGCAGGTAGTTCAGGCCACGGGCTAGGATGCGGGCGGTCGTCGTCTTTCCGACGCCGCGCACACCGGTCAGCATCCAGGCTTGTGGAATGCGATTGGCCGCGAACGCGTTGGCCAATGTGCGGACCATCGCGCCCTGGCCGATCAGATCGTCGAAATTCTGGGGGCGGTATTTGCGCGCCAGCACCCGGTAGGGCGTGGTCGCCGGTACGGGCTCGGGCAGACCCGGAAGGCCGGGAAAATCGCTCGGAGTGCCGGAGGTCGCGTCCATGCCGCCTTGCGTGGTTCGAGCGGCCCCGGGTCGGGGGATGCCGCCACGCGGACCTCAAAAGAAACGAAGGTGGGAGGCTGGACGAAGACCCGCTCGGTCTCGTTAGGGCTGCTTCCTTCCGGACCTGACCCGGTTGGCGAGTGAAACGTCCCTCGCCAACCTCCCGAGCGCTATATGGCCGGCGCCTTGCTGGAACGCAAGCGCCAGGACGGACGAAGCGCTTATTCGGCTTCGCGCGTGGTGATCGCGTAGGTCTTGAGGTCGAGTTCGAGATCGAACTGCTTGCCATTCGCATCGATGGCATCGTCCACGTCGATCTCGTGCTCCTCGACTTCGATCTTGCCCCACTTGGTGAAGCCTTCCTTCTTCAAGGTGGCTTCGATCTTGGTACGTTCCTCGGGGGTCGGCGCACGGTCGGCGAAGGCGGTGCCAGTGAGGGCGAAACCGAGGGCGATGGCAGCGAGGCTCGCAGTCTTGATCGACATGGTGGAACTCCTTGGTCGGGAAAGTGACACTTTCGAACGGCGAATCGGGAATGGAGTTCCATGACACGTCAGCAAGGGCGCACGCGCTGGTTGTCATGAGCCATGGCGCATCCTAACCTTGGCTATAAGCTCAGGGGTCTGGATCCATGGTCACCCGCGTCGCCACAGTCGCCTTCGAGGGGATCGAGGCGCGCGCCGTCGACGTCCAGGTCCAGATCGCCCCGGGGGCGGTGATGTTCATGGTGGTGGGGCTGGCGGACAAGGCCGTGGCGGAATCGCGCGAGCGCGTGCGCTCCGCGCTGATCGCATCGGGACTGGCGCTTCCGGCAAAGCGCATCACCGTCAACCTCGCTCCGGCGGACCTGCCGAAGGAAGGCTCGCATTACGACCTTCCCATCGCCCTCGCGGTGATGGCCGCCATCGGCGCGATCCCACCCGATGCGCTCGCCGGGTACTGCGTTCTTGGTGAGCTCGCTCTCGACGGCACGATCACGGCGGTGAACGGCGTCCTGCCCGCCGCGATGGCGGCGAATGCGCGAGGACTTGGCCTGATCTGCCCAGCGGCGACGGGACCCGAGGCAGCCTGGGCCGGCGGCGATATGGACGTGCTGGCCCCGCGTTCGCTGATTCAACTGGCCAATCATTTCAAGGGAAGCCAGGTGATGGCCCGGCCCGAACCGGCCGTGGCCACGAGCACGGGACGCCTGCCCGACCTTCGCGACATCAAGGGCCAGGAAGGCGCCAAGCGAGCCCTCGAAATTGCCGCCGCCGGAGGGCACAACTTGCTGATGAACGGCCCACCGGGCGCGGGCAAATCCATGCTCGCCGCGCGGCTTCCTTCGATTCTGCCGCCGCTAGGTCCGCGCGAGCTCCTCGAAGTCTCGATGATCCAGTCTGTGGCCGGCGAGCTGAAAGGCGGTGCACTCTCGAACCGGCGCCCCTTCCGCCAGCCCCACCATTCGGCCTCGATGGCGGCCTTGGTGGGCGGCGGAATGAATGCCCGCCCTGGCGAGGCCTCCCTGGCGCATGGCGGCGTATTGTTTCTAGACGAGCTTCCCGAATTCACACCCCAGGTGCTCGATTCCCTACGCCAGCCGATGGAGACCGGAGAGGTCATGATCGCGCGCGCCAATCACCGGGTGACCTATCCGGCGCGGTTCCAGCTGATCGCCGCGATGAATCCGTGTCGCTGCGGTCAGGCCCTCGAGCCGGGCTATGCCTGTCGACGTGGACCCAACGAGCGTTGTGTCGCGCAATATGGCGCCCGTATCTCCGGGCCGCTCCTCGACCGGATCGACCTGCGAATCGAGGTTGGGGCAGTCACGGCGGCCGATCTGATCCTACCGCCTCCCGCCGAAGGCTCGGCCGAAACGGCGGCGCGGGTCGTAGTCGCTCGGGCACTGCAGACCGAGCGCTTCACCGCGCAGGGGCTCACCGGCGTCGTCACCAACGCCACATGTCCGGCTCCGATGATCGAAGAGATGGCCGCGCCGGATGCCGACGGTACGGCGTTGATCCGCGACGCGGCGGAAACCATGCGCCTTTCGGCTCGCGGCTTTCACCGCGTCCTGCGCGTGGCGCGCACCCTGGCGGACCTCGACGGGGAGGAGCGGGTGCGCCGCATCCATCTCGCCGAGGCCCTGTCCTATCGCGGCCGGGCCGAGCGGCCTGTGGCCGCCTGAGGCCGACCGTCTCTCGTTTTAACGCCCGTAGATGTCCTCGACGCGGATGATGTCGTCCTCGCCGGTATAGGATCCGACCTGGACCTCGATGAGTTCGAGGGGGATCTTGCCCGGGTTGGTGAGGCGATGCATCGATCCGATGGGCAGGTAGACCGCCTCGTTCTCGTGAACCAGCACGACACGGTCATCCACGGTGACCTCGGCCGTGCCGCGCACCACGACCCAATGCTCGGCACGGTGGAAGTGCTTCTGCAGTGAGAGCCGCCCGCCCGGCGTCACCATGATGCGCTTCACCTGGAAACGCTCGCCGATATCGATGCGCTGATACCAGCCCCAGGGGCGGAACATCCGGCGATGGGCATCCGCCTCCGGATGGGCTTTCTCGCGCAGCTGCGTGACCAGCTCCTTGACGAGCCCGGCCTTGGCCTTCGAGGTGACGAGTACGGCATCCGGGGTCGAGACGACGACGATGTCGTCGACGCCGACCACCGCAGTGAGGTGCTCGCCCTCGCTATGGATCAGGCTGCCCCGGGTCTCGACGAGTTCCACGCGGCCGCGCACAGCATTGCCGAACGCATCACGAGGCAGGACGTCCCAGACCGCATCCCAGGTGCCGACATCGGACCAGGGGAAGGAGACCGGCAGGACTCCGGCGCGATCGGTCCGCTCCATCACCGCGTAATCGATGGAGGTCTTCGGCGCGCTGGCGAAGGCGGTGGAATCCAGGCGCAGGAAATCGAGATCGCTCGTCGCCTTGTCGAGGGCCGTGCGTGTCGCGGCCAGGATCTCCGGGACATAGGTCTCGAGTTCGGCCAGCATGACGTCGGCCCGGAACAGGAAGTACCCGCTGTTCCACAGGGCCCCGTCGGCGATCAGGCTTTCCGCGCCATGACGATTGGGCTTCTCCACGAAGCGCCCGACATCATAGGCACCCTCTACGCCGTCGATGGGCGCGCCCTTGCGGATATAGCCATAGGCGGTGGATGGAGCGGTCGGCTCGATTCCGAGGGTCATGATGCGGCCCGCCTGCGCACCAACCGCGGCGGCGCGTGCAGCCTCGACGAAGGCCGCGGTGTCACCGATGACATGGTCGGCCGCCAGGATCATCACCACGGCCTCCGGGTCGCGGCGGGCGGCATGGAGGGCGGCTACCGCAACGGCCGCGGCGGAATCGCGACGCTCCGGCTCGAGCACGATGTCGGCTTGGACCTCGGCCTGCAGAAGTTGTTCCGCCACGATGAAGCGGGCTTCACTGCTGGTGATGATCGTCGGCCGCGAGAAGGCGGTTCCGTCGGTGACCCGACGGGCCGTGTCCTGGAAGGTCGAACTGTCCGCGTTCACGAGCAGAGTGAACTGCTTCGGCATGCTCTCGCGGGAAGCAGGCCAGAGGCGCGTACCGGAGCCTCCGCAGAGGATGACCGGATGGATGAGAGGGAAAAATCCTGAGGCCATCGGCGTCAACTCACAATTTCAGTTCAGTACGTTGCCGCGAAATACAATTTTGATGCGCCGCAACCAACCCGGCGTGGGATGAAAAATGCGGCAAAAACGATAAATGCCTTAGGCAAGCGCTTGAGGCCAGCGTCGAAGCCGATCTCTTGCACTACGGTCGTGTAACATGAACGCCCTATTCGGCGGCCTGACGCGTGCTGTAACCGAGCCTTCCGTTGAGTTCTTCGATCAATTTCACCGCAGCGTCAGCAATGACCGTGCCGGGTGGGAAAATCGCAGATGCGCCAGCGGCATGGAGGGCGGGATAATCGCCCGGGGGGATGACCCCGCCAATCACGATCATCACGTCGCCCCGGCCTTGTTCTGTGAGGGCTGCCTTCAATTCAGGCACCAGCGTCAGGTGGCCGGCGGCAAGAGACGACACACCGACGATGTGGACGTCGTTCTCCACAGCCTGACGTGCGGCTTCGGCGGGAGTGGCGAAGAGGGGTCCGATATCCACGTCGAAGCCGAGATCGGCAAAGGCCGAGGCGATCACCTTCTGACCTCGGTCATGCCCGTCCTGGCCCATTTTCGCGACGAGAATACGCGGGCGCCGCCCGTCATTCTCCTCGAAGGTCTCCACGAGCTGACGAACGGTCTCGACCACCGGCGACATGCCACCCACCTCTCGCTTGTAGACGCCCGATATCGAGCGGATCTCCGCCCGATGCCGGCCCCAGGCCTTTTCCAGCGCGTCGGAAATCTCTCCGACCGTCGCCTTCGCGCGGGCAGCCTCGACACCGAGCGCCAGGAGATTGCCCTCGCCTTTAGCGGCTGCGGTCAGTGCCGCAAGGGCCGCATCGACGTCGGCCTGGTTGCGCTCAGCACGCAGCCTCTTGAGCTTGTCGATCTGGAGCATGCGGACATTGCCGTTGTCGACGCGCATCAGCTCGATGGCGCGGTCATCCTCGGGCTTGAATTTGTTGACGCCGACGATGGTCTGGCGGCCGGAATCGATCCGCGCCTGGGCGCGGGCCGCAGCCTCCTCGATCCGCAGTTTGGGGATGCCGGCCTCGATGGCCTTGGCCATCCCGCCCAATTCCTCGACTTCGCGGAGATGCTCCCAGGCGCGGGCGACGATGTCCTGGGTCAGCTTCTCGACATAGTAGGAGCCGCCCCACGGATCGACGATCCGCGTCGTGCCGCTCTCCTGCTGCAGGAAGAGCTGGGTGTTGCGGGCGATGCGCGCCGAGAAGTCGGTGGGCAGCGCTAGCGCCTCATCGAGGGCGTTGGTGTGGAGCGACTGGGTGCCGCCCTGCGTTGCGGCCATCGCCTCGATGCAGGTGCGGGTGACGTTGTTGAACACGTCCTGGGCGGTCAGCGACCAGCCGCTCGTCTGGCTGTGAGTGCGCAGGGGCAGGGACTTGTCGGTCTTCGGCTCGAACTCCTTCACGAGCTTGGCCCAGATCAGGCGCGCGGCCCGCATCTTGGCGATTTCCATGAAGAAGTTGGTGGAAATGGCCCAGAAGAACGACAGGCGGGGTGCGAACTTGTCGATGGTCAGCCCGGCCGCGAGACCGGCCTTGATGTACTCGACGCCGTCGGCGAGCGTGTAGGCGAGTTCGAGGTCGTTCGTCGCACCGGCTTCCTGCATGTGGTAGCCGGAGATCGAGATCGAGTTGAATTTCGGCATGTGAGCCGACGTGTAGGCGAAGATGTCGCCGATGATCCGCATCGAACCCGCCGGCGGGTAGATGTAGGTGTTGCGGACCATGAACTCCTTGAGGATGTCGTTCTGGATCGTGCCGGCGAGCTTCTCCGGCGGCACGCCCTGTTCCTCGGCCGCCACGATGTAGAGCGCCAGGATCGGCAGCACCGCGCCGTTCATCGTCATCGAAACGGTCATCTCGTCCAGCGGGATGCCCGAGAACAACGTCCGCATGTCGTAGATCGAATCGATCGCCACGCCGGCCATGCCGACATCGCCCGAGACGCGCGGATGATCGGAATCGTAGCCCCGGTGGGTGGCGAGATCGAAGGCCACCGACAGGCCCTTCTGTCCGGCCGCGAGGTTGCGCCGATAAAAGGCGTTCGAATCCTCAGCCGTGGAGAAGCCGGCATATTGCCGGATCGTCCAGGGCTGCGTCACGTACATCGTCGGGTAGGGGCCGCGCAGATAAGGCGCGACACCGGGATAAGTGTGCAGAAACTCGATCCCCTCGCGATCCTCCGGTCCATAGACGCCCTTCACCGGGATGCCTTCCGGCGTCATCCAGGGCTCGCCTGCCGGCGGCACGGGCGCCGTGAAGGCATCTGCCGCGTAGGGGACGTTCGCGAAATCAGGGATACGGGACGTCATGTGATCGAACTCGTGCGGCGGCGTATGGCGAAGCATTATAGTGAAGCACCGGCTTCGGGCTATCCCTCTCAAATTCATTTTGAGGATGAACCGCGATCCCAACTCCGCGGAGGGGGCTTCCGGCTCAGCCTCAGACTGCGGCATCGTTCAGTTCTCGGCGCCTCCTGATCGGCTTTTGAGCCACTCGATGCGTTCGTCGATCAGTTCGCGCAGCCTGTCGCGTCGCTTCGAGGCCTCCCAGCACTTGTCCGGGCAGTTGGGGGCTTCACCCTCCATGATTCCGACGATCGCCAGGACGACGAGAGCCAGGGCAAGCAGGATTCCAAATACGGTCGGCCAAGCGAGGCTGAGCCCGACGAGGAGGGCGAGACCGCCCTTCAGCACGAGCGAGCCGGCAAGCTTCAGCTTGATCAGCGCCGCGAAGCTGGCGCCGCTACCAAGTACGCCTCGAAACACGCGCATGGCGATGGCGCGAAACCGACGCCGGGCCAAGAGCTTCTGCAAGCGGGCCAGATCGCGTCGCACACGCTCCGATTCCCAATCAGCGTCTTGCTCGGTCGTCCGCATCGGCAAGCGATTGCCCTCCCGCGCTATCGATAAGGTCGAGCTTCACCCTCGGCTACGCTAAGGCGGGCTGCGCCACTGCCGGAACCGCTAACGTGACAGACATCCCGACCCAAAGCGCCGTCCGCACCTGGCCGCCCATCGCCCGGTTCGCCGGCATCGAGGCACGTCTCGGTGCATGGGCCCTGGGGCGGGGACCTTTCGCGGCGGGACTCTACGAATTCCTGAGGTTCGGCATCAAGCAGGGGTGGGCGTGCCTGTTCGGCGGTTTACTCTGCGCCCTGCTCATCGCGAGCTACCTGCTCTATCCGCCGCATGCGGCGATCAGTCGGTACGATTTTCTCACGCTGTCGGCGGTGGCGATACAGATAGCGCTTCTCGCCCTGCGCATGGAGACCTGGGAGGAGGCGAAAGTGATTGCGCTCTTCCATGTGGTCGGGACGGTGATGGAGATCTTCAAGACTGCCGTCGGGTCATGGATCTATCCGGAGGCCAGTCTGCTCCGCATTGCGGGTGTGCCGCTCTTCACCGGCTTCATGTATGCGAGCATCGGCTCCTACATCGCCCGGGTGTGGCGCCTGTTCGACTTCCGCTTCACCCATCATCCCGGCACCGGCGTGACGCTCCTGCTGGCCGCGGCGATCTACGTGAACTTCTTCACCCATCACTACGCGACGGACATCCGCCTCGGGTTGTTCGCGGCAACGGCCGTGTTGTTCGGCCGAACCTGGGTGCATTTCAAAGTCTGGCGGGTGCACCGGAGAATGCCGCTTCTCCTGGGCTTCCTGCTCGTCGCACTGTTCATCTGGTTTGCCGAAAATATCGGCACGGGGACGCGGGTCTGGCTCTATCCGAACCAGACATCGACCTGGGCGATGGTTTCCTGGCAGAAACTGGGTGCCTGGTATTTGCTGATGATCATTTCCTACGTGCTGGTCACCCTCGTGAACAAACCGGAGATTTATCGACACGGCGGGATTGAGCGGAGAAATTCGAGATAATAGCGATCGGCCTTCTTCAAGGTTTGGCAAGATCGAACGGGCTATGCCCGTTCGAGCCATGAGGAACCCCGTTCATGAGTGATTCCATCGCCGGCCTTGCACAGTCGATCGTGTCGAACCAGACGGCTGCGACGCGAGAGTCGATGCAGACGACTTTCATACGCAAGCAAGGCGAGAGCGACCGGGCCATTTCCCAGATGTTGCAGCAATCCGCCGATCAGCAGAAGGCCGTTCTTCCCGAAGGCCAAGGTGCGGTCGTGGACCGGCAGGTCTGAGCCTCGGTCACCATCGGCGACAAGGCCCGATGATTGCCCGCATCGAGGCAGGCTATGCCGTAGGACGGGTCGGGTTGCCCGCAAAGGATGACGCATGCATCGGACAGGCGGGTCCGACTAGCTACATCATCGTTACGCCCGCTGCGCGGCGCGGTCGGTTCCGCGCCGGCGGCTGGATCTAAAAGAGCTCGTCAGTCGGCTGACAGAAGCCGTAGCGGATCAATTGAGATAGGTGCGGATCCAGTTCGGCGAGAGAATTTCGCCTTCTTCCGTGATGATCCATGGCTGCTTTGCCGGGTCGGTCAGGGCGCCTGCGGCGGCCTCGATCGCCTCGCGAAGGGTGCCGTAGCGCGCAGGCTGGGCCAGCGGCGCCGGGACGGGAGTAGTCCGCCAGATCGTCAGATCGGCAGGACGTTCGAGGGCTTCGGTTTCCATAACAATGTTTCCTTGAACCTGAGAGGGTCATTCCCCGCGGGTCTGTGCGACTGAACCAGCACTTGGCGCAGCCAGCGCGGGATGTGTTTCCGTGAGAATGGAAGCATCTCTAGGGCAGCTTTGCGATCAATTTAGGCATTGCCATGATGAGTATGGCAGACCCAATCTTTTATCCCCTGACTTAAGCATCATGTTTTGGACACAAAGCTTGAAGCCGCTGCTCTGGGACGCCCTCTTTTTATGATGAAGAGTTGAGAGTGGCAGTGCTTGTCGTACTTGTAGCTTGAACGTTGGGGCGGAACCGTGTGCCTGCGCACCCGGATCGTGCCGCCCGTCAAAACAGTTGAACGGAGATGCGTGACCGACCAGTTAATGCGACAGACGCAGTCCAGAATTTTTCCAAAGCTGTGAAAGGGATGTGACATGTCGGACCGCTTTGGCCGCATCGCGATCACGGCGGCCCTGGTGCTCATGGCCCTCTATGTCGGGCAGCCCTATGTGGCGGCCCTCCTGTTCTCGGCCGAAACCCCGCGGGCGATCACGGCGCGGGGGGATCTGGCTCAAGCGGAAGTGTCCACCGCGACGTTGTTCGAGCGTGCGAGCCCGTCGGTCGTGCATGTCTTCGCCCAGGCCGCCGCCCAGGGGCGCTCTTTGATGAGCCCCGATGCCGAGGAGGGCGAGGGCGGCACCGGCGCGCAGACGGGTACGGGCTTCGTCTGGGATGGCGCTGGGCATGTGGTCACCAACAATCACGTGGTCGCAGCGGCTGCACAGCGGGGCGGGTCGGTGTCCGTTCGCCTTTCCTCGGGTGAAGTCCGTTCGGCGACGATCGTCGGCACTGCGCCGAGCTACGATCTCGCCGTACTTCGCCTCGGCGGCACCGGTGCCGTTCCGCCGCCCCTGGCCATCGGTACCTCGGCGGATCTGAAGGTCGGGCAATCGGCCTTCGCCATCGGGAATCCTTTCGGTCTCGATCATACCCTGACGACGGGTGTCATCAGCGCGCTTCGCCGCCGCCTCCCGACGGGGGAGGGGAGGGAGCTGTCCGGCGTCATCCAGACCGACGCCGCGATCAATCCCGGCAATTCGGGCGGGCCACTCCTCGATTCCGCCGGACGCCTCGTGGGCGTCAACACGGCGATCTACTCTCCCTCCGGTGCCAGCGCTGGCATCGGCTTCGCGATTCCCGTGGATGTCGTGAACCGGGTCGTCCCCGAACTCATCCGCAACGGACGCACCCGCAATCCGGGGATCGGCATCATTGCCGGGCAGGAGGCCACCGCCGCGCGCCTCGGGATCGATGGTGTCGTGGTCCTGCGGGTTCTGCGCGGATCGCCGGCCGCCGAAGCCGGCTTGCGTGGCGTCGACGTTCAGACCGGCACGATAGGCGACATCATCGTCGGAGCCGCCGGCCAGCCCGTGCACCGCCTGGCCGACCTCACCGCGGCAATGGAAGCGGCGGGAATCGGCAAGTCCATCGAGCTCGCTGTGGAGCGGGACGGGCGCATCCGCAAGGTGACGGTCACCACGGCGGATGTCGCAGAGACGCGGCAATAAGGCTTTCCCGGTTCGGGCTGTCACATTGGCCGTTTCCGGTGCAGTAGGGACGGAACCGCGCCGCACGAGAACACGCAAGACACGCAATGACGACGAAGGCCAGCCTGTCCCGATCCCTCGTCTGCGTCGCGCTGGCGCTCGGCACGATGCCGGCCGAAGCGAGCGACAGGGCGCGGCGCTTATGCCCCGGCGTCGCTCCCGAGGGAGTTCGCCCGCCGTCTCGTGAGCGTTGCCCGGACCGTATTACTGAGGAGACCGGCTCGCGGAGTGGTTCGCACCGGATTGGCGAGGTCCAGATCCGGATCGCCGGACGGGTCTCGCTCGATCACGACATCCGCCGATGACGATCCTCGCCGCCCTCGCGGCCCTGTTCGTCCTGTGGTGGTACGCGAAGAACGCGAAGCCCCAACTCGTTCGGCGCTTGCGGCGCCTGATCACGCCGCGTGTCGTGAGACGCAGCGGAGGCTATGTCTTGCTCGCCCTGGCAGCTGTGGCGGCAATTCGCGGACGGGTCGAACTCGCGATCCTGTTCGGGGGCATTGCGTTCTGGTTTCTCGACGGTGTCGATGCCCTCGTCGTCCGGCTGCGCGGACTGGCCGGGCGTGTTGCCGTCGCACGGCCCACGATCGTGCTGTTCGAGGTGATGCCGGACGGACGGACCGCTGACGGGATCGTTCAGATCGGTCCCTATGCTGGGCGTCGCCTGTCACAGCTTCCGGATGCGGCGCTGATGCAGATCTTCGCCGTCTGCCGCAAGGTGGATCGCATCGCCGCCCGCCGGCTACAGACGTATCTCGACGGCAGGACTGCCGCCGGGCGTGTAGACGCTGAGAGAGATGCCAACGCGCGGTCGCGCCGTCCGCCGGATCCAGGGTCGATGACGCAGGAGGAGGCTCACCAGATCCTGGGGCTTCAGAGCGGGGCGACCTTGCAGCAGATCCGCACGGCTCATCGGACGCTGATGAAACGGTGGCATCCCGACCAGGGCGGAACGGTCGAGGGGGCTTCGCGTATCAACGCGGCCCGAGACAGGCTTGTGAGCCGACATCGCTGATACTCCACGCGCGTTGCCAGAAAAATGCTCGATCAGACCCGACCGGCGAACAGCCGTCGGGGTTCGACGAAGACGCGAAGGGCGTCGTCGCCGTTGTCAGGACGGCTTCGGCCTCCTGAAGAGGGAAGCCGTCGCGTTGGTGGAGTTCAGCTTCGCGTGGCGAAGCAGTTGAAGCCGTTGCGCTTCAGGGTCGAGCAGGCATCCTGGGCGGCTTCCTGTTCGCTGAAGCCGGAGAACCGGGCTCGGTAAAGGGTGGCGCCGCCGTGATCGACCCGCACGGTGTAAGGTGACGCCTTGGAGAGCGCGCTGCCGGCCCGGCTGCGAGCCTCGGAAAGCATCGATTTGGCCTTGTCTTCGTCGTCCATGGCGCCGAGCTGGATCACCCAGGCGGTGGGCGTGACGCGGCTCGTGGATGCTGCCTTCGGTGCGGGGTCGGACCGGGCGCCGTCGACCGATGCGAGGCGGGCGTCGGACTTGCCGCTGGGCGAGGGTTTGGCTCCCGGGAACGCGGCGGGTGCGCTGCTCGGGGCATAGGCCTGAGCCGAGGCCGGGAGGGCGCCGCTCCGCCACTTGGCGCCGGCGCTTCCGGGCGTGGTTGTCTGGCGCGGGCTGATGTCGAGGGGCTGGGTCGAAGCGGTGGTCTCGACCTCCACGTCCTCGTCATCGGCCGAGGCGACCTGCGTGCGGGTCCGCGACGTGGCGTCCGCGACCACGGCGGGACGGCCCCGCTCGGCGACTTCCGTCACGGCCGGCGTCTGCCGGTTGCCGGCATAGGCCCGGGGCAGGTTCGCCCGGACGAGATCGGCCATGATCCGGTCGCGGCTGGCGCCCGACTTTCCGCCGAGCACGATCGCAACGATCTGGCGGTCGTCGGACTTGGCGGCGGTCATCAGGTTGAAGCCCGAATCGCGGGTGTAGCCGGTCTTGATGCCATCGACGCCCTCGACATTGCCGAGTAGGCGGTTGTGGTTGCCGATGACCCGGCCGCGGAAGGCGAAGGAGCGGGTCTGGAAATATTTGTAGTAGCGCGGAAACCGGTCCTGGATCGCGCGGGCGAGGATGGTCAGATCGCGCGCCGTGGTGATCTGGTCCGCATCGGGCAGGCCCGAGGCATTGGCGTAGTTGGTCCTGGTCATGCCCAGGGCCTGCGCCTTGCGGGTCATCATCTCGGCGAATTTCGGCTCGGAGCCGGCGATGTTCTCGCCGATGGCGCAAGCCACGTCGTTGGCGGATTTCGTGACGATGGCCTTGATCGCGTCCTCGACCTCGATCGTCGAGCCAGGCCGGAGCCCGAGCTTGGACGGGGATTGTGAGGCTGCGAAGGCGGAGATGGTCAGCGGCGAATCGAGATTGAAGCGGCCGCGCTCGAGCTGCTCGAACAGCATGTAGAGCGTCATCACCTTGGTGATCGATGCGGGATGCCGGAGGGAATCCTCGTTGACCGCATGCAGGGTGCGGCCGGTCTTCACGTCGATCACCATGGCGGCGTAGGGTGGGTTGTAGCCCCCGCCGCCGCCCCGGTGATGGTGCCCGCGACGCGCGTCGGCGGGCGAGGCGATGGCCGTGAGAACGGCTGCGGCCGCAATGAGGGCCGGCAGTCCATGGGTCGTCCGGGAGCGACTCGGAACGCTACGCATCGCGACGGGGTGTCCTCGACAACCGATCGTGAGATCGGCTTGCACTGCATCATCACTGCAAAGCCGGCGAACGTGCCGCCGTGACCTCGCAACATCTGTCAATCAGGCTAGGTCGACGCGGTTACGGCCCGGTTAATGCCTGGCGATTGATTTGACCGTTTTTGCTGCGATGCAACATGATCTTGACGTTCCATGTTGCATCGCACATAGAGACGGCATTGGTCGCTTCCGCGGGTCGGGGAACCGGCCTTGTCGACATCCGGCCCTAGAGGAATGCCCGAAAGGGTATCTCGCATCCCATGACCAGTCAGCTTTTCGACAAGATCCCCGCTTTCGACAAATCCGGCATCGACTCGGTGATGAAGAACGTCTCGCTGGTGGCGCGGACGAACCAGACCGTCGGAACCGAGATGGCGGATTACACCAAGCAGTCGTTCGAGCATGGCACCGCCACCATGAAGAAGCTGGCCGAGGCAAAGACCCCTCAGAGCGCCATGGAAATCCAGGCCGAGTTCATGAAGGCGTCCTACGAGCGCATGGTCGCTCAAGCGAAGCTGGTCGGCGGCCTGTATGCCGAGCTCGCCAAGGAAATCGGCAAGCCGCTCGAGGGCCTGACGAAGATCAAGCTTCCCGCCACCAACTGAGCTCCCCCGGCGCCAGCGCCCGAGAGACCGAAAAAGCTATTCCGAAGGGCGATCGAGCGACGGCTCGGTCGCCCCTTTTTGTGCGCCACGGCACCTTCCGGCGCCGGGCCCGGGCGATGTCCGCCCGGCGGTAGGCATCCGTGGCGTCGAGTGACCGGACAAGTGCGCGCAGGCGACTGGCGAAGTCGGGAAACGGCCTATAGATTGGACGAGAAGCAGGTGCGCCGCGCCAGCGTGCAGTCGGGAAACCGGTCGGTTCTTACATATCCGCGTCCGGACTCCGCTGCCACAAATGGGGTCGATGCTATTCCGATGTTCGACGACCCGATGCGTTGTCTGGTCTCTTCCGTCATGGATCACGGCAGTTTCGCCGCGACCATCGGACGTGATGGCGCGAATTCTGCCGGTCCCACGGTGCCGCGCGCGGCTGATCCCCTCGGACCGGGTGGCACCGACGACGGTCGCTCGGGGACGGCGATCATCACGCGCACCAAGCCCAAGACCAAACGGCCGAGCCTGTACCGTGTCCTCCTGCTCAACGACGATTACACGCCGATGGAATTCGTCGTGCACGTGGTCGAGAAGTTCTTCAATAAATCACAGGCCGATGCCTACCAGATCATGATGCACGTGCATCAGAACGGCGTCGGCGAGTGCGGGATCTTTACGTACGAAGTGGCGGAGACCAAGGTGACGCAGGTCATGGACTTCGCGCGTAAACACCAACATCCTCTCCAGTGCGTCATGGAAAAAAAATAGGCACCCCACACGAGGACCCGCTTTTGCCCAGCTTCTCTCGCAGCCTAGAACAAGCTCTCCACCGCGCCCTGGCGCTCGCCGGCGAGCGCCGGCACGAATACGCGACGCTGGAGCACCTGCTCCTCGCCCTGGTGGACGACCAGGATGCCGCAGCCGTCATGCGCGCCTGTAACGTCGAGGTCGACACGCTGAAACGCAGCCTGGTCGAGTATGTGGATACCGAACTCGCCAA
This sequence comes from Methylobacterium sp. Leaf91, assembly GCF_001422815.1. Classification (GTDB taxonomy): domain Bacteria; phylum Pseudomonadota; class Alphaproteobacteria; order Rhizobiales; family Beijerinckiaceae; genus Methylobacterium. The sequence goes on along the minus strand of NZ_LMMP01000034.1, from coordinate 32,293 downwards.
CCTGATCGGGGATGGTCGGCAGGATGCCAAGCCGACGGCGGGCTTCCAGCGGGTCATCCAGCGGGCGGTCATCCATGTGCAATCATCCGGCCGGGAAGAGGTGACAGGGGCCAACGTGCTCGTGGCGATCTTCGCCGAGCGCGAAAGCCATGCCGCCTATTTCCTGCAGGAGCAGGACATGACCCGCTACGACGCGGTCAATTACATCAGCCACGGCATCGCCAAGCGCCCGGGCGCTTCGGAGGCGAAGCCGGTTCGCGGTGCGGAAGAGGAGCCCTCGTCCGAGCGCCCGAGCGGCGACGAGGCCGAGAACCGCACGAAGAAGAAGGGGGACGCGCTGGATGCCTATTGCGTCAACCTTAACAAGAAGGCCCGTGATGGTCGGATCGATCCGCTGATCGGACGTGAGAGCGAGGTCCAGCGTACCATCCAGATCCTTTGCCGCCGGCAGAAGAACAATCCTCTGCTCGTGGGCGACCCGGGCGTGGGCAAGACTGCCATCGCCGAGGGATTGGCGCGCAAGATCATCAACAAGGAAGTCCCGGAAGTTCTCATCGATGCGACGGTGTTCTCCCTCGACATGGGGACGCTGCTCGCCGGCACGCGCTATCGCGGCGACTTCGAGGAGCGCCTCAAGCAGGTGATGAAGGAAATCGAGGCGCATCCGAACGCGGTGCTGTTCATCGATGAAATCCATACGGTCATCGGCGCCGGTGCGACGTCCGGCGGCGCGATGGACGCGTCGAACCTCCTCAAGCCGGCTCTCGCCAACGGCTCGCTTCGGTGCATCGGCTCGACCACCTACAAGGAGTACCGCCAGTACTTCGAGAAGGACCGCGCCCTGGTGCGCCGGTTCCAGAAGATCGACGTGAACGAGCCATCGATCCCGGACGCTATCGAGATCGTGAAGGGGCTCAAGCCCTATTTCGAGGAGTTCCACAAACTCAAGTACACGACCGAGGCCGTGAAGGCGGCCGTGGAACTCTCGGCGCGCTACATCAACGACCGTAAGCTGCCGGACAAGGCGATCGACGTGATCGACGAGACCGGCGCCTCGCAGATGCTGGTGCCGGAAGCCCGCCGCAAGCGGACCATCGGCGTCAAGGAGATTGAGGCGACCATCGCCACGATGGCCCGCATCCCGGCAAAGACCGTCTCCAAGGACGACGCCGTGGTTCTAAAGAACCTCACCGAGAACCTGAAGCGGGTCGTCTACGGCCAGTCGAATGCCATCGAGGCGCTGACTTCGGCGATCAAGCTGGCCCGTGCCGGTCTGCGTGACCCTGACAAGCCGATCGGTTCCTACCTGTTTGCCGGCCCGACCGGCGTCGGTAAGACGGAGGCGGCCAAGCAACTGGCGTCATCGCTCGGCATCGAGATGATCCGCTTCGACATGTCGGAATATATGGAGCGTCATACGGTGAGCCGCCTGATCGGCGCACCGCCCGGCTATGTCGGCTTCGACCAGGGCGGGCTGCTCACGGACGGGATCGACCAGCATCCGCATTGCGTGCTGCTGCTGGACGAAATCGAGAAGGCTCATCCCGACCTGTTCAACATCCTGTTGCAGGTGATGGATCACGGCAAGCTCACCGATCACAACGGCAAGCAGGTCGATTTCCGCAACGTCATCATCATCATGACGACGAATGCGGGTGCGTCTGACATGGCGAAGTCCGCCTATGGCTTCACTCAGACCAAGCGCACGGGAGACGACGTGGAGGCGATCAACAAGCTCTTCGCGCCCGAATTCCGGAACCGCCTCGACTCGATCATCTCCTTCGGACATCTGCCGAAGGACGTGGTGGCCAAAGTCGTCGACAAGTTCGTGCTTCAGCTCGAGGCCCAGCTCGCCGATCGCAACGTCACGATCGAGCTGTCCGACGAAGCACGCGAGTGGCTGACCGAGAATGGCTACGACGAGGCGATGGGCGCGCGGCCAATGGCACGCCTGATCCAGACCACGATCAAGACTCCACTCGCCGACGAGGTGCTTTTCGGACGTCTCAAGGATGGCGGCGCGGTCAGGGTGGTGTTGAAGAAAGCCGAGGACGGCGAGGCGCTGGCGCAGAAAGATGCACTGGCCTTCGAGTTCCCGGCCGGCCCGGTGACGCCCAAGCCGGAAAAGGACGTCACCGACGCCGGTGGCAGCAAGCGCAAGCGTAGCCGGGCGAAGGCTGCTCCGCGGAAGAAGGACGAGGCGAAGAAGGACGACAAGGGCGGTTCCGGCGGTTCGGGCGGTGTCCGCACCGTTCCTAAGGTTCCTCTCGTTCGAGCCTGATCGCACGAGGCATCGGTCAAAAGGGGCGCGTCTTCCTCAACGGAAGATGCGCCCCTTCTGCGTTATGCCATGCACAAATGGGTCAGACCCACGGGGTTGGGTGATCGAGACTTCGTATCGTGCCACGAAAACGTCGGTCCCGTGGTCGACATGGGCATGATCGGTCGTTAGCAACCGCGTTCGAATGGGTGCATAGGCGCCCGTCCGGTCGTGAATCCTGCGAGGGGGCTCGCCGAGCGACATGACAGGTTCAGGTGTCCGGCGACGGTTCAGATCGTCGGCAGGAGCATCGAGCCTGTGATCGTCATAGCCACTCGCGACAACAGGGGAGTATCCATGAGCGATCTGCAAGAGGGCCCCCTGACGCCACTCTCCAGCCAAGGCACGCACGTCGCGGCCCGCCCGCAGAAACTGACCCGCCGAGAAGAGCGTCGACGCCGGCGCATGCGCCGTCGCCGGGGCGAGGAAATCCTGGGGTGGATCCTCGTTCCGATCATCTGCTACGGGATCTATTGGGGCATCAGTGCCGGTTTCGACGTGCTCGGCACCACTCCTGGGACCGTCTGGGACCAGCTGATGCAGGTCAAGCAGATGCTCGAGAAGAAAGCCTGATCCTCATCCGCGCGTGAGGGCATGGACCGAGAACAGGCGCTCGCCGTCGGTCCAGCTCTTGGCCACGTTCCATCCGGCTTGGCTGGCGAGGTCGCGGAAGCTGTCGACCGTGTACTTGTAGCTGTTCTCGGTATGGATCGTTTCTCCCTCCGAGAAGCTGAACCGGCGGCCCGCGAGTGATACCTGCTGGGCGCGCAGGCTGACGAGATGCATCTCGATCCGCGAAGCCTCCGGGGCGAAGTAGGCCCGGTGGGCGAAGGCTGACGGGTCGAAGTCGGCGCCGAGTTCGCGATTGATCCGATGCAGCAAGTTGATGTTGAACCGCGCCGTCACTCCCGCCGCATCGTCATAGGCCGCGTCCAGCACGGACTTGTCTTTCACGAGATCGACGCCGACGACGAGAGATGCCCCGCGACCTAGAACCCTCCCGAAATGGGCGAGGAGATGGGCCGCCTGGGGCGGCTCGAAATTTCCGATTGTCGAGCCCGGAAAGAACCCCGCCACGGCGCTATTGGAAAGCCCGTCGGGGAGAGTGAAGGGCCGGGTGAAATCCGCAGCCACCGGTTGGATCGACAGCCGAGGGAAATCGCGAGACAGAGTCTCGGCCTCGCTCCTCAGGAAGCTCTCGGAAACGTCCACCGGCACGTAGGCCGCCAGATCAGTCAGATGAACGAGAAGACGCCGAACCTTCACCGTCGAGCCGCTGCCGAATTCCACGAGGTTCGCGCGCGGGGGAAGAAGCGAGGCGATGTCCGGCCCCGATTCATCCAGAATACCGATCTCTGTTCGGGTTGGGTAATATTCCGGCTGGCGGGTGATCGCCTCGAACAAATCCGAGCCGACCTCGTCGTAGAAATACTTCGCCGGAATGAATTTCTGCGCCGCCGTGAGTCCGACCAGGACGTCATCGCGGAATTGTTCTTCCGGGCTGACGGCGGACAGGGGTGTGGCGTCCGTGAAGACGGGATTGATGGTCACGGGCAAGTCTCCGAAGGACGCCAAAGGACGCTGGGTTACGCGGGTGTGGGAAACGGTGCTCAGTCGCGATAGTTCGACAGCCGCAGTCCCGTGAATTGCCAGCGCTGGTGGGGATAGAAGAAGTTGCGATAGCCGATGCGGGCATGTCCTTCCGATGTCGCCACGGAGGAACCGCGCAGAACGAACTGGTTCGACATGAACTTGCCGTTGTATTCGCCGAGCGCACCGGAGACCGGCCTGTAGCCCGGGTAGGATAAATAGGCCGAGCGGGTCCATTGCCAGACGAGGCCGAAAGCGTCGTCGAGAAGGCCCTCCTTGGCGGCGATCTCCCATTCGAATTCGGTGGGCAGGTCGCGCCCTGCCCATCGGGCGAAGGCATCCGCCTCGAAATAGCTCACATGGGTGACAGGCAGGGCTGGGTCGATGCCTGCCTGCCCGGCAAAGGTCATGCTCGACCATTGCGCTGCATCGTTGCGCTGCCAGTAGCCAGGGGCCTCCCAGCCCTCCGCCTGCACCGCGAGCCAGCCATCCGAGAGCCAGAGTTCAGGACGCGCGTAGCCGCCATCCTCAATGAAGGCGAGCCATTGCGCATTGGTGACGAGGCCTTTGTCGATCCGGCACGGCAGGATCAGAGTCTCATGTCGCGGCGATTCGTTGTCGAACGAAAAGCCTTCGCCCTCATGCCCGATCTTCGCCACCCCACCCCGCAGTTCGGCGGCTCCGCCGCGCGATACCGGACGGGGAAATCGCCATCCGGCATCGTAGACGGGGCTCAGCGGGTTCTGCGCGAAGGCATGGAGAATGTCCGTGAGCAGCAATTCCTGGTGCTGCTGCTCATGATAGAGGCCGATTTCGAGGATCGGCAACACGGTCTCGAGGGTCGCGTCGGTGGCATCCGATAGGAGGCTTTCCACTGCCCGGTCCACATGGGCACGGTACCCGGCGACTTCGTCGGCGGTCGGGCGGGTGATAAGGCCGCGCATGATTCGCGGCTGCCGGGGGCCGGCCGCGACGTAATAGGAATTGAACAGGTAGTGCAGCCGCTCGTCATAGATGCGGTAGCCGGGGACGTGATCACGCAGGAGAAATTGCTCGAAGAACCACGTGGTATGGGCCCGATGCCATTTCGTCGGACTGGCATCCGCCATGGACTGAATCTGCTGGTCCTCCGGCGAGAGCGGCGCGGCGCGGCGCTCCGTTTCGTCGCGTACCGCGCGGAAGGCTCTGATCCAGGCTGCGCGATCCACCGGTCGCGCCGATACGTTAGGCGGCGGGAATGCTGCGCCGTCCGCCTGATGGTGCGAGGTCTCGCGAATTGCCGCTGTCGCTGCCATGTCGATCACTCCACTCGCATCCATGATGCGGAAATATGGCTCCGCTGCCATTCGGCAACGGCCCTTCGTCTGCGCCCATCGCCGCGGCGCACAAGCGCTGAAAATGCCGGGCCTTTTTCATGCCGCAGTGACACGGCCTTAACCCTGTCGCCCGACACTCTGCCATCCACGCACTGTGTCCAGGCAAGGCTCGTATGCGGATCGATCTGATGGCGGGAGCGATGACAGCGGCTCTGGTTGCCGAAATCCGGCCGACCCCGACGATCCTCGTCTTCGATTCGGGGCTCGGGGGGCTGACGGTTCTCGAACAGGTGCGGCGGGCCCGTCCCGACGCGCGTTACGTCTATGCGGCGGACGATGCGGCTTTTCCCTATGGCCGCCTCTCCGAGACCATCCTCGTCGCCCGCGTCGCGACGGTGATGGAACGACTGATCGCGCGCCACGCGCCCGACCTCATCGTCATCGCCTGCAACACCGCATCGACCCTCGTGCTTCCCGCTCTCCGGGCAGGTTTCTCCACCCCCTTCGTGGGCGTCGTGCCACCGATCAAGCCAGCGGCGGAAGCGACGCGTTCACGCAGGATCACTCTTCTGGCGACGCCGGGGACGGTTGCGCGGCCCTACACCCACGACCTGATCGAGACCTATGCGGGCGATTGCGTGGTCACGCTCGTCGGATCGCCGAATCTAGCGGCCTATGCCGAGGCCGAACTTGCGGGGCATCCTGTCGACGATGCGCTGCTCGCCACCGAAATCGCACCCTGCTTCGTCGAGGGAGAGGATGGTCGGCGCACGGATGTGGTCTGCCTCGCCTGTACCCATTATCCGCTGCTGCTCGCGCGGTTCCAGCGCCTTGCCCCATGGGAAGTGAGCTGGATCGACCCGGCGCCGGCCATCGCCCGCCGGGTGACACAGCTTCTCGGTCCATCCCGTCGTAAGCCCCTGGACGACATCCCCCCGGGACTCACGGCCTTCACCAGCGGTGCGGGCGTCACGGCTTCCCTGCGTCGCTCGCTCGACGCAAGAGGTGTCGGCGATGTCGCCGTGGAGATGATGCCGCTCGCCTTGCAATAGATGTGTTGCCGCCTCGGCATTGACCCTTGGGCATCTCTCGCTTATGCAGCGCAGAGTTACGGGGCTCCGAGAGGGGCCCCGCAGCTTTTTCAAGCGCACCCGTGAGCGGCAATGTCCGCTCTGTCGTTCCGCTTCGGCCCCGGGCCGCTTCGGAAAGAGGAGGGCGCGTTCCTCGACCAATCTCACTCGCTGAGAGGAACCGCGATGTCAAAACGTATTCAGGCGAAGCACAAGCTCGATCGCCGTATGGGCCAGAACATCTGGGGCCGCCCGAAGAGCCCCGTCAATCGCCGCGAATACGGCCCCGGCCAGCATGGCCAGCGCCGCAAGGGCAAGATGTCCGACTTCGGCACGCAACTGCGCGCCAAGCAGAAGCTCAAGGGCTACTACGCCAACATCACCGAGAAGCAGTTCCGCCGTTACTACGCCGAGGCGATCCGCCTGCGCGGCGATTCGAGCGAGAACCTGATCGGTCTGCTGGAGCGTCGCCTCGACGCGGTCGTGTACCGCGCCAAGTTCGTACCGACCCCGTTCGCTGCCCGTCAGTTCGTGAACCACGGCCACGTCAAGGTGAATGGCCGTCGCGTGAACATCGCCAGCTTCCTCGTGAAGCCGGGCGACGTGATCGAGGTGAAGGATTCCTCGAAGCAGCTCGAGATCGTCGTCGTGGCTTCGCAGCTCGCCGAGCGTGACGTGCCGGACTACATCGAGGTGGATCACTCCAAGATGACGGCTCGCGTCACCCGCGTGCCGAGCCTCACCGAGGTTCCCTACCCGGTCCAGATGGAACCGAACCTCGTGATCGAGTTCTATTCGCGCTGATCCCACCGGATCATCTCCGAGACGAGAAAGGCCGCCCGAGAGGGCGGCCTTTTTGTTTGCCTGATCGGATCGATCGAAAATCGATCATTCCTCGCTTCTCCTGCGACCCACGACGCGAAGAGGGGCACAAAAAAGGCGGGGCAGCCTGTCGGCCACCCCACCTTCATTCATTCCTCTACCCATGAGATCTTGACCCTCCGTGACGTTCGCTTCGAAAGCGAGGTCGAATACGGCGGACGGCCTGAACGAAAGTATCAGCCGCGCTGGCCGATGGGCACGTATTCGCGCTTGTCCGGTCCGATATAGAGCTGGCGCGGACGGCCGATCTTCTGCGAGGGGTCCTCGATCATTTCGGCCCACTGGGCGATCCAGCCGGTGGTACGGGCCAAAGCGAAGAGCACCGTGAACATCGAGGTCGGGAATCCCATCGCCTTGAGGGTGATGCCGGAATAGAAATCGATGTTCGGGTAGAGCTTCTTCTCGATGAAGTACTCGTCCTTCAGGGCGATCTGCTCGAGCTGCACAGCGACTTCGAGAAGCGGATCGTCCTTGATGCCGAGCTGGCTTAGCACCTCATGCGTGGTCTTCTGCATGATGCGGGCGCGCGGATCGTAGTTCTTGTAGACGCGGTGACCGAAGCCCATCAGCCGGAACGGGTCGTTCTTGTCCTTGGCCTTGGCGACGTATTTCGCGACGTTGTCGGGCGTTCCGATCTCTTCCAGCATCTTGAGCGCTGCTTCGTTGGCGCCGCCATGCGCGGGGCCCCACAGGCAAGCGATGCCGGCGGCGATACAGGCGAAGGGGTTGGCGCCCGAGGAACCGGCCAGACGAACGGTGGAAGTCGAGGCGTTCTGCTCGTGATCGGCGTGGAGGATGAAGATCCGGTCCAGCGCGCGCGCATAAATCGGGTTGACGACGAACTCTTCGCACGGCACCGCGAAGCACATCCGCAGGAAGTTCGAGGTATAATCGAGGTCGTTCTTCGGATAGACGAACGGCTGACCGATGGAATACTTGTAGGCCATCGCTGCGAGCGTCGGCATCTTGGCGATCATGCGCAAGCTGGCGATCATCCGCTGCTTGTCGTCCGAGATGTCGGTCGAGTCGTGATAGAAGGCCGAGAGCGCGCCAACGCAGGCCACCATAATCGCCATCGGGTGGGCGTCGCGGCGGAACCCCTGGAAGAAGCGGTTCATCTGGTCATGCACCATGGTGTGGCGCGTGACCCGGTAGTCGAAATCCGCCTTCTGGGCGGGCGTCGGCAATTCGCCGAACAGCATCAGATAGCACGTCTCGAGGAAGTCGCCCTGTTCGGCGATCTGCTCGATCGGGTAGCCGCGATAGAGGAGCACCCCGGCATCGCCGTCGATATAGGTGATCTTCGATTCGCAGGACGCGGTGGAGGTAAAGCCCGGATCGAAGGTGAACATGCCGGTCTTGGCGTGAAGCTTGCCGATGTCGATGACGTCAGGTCCGATCGTACCGGTCTTGATCGGAAGCTCGACTTGGTTGTCGCCCACGGAGATCGTGCTGGAGGCGCTCATGGAGACGTGGACCCTTTCTTGGCAGAAGGCAGACCTTGGCAGAGGGGAGCGCCGGTCCGCATGGCGACACCCACCACTTCGGCCCGGAGCGCACGGGCAGACCTATGCTGCAAGTGCTCACACATCTATCGGGTTAGCGGATCGGCCCACCGCCTTCAACCGATCCCCCTCTCCACGCTATCCCTCAAGCGAAAACCGGGCCGATCTGTCACCGGTTCGATGCATGCGATCAGGCGGACGCCACCTGATCGGCCAAGCGACCCAGACATTCATCCCGTCCGAGTACGGCCATGACGTCGAAAACCGGGGGTGAGGTCGCGCGCCCGGTCAGCGCGGCCCGCAGGGGCTGCGCGATCAGGCCGAGTTTGAGCGCGTTTTCCTCCGCGAACCGGCGCACGGCGCCTTCCGTGGAGGCCGCGTTCCATTCCGGAAGGTCGCCGAGAGCCGGCAGGATCGCGGCGAGGCGCTGGCGGGCCTCTTCGCTCAGCAGTGTCTTCGCTTTGTCATCGAGATTGAGCGGCCGGGAGGCGGTGAGGTAATAGGCGCTGTCGAGAAGCTCGACCAGAGTCTTGGCGCGTTCCTTCAGGCCGGGCATCGCCGCCCGCAGCTTGTCACGAAGCTCGGGGGATAGGGTCGTGGGCAATCCGCGGTCGGCGGCGAGGGCCGGCAGGATCGTCTCGATCGCATCGATCAGTACGGCATCCTCCGCGCCGCGGATGTAGAGCCCATTGAGGTTCTCGAGCTTGGCGAAGTCGAAACGGGCAGCGGAGCGTCCGATCGACTTAAGATCGAAGGCAGCGATCATCTCCTCCGTCGAGAACACCTCCTGGTCGCCATGGCTCCAGCCGAGGCGGACGAGGTAGTTGCGCAAGGCGGCGGGCAGGTAGCCGAGGTCGCGATAAGCATCGACCCCGAGCGCGCCGTGCCGCTTCGAGAGCTTGGCGCCGTCAGCACCGTGGATGAGCGGGATATGGGCCATGATGGGTGCGGACCAACCGAGCGCATCATAGATCTGGCCCTGCCGTGCGGCGTTCGTGAGGTGGTCGTCGCCACGGATCACATGGGTGACGCCCATGTCGTGATCGTCGACGACGACCGCGAGCATGTAGGTCGGATTGCCGTCGGAACGGAGGAGGACGAGGTCGTCGAGATCCTTGTTGGCCCAGGTTACGCGGCCCTGAACCTGATCCTCCACCACCGTCTCGCCCTCTGATGGGGCGCGCAGGCGGATGACCGGCTTCACTCCCGCAGGTGCCTCCGAAGGATCGCGGTCGCGCCAACGCCCGTCATAGCGCATGGGACGTCCCTCGGCCCGCGCGGCTTCGCGCATGGCGGTGAGTTCGTCCGGCGTCGCGTAGCAATGATAGGCGTTGCCCGAAGCGAGCAGGCTTTCCGCTACATCGCGGTGCCGCGCGGCGCGGGCGAACTGGTAGACGACGTCCCCATCCCAATCGAGCCCGAGCCAGCGGAGCCCGTCGAGAATCGCATCGATGGCGCCCTGGGTCGAGCGCTCCCGATCGGTATCCTCGATGCGCAGCAGCATCCTGCCGCCGAAATGACGGGCATAGAGCCAATTGAAGAGCGCCGTGCGCGCTCCCCCGATATGCAGGTACCCCGTAGGGGAGGGGGCAAAGCGCGTAACGACGGGTGACGACATCGGGCGGTCAAACTTGTGCGTGAAGTGAGAGGGCGGATCGACCGGCCCGGATCGGCGCATGTAGCATGCGTTTTCGATGACGTTAAGAAAGCGTGGCGCCGAGTCGCGAAACGGGGACGATTTCGCGCGGGCGGCATCTCTCGCGCTTCGTGAGCCGTGAGGAGAGACGCAGCCGGAGATGGCGCAGGCCAGTGCGCGAGCCACGGGTGCGACGGGTGCCGCCTTGGCCTCGTCACGCTCACCCGCGATCCTGATCGGCGCGATTAGACGCTGGATCGTCGACGGGCTGGTTCAGGAATCCGAACAGAGGCGCCTGTTTCCCTGGCTTGCCGTCACGTTCGGTTTTGGCATCCTCGTCTGTTTCACCGCCACGGATGGTCAGCCGGCGCTGGCAGCACCCCTCCTCGTCGCGTCCGCACTCTCTGCCCTCGCACTTCGCCTCGGTTCGCGGCCCGTGGCCTTGGCATTGGTTCTCGGACTTGCCGTAGCCTTCCTAGGTTTCGCGGCCGCCACCCTGAGGATGCAGGTCGTAGCGGCACCCGTCCTGGCCCGGACGACGATTGCCCCGCTCACCGGATTGGTCGAAGCCCTCGACGAACGGGAAGTCGGCGCCCGCCTGATCGTCCTCGTGGAGAGTTTCGGCAACCTCCCGCCGGATCGCCGGCCCAGGCGGGTCCGCGTTTCCTACAAGAAGGCCCTTGCGCTGAAGCCCGGCGATTTCATTTCGGCGACGGCACGGCTCCTGCCGCCGCCCGACGCGGCCCGCCCCGGCGGATATGATTTCGCTCGGGATGCCTATTTTCGCGGGATCGGCGCCGTCGGTTCCCTGGTAGGCAAGATCGACGTCAAGCCTCCGCCCAGGCCTTTGCCCCGCTCCGTAGCGCTGGCAGCCGCCGTAGACGACGCCCGCAACGCGCTGACCCGGCGCATCACCGACGCCAATGGCGGGCAGGCCGGCGCGGTGGCCGCCGCCCTGGTAACGGGCAAGCGCGGCCTCATCAATGCCGAGACCAACGAGGTTCTGCGTGCGGCGGGAATCTACCACGTCGTCTCGATTTCCGGCCTCCACATGGTGCTCGCAGCCGGCGTCGTGTTCTGGCTCGTCCGCGCGCTGCTCGCTCTCATTCCGGGGCTCGCCCTGGTTTGGCCGATCAAGAAGATCGCCGCCGGCTTCGCCATGGTGGGTGTCACGGCCTATTGCGTCTTCTCGGGCTGGGATATCGCTGCCGAACGCTCGCTCATCATGACGTTGGTGATGCTCGGCGCGATCCTGGTGGATCGCCCAGCGTTGAGCATGCGGAACCTCGCGCTCGCTGCCCTCATCGCCCTCGCGCGAGAGCCGGACGGGATTCTCGGCCCGAGCTTTCAGATGTCCTTCGGCGCGGTAGCCGGCCTCATCGCTTGCGCCGGTGCGCTCAATCGCTGGATGCCGCCACGCGAAGGTGCGGGCCTCTTGGCCCGAACCTGGCGGTTTCTGGCTGTCGCGGTCCTTGGCACGCTGGCGACGACATTGATCGCCCAGATCGCCACGGCGCCCTTCGCAACCTATCATTTCCAGACCGTCCAGCCCTTCGGCATCGTCGGCAATGCCCTGACCTTGCCCCTCGTCTCCCTGGCGGTGATGCCGGCGGCGGTCCTCGGGATCCTCGCCTATCCCTTCGCACTGGACCAGCCGGTCTGGTGGGCGATGGGGCTCGCCGTACGCGGGATGCTCACGATCTCCGGCTGGATCAGCGGGTTCGGACACGCCACCCTCGTCGTCCCGGCCTATGGCAGCACGGCACTCTGCCTGCTTGCTCTCGCCCTGCTCCTGCTGACACTTCCCGTCTCGAGCTTACGCTGGATCGGCCTTGCTCCGGCCGCTCTCGGTGTCGTGCTCGCCACCATGCCGCCGCGTTACGACGTCTACATCGACCGAGAGGGTGGCGGTGCAGCCTTCCGCGACGGGGACGGCCGATTGAGCATTCTCGGCAGCCCGCCGGCCTTCGTCCTCGAACAATGGCTCAAGGCGGATGGCGATTCGCGGAAGGCCGCCGCCGTCGCAGCCTCGCCGAGAAGCCGATGCGATACCGTCGGATGCGTCGTCGAGTTAGGGCCGGGTCGGATCGTCGCCCTGGTCAAGGACAAGCGGGCCTTCGCGGAGGATTGCGAACGGGCGAGTGTGATCATCGCCCGCCGGGACGCTCCCAAAGACTGCCGGGCCGGCTTCGTCATCGATCGCGCATACCTGGCCCTACGCGGCGCCACCGCCATCCGTTTCGGCCCCGAAGGACCGCAGGTCACGTCCGCCCACCAACCTCATTCTCGTCCGCCATGGCGGCGGGCGGTCGCTGTCGCCACGCCGTCCCCTTCGCCTCCGAAGGAATCAGGACCGAGTGCGAAACCCATAGAACCCGAGGCCGATGACGGCGATCCGTCATCCGAAACGCAGTCGGACGGGCTTCAGTAACGACGGACCAGGCTGACGAGCCGCCCCTGGATCTGAACACGATCCGGACCCAGAACCCTCGTCTCGTAGGCTGGGTTTGCCGCCTCCAGAGCGATGGAGGAACCGCGGCGACGCAGGCGCTTCAATGTGGCCTCTTCATCGTCGATGAGGGCAACGATGATGTCGCCCGTATTCGCAGTGTCCTGCTTCTTGATCACGACAAGATCACCGTCGAGGATACCCGCTTCGATCATCGAATCGCCACGGACCTCCAGCGCGTAATGTTCGCCGCCGGCCAGGAAGTCCGGTGATAGCGTCACGGAATGACTCTGATTCTGTATGGCGGAGATCGGCGTGCCGGCCGCGATCCGTCCCATGACCGGGATCGTGATCGACCTTCCGCTCTCGTCCTGGGCCTGGGTCGTTGGCTGGCGCAGGGACGGCATCGCCTTGGATCGACCGCCTTCGACGACACTCGGCGTAAAGCGGCGAACTTCACCGGCGGGAGCGGGCTTCGGCGCCGGTGCACCGGTCAGGCTCTCAGGCATCCGGATCACTTCGATCGCCCTGGCGCGATTCGGCAAACGACGCAGAAATCCGCGCTCTTCGAGGGCCGTGATCAACCGGTGGATCCCAGACTTCGATTTGAGATCGAGGGCGTCCTTCATCTCGTCGAAGGAGGGCGGGACGCCACTCTCCTGCATCCGTTGTTGGATGAATTGGAGAAGATCCAGCTGCTTACGCGTCAACATACAGATCACTCTTCCACTGAAGCCAATGGCCGCGACTAACGCCGCTGAAACAAAACACGAACACGGTAGACGTTCCGCAAGTGTTCTGCAAGGGTTCCGTTAACCCGGTGGTAGAGTTTGTTCCTGAGGCGCAATGTTCCGTTCAAGCGGCCTTGCCGCTGGCCGGCTTGGCGTCCGCCGGTATCACCCGCCGGGCCCTTCAAGCATCCGAAGGGGCTTCGTGCCGCGGGGGCTTCCCCCGCCCCTTTATGGCGAGCCTTCGCGGTGTCCGGCGGAACCGCGCGCCCAGTCCCCGCCGATGACTTTGTCGGTCACCGACGGCCGGGGAGCCATGCGACGTGGCGGGTACTCTGGCGGCAGCGTCGATCAGTCGAGATAGTCACCATATTTCTCGACATGGCTGGCGAGGCCGAGGCCGTGCTCGCGCACGAGGCGTTCCGCCAAATCTGCATCGCGCGCTTCCAATGCCTTGATGATCGCCACGTGCTCCTTGATCGAGTTGGCCGCGCGTTCCCCCTGACGCAGCGCGGTGTTGCGAATACCGCGGACATGCATCAGCAGGTTGCTGGTGATGTCTTTGATCACGTCGCACTGGCCGAGCGAAATGATCTTCTGGTGGAAGCGAATGTTGGCTTCCGAATACTCGTCGAGATGATCCGACGGGCGTCCTTCATAGAATTCTGGAAAGTGCTCACGCAGGCAGTGAAGTTGTTCGTCGGTGGCACGCTCGCAGGCGAGGCGCGCAGCCATGCTCTCCAAGGCAGACCAAGCCTGGATCATGCTGACAATTTCTTTCTTCGACTTCTTGATGACGAAGACACCGCGACGGGCCTCGAACCGCACGAAGCCTTCCTGCTCCAATACCGTCAGCGCTTCGCGCACAGGGGTGCGGCTCACGCCAAGGTTCAAGGACAGCTTTCGCTCATCCAGGCGAACCTCTTCACGCTGATTATAAATGTTCATGTTCGTGATTGCTTCTTTGAGCGCGTCATAAGCCAATGCACGCAAGCTTGAAGTCGCAACGATAGGCTTTACTTGAAATGTGTCGGTTTTAACCATTTTTCATGCCACCTAGAATAATTTAAACTCGCACACGCGGGCGAGCACACTTGGTGTGAAGCATGCCAAACTCGCGTTTGAAATACAAGGAATGCCTCGGCCCGCTCAAAGCTCTTAACATAAGCTGAGTGGCGCTTTCCTCGCTACGGTTCGAAGAGCAGACTTCCGATTACCATGTAGGAAGGAGTTGTATTCTTCCTGTGTCGACCGGCCATGCGAAGCCTCGCGTTCCAGTGATCCGATGCTGATCGGCACAATCGTGCAATTCCGTTTGACAGTTGGTATTTGGTATGCCACCAATTGCCTACCGGGTCGGAGGGCTTACAGCAGTTTTTGACTGCTAGATCGGGTCAAAGCGTCTTCTCTGTTCGAGGCAGGCGCGGGATCGCCAGCCGGCGAACGCCGCTCGACTGGCGGGAGGCATTATAAAACATGGTGATTTGGTTGTGTCCACCATCGACCCCGCCAAGTCACCGCAAAGATTAAGCTGCGCGGAATACCCAAAGAGATCATAAATTTTTGGATTCCCGTTGAAGAAAATCCACGCCCCGTCGAGGGAGAATGAAACGTCCCGCTGGCCGACTTCACTGCAACGCCAACTCCAAAGTCACTGCCAGGACGACGATCTAACGTCGAGGAATCCCGCGGTCTCCGAAGCCGCATCACAATCGGGTTTGCGCTGTACGAGAGAACCAAATCCCGCGGCGGAAAAGTTCACGTCATCGGTTCGCCGACTTTGCGGACCGCCAATCAAAATAAAACGTCAAAGAACCAGGGAGAGAACACGATGTCAGCTTTGGCCCAGAGAATCGATGTCGACGTTTCGGCCGAGCCGGAACTCACCGATGGCTTCCACCTCGTCATCGACGCGCTGAAGCTCAATGACATCAACACGATCTACGGCGTGCCCGGCATTCCGATCACCGATCTCGGTCGCCTCGCCCAGGCCGCAGGAATGCGGGTCATCTCCTTTCGCCATGAGCAGCATGCCGGCAACGCCGCCGCCATCGCGGGCTTCCTGACGAAGAAGCCCGGCATCTGCCTCACGGTTTCCGCGCCTGGCTTCCTCAACGGCCTCACGGCCTTGGCCAACGCCACGACTAACTGCTTCCCGATGATCCTTATCTCCGGCTCGTCGGAGCGCGAGATCGTCGATCTCCAACAGGGCGATTACGAGGAGATGGACCAGCTCGCCATCGCCAAGCCCCTGTGCAAGGCCGCCTTCCGCGTTCTTCACGCCGCCGACATCGGCATTGCCGTCGCACGGGCCATCCGGGCCGCCGTTTCGGGCCGCCCCGGCGGCGTCTATCTCGATCTACCTGCCAAGCTTTTCTCTCAGGTGATGGAGGCCGATGCCGGCACCAAATCGCTGGTCAAGGTAATTGATGCCGCTCCGGCCCAACTGCCGGCCCCCTCCGCGATCAAGCGCGCACTCGATGTCCTGAAGAGCGCCAAACGCCCCCTCATCGTGCTCGGCAAGGGCGCGGCCTATGCGCAGGCCGACGACGAGGTTCGGGCTCTCGTGGAAACAAGCGGCATCCCCTACGTGCCCATGAGCATGGCCAAGGGCCTCCTGCCCGACACCCATCCGCAATCGGCGGGTGCTGCCCGTTCGCTCGTCCTCAAGGAGGCCGATGTCGTACTGCTGGTGGGCGCGCGCCTCAACTGGCTGCTCTCCCACGGCAAGGGCAAGACCTGGGGCGCCCCCGGCTCGAAGAAGTTCATCCAGATCGACATCGAGCCGAAAGAGATGGACTCCAATGTCGAGATCGTGGCGCCCGTCGTCGGCGATATCGGCTCCTGTGTCACCGCGCTTCTCGACGGGATGAAGGGCGATTGGCAGGCCCCGCCGGCATCCTGGACCGATGCCATCTCTGCCAAGAAGGAAGAGAACCTCGCCAAGATGGCGTCGAAGCTCCGCAAGAATTCGACGCCGATGGATTTCCACGGCGCACTCGGCGCGCTGAAGACCATCATCGCCGAACGTCCGGACGCCATCCTCGTCAACGAGGGGGCCAACACCCTCGATCTCGCCCGTGGCATCATCGACATGTATCAGCCGCGCAAGCGCCTCGATGTCGGCACCTGGGGCATCATGGGCATCGGCATGGGCTTCGCCATCGCCGCCGCTGTCGAGACCGGTAAGCCCGTCCTCGCGGTGGAGGGCGACAGCGCCTTCGGCTTCTCCGGCATGGAGGTGGAGACGATCTGCCGCTACAACCTGCCGGTCTGCATCGTCGTGTTCAACAACAACGGCATCTACCGCGGCACCGATACGGATCCGACCGGCCGCGATCCAGGAACGACCGTTTTCGTCCGGGATTCCCGTTACGACAAGATGATGGAAGCCTTCGGCGGTGTTGGCGTCAACGCGACGACGCCGGATGAACTCTCCCAGGCCGTAAACGCCGCGATGGACTCGGGCCGCCCGACCCTCATCAACGCGGTGATCGACCCGGAGGCCGGCACCGAAAGCGGCAATATCGGCAGCCTCAACCCGCAGAGCGCAGTCAAAAAGAAGAAGTAGGCCGTCGGTCCGTCCGGCCGCTCCAGCGTCAGCGACGCCGGGGCGGCCGGCGCCCATATCCGCCGAACGCCCTTCAACGCGGAAGAGTCCTATGAATGCCCTCGAAGGCGTGAAGATCCTCGACTTCACTCATGTCCAGTCCGGCCCGACCTGTACCCAGCTCCTGGCTTGGTTCGGCGCGGACGTGATCAAGGTCGAGCGTCCGGGCGTCGGCGATGCCACACGCCAACAGCTCCAAGACATTCCCGATGTGGACAGCCTCTATTTCACGATGCTGAACCACAATAAGCGTTCCATCACGCTCGACACCAAGAACCCCAAGGGGATCGAGGTGATGTGGCGGTTGGTGAAGGAGTGTGACGTTCTCGTGGAGAATTTCGCTCCCGGCGCGCTTGCCCGGATGGGACTGACCTGGGAGGCGATTCATGAAGCTAACCCGCGCATGATCCTCGCTTCGGTGAAGGGCTTCGGGCCGGGCGCCTATGAGAATTGCAAAGTCTACGAGAACGTCGCCCAATGCGTAGGAGGTGCGGCCTCCACCACTGGGTTCCGTACCGATATCCCGATGGTGTCAGGCGCTCAGATCGGTGATTCCGGTACCGGCCTCCATCTCGCCCTTGGCATCGTCACCGCGCTCTACCAACGGACGCATTCCGGCGTCGGCCAGAAGGTCGATTGCGCCATGCAGGACGGCGTCCTGAACCTATGCCGGGTGAAGTTGCGCGATCAGCAGCGGCTGGAGCGCGGACCTCTCAAGGAATACAGCCAGTACGGGGAGGGGATCGGTTTCGGCGATTCGGTGCCGCGTGCCGGTAACGATTCCGGCGGTGGCCAGCCGGGCCGCATCCTGAAGTGCAAGGGCTGGGAGACCGATCCCAACGCCTACATCTACTTCATCGCGCAAGGCGCGGTCTGGGAGCCGATCTGCGATGTCATCGGCGAGCCGACATGGAAGACGCATCCCGATTACGCGACGCCGAAAGCGCGGCTGCCGCATCTGAATGAGATTTTCACCCGGGTCGAAGCCTGGACGATGTCGAAGACCAAGTTCGAGGCGATGGAAACGCTCAACGCGCTTCACGTCCCCTGCGGTCCAATCCTTTCGATGAAGGAGATCGCCGAGGACGAATCGCTGAGGAAATCCGGCACGGTGGTCGAAGTCGACCATCCGGAGCGCGGCAAGTACTTGACCGTGGGAAACCCGATCCGGCTTTCGGCGAGCCAGGTCGAGGTCAAGCGCTCGCCCCTGTTGGGCGAGCATACGGACGAGATCCTGCGAGATGTCCTCGGTTATTCCGAGAGCGACCGCCTCAAGATCTCGGAATCAGGGGCGATCGGCGCCATCCAGAGGATTGCAGCCGAATGATCTGTCCCTGAACGAAGCGCGGGCCGCCTGTCTCAACATCTCGGCTTGCGCGCATGACGTGAAGCTCCTCCTGACTCAGCGCGGTGTCGGCCGGATAGGCTCGATGCCGCGCTCTTTCAGGCGAAGACGATCCCTTAGGCGATACCGGTGAAGCGACCTGCCGAGCCTGGAACGTAATCGCGGTTTTCGACGCGGCTCTTGTCTGCGCGCGCCGAGAGGAGGTCGGCGGCCTTCACTACGAGAAGGACCTGAAGCGCGATCATGACGATCACGGCGGCGAAGAGAGTGGCGAACATGGCGGGCTCCCGGAGGACGTTGCATCACCCTGATGCCATGCTGCACCGCAAACTGATATACCACATTCCTTCGACCACACATGTCGCTAGCGCATATCGGAGCATGTCAGGGCCTCGGGCAGACGCTGAGTTCATTCCGCCAACCCGTCCAGGTGGACCTGGCCCAGCAGACTTTATATTCACCGCATTGCTTGGGCCTTGGCCGCATCTATCGCACGCGTTGCATACGCGTTCAGGACCATAAGAGCCTAGAATGCGTCACCCCAGCGTCCCAATGTCTGAGCCTCTTCCCGACGAAGGATCTCGCCGGGTTCGGGCATGGGAGGTGAAACTCCCGATACGCCTATCGCTCCGAGAGTCGCCTTCAATTCCGCGTTCTCGACCGCCCGCTCCGCGATATCCGCGGCGAGATGGGTCAGGCGCCCCTGGTGAAGCTTGGCGTAGACGTGTCCCGTCCCGAAATCCGCAAAGCAGATCGTGGTCATCCGGCGGATACAGTCGCGCAGGAAGCTCATGTTGTCCGAAGGCGCCATCGAACCGGCAGCAGCATAGACCTCCTGCGCGGACCGCGCGGAGATATCGATCTTGCGGTACCGATCGATGTCGAAGAGAAATTTCAGGTCGAGGATATTCATCGTGCCGTTGATGCCGAAGGCAACGGTTCGGGGACGTTCACCTTCCGGTACGCTATTGTCCAGAAATTCGAAATGGACCCGCTTGTCCGACCTGAGTGCCCAGGTGAAAAAGAGCCGTGGCATGCCGGTATAGGCTTCGACGTTGTGTGCGAGTAGATCCTCGACAGCTTTGTAACGGCCGAATTGTTCGCCGCGTTTCCACGCCCGCTCGACGGTTGCCTCCGGCGGCGTGATCATGAACTGCATGTAGACGCAATGGCCGAAGCGGGTCAGGAGTTGGCTGCCATCCTCCGCTCCGGGATCGACGGTGAAACTGTCGAACCGGAACCGGTCGATCAGAAGATGTGAGATGCGCCCCTCCGCAGCCTTCACCGCCATGTGACGGTCGAGCTTGCGATCGATGATCTCGACCTCGTGTCCTGTCAGCGTACCGGCATAGCGGCGGGCCGCACCGAGGCTGTCGTAATCGAGCAGGAACTTGCGCCAGACGTCGGGGGTGATGACGGCAAAATCCGACTCGTCGAGGCCGACTTGCCCGGCGAGCGCACGCTGATAAGGCCGGATCGTGCTTTTGCCGGAAGCTGATGCACCTTTGACGTTCATCACCACCGGCTGCGTCTGGGCTCTCAATGAGCGGTAGCCTTCCCGTGCGACGACCTCGCGGAACCATTGTTCAATGAGCTGGCCGATCCGGCTGCTACCGTACTGGTTTGAGACCAGGATGCAGACGAGACGGTGGAGAAGCGCGGTGTCGCGGATCAGGAAGCCGCGACGCCGGATGATGCTTGTCACCACCTGTCGCAGGGCGACACAAACCGCCATTTCGAGGGAGTCCGATGGCGTGGCGCAACGCGCGTACCACGCGTCGAGATGGTGGAGGGCCCATTGCTCTGGCGTACCGTGCTCCCTTTGCCGCCTGGCCGGTTCGGGAGAGCCAAGGATCAGCTGCCAGAGGGAGGGTTGTCCGCGGGCCGGTTCTCCGACAACCTTCGGGGTGAACATCTCGGACAGTTCGCGTTGGAGCACGAGCGCGGCGTCGCTCCGGATCTGAACGAGCAGGTCAGCAATCTCATTCGCGTGAGACGCAATCCCGGTGTCCAGGATTGTGCTGACGATGGCCCGAAAGTTGACGCCGAGATCGCCATAAGTGCGCCCGACCGGCACCGACAGATCGGCCATGACGCGGATAAGCACTTCGTGCACCACGAGACGCTGAGCACGGAAGAGTACGAGCTGCGTCAGTGGCAGACCACTGACGTCACTCATCTCGCGGGCATCGTCGAGGCTGGTTTCTACGTTGTCCGGCCTGAAGAGCGTCTCGAGGGACAGAAACGCCCTGGGCAACGTCGATTCCAACCCCGGATTCCAGGGGCCGAACTCCGGGCGCGGAGGCAAATCAGCTTGGCCGGTAGCCGGGGGCACCATGATGGACATGGCCGGCCCCTCCAAAAGTCAGTGAATTCCAGGGCGGCCATGCATCGCGGCGGCGACCTCGAACGCCTCAGGCGACCGCTTCCTCATCGATGGCCTCGAGCCGTAACTGATAGCGGTCACCCCAGAGTGCCTCGGCCTTCTCGTACCATTCCGCGTTGAAGTAGAGCTTGGCGCAGAACTCGCTCTGCCAAATGCAGACAGCGATCACCCTTGAATCGATGACTTTGACATGGCGGCTGATCAGCCCGCGCGTAATCCCGGCCGAGGGACACATGTCCATGCTGGTCATCCCGTTGGGGGATTCGCCGCTGAAGATGACCGGGCATTCAAGAATGGCCAAGTAACGCATTGCTGCTAACCCTGTTGGCCACGAGATGCGAGCGGCCGGCGTTTCACCGACGATCGCTGCCCCGTAGCGTCTCCTTGCCTCGATCCCCGGCTTGAATCGAACCTTTCGAGAAGGCCGAAACACTAGGGTATCGTGTCGAAATTTTGAATGCAAAAACGATGGAGGTCAATGATCAGAAGCGGGATATCTTATCTTGCATCTGCGGTGAGAGTGCGTCGCAGCGCAACAACGAAGGATCGAGATCGATTGCGCATCATTTAATCTCTCGGCAACCTCTGGACGACCTGACGTTACATTCGATTGTAACACCCCGAATGCCTGGTCGAGTATCACGAGTGAGCCGAGGTACTCCTATCAGAAATGGCATCGACGCAGCTCCAAATGCTCTGGATCGACGTCAGGACGAAACCATCGGTCACGGCGATATGGTCGGTCTGATATGCACAGAACAGCTTAAGCCGGTCGGCATTTGACGTGCTGACGTCGACAGACGCGAAATCTTCCTTCGCCCACATCCAGACAAGGTTGTCGAGCACTTCGAGGCCACGCGATGCCATGGCACGGAAGATCTCGCGCTCGGTAATGATGCCGACGATGGCACCGTCCGTGAGAGGGGCGCCGTCGATGACGACGAGAGCGTCGACGCCCGGATTCTGCAACATGTTCAATGCATCGCGAACCGAGCGATCCATTCGGATATAGTTTAGGCGACTTGCCACAGTGCCCGTCTGCTGCCTCGCCGGCATGACGTCGCCCCTTCCGGATCGCTTCCTGAGTTCAGACTCTGGTATGCAAAATACCGGTTGTCAATGAATGAAAGAGCACTATGGTGCCGGACCAGGGCGAGGCGGGTAGGCTATGTACGTCCTCGTCGGCTTGGCTCGGTCACTGCGTGGCCGGTGTGGCATTGCCTGTTCCCGAAGGCACGCGCAAAGCCATCGCGTACAGATTTCAGATTTCTCAGCAAAAATCCGGTGGTTGAGGGTTGTACCCCTCATTTCAACCGCAGCTTCGCGCCTATGCAACAATATGCACTCATGGGCATGGCAGGCCCGTATTTGCGTCCGCGAGATATTGTTTTCGCATAGCTCAGACAGATTCTTCATCGCCTGAACGAGATCTTGAGTTTAATCCCCGTTTGCTGCATTGCGGCGACGATTTTTCTGCAACTCGGTCTTGACGGGCTCATACGTACGAGAGAGGCTGGTATTCCACATACCAGAATGCTGACGACGCCAAAGGGTCGGCATTCGCCAAGACTGGAAGCCGGGCAACCGGCTCCTACGCCTCGAGTGAAGCAAAATAGAACAACGCGGAGGACGACAATGACGAGGGCGGAAACAACGAGTGGGCGAGTATCCGATGGATACCGCTGGGGTCAGCTGGTGATCGGCGTGATCTGCATGGTGATGATCGCCAACCTGCAATACGGCTGGACGTTCTTCGTCCCCGACATCCAGAAGAAGTTCGGCTTCGACCGGGCGGCGATCCAGTGGGCCTTCACCCTGTTCGTGCTGTTCGAGACCTGGCTGGTCCCGATCGAGGGCTGGTTCGTGGACAAGTACGGCCCGCGCGTGGTCGTGCTGTTCGGCGGCGCGCTCTGCGGCATCGGCTGGGTCATCAACTCCTACGCCGCCTCGCTCAACATGTTCTATCTCGGCCAGGTCGTGGCCGGCATCGGCGCCGGCGCCGTCTACGGCACCTGNCATCGGCTGGGTCATCAACTCCTACGCCGCCTCGCTCAACATGTTCTATCTCGGCCAGGTCGTGGCCGGCATCGGCGCCGGCGCCGTCTACGGCACCTGCGTCGGCTCGGCCCTGAAGTGGTTCCCCGACAAGCGCGGGCTCGCCGCCGGCATCATCGCCGCCGGCTTCGGCGCCGGCTCGGCGCTGACCGTCGCCCCGATCCAGTGGATGATCGCCGATCACGGCTTCCAGGCCGCCTTCTTCAACTTCGGCATCGGCCAGGGCCTCGTCGTCTGCGCGCTCGCCTTCTTCTTCACCTCGCCCAAGAAGGGCCAGGTGCCGGAGGTCGTGGCCAACGCCAACATCATCCAGACCCGGCGCAACTACACCCCCGGYGAAGTCGCCCGCCAGCCGATCTTCTGGCTCATGTACTTCATGTTCGTCATCGTCGGCGCCGGCGGCCTGATGATCACCGCCAACCTCAAGCCCATCGCCTCCGATATCGGCGTCGACAAGGTGCCGGTCACCATCATGGGCATCACCATGGTGGCCATCACCTTCGCGGCCACCATCGACCGCGTGCTCAACGGCCTGACCCGCCCGTTCTTCGGATGGGTCTCCGACAAGATCGGCCGCGAGAACACCATGTTCATCGCCTTCGCCATGGAAGGCTTCGGCATCTACATGCTCTACCTCTGGGGCCACGACCCGCTGTGGTTCGTGCTGCTCTCCGGCTTCGTGTTCTTCGCCTGGGGCGAGATCTACTCCCTCTTCCCCTCCACCTGCACCGACACGTTCGGCACCAAGTTCGCCGCCACCAATGCCGGCCTGCTCTACACCGCCAAGGGCACCGCCGCCCTCCTGGTCCCGGTCGCCAACTACCTCCAGCAGGCCACCAACAGCTGGGACGGCGTCTTCCTCGTCGCCGCAGGCGCCAACATCCTCGCATCCCTCCTCGCCATCGCCGTGCTGAAGCCCTGGCGTGCCCGCATCGTTGCCCGGAGCATCTGAACCATGGCCCGCTGGATCGGATATCGCCACGACGGACGCGCCGGCTTCGGCCGCCTCGACGGAGAGCAAGTCACTGTCCACGAGGGCGACCTGTTCGACGCGCCCCGGGCCACGGGAGAGATCCTGCCCCTCGCCGAGGTGGTCCTCGACCTGCCCTGCCGGCCGAGCAAGGTCATCGCCCTGTGGAACAACTTCTCCGCCATGGCCGAGAAGCAGGGTCTGACCCCTCCGGTCGCTCCGCTGTTTCTCTTGAAGCCGGCCAACACCTATCGCCCGAGCGGCGCCGAGATCGCGGTGCCGGATTGCGCCGGTCGTATCCTGTTCGAGGGCGAGCTCGGCATCGTCATCGGCAAGGTCGCGGGCCGGAGCGCGCGCGACCTCACACCGGACGAGGCGGCCGACCACATCTTCGGTTACACCTGCGTGAACGACGTGACCGCGCTGGAGATCCTGAAGGCCGATCCGAGCTTCGCCCAATGGACGCGCTCCAAGGGACTGGACGGGTTCGGTCCCTTCGGCCCGGCCATCGCCACCGATCTCGACCCCGCGGCGCTTTCGGTGAAGGTGCGGGTGAACGGGCGCGAGCGCCAGACCTATCCCCTCTCCGACATGATCTTCCGCCCGCACGAGATCGTCGCCATGATCTCACGGGGCATGACGCTGGAGCCCGGCGACGTCATCGCCTGCGGCACCTCCAACGGTTCCGGCCCGATCCCAAAAGGCGCCACGGTCGAGGTGGAGATCGAGGGGATCGGAATCCTGTCGAACCGCTTCTCCTGAGCCGCACAGACTAGACCGACACGACATCCGGACAATGAGGATACCAGCATGAGCATCGCGATCGTCGGCGCAGGCGCCATCGGCGGATTTCTGGGGGTTCGCCTCGCGAATATCGGCGAGGACGTCACCTTCATCGCACGCGGGGCCAATCTCGATGCCATCCGCTCCAACGGCATGCGCCTGATCGAGGAGAACGGCTCCGAGATCCACGTGAAGAATCTCAAGGCCACCAAGTCCATGGAGGAGGCCGGCGTCCACGACGTGGTACTCCTCACCGTGAAGGCGCATCAGGTCGGGCCGATCGCGGCCGATCTGCACCACCTCATCGGCCCCGATACCATCGTCGTGACCATGCAGAACGGCATCCCGTGGTGGTATTTTTCGGGTGGCCATGGCGGCGAACTCGCCGGGACGCATTTGGAAACCGCCGATCCGGGCCGGCTCATCGCCGAGTATCTCGACCCGAAGCATGTGATCGGCTCGGTGGTCTATCCGGCGGCCGTCCTCACCGAGCCCGGCGTGGTCCAGGTGATCGAGGGCCACCGTTTCGGTCTCGGCGAACTCGACGGCTCCATGAGCCCGCGGGTCCAGGCCCTGGCTCAGCTCCTCATCAAGGCCGGCTTCCGCGCGCCCGTCACCAGCGACATCCGCGCGGAGATCTGGCTCAAGCTCTGGGGCAATCTCAGCTTCAACCCGATCTCGGCGCTCTCGCACGCGACCCTGGTGGATATCTGCCAGTTCCCGGAGACGCGGGCGCTCGCCGCCGACATGATGCGCGAGGCGGAGACCATCGCGAACAAGCTCGGCATCACCTTCAAGCTCGGGATCGAGCGGCGCATCGCCGGGGCCGAGAAGGTCGGCGCGCACAAGACCTCGATGCTGCAGGACGTGGAGGCCGGGCGGCCGATCGAACTCGAAGCCCTTGTCGGCTCGATCATCGAACTCGGTCGTCTCACCGACACCCCGACCCCGCATATCGGCACCGTCTATGCCCTGATGCGGCTGCTGTCCCAGAGCCTCGAACGGGCGCAGGGGCGCCTGTCCATCGCGACGGCCTGACCACCGTTTCCCCGGCGGTCGCCCGCGACCGCCGATCCGCGTGAACATGTGCCGCTCCCCATGCGGCGGACCGCCTTCTCCTCCCCGAAGGCAACTGACGATGAGGACACAGCTACCATGGCCGAGACCGCAACCACCCTGCACGCCCTGATCCAGGCGGGCGCCGACGAGGCCACCGCCCTGTCGAGCCCCGGCGGCGTTCCCCTGACCTTCGGGGCCCTGCGGGCGCTCACGGAGAGCACCGTCGCTTCTCTCAACGCGCAGGGAATCGGCCGTGGCGATCGGGTCGCCATCGTGCTCGACAACGGCCCGGAAATGGCCGCCGCCTTCATCGCCATCGCGGCGGGCACCACCTCGGCGCCGCTGAACCCCGCCTACAAGGCCGACGAGTTCGAGTTCTACCTGACCGATCTCAACGCGAAGCTGCTGGTGGCGGCGGAAGGCTCGCAGAGCCCGGCCGTCGCGGTGGCCGAGAAGCTCGGCGTGCCGGTGGTGCGTCTCACTCCGACGCCGGAACAGGGCGCGGGCAGCTTCACCCTCGCCTTCCCCGCCGGAACCGTGACGCCGGCCGCCAATTCCGGCCCGGCCCATCCCGACGATATCGGCCTCGTGCTCCACACGTCTGGCACCACGTCGCGCCCGAAGATCGTCCCGCTAAAACAGTCGAACGTCTGCGCCTCGGCCCGCAACATCCGCACCACCCTCGCCTTCACGGCCGAGGATCGCGGGCTCAACATCATGCCGCTGTTCCACATCCACGGCCTGATCGCCGGCATCCTGGCGCCGCTCTCGGCCGGAGGTCAGGTGTGCTGCACCCCGGGCTTCAACGCCCTGAAGTTCTTCGGCTGGATGAGTGAGGTCCGCCCGACCTGGTACACGGCGGTGCCGACGATGCACCAGGCGATCCTCGGTCGCGCGGCTCGCAACAAGGAAATCATCGCGGCCAACCCGCTGCGCTTCATCCGCTCCTCCTCCTCCTCGATGCCGCCGCAGGTGATGAAGGAGATCGAGGACGTGTTCGGCGCGCCGCTGCTCGAAGCCTACGGCATGACCGAGGCCGCCCACCAGATGGCCTCGAACCCGCTGCCGCCCCGGCCGCATTATGCCGGCTCGGTGGGCATCGCCGCCGGCCCCGAGATCGCCATCGTCGACGAGGATGGCGAGCCGCTGCCCGCCGGCGAGACCGGCGAGATCGTGATCCGCGGCGACAACGTGATGGCGGGCTACGAGAACAACGAGAAGGCCAATGCCGACGCCTTCACCAAGCAGGGCTGGTTCCGCACCGGCGACCAGGGCACGCTTTCGCCGGAGGGATATCTCTCGATCACCGGACGCCTGAAGGAGATCATCAATCGCGGCGGCGAGAAGATCTCCCCGCGCGAGGTGGACGAGATCCTGATGGACCACCCGGCCGTGTCGCAATGCATCACCTTCGCGATGCCGCACGACAAGCTCGGCGAGGACGTGGTCGCCGCCATCGTCCTGCGCGAGGGCCATGACGTCTTGTCGGAGAAGGAGCTGCGCGGCTTCGCCTCGGAGCGCCTCGCCCCGTTCAAGGTGCCGGCCAAGATTATCTTCCTCGAGGAGATCCCCAAGGGCGCCACCGGCAAGCTTCAGCGCATCGGCCTCGCCCAGAAGCTCGGACTGGTGTGAAGACGGGAGCCTTCCGGCCCGTACTCGGGAAAGACCTCCTCGGAAAACCGTCCGGGGAGCACCTGCCTTCAGACGACTTGCCTCCGATGCCCCGTCACGATCGCTCGTGACGGGGCTATGGTGGGTAAACGTCGTTCGCGTTCCCTATGATGGTAGGACCATCCTGAGGGAGAAATGCGCGCCCTTCACATCGGGCGCCACGGTGAGCGGACCGCCGAGTTGGCGGCCGAGATTGTTGATGATGCGCATGCCGAGGCTCGCGCTCCGGGCCTGGGTCGGGTCGAACCCATCCGGCAGACCGGCGCCATCGTCGGCGACGCCGATGACGAGGCCGCCCTCCTCATGCGGACGGGCGGTGACTCGGATTTCGCCCTCGCCGTCGGGATAGGCGTATTTGATCGCGTTGGTGACGAGCTCGTTGACGAAGAGCCCGAGCGGAATCGCGAGATCGGCCGGAATGTCGAGACGGACCGCCTCGCAGCGGATGACGTTGCGCCGGGCGCTCTCCTGGAGCTTGCCGCAGAGCGCTTCCAGGAAGCCCGAGACATCGATGGCGCCGAGGGTCGGCTGGCGCCATAGCTGATCGTGAACCGCGGCCACGGCCTCGACTCGGGTGCGCGCATCGACCAGGGCTTCCTTCACCTTCTCGTCGTCCGAGCCGCGAGCCTGCAGGGCCAGGAACCCGGCGACCACCGCGAGGCTGTTCTTGACCCGGTGGCTCATCTCGCGGGACAGGAGGTCCTGCCGTTCCAGGGCGGCCTTCAGTCGCGCCTCGCCGCGCTGACGCTCGATGGCGCCGCCGAGAAGATTGGCGAAGCCCTGCATGAAGGCGATGTCCGCCTCCTCGAACTTGCCCTCGCGGGTGTCGTCCACTTCGAGCACCCCATAATGCCCGTCGCGGTTGGCGATGAGCACGTTGATGGCCCGCTTGATGCCGTGATCGGCCATGATCTGCGGCGTGCGAAACCGGGTCTCCACCTGAAGGTGATTGGAGATGACCGGCTGGCCGGTCTTCAAGGCGTAACCCGCCGGGGATGCCAGATCGGCCCCTATGATGGCCTTGCCGACGACATCGTCCTTCCAGCCCACACCGGCGCAGATCAGCAGGCAATCCTGCTCTCTGGAATATTCCAGAGCCTTGCAGAACTCGGCCTTCATGCCTTCCGCGCAGAGCTCGACGGCGCGATGCAGCAAGGGCAACAGCTCGGTGGCACGCAGGGCCTCGACGCCGAAATCCGAGAGCAGGGCCTGCTGACGCAGACGCAAGGCCAGGGCGGGTGAGACATCGGTCATGGAAGATGGTCCTGCGACCGGCTGGATAGATGAGAAGAACGCCATCTGGTCTGTGCGGTGCCGTGAGGCAGGATGCAAGGGCGGCGGGGGTAACTCACGTGAGGGTGGCGTGGGGAGGACCGGATTGGCGGCAACGCTTCAGCAGCGGCCAGCGCAGGCGGAGGATATCGGAGGAGCAAAGCAGATTATATAATAAGTACTTATAAACAAACCTGTTTGAGCTTGAGCGCATGACTTGAGATTATTGCCTGAACAAGAAAGTTTCGCTAACTGCCCCGAAAAACCGGCGTCGAAAGCACGGTGTTCAGCCGGTACAACCGATGGGAGGATGCGAGATGTTCGACGAGAAAGTTGCCCGTGCCGTCCTCGTGGCGATGGCACTCCTGGTCTCCGCCCCGGCGCAGGCTTTGTCGATGAACGACCCGCTGACGGAATGGACCAAAGGCGCGGCCATGGACCGGATGCAGATCGCCTCACGTCTCGGCAAGTCGTTCAACAGCATCAGCGAAAGCTTCACCGCCGGGTACTTCCTGAAATGCATCGATGATGTCGCCGCCTACGGCAACGCCAAGGCGGCGAAGATCGAGGATGCTATGCGCGAATGCGTGGCGGCGCGGATGCCGCGTAGCCCCGACGCCGAATAGTCAGATCTCGATCTCGGTGCCCACTTCCACGAGTTGGCGGGTGGGGATGCAGAATTGCGCGCCGGTGGCCTCGGCGTTGCGCAGGAGGAAGGCGAAGATGGTCTCACGCCATGTCGCCATGCCGCGCTGGTCGCTCTTCGGGATGATGGTCTCGTGGCCGATGAAGATCGTCAGGTCGTCGAGGAACTCCTTCGGCAGGGTCCCGCATTCGACGGCGCATCGCAGCCCGTCGGGAATCGAGGCGTCCTCCATGAAGCCGTAATGCAGGACGAGGCGGAAGATATCCGGGGTGATCTCGGTCACCTCGGCGCGCTCGGTCCGCGGCACGCTCGGCGCCTCCTCGTAGAGCGCAGTGACGAGCAGGATGCGCTTGTGCAGGGCATGGCTACGCTCGACGAAGCGCGACAGGTGGAGTGGAATCCCGCTCGTGGCCGAGGACAGGAAGGCCGCGTTGCCCGGCAGGGTGATCGGCGGCTTGCGGCGCAGCTGCTCGATGAACTCCGCCTCGGGCTGCCGCAACGTCGCGCGGGCCTCCTCCACCAGGATGTTTCCCTTGCGCCAGGTCAGCATCAGGAAGGCGACGAAGCCGGCCAGCACCAGGGGAAACCAGCCACCCTCGAACAGCTTCACGCTATTGGCACCGAGGAAGACGAGGTCGATGGCGAGGAAGAAGCCGTTGACCGCGAAGACCGCGACGGGGTTGTAGCCCCATTTCAACGCCACCAGGGCGGCGAGCAGGGTGGTGATCGCCATGAGCGACGACACGGCGATGCCGTAGGCGCCGGCCAGCTTGTCGGAGGAGCCGAAGGTGAGGACGGCCGTGAGGGTCGCGGCCGCCATCAGCCAATTGATCACCGGGACGTAGATCTGCCCACGCTCCTCGCGTGCCGTGTGGATCACCCGCATGGGCGGCAGGAATCCGAGCTGGATCGATTGCTGGGTGAGCGAGAACACGCCCGAGACGATGGCCTGCGAGGCGATGACGGTGGCCAGCGTCGCCAGCGCGATCAGCGGATAATAGGCCCAGTCCGGGCTCAGGCGGTAGAACGGGTTCTCGATCGCGTCGGGCTCCACCAGCAGAAGCCCGCCCTGGCCGAAATAATGGATGACGAGGGCCGGCAGGACGAGACCGAACCAGGCGATGCGGATGGGTCTGGCGCCGAAATGGCCGAGATCGGCATACATCGCCTCGCCGCCGGTGACGGCGAGAAAGGCCGCGCCCAGCATGGCGAAGCTGACATGCCAGCCCGCATGGACGAGGAAATCCACCGCGCGCCAGGGGTTGAGAGCACCGAGGATCTGAGGCGCGTGCCAGATGCCGCCGAGGCCCAGCAAGGCGAGGACGATGAACCACACCACCATCACCGGGCCGAAGATGCGGCCGATGAAGGCGACGCCCTTGCTCTGGACCAGGAACAGCCCGACCAGGATCGCGATCGTGATCGGCAGGACGAGATGATCGAGCCCGGGGGCCGCCACTTTGAGGCCTTCCACGGCGCTCAGCACCGAGATTGCCGGGGTGATCGCGCCGTCTCCGTAAAGCAGGGCCGCGCCGATGAGGCCGACGACGAGGAGCGCGGCCTGCCGCGTGCCCGGCTTTGCATGGCGGGCGCCGAGCAGCGCCAGCATGGCGACGATGCCGCCCTCCCCCCGGTTGTCGGCCCGCAGGATCAGCACCGCGTATTTCAGCGAGACGATGAGGATCAGCGCCCAGAAGATGAGCGATACCGCGCCGACGACCGCGATGGCGGCCGGTGGGCCGCCTCCGCTCGCCGCCCGCACGGCCTCCTTGAACGCGTAGAGGGGGCTCGTTCCGATATCGCCGTAGACGATGCCGAGCGCTCCGAGGAGGAGGGGCAGACTGGCACGGGGCGCGACGCGCGCGTCCGTCGGCGCTCCATGAGCCGTTTCCTGGTGGGCC
Organism: Methylobacterium sp. Leaf91; assembly: GCF_001422815.1. Taxonomy (GTDB): domain Bacteria; phylum Pseudomonadota; class Alphaproteobacteria; order Rhizobiales; family Beijerinckiaceae; genus Methylobacterium. The sequence goes on along the minus strand of NZ_LMMP01000034.1, from coordinate 1,099 downwards.
AATGGAGTACTCCTTGCACGGACAAGCCGAAGACGCTGGCATCCGCCGGATCGAACCCGAGTGTATCGAACCTAAGAGTAACGGACGGGCCGTCCATGGTGTATGGCCCCGGATCGCACAAGTGACGACATCGTGCGCGGTCCCTGGGCGAATCCCCGGTGGGACGAGACAGACTCGCCATTTCCGGAACGCTGATACTGTCGTCAGGCGGTAAGGTTTAACGAGCCGGCCTGTACCAGCCGCGCCAGAGCCTCCGGGCACTCGCCGTCGCGGGCGATGCAGACGACCGGAACCGGCACATGGCGGGCGATGGCGTCGGCGACCGTCTCCGGCGACGTAGGAGCGCCGAGGCTTTCGCAGACGACGACGGCGAGCAGCCGCTGGCCGTGACAGCGCAGGGTCTCCGCCGCCGTCAGCGCATGGCTGATCGCGCCGAGATAGCTGCCGGAGACGAGGATCGTCGGCAGGGCCAGGGCTTCGAGCCAGTCGAGGCCCGTCGCCTCCGACGTCACCGGGCTCATGAGGCCGCCGACGCCTTCGATGACGATGATCGTCTCCGTGGCGGCTCCCTGGAGCCGGGCCTCGCACCAGCTCACGAGCTCGGAAAGGCTCAGGCTCCTCCCTTCGCGGGCGGCGGCGAGATCGGGGCTGAGCGGCGCGGCAAAACGCCAGGGCGAGCAGGCCTCCACCGTCTCGGCCGTCAGCGGCATCCCCTGTGCGTCCAGCAGGATCGCCGTGTCGCTCTCACGAAATGCCGGATCGCCGAAGGGCGGGACACCGCTCGCCAGAGGCTTCAGGGTCGAAACGGCGCAGTCCTGCGCGCGCAGGGCACGCGTCAGGGACGCGGTGACGTAGGTCTTGCCGATCTCGGTGCCGGCGCCGGCGACGAAGACGGCGCGCACGTCACTTCTCGACGAAAGCCTTCTCGATGACGTAGTGGCCGGCCTCACCATGGTTGCCTTCCACGTAACCGCCGCTGGTCAGCATCTCGCGGGTGTCGCGGATCATGTCCGGCGAGCCGCACAGCATGAACCGGTCGTTCTCCACCGACATCGGCGGCAGGCCGATATCCTCGAACAGCTTGCCGGAGGTCATCAGG
>NZ_LMMP01000033.1 GCF_001422815.1 Methylobacterium sp. Leaf91 | reverse complement strand
AGCGTGAAAGAGATGCCACTGCGCATCCCGCCAGACTCGCAGGATGGGCCACAAACCAAAACCCTACGCGGACTCAACCGTCAGGGCTCAACCACTAGCCGGTTCGATACTGCCTGAGACTGTAAAGCAGCCCATTCCAAGCCAGCCGGTTAGGTCACCCGTATAAGTAGTCATAAATTCGAACGGGTCCCTTGATAGATTAGGTTGAGCGCCGCTCAACTTTTTGTACGGCAACAGACTCAATCAGCCACAGCCGGAATGCTTACTCATCCTAGGGAGAATTCCGCTCATTTATTATCACAAAGATTGCTGGCTTCGGATAGCAACAGGTTCGGTAAGCCATGTATCTTCAGAGCCATTGCTTCGCGAAGCACCGCATTGTATTAATGAAATACTTCTGCCTATAATGCTTTGCTTGATTTTTGTCCGATAAGTTATGACGCTCGGCCCAGCCTTCGCATGAGGATCATGAAGGCGGCAGCGTAGAGGAACGCCTGAGCCAAAGCGAAGGTCGCCTCAAAATTTTCCCCGAAGGCGGCAGTTGCGGCTAATCCAGCCGAGGAAGCATTTCACGCCCCAACGGCGTGGATGCACAGCAAAGTCATAGGCTCTCCGTCTCCAGTTAATCCAGGCGATTGACCTGATGACCTTTAAAACCATATTTGGAACGCTAACGGAAATACGTGAACTCGGCCAACTAGATAGATCGTATCCCTTCGGCGACCTTGCGTACTTACAAGACCAAAACATCCCCTCAGCTAAGCTTGGCGATAATCTCTTCAGACTGAAGCTTTTTTCGTGCCATGACAACATTCTGCATATAGCTCGGGGCCATAACGCCAGGAGGACCACAACCGATTGCTAGATAAAACGCCCGTAGAAATACAAATGCATTAAGCGCAGATTTTTCAGTAACCGTGACGCTTCCGTTTCGAGAACCGCTCGATAATGCCACAGCAGACCTTTATGCCGTTCTCTTGAGCACTTCGTTTCTTGGCCTCTTTACAAGCCTCCGCAACAGTTGGAGAATGGAGAAGCGTATTGAGGCATTGGCTGGCGTGAGAGGGTTTGAAGCGTCTGCGTGAGAGCGTCATACCTACCCCAAGGCGACGAAGACGCTCACCCTCGTCGAAATGGTCGAAGGCGACCGGTACGATGAGTTGCGGAACGCCAGCAGCCAGCCCCTCCGCGACAGTGCCAATTCCTCCATGATGAATCAGCGCGGCAGAATATGGAAGCAGTGCACTGAGCGGGGCGTAGGCCGCTCTGAACACGCTGGCTGGTAGATCGTCGGGGATCTGGCCGTTCTGAGAGCCTGTCCGATAACGCCTGATGGGGGTTGAGTGGCCGGGATGGCGGTGATTCCAAGAGGGTGCTGAAGCCTGATTTGGAAGTGCCATGTGGACCCCGACCACTCGCCGGCAGCATAGCCGCGCCGGCCTGCGCTACGAAACCGACCTAACGGATAGCGAGTGGGCCGTGATCGCGCCGCTGCTGCCGGTGCCGGCCTCGTGCGGTCGTCCGCCTGTCTGGACGATGCGCGAGATCTGGAACGCGATCTTCTACGTGCTGCGCGGCGGCATCGCGTGGCGGATGATCCCGAAGGACCTGCCTCCGCGCAGCACAACGTTCGGCTACTTCAGCCGCTGGCGGGACGCGGGCCTGTTTGCCCGGATCAACCATCACCTCGTCATGGCCGACCGTGAGCGGGTCGGTCGAGAGGCTTCGCCGACGGCTGCGGTGCTTGACAGCCAGAGCGTCAAGACCACCGAGAGCGGCGGCCCGCGCGGCTACGACGCTGGAAAGAAGATCAAGGGCCGCAAACGTCAGGCCCTAGTCGATACGGACGGGCGGGCGCTCGTCCTCGATCCGCAGGCTGCGGACGTACAAGATCGGGATGGGGCCGGACCGGTGTTGCGCCTATCGCGGCGGACTTTCCCGTTCATCACCAAGGCCTTTGCCGATGCGGGCTATGCCGGCGATAGGCCCGCGACCGCCACGAGCATCACCGTCGATATCGTGCGCAAACCCAAGGATCAGGTCGGCTTCGCCGTGCATCCGCGCCGATGGGTGGTGGAACGCTTCTTCGGCTGGATCAGCCGCAACCGCCGCCTCTGGAAGGACCCGGAGGCGACCCTCGCCTCGGCCCAGGCCTTCCTCTACGCCGCCGCCGTCATGATCCTCGTTCGAAGGTTAGGCCGAGCAGTGTGACTTATCGGACGGACTCTGAGGCGCCAGGAGAACTCCGCGACGTCCCATCCGCCCACAGATGGCGACAGCCGTCTCGAAAAATCGCCCCGCCTGTCTCATCGCTGAGCCGTAGGTGAAGACCAAGGGAGGCTTACCGCCTTCTACGAACGCAGCAAGCGACGGTGACAGCCTGCCAGCATCGCCGAAGGTATCGACCCGAGGAAATCCAGTCTGGACTAAGCGATGTGGCCAATCGTCCTGTGGTGGGGCGAACCAGCTCGGGACCATGAGGATGATGCGTTGAGGTGAGTGCCACCATGTTCTCAATCGATCCACGGTAGGCAGATTGAACTCAGCCCGATATGCGTTAACCGAGGGAAGAGAGACGGGATTGAGCACGTATTTTTCGGCTCCAAGCTGGATCGAGTGCTTGAGACGATTCGGGAGCCAACGGGGAAGCGGCACTCCTGGGATGATGGGAGGTGCGTGCCGGCTCCGAAAAATGAAAGGAGCGAGGTGAACCGTGATCACGTCGAGCCCCAGGCGATCCTGAGCGATACGGGCGCCTAAGCTGAGTGTTGAGGCGACCACCAGGATTGGGCCCCGTTCTGCCTCCTGGCCTAGGAAGGCGTCAACGACCGGCATCAGTTTCAGCGCGTACCCAAGCAGAAGGGCCGCTCCCTTGCGAGGATGCCAAAGGTTCGGGTCGGCGATGGCCTCATCGTAATCAGCTTGGCTGCCAAGGGGGTGAAACGGCAGTTGCGCTTGCTTCGCCAGCCTCTCAAAATGTCCTGGCGCAGCGAGGAGGACATTGAAGGAGCGTCGGCGCATTTCGATGGCAAGGCCTATGAACGGCAAGACGTCCCCATGGCTACCTATCGAAACGAAAATGACCTTCATTAGAGAGCCTTAAGTAGTAGAAAACCGAGGGCGCAAAATCTGCGATTCAAGGCAAAAAAAGCAACTGATATGGCTGAGACCACCTTGATTATACTATCAATCATCAGATCACTACAGCATTACTTCGCTACTTGCGGCGGAAACCCCAAGCCTCTACAGCATGGAAGCAGTCCTTCTGCTGCAGAAGCTTTCTGTAGATCGGCTCGCCATTCCCACAGCAGGCTGCGGATGGCGCTTAAACGTCAGCGGCTCTGTGGAACTTCGGTTCTGGGAGCCAAGCCGCGGATGAAGCTCAGCACCTTCAATCGGTCCTGCTCGACCTCAATCATGGCCCAAAGTTGCAGAATCTCCGCCGTAGGGTTTCGATCAGGCAATGACAGATCTGAGAACACTTCAACCGGGCAATCGAGTGCTACAGCGATCCGGTTCAATAGCGCTTCCGATTGGTCTGACTCGTACTCAGCGGCATCCCGCTTACACATGTGTAACTCCGATTGTGCGCAACCGGTTTATCGCATCTTTTGGAGGCCATGCAAAATACAACCTTAGTTAGAATATTTCGCGTTTGATCCACGTTGATTACTTAAGCTATCCTGCCAGTATCCAACCGGTGTCGGACAGAATGGACGGTGCAGAAATGGAAGACGACGAGCGTTTCAACGAGATGGCAGAGGCTTGTTTGTCGGCGCATCAGGCCGTCATCGAAGCAGGCACCCCTGCGATGATTGCTTTGACACGTGCTCTCTTGTGGCAGGTCGGCCAGGAACTTTCACAAAGAGAGGAACGGCGAAATGAAATTGTTCGCTTAAGTGATGCTAAATAGCAACAACCTAACACATAGACACGATCTGCTATCGGCTACGCTTCGTATGCGCCGTTAACAATCAGATTAAGGAGTGCCATGCTAACCAGCCTATCACCGCGCCATCCTTAACTTGTGCCCCCCCCGATCTGCTATCAATCGCGATGCGGCCGCTAGTTGTAATAATTCCTGTAATCGACTAAGGGCTGATCAAATTTCAGCGCAGTCATCATCCAGTAGTGATTGAATACGGCTGATGGTCGAAATTTTCTGAGCTTCAGGCATGCATTTGGCCTTTCACCCAGCCACAGACCCCTGATCTAACCAGCGTGCCTCGCACAGGGCAGATTAAGAAAACTATCGAATATAAAAGTAGATATATATCAGATGACACCAAAACCGCGACAGCAAATAGTTCTATATTGTTATATTTGAAACTGCATTAGTTTCGGTTAAATACTGATAATCCGCCTTAGCCGATAGATCGGGCCGTCAACCTTGCGGCTCCTCGTGCTCGCTCACGCGAGCCGCGTTTCGAGCCATATTAAGAATGCGTTCACGCTCTTTAGGATCTACCACACGTACAAAAGCCTCAATGAGATCCACGCAGTCTCGCGTCAGCCCAGTCTCCGGCGCATGGCCGTCATGATTGGCTTCTTGGGTATGTTTCTCGGATTCAGCTGGATGGAGGAAGTCCGCTACGGAAAGATCCAGCGCCTTTGCAATTCTTGATTGAAGCACTGAGCCATATGACGAGGTGACTTCAGCGGTCTGATTCGGCAAACTTGTACTGTCTTTGGCAAACACATCGGCTTCAGCCGAACTCAACTTCCGGCCCATGCGGCCCTCCAGCGCAACTTTTGATTGAATCACGTTTAGCGATGTATTTTGCACCATCTCGTAGTAAATTTCTACCGGTATAGATTTACTTAGGTTTAGCTTATATTGTCGTATTGGATCGGACCTTATCAGATTCTGGAGACGCGTGTGGGGCGTATTCAAACGCGCGGGACGCAGGTCTCGCAGATCATGTTGCAACAGGCGCTCGACGCTTCAGACCTGATTGGACGATGGGAATACGACGTTGCGAAGGATCTCGCGTATGCGGACGCACTCGTTGCACTCGTGTTCAATATCGACCCCACAGCGATGGCTGCCGGCGTGGCGCTCGATGTGTTCCTTGCCGGGGTGCATCCCGAGGATCGTGAGCGTTTTGCCGACGAGATAGTGCGTAGTATGATGACGGGAATTTGCTGCACGTTCGAGTACCGAGTTTGCTCTGCTGACGGCGTTGTACGTTGGGTTCTGGATCGTGGGCGTATCACCTTGGACGAGGCAGGGCGGCCTCAGCGTGGAAGCGGTGTGCTAATCGACATCACACAATCGCGTGTTCGTGACCATGAGGCGAATCCCGTTCCAGACTTTAAGCATCAGCACCCCTTGGAACGGGCTGCCGAGCATTGCCTCGCGGCGCAGGAGGCAATCCACGAGCTTCCTGAGCCTCTCCTGCACCGGATGAGCGATATGCTGCTGCTTGAAGTCGGACGAGCGTTGTCGAAGCTTACGGATGCCCGACGTCGCGGCTCGATGAACTAACTCTGAAACTTTATAGAGCCGCATCCAGTCAGGTTGGGTCAAAGGCATCGTACCCTGCGGCCATCAGGTAATTGCGGCACTCATTCGGCGTGAAGCGCCCATGGACCTGCGCGAGCGTGTTGCAAAGTTCTGCGACCGTGCAGGCGGCCTGGGCACCCAAATTGGCCTTGAGCTTGGCAAAGGCGAGTTCGGTCAGATTGAAATCTCTTAGCGGTCTTTCGTTTAGGGCGAATAGACCGAGAGGTAGAGCAGGCGGGCACCTGCAGAAGCGATGCGCTCGCGGATGCCGCTGACGTTGTGGGCGGACAAGTTGTCGAGCACGACCGTGCTACCGTACTTCATGGCCGGCACCGGGGCCTTTTCGGCATAGCGGCGGAAGCGGACCCCGGCCATCAATCAGTCGAAGGGCGGTCTCGTCGTCAGGCTGCTGACAGGCAGCCCCGCGGTTGTTGTTTTACTTCTTCTTAAGTGCCGTTAAGCTATTTGCCCGCGACACGAAGGCGCCCCTGTGGGCTAGCCGGGGCTTCGCTTTCGGCACGCCAGCCCGATTGAACCGGAGCGGTCGCGACCTGGTTTCTTCCGCTATGTTTGGCGCGATAGAGTGCCGTGTCGGCTGCCTTGACGAGGTCAGCACTGTTGCTTGATGTGCTCGGCAGAGAGGACACCCCTAGCGACGCCGAGACCTTCGCACCATGGGCCCCGGACAGAGCCTCGATCCGCTCTCGGATTTGTTCTGCCTTGAGCGCTGCATCCTCGAGGCTGCAGTCGGGGAGAAACACGATCAGTTCTTCGCCACCGTAGCGACAGGCCACATCGGTCTCACGGAGCGCTCCGACGATCGCAGCCGCCGCTTCCCTCAGAACAGCGTCACCTGTCGCATGACCGTGCTCGTCATTAAGGCGCTTGAAGTGGTCGAGGTCGATCATGATCACCGAAACCATCCGCCCCTCGCGCTCAGCGATGCGGACATATCGATCGAGACTGTCCTCCATGTAGCGTCGGTTATAGAGGCCCGTCAGTGGATCGCGGAGCGCCTGGTTGCGCAGCTTCTCGCGTAGAGCGATGTTGGACAGGGCGAGCGACATCGCGTCCCCGAGCGCCGAACTCAGCGGCAGGATGTCAGCGAGGCGTTTCTCTGCGTCCAAACCATGCGCAAAGATCTGAAGAAGACCAAGGTTCTCGCCCCGCGCGACCATCGGTATTTCGAGGGCGGCGAGACCGGAGACATGATGCTCACAGCAAAGGGCTCTGGAGCCGCCGCGGTTGATGTGCGGCTTGCCGCGCTTCATGGCCCAGCACTGGTTGATCGCGATCACCTCCGGCGGGGGCGATCCTTCCTCGCACGCCCAAGAGGTCGAGAGGACGAGGCGATCCCGTGAATTATTGAAGACATAGAGCGCGCCGCTGAAACCGTTGATCAGTTCGCCGGCAGTGGCTCGGAGGACCGCATTTGCATCGTGATGATCCGCAGCGCTCTGGAGCATGTCCGTCATCTCGAACAGGTGACCGACCTGTGTTCTGGACGCGTCCATTTCCGTGATGGCCGTCGCCCGGGCCTGAGCATCTCGCGCGCTTGATCGGAATGCGAAGATCATGACTCCGGCAATCAGAATCTGCGATAGCAACACGATACTTTTGCCGATCTCGATGCGCGTCTCGTGATCGGTGAAATGCGAGTTCCAGGTCGCCAGGAAGGCATCAAACGCGCGACGCATCGTGCCGATCAGAGCTGCACTCCTGCGTTCCCTGAGCAGGGACTGAGCCGCCTCCAGCTTTCCGGCGCGGACGAGTTCGAGTGTATCCGTCCAGATGGCTTCGAGCGACTTGATGCTGGCGTCGGCGGAGGCGCTGGTCCCGTCGGGCATCTTTAGGAAAGGATCCAGGCGAGCCAGATACGTATCGCGACGGCTATGCAACGCTTCGAAGGCGCGGCTGTACTCGCTGTATTCGCTGTCCCGGTCGCCGAGGGCTCTGTTGAGGACGTAGGCTTCCGCGTCCATGAGCGCTTCCTGGGCGATGCGCATCTGCCGCCCGCCTTCGCGCAGATCGATGAGAGCCTGCTGGTGCCGGTTGGTGTAAAAGAAGCCTGAGAGCACGATCGTGATCATGACCACGACTAGGGCCTGTCGTCGCTTGAACGGATTGGCGCGTTTTGCGTTTTCGTCTCTCTGATTGCGGGAGGGACGATGCTGAGCGATGCGCAATGGTCTGAACT
>NZ_LMMP01000032.1 GCF_001422815.1 Methylobacterium sp. Leaf91 | reverse complement strand
GACGGTGGTGTTGGCACCGGACTGATTGATCGAGACCTCGCTGGCGAAGTCGGCTGCCGTGATGCCGAGACCCGACAGGTCCATGACGTCCTGGCCACCGGTCGGGTCGGCATCGAAGCCGACGATCTGGTCCGATCCGAACCCGGACGCGAACACGAACGTGTCGTTTCCGGCGCCCCCTTTCAGGGTATCGTTCCCGAGGCCGCCGTTCAGACGATCGGCGCCGCTACTCCCGACGAGCGTGTTGGCGAGTTCGTTGCCGGTTAGGCTGAGGCCGCCGACCTTGGCGAAGAGGTTTTCGATCGATTCACCCACCCCCAGGGTGAAGTTGCTGCTGGCGTAGATCTTGTCGGTCCCAGCCCCGGCCGCCTCGTGCACGACGTCGTTCACGCCGTTGACGTAGTAGATGTCGTTCCCTCCAAAGCCGCTGAGGGTATCGGCACCGGCACCGCTGTAGAGCGTATTGACGAGCTCGTTGCCGCCAAGGCTGATGCCGAGGTTTCCCGCCTTGGCGACCAGGGTCTCGACCGATTCACCCGCCCCCAGGACGAAGTTGCTGCTGGCGTAGATCCTGTCGGTTCCGCCCCCTGCCACCTCGTGCACGACGTCATTCAAGCCGTTGACGTAGTAGATGTCGTTCCCCCCAAAGCCGCTGAGGGTATCGGCACCTGCACCGCTTTGGAGCGTATTGACGAGCTCGTTGCCGCCGAGGCTGATACCGAGAGTTCCGGCCCTGGCGACCAGGACCTCGACGGCTTCACCTGCCCCCAGTGTGAAGTTGCTGCTCGCGTAGATCCTGTCGGTTCCGCTACTGGCCGCCTCGTGCACGACATCGCCCAACTGATCGACGTAGTAGATGTCGTTCCCNAGTGTGAAGTTGCTGCTCGCGTAGATCCTGTCGGTTCCGCTACTGGCCGCCTCGTGCACGACATCGCCCAACTGATCGACGTAGTAGATGTCGTTCCCACCAAAGCCGCTGAGAGTATCGGCACCGGCACCGCTATGAAGTTTGTTCGTAAGACCATTGCCCCCAAGGCTGATGCCGAGAGTGCCGGCCCTGGCGATGAGGCTCTCGACTGCTTCACCAGCCCCCAGGATGAAATTGCCGCTCGCGTAGATCTTGTCGGTTCCGCCACCGACCACCTCGTGGACGACATCGCCCAGCTGGTCGACGTAGTAGATGTCGTTCCCCGACCCTCCGGAGAGGTCATCCGCACCGCCAAGACCGTCGAGGACGTCGTTGCCCGCGCCCGCCCGGATGATGTTGGCCCGGCCATCGCCCGTCACGGATTCCGGCGCGACATCGTTGATCGTGATCGTGAAGGTTTTCGTGAGGGTGTATTGCCCATCACGGACGGACACCGTGATGTCGTGGCTCGGCGCCTGCTCGAAATCGATCAGCGTCCGGTCGGCGATGACAATCTTTCCCGTATTGTCGATAGCGAAGCGGCCACCGGCATTGCTCACCAGGGAATAGGTCAGGACGGCCGTATCAGCGTCGACACCGACGACGCTTCCGACGACGGAACTATTAACCCGGTTCTCGTCGGATGAAAGCGGCCCGCCGACGATGTCGGTCGGTTGATCGTTGATGGCGATGACAGGGGCGGTCGGTTCCGATGTGAGCCGTTCGGGAACGCCGAGACCATCGATGAAACTCGCGACAACGCGCAGAGACTGACCTGCCTGGAGGTCGCCGGGCGTGAAGGTTGCGCCGGTTGCGCCGGGGATGTCGCGCCAGTCGGTCCCGTCGAAGGACTGCCATGTCAGCACCAGGGTGCCCGGCCTGATCCCATTGAGATCGTTAAGGCTCAGAACCGCCGCGGTGAGGACCTGCTTCTCGGTGGGCGTCGCATCATTGATCGTCACCGCCCCGGTCGCGATGGCGTTGGTCCCGCTGATCGTGATGGTCTGATCGGCGAATTGCAGCCGCTCGATGTTGCGGATCGTATCGGTGCCATCCGTACCGACGTTGTCGGTCACGGTGCGGCGTCCGCCGCCATCGGGTCCGCTGATCGTGTAATCCGCGACATCGCCCGAGAAGACGGCGGTATCGACGTCGTTGACGCCCACGCCCGTGGTGACGATCTCGCGGACGATGCCGAGCTGACCGGGATTGATCGCCCCGGACAACATCTGCGCCTTGATCTCGTTCAGGCTGTCCACCGAGCGAATGACGGCGCCGCTGCCGTCCTTGTTCGCATGAACCGCGATCCGGACGTTGAGCCAGGCATCGCCGTCGATGAAATCGCTGCCGAGATTGCCGCGGATCAGGTCGCTGCCCGCGCCGCCGAGAAGGATCTCGCCGCCTGTGCTGCCGATACCGGCCCCTCCGCTCGGGTCGAAGACCACAGCGTTCGGCAGGCCCGGCGCCACGTTGAGAAGTCCGCGCAGGCCGGTGATCCTGTCGACGCCCGCCTGGGTGAGCACGTTGACGAAATTCTCACCGATCACGAGCTTGGAAGCACCCGTCAGGGTGTCGTTGAACTTCCATCCCGACAGGCCTTCGACGGAATCGAAGCGGTCTCGAAGGATAATGTTCTCCCGGTTGTCGAAGACGCGGATGCCGAGATCGGAATCCGCCGCGTTCGGATCGCCCTTGTGGATCGACCAGTCGAACCCCTCCATACCGTTGTTGCGCTGAATGCCCGGCCCTTCGACCATGATGTCGTCGCCGTTCTCGCCATCGTAATCCGTATCGTTCCCCTGACCGTTCAGGACGTCGTGGCCCACGATGGTGCTGTTGAAGAAGAGCTGCGAGTTCTCCCCCGAGAGCCCGTCGAAGCCTTCGCCGCCCTCGATCCAGTCGTCGCCTTCGTTGCCCATCAGGTTGTCGGGGGCGCTGCCGCCAAGGATGAAATCGTTGCCCAGCCCGGCAAACACCTCCTTGGTGTCGGTGGTACCCATGATGAAATCCTGACCGGCATCGCCGAACAGCAGATCGAGGCCCGTGCCGCCGTTGATAACGTCGTTGCCGAGGTTGCCCCGCAGCACGTCGTCACCGAATGGATCCTCGATGATATCGTCGCCATCGCCGCCGAAGACGTTATCGGATTCCATGCCGGCATTGAGGTAATCGTCGCCGCCGTCGCCCCAGAGGGTGTCGATGCCCTTGTCGCCGTAGAGCTTGTCGTTGCCCTCGGTGCCTCCGAGGACGAAATGCTCGCCGCCGCTCACCTTGAGCGTGCCGCCGACGTCATGCACCTTACCGTCGACGGTGATCGTGGCGCCGGTGTAACTGCGCACGACCTTGGGATCGATCGCCTGTTGCGATGCCCTGTCCCAGGTCGGATCCGTGCCCTCCTGAGCGATGCCGCGGTCGAGTTCGAGGATGTGATCCGGCGTGGTGAAAAGCGAGCCGTTGAGGTGGGTGGAGTAGAGCCCGCCCAGATCAGTGTTGCGCATCACCAGATCGGTGAAGGTATTCGGCTCGAGATTGTTGAGCAGGTTCAATCCCTGTGTACGGCTTAGGTAGTAGAGCCGGTCGCCGTTCTGCAGATGCTCCATCTGGTATTCGAAGACGAAGTTGAAGGTCGAGCCCAGCATGCCGCCGAACTCGTTCAGCTCCTCGGCCAGGCCGCCAATCCAGAGATCGACCGTGTTGAGACCGCCGAGGTTGCCGCCTGCATAGTCGCCGGTCGCGTTCAGGAAATCGAGTCGATCGCCCGCGACGCCGCTACCATTCTCGTCCACCCCCAAGACCAGTTCCATGGCCGCAACACGCTTGGCATCGACCGTCGTCGCGCCGGCGATGGTCGCATGGGTCCCGTAGGCGGCGATGAAGTTGATGATCGAGGTGGGATTCTTGATGTGCTGTGCGAAGTCTGCCCAGCTCGTATAAGGCTTGAGATCGGGGTCGCCGAAATCAGTATAGAGCTGCTTGCGGGTCTCGTTGAGCGAAGGCACACCGGTGTCGCGGGCGCGGGCGATATTCAGCGCCGCCAGATCGAGCGGCAGGCCGAGCAGGTTGCTGCGCACGTCCTGGACGATGAACTCGTCCATCTCGTTTCCCACGTCGCGGGTCAGGCCCCGGATGATGGCACCGTTCGTCGCGGCGAGATCATGGGCCGTACCGACATACATCTGCGGATTGAGGAACGCTTCGATCAACGTTGCCTGGGCGTTGTCGCCGTTGACGGAGTTCAGGTCGTTGTCGAGCCGGTCCACCGTCCCGGTGAGCATCGAATGGCCGAAGCGGTAGACTACATGCGCAAACTCGGCCACGATCGATGGGTCGATGTCCGCGCTGTTGGTGAAGACGAACGGATCGACGTTCGGCTGAACGCGGCGCGCAAATTCCTCGAAGACGAGATGCTGGTACTGCATTTCGGTGACGAAGCGCGCGGCTTGGAAGAGGCGTTCACCGTCCCATTCGAGTCCTGAGGCGGATGGAGGGATCTGCGTGATGTCCTTCGTCAGCCATTCGTTGATGAAATCGATGTCGCCGGTGGCGAGAATCGTGGCCTTGTTCTCCTCGACCAGACGGTTGTGCTCCGAATGGAAGACGGAATGCACTGCGGTGAGGGCGACGTTCTCGTTGCCGCGCCCGTCGCCGGTCACAAAATGCGCGTCGAGCATTTCGTTGTCGTAGGTCAGCGGATTTCGGTCGTCGGCCACGAGATCGGCCGCATCGATCCTGCCGTCGAAATTGAGGTCCTTCAGATCGTCGAGATCGATGCCACCGCTCTGGTTCGCATCCCGGATGACGCCCGCTCCGGCAGCGAGGTCGGCCGCGTTGCTGACGCCGTCGCCATTGAAATCGAGGCGGTCGTCATCGGCGACCTGTTGCAGCTTCGGAGTTCCCAGATTGTGGTCGTGATCGACGAAGACCGGCTCGGCGTGATGCGCGATGTCGTTGAGGAAGGCGTGGTTGGTGCCGATGGACCCCGCCGTGGTGATGCCCGCGGCGGTTCCTTCCTTGAACCAGGGGGTGTCGTGCGTGGCGTCCGGCGCCATGACCAGCTGAGCGTAGCCGTTCTCGCCGGGAATGAAGCGACCATACTGGTCGGTCTTGAGGAGCGGCACGTTGTGGACGTCGAAATCGCCGAGCCGGATGCCCAGCATCTCGAGCGCCTGGGCCTTGACCTCGGCCCAGTTCCCGATTGCGCCGTCGAGGGATCCGTTGCTCGCCTTGCCGTCGAGGAGGCGCGCGGTCGAGACCGCATGGCCGAGCGTATTCTTCTCGTATTCGCGCAGGAAGACCTGATGAGAAGCATGTGATGTATAGGTCTGGTTCTGGTCGACGAACGATGTCGTCGTGTTCTCATGCTGCGGGACGCCGTTCGCATCGAGCGTCACGGTCGCCCGCGTCAGCGCCATGAAGTTGGTTGGGCTGCCCGGTACGTAAAGCGGGTCGTCGGGCTGCAACGGAATATAGACTGTACCGTTATTGCCCTTGGTGACGAGATCCAGCCCATGGTCGAAGAACTGGCCGAAGAAAGTCATCCAAGAATTAAAGCCCGGGGACAGACCGACATCGGGTGACTGGTTCGGGATCTGGGCGATGTCAGCGTTGGTGACGACCAGCTGGTTGCCCGTCGGTGTCTCCCCGGGGCGGATCGGAACCTTTCCGGGATGATCCGCCTCGAAGGCCGCGAGCGAGAGGGGATTGTTGAACCAGGCGTCGAGGGCCGCCGGGTTGTCGACCGTCATGTTGACGATGAGATTGGAGATGATGCGCGGATCCGCGTCGGCGACGCTGCTGGAGATACCATAATCTGTGTTAGTTATCGTAGGGGCGCCCGATCCAGGAGGACCGAGAGGCATCGTGTCCCCGTCGTCGTCATTCATGAAGACCGGGTCGAGCAGGCGCGGGAACGGATTATCGCCGGCACCGTATTCGGGCTGTAGGAGGTTGTTGTCCTGACCATCGACCGTGCGCAGGCCGTAGGGCGTTAAGGCGGCATCGGCGTCAGACAGGCCGACATAGACAGACTGAATCGCTGCCGTCATCGTCTTGCCGTCGGCATGCGCCTCCGCGATCTTGATCTGCTTGAGTATGAAGCTGAGATCATCTTGATTGACAATGAAACTTGTAGTCATTGCTCCCTCCCCTGATCGAAAGTATTCGATTTTTACGCGATTATATTTGACCTTCGAGTCTTTCAACTGCTCGACGTTTTTAAATATTACGCTCTATGCATCTTTGATATATTCAAGAAATATAAGTTCAATACTTATAAGCGCGGAGATGAATCTCTCAATTGAAGAGCCATCAGCGCAACAAGTGAAAATAAATATAGAAATCGCCGCAATCAAATGCCTATGTCAGTATTACTTCATGGTTTAGGGCGATAATCTAGCGCATATTTTGGCATATAGTCCGAAATAGATGGTCGACAGAGCATTTTGCCTAGTACCGACCATGCCGAAGGGGCGGCAACGGCTCGCCCTCCGGGAGAGTAATGCTGGCGATTTCCCTGCACGAGCCAGCCACCAACGCGGCCATGCTTGTGGTGCGATCGGTTGTTAATACCGAATTGATCTAACGGCTGAGCCCGCACGCGAGCATCATCGTAGAGGCACCGAAAGAATCCGTCACCGAACACTGCATGAGGGCCGACGCCGCGAGGGTAACCAAAGATGGATAGGGCAATAGGCGACTGGCAGCCGATCGACACAGCCAAACCCAAGACATGCAAAGATTTTCTTGTTTCCTGCCCAAATGGATTGGTTACCTTGGCGTGGCTGGCAGACGATGGATGGAGCGACTCCACTGTGCCGGACAACCTCGATCCGCGGCTGGATCCTCAGCCAACGCATTGGATGCCGTTGCCTCAATCGTTTCAGACCGGAGATCCCCCGCCTGGTCTACGCCGGAAAAGGGAGAAAGATGGAGGAAGGTGAGAAATCGAAGATCCATCCTTTGTGCTCATTTTTGCATCGACAATTTTCGACTGTATTGATCTGCTGTTTTCGAATTTATTATAAATTAAAAACGACGAATAAACTACAGCGAATGCAGAGTGAATATTATTTCGAAATTTAAGGATATTCTGGTAGACATTCTAGATCAATAATAATCAATCTATATATCGCATAGCAATATATGAAAATAAACTGTTAACGACAAGTTTGAGTCTATTCAAATTATTTCTGCGTGATTCGGCGGCAGGAAAGACTGTATGGTTAGTGTGCGGAAGGGTGGACGCTTTCTCCCGTCAGAACTGCTTTATGAAACAGCTTACCCTGGCTATCATCATTCTTAAAAGTGACACCGAACGTCCGTTTGTGGGTAGCCGACCTACTTCCGTTCACGGCACGATCCGGATCCAAAGTTCTCACTCCCGCAGCGTCCGCTATCGAGGTGCTGCCAGCGTCGGCTGGACAGCGGCTATATGCGCTAAGCTGTCGATTCGCGGCCCTCGTTCGAACGTCCGTTTCTTAGATCTCGTCGCTTCAAACCGGACCGTCGCAAACCCACCCATTGCGGCCACTCTACCATTCTCACTCGAGGGTTACGGGCACAACTCACCGATAGACGCATAAGCAACAAAGCAACCTAAGCTTGAAATTAAGACTATAATCTTATAATGTGATTGTCGCTGCGGGCTGTTTCGCGGCTGACCGGATGCCCCCGATGACCCTGCCGTTGCGACCACTGCCGCCACCCGAGCCCGACCAACAGCGGGCGGATGCATCCTTCCCCTCACACTCAACGCAAGGCGGCCTCCGGGCCGCCTTCGTTGTTTCTGGAGCCCTTTGATGGCCCTGAACATCACAACCAGCACACCCACTGCCATGCCGCCCGGCCTGGTCCTGTTCGGCCGCGACGAACGGCACCGCCCACACGCCTCACGATTTGCCGTCGGGTAGAAAGCCGAGGCTGAGCGCGCCGCCGGCCTGATGGGCATGCATGTGCTCGAGATCGGCAATGACACCCATTACAGCCTTGCCGCCGGCCTGCCGCAGGGCTGCCTGTTCGGGAGCGGCAAAGCCTTCGTGCCGTTCGTCAAAGCCGAGGTGTTCGACCGGCTCGTCGCGGCAGCGGGCCTGCCCGACATTGCCGCGCCTGTCAGGACCTCAGCCAAGGCCGCTGGCGCCCCTACTGCCCCAGGGGGCGGGGCAAGTAGCGATGCAGGCGCCTGAGGCCCTGGCGGCCGTTTCAAGGCGCCCGCCGATTGGCCCGGCATCAAACTGGGCTGCCTCGTGCTGGCCTGCGCCGGTCCGCAGGAGGGCTGGTTCGAGGCCATCATCATGTACACAAAGGCCGACGACGCTTTTGAGCTTCAATGGCGCGACTGGCCCGACGATCCGCTGATCACCCGGCACCGCAGTGAGCTCGGATTGCTGCCGCCGGGCGCGGTTCAGGGCGCAAAGCAAGAGCCGTGCGCAGCATTACCCCATGAACGTCGAGGCGGATCCCGCCTCGACCACCCGCACCGACCGGGTGCGTGCCCTCAACGATGCCTTCCGCCGGAGCTTTACCGGCGGCCATGTGATGCTTTCGCGCGGGATAGCCACCTTGCCGCCAGAGCAGCGTCGCGAAAGGGGCGCGTTTCATGCCTGACAGAATGGCTCTGTTCGGACCCTGCCTCCCTCAGCCCGGCGCGAGGCCGAGCAGGGTGCCGAGGGGAACGACGAGGGTGAAGCCGCCGTAGAAGCCATCCTTGGCGCGGCGGGCGGTGTAGGGGTTCCAG
>NZ_LMMP01000031.1 GCF_001422815.1 Methylobacterium sp. Leaf91 | reverse complement strand
ACGGCATGGCAATCCTCCCTCATAAGCCCGTCCAGTGAATCACACGCCAGCCAGATCGCCTACCCCAAGCGATTCAACCCGCCAGGGCACGGCTCTAGTTGCGCTCCAAAACTACATCGTAAAGAAAACGACCGTTTTGCGGGCAACATCATTATATAGGAAGCTTGCAGGAGGTGAAGTGAATTATTTGATGAATTGTTCTTGAGAATCAGCCTCAAATGGTGGCCATTCTCAAATATATTGCATAATATAGGTTATCTACATTTACTCGATATAATTGTGATTTTTTATTTACAAATATATCCTCTAATATATCGAAATCTATATTACTGGATATTATACTATATTGAGTTATCTAAAAATTTGGACGGCCTCCGCGCTATTTATTGGAGATAGGCCCAGATTGTGCAGTTCAATCCATAGATATCTTTTTTCGTCCCAATTTGAGACAATCATGCCCCAAATTACGACATCGCCGCGTTTTTTTGAAAAAAAACCACCTTTATTCCTTGTCGTTTGTATGTGTCTTCTGGCTGCTTTGCCTTGGGCGTTGATATACCGAGTTACAGGGCAGGTGATCTGGCTTTGGTAGATGTGCAACCGTATCCTTTAGGAACTGCGTCCGTATTTGATATAGATACCTACTAGGTATCCCGCCTGTAAAGCTGTTAGATACGCGAAAAATATGAGAAATTTTATTGCAAAAACCTCTTGTTTTATGTACCAAACAAGAAAAAAGCCAAAAAATATGCAAATAGAAGCGTATAATATAATCCAAACTTTATAGTAAATTCCGGTTATCAATCCTGCCAAAAATAGAATTATTGAAACCAGCATGTCATGTACATCCTGAGCACCGCAAGCTCATACTCTAAACTAGGACCGGAAGTGCCTTTTGGCGCTCACATCACAAACTTGTATAGAACAACAAACTAAATTTCTTATTTCATACTACTAAAATTTTTAAGTAAGATTGAAGTAGTATGTTCAGACGCATTCCCTCACCGTATGGCCTTCAACGGCTCTGCCGTCCCGTGCGATTCTCGCGAGCCGCCTCCCCGGAGGCGGCCCTGTCATCCCGGCAGATCTCTTTGGGGGCCGTTGGCCTGAGTTTTCTCCGAAGTTAGAACCCTACTATCCATGGGGTGAATCTTTTTGCATCCTATACCCCCTGCCTTCGCTAGGCCGGCGCGCCGCATCCAGGCCTGCCATTCCCGACTGATGATGCGAACGAGATTCGGGCTGTTCTCCCGGCCCTCGTGACGGCGCTCCTCGATGGTCAGCAGTCCGTCACCTTCTGCGAGCCGGACGGCACCCTGAGCGAGGCGACGGGACACGCCAGCACGGGCTGCGATAGCATCGGTACAGAGCCCGCACACGCCCTTGGCGGCTACCTCATCGGGCAACGATGCGCAGGACCGCGAGTTGGCCGGTGGTGAACCGTGCGGCAAGAGCAGGCGGCATTGGCCCGGATGAGGCCAGAAGGCGGCGGCGGTCGCGAGAGGTAGCGCGATCTGGGGAGGTTACCGCCCGTTTTGGCGGAAACAGGCTGACTCGGCCGGCAGGGATGCCCACGGGCTTGATCCCTTCGCGGTTCGCGCTCCGCCGCCCGTGCAGCCGTTCGGCCAGCGCCTGGGCCTCGTTGTCGCCCAACGTCCCCGACCCATGCCCAGTGGGACGCAGGCAGCCGCAATGCCGCCGAACTCTGGCGGATGACGAAGGCGCAGGGCTTCCGAGGATCGCTCCGCGTGATTGGGGAATGGGCGACGCGCCGCCGGCGCGCCGAGCAGGCCAACATCGAGCGGCTTCAGCGTGTGCCGTCGGCGCGAACCTTGGCGCGGCTGCTGACGACGGGTCGCGACCGGTTGACCAGGACGGAGACGCTGACCGTGGCCGCTGTCGAGGTTGGAGTGCCGGCGCTGGTTGAGGCACGCGAGGTGGTCAGCGCCTTCCAGTCGATGGTGCGAGGAAACTAGCCCGGCCGGCTCGAAGGATGGCTCAGGCGGGCCGAGGCAAGTCTCGTCGCCTCCTTCGCGCGCGGCATCGGTCAGGACCGATCTGCAGTTCAGGCCGCAATCACACTGCCATGGTCAAAGGGCCAGACCGAAGGACAGGTCACAAAGCTCAAGCTCGTCAAGCGCCAGATGTACGGCCGCGGCAAGATCGACCTGCTGCAAGCTCGCTTGATCGGGCTCACGCCTTGATCATCAGCGTAAGTGCGTCAGAACCCCGATTGGACGCTGATCCAGGGTCAATGTTCAACGCTGTTTGATACCCGACGCGGTGTCGAGCGAACGTTCGCGAAGAAATCGAGGCTTTTGCTAACGTCGGAAATACGGTCGTTTCTCCGACGCCCAGCAAACACGCCGATCCAGCCGTGCAGACGGCTCAGATCCCGTTGGGGAAACTTGACGGGTTTTCTACTGTCGGTAAAACGTAGCCGAACCGCGAACCCGACACTGCGTGGAGTGCGGGCCCTGGCTCGCGTCTATGCCGGGCCCCGCGCGCTCAATGCCTGCCGGCTCCTCGCCCAGGCCGAGACCGACCTTGAGGCCCTAGAGCCGGCCAGCGTCGCCCTTAATCGCCTCGCGCCGCTCGACCGCCGCGCGATCCTCCCCTCCTATGGACGCCTCACCGTCACAGCCGTAAGAACCGACGCATGATGCGCCCGCGAACGACCGTGCACCTATCGGCAGCCCCGCTTCAGCCGGAAGCGCCTCCGGCTCCGACGTGGCAGGTAGCCATCGTGCCGATCGCGGAGGCGGTGATTGGGCTCGTTGCGGCAGTCGAGAGCCAGCCAACCGCTGGCCCAGCCGTCAGAGCGTTCAAGGCAGCCATCCGTCACAAGGGCCAGGAGGCCGCTGAGGCTGGTGGCACGGAAGCAATGGAGCAACCCTACGCATCGCCGCCGACGCCGCTCCTGACCGCGCTGAGCGTCGCGAGGGCATCATCGACCAAGCATGGACCGGCCTACCTGGATGGCGGTCATGATCCCGCCTGCGGTCCGTCAGAAGCTTGGCAAGCTCTTGCCGCTTCTCGGCAGCGATCAGGACAACGAAGTTATCGCCGCCGCCCGCGCCATAGGCCGGACCCTCGCTGCAGCCGGCCTTGATTGGCGCGTTCTTGCCAGCGCCATTCAAGCCTGGCCTGTCGAAGCACCCATAGCAGGTACACCACAACCCTCCTCACGTCCGCCCGCTTCCGGCGACAGCGCCCCCTCCGCACCCTGTTGCAGGCTGGGAATGCGCCTTTGGGATACCAAGCCTGTGGAGCCCTGGAGCAGTGCTGCCGGCTACGCTCTCATGATCGATTGGACGATGCCGAAGGCGTTTGGAGGACGTTTCCTGAATAAGGCTGACCGAGATCGTCTTAGGACATTCGAGCGGTTAGCCCGTGTCACCAACGCCGATGCAGCTTGGATCGAGAAAGTTGTTGGTTTGGCGCACAAATCCGCTGAAACATGGCGTACCAGAGGTAGACCCGCGTGATCCGCACAAACAAAAACGGCGAGGCTCTCGCCCCACCGCTGGTCGTCTCAAGGGTGTGAAGGCTTAGCGACCGCCACCCGTGGTCTGTCCGTACTGCTGGACCGGGAAGTTTGGCTGATTGGCGTTGCCTTCCTGAGCCGAGTCGTGGCCCCGGCCACGGCTGTACCCGATCGATCCGGTAGTCAGATCGTCATCGGCTGTGGCACGGCCCGCGTTGGAGGACATCACGTCATAGGCCGGGACCTGCCCCCGTACGAGATAGGTCTTGGCAACAGCGGGCGAAGCAACGGCGCTGACGCTGAGGACAACAGCAGCAACAGCAGAAGCAATACGAGTGTTCATGGCACAATCCACTTGGGTTTGCGCGGTCTCCGTCGAATGGCGGTTGGCCGTGACTTGTTCAGTAACGTTGATCTAGGCTCGCCTCGCCCGGCACGCCGCGCGGTTCGGCACTCGCTCACACACCAACCCGCTTTTAGATTCTGAGCATGCGCGGGCCCTCGCACCGGCGCGATCGAGCGTCTGGCATGGTCTTGCATGGGGAGGTACGTCCTGTCCGTGGGCGGGAGGCGCTGCGCCCTTCACCTGGGGCGAGACCGAATTGGACGGCTCTATGAATAGGCCTGACTCAAAGTAGGATAGGCCGAATTTTGCAGCCCTCACGGCATGGGCTGGCTTCGGCTTAAGCCCGGTTCAGTGTGTTTCGGCGTGCAACTTTGGGTCTGACTCACTTTCGGTGCAGGCGAGTTGATGGATCTCGGCTTCGGTCGTCGGAGATTCCACCATGCCCGCAGCCTGCATCCCGGTTCCGTATTCCCGCGTGGCCTCGTTATCGATCATGTCGAGGTCGGCACTGGCCTGACCATCACCGCCCGGCCTGTCGCCACCTCGGCCCGGTGCCCTGGCTGCGATCAGCCCTCGTCTCGAATCCACAGCCGATACACGCGTACCCTGTCCGATCTGCCTGTCGCCGGCAGACGCGTCGTCATCGATGTCAGCGTGCGCCGCTTCCGTTGCGTGGGGACGGACTGCCAGACCAAGATCTTCGCCGAGCGGCTCGGGTCGGATCTCGCCGCTACCTACGCCCGGCGTACGGCCCGGCTCGACTGCATCGTGCATCATCTCGGCCTTGCCCTAGGCGGTAGACCCGCCGCCAGCTTCGCGCGTCGTCTCATGGTCCCGGCCAGTCGGGATACGATGCTGCGGACCGTGCGCCGCCGTGCCGCCCGTCCGGTGGAGCCTCCGAGCGTGATCGGCATCGACGACTGGGCCTACCGCCGGGGACAGCGCTACGGCACGCTGGTCTGCGACCTGGAACGGCGACGTGTCATCGCCCTGCTCCCGGATCGGGAGAGCGGCACCGTCGAGGCGTGGCTTGCGGCACATCCCGAAATCACTGTCGTCGCCCGTGACCGCGGTGGTTGCTACGGCGAGGCGACGACGCGGGCGCTGCCTCATGCCGTTCAGGTCGCTGATCGATGGCACTTGATGGAAAACGTCAGCGCCGCCTTCCTCGATGCCGTGCGCAAGTCGATGGCGGCCATCCGCATCGCGGTGAGAGCCGCGACGGTCGATCCCGAACGACTGACCTGCGCCGAGCGCCTGCAGTATGACGGCTATCTCCGGAGGGAGGCGACCGGCGCAGCGATCCTGTCCCTGTCGCGGCAAGGCATGCCGATCAAGACAATCGCCCGGACCATCGGGCACAGTCGCAAGCTCGTGCGCGACGTGCTGCGCGGTCTGACCGGCGACGTCTTCCGCACCGCCAAAGCAGCCTGGACGCCTATCTGCCCCGGCTCTATGCCGAATGGGGGGCTGGCTGCCGCAGCGGGGCAGAACTTTGGCGGCGGCTTCGCGCCAGTGGGTTCACCGGCAGCCTACGCGTGGTCGGGGAATGGGCGACGCGCCGTCGGCGCAGCGAGCGCGCGCCGGAAAGATCGCCAGGCAAGGTACCGTCAGCGCGCATTCTCTCCCGACTGATGACGACCGGGCGGGACAGCCTGACGAAGGCCGAAGCCGTCATCGTGGCGACGATCGAGGCGGAGGTGCCGACGCTCGACGAGGCAAGATCCCTGCTGTTGCGCTTCCAAACCATGATCCGTGAATGGCGTCGATCGGATCTCGACGTATGGATCGAGGCTGCAGCCCGCAGCCTCCTCGCATCCTTTGCCAGCGGCCTGCTGAAGGATAAGGCGGCTGTCGCTGCAGCTCTTACCCAATCATGGTCGAACGGCCAGACTGAGGGGCAAATCACCCGCCTGAAGCTCGTGAAGCGGCAGATGTTCGGCCGTGCCAAGCTCGACCTGCTCGAAGCTCGGATGATCGGCGCGCCCTGAGTAGCGTTGCATCGAGATTGCGCCAGACCCAAAGTTCGACGCCGATCCAGGGTCAATGTTCAACGCTGTTTGACATTCTCCTCGTCGAGCGCCTTCAGACGCCGCGCGTCCGACACTTCCATGCCGCCGAAGCGCGAGCGCCACGTGTAGAATGTCGCGTCGCAGATGCCCTGGCGGCGGCAGATCTCAGCCACCGGCAGCCCGGCTTGCTGCTCCTTCAGGATGCCGATGATCTGTTCTTCGCTGAACCGGCTCTTCTTCATCGTCCGTCTCCTGCTCGACGGACCCTAGCTTCAGAATGAGGGCAGGCCAGGGGGCAAGGTCACCCGCGTTACTGCTGGCGCCTGCACGCTCGATAGCGGAGACTGGAACTAAATTGTTTTGTCCCATCTCGGGCCGTGGACCATTCTGCAGGTTCGCTCTCCGCTAACCGCTTCGCCCCATCCTATCCGTCGAGCCAAGTTACGTACCGGCTCAGCGTGAGATGGACGACCCACCCCACCGGCTCCGCGATCAGATCGGGGCGGCGGGGCTGCCCCCAAAGAGCATCATTCGGTGCATCTCTGATTGAGGTGTAGGGGTAAGGCATAGAAGGAAGATCCCATGCCGTGCGTAACTACCCTGCTAAAGCGCTCCGCAATCCTGGCCTTCACCGCAGGGGCCTTGTGGCTACCTGCTAGTACCGCATCATCTCAATCACCGCAGAGCGCATCAGACGCCGATCGGGATAAGCGGATGGAGGCCATGCATCGGCAGCACGTGCTGAATTCCGAGGGGCAGGCAAAGAAGGACAAGGACCGCGACGCCCGCACGGATCGCCTAGCGAAATCCGTCTGTGTTGGGTGTGGTGGGGATGTCATTCCTTTCGATCCTAGCGGCGTCTCTGTGAAGAAGACGCAGCGTAAGGCTCGTGCCGCAAAACCTCGTCTCATCGCCCCTGCTCACGCTGGAAGCAGGAGCGACGATTGACGCCCGCAGTCCACCGTCGATACTCCCTGCGTTGCCCTGCGGTCCGCCTCAACCGGCATTCGGAGTAACGGCGAGTCGGGGACGCGCTGCGAACGCTCGCCCGACCCGCTTTTATGGCCTAGGTTATTCGGCCGTCGCAGCCTTGCGTGGCCGACCGGTACGCTTCTTTTCGGGAGAAGGTGCGTCTGACACCACCTCATTCTGTGGTGCTCTTGCGGCTACAGCCTTTGAGGCAACATTTCGCTGCTGCCCAAGTCCAAGGGACCGGGCAAGCTCCGAGCGCTGAGCCGAATAGCTGGGGGAGGTCATCGGGTAGTCGACAGGCAGGCCATGCTTCGCACGGTATGCTTCAGGGCTGAGCCCGCGGAGCGTCAGGTGCCGGCGCAATGTCTTGTAGGGCTTGCCGTCCTCGAAGCTGAAGAGGTGATCCTGCGTCATCGACTTCTTGATCTGAGTTGGCGTTGCCTTCTCGATCTTGTCCACCTCCGGCGCGCTAGATCCACCGTTGGTAAGGCCGCGGATGGCGGCGTGCACACTGCTCAGCAGTTCGGGCAGCGCGCTTACCGGAACCGAGTTGTTGGAGACGTAGGCGGCTACGAGGTCAGCGGTGAGCCCGACGTATCCGGCCTGCAAATCCTGTGTCTGATCGGTCATATTTTTGTCCTCTAAGGGCCAGTGTGTTCCCTATAGGACAATCTTAGAAACGTTCTCAATAGACTCGCCATCGAACCGCAAAACAGATTGGTGATATAACTGCTCTTCTAAGCGATCGGACCGATCCGGGCCGTGAAGTGATAAGGCTACAGTTGACGGACGAGGGCCCGCCCTGGCGCGAGATCACGACCGACGACTATGCGCCCCGTGTCTTCACGGATTTGAAGGCATTAGAAGCTTGGAATGCTTCTACGAAAACCCTTAAACTCTTGTTGCGCCGACAGAGTTTGGGCGAATTCCGCCTGCGCCTGGTCCTTCGAGAGGGTGTCGATCTGAGATGGGGCCAACCGCAGACCCGAGCTGGAGGTGGGATTACGCCCACGGGCCAGGGCTCGCCCTCGATGCTACTGAGGTTTGGATAAAGCGGGCCGATGGCCGACGCGAGCGTGTGAATCATATGGAGACGCGACCGCAGCCTTGAGGAGGAGCAATAATTCAACGATCTGGTGGAAATTGTTGCCGTGATTGCCGGGGCAGGATACGGCCAGCGTCATGTCCAAGCTTGTCGCTCTC
>NZ_LMMP01000030.1 GCF_001422815.1 Methylobacterium sp. Leaf91 | reverse complement strand
AGCCGATCGACATTCTGCGCGCCCTTGGCTGCGATGACACCGAACTCCGTCATGTGAGCGCGGATCGCGTTGCCGATCTGCGTGCGCTGGCGGACCAGAAGATCCCGCGTGCGGTGGAGAACCAGGACCGAAGAGCAAGCTTCGCTCTTCACGGCGACAAACCGCATGGAGGGACGTGTGACCGCTTCACAGATGGCGGCCGCATCGGCTGCGTCCGTCTTCCCGCGCTTCACATAGGGCTTTACGTAAGACGGCGGCATCAGCCGGACATCATGCCCCAATCCCTGAAGCCTGCGCCCCCAGTCGTGAGCGCCTCCGCAAGCTTCCATGCCGATCAGGCATCGCGGCTGCTTCTCGAAAAACGCGAGCAGCTGGCTTCGACGGAGTTGGCGACGCACGAGAACACGACCGCTCTCATCGACACCGTGGACTTGGAAAACGCTCTTCGCGAGGTCGATACCGACCGTAACAAGCTTGGACATGGGTGGCTCCTCAGCTTGAGGCGACAACATCCCGCCTATGCCCCAGCGCAACGCCGGGAGCAGGAGCCATCCACACCATCAATCGAGCAGGCCTTCGCCAAGCTGAAGGCCCTCCTGCGCGCCGCCGCTCCACGCACCATCCCAGACCTCCGCAAAGAGATCCGGAAGGCCTTCGCTCGCTTCACACCCCAAGAGTGCCGAAACTATCTCGCCGCCGCCGGATACGACCACGACGTAGCCGTCGCTACATGAGCGGAACTCGCTCTAGAGTAAGCCAAGGGTCGAACGATCCTCGACTGAAGGGTTCAGCTGCGCTACCAGACCAACCGCTCGATGACGGCATCAGGTTGGACCTCCTGGCAGGAGAGCCATTCAGTGACGTCGCCCAACGTGTCGTGCTCGGCTACGACGCCGAGCTCTTCCGCATGGATGCCGCGCGCCACCAGCAGGTTCGGGATGCCGTAAGCCGCGGCACCAGCGATGTCGGTGCGTAGGGCGTCGCCGACCGCCAGGACGCGGGCGACTTTGGGTTCGCCGGCGTCGTCCAGGGCACCCGCCATGGCAAGGGCCGCCTCGTAGACCGGGCGGTACGGCTTGCCGGCATAGGTCACTGCGCCGCCGATCTCCTCATAGGCCTGCGCGATCAGGCCGGCGCAGGGAATCAACTTCTTCTTGCGCTCGACCACGAGATCGGGATTAGCACAGATCATCGGCACGTCTCGTGCCCGGAAGCCGGCCAGCGTATCCCGGTAATCCTCCGCCGTCTCGATCGTGTCGTCGAACAGGCCGGTGCAGACGACACGCTCCGCCTCACCGGCCGCCACGAGGCGGATATCGAGGCCATCGAAGATCGTCACGTCGCGTTCCGGCCCGAGATGGTGGATGCGCTCGCCCGGATGCTCCGCGATCAGGCGCCGGGTCAGATCGCCGGAGGTGAGGATGGCGTCATAGGCCTCGCGCGGCACGCCGTAGCCGTCGAGGATGGTCTGGACGCCGGCCCAGGGGCGTGGGGCATTCGAGACGAGGATAAGGCGCCGTCGGCGACCGGCTTCGGGCAGGGTGCGGAATCGGATCAGCGCCTCGCCCGCCCCCCGATGAGCCCGCATGCCGTCATGAAGGACGCCCCAGACATCGCACAGGATCAGGTCGTAGCGTTCGGCCACGGTGGAAAGACCAGACAAGGCCGGGACCTGCATCGTAGCAGTGGCGCGCGCGATTTGTTCGCTCATGGGGTAGGCCTGACTAGCAAGACGAGGGGTAAAGCGGAATGCCAGGCCGGTTAGGCCGGTCGGTCACCGAAATCAACGCCCGGGAATTCCAGCTGCCGAGGCGCTGATCGCAGATTACGAGAACTCAGACGACCAGACGGAGAAAGAGGCTGCCCCGCGCATTCGGGAGTGGCTGGATGTGTATGCATGGAAGGAGGCTTAGCGGGGCTTGCGATCGGACACCTCGAAGTCGATCAAGGCGGCGAGTTTCACCAGCGGGTCGCCGTCTCTCGACAGACGCCGGTAGCACTCATCCAAATCGAAGAACCCTGGTTGACCCATTCGAGCCTCCTCAACGCCCACAGCATCTGTAAATCACGACACCGACGCGCACGGAAGGGGGCCTTTCAAGTTGTCCGATAGGCAGCATCGACGGTTTACCTTGTTCCTTCGATTATGCCAGGCCAAGGCGCCTGAGACTCCATCCAGTCGAAGAGTTGATCATACACGCCCCTATTGGCTCTGGCCCAAGCCACTGCCTCATTGAGTTCCGTCTCGGACGACGGGTAGGGAATTGAAATGCCGGAACTTTCAAAAAGATCAAGAATCTTGTGATTTTCACGTCTATAAGTGACGAATGGAGTCCGCGCCTTGCACGCCGCGTATATTCCATGATGACGGCCCGTTACGTAGAGAGACGCTGTTGACAAGCTTTTTACGAAGTAATCCCATCCACAAATTCTTGGAATCATTGGGAGTGTAGGCCAGCCGATGAACGCTGCCTGCAACTTTTCGCGCTCGGGTTCGAACTCGTAGAAGTCCCCGAACAATTCCCCCCCATTGAAATTGTAGTATAGCGCTGGATTTCCGACAGAATTGAAGTAAGAGAAATCTAATGTGGCTTCCGCTCCTACAGCGCCGTGACTCAAGCAGTGCTTCAAGCTGATAGCACCGCGCAGGTTGACCTTGGTCAGGACCGGAAGCAACTCCTTCCAGTCGGGGTGAAGTCGCTCGGGCCAGATTGAATTGCAAAGATAGGTCTTCTTTCCTGCACTGTGAGCGGCGGCCAGCGCATTCAGGTTCCACCTCGCAGCGCCCCCTCCCTCGCCGTTCACCAGCACGGCATCGCACCACGCCAAATCTTCATCAGAAATCGGTCTTTTGGCGACGCCGCCTCTCCTTTTTATGAGCCTGCTCTGGTAGTTCCCATAGTTTAAGTATCCGCCTCGCAACTCATGGCCTTGTGATACAAGTGTGGCTTCGATGAAATCCATAACGGCTTCGCAGCCGCAATGATAAGGTCTGGTATCATTGTAGATTAAAATCTTCATTTCTTCTCACTTTTCTCATTAATGACAAATGTTAGCGGTATAACTAGCGTTTTTCTGGAGCCAATACTCGCCCCATAAGTCCAGCAACTCGTCACAGGGCCCGCGCAGTTTCTCAGAAGCTGGCAGGCCGGCACGAGACCGTTTTAGACTTCTGATCCCATTGCTAGGACGCGGCAACCCCACGAAAGACCGCCGACCAGTGATGTTCTAGCGAGGGCAACATTGAAATCAAAGGCGAGCGGCAGCGGACCCATGAGCCGCGATTTTGAGGGGTAGGCCAATCTTGACGCCTTCTATAGAAACCCGCTCCCCGAATGATCCTTGAAGGCGTTCGCCCGGCGGATGTAGCCAAGCACCGTCCGTGGATCGCGGTGGCCCGACCGATCCATGATGCGGGCTAGATCCGCGCCTCGCTCGGCCGCCGTCGTTATAAAACTAGTACGGAGGCTGTGCGCCCCGAAGATCGAGGCATCGAGCCCGGCCGCGAGTGCGTACCGCTTGATAGTGTCCGCTACGACCTACGTCATGAGGCGGAGAGAAACCGGTACGGGGTTCGTTACGGTTTTTGCATCGCGTTTTTCGGAGACGGCTGAAATACTCTCGTCATCGGCAATATGGGAATTAACCAGATTGAGGCCCCGCATCCTCCCCGACCGAGACACCGGCCAGAACACTGGACCTTCTGTGATCCCGGCCGCATCGAGCCAGTCCCGCACCAGGGCAACCGGCCGGGGGTGGGATCTACCGAGCTCCGGCCGTCACCGCGTAGGCGGGGCGGACGCGAGGCTGTCGGAGGGCGTGAGGAGGTCGACGGACAGGTATGGCGCAACGTCGGTGAGACGGAGTTGGGAGAACCAGGCGCACGGGGAGCGCTTCGAGCGCGCTGTAGTGATGTGGTCCCGACTCTCGCACTCCCATACGGGCCCGCGGCATGCAACCCACCGCATCAGACGCCTGACACATGGCAGCATCCGATCACGCACCGCACCCGTCCAGAGATTTTGCTTGCACCCGAGGTGAACCGCTCCAGGTTCCCCGGAGGCCATTTGGTTTGGGTCAAGCGGCCAAGGCTCGCACCTCGGTGTGGGCATAGTAGCGCGCTTCGGCCTCGGCGGGAGGGATATTCCTGATGGGTTCGAGCAGGCAGCGGGTGTTGAACAAGTCGACCCATTCGAGGGTGACGAACTCGACCGCCTCGAAGGAGCGCCACGGGCCACGGCGATGGATCACCTCGGCCTTGAAGAGGTCGTTGATCGTCTCGGCCAGAGCATTGTCGTAGCTGTCACCGACGCTGCCGACGGACGGCTCGACACCGGCCTCGGCGAGCCGCGCCGTGTAGCGGATCGACAGGTATTGCGAGCCCCTGTCGCTATGATGCACGAGGCCGCCACGCCGGACCGGACGACGCTCGTGCAGGGCCTGCTCCAAGGCATCCAGCACGAAGCTGGCATGAGCGGTTTGGGACCCACGCCAGCCGACGATGCGACGGGCGAAGACGTCGATCACGAAGGCCACATAGACGAAGCCGCCCCAGGTCGCGACATAGGTGAAGTCCGAGACCCACAGGGTGTTCGGGTGCGGTGCCTTGAACTGGCGGTTGACGCGATCGAGTGGGCATAAAGCTGCCGGATCGGGGCTCGTCGTCCGAACCGTCTTGCCCCGCACGACGCCCCTCAGTTCCATCGTCCGCACCAGCAGCGCGATGGTGCAACGGGCCACCACGATCCCTTCCCGGCCGAGCTGTCGCCACACCTTGCGCACGCCGTAGACGCAGAAGTTCGCCTCGAACACGCGCCGGATCTTGATCATCAGCACGGCGTCGCTCCTGGCCCGTGCCAGTAGCTTGCCGGGATCGGCGCGCCGCGCGGCATGCGCGTAGTAGGTCGATGGGGCGATCGGCAGCCCTTGCAGATCGGCTCGACCCCGTAGGCATCGCGGTGCTCGTCGATGAACACTTTCATCGTTTGAATGGGCGGTCAAGCTCCGCCATCATTGAATATGCCGACGCCTTCCGAAGGATCTCGTTGGCCTGCCTGAGCTCGCGGTTCTCACGCTCCAGCGCCTTGATCCGCTCGCGCTCCTCCGTCGGCGGCCCAGCACGTTGACCTCGGTCACCCTCGGACTGCCGGACCCAGTTGCGCAACGCCTCGCCCAAGCACCCGATCTTAGTGGCGATTGACTGGATCGCCGCCCATCGCGAGCCATGCTCGCTCTGATGGTCGAAAACCATCCGCACGGCACGTTCGCGGACTTCGGGAGAATAGGGTGGGGTTCGCTTCGTCATGGCTCCATCCTCTCAAGAACTGGAGCCTCCGGGAAACCCGGAGCGGTTCAACATGCAGACCTTGCACCGGGTGCGCGACCAACTCATCGGCGAACGCACAGCCCTGATGAATCAGATCCGCGCCATCCTGCTGGAGCGTGGCCACGTCGTCCCGTAGGGACGCGCCAAGCTCGCGGCCTGCCTGAACGACTTGCTCGATTCCGACAGCGACTTGAATATCACGCCACGCATGCGCATCCTCGTGGCGGACGTAGGCGAACGCTGGCAGTTCCTCGACTCGCGCATCGCAGCACTCGACACGGAGTTCGCCGAACAGGCCGGCGTGTGCAGCTGCGCGCCTACGCCGAGCGCATCCTCGTCTTCCTGAGCGGTGAGCCGATTGCCGACCACGGGCGCTACTTCGGTCGTAACGAGACCATCTACGATCCCTGGCACTATCTACCCGTGCTGGCGCGCAAGCCCGGTGCTTTAAGGAACGGCGAACCATTCCGCGACTGGGACCTGTCGACGGGGATCGCTGAGATCCGCGAGCGGCTGAAGTCTCACACCGACGGCGATCGCCAGTTCGTCGAGATCCTCTCGGCCGTGCCAGGCGCCGGACTGGACGCCGTCGAGGCCGCCTGCCGTGCGGCCCTATCCATGCGCCTGTCCGATCGCGGCGTGCCGCGGCCGGCTTCCTCAGGATCGCGTCTTCAACCGCCAGCTAGTGCACTGACTCAGACGGATGGTTCAGGGGTTCGGCTGACGGCTGCGAGGATGTCGGTAGCGGGTTTGGTCCATACGAAGGGTTTGGCGCGTCGGTTATGCCCGGCGATGTAGCGTTTGATCGCCGCCCGCAGGTCGACACCTCGTGTGTCCGTCGGCAGGACCGGCTCGATCGCCGCCCATTCCGCATCCGTCAGATCAAACCGAGCCATCGGCATCTCCTTCCAAAGAGGAAAACCCAATGATCGTCGTCCTGGCCCAAATCCCCTTATGATTTAAGACCTAGCGTTGCCGATCTCCAGCATATCGCAGTGGTGTGTCAGCCGGTCGAGCAGCGCCGTGGTCATCTTCGCATCGCCGAACACGCTCGGCCACTCGCCAAACGGCAGGTTCGTCGTCACGATCACCGAGGTGCGCTCGTAGAGCCGGCTGATCAGGTGGAACTGCATCTGTCCGCCCGCCCGCGGGAACGGCAGGTAGCCCAGCTCGTCCAGGATGACGAGATCGGCGCGCGACAGCTGCGAAGCGAGCCGTCCGGCTTTACCCGCGCGGGCCTCCGCCTCCAGTTGGTTGACGAGGTCGACCGTGTTGAAGAAGCGAACCCGTGCCTCGCGCTCGCGCACGCAGTTGACCCCAATGGCGATGGCCAGATGCGTCTTGCCCGATCCGGTGCCGCCGATGAGCACGGCGTTGCGGCTGTCAGTCAGGAAGTTGACCTAGTGCAAGTCGCGCACCACCGCGGCGTTCACCGGCGATATCGCGAGATCGAACTCGGCCAGGGTCTTCATCACCGGGAACTTGGCGTTGCCCATCCGGTAGGCCATCGCCCGGCTCTCCACGTCGGCGAGTTGCGCGGCGAGCAACTCGCCGATCACCCGCTTGGGCGCGTGTCCACGCTTACCAGCTTGGGTGATCACCTCATCGTAGGCCGCGCGCGTCCCGCGCAGCTTCAACTTGACCATCAGGCCGAGGACGGTGTGGCGCTCCATCACAGCGCCTCCAGCCCACGAAGGCCGTCGTAGCGGGCCAATCCGCCAGCGGCTCCAGATCGAGGGTCAGCGAGGCAGGCGTGAGCACGGGAGCGGACAGGTCAGGCTCGTTGACACGGGCCAGCAAGTTGAGCACGGCATCAGCGCTGAACAGGTGGCAGGCTGGAGATGAGATCGACGCCGCTACGCTCACTCTGACCGGCTCCGCCGCGTCGATCTCTGCGTCGGTGGTCATCAGCCCGGCCAGCAGGTGGGTCCTTTTTGGATGCCGATCCTGGGGCCCGATTGGACGCCGATTGACAAGCCAGATCGCCTACCCCGAGCGATTCAACCCGCCAGGGCACGGCTCTAGCGCCAATCTGCGTAATTTGTTACAAATGCCTTCTAACAGCCGTAGCAATGCCTCGTCATTCAAACTTCACAAACACCAAAGAACCGTATAGCGATTAACAAAACAATGACTATGTCAGCCCGCAGTGATATGTATAATTTATGCGTGCTGCTATAACGCTGATATCTTAGGAATGTTGTGCAAAATTATTTGTAACTTCGAAAGCTAATATTCAATTATGTTCACCGTATCAAATATAGTTTGCACAGAGGGGTCTAAGAAATGAGCGTAGTATATGATGGACAAGATATCGTCGTGCTTAGCCAACTAGAGCCGACATCTGACAGACTTATCATTTCATTTTCTGCAAGAAATGGCTCTTTAAAAAAGCTTCGTACTCCTGCTGAAGAGATGACGGGGCCTGGGCAAGCGTTCCTACAAAAATGTGGCTTACCCGCGGTCATGTTTTGCGCACGATGGAATCACTGGTGGCAAACATCGGAAATGGATGCCGCTATATCGATTTTAGATGAGCAAGGAATACTTGACCGGTATAGAGATATAGTCACGTACGGTATGAGTATGGGCGGCTACGGCGCTCTGATGTTTTCTAAAAAACTTAGAGCTACGTCCATAGTTGCTATCGCGCCCCAATACACCGCAGATCCTCATAAATTCCCCGCCGAAACACGCTGGGCGGGGGATCGACAGAACCTTACTTTTATTTATGATGACATGGAAGAAGGCTTGGTTAAAAACGGCGATGTTGCCATTTTCTACGATCCACGCTTTATTCTTGATAACATGCACGCAACCAAAGTAGGCACACATCGGGAATGGCGAGCATTGCTCGTTCCTATGTCAACGCACACTGTTGGCCGAACACTTAATGATTTTGGAGTTTTGTCGTCAAACATTGAGTCAGCCTTATTGGGGAAATTGAATGGAGGAGAATTTAGAGTATCTGTACGAGCAGCTCGTGCAAGCTCTCCAGTTTATCTTTCAAATCTCGCGCGTGTCCAAATGAGGCGCAAGCGTCCATCATCGGCACTGCGCATGTCTAAACGAGCGATGGAAGCTTTGATAAATAAAATTTCGACTAATGAAAATTATTTTCGTAGCTCAGAGCAGAAAATCACCGCCTACAGACATGTCATGTTTCATTTTGAGCTCCTATGCAAAATGGATCATTACTTTGAAGCGATAGAACATCTCGAATCCTGGAATGTTATGCTTAAAGATTGGAGCAATACATTCAAGATTGCGCAGTCTTATGCTTTATCAAGGTTAGGCCGAGATGCGGAGGCTTTGGAGCTTGCCATTGATTCTATAAATGCTGAATTACTTCCATCTGCTGAATTCTTACGGAATGCACTTAGACTGTTTGACTCCGCGGAAATGGAATGCACCCAGCTCATAGAAAAATTCGATCAAAAGTTCGGAAATGAGATATCCAGCAATCAATTGTATTGGCGGAAGATGGCCGAGTTGGTTTTAAAGAAACGTATACTAAAGTTGGTGTCGGTATACTTCGGTGGTGAATCTGTATCAGACATTGACACAAGCTTCGCTATACTCAAACATTGGGCCCTTACGTTGATAAATCGGCAGCAGTCAAATGAAGCTTTGGAATTTGTTGAAAGCAGCTCCCTCATGCCTCTTTTGTCAAGCAAAATCATTAGCTTAATAGAATCGGCAAATCAAGGAGCTTCTCTGAAGACCAAATTTTCTCATGATAGAGATGAAAGGGTAAAACAGCAGATCGTAAGAAGAGAAGATATGAATCGCCGAAAGTTTATACTTGATGAAATTAGTAAAATATTAAACATGCGCGATAAAGATGCGATAATGAAGTTCGATTTGGAGCATAAGGACTTTATAGTCAGGCAAGATCTGCTTTCTCTGCGTTTTGCGGGTATCTTAGAGAGGTTTCACCTTGCTGATCGTGCCGCGTTCTATTATATAAATGGTGAACTTCCCTCAGGATCCAAGGATATTTTTTCTCTAATCAAGCGAAAGGTTATCGGCATCTCTCGTACTGCTGGAAAAGATGCTGCGACAGTTTTTGTAAATACTTTAGAAGAACAATATTTACATGGAGACGAAACTCCTAAACTTCGTACTCTGATAGAAACTTTTATCAATACAGCAGATTTCAAAGCTTAGCATTCAGTCGGCATATCATGGTTTAAGTATAAATGATTTAGTTAAACCGACAAGGCTCTGGTTTGTGATATGGTCGGCTTTAAATCTTATGAAGCCGACCATTGACGTGACCCTGCCCCGGTAAACTGTTGTGTGCTGAGCGCTAGTTTTTCGGGCGTCCTGAACCCTGAAGGAGGGTGGATGCCATGCCCCGCAAACGCTTCACGAATGAACAAATCGCCTTCGCCCTGCGGCAGGCGGAGAATGGCGCCACGGTGGACGAGGTCTGCCGGAAGATGGGCGTGTCTGGGCCGACCTTTTATCGCTGGAAGAAACAGTTCGTCGGCATGGGCGTGCCGGAGATCCGATGGCTCAAGCAGCTGGAGGACGAGAATGGCAAGCTCAAACGACTGGTGCCGACCTGACGCTGGACCGCTCCATGCTGCAGGGCGTCCTTAAGTGAAAGTGGTGAGGCCCGCCGCTCACCGTGAGGTCGCTGGTCATCTGCAGGTGGCCTACGGGATCAGCGAGCGTCGGGCCTGTCTGGCCACCAGCTTCGGTTGTTCGTCCCAGCACTACAGGAAGCGATCCGACCCTCAGGTTGCGCTGCGGATGCGGTTGAAGGAGTTGGCCGCCGCGCGGGTGCGCTATGGCTATCGGCGGCTGCACATCCTGTTGCGACGGAAGGGCTGGGAGGTGAACCACCACATGGCGTAATTGAGGGCGTGGCTCTCGCGGTAGCCTGTCATCCCCTGAAGAGGAGGACACAAGATGACCCGCTATGTTGGACTGGACGTCTCCCCGCTATGTTGGACTGGACGTCTCGATGAAGGAGTCCGCGATCTGCGTCGTCGACGGGCGGGCGAGCGTGTGTGGGCTGGAACGTCGAGGACCGATCCCGAGGTTATCGCGGCCGTTTTTAAGCGTAGGGCACCCGGCGCCGTGAAGGTCGGGATCGAGACAAAGTCCCTCGCGGTTTGGCTTTGGCATGCCCTCAACGAGCGAGGGCTGCCAATCGTCTGCCTTCATGCGAGGCATGCGGCTGCAGCTAACAAGATGCAAATGAACAAGACGGATCGGAACGACGCGTTAGGTCTGGCACGCCTGGTTCGCCCGGGATGGTATCGACCGGTAGCCGTGCGGTCGATTGAGACCCATCGATTGCGTGCCCTCCTGATCACCCGCGACCAGCTGGTCGGCATGCGGACGGCGCTCATCAACAAAATCCGCGGGTTGGCAAAGACCGNTTGAGACCCATCGATTGCGTGCCCTCCTGATCACCCGCGACCAGCTGGTCGGCATGCGGACGGCGCTCATCAACAAAATCCGCGGGTTGGCAAAGACCGTCGGGATCCTGATCGGGCCGGGCAAAGGCGTGACTTTCGCTAGGCAGGTTCGAGCCCAGCTGCCCGACGATCCGATCCTAAGCTCACTCTTCGAGACACTCCTGACCATTCTGCGCACGATCCAGGAACGCAGTCACGGCATCGCAAAGCAGCTTTCGCGTAAAGCAGTCTGGTCATTCTAAACAACACTCCCCCCGCCCGGTGCCGTTCTGTCAGGCGCTCTAGGTCTTAACTCATAAGGGATTTGGATCAGGACGACGATCATTGGGTTTTCCTCTTTGGAAGGAGATGCCGATGGCTCGGTTTGATCTGACGGATGCGGAATGGGCGGCGGTCGAGCCGGCCCTGCCGACGGACACACGAGGTGTCGAGCGAGTGGACGACCGGCGCGGCTCAACGGCATCTTTTGGCGTCTGCGTACGGGCGCGCCCTGGGCCGATATCCCAGCGCGGTATGGACCTCAAACGACCTGCGGCAACCGCTTCCGGCGGTGGCGCAAAGCCGGAGTATGGGATCGACTTCTCGATGCCGTGTCAATGGCTTACGACGGCGATATTCAGATGATCGACGCCACCATTGTGCGGGTGCATCAGCATGCGGCCACCGCCAAAAAAGAAGACGACCGATCCCGTTGCATGGGTCGCCTCATCCTGAGGCTCTCGAAGGACGC
Source organism: Methylobacterium sp. Leaf91 (assembly GCF_001422815.1). GTDB lineage: Bacteria > Pseudomonadota > Alphaproteobacteria > Rhizobiales > Beijerinckiaceae > Methylobacterium. Next base: position 515 of record NZ_LMMP01000030.1, on the reverse strand, counting down.
GCGGCGGCCTGACCACCAAGATTCANGCGGCCACCGCCAAAAAAGAAGACGACCGATCCCGTTGCATGGGTCGCCTCATCCTGAGGCTCTCGAAGGACGCGCGGCGGCCTGACCACCAAGATTCATGCCCTGGTGGATGCCGAGGGCCGCCCCATCGCTCTCAAGCTGACCGAGGGGCAGGCCCATGACGGCCGCTCCTCGGACGATATGCTCAGCATGCTCGGTCCGGGGCAGACCCTGCTCGGCGACCGGGCTTACGACAGCGACGAACGCCGAGACTGTCTGGCCAAGCAAGGGGCATGGGCCAACGTCCGGCCGATGCCGAACCGCAAGAATGTCCCCGCCTTCAGCGCGTTCCTGTACCGCTACCGCAACCTCGTCGAACGCTTCTTCAACAAGATCAAGCACTTCAGAGCAGTAGCCACCCGCTACGACAAGGACCCGGCCAACTATCTCGCCAGCATCAAACTCGCAGCCATCCGCATCTGGCTCCAATCTTATGAGTCTACGACCTA
>NZ_LMMP01000029.1 GCF_001422815.1 Methylobacterium sp. Leaf91 | reverse complement strand
AGCAACGGCGACCCGAAGCCCTTCGTCTGGACCGCCGACCCAGATCGCATCATCCAGGCCGCAAAGCGCGGGCACCAAGTGTTAGACTCGCACCACTAGATATGAAGCGAAGACATAAGACGGATATTGAGCACGTAGCGCTGAAACTGCGACAGGTAGAGATTTGAACGGCGCTGAGCAAGAATTTGTCGCTGAGTTTGCTATAAATTTGTTCGCTTTCTGAGGGCCGCACGTGGCCTTACACAGTACAATTGCAACTGCATAATTTGGTAGCCGGCCTTAGGGGATTTAAGACAACTTCGTTCGATAAATTAGGAGGTAAATATCTGAAGGCACACGTGATTTATTCGCTTAGAGCCGTATATTCTGCGTTCGCTCAGAGTGATTGTTGATTTTGAATGCCCCGTATGCACATGTGTAAGTCGCGCGGCTCAACGCGTTAAAAGGATTTACTGACTAGCTTCCTAATGCTGAGGCTTTAACTGACAGTCCGAGCTATTTCTATCGATGGAGTTGCAATTTGATCAGTGCGTCAGTTCATGCGCGTCCGGCGCTGGTGAATTGCAGTTTTCGAAAGACGACGTCCGATCTCAAGTAGCAACATGTCTGTCATGTTCTTAAGTAATGGCTCGGAAAGTTTCTGTATTGCGTGTCGGGCAGCAAGGCAATGTTCGGCAGCCTCCTCCAACGGGTTTGCTAAGCTATCAGCCCCTTTAGTTGGATGATCGGCTTCATCAGCCCGGTTCGGCGTAATATCAATCAGCAAACCGGTGCCCCGCAGGGGGCGACCTGTCTTGTCCAGATGTATAAGGCCGCGTGCTAAAACCCACCTCATAGCTCCGTCCGCCGAGTAGACTCGATATTCCTGTACGTAAGAGCGGCCCGCCCTTGCGCTTATCGCAATAACCTCCGCCGTTTTTGCCCTGTCCTCCGGATGAATTCCTGCAAGAAACAGGCTTAACGGAACGCCACCTTGCGCCGTCGCAGGATCAACGCTAAAGAGCATGGCAACCGTCGCATCTGCGTATAGCAGATCGTTGGGGATGTCCCAGTCCCAACGCCCGATGACATCCGATGCGTCGATCGAAGCCTGCAATTGGATCTGCGAGCCTTTCGCCACATCTGTCCCGACCCTTCCCACCAAAACCTCCAATGCAGCGTTAGATTGCTTCGTTCACTTCAATGTGAGACTTTTTTATGATCCGTTAACATGCGATAGATTTTGCAGCGATATGGCCACGCTTTCGCATGCAATCCGCTGTACGCGTGCGGGCTTCAACTTCGGAATGCTGATTTCATATGACAGGACGTTAGCCGAACCTGATTGAAGCTGCTTCGTCCGCTTCCTCCGACGCAATGGGGAATCTAAACTCTCTTCTACCGAGCCGCAGTGAAATGCTCCAGCATCAGATTGCAGCGCAGCTTGGACTTTCGTCGGAAGAATTTGGCAAGGCGAATCGGCTGGCGTCTGTTTCACACCGGAAGGATGCTTTTGTGGGAAGCTCCGATGCTGGTCTCGTCTGCAAGTGTCTGGAAATGCTCGTAACGTACTGCCGCATCACTGATATTTGGCATTGCATTCGGTTCCTTTCGGTAGTCCATGATGTGTCGAATAACTCACTTCTCGTCACAGAGCGCTTGACAAAGTGCATCTGCGCTGCACCGGATCCGCGTTCCGGTCACAACAGTGGCAGAGGGGCTCAATATCTTATGGTAAGTTTCTAACAAAAAAGCGTTTCTCGCCTATTTGGCTCATATCCTGCTGGAACAGAAAACTGGAGGTCCTCGTCTGGCGTGACGGTGTCGACGAGGTGTCCGATTGTCGACCAGAGTCCCTCGACGGCGCGTTCGGCAGCTTTGCGCGGCGGGTCCTTCAGTTTCGAGAACGCCATCTTGGTGGTGTTGAAGTGGGTACTACGGAGGGGGAACAGCCGTCGAGCGTCGACCGCTTTGATTGCTGCCCGCACAGCCGTACCCTCGTGGCTGCCGAGTTAGTCCATGACCGCGCTGTCACTGGGGGTGAGTTCGGGCACCAAGACGCGATCGACGTGATCCTGGGAGGCGTCGCGTTTGTTTGGCCCGTCGAGCACGAACGGCGCGGCGCTCTCGGACAGGCGCAGCCCCGCCGTGACGGTCGTGGTTTTCCAATAATGGGGTGGACGTCTCTCGGCGGCATAGATGAGCCAAGTTGGTTGTGTTGAGAGCCACCACGGGGAGGAGTCCGTGATAGAGGTTAATATCATCGGCCTGGATTTGGCTAGGAACGTTTTCCAGGCGCATGGGGCAAATGCCTCCAGTGTTCCGGCCTTCAGCAAGCAGCTGCGGCGCGATCAAATATTGGCCTACTTCGCCATCCAGCTTCCTGCCTCGTAGCAACGGAGGTTTGCCCCAGCGCGCATCACTGGGGTCGAGAGACCTGCAAGCTTGGCCACAGGGTAAAGCTGATGGCGCCGGCTTAGGTGAAGCCGGTCGCTAAGCGGCAGAAGAACGATGCCGCCGATGCCGAGGCGATCTTCGAGGCGGCAAAGCGCCCGACCATGCTGTTAGTGGCCGTGAAATGCGAGGCCATGTAGGCCGCCGCAGGGATCTTCCGGGCTCGCGACCTCCCGTTGGGCCAGCGCGCCCATCTCATCAATGCGATCCGTGATCACCTGCCTGAGTACGGCCTGATTGCGCTGCAGGATCCCTTCCACATTGAGCGCCTGATCGGGCAGATCGAGGATCCCGCCTCGGACATCCCGCAAGCCGCTCGCTGCTGATGGTGTCTTTTGTTTGGTTTGGGTGGATATCACGCAAGTCAGCTTGCGTGCCTGTGAAGAGGTTCTCTTTAATGAAAGCCTTGGTGTCGTCTGCCGGCATTGGACAGCTGATAAAGTAACCCTGTATATCCGTACAACCCTCTAACCCGACCTGTTCAAGCTGATGCTCGGTCTCAACGCCTTCCGCCGTAACAGTTGCTCCAAGTTGCTTCGCGATACCCACCACGGCCCGGACAATCGCTGCAGCCCCAGGGTCGTCGATCTCGCTGACGAAGGACCGGTCAATCTTGATGCTGTCGAAGGGGAACCGGCGTAGATAGCTCAGCGATGAGTAGCCGGTGCCAAAGTCGTCGAGCGCGATACGAACGCCAAAGCTTTTCAAGCGGTGGAGGCGGGCGATTACCGCCTCCGCATCCTGAACGAGAACGCTTTCGGTGATCTCCAATACGAGACGATGGGGCGGGAGGCCTGAGGTACGCAGAGCCGAGATGACACTCTCTTCAAGCCCCGGTTGCTGGAACTGAACGGCAGAGACGTTGACGGCAATCCGCAGATGGCCAGGCCAGGCTGCCGCTTCCCGGCATGCCTCCTGCAGCGCCCAGGAACCGAGCGAGACAATCAGTCCGGTTTCCTCGGCCAATGGGATGAACGCACCAGGCGCAATCATTCCACGTGTCGGGTGAGGCCAACGCATCAGCGCCTCGAAGCCGACGATCCGGTGGTCAGACAGGCGCAACCCAGGCTGATAATGCATGGCAAAGCTGCCACACATGATGGCCTCACGCATCTCCAACTCAAGCTGCATGCGGGTCTCGATAGCCGCATCCATACCGGCTTCGTAGAAGCGGTAGCTGTCGCGTGCTGCCTCCTTGGCTCGATAAAGCGCGAGGTCCGCGTTCTTGAACAGGGTTTCGGCTGTGTCGCCGTTGGACGGAGACAGAGCAATCCCAATGCTGACGCCGACAGTCACGAGGTGCCCGCGAAGATCGAGTGGTTGGCCTACCGCATCGATCATACGCTGTGCCAGCGAGCTGACTTGATGCACGTGGTCTACGTGCGAGACGATAATCGCGAACTCGTCGCCGCCGAGCCGTACCACGACATCGCCGTCGCAAATGTTTGCGCGCAAGCGCGTGGCGATCTGGCAGAGCAGTTGGTCCCCCGCAGGATGGCCGAGTGTGTCGTTGACGGACTTGAACCGATCGAGGTCAAGGCACAGCAGCGCTGCCTGGCCTCGGCCGCGGCGAACCTCGGCCAGTCGGTGCTCTAAATGCTCGTAAAAAACGGTTCGGTTGGGCAAGCCCGTGAGCGCATCGTGGCGTGCCATGTAGGCGATGCGGTGTTCAGACGCTTTACGCTCCGAGATGTCGATATAAGTGCCAACCATGCGCAGCGGGGTGCCTTGCGGGTCCCGCGACACCACTCTGCCACGTGAGAGAACCCAGGTGTAGTCGCCAGACTTAGTTCGCATGCGGCGCTCGGAGGCGTATGTGGCAGATCGCTCCTCGAAATGCTCCGCCACAAGCGCGAGCGTCTGCTCCAGGTCGTCAGGATGAGTGAGCCCCATGCAGGTGTTGATGTGAGCTTCGACCTCTCCTGGCTCATAGCCGAACATGGTGTACCAGCGGTCGGAGTACCAAACCTGCCCCGTGGCGACGTTCCAGTCCCATAAACCATCGCTGCCACTGTCGAGGGCGAGGGCAAGGCGCTCCTCGCTCGTGCGCAGGCGCCTTTCGCTTTGAATGAGAGCGTCTTGGGTCGTGCGTCGCTCGGTTACATCGAGATCAAGGCCGACGATCTGCAGCGCCTCGCCCGTTGCCTCATCACGGATGATGCGGCCAAAGCTCATGAGCCAGCGGTACCCAACACTCCCCTCGGGTCGCCTCACCCGATACTCTACTTTGTAGTTCGAGCCATCACGAAGTGCGGCTGTATGAGCCGCATGAACAAGTGGAAGGTCGTCCGGGTGTACCCTTGCGGCCCATTGGGCAGTGCTGATGTCGATCCAGTCGGTTGATCCCGATCCGCAATCGAACCCAAGCATGTGGGCGCTCTCAGAAGAATTCTGCACCACATCACTATCCAAGCTCCACTGCCAAATTCCCGCTCCGGCAGCTTCCTGCGCAAGCCGGAGAAGATCGGTTGTCTGCTCAAGTTTCGCATGTGCAGTCCGGTAGCGCTCCTCGCTCGCTTTGATCAGCGTCACCGATCTTATGCGCTCCTCCAGCGCGGATTCAGCTGCAATCCGTGCACGATGAAGTTCGATGTGAGCCACAACAATCCGAGCGAGGCCTTGCAGCTGGACTATCTGCAGCTCCGAAAACGTTCGCGGCTTGGTGTCGACGAGGCACAGCGTGCCAAGTCGAATGCCGGAGCGAAGAACAAGAGGGGCGCCTACATAGAAGCGGACAGCATGCTCGCCCGTTACTAAGGGGCTGTGGGCGAAGCGTGGGTCCGTCGTTGCGTCCTCCACGACGAGAACATCGTCAGACAGGATGGCATATGTACAGAACGCGATATCACGCGGTGTGCCATCTGCAGCGATCCCACACTTGGCCTTGAACCATTGTCGCTCGCTGTCGATGAGCGTGATCAGTGCGATAGGCACAGCAAACAACGTGGCGGCAGTGCTGCACACCGCATCGAAATGGGCCTCAGGCGCCGTATCGAGGATGCGCAGGTCGCGCAGAGCCGCGAGACGCTCGGCCTCGTTTGGCGGAAGCGGCGGCATGGTTATTCCATCGCTGGAGGTTGCTCATACTAAGCGGATTGATTCACGCTATGCATCAGCTGTTGACAAAACTTTCACGCAAAGGCGATCGATTGCGTAGCTTGCAGAGACAGCGGCGTTATTTGGGCGCCGTCATGTCTGATCAGTCGTTATATGGATGCAGAGAAGGGGCTGCCTGACGGCAACCCCTTCATGGCTTAAAAAGCGTCAGACGACGAACGATCCATTGTCGAGGACATGATGGCCCTGGAGAAGGACGGCGAAGTCAGCTGCTCCATCACCATTGGTGTCCCCCTGCACGAGGGTGCTTCCGCTCCCGAACTTCATTCGCAACTCACCAGCCTGCCCCGAGAACGCATCCGTTCCGATGAATTGGAAACTCTGGTTTCCCGATGCCCCCATATTTGCATCGATCTCACTGATGTCGATACGATCACCTTCTGAAGAGTCGAAATCCTTGATGGTGTCGCGATTGCCAATGGTCACACCACTGTCCATAATGGTTTCAAAAACGAAGGTGTCGGATCCGTTAAGACCTGAAAGTATATCGTGGCCTGCACCACCATAGATTAAATTATCACCGGAATTGCCAGTGATTACATTGTCAGCATCGTTGCCTATTGCGACCAAATCACCCGAACCGTAGAGCTGCATCCGCTCAATATTCGCTTCCATCGTATGGCTGACAGAAGAGCGGATCGTATCGAAGCCTTCGTTCGGTTGTTCGATAACGCGATCGCCGATATTGTCGATCACATAGACGTCGTTGCCGGCGCCACCGCGCATCGTGTCCGCACCGATGCCGCCGTCGAGCAAGTCGTTGCCGGTTCCTCCGTCAAGGACATCGTTGCCGCCCCTGCCAAACAAGAGGTCGTTGCCTCCACGACCATAAATGGTATCGTTGCCAGAGTTACCGTCGATCCGGTTATCGATGTCGTTGCCCGAGGCAACCAAATCACCTGAGCCGTAGAGCGTCATCCGCTCGATATTCGCTTCCATCGTATGGTCTACAGACGAACGGATCGAATCGAAGCCTTCGTTCGGTTGTTCAATAATGCGATCGCCGATGTTATCGATAGTGTAGATGTCGTTTCCAGTGCCACCGCGCATCGTGTCAGCACCGGTGCCGCCATCGAGAGCGTCGTTGCCGGTTCCCCCATCGAGGATATCGTTGCCGCTTCTGCCATATAGGAAATCCTCACCCGCAACGCCGTAGATTGTGTCGTTGCCGGCGTTTCCCTCGATCCTATTGTTGCCACCGTTGCCAGTGGCGACCAAATCATCAGAGCCATAGAGCATCATCTTTTCAATGTTGGCTTCCATCGTGTGGCTGACGGACGAACGGATTGTATCGAAGCCTTCGTTCGGTTGTTCGATAACACGATCGCCGATATTGTCGATCACATAGACGTCGTTGCCGGCGCCACCGCGCATCGTGTCCGCACCGATGCCGCCGTCTAAAAAGTCGTTGCCGGTTCCTCCGTCAAGAGTATCGATCCCACCCCGACCATACAGAAAATCGTTTCCTGCATTCCCAAAAATTATGTTATTACCAGCATTACCGTCGATCGTGTTATTATTACTGTTACCGTCAGTATCGATATTCCCGGATCCGCTCAGGATGACGTTTTCCACATTGGCGCCCAGGGTATAGGTCACCGACGAGCGGACGGTGTCGTTGCCTTCGTCGGCCTCTTCGATGACCTGATCACCGGTGGAATCCACAACGTAGACGTCATCACCGGCTCCGCCGCGCATGATGTCGTCGCCGGTGCCGCCGATGAGCACATCGTCGCCGCCGCGTGCGGTGAGGCGGTCGTTGCCAGCACCGCCGTCTAGACGGTTGTCACCGGCATTGCCGGTGATGCTGTTGTCGAGGGCGTTGCCCGTCCCGTCGATGTCGCCGGTGCCGGTGAGGACGAGGTTTTCGACATTGTCGGGAAGAGTGTAGGTCACCGAGGAGCGAACGGTATCGTCGCCTTCGCCGGCATCCTCCACCACAGTGTCACCGGATGAATCGACGATGTAGGTATCGTCGCCGCGGCCACCGATCATGGTGTCGTTTCCGGCGCCGCCGTCGAGGGTATCCCCTCCGATGCCGCCTCGCAGCGTGTCATCGCCGTCGCCGCCCGTCTGGGTGCCGCCGGCATCGATCACGATGTCGATGAGATCGGGCGTGGCGTCGAGATTGAGCCCGACCAGGGCGACCGTTTCATCGAGGGTTCCGAGGAGGAGATCCACGGTGCCGCCCACGAGATCTGTGACGAGGTCTCCAACATTGCCAAGAATGCCGGGGCTGGTTTCCGTTCCGAGGTCGACCGGCTGGAATGGCAGGTCGAGCGTCGCCAGGACCGTATCGCCGAGCTTCACTTCCACGCCGTCATAGCCGCCGCTGGCCGACACCGTCCCTGTGAGGAGGCCTGTCGACGCCTCGATCTCCCAATTGCCGGTGTAGTTGTAGGTGAGGCCGTTCGCCTCGACCGTCAGAACCTCGAACGTATCCGTGCGGCTGCCGCCGAGGAGGAGGTCCCCGACGCTGTCGATCAGACCGGTAAACGTGACGCTGTCGGCATCGCCCAGATTGGGAAGGAAGAAATTGCGGACGTCAAAACCGGCATTGGTGAGGATCGATACCGTAGCCATTATGTTCTCCAAGCGGCAGCGCCGGTTCATCACAGCGCGATCAACTGATGGCGCAGAAAAGTTCCCAATGGGTGAACAATTCGCATCACAGTTGTTTTAATCGCCTCCCGAGGGGGGCTCGTTGCCCCCTCTTGTGATAATTTGCCAGGGATAGATGGGCGGGTTAGATCCCTGGGCGGCTCCGCAAGCTTAGGTTTCTATTATACAGGACGTATGAAATAATAAGCGAAAGTGTATTGAGGTAGAGATCCGTACCTGCAAATAATCCTACGGAAGGAGTGATTAAGAAGACTCGACCGTTCAAACGGTTAAATTTCCTGTCCGAGGAGAAGATCCGAGCGGTGCCCGAAAGCGTGCGTGCGCCGAGGACAGTATCACCAAGCTCTGCCGGCGTGAGGGGATCGCCGTATGAATCTACTATGGCTGGACCATGGAGTTCATGAAGCCTGGCATGAAACGCTTGTTGAGAGCCGCGGCTTTGCAGCGCCCGTCGATGAGGTGCGGGGTCTATGCCGCGAGGTGGACGGGTTTAAGGAAGTTGTAGTTGATCTCGTCCCGGAGAGCCATCCGCTCCAAAAAACATGGGCGGTGATGTAAACGACGACGCGCGAAGTACCGCGCAGGCATATGGCATCGGCCACCGCCTCGATCACGCACAGGTTGCGGATCCGCCGTGCCCCCTGAAACGCCAAGTAGGACTGGATGTGCTCGTCGATTAGCGTCAGATGCGAAAAATTCGCCTTTCGTGTGTCTGCGTGTGCACGAAGTTGGAAGCGCAAAAAATGGTTGAGCTGGAGCGACCACAGCGGGACGCATGAGCGGTCGTTCAGCCACGCCGAAGGGCTCAAGACACACGCGGTCATGCATGAGGCGGCCGTGCCCAGGGTGGCGGTCTGTGGTTGCCGGGCTCGCTTCGCAAGAGAGAGCGTAGATAAGGGCCGCCGGAAGGAAAACGGGATCAGCGCCATCCCGCCGCTGAGAATGGAGGTGGAGGCGCGCGTGGTGATTCTGAGGCGAGCAGATGATTCTCCTCCGATTTCACGGACACGGGTATTAGCTCGCGTTCCGGTCGGCCCGCTCGGGCGTAATGTAGCCGAGGGACGAGTGGATGCGCTGCCGATTGATGTCGCTCGATGTAGGTGAACAAGTCGCGTCTGGCTTCGTCCAGGGTCGCCCATCGTCGCTGATGGGCAAGCTCCACCTTGAGCGCGTGGAAGAAGTTCTCCACCGAGGCGTTGTCGTAGCGGCAGCTGGTTCAGCTCATGGAGGGCGTCGCCTTCATGTCGGCGAGCTGTTTGCGATAGGCTTAGGCGGCGTATTGGATGCCGCGATCCGAGTGACAGATGAGCCCAGCGGCCGGTTTCTGCCGTTGGGTGGCCATCATCAGGGCAGCCGACGTCAGCTCTGTCCGCATGGGATCACGCATGGACCAGCTGATCGGAAGGACATCGATCGCGTTGACCTGCTTCTTATGGCTTCAGCATGCTAAAAGAATGAGCGCTCGTTGCAAATCAACGTACCATGTCAAGAGCATAAGTGCTTTCCGTGACCGCTACCAATGTCGACTGGATATATTATCATCATTGAACCTGGGGCCTTTTGAAACGACGCGGGATGCAGTATACCAAATTTCTACCCCAATTGGCGCTAACGCGGCTTGAAACTTGAGCTACGAAGGAAACTATGTCGGAGGATAACAAAGATGGAAGCGCGGGTGCGATTGGCCTTCGCATTAAGTCCTTGCGACGTTCAGCTGGTTTGAGCCAAGCTAGCCTTGGAAGCGCTTTGGGCGTGACTTTTCAACAGGTGCAGAAATACGAGAGCGGTCAGAGTAAGATCGCCGCCGATAAGCTTCAACGGATAGCTCAGGCTTTGGGTGTAGACGTCGGTTACTTTTATGATGTCCAATCCGGAAGGAGTTCGACTGCTGGAGTGGAGGAACTTAAAGACGCTGCTGCACCGTTGGAGAGTTTATATTTCAAGGATGCATTTGATAAAATTAGGGATCCGCGCGCAAGGTACTTGCTCGCAGAGCTTGCTCGTGTGTTCTGCGAAATAGAAGCAAAAAAATAATAACCCTTTATGCAAGAGAGACTTGCTTCGATTGCTGAGGTTCAGTTTAGATTCGGTGGTTCTTTCTTTGCTAAAACCGTCGGACCGTGAACCTTTCTGACGGGCAACACCCTGTTGCCCGGATACATGTATGCTGACTTGACACCCGACGGGTAAACTGCGCATTTTCATTAAATCGAAGTTTTCGTGTCCGCAGCGGACCAGCTTCGATCTGCCCGCAATCGTAATCCTTTCTGAACGGCGCGCCTGACAGGCACGCTGCGCGATTGCACGTCCCCTCGCCCCGCGGCACCCGCCCCGGGGCGTTTCTGTCTCCGGGCCTGAGCGGCCCTTCTCTCACAGCACTGCGCCGACTTTGACCCTGCAGCCTTCCAGCACGCGGGCTCGTCGTCGTGCGCTTTTCCAAGGACATCCCCATCATGACGACGAACGCACTGGCCTTCCCCACGGCCGGGTTGACCATCCTTGACCAAGCTCCGACCTCCCTCAGCGCCAACCCACGCAATGCCCGCACCCATTCGAAGAAGCAGATCGCCAAGATCGCCGACAGCATCAGGGCGTTCGGCTTCACCGTGCCGCTCGTCGTCGACGAGACCGGGCTCGTGCTCGCNCACCCATTCGAAGAAGCAGATCGCCAAGATCGCCGACAGCATCAGGGCGTTCGGCTTCACCGTGCCGCTCGTCGTCGACGAGACCGGGCTCGTGCTCGCTGGGCACGGACGCTTGTTGGCAGCCAAGCAACTCGGCCTGCCCACCGTCCCGACCGTCCGGCTCGATCACCTGAGCGTCACGCAGAAGCGCGCCTATGCGATCGCCGACAACAAGATCGCGACCCTGGCCGGCTGGGATCGGGCGACCCTTACCCTCGAACTCGGCGAACTCGCCATCCACCTGCCCGAGATCGGGCTGGATCTCTCCGTCACCGGTTTCGAGATCGCCGAGCTCGATCTGCTGACGGGGGATCTCGAAGAGGAGCGCCTCGCCTCGCGCGAGGACGAGCTCGGTGAGCCGGAAGCACCGGTCTCGCAGCTCGGTGATCTCTGGCAGCTCGGCCCGCACCGGATCCTGTGTGGCAGTGCCTGCAGCCGGGATGACGTCGAGCGTCTGATGGGTGGACGAGAGGCCGACATGGTCTTCACCGATCCGCCCTACAACGTCCCCGTCAATGGCCACGTCATGGGCCGCGGCCGGGTCCAGCATCGCGAGTTCGTCATGGGCTCGGGCGAGATGACGGAGGAGGCCTTCACGGCTTTCCTGACCGAGAGCCTCGGCCATGCCGTCTCGGTCTCTCGTGATGGGGCCCTGCACTACGTCTGCATGGATTGGCGTCACCTACCGGAGCTGCATGCCGCGACCCGACCGCTCTACGGCGAGCAGAAGAACCTCATCGTGTGGAGCAAGACCAATCCGGGGCAGGGCTCGCTCTACCGCTCGCAGCACGAGCTNGGGGCTCTGCACTACGTCTGCATGGATTGGCGTCACCTACCGGAGCTGCATGCCGCGACCCGACCGCTCTACGGCGAGCAGAAGAACCTCATCGTGTGGAGCAAGACCAATCCGGCGCAGGGGTCCTTGTACCGCTCGCAGCACGAGCTGATCGCGCTCTACAAGGTCGGCACGGCGAGCCACACTAACAACGTCGAGCTCGGCCGGCACGGCCGCAACCGTTCGAACGTGTGGACCTATTCCGGGGTCAACACCTTCAAGGGCGCGGGCGATCTGGCGCTGCATCCCACGGTCAAGCCGGTGGCCCTGGTCGTCGATGCGATCAAGGACGTGACACGCCGCGGAGCGATCGTCCTCGATCCGTTCTCCGGCAGCGGTACGACCTTGCTGGCTGCGGAGAAGACGGGACGCGAGGCGCGGGTGCTCGAACTCGACCCGGTCTATGTCGATGTCGCTATCCGGCGCTGGCAGACCTTCACGGGACGGGACGCCATTCTCGACGGTACGGACGAGACCTGGGACGAGGTCCGGTCGGCTCGTACGGCCCCTGCCCTGCTCGAGGAGGCTGCGTGATGGCGGACGCTGCGAACACCGCGATGACCAATCCGAAGCGACCCGCCGCGTACGAGGTCGGGTACGGTAAACCGCCGGCCGACCATCGCTTCCGGAAAGGTCAGTCCGGCAATCCTCGCGGCCGGCCCCGGGGTCACTCGGCCCCGCTTGGGCGGCGCGATCTTCTGGACGCGTTCACCCAGGCGGCACGTGAGCCGATTGCTGTCACCAAGGATGGCCGCACGATCCGGACCACTCAGATCGAGGCGCTTGCCCAGCAGCTCACCCGGAAGGCACTGCAGGGNGGCACGTGAGCCGATTGCTGTCACCAAGGATGGCCGCACGATCCGGACCACTCAGATCGAGGCGCTTGCCCAGCAGCTCACCCGGAAGGCACTGCAGGGGGATATGAAGGCGACCAAGCTCCTCTTCGATACCATCAAGGCGCTGGCACCGGCGACCGAGTTCGATGGGATGTCGCCGGAGGAACGGCAGGCGGCCCTGGACGATCGCCCGAAGTACTCGCCTAGCATCGAGGTCCGGTTCGTCGATGCTGGCGATATGCGCTCGAGGCTCGGAGACACCTTAGCCCCCTCCCCTGATGCCTCATAATCCCATGCAGCCGGAGAGCCTCATGGCTCTCCGGCCCTTTTTGCATTGGCCCGGACGCGATCCCTGATCCNCTTAGCCCCCTCCCCTGATGCCTCATAATCCCATGCAGCCGGAGAGCCTCATGGCTCTCCGGCCCTTTTTGCATTGGCCCGGACGCGATCCCTGATCCCGCCGATCGACTTGGCTGTTTCGCCGACACGCGTCCCTGTTTGGCTGAGACCAATTCCCTGTTCCGCCGCACAGGGAATTGCCCCTTAAGTCATTGCCTTGGCTGCTGTATTGCCGGGCCAAAAAGAGCCTGGGAGCTGCACCGCGCCGTTTTCCCTGTTGTTTTCCCTGTTAGCAGGGAAACGGCGCCAGAGACCGGTTTGGACAGGGTGGGTGCCCCACCACTCACTCCCCGCGAACGACGGACGTTCGGGTTTGGCGGGAGATGTGCGGCGTCTCAAGGGTATAGCGAAAAGCTGCAGTTTTGAGGCCTCTTCTCCGGGGCGGTCCTACGGCCCTGATTCCTGGCGATTTCGGGCGGTTTCTCGCCTGCCGCCGGTGCAGCTTCCACACCGATGTGGCTGGCTGGGCTGGAGACCGGTTCGCAGGCTAGCAGAGCCGTGGTTCGGTAGTGGCTGTGCACTGGCGTGTGAGCGATTACCGCCACTTCGGACTGGACTTGCGCTGCGAATGGAGCGGAACTGTCAGCGTCCTTGAGGCCGCCGACGCGGTGCGCCCTGGACCCCCTGCCGATCCCTCGCGATTCGCGGGGTTGCGCTGGTGGCAGCAGACCCGCTGCCGACCCATCGCAAGGCCACCCTCATGATCGACGAGAACTACCACGCGCTGCTGAAGGCAGCCGCCTGGCAGCAGACCCGCTGCCGACCCATCGCAAGGCCACCCTCATGATCGACGAGAACTACCACGCGCTGCTGAAGGCAGCCGCCGAGTCTCACGACCAGTTGATCGCCCGTCCCGCCGGACTGAACGCTCGAGCCGCCAAGGCGCTGTTGGCTAAACTCTGCCAAACCGCGTTGGTGGTCGAGGTCGTCGTGATAGCGGATGAGCCGCACTGGCACAGCGACGAGCGCGGTCCGATCGGGCTGCGCCTCACGACCGCCGGTCGAGAAAGCCTCGGCCTCGATGCCGGACCGGACAGAGTTGAGACAAAGCCGCGATCCGGCACGAAGCAGGCGCTGATCGTCGCGATGCTGCAGCGTGAGGAAGGGGCCACACTCACCGACCTGATGGCCGCCACCGGCTGGCTCGCCCATTCGACGCGCGCCGCCCTGACTGGCCTGCGCAAGCGAGGGATGATCCTCACGAAGGGATGCGATGCGGAGGGTCGGACCGCCTATCGCCTGACCGACGATGCCACGGTTGAGGTCCGGTGATGGCCGCCGTGATCAGCCCCGAGCTCAAGCGCGAGATCGAGGCGCTTGCCTCCCTCGATCTGGGCGACCTGCGCATCCGCTGGCGGCAGCACCTGCGAACCGCCCCTCCCCCGCATCTGTCCCGAACCCTGATCGTGCGGCTTCTCGCCTACCGCATCCAGGCCAAGGCCCTGGGCGACCTCGATCGCTACAGCGCCCGACTGCTCGATCGGATCGCGAAGGAGCGCCTGCGCCGGCGTGCCGCCGCTGAGCGGGCGGCTAGGCCGAAGGCACCGCCCATCGTCCCGCCGATCCCGACGCCCGGGCTGCGGCCCGGCACACTGCTGGTGCGGGAGTTCGGGGGCGAGGTCCACACCGTCACCGTGGTGACGGGTGGGTTTGCCTGGAGGGAGACGACCTATGCCAGCCTGTCGGAAGTCGCTCGCGCCATCACCGGCACGCGCTGGAACGGACCCCGCTTCTTCGGGCTACGGGACAAGGTAGCCACCAGGGCGCCAAGCGGGGCCGAAGCGGCATCGATAGTTGTGGCCGTGGGAGGGATGGCGTGATGGCATCCCTCTCCAAGCCGTCGCACCTTAAAGCCCAGCCTCCGAAGATCCAAGCACCCAAAAACCAGGCTCCTAAATCCCAAGCCCAGAAGACCCTGCGCTGCGCGATCTACACCCGCAAATCCACCGAGCACGGGCTCGATCAGGCCTTCACCTCCCTCGACAACCAGCGCGAGGAGCCCAGAAGACCCTGCGCTGCGCGATCTACACCCGCAAATCCACCGAGCACGGGCTCGATCAGGCCTTCACCTCCCTCGACAACCAGCGCGAGGCCGCCGAAGCCTACATCAAGAGCCAGGCGCATGAGGGCTGGCGCCTGCTGCCCGACGCCTACGACGATGGCGGCGTCTCAGGCGGCAGCCTCGAGCGTCCGGCGCTGCAGCGGCTGCTTGCCGAGGTCGAGGCGGGACGCATCGATGTGGTTGTGGTCTACAAGGTCGACCGGCTCACCCGTGCTCTCTCGGACTTTGCCAAGCTCGTCGAGCTGTTCGACGCGCACGGCGTCTCCTTCGTCTCGGTGAC
>NZ_LMMP01000028.1 GCF_001422815.1 Methylobacterium sp. Leaf91 | reverse complement strand
AGCGTGAAAGAGATGCCACTGCGCATCCCGCCAGACTCGCAGGATGGGCCACAAACCAAAACCCTACGCGGACTCAACCGTCAGGGCTCAACCACTAGGTGTGGAGCATGACGCCTCTAGCGCATCGATCGCAGCCTCTACTTTCTCGACCAAAGTAGAATCGGTGATTTCAGAGGCGGTGTCGATCGCGCGGATGCAGATGCTAACCGGTGTCATTTGCGCAGTATCGCACATTCCTACTCCCTTCGAAAAGCCGCTAGCCATTCGCACAGGCGATCAAGATCGAAACCCGATCGGGCTGTAATTAGCCAACGAATGCCAGCACCAAAATCAAGCCCACCATGAAGAACAGGAGAGCGAAGGCGCATATATCGAGCACCCTATGATGATAGGTTGTATCGGTAAGCAGCGCATTCACCTGAATGATCTTTCATGCGCGAGACACTGCCCTTCATGGACTGGCTGAGGGGTTGAAGCACCTAGTCCTGCAGAAGCCCACCACCGGAGCGTGACGCGGCGAGCGCCCCGCCCCCCTTGCTCGCACTCGTGCAGCGGATTGGCTGCTTTAACTCCGGGTGATTGGTGAGGTAGCGAACCGAAATCACCAATGTGAACTTTTGGTCCTGCGCCGGCTTGATGGGCATGGTGAACCCATCGGATGCCCCGTATGCCCTGGTCGCAGATGACGATTTCCTCATCCGAATGGACGCAGAAACGATCTTAGAGGACGCCGGCTTCCACGCTTTGTCCGCCGAGAACGGCGTTGTGGCAATCAAGCTGCTCAATCAATACGCGGGGTCGATCGTCCTCCTGTTCACCGATGTCGAGATGCCCGGTGGGCCGGACGGCTTTGAACTGGCGCAAACGACCGCAAGGCGGTGGCCTGACATCTCGATTGTGGTGGCGTCAGGCGGGGTGAAGCCTGGGCCGGATGATCTTCCGGAAGGCGCGGTGTTTCTGAACAAGCCTTTCAGCGCCCAGATGGTCCACGACCACCTCGACAAGATCCTCCCAGACGGTCGAAAGCCAGAGCCGCTGAAAGCCCGCAGAAAATAGAAGCGACCTATCCAAGGTAAGGCTGATGGACGAACAGGACATGGACGAGCCCGAACTGCAGACGCTCGACCTCCTGAACCGCTTTATCGAGATGACCACGGTGCGGCTCGTCCATTGGATTGACCGTCTGCAGGACCTCGTTGCTCGCGGGGACTGCACCATCGAGGCGATCCGGGTCATCGTGATCGTTGAGATTGCGCTCAGCAGATTGATCGAGGAGCGGCGTCTTCTGGCGCCCGCCGCGCCATCGGTATGAGCCGCATTGAGTCCGAAGCAACTCTCGGCCTTCCCTAGCCAAATGTGACCACAGAGGCGGCCATCTGGCGCTGCAACAATTCGAGCTCGGAAACGTAAAGCCTCGGTCCTTGGAGCAAAGTCGTGTGGCTACGCCCGTTGAGAGTGATTGCGTGACCTACTGGGCGGATTTCGTGCGCCCAGACGGAACGGTATCGCTCACACTCATGCTGTTCGCCCTTGATGATCGCGAAGCGAGGCGCAAGGCAAAGTGGATGGTGGACGACCACGCCGTGGACCTTTGGGACGGCGTGCGTGTGATCGGGCGTTTCCCGTCAATCTAAGGGGCTATCCACTCATCCCGCCAAGCTGAGTGCAATGGCCACGCCCTTGAGGCCATTAGGCAACCCTATCTACCCCCGTGGTTAAGCTGTACCGGTGGCCATCGCCAGCATCCAATCGGCACGCTGACGACCGAGAGACAGAAGCGCTCCCGTCGACACAAGGGAGCGAAGTCGTGCCTGAAGCGCCTCAATCCCGAACCGATAAGCTCGGTGAGCCAAGGCCACCCGCCTATCGCGTGATCCTGCTGGCGAAGACAGGAAGCGTCATTGGCATGGTTCCCATCTCTGTCCAGGATGATGACGAAGCCATCGAACGCGCAAAGGCGATGGTGGACGGCCACGCCGTCGAGCTTTGGGACGGTCTGCGCTTCATCGAGCATTTCCCGCCCGTCGATTAGGAGGCTGCGGACCTCAAGCTCTACCGCCTGGAGCTAATCGAGGTTCGTCCGGTAGAGCGGGATCTTGCGAAGGATTTCCTTGGCTTCGCTCATTAGGTCACGGCTCCGCTCCACCTCTGCCCGTATCCCACGAGCCAACTTAATCGCCTCGCTGACTTGCTCCCGTGCTGGCGGGATGATCTTGATCGCTGTTCGGCTGCTAGTATTCGACACAGTCTTACCATAACGGAGAAGAAGCGAAGGCTTTACGCTTCATCCCTGAGAGTTGCGGCGTTGGTTTGAATGCCCCTGTTATGAGGCCCTTCCTAAATGGCCGCACTCACCTGGGTTGTTGGCTCCAACATTTTCTTGTCGCCCAAATGGAAACGGTAGCACTCCGGACGCCAGCCATCAGCGATAGCTACGTGCATTAGGTAAGCATTTGCATCGTTCACATGTGTAATTGTAACACACTCAAATCTAGAACTGATGAAATATAACATAACAACTTAAGTTAGTGCGTTTCTCACTGCATTGTCTTAGGTGGGGTCATCGCGGCCATACCCTCCGGCCTTCCGCGATTGAGAGACCCTGTGTGCTCCCGCCTTCAACGCGTGGAGAGCCCTTTGCCTCGCTACTATTTCGACATCAACGACGGTCGCAACGAGCGTGACGAAGAGGGGATTCACTGCGCCAGTCTGCAAGGTGCCGTACTTGAGGCCAAGAAGTTGCTCCCTGCTGTCGCGGCCGATGAAGTGCCTAAGGATGGCGAACGCCAAGCAATCACGGTGCTGGTGACGGATGAGGATGGCAAAGCCGTCTATCTGGCGGCTCTGGCCTACACAGGTACGTGGCTGATCCGGTAGCGCTCACTCGGGGGTCAGCGGCTACCCGGACGTAGGTAGTTGCGGATCATTGAGTTGTAATTTAGCATCACCGTAGCGAAGAGCCTCTTTGCGCCGCTCCTCTCGTTGAGAGAGTTCCTGGCCTACCTGCCACAAGAGAGCACGTGTCAGGGCAATCATCGCAGGGGTGCCAGCCTCGATGACAGCCTCATGTGCGGTCAAGCAAGCCTCGGCCATGGCATTGAAACGCTCGTCGTCTTCCATTCCTGCTCGGCCCCCTATCCAAACCAGATGGATACTCGCAGAGTAACTTAAGTAATCAATACGGATCAAACGCAGGTGTTCATTTCTGGTTGCAGTTTGACGGGTCTCCACAGGATGCGGTAATTCGGTTGCGCGCAATGGAGTTATCTATGGGTAAGCGGGATGCGGCTGAGTACGAGCCAGATGGACCGGAATCGCTATTGAAGCGGATCGCTGCGGCGCTCGATTGCCCGGTCGAAGCTTTCTCAGATCCGTCATCGCTTGATCGAAACCAGACGGTCGAGCTTCTGCGGCTTTGGGCCATGCTCAAGGACGAGCAGGACCGATCGAAGGTGTTGAGCTTCCTTCGCACCGTCGCCCTTGGAACAGCGGTTCCTGGCGCTTCCTGACGCTACCAGCGGCTTGGTAAGAGCTCGGTCCTGCTTTCAATTCGACCGCTACGGCCACACAAGAACTCTCACCCCGCAAGATCCGCCAGCAGCGCCCGCGACCGATCCAGCACGGCCCGGCAGTCCCGGCGGAATGCGACCTCCTCAGCGGTGAAGCGCCCGTGCCGATAGGCCCCGTTCCGCTCACCCTTGGGAGCGCCGTTGCCATTGGGGCTGCAATGCGCCGGCAACGGCCGTCCTCCATCGCCCTTCTATAGCCGAGGCCCTAGCCCTTCAGACCATCGCTGAGGGCTCGCAACAGCGGCCCATCAGGGCCGCGCCTTCCTGCTCATTTTCTGATATAAACAGAACAGTGGACAAACCGGCTAACTCATTGCCACCGTTAGATCCGTAGTAGAGTTATGGAACTATGACCGAGCGAAAGAGTAGGTTCGAGAAGGGTAAGAGCGGCAACCCTGCCGGCCGCCCGAAAGGCAGCCGCAATCGCTCCACGCTGGCCCTGAAGGCCATCCTTGAAGGAGATGCCGAGAGCATCGTCCGCAAAGCCATCGAGCTCGCCACCGACGGCGACACGCAGGCGCTCCGGATGTGCCTGGATCGCCTCATGCCGGCAAGGAAGGACCGCCCGGTGCAGTTCGACCTCCCTGTGATCGAGACCACTGCTGACCTCCCCAGGGCCACCCACGCCCTATTGCAGGCCGTCGCCGCCGGCGAGCTCACCCCATCCGAGGCCGCAGACATCTCGAAATCCGTCGATGCTCACGTCCGCGCCATCGAGGCGACGGATCTGCACGAGCGCCTTGCCCGCCTGGAGGAGATGACCCAGCCATGACCTCGAAAGTGATCGATCTCCGCCTCCGCAAGCTGGAAAAGGCGAGGAAAGCCAACCGCTTCGACAACATGTCGGAGGAGCAGCTGAACGAGGAGATCAACCTCTACCTCGGCGAGGTCTGCGAGCCCTATGGCACCGTGAACGCGACGGCCGAGGCCCTGAAGGCTTCAGCTGACCGCCTGGACCAGGAGGTGGCCGGGCACCTCGAATGGTACATTGGCTATGTGGCCGAGGAGCGGGCTGCGGGGCGTATGGGGTGAGGTTTTAGAAGGGAGCATAGTGTCGCATCCGCCACAATCATTACTCACTGTACGATTTTGTTTACAAAATAGATCAAAGCCTCACGCCCATTATTTCGAACTGTCACCATGCTCCCGATCGACTCTGGGATAGGGACGGGTCCAGTTCGTCACGCGGGCAAGTGACGGGTCAATACGATGGCGGCGGACGTTCAGAACTCTCAGGCCCTCATTCCCCTTTACACATCGAACGGGAACCAAGTTTACCGCCCCTTGGACACCGCCGGCCTCCAGAGCGGCATGTTCGCCCATGTTTCCGTGGTTGGCATCGCCGGGGCGGACGGGAAGCCTGTCCCCACCGCGCTGAGCCAGACCCAACCCGCGATACACTCGACTCCCGATGCGACCCACACGACGGGAGTCCAGGTGCCGCCCGCCACCGGCATCTTCCAGGTGGATACCGGATCCTGGGCGACCGTGCTTCCACAAGCCCTCGTCGAGGCCGCGGTTGGGACGATCGACTGGACGAAATATCCTCAGTACCAAAAGGGTAGCCTGGAATACAGCAGCGACGGTACCGTCGAATCCGGCCGCTGGGTTCCGCTGATCCTCGCCTTTCCCGATGCGACCCTGCCGGATGGCAGCGTGCCAACGACGACGGTCACGGCCCTCGTGCAGACCGACGGCGGTTCGGCTCACATGCTCGGTATCGGGTTCAACACGACCTATGCCACCCATGTCGTGGGGACCACACTTACCTCGGCGAACAATGCCGTCCTAAACCTCGCCGACATGAAGAGCGGGGAGATGGCCCATAGCTACATGATCGACAGCGAGGGCATGCATCTCGGCTGGACGATTCCCGATCAGGGGTCGGACTGGACAGTGCAGCAGCTTGACGCAGCCGCATCTACGCCGTCCAGGGGCAGTCCCCAGGACTGGCTGAATCCGACGGGAAGCGTCACCATCGACGGGACGGTGCACGACGACGTCAGCTTCCTGTTCGACACCGGCACACCGAAGGCCTTCGTCCACTATCCGGGCCTGGCCAGCGACGGACGCTTCCTCCCCGATGGCCGCACCGTTTCCGTGTCGGTGCCTGGCGCCCATGGGGACCCGATGACCTACGGTTTCACGACCGGCGATAATGGGGCCGAAACGCCGCCAACGGTCCATGAAAGTCTGGCCACGCACGGCCCCTCTTCATTCATGAACACTGGGGCGAACTTCTTTCGGGATCACCGCTACGTCTACGATGCCGACCGTGGCCTGATCGGCTTCGAAGCCTACGATGCCGCCACCGCCAGCCCAACGATGGCCCAGCAGGTATCCTTCCTGAATGGCCTGTTTCCCGATGGCACGATCGACGGCGATAGCTTCGCCGGCCTGCATGGCGCCACAGCTCACAAGTTCGGAGCGCAAAGAGCCGGGACCGGTGCAGCCGTGACCTACGCCTTCGACCCTGCGTCCGGCTTCTCTGAGACGGAACAAGCGACGGTGCTGCGTGCCTTCGCCACTTGGTCCGGCGTCGCCAACGTCCAGTTCACAGAAGTGGGTACAAGCAGCTCCGCCAACATCCTCATCCAGCGTGGTCACGATGGTAAGGCCGATACAACCTCACCATTACTGACCAGCACGCTTGGCAGCGGTAGTGTCATCGGGCAAATTCAGAAGCAGGTCGTCATCTCGATGGACACAAGTGTCCCCGGGTTCGATCTTTCAGGCTCCCTGACCCAATCCGCCGGTTACGGTTTCAGTGCAATCGTCCATGAGATCGGACATTCTCTCGGCCTTGGACATGCCGGAAACTACAATGCTGGGCATGGATCGGCGGATTACGGATCCAATCAATTCAGTACCTATGATGATAGAATGTGGACAGTCATGTCATACCTTTCGTGGGTGACAGGAGATGCGGCATTCAAATCTGATTATCCTGTCAAGGGAACCAATTGGGGTTATGCCGACGGAGAGCAAAGAGTAGCCCCTCAGAGCCTGATGCAGCTCGATATCCTTGCAATACAGCAGCTTTACGGAGTTGCATTAAGCAAAAATACGCCCTTCACGGGTGGACAGACCTATGGTTTCAACAGCACCATCACCGGAACGCTGGCGGACATCTACGATTTCTCCGTCAACAAACAGCCAATCGTAACCATCTACAACCAGGGGCTCAACAACACCCTCGATCTATCCGGGTTCACGGAGGATGCGGTCATCGATCTCCGACCTGGTGCCTTCAGCAGTGCCGGTGGCTATACCAACAACATTGCTATTGCCCAGGGAACGGTAATCGAGAAAGCGTTCGGAGGGAGCGGCAAGAATACGATCATGGGCAACGACGCCGCCAACGTCCTTCACGGCGGCATCAGCAGCGACACGATCAATGGCGGCACGGGCGCCGACCTGATGAGAGGTCACCAAGGCGACGATATCTACATTGTCGACAACACACGCGACAGGGCCATCGAACGAGCTGGAGAGGGTAACGATACAGTCTTCGCTTATGCAGACTACAAGCTTCGAGACAGCGATTCGATCGAGGTTCTGGTCGCTGTCGATTTAACCCCGAACGTAGGACTGAGACTGACGGGCAATGAACTCAATCAGACCCTACGGGGCGGTGTTGGAAACGACATTTTGAACGGTGGTGGTGGGCACGACAAGCTTTACGGCAATGCGGGCAACGACACCTATCTCGTCCATAGCCAGAACGATCAGGTCTTCGAGTCCGGGACAGGCTGGGACACGGTGGTAGCCTTCTCGAACTATGCGCTTGCAGACGGCCAGACCATTGAGGTTCTGAAGCTCGGTATCGCTACCGGGACGGCGGGGCTCGGCCTAACGGGCAATGACGTCTCCAACATTCTCCGCGGCAACGGCGGCAGCAACTCGCTCGACGGCGGCCTTGGTGCCGATGCGTTGAGGGGGCTGGAAGGGTCCGATACGTTTGTTTTTTCCACCGCCCTTAGTCGGGAAAATGTCGACCGCATCACGGATTTCACTGTTGGGGAGGATGTGATCCACTTGGATCACGCCATCTTCGCCGCTCTGAACCCGGGGGGCCTCAGTGCCGGCGCCTTCAAGAACCTCGATGCGCCTCATGCCAAACTCGATGCCAGCGATCGCATCCTCTACGATCACGATACCGGTGTGCTGTCCTACGACGCGGACGGTAGCGGGACAGGCCACGCCGTACGGTTCGCCGTCCTGACCAACAAGGCCGATCTCAGCTACCACGACATTTTCGTGGTGTGAAGCTATGGACCGAGGTCACCGAAAGGCGGCCTCGGTCCAATCTAGCGATACGGCCCGCGGAACAGGTCGCCCATGGCCTTCCTACGGAACAGGGTCCGCCAGCGTCTCCGCTGATGCTCTGGCCGGTCGTGGATCATGTGACAGCGCTGGCAAAAGGCCGCGAGGTTCGAGCCGGCGTTGTTCGCTGTGTCATGGTCGCGGTGGGCAGCCGTCAGGACCACCCGCGTCGTACGGACCGTGCCGAGCACATCGTCGTCGCCTACCGCTCAGCAGATGATCCGCCCTGCCCCGTCCCGCCAGGTTCCAACCTCCGCGTCCTACCAGCGTCCGTCACCGAGGTGATAGACCTTCTGGCCATGCGGACGCCGGCAGACCTCACAGCGCGCCCTACCCTACGGAAGCGGATCACTTTTGAGAGCTGGGGCCGATTGACAGGTTACATGGCGGAGAAGTGCGTCGCAGGGCGGATGAGGTGACGGACCAAGGGGGCGCATCCACGTTGCCCAGGAGGGTTAAGACCTGAGAGCGGTGTTCTGGGTGCCGGCAACGGTTCGTAGGCCAGCTTCGCGCTCACCTGCGACCCGTATCTGGTTTCGGCCACGGGCCTTGGCCTGGTAGAGTGCGCGATCGGCAATTGCGATGAGAGCAGCCGTATCCGCAGCGCGTACTTGCGGGATCTGAGCCAAGCCCCCGCTGACGGTCAGAACGCCATGCGGGTTTGCCGCGTGTGGCTCTTTCCACCCTGATACAGCTTCGCGGATGCGATCCGCGACGATCTCCGCTCCGGCAGCATCCGTTTCGGGCAGGATCACCGCAAACTCCTCACCGCCGATGCGGCAGGCGATGTCGTGAGCCGGATCGGTCGCAGCCTCGATCGACCGAGCGATCAGCTTCAGCGCTGCATCACCCTTCTGGTGTCCATAGGTGTCGTTGAAGCCCTTGAAGTGATCCGCATCCAGCAAAATCAGGGACAGCGGCTGTTGAGTGCGAACAGAGCGCCTCCACTCCCGTGCGAGCACCTCGTCGAAGCGTCGCCGATTGGCGAGCCCCGTCAGAGCATCTGTGGTCGCCATTTGCTCCAGCTCGACGTTCAGAGTAGCGGTAACCTGCTCGGACCGCTTCCTGCGGCTCAACTCGCGACCGAACATCCAAATTAAGACCACCGTCGTGCCACAGAGGCTGACGACGACGCCGCCAAGCCCCAATGCCTTCCCCAGCCAGTCAGAGTAGACCTGAGCCGGGGTAACGGACGTGCTCAATTGAAGTGGGTAGTCGCCAATCTGAGCGAACACGAAATGACGGTCACCCTCCCCTAACATTGCTGGGCCAATGAAACTGCCGCTTTTGGCGGCTAACATCCTCTGGTAGCTCGGCGTTTGTGCCACGCTGATCCCGAGTCGATCTAGATCAAAGGGGTCACGCATGACGATCGTTCCTTTGGGCCCATACAGGGTGACGGTCCCAAGATGGTCTGCGTCAGCCGTGGCGAAGAGGTTGCGGATGTAGTCGAGCTCAATGCCGCCAACCACGACCCCTGCGAATATGCCGTCTGAGTTCGACAACCGGCGGCTCATGATGAGAACGGGTCGACCGCTGAGGCGGGAGACGATGGGCGTGCTGATATGCAACCCGTCATCCGCTCGGTTAGCGAAGTAGCGAAAGTACTCCCGATCTGACGCATTGAAGGAGACGGGCCCGAGCGTTTGAGAGTTGGCAATGACATCGCCATCCCGGTCCAAGACCAAAAGATTGGCGAAACCTGCCGCTGAGGTCGCTCGGTCAAACAGGATCATTTGTCGCAACTCGGGGAGCGCCTGCATCACCTCGGATCGTTTCATGCCATCGACGACCGCTCGCAGGGAAAGATCGTACATCTCGATATTGCGCGCGATGTCACGGCTCAGAACCTGCACCACGCTGCGCGAGCTGATCTCGGTGCGCCGCGTTGCATCGAGGCGCATCTCCCAGAGGAGGAACGCCGCGACTGCGCAAATGCCGATCACTGAAAGCAGGTTCAGGGCGCCCAGCAAGAAGGCTGATTGCATCCAGCGAGACGAATGCCGAACGGCAGTTGATGCGGACATTTTGCACCTCATGCGGTGAGCCATCATGGGCTCCTAATCGTAGGCCCAGTCCGCACGTAGTACAGAAAGTTCTCATGTCAGTTGAATTTTGGGCGAAGTTGAACTTATTGTTAACGAATGCGGCATGATGGTGACCACCTGTTGTTCAAGTATTCAGCTAGGGCTGGAGCGTAGTTTGTGGGCACTACGGGC
The DNA here is from genome assembly GCF_001422815.1 of Methylobacterium sp. Leaf91. Lineage (GTDB taxonomy): Bacteria > Pseudomonadota > Alphaproteobacteria > Rhizobiales > Beijerinckiaceae > Methylobacterium. Next base: position 1,634 of record NZ_LMMP01000028.1, on the reverse strand, counting down.
CGACATCGCGCGATAGCTTTCGAAAGTTTTTTCAATGCTCTTCAGTCGCAATCATCATTCGACGGCGGAAGATAGCGCTAAGCTCGCTGCGCTCGAGCGGTCCCAGGGAGTGATCGAATTCGATCTCAATGGAACTGTCGTTCGCGTCAATGAGAACTTCCTTTCCGTGCTTGGTCTTAGCGCAGAGGAGGTCGTTGGGCAGCAGCACCGAGACTTTGTCGAGCCGGCCGTGAGGGACAGTCGCGCCTACAAAGAGTTTTGGGAGAAGCTTCGAGCTGGCGAGTTCCAGGCCGGGCAATTCAAGCGCATCGGCAAGGATGGCCGCGAGGTCTGGATCGAGGCGTCCTACAACCCGATTTTTGATCGTCGTGGCAAGCCCTACAAGATCATTAAATTCGCTGCCGACATTACACGGCAGAAGCGGCTCGATGCGGATCGCGAAGGGCAGATCGAGGCCATCCAGAAGGCTCAGGCCGTCATCGCCTTCGATCTAGACGGAACCATCATTGAGGCCAATGAGAACTTTCTGTCGGTCGTGGGCTACACGCTGCCCGAGATTGTCGGTCAGCGTCACAGGATGTTCGTCGATCCAGCGTTCGCCGACAGTCCCGCTTACGCTGCGTTCTGGGCCAACCTGCGCCAGGGTGAGTACCAGAAGGGGCAATTCAAGCGCATCGGCAAGGATGGCCGCGAGGTCTGGATTGAAGCTTCCTATAATCCCATTTTTGATGCGAGTGGGCGTCCCTACAAGGTCGTGAAGTTCTCGACCGATATTACGGCGCAAGTCGCCTTGTTGGCTGACCTCGAGCGCCTGATCGAACAGAATTTTGCTGAGATCGACGGTGCTGTTTCGCTCTCCTCGCAGGAGTCGAGGTCTGCCACTCAGGCTGCCGGACGTACAGCCAGCAACGTACAAACCATGGCTGCCGCCTCCGAAGAACTGGCGGCCTCTGTCGATGAAATCTCACACAGCATGAGCAAGGCACGCGCCGCAACGGACGATGCGCATGCGCAGGTAGAGGTAGCGGGTGCGGTTACCCAGAAGCTCACAGCAGCTGCGACGGCGATGAGCGGCATCGTGGCCCTGATCCAGACTATCGCCAGCCAGATCAACCTGCTGGCCCTGAACGCGACCATTGAGGCGGCTAGGGCTGGCGAAGCAGGACGCGGCTTCGCTGTGGTCGCGCAGGAGGTCAAGAACCTCGCCGTCCAGGCAGCCCGTGCCACGAGCCAAATTTCCAGTGAGATCGATAGCGTACAAGCAGCTTCGGAGCAGGTCACTGGTACGCTCGGAACGATCCAGGGATCGGTCGAGACCATGCGGGACTACGTTGTCAGCACGGCCGCTGCGGTTGAGGAGCAGAGCGTGGTGACACGTGAGATATCACTCAGCATGCAGGAGGCAGCCGAAGCAGTTCGAGCCATTTTACAGAACGTGCTGGCGATCTCGGCATCGATCGACGAGGTCTCATACGCTGTCGACACGACAAAGCAGGCTGCTCGTGTTCTCGCTCGTTGAGAGTCTGAGGCGCATTGCTGTCAAACAGCGTTGAACATTGACCCTGGATCGGCGTCGAACTTTGACCCCCTGGATGGGTATGGCGGGACGCCCCTGATCAGCCCGGCGAAGCGGG
>NZ_LMMP01000027.1 GCF_001422815.1 Methylobacterium sp. Leaf91 | reverse complement strand
TGGACGGGTGCGGTGCGTGATCGGGTGCTGCCATGTGTCCGGCCTCTGATGCGGCGGGTTACATGCCGCGGGCCCGTATGGGAGTGCGAGAGTCGGGACCACATGACTACAGCGCACTCGAAGCGCTCCCCGTGCGCCTGGTTCTCCCAACTCCGTCTCACCAACGTTGCGCCATACCTGTCCGTCGACCTCCTCACGCCCTCCGACAGCCTCGCGTCCGTCCCGCCTACGCCGTGACGGCCGGAGCTCGGTAGATCTCGCCCTTCGTTAAAAGGGCCCACGCGATGCGCGAGTTCTTGTTCGCCACGGCCACGGTGACGAGCAACGGCTTTAAGACTTGACGAATGCCGAAACTATTCCACCACTGCTGGATACGATGCCTATGATCCAACCTGAGCGAGCATGGCTCTAGCGCCGCCAGATGGACGGTGACATGGGGAATGCTGGCCAGGTGCGGTGCGAAGGCGGCACGCAGGGCTGCTGGGTCAGGCAGATGCAGGGCTTCCAGATCCGCGGTGACCAGGAGGCTAAGCTCGGCTTCGCAACCCCGCTCGTGGGCGAGCGACAGGAGTTCGACCAAGATGCGGCCGGCTTGCCGTTCGAGACTGGCCTGCAGCAGGGCGTCGAAGGCGTGACGCTATGCGTCCCGCGGGAAGAGCCGATCGCGGTAGACGAGGTTGAGCGGTGCCATCGGCTTGCAGCGCAGGGCATGAATGACGCGGCGTTAGTTCACGACTTGATCGTGACGACCGTCAAGATGGGCTCGCCCGCGGGGTAACTTCAGCAGTGGGGTCCCGCCCAGGAACAGCGCGAGGCGGTTGTCGTAGAGGCGCACGCGAAGGCGGCGCCGGATCAGGTGTGAGCGGACGGAGTAGAGCACCTTGCGCAGAGTGAAGCCGCCCGACCTTGTGACTCGCACGATCGCCTCCTCATAGTCGTAGAGTGAATCACTCTCCGGCCCCGCCGTCGAGAGCATTACTCGGATCGGCTCCAAGCTGTACAATGAGCCAAGCTACCCCGGTGTGCTTCAGTGAGGGAAACCGTGGGATTTAAGGGTGCAAGGGCCGCAAAAAACTAAGTATCCAACGGGCGTGCCGCCGACTTTGTTGCAGCGCTTACCCTATTAATGGTCGGCTTATCGGGCCCAAGATTAATAGCACATGAGAGAAACTAACAGGACTGGAGGCTAATTATAGTTAAGTGATTCTTACCGCGAGATTTGAGCGCGACGGCGATTATAATACCAAAAGCGGCTCTGAGTTGTGCGTCGAGAACTCCCCCAACTCAGCCCCAGAATAGGCCAAACCAGAGCACAAGCGCGGCCATAATTGTTGCGCCGCACAAGACAACAATAAGAAAAAATCCTGCCCGCCAAAATACTATCTCAGCTGATTATAATACTATATCCGATCTATCATCGATTTTATAGAATAAGTAGCATTCAAACTTTATTCTCACAACATAATGATTGTGTTTTGTCGGGGTCAAGCAATTGAGACACAGTCTGCTGATATTGCGCGGTCACGCTTGTGTCGGGGGGGGAGGGGAGGGGGGGGGGAATCGCCCGGCATGAAGTTTGCGTTAGTCATTTTTTAACCATTCAAGTTCGGGTTAATTTTTAGGAGAGTGATTTTGATGAGCGAGCCTAGCCATCTAATTTCCTCCAATGTCATTGCATCGCAGCATCTTTCCGGGGTTGTTGACCATGCGGTGTCTCCAGCGGAGAAGGCTCAGCGGCTGGAGCGCATCGGCAAGCGCAGCCTTGATATCGGCGTCGCGGGGACAGCACTGCTCCTCCTCCTGCCATTGCTTCTATTGCTGGGCGTGCTCGTGTGGGCGGGCGACGGCAAGTCCCCGATTTTTCGTCATATGCGGATTGGACGGAAAGGTCAGCGTTTCGGCTGCCTCAAGTTTCGGTCAATGGTTTCGGACGGGGATGTAGTGCTGCGTGCGCATCTTGCTACCAACCCAGAGGCCCAGCGCGAATGGGACGCGACGCACAAGCTCACAAACGATCCGCGTGTAACCTCGCTTGGCCTAGTGCTGCGCAAGACCAGCCTCGACGAATTGCCACAGCTCGTGAACGTCCTGCTTGGTGAGATGAGCTTGGTCGGGCCTCGTCCGATCGTTGCTGCCGAGATTGAGCGCTACGGCTCTGCTTTTGACACATGCTTCTCGGTTACTCCTGGAGTAACCGGTTTGTGGCAGGTCTCGGGACGCAGCGATTGCGCGTATGCCGAGCGAGTTGCGCTCGATCTGGATTATGCGACGCGTTGGAGCTTTGGGCGCGACGTTGTAATCATGCTGCGTACTATCCCGGCCGTTCTTACCCAGCGTGGAAGTCGCTAGTGCAGTGACGCGGTCTGAGGATTCACGAGGCGGGTGATGCATGCGAGCCTGGGCAATGGCTCAGACCGTCTGCATGCTCCTCGACGATGCCACCCAGTCAGCACTTGCCGCGATCGCCGGCGACCGATCTCGACCCCTCAAGCACATCCTGCGGACGCGCATCGTCCTGCTTTCAGCCGAGCGCTTGCCTGTGCAGGAACTGGCTCGGCAGGCCAGCATCAGTCGGTCCGCCGTCTGGCGTTGGCAGCAACGCTTTGCCGAGGAGGGCGTTGAGGGTCTGCTGCGCGACAAGACCCGCCCGCCTGGCACTCCACCACATTCTACACGGACGGTGGCGAAGGTGCTGGCACTGACCTGCTGGGAGCCCCCCGACGAGGTCACACACTGGACCGGTCGAGTCATCGCCGCGCGGGTCGAGATCTCACTGCGCTCCGTGCAACGGATCTGGCAGGAGCATCGCCTGCAACCGCATCGGATCCGGACGTTCAAGCGCTCGCACGACCCAGCCTTTGCTCAGAAGGTCGAGATGGCTCAACGCCGTCGAAGGCTTCTTCTCTGCCCTGACCCGTCGGCCCCTGCACTGGGGCACGTTCACCGGCGTCGTCGATCTTCCGGCAGCCATCAATCGCTACATCGCCGAGCACAACCGAAGCCCAAGACCCTTCGCGTGGACCAAACCCGCCCCTGCGATCTTCGACGCCCACAGCTGAGCCCCTGAACTATCCGTGTGAGTCAGTGCACTAGCCTGGTGATGATACCGGTAATACCAACCCTTCTGGCATTACCGGTGCAGTCTGGCAGAGGCGCCAGAACTCGACGAAGCCGATTGCGTAAGTGGCAAGGCAAACTGCGGTCCAGTGCATAATGACGATCCCGTACTGTTTCACCGATCACCCTGAACGTAGGGGATGAAGAGTTTATCAACGTGGTATCACCTCACTTGTTCATAGCAATATAATATAAATTTAGGTTTTATGCGAAAGAAAATGTAACTATTTTTCATTCTGCGTGGTCTTTGAACGGCTGTGTGGGTCACGAAAGGTGCAGGCGTGATTGACCCTGCCCCAGCAAACTGGTCCGCGCTGAGCGCAAGTTTTTAGGGCATCCTGAACCCTGAAGGAGGGTGGATGCCATGCCTCGCAGACGCTTCACGAATGAACAGATCGCCTTCGCCCTGCGGCAGGCGGAGAATGGCGCCACGGTGGACGAGGTCTGCCGGAAGATGGGCGTGTCTGAGCCGACCTTTTATCGCTGGAAGAAACAGTTCGTTGGCATAGGCGTGCCGGAGATCCGACGGCTCAAGCAGCTGGAGGACGAGAACGGCAAGCTCAAGCGGCTGGTCGCCCACCTGACGCTGGACCGCTCCATGCTGCAGGACGTCCTTAAGCGACCCGAAGGACAGCGTCAGCAAAAGTGGTGAGGCCCGCCGCTCGCCGCGAGGTCGCCGGTCATCTGCAGGTGGCCTACGGGATCAGCGAGCGTCGGGCCTGTCTGGCTACCGGCTTCGGCCGTTCGTCCCAGCGCTACAGGAAGCGATCCGACCCTCAGGTCGCGCTGCGGATGCGGTTGAAGGAGTTGGCCGCCGCGCGGGTGCGCTATGGCTATCGGCGGCTGTACATCCTGTTGCGACGGGAGGGCTGGGAGGTGAACCACATGGCGTAATTGAGGGCGTGGCTCTCGGGGTAGCCTGTCGTCCCCTGAAGAGGAGGACACAAGATGACCTGCTATGTTGGACTGGACATCTCGATGAAGGAGACCGCGATCTTCGTCCCCGATGACGCGGGCGAGCGTGTGTGGGCTGGAACGTCGCGGACCGATCCCAAGGTTATCGCGGCCGTTTTAAAGCGTAGGGCACCCGGCGCCGTGAAGGTCGGGATCGAGACAGGATCCCCTTACGGTTTGGCTTTGGCATGCCCTCAACGAGCGGGGGCTGCCAATCGTCTCCCTTCATGCGAGGCATGCGGCTGCAGCTCTCAAGTTGCAGATGAACAAGACGGATCGGAACAACGCGTTAGGCTCCGGACCCATAAATTTGGCTTGGCAGGAGTGTCTGTGATTCGTTTGCCGTGGAGGAAGACCGGATGGACGAGTTTTGGCTGACGGACGCACAGTTTGCGAAGATTGAGCCGCACTTACCGACAGATACGCGCGGCAAGGAACGCGTCGATGACCGTCGGGTGATCAGCGGCATCATCCAGGTGCTGAAGTCGGGCGGGCGTTGGGCGGATGCACCGCGCGAGGTCTATGGTCCGAAGAAGACGCTCTACAACCGGTTCAGGCGCTGGGCGGCCAAGGGCGTCTGGACCAATCTGTTCGAGATCCTGGCCAAGGCTGGCGGTCCACCCTCACAGGTGCTCATCGATTCCTCGGCCGTGAAAGCGCATCGCTGCGCATGCGGCGGAAAGGGGGGGAGCACAATCAGGCCATCGGCCGCTCGCGCGGCGGGCGCACGACCAAAATCCATGCGCTCACCGACCGGTTCTGCCGCGCGCTCGCTTTCCTGCTGACAGGCGGACAGGTCGCGGACTGCAAGGCAGGAGCCTTGCTCCTCGAGCGTTCGCCTCGGTGCCGTATCCTGCTCGCCGACAAAGGCTACGACAGCGATGCCATCCGCCGGCAGATCGAGGCGACGGGAGCCGCTCCCGACATCCCGCCAAAGTCCAACCGGCGCTGGAAGCCGTGCTTCTCGCCAGTCCTCTACAAGGGCCGCAATGCCATCGAGCGCATGTTCGGCCGCATCAAGGACTTCCGTCGCATCGCCACACGATACGACAGGCTCGCAACCCACTATCTCGCTGCCGTCTGCATCGCGGCAACCGTCAGCTATTGGTTATGAGTCCGGAGCCTAGGACTGGCACGCCTGGTTCGCTCGGGATGGTATCGACCGGTAGCCGTGCGGTCGATTGAGACCCATCGATTGCGTGCCCTCCTGATCACCCGCGACCAGCTGGTCGGCATGCGGACGGCGGNCGGGATGGTATCGACCGGTAGCCGTGCGGTCGATTGAGACCCATCGATTGCGTGCCCTCCTGATCACCCGCGACCAGCTGGTCGGCATGCGGACGGCGCTCATCAACAAAATCCGCGGGTTGGCAAAGACCTTCGGGATCCTGATCGGGCCGGGCAAAGGCGGGACTTTCGCTAGGCAGGTTCGAGCCCAGCTGCCCGACGATCCGATCCTAAGCTCACTCTTCGAGACACTCCTGAACATTCTGGGCACGATCCAGGAACGCAGTCACGGCATCGCAAAGCAGCTTGCGCGTATTGGACGTCAGAACAAAATCTGCCGGCTCCTGATGACGACGCCAAGCGTGGGTCCTATCAATGCGATCAGCTTCGTCACGACGATCGAGGATCCTCATCGCTTTCGACGTTCGCAGGATGTAGGCGCCTACCTCGGGCTGACGCCACGCCGATATCAGTCGGGCGATGTCGACATCAACGGCCGGATCTTTTCGTGGCGTCGTGACGTCGATCTCGCCTTCGGTGACTTGGCCGCCGGCGGGAGCTTACGTCGCTTCCGAGGCCTCTGCGCTCACGGCCCGCGTATCCGCTGGCTTGCCAAGCACGATCAGGTCCTCCTTGTGTGTCGTCCATAGAAAAACCCGCCACGCGCGAGCGGGACGGGTTGGGGCATCATCGCGGCCTGCGCGGATCGCTGGCCTGCGTGAAGGGGAGCGGACGCGCGTGTTCGGCCGTGTGAGGCGGCGGCGCGTAGGTTGAAAACTGAAAAGGGGTACGGACGGAACCTGTTGCGGCTCGCGCGTCTCGCGACGGATAGCCAATGCGCGGAGATTGCCCGTCAGGCCAAGGGGCTCATTTCAGGGAGGTCGCCAAGCGCTTCATGGCAACCTAAAACTTGCGACAGAACAATCGAACCGATGCTGTCCCCGACCTAGCTTGTGCATTGACCGCAGAAGTTATAGGGGACCGACTGTGAACGAAGACAGCGCACCAACGGGGATCCGCCGCATTCTTTTGGTCTGGCTTGCCTATCTTCGGATTAGCGTCTGGATCGTTCAGGAAGCCAACCCCTGGCGCCGCCGGTACGGGAAGCGGAAGTAGGCAGCCTTACTAACGGTGCGGGCGTATGTTTAGCTGGGCAACCCCATCAGCGACAGCTCGAGGTGAGCACATACAGGATGCCCGAGATGTTCTTCCGGTCGTCTTTGCGCTCGGGGCCGGGTTGGTTGACCGGCATGAACGACCCGATCACAGTCCACTGCTCATCCGAAAGCTAAAACAGATCTGCCAGCATCGCCTCCACGCAGAATACGGCGAACATGAATCATGAAACTACGGCATCGGTAGTATTTTGGCTCGCTTCAGACACTAAATGAACGGAAATGATCCGCGCAATATGAAGATGCGGGACAGCGCCATAACAGTTGCGTGGAAAAACTCGGCTACGGCGAAGGCAGCGATCAATGCCATCTCCAAAGCGCCTATAGAGTCGTCGGATTCAACGCGGTCATACCAAAGCGGATCGTCGTCTGGTTCCACTGTGGGCTCGCTCCATCTGCCTGGAGGTCCGTCAAGCCCTCGTCGGCTCCGACGCTCCGTATGATGTCGCAATGGTTACCACATCTTCAACGGGCTTGCACCGTCAGTGGGAATCACATGTCCGGTTGAAAAGTGTCAGCTACTCGTGTCAGCAGGACCTGACGCCGAATCAGGTTAAGACGATCGCTTCGGACAGCGTCATTGGTGTGACCCCTAAGCCGGTGACCGCTATCCTGATCCTCCCCCGATTTCGCGGACACCTCTGATACGCTCGTTGCGGGCGCAGGAGGTGTTTGATGGCCAAGACGAGACGCGAGTTCACCCCGGAGTTCAAACGCAAGGCGGTGGCCCTGCTGGAGAGCAGCGGCCGGCCGCAGATGCAGATCGCAGCCGAACTTGGGAACCAACCCTCCATGCTGAGGCAGTGCCGCACGGCGCTGATGAGTGTCTCTCCCCTGTCGCGACCGGCAGGATCATCAGGATCCGTCCCGATGAGCCCGGTGGGATCCCCGTCCGATCAGGCGGCCGAGATCGCCCGTCTGCAACGTGAACTCGAGCGGGCGCGCATGGAACGCGACGTCCTGCAAAAAGCGATCGTCATCTTTCCCGAGATGCCCAGGTGATGTTCCCCTTCATCGAGCAGCATGAGAGCACCTTGCCGGTGCGTCTCATGTGCCGCGTGCTCGGAGTCTCCCCCAGCGGCTATTACGGCTGTCGGTCACGCCCCGAGAGCGCCCGGTCGGTGTCGAACCGTCAACTCCTCGACGATGTCCGGCGTATCTACACCGGGCATAACAGGTGCTACGGCTCGCCTCGGGTGCATGCTGCCCTGCGGGCAGAGGGCCGAACAGTCAGTCGTGGGCGGGTGGAGCGTCTGATGCGCAGTCAAGGCCTTCAGGTCCTGTCAGGGCGTCGATTCCGGACCTGCACGACCGACCGCCGGCACGACCTGCCGATCGCAGTCAAACTCCTGAAGCAACAGTTTTTGGCCGCGATGCCCAACACGGTCTGGCTGGCCGATATCACCTACCTGCCCACCGGTGAGGGCTGGCTCTACCTGGCCGTCGTGCTCGATCTCGCCACCCGCAAGATCGTCGGCTGGTCAATGCGCCATCACATACGGACCGAGCTGACGTCGGTCGCCTTGATGATGTCCACCCAACGGTAAAGACCGGGGGCTGCCCTCATCTACCACTCGGCCCTCGGCTACATCACGCCCGAGCAAGCCGCACGGAAAACGCCGGCTCCGACGCGGCGTGTTCGGAACACCGGTCGAGGTGCAGGCGGCCATCAAGCGCTTCATCACGAAGAGCAACGGCGATCCGAAGCCCTTCGTCTGGTCTGCCGACCCAGATAACGTCATCCAGGTCGCAAAGCGCGGGCATCAAGTGTTAGACTCACACCACTACAGGCCACGTTTCGGCGAACTGGGAACCGCGATCGCATCTGGATACCAGACCGAAGACAAAGAGCATTGACGCGCATGCTCGTCGCCCCCCCGGCGTGACGTTATGCCCGAGGCAAGGAACAGAATACGTGCGACACGTCCTCCACCTCTTGATCCACGTCCTCCGGACTTGGACGCTCCTGTCAATTCCGGTCGGCATCCTGATGGGCAAGCTACTCAAGAATAGCCGCAGAACCACGACCCGGCGGACGGATCGGCGATAGCCCGTCGGGTATTGTCCTCGGGCCACTTTGATTGCGGGTGGTCCAGCTTCGAGAGCGCCCCGCTTGCATCCGACTACCGGCTCCCTGACGCTGTCCGGCGGCTGGATGGCGGGCAGCGCGGAGGTTGCTGCTACCGCGCGCGGAACCCACCAGATCCCGTCCTCGCGACGCGCGTCTCCATGCGCGCGAGCAGGCCCGACCGGAACGCGACCGCCTCCCGCTACCACCGAGATCCGCAGACGCCCAATTGGCCCAGTGGCAAACCTCTTACTTCTCGCACCGCCTTTGCATTTCTCACGCCAAGTCTTCACTTCTCACGCCAAGTCTTTGCGATCTGATCGGTGAGCGGCTTGGTAAGATAGGACAGGACTGTCCGTTCTCCGATCTGCATGAAGGTCTCGACCGGCATGCCCGGCAACAGGCGCAGACCGTGCAGTCGCTCCTTCTGATCTGGCGAGATCCGAATCCGGGCCAGATAATAGCTCGCGCCAGTCTTCGGATCCTGCGTGACGTCGGCCGAGACGCGGGATACCTCGCCCTCGATTTCCGGAGTCGTGCGCATGTTGAAGGCCGAGAAGCGCAGAAGCGCCTTCTGCTCCACGCGGACGTTGTCGATGTCCTGGGGATTGATCCGGACATCGACCACGAGTTGATCGGCTTCCGGCACGATCAGCATCGCCGGCTCGCTCGGAAACACAAGGCCGCCGATCGTATGCACCGTGAGGTTGTGGACGGTTCCGTCTTGCGGCGCCCGCATGTCGATGCGCGCGAGGAGATCCTGCGCGGCGAACCTCTTCTCGATTGCTTCGGACCACTTGCCCCGGATCTCGGCTAGGTCGCGGCTGACCTCCGTCCGCATGTCCTGATCGACCTGGAAGATCTGAAGATCAATCTCGGTCATCTTGCCCTCAGTCGAGGCGATCGATGCGTAGAGCTGGCCGCGCTCGCCTTCTAGGCGAGCGGCATCGCGCTCGAGCGCCGTTACGCGGGAATACGATACGAGGTTCTTTGCTAAGAGTTCGTGCAGCCCCTTAAGTTCCTGCGAGATCAGGGTGATCTCGCGATCCTTGGCGACGGTCTGTTTCTTTAGTCCAATGATCTCCTGGCGCAGCTGGCCGATGCGTTCGCGCTGCTGCGCCTTCTGGCCCTCGCGGCCGGACAGGCGAGTCTTGAACAGGCGCGTCTCGCCGTCGATCAGGTGCGCGATGGCGGGTTCCGTCGCGACCTTTTCCATCAGGTCGGGGGGGAACGTGATGGACTTCGCGCCGTCGCGCTCGGCTTCGTTCCGGGCCCGCCGGGCCGCCAGCTCGTCCATCGCCTTGAGGATAATGTCGAGGTTGGTCCGGGTCTGGGTCTGATCGAGGCGGATTAGGACGTCGCCCGCCTTGACGCGGGAACCTTCCCTCACGAGCAGTTCGCCCACGACGCCGCCGGTCGGGTGCTGGACCTTCTTGACGTCGGATTCGACAACCAGTTGCCCCGGCGCGATCACGGCGGCAGAGATGTAGGTGAAGACGGCCCAGCCGCCGATGCCCACCACAAGCACCGCCCACATGAGTGCGACCAGGGCCATGTGGCGGCGGAGCGATTTCTGGGCCTGATGCGCCGGGAACGCGACGGTCGCGCGCGCCGGCGCGAAGAGCGCAACGCGTGTGCTGGACGTCGCCGGGGTGAGACTCGTTGCGGACATCACGCGCGCTCCTGTAGTGTCAGGGCGGCAGGCACGCCGTCCGCACGGATCTGGACGTTCGGACGTGCCTGGGCGCGATCCGCGTCGGCCTCCGAAGGCTCGGACGGCGCGGCTTGCTTCATGACGCGCTTAAGCACCTCGTCCTTTGGCCCGAACGCCTGGATCCTTCCTTCGGAAATCAGCACTACCGTATCGAGCGCCGCCAGTGCACTTGGGCGATGGGCCACCACGACACAGATGCCGCCACGCCGACGAACGCTCAAGATGGCCACGGTCAGGGCGTCCTCACCCTCTTGGTCGAGATTAGCATTCGGCTCGTCTAAGACGACGAGGAAGGGATCGCCGTACAGGGCGCGGGCTAGCCCAACTCGCTGCCGCTGGCCGGCGGACAGCCCGAGGCCGCCATCGCCGATCACGGTGTCATACCCCTCGGGAAGCCGCAGGATCAGCGAATGCACCCCAGCTGCCTGGGCAGCCGCGATGATGCTGACTGGCGTAGCATCCGGCTCGAAGCGAGTGATGTTTTCAGCGATCGTACCGGCAAACAACTCGACCTCCTGCGGAAGGAAGCCGATATGCGGCCCAAGATCGTGCGAGTTCCACTGATTGAGCGCGGCGCCGTCGATGCGCACCGAACCGTTCGCACAGGGCCAGATCCCAACCATGGCTCGCACGAGCGAGGATTTGCCGGAGGCGGACGGGCCGATGACCCCGAGTCCCTGTCCCGCCTGGAGGGAGAAGGTCGCGCTTTGGATCACGATGCGGCGTGATCCGGGCGGGGTGATGCTAACGTTCTCGATTGAAATATTTTGGCTCGGAGCCGGAAGGGTCTGCAGGTCCCGCTCGGGTGCGTGCCGGACGAGAATGTCCCCCAAGCGCTTCCAGGATTGGCGCGCCTGGATGAAGCCCTTCCAGTTGGCGATGACCATTTCAGCAGGCGCGAGCGCGCGCGCGACCAGGATAGAACTTGCGATGATCACGCCGCCGGAGGCAAGATTGTTGATGACGAGGTAAGCGCCGAGGGCGAGGACACCCGATTGGAGACTCATCCGAAAGACTTTGGTGGCGGCACCGATGCTGCCGCCCACGTCCGACACGCCCTGGTTCAGGGCAAGGTATTCGCGGTTAATCTGCACCCAACGCGCCCCGAAGCGCCGTCGCATCCCCATGGCAGCCAACACCTCGGCGTTGCGGCGCCCCGACTCGGCGAGGAGGTAGCGCTGGGACCCGACCTGCGAACTCTCCTTTATATGCCCGCTCGTCGCCCAGTCGCTGAATAGGGTCAGCAGGAGCAGGATGACGAGTCCGACGACAGCCGCGACGCCGATCAGCGGGTGGAACAGAGCGCAGATCACGATGTAGACAGGCATCCAGGGCAGATCGAAAAACGCGCTCGGGCCGGGTCCCGCGACGAAGGACCGGATTTGATCGAAGTCTCGGACTGGCAAGGCCCCGTCATTGTGGGAAGCACCCTCTAACGGTGACCGCGCCACGACATCAAAGATGCGGGGTGCCAGCGCCTCGTCCAAGGCCACGGAAACGCGCCCGAGCATCCGGCCTCGCAACGTCTCGAAGATGCCCTGGAACGCGTAGAGAATGATCGCCAGGACGCAAAGCCCAAGCAAGGTCGAAATGGATCTACTTGGTATGACCCGATCGTACACTTCCAACATGAAGAACGATCCGGTCAAATACAGAATATTGATCAATCCACTTGTAATTGCAACGAATAGAAATGCCATTCGACACCTGCCAAGGGCATTCCTGATCTCCTGGGCATCCGACGCCCTATTCACGGCTCCAACCTCTGTTCGCACACACGCGCCACGATGCTAGTGTCAGGCGCAAGGCCGCTCGACGCTTTCAATCGGGACCGGCAGGCCGCTGCAACTAACAAAATCCAATACTCCGAATACCCGCACGAGGGGCTGTGGCCGCCGCGGTGAAAAACCTCCCGGAGGGTCTTTCAGTTTGGTTCGTATCTGCTCACGAAAATCACGACCGTCGTCCATGACCAGCGGTGTATGCCACATTTCTAGAAAATTGAGAAAAATAGTGGCGATCTTCGTATGGAATTGATAGGAAAAAATGGCGAAAAGAGGATCTACGCTTTTAATGCTTCATTTTTGTGAAAAAGATATAGTAGTCGCTGAAACAGTATTATAGAAGCGGCATAAATATTCTCAATATACCGAACATTAAGCAATTTTTAGTTGGTCGCCACCGCCACTCGTGCGGCAATTTACTTGACGAGAAGCTTGCCTTGTTAAGTACGGAGACGCGATCCGTGCCTCGGACGGACCCGCAACGTCGACTCCCGCGCGAGAAACCCCAATCGGCCAGGGGATCGCCGAGACCTTCGTGAAACCGGGATGACGCCCCCTACACGCAAACCTATCCTTGCCAACGGCCGGTCGCCGTCTCTCCGTTGGGCCGAGCGGTGGTCCTGCGACCTGATGGCATTCGGCAAGCCAGGGCATCCAGCGCCGAACGCTCCGGCCACGGCGACCCGGACGGACCCGCGTGGCGAAGCGACAAGCGGCCCACGCGATGCCCCGAGCCCCTTCGAAGACATCGGTCACCTCGGTACCGGTGGGTTATCGAGCCTCGGCGGAGGTCGTCCGTTGACTCGCGACGTCGTGACGGCTGATCAGACGCGCGAAGTTTCGGCGCATCTCCTCCGCGAGCGAACTGGTCGGCCCCTTGCCGGTGTCGCGGCCCTCCTTTGAACATGCTTCGACGATACGCTCGATATTTATGTCGTTGGCGGCATCCAGCATGCGCTCTTCGTAATTGGGAAGATCGGAGAAGCTCGATACGACCTCGCACAGCGCCTTGATGAGACGAGCGGAAAGCATCCCAGGTTTGTTGTTGTCGGTACGCGTGATGCATTTCAGCGCTACGACGAGATTCTTGTGCTGGTAATAACGAAGACACGCCCGCAGCGCCCCAACTGCCATCGTCTGACCGACGAGTTGCCGGTCAGAAGCGATCGGATAACGGAGCAGGACCACGTCCGCCTCGGCGCAGATGTTGGTTATCTCGATGGCCCACGGCTCGCGCGCCGTCAGCGCCGCCGCGTAGAGCGCCATTGGCGTGATGGGCGTGATGACCCCGTTGATGGCCTTGAAGGCCGCGGCCTGTTCCTCATGGGCGGCGATGACGATCTGGCAGGGCACGCTATCGAACCCGCAGACCGCGGCCGCGGTCGTACGATGCTGTCCGTCGATGATCGCGAAGTACCCACCTTCAATGGGCGAGACGACGACCGGCGCGAAGAACGTCCACCTGAAGTCCCGCGCTATCCGCGCAACGTTGATCCGCCCGCGCCCTACGATCGGACGCTGGTAGGACATGTCAACCACGAGTTTATCGATTTGAAGCCACTGAAGCATTGGAACAGCGCCTGGAGCACAGGCTTGGGGAGCCTCGAAGCCGTCAGTTGCGATCTGCCTCACTTGCTATCCAACCAATCATCTGAAGAGCCATGGCAAGTTAGAAAAGTCGTTTCGAGCAATTTTAAAGTCATGCCATCGACCAGAAACGTCGTCTTAGAAAGTCATGATCGGACACTAAATTATAGGTAGTAAGCTAGTGTAAGGGAGCAAGAACACCAATTACCCGAGTTGCCTTCTTAAAAAACGATATCGTACTCAAAAAATTAACATGAATTAAAATTTAGATATTTACAAGTACCAAACCAGCGATCTGTTTTTGTTAATTTTCTCCTAACGACCCGCAACGAATTTTTCAATCCATAAAACTACGTATACCGAACGGACGAAGGTTCAATTTTCGAAGCCCAGAATCGGATTTCGTATCGGAAGCAAGTTCTGACTTCGGACGACAGCAATCTTCTCGCGAAACATGATATCAGGGTGAGGCTGCCCGAGGATCGAGAAATTATTCCTCGAGGCCTTATCGTCTCTAACGTTTGGACCTTGCTCACGGCGCTATAACATGAATCGGCATGAGCCGTTTTCGTAACATCGGGCTTGCCTGGTCGACGCGGAGGCGATCCCGAACAGTGAAGGCTCCGACAGATTCCATAAGCCTGCCTTCGTTCGGTATCGGTGACTCCCCCGGTGGTGACATCCCCCCCCCTCTGCGCTCCGCAAAGGCACTGCGTCCAAAAGGCGAGTTCGCAAAAGACACAGCGCCGTCGACCGTGGCTACGACGATCGGCACCGCCCAGGCCGGGCCGGCTCCAAAACCGCATTCCAACGGCGCGGCGATGGATTATAACGACGGACGCAACACGACCAAGAGCGACGGAAGTGGACGCGCGGATT
Organism: Methylobacterium sp. Leaf91; assembly: GCF_001422815.1. Lineage (GTDB taxonomy): Bacteria > Pseudomonadota > Alphaproteobacteria > Rhizobiales > Beijerinckiaceae > Methylobacterium. Next base: position 4,950 of record NZ_LMMP01000027.1, on the reverse strand, counting down.
GTGAACGTCGTATTGATCCCTTCGGGCCGGAATAATCCTTCCGGTCAAGAACCGGCTGACCGTCGCGACGACCGAGACTGGAGGCATACGCTGAGATCTGATAATGGAAATGATATCCTCGACACTCGGATATGCAATGCTTGATCGCTCACCTCCCCTCCGTGCCAAACGCGACTTAGGTTCGATCGAGCTTGAGCGAGGTGGTGCGATGGTTGCTATTCGCGATCTGGCTGCGTTTCTACGCCAGAATGCGAAGATCATCTTGCTTTGTTTTGTCGGAATGCTGACCATCGCTTTTCTGTATCTCGCGAGTGCAAAGCCTCAATTTACTAGTATTGCTACTGTCTTTATTGAAAGTCCCAAGGTACAATCGTTGCGGGATGACGTCGGCGTCAGCCCGACACGCGACAATCCGACCCTTGAGAGCCATGCGGAGATCCTGCGCTCCGACAAGATCGCCCTGGCGGTCATCGAGCGGCAAAAGCTTTTAAACGATCCAGAGTTCAGCGGGACGAGCAAGGGTTGGCGGACCAAGATGGCCGAACTGTTCACCGGCCCCAGCCCCGTCAAGGCTCCGACGGCAATCGATCTGCTTGGTGTGTTCCGGAACCGTCTAAACGTCAAACGTATCGGTCAGAGCTTCGTTATCGAAGTGAGTTTCAAGTCTAGAGACCGCAGCAAGGCCACGCGCCTAGCGAATGCCGTCGTGACCGCGTACATGGCGGACCAGATCAACGCGAAGACGGAAGCCGCAAAGGTCGGTGCCGAGTGGCTTGAAGGTCGGGTCGCCGACTTGCGCAAACAGGCGACCGGCGCGGCGCGCGCGGTCCAGGACTTCCGGGCAAGAACCGACATCGTCGATCAACGTCGCGCGCAACTGGATCTCTCGGAGCTCGAGAGTGTCGCCGAAATGTACAAGCTAGTATATGCGGGGTACCTGCAGAAGCTGACCGAGACGATCCAGCAGCAGTCGGTTCCCCTGGCTGAATCGCGAATCCTCAACGCGGCGGTCCTTCCCAACGAGCCGAGCCACCCGAAGAGCAGGCTCATCATCGCGCTCGCGGGTCTCGTCGGTCTCCTGGGTGGTATTGGTGCTTCCATCGTGCGGCAGAGCGCCGGCGGTCGGCCGTTCGTGTCCGGCAACCAACTGAGAGATTTCGGTATCGAGCTCCTCGGGAAGATTCCGAGCCGTTCCAAGGGCGTCATTAAGCTGAACGGGACCCTGTTGGACGCGTTCTCTGTGCCAGATTCGGGGTTTGCCGATAGCTTCCGAAACATTAAAATCATGTTGGATCTAGCTCGCAAGCGAGAGGACCTGCCGGTGGTCATCGGAATTGCCTCCGCCGCGCCGGTCGAAGGTCGTACGACGCTAGCGTTCAACCTGTCCGTCGCCTTTGCCCGAAGCGGACGGAGGACGGCGCTCATTGATGCGGACGCGAACCACACCGGTTCGATCACGCAATCTACCGCGCGGACCTGTGGGGTCGGCCTGTCGCAGGCCCTGTCCGGGACCGTGGAGGTTCACAGCATCGCAATCCCGTTCTGCGATGGCTGCGACATCCTCCCCATCGCACCGGTTGGGAGTCCGATCACAGCGATCGACTTCTTCACTGATGACCGATCCCTTTCCCTGTTCCGCGGGTTACGGAACTCTTACGATTTGGTCATCGTCGATTTGCCGCCGCCGACCCGCATGGATCCCCGTGCGCCGATCGCTTGCCTGGATGGCTACCTGCTTGTCGCCCAGCCCGGCAGGACGTCCCTCGACAGGATTGGCGAACTCGCACAGACACTGAACCAGTCCCACGCTGGTGTCCTCGGGGCGATCGTCAATCTCGGTGGGCGCCGGCGGAGGACACGCGACTTTGCGCACTTGATCGGATCGGCGGCCCTCGTCCTCTTCCGCAGGGTCAAGCTCCAAATTCTACAGCGCAACCGTCGCCCCCCCGCCCAGCCCTCGCAGACGGTCTGAACGCTGCTGCCAGCGGCAGCGCGGTGAGGGGACGTTTGCGGCCGGCCGTGGATTTGGGGGATGGCACCCGGCCGTCCCAGAGACGGACACCCAGCCCGCTGAACTGGTGAGCGGCCGTATCCGATGGCCGCCAAATGGGCTTCCCCCCACCATCGCGTCGATCCGCACGGGAGCTATGGACCGAAATGGCCCAGGACTATAGCTCGTAATGTGTCTGCCCGACGAAGCCTATAAACCATAGCCTGAAAAGATTGGATTTCCCTAGCCATAAACGAGAATCGATAAAATCATCCGGATCTGATTTATTCGATCCAAAAACCCACTCGGTATCTGTGGTTCCAGAGAACACAGTCTCGATGTGGGTGTAAGATCGATGCCAGCCGTCAAGTTGATAGATCCGCTATACAATAGTCAGTGGCACCTGAAGGCTCTCGGCGGAAACATCGAACGGATCTGGTCCGAATACGATGGCAGCGGCGTTCATACGGCCATCTACGATACGGGGATCGATAAAAACCACGAGGATCTCAAGGGGGGCTACGACGCTTCTCTGGAGCTGATCATCAACGGGACCCAAGCAGACCCGTCGCTGGGGATTGCCGCCCATGGAACGGCGGTCGCCGGCCTCATCGTAGGACAGGCCAACGGCGTCGGCGGTGTCGGCGTTTCCTACGGTTCGACCTTGACTGCGGTGAACATCTTCGGTGGCGTCGCCGGCAAGAACATGATCGAGGCCGTAAAACAGATGGCCAAGTTCGACACAGTGAACAACTCCTGGAATTGGGGGGCCGTCAAGTACGCTGACAATGCGTCGCAAGAAAATTCCTTCGGTGATCAGTTCGTCAGCGCGCTCGCCGGAGCCGCCGAAACCGGCCGCGGCACTCTCGGCACCATCATCGTCAACTCGGCCGGCAACGATTGGGCCTCCAACCATATCGACACGAACACGGCCGAGTTTAGCCAGTCCCGTCATACGATCACGGTTGGAGCGCTGGGCCAGGACGGGAACGTCGCGTCGTACTCGAATCGCGGTGCGAGCCTGCTCGTCTCCGCCCCCTCGTCCGAGGGTAAGATAGGGTTGACGACCACCGACGCGACGGGGGTGAGCGGATACGAGAAGGGGAGCTACACGGCCACCTTCGGCGGAACGTCAGCAGCTGCCCCCGTGGTGACGGGCGTTGTCAATCTGATGCTCGACGCCAATCAGGGGCTCGGCTGGCGTGATGTCCAGAGCATCCTCGCGATCACGGCTGAGCACACCGGGATAGCGAGCCTTAAGGGCGAGGCGGCGGGTCGCATGGCGTTCGGATGGACGATCAATGCCGCCGACAATGTCAACGGCGGTGGCCTTCACTACTCGAACGACGTGGGGTTCGGGCGCGTGGATGCGTTCGAAGCCGTGCGCTTCGCCGAGGTCTGGTCGCAATTCTCTGCGAGCCAAACATCCGCGAACGAGGCGCACGTCACCGCACAGGACAAGGCCGCCCTGAAGATCGACGGCTCCGTGCAGTTCTCCTTCCATGTCAGCGACGCCATCGCCCTCGAACACGCGGACCTAACGCTCACCCTGACACATCCGAACGTCGCCGACCTGCGGATCGAACTCGTGTCGCCCGAAGGCACGACGACGATCCTCCAGGATACCGGTGGGGCGGCGTTCGCGGCCACGAACTGGACCTGGACCTTCGGGTCAGAAGCGCTCCGGGGCGAGGTGTCGAAGGGCGACTGGACCGTTCGGATCGTTGACACGAACGGCGGTGCCGCCGGCGAGTTGAAAAGCTTTTCGTTCGACGGGTACGGCAGCGCGGCGACGACGGGCGACGTCTATCATCTTACAAGCGATTTCGCCAAGGCACTCGCGTGGGATTCCGGCCGTGGACTCCTCAAGGACGTCGACGGCGGCGTCGACTGGATTAACGCATCTGGCCTCACGACGAACGGGGTGGTCGATCTCCGCGCCGGGGCGAAATCGGATCTCGGCTTGGGCGCGACCTTCAGCGTCGGAGCGAGCGTTATCGAGAACGCGGTCACCGGCGATGGGCATGACACGATCTACGGCAACGGGGGCGCCAACCAGCTGATGGGGATGCGGGGCAACGACGTGCTCCTCGGCTTGGCGGGCGACGATACGCTCATGGGCGGCGACGGCGCCGACACGCTCGTCGGCGGCTTCGGGGACGACCCCCTGATCGGCGGCGGCGGAAGCGATCTGTTCGTTTTCGGCGCCCCCGATTTCGGGAACGACATTATTAAGGATTTCGAGATCGGCGGCGACAAGATCGACTTTCGCGGATCGGGCCTTTCGTTCTCGGATATCGAGATCACGTGGGCAGGCACGGCGCTGGTCCTGTCCCTGTTCTCACAGAAAGGAACCATCAGCTTCATGAACCTGACCGGCCAGCTCAGCCTGTCCGACTTCTTTTTTGGCCAGGCCGCCAATGGCGGATCGCTGGATCAGCGCGATCCCGATAGCACGGGGACAGACGAGGGCGCCCCCGTCTTAGGGCAGCCCGTCGAACACCCGCCGGCTCCGCCCGAGGGGGGCGGGACAGAGGGGACCGGGACGGAACCGGGCGTACCGTCGAACGGGGACGTTGCAACCGGACCCGGCCGGCAATCCGTGAAGAACACCGTTTCGGCCAGGGATTTCACCCTGGCGAACGGCGACCTGAACCTTTCATTGACGGGGAGCGCGATCAAGGGCGAGGGCAACGACCTCGGCAACAAGATCGTTGGCACCGAGGGAAACAATGTCCTGATCGGCAACGCGGGCGACGATTCGTTGTACGGCGGTGGAGGAGCCGATACCCTTCGCGGGGGTACCAGTAACGACAAGCTTTACGGTCAGGATGGCAACGACATCCTGGAGGGGGAAGCTAATGCGGATACCCTCGACGGGGGCACGGGCGGAGACGTGATGCGGGGCGGCGCCGGTGCCGACAAGTACGTAGTCGAGGACAGCGGCGACGTGGTGGACC
>NZ_LMMP01000026.1 GCF_001422815.1 Methylobacterium sp. Leaf91 | reverse complement strand
AGTTCAGACCATTGCGCATCGCTCAGCATCGTCCCTCCCGCAATCAGAGAGACGAAAACGCAAAACGCGCCAATCCGTTCAAGCGACGACAGGCCCTAACCGGGCGCGTGGCTGCCGCGAAGCGGACCTTCCAAGGGTCTGAAAAGGGTCGACACCGGAAGGTACCCTACCTGTACGAGGATGTCCGGTTTCGGGCGGTGCGCTGGGGTCCGCTCCTGGCGCATTGCTGCCGCTGCAAGATGACAACGAGAGTCCGACTGCCGGTATGACCGTGCGCTGCCCGTCAATCGCAGCACGCGCTACTTCAAGTTGCATTGCCGCCGCAAGCGTCAGGATATTCGCTCCAGGCGATTGGCGCATTCATGAGCGCGGAGATGCCGGACCCTTCCGGCAAGATGCCAGCGATCGCCGCCTGGATGACGGATGGAGCCAGGAAGGCAAGGTTGAGGGTCATGCGCACCGAGCGCTCGCTGCAGCCTTCCGCTATAGCGATGGCATGGGTGTCCGCCACGCGGCCGCTGACAAGGTCATCGAGCCAAAAGCGCGCCTTGGCGATCCCGTCGACGAGGCGGGCTCGGGTCTCGACCCGCATCGGCCGGCGCGGCGCTGGCCCTTCATCGCCTTCAGCGCGGATGACCTCGCACCGACGACGGCTCGGCCGGGCTGACCACGGTACACGGAGGGAGGGAGGCTCGATTGCCCCTGCTTCGCTTACCCTGTGGTCGTGCTCTGCCCCATCCGGCGGGACGAAGCTGATCGTGAGAGAGCTCGGGTGAACGACGATGCGGCTGACCTGGGCCAGCAGGGGCATCTCGTCGGATGGGGAAGGGTGGTCAGGGGAGGGTGGTGTAAGCGCCTCCCGCACCGCCTGCTCGATCTCGGGCGCCGACACCCGGGAGACCGAGCCGGCCTCGCTGCGCTGGCCCGTCTCGAGGGCGCGCGAGACGTAGTAGCGGTAGCGGAGAGCACCCTTCCTGGCCGAGCTCGGCGTCATCCGGTTGCCGCGATCATCGTAGAGCAGACCCATCAGCCACGAGCCGGTGTTGCCCCGGACGGAACCTTGCGCCTGCGCCTTCTCGCTCAGCGCCGCCTGGACCGCATCGAACAGCTCGCGCGGGACGATGCCCTCGTGCTCTCCGGGATAGTGCCGGTCCTTGTGGATCACCTCGCCGATATAGACCCGGTTGCGCAGCAGATAGGCCAGCGGACCCTTGGTNGTGGAGAGCCCCCTTCCTGGCCGAGCTCGGCGTCATCCGGTTGCCGCGATCATCGTAGAGCAGACCCATCAGCCACGAGCCGGTGTTGCCCCGGACGGAACCTTGCGCCTGCGCCTTCTCGCTCAGCGCCGCCTGGACCGCATCGAACAGCTCGCGCGGGACGATGCCCTCGTGCTCTCCGGGATAGTGCCGGTCCTTGTGGATCACCTCGCCGATATAGACCCGGTTGCGCAGGAGATAGGCCAGCGGACCCTTGGTGAAGGCGATGCCGCCCCGGATCGTGCCATCCCGGCGCGGGGATCGCTTGGTTAGGATGCCCTGGCCCTGAAGATCGACCGCCAGCCCGTTGAGGCAACCGAGCACGAGGTAGCGCTCGAAGATCGTTCGTACCTGGGCCGCCTCATCGGGGCAGGGAACCAGCTTCTTGTCATGGACGCGGTAGCCCAGTGGCACGGGGCCGCCCATGCGCATGCCCTTGCGCTTCGAAGCCGCGATCTTGTCTCGGATGCGCTCGGCCGTGACCTCGCGCTCGAACTGGGCGAACGACAGCAGGACGTTGAGCGTCAGCCGCCCCATGCTGTTGGTGGTGTTGAAGGCCTGCGTCACCGAGACGAAGGAGACGCCGTGCGCGTCGAACAGCTCGACGAGCTTGGCAAAGTCCGAGAGCGCACGGGTGAGCCGGTCGACCTTGTAGACCACCACCACATCGACGCGTCCCGCCTCGACCTCGGCAAGCAGCCGCTGCAAGGCCGGACGCTCGAGGCTGCCGCCTGAGACGCCGCCATCGTCGTAGGCGTCGGGCAGCAGGCGCCAGCCCTCATGCGCCTGGCTCTTGATGTAGGCCTCGGCGGCCTCGCGCTGGTTGTCGAGGGAGGTGAAGGCCTGATCGAGCCCGTGCTCGGTGGATTTGCGGGTGTAGATCGCGCAGCGCAGAGCCTTGGGGGCCTGGGTCTTCGACGGCAGGGCCTTGGCATGCAGCGACTTGGAGGGCGATGCCATCACGCGATCCCTCCCGCGGCCACAGCCATGAACGGCTCATCGCCGCTGCTTGGCGCCCTGGTGACTACCTTGTCCCGCAGCCCGAAGAAGCGGGGTCCGTTCCAGCGGGTGCCGGTGATCGCACGAGCGACCTCCGACAGGCTGGCATAGGCCGTCTCCCTCCAGGCAAACCCACCCGCCACCACAGTGACGGTGTGAACCTCGCCCCCGAACTCCCGCACCAGCAGCGTGCCGGGCCGAAGCCCAGGCGTCGGGATCGGCGGGACGAGGGGCGGCGCCTTCGGCTTGGCCGCGCGTTCGGCGGCGGCGCGCCGGCGCAGGCGCTCCTTCGCAATCCGATCGAGCAGCCGGGCGCTGTCGCGATCGAGGTCGCCCAGGGCCTTGGCCTGGATGCGGTAGGCGAGAAGCCGCACGATCAGGGTTCGGGACAGATGCGGGGGAGGGGCCGTTCGCAGATGCTGGCGCCAGCGGATGCGAAGATCACCCAGATCGAGGGAGGCAAGCCTCTCGATCTCGGCCTTGAGCTCGGGGCTGATCACGCCGGCCATCACCGGGCCTCCGTCGTGGCATCGTCGGTCAGGCGATAGGCGGTCCGACCCTCCGCATCGCATCCCTTCGTGAGGATCATCCCTCGCTTGCGCAGGCCAGTCAGGGCGGCGCGCGTCGAATGGGCGAGCCAGCCGGTGGCGGCCATCAGGTCGGNATCGCATCCCTTCGTGAGGATCATCCCTCGCTTGCGCAGGCCAGTCAGGGCGGCGCGCGTCGAATGGGCGAGCCAGCCGGTGGCGGCCATCAGGTCGGCGAGTGTGGCCCCTTCCTCACGCTGCAGCATCGCGACGATCAGCGCCTGCTTCGTGCCGGATCTCGGTGAAGACTCAGCCCTGTCCGGTCCGGCATCGAGGCCGAGGCTTTCTCGACCAGTTGGCGTGAGGCGCAGCCCGATCGGACCGCGCTCGTCGCTGTGCCAGTGCGGCTCATCCGCGGTCACGACGACCTCGACCACCAACGCGGTTTGGCAGAGTTTAGCCAACAGCGCCTTGGCGGCTCGAGCGTTCAGTCCGGCGGGACGGGCGATCAGCTGGTCGTGAGACTCGGCGGCTGCCTTCAGCAGCGCGTGGTAGTTCTCGTCGATCATGAGGGTGGCCTTGCGATGGGTCGGCAGCGGGTCTGCTGCCANGCTGGTCGTGAGACTCGGCGGCTGCCTTCAGCAGCGCGTGGTAGTTCTCGTCGATCATGAGGGTGGCCTTGCGATGGGTCGGCAGCGGGTCTGCTGCCACCAGCGCAACCCCGCGGATCGCGAGGGATCGGCAGGGGTTCCAGGGCGCACCGCGTCGGCGGCCTCAAGGACGCTGACAGTTCCGCTCCATTCGCAGCGCAAGTCCAGTCCGAAGTGGCGGTAATCGCTCACAAGCCAGTGCACAGCCACTACCGAACCACGGCTCTGCTAGCCTGCGAACCGGTCTCCAGCTAGGCCACCTAAAATGCTGCGGAAGCTGCACCGGCGGCAGGCGAGAAACCGGCCGAAATCGCCGAGAATCATGCCCGCAGGACCGCCCCGGAGAAGAGGCCTCAAAGCGGCAGCTTTTCGCTATACCCTTGAGACGCCGCACGTCTCCCGCCAAACCCGAACGTCCGTCGTTTGCGGAGAGTGAGTGGTGGGGCGCCCACCCTGTCGGAACCGGTCTCTCGCGCCGTTTCCCTGCTAACAGGGAAAACAACAGGGAACACGGCGCGGTGCAGCTCCCAGGCTCTGTTTGGCCCGGCAATACAGCAGCCAAGGCAATGACTTAAGGGGCAATTCCCTGTGCGGCGGAACAGGGAATTGGTCTCAGCCAAACAGGGAACGCGTGTCGTCGAAACAGGCAAGCCTATCGGTGGGACCAGAGATCGCTTCCGGGCCAATGCAAAAAGGGCCGGAGAGCCATGAGGCTCTCCGGCTGCGTGGGATTATGAGGCATCAGGGGAGGGGGCAAAGGTCTCTCCGAGCCTTGAGCGCATATCGCCAGCATCGACGAACCTGACCTCGATGCTAGGCGAGTACTTTGGTCGGTCGTCCAGGGCCGCCAGCCGTTCCTCGGGCGACATCCCATCGAACTCGGTCGCCGGTGCCAGGGCCTTGATGGTATCGAAAAGGAGCTTGGCGGCTTTCATGTCGCCCTGCAGTGCCTTCCGGGTGAGCTGCTGGGCAAGCGCCTCGATCTGAGTGGTCCGGATCGTGCGGCCATCCTTGGTGACAGCAATCGGCTCACGTGCCGCCTGGGTGAACGCGTCCAGAAGATCGCGCCNAGCGCCTCGATCTGAGTGGTCCGGATCGTGCGGCCATCCTTGGTGACAGCAATCGGCTCACGTGCCGCCTGGGTGAACGCGTCCAGAAGATCGCGCCGACCAAGCGGGGCCGAGTGACCCCGGGGCCGGCCGCGAGGATTGCCGGACTGACCTTTCCGGAAGCGATGGTCGGCCGGCGGCTTGCCGTACCCGACCTCGTACCCGGCGCGTCGCTTCGGTTTGATCATTGCAGTGTTCGTCGCGTCAGCCATCACGCAGCCTCCTCGAGCAGGGCAGGGGCCGTACGGGCCGATCGGACCTCGTCCCAGGTCTCGTCCGTGCCGTCGAGAATGGCGTCGCGGCCCGTGAAGGCCTGCCAGCGCCGGATAGCGACATCGACATAGACCGGGTCCCCGTCTTCTCCGCAGCCAGCAGGGTCGTACCGCTGCCGGAGAACGGATCGAGGACGATCGCACCGCGGCGCGTCACGTCCTTGATCGCATCGACGACCAGGGCCACCGGCTTGACCGTGGGATGCAGCGCGAGATCGCCCGCGCCCTTGAAGGTGTTGGCCCCGGAATAGGTCCACACGTTCGAACGGTTGCGCCCGTGCCGGCCAAGCTCGACGTTGTTGGTGTGGCTCGCCGTGCCGACCTTGTAGAGCGCGATCAGCTCGTGCTGCGAGCGGTAGAGCGAGCCCTGCCCCGGATTGGTCTTGCTCCACACGATGAGGTTCTTCTGCTCGCCGTAGAGCGGTCGGGTCGCGGCANAGCTCGTGCTGCGAGCGGTAGAGCGAGCCCTGCCCCGGATTGGTCTTGCTCCACACGATGAGGTTCTTCTGCTCGCCGTAGAGCGGTCGGGTCGCGGCATGCAGCTCCGGTAGGTGACGCCAATCCATGCAGACGTAGTGCAGAGCCCCGTCACACGAGACCGAGACGGCATGGCCGAGGCTCTCGCTCAGGAAGGCGGTGAAGGCGTCCTCCGTCATCTCGCCAGAGCCCATGACGAACTCACGGTGCTGGACCCGGCCGCGGCCCATGACGTGACCGTTGACGGGCACGTTGTAGGGCGGATCGGTGAAGACCATGTCGGCCTCTCGTCCACCCATCAGACGCTCGACGTCATTGCTACTGCACGCGCTGCCGCACAGGATCCGGTGCGGGCCGAGTTGCCAGAGGTCACCGAGCTGCGAGACCGGTGCTTCCGGCTCATGCTGCTCGTCCTCGCGCGAGGCGAGGCGCTCCTCTTCGAGATCTCCCGTCAGCAGATCGAGCTCGGCGATCTCGAAGCCGGTGACGGACAGATCCAGCCCGATCTCGGGCAGATGGATGGCGAGTTCACCGAGTTCGAGGGCGAGCGTGGCTCGATCCCACCCGGCCAGGGTCGCGATCTTGTTGTCGGCGATCGCATAGGCGCGCTTCTGCGTGTCGCTCAGGTGATCGAGCAGGACGGTCGGGACGGTGGGCAGGCCGAGCTGCTTTGCTGCCAACAAGCGTCCGTGCCCGGCGAGCACGAGCCCGGTCTCGTCGACGACGAGCGGCACGGTGAAGCCGAACGCCCTGATGCTGTCGGCGATCTTGGCGATCTGCTTCTTCGAATGGGTGCGAGCATTGCGCGGGCTGGCGCTAAGGGAGGTCGGAGCTTGGTCGAGGATGGTCAACCCGGCCGTGGGGAAGGCAGGCGTATTCGTCGTCATGATGGGGATGTCCTTGGAAAAGCACGCACGACGACGAGCCCGCGTGCCGGAAGGCTGCAGGGTCAAAGTCGGCGCGGAGGTTTGAGAGAGGGGCCGCTCAGGCCTAGAGATAGAAACGCCCCGGGGCGGGTGCCGCGGGGCGAGTGGACGTGCAATCGCGCAGCGAGCCGGTCAGGCGCGCCGTTCGGGGAGGATCACGATTGCAGGTAGGTCCAAGCTGGTCCGCTGCGGACGCAAAAACTTCGACCTAAGGAAAATGCGCAGTTTACCCGTCGGGTGTCAAGACGCTCCCTCGCGAGATCTTGACATCAATGGAAACTACCCATCGGCGACCTGAACCACTTTTCCATCATATTATGGCACTCCGATAGGACTTATCAGCTGTGAAGTTCCCGTCCTTCGGCCGTCATGGGTTGAAATCCGCCGGCCTGCTCTACGACCGGGTTGGGTGGTTTTTGGCCCTTCCGCTTACGGAACTAGCCACAAGGAAAGCTGCCTCTCGCTGATGAGGCTTGAATGCTAACGGATGGCGGCCTCGTCATACTGCTTGTTGGAGGACGAGGCGCGCCACTTTGAGAGCTATGCCCAACCAAGCGCCCTTACCGCCTGGGCGTCGTTCCAGATCTTCGTCATCCCAACGATCCTGTTGCCCTCGAACTGCATCACGTAGACGTAGTCGGTCGACGTGCTCTTGCCCGTCGGTGGGCACGGACCGCCTTCCCCGGTATGGGTTCCGCGGAAGATACCGTATGCCGCTACGTTCCGGCGCACCTCGTCCGTGGCGAAGGATTTCACCTCGTACCGACCGTCGGGGATGAAGGTCAGAAGCCCCTTCATCCAATCCGTATAGTCCCGTAGCGAGGTGACGCCGGCCAAGGCGTCGGCTTGGGCCGAGAAGGTCGCGTCAGGAGTGCAATAGCGCTCGCATGCCTCCCAGCCACCACCTGTCTCGCAGGCATCGAAGAAGGCCTTCGCAACCGTCGCGATGTTGCTCATGTCGGAGTCATTCCTTTGCTATCGCTTCGGACGCCGCCTGTCGCGGATGCCCGTCCGGGGGTATGCCGCATAAAGGCTCGCCTCGTGAGCCTCCATCGAACGGAGCAAGGCCGTAGACACAGGTCCCCCGGAAGGACGCCTGCGTTGGCCTTCGTTCCGCTAACTCGCCCGGGCGACCTCAACGAGGTTGTCCGAGAACGACGTGCCGTGGCCCATACTGCTTCGCCCAAAGACGGCGATTAGCCGAGGGCTTATCAATTTTCCGCACAGTGCCGCTTGAATATGAAGACCTCAGCACCAGAGGCCTCGGCGGAGACATTCGAGACCCCATGACGATCGACCAGCCAGGACCGGACCATGGCGGCGGCCGTGGGGGTGAGCGCTTGTTTCCAGAGCCAGACGTCACCGGCCTCGTCCACGCCGTTCTCGCGGAACAGGGCTTGACGGGCATCATCCGCAACGCCCACCGACCATCCGGCAAAATCGGCGCCGAACTCTTTGACGTAGGTGGCGAACTCGAACTTGATCTGCTGAACGCTGTAAATCATCGGCTCAACCTGGGATCGGATTGATGCGGGCATCGACCGGACCGATGCGACGGCCCTGCATGCGCGTCATGCCTGTGCGCTTCTCGTCGGCAGACATCTCCTTGATGATGGCCTCAAGGGCGTTGAGCGCCGTGCCGACGCCATGCTGGGCAGCCAGAGAAAGCCAAGCGAAGGCCTCCACCCGGTCCTTTCCAACGCCAATGCCATTCGCGTAGAGGTGCCCGAGGCGCGCCTGAGCCGGATAGTGACCGGCCTCGGCGGCAGACCGATAGAGCAAGGCAGCGCGTACGGGGTCCGCCGGCAGGCCATCGCCCTTTGCCAGCATCGTCGCGAGATTGTACTGCGCCATCACGTCGCCGCCGGAAGCAGCACGTTCGAGCCAGCGCGCGCCCTCGCCGCGATCCTGCGCAACCCCCTGGCCCATGGCGAGCATCGCGCCGACATTAGTCGCGGCGGCCACGTTGCCTCCTTCGGCGGCACGCCGGTACCAGCCGAACGCTTCGGAGAGGGACGAGTCCACGCCGAAGCCGTTGGCGTAGTGCGCCCCAAGCCATGCCTGCGCCTCGGCAACGCCAGCCTCAGCGAGGGGCCGCAATCGCGAGAGGGACTCGGTGTAGGAGCCGGCGCGAAACGCGTCGATGGCCTTTCCGAGGTCTCCTTCGGCGCAGGATGCTGGTAATGTCCGTTCGGGTGACATGCTCATGGGCTCAGCGCCTTCTGCCTATTGCCGTCGCGTAGAGGGGTTCAGTCGCCTCGATGCGGGGCCGTGCCTTGACGGCAGCGGCCAGACGCCTGTGGAGCCAGCGCTCGGCCGCGTTGGGGAGAGGGTGTCGGCGGGCCGGATTTGCCTCCCGGACGTCGAGGTCTCGTTGAAGCTCGGTGGTGCGCCAGACGCGAGCATCGATTTCGGCGAGCCAGTCGCCCGCGCCCCGTGCCCGGTTTCCGAACAAGGCGACCCGGCATAGGGTCTCGCCGAGGGCGGTGGGCTGCACGATGACGCCACAGGTCTCGCCGGGCGACGAAAACAGGATGAGATTCGGAAACAGTATCCGGGCCTCGGCGAGCCTGCCGTCCCTCAGCATCGTTGTCAGCCATAAGCTGTCACTCGTCGGCAAGGCGACCTCGCCGCCCGCGAGCGCCCCTAGGACAAGCTTCCAGTTGGCCGGGTACGTGCGACGAAAGGTTAGCACCGTCCCGACGGGGCCGGAGGTCTCGTCCTCGAAGGCGAGGTTCTGTAGCGGCTCCGAGGTGGTGCCGGCATCCAGGTTGACGAAAATCATCGACCCGGAGGTCCGCACAGCGACGGGAAGCAGACGTTCCGGGCGCAGGCCGAGATACTGGTGCATGGCCGGCGTCGGGCCGCCATCCGGTGCGGCCGAGAGCGGGAGGCCGTCGCGGCTATAGCCGCAGGCAGTGAAGGAGCAGCGGGTCTTGGTACCCGTCTGGCACTGAAGCGGCACCGCGCGGCAGCCGCCGTGCTGAGCCTTGTTGAAACGCCCCACCAGGCCGCCATCTGCGCGGCGCTGCACGTGAACGCCATGATGTCCGACCGTGAAGGGCAGCAGATCGTTCGTCTTCGGAATTTCCTCCTGCGTCCCGATACAGACCCAATTCCGCGTCCAGATGGCATCGTCTTCGAGGTTGGCGAAGGCGAGCGAGCGATACGCCGTCGGCGGAAGATGATGCGGCTCGGCCGGATCCAGCGCCACTGCGAAGAAGGCGGGATCGGAGAGATCCCAACCTTCCGCGGCATGGCCGAGATCGGGGCGGTCCGTAACGAAGCCGGCCGCTGGCATGTTGTGCGGGGCAGCCGGGAGCGATCTGACGGACATCGGCATTCCTGCAGCAGGCATCCGGAGGGCAGCGCTGGCGAGAGGGGTTGGACGAGAGGCGTGCTGGGCTTGCACACCTCCCGTCCTCACTCTGAGCCCCAGAGAGGGCCCAGAGATCGACCGTGGGGATCAGGCCGGTAGCGGCTCGCCGCGGGCTTTGCGGCTCTGGTGCTCAATTGGGGTCGGATCATAGTCCGCGCGGCCGCGGTGCTTGATCGCATTGGCCGGCGGAGCGGGCAGCGGCCCGTTCGTCGAGAAGCGGTCGAGCACGTTCTTCACGAGCCGCGAGATGTTGTTGTCGCAATTGTTCCAGGGCAGCGAGCCGCAGAACGCGATCGACGAGAAGGCGAAGCAGCCGCCCCCGTTCGGCGTCTCGTGGTAGGCGATGTCGCCACGCACGCGCGGATGCGTCGTTCCGTCGAGGCCTTGCTGGTTGAAGCCGAAATCCTCCATGACGAGGAGGTAAGCTTCGGTGTGGCGACCCGCCGAGGTCGCGACCGCCAGCGTATGGGGCGGCGAGCCAAGCATGGTATCGACGATGTCGAGCTCGAGACCGGCAGCACCGCCACCGACGAGACCGAAATTTCCGAGCTTCTCGTCGTACCCAATGCCCTCGAAGGCCCAAGCCACGCGCTCGTCGAGGCTGTCCGGCGTTCGCGAGAAGTAAGATGAGACGTCGAACCCTTCCGAGGACATGCCGACCCCCGCCACTGAGTGCAGATAACGCCCACGAAAGCGCCACATGCCGCCGAGTTCGCCGGTGCCTTGGTGATAGTACTCGCCGGGATCCGCGCGCCAGGTCCGGATGCCGGACTCGCAGCGGCGCATCTCGGTGACGATACCGCGGCCTTTCTCGGCGTAGCCGGGATGGTAGGAGTGGACCCAGTACCAAGCGTCCGCGCCCATATACATCAGGCGACCGCCACGCTGCGTATAGTTGTGGAGCGCATCAAGCTGAGCACCCGAATTATGCTCCGGATGCGAACCGGTGATGATGACGTTGTAGTTTTCGATCCGGGCCAGCCCATCATAGGTGATGTCTTCATCGGTGAAGACGTCGTATTCGTAGCCCATCGTCTCCAGCCAGTAGATGAGATGAAGATCGGCCGGGTATTGCCACGGGGCCTGCGCCAGGAAGTGATCGTATTTCGGCCGGATCGACAGGATCGGCCGCAGGCGCGACGAAATCGATATCCCGGTGCCGTCGGTGTGAGTGTCGTAGATCGAGCCGCCGTATTCGCGGTGCTCGGACAGGAACATGTTCTGCTCCTGCATGATCGGCACGCGATAAACGAACAGTTCGGCGCCACCGGCGTTGCAGGCCACGTGCTCGTTGGCATAGGCCATGTAGCTGATGGTCGGGACCATGACGGCGATCTTGGCCGTCTCCTGCCCAACGCGCGGCACCACCCAGAACGGGATGAAGTCCTCGTCACCGTCAGAGGTGGTGAGCTTGGCGCCGTAGAACCGGCTTTTCACGCCGGTCTCGGGCACCGTCCATTCGAAGTCCGAGACCCAGCGGGCATCGTCGACGTCGTCGTCGTGGAAGCTGATCGCGCCGTATTCCTGCGGAGCATGCTTCCAGTCGAAGTTCTGGCCCGACCAGTTGTAGCCGGTCATGGCCCGGTTCGGGCAGTTCACCAGGGTCGCGTCGAAGCGATAAGGGCCTTCGTCCTTACAGAACAACGTGTCGATGCCGGCCGAGAAGTTCCAGGCCGCGACGATGCATTCGGAGAGCTTGCCCGTCGGGCCGCTGTTGCGGCGCTCCGTCAGGCCCGGCTGCGCACCGGCCTTCATCATCTCAATCTCCGCGCGCGACAGCGCCCGATTGCAGATGCGGGGGCTGTCGATCTTGCCGTTATACTTGCCGGCGAAGACCACTCCGGCCGGCTTTGAGGACTGGGCGAGCGGATCGTCCGGGGCCAGCGTCTTCACATAGGCCGCGAGGGCGACCGGGATCGGAGCGTGGGCGATGGAGAGATTCAGATTCGCCTCGACCGGCGGGCTCTCGGGATCGAGCGCATAGACGACCTGAGGCTCGTGATAGAGGACGACATCACCGGTCGCGGCATCGAAGGTTGCCGCGCAGAAGTGCCAGGCGTGATCGCGAATCGGGATGCCGGTGGTGATCCGGTGCTCGTTGATGCGGAGTTCGAGACAGCCGTCCTCGTTGATGAAGAGGCCGTAGCCGCTATCGTTGGCCCATTTGGTGACGAGGCCTTGGGCGCCATGCTTCCAGTAGCGCTGATGAGTCTTGGGCGCCGTAGGCCAGACCCAGCATTGAAGCGTGAAGCTTTCGACGTGGAAGGCCTTAGCATCCGGCACGTAACCGTACGAGCCACCGTGGATGATCTGCTTCTGGCCCTTGTAGGTGCCGTTCACCGACGCATCGATTAGCTTGTCGATGTAGCCCGGCCCTCGCGGATTGGTGTCGCCATTGATGACCTGAACGATCTCGACCTTGTATTCGGACGGACCATCGCAGTTTACGTAGAACTTGATCGTATCCCCGGGGTGGACACCGAATTTGTCGGCGTATCCGGTCAACCTCATGTAACTCATCGGACCAATCCTCAATGGGGCGCGAACTCTCCTCGGGGGAGCGCTCTCTCCGGCCTGACGCGCGGCCAAGTTCGGTTTCGGTGATGGGGATACGGCGGGTGGCGGATCAGGTGATCGGCCAGTTGTCGTCCTTGCGTTTCCAGCCTTCATGGAAATCGTCCGGGAAGCCGTAGTTCTCCGAAAGTTCGTCCAGGCGCATCAGGAAGATGTCGTGCTGGATCTCCTGCTCGTCGGTGTAGATCTTGTCGCCAACAAATTCGGGCGGCACGCCCCGTACGCCTGACAACCTGCCGATCCGCCATTCCCCGTCGATCTTCGTGCAAATGACGATAAGCTTACCCTTTGGGCTCTCGCCCCGCATGCGCAGCAGAACCCGCTTGAGGACAGGGTCAGCATGCACACCACCGGTCAGCACCGTCGTGTCACCGGGCGTTTCGCAGAGCAGGACAGAATTTCCGGCTACGCCCTTCATCGAATCCATGCACGCCTTGTGCTCATCGATCAGACGCTGGCGCTCCGGGCTGCCCTTTTTAGGAATCGGTTCCATTGCGTTCCTCTTGGCTGAGGCGCCCGGGACCTGGGGCGCGGTGATAGGACGACCGAACGGAGTGCAGCCCTTAATTGCAGAAGGGACGATCCTTCTGTTTAGCTCTGCGAATTAAAAACTACGCCCAGTTTAGACGTTACGTCAACACATCCCGCTATTTCATCTAGCTGTTTTAATTAGCGCTCTTTGCGCACTATGTGTGCATAAGGGCCGATGGGTGTGCAGTTGCAAGAAGCGCTCGCGGCGAAGCCGACCAGTTCCCTCATCGGAAAGCCGGCCCGCGCTTTATCTGCGGGGTCGGTGCGGAGTCTCGCCGACGCCCGGATAGCCAGCGACAACCCGAAGGAACGGCTGCCCGAAGACCTGTTCTTCAGCGGGCACGTCGCCGAGCCGATCGAAGGTCCCCACTATACGCCAAAGCGCTTAATCACTGGGAACCTATTTGCGTTGTTTTCCAAGGATGTAGAGCACTTTACAAAGCTGCATCCACTGGCGTTCTCAGCGCTGGCTCGACCTGGTCCGACCGCTTATCCCCGACGGTCGCCAGGCCATTACCGCGCGGCGATGAGTGGACCTCATGGCCGCCTGCCCGCACGCGAAGTGACCGAGCTTGGCGGCACTCTCAAGGGAATTGGACGCTTTAGTTATTCGTAACTAGATGTTTTTGCGGAATGCTCGGCATCTTGCGAGTCAACTCGTACGGATGCTCGCCTCACGCTGTCCACCGCCCCCTTGCCAGCAAACTGTCATGGCGGTTAAGGCTGTTAGGTTGGTGGTTCCCAGGAGGTACCGCTGTCACGTTAGGCGTAGTGTTAAGACACGGGGCGGTCCTGCTCGCATGAAAATACTCATCGCCGACGATCACTGGGTCGTGCGAGAATCCTTGAAACAAGTTTTGCGGGGCCTTCGACAATCTCTCGAGCTATTCGAGGCAGAAACGTTCAACGAGGCTCAAGCAACTCTCGAAGCTCATCCCGATGTGGACTTGCTTCTCGTCGATCTCGTCATGCCGGGATTCTCGGATTTCGATGGCCTCCGTCGCCTCCGCGCTTCGTTTCCCGACGTTCCGGTCGTCGTGATCTCGGTTCACGAGGATGTGGACCACGTCATGAGATCCCTCGGGCACGGCGTGATCGGTTACATCCCGAAATCGTCCGGAGGCCAGGAGATCGAACGCGCGCTCGAACGGGTGCTGGAGGGGGAGGTTTCCTTCCCGAGGCGCATCATCGAGCGGTCGGGAAGCGCCGTCGCCTCTTCCGCCACACCTTCCTACGTACAGCTGCCTTCCGAAAGAGTTGCGCTTGAGCGCGACCCGAGCGTGTTAACCGATCGTCAGAAGGATATCCTCCTTCTGCTGGGTCAGGGTTACTCGGTTAAGAGGATTGCATCGGAACTCGAACTCAGCAGCCACACGGTCCGCGTCCATCTCGGCAACATCATGAAGGGCCTGAACATGCGCGATCGCGCCGAAGCGGTGCATTACGCAATCCGGCATTTCGGCCCGCTGGCCGCGAGGGATCGTGGCTGAAAAGGCAGATCACGAAACGGACATCCCCTCTGCCCTGGACCCCGCGGTCCTGGCGGGACTGGACGCGCTGCCCAGCGGGATCACGATCTGGCGGCCGGACCGGCGCCTCGTCCACGTGAACGAAACGCTCCGCCGCACGCTTGGCATCGCCCCGGCTTCTGGCGAGCTATTCGACGACTTCATGATCCGCCTCGCCCACTCACGGGAGGTCGTACTCGAGGATCCCAACCGTTGGGTTCGGGAGGAGATTGCGGATTTCGGACAGGAGAAATCAGCCGACTATATCCTCGCTGCCGGCCTCGTCATGAACGTGACGCAGCGTCCAACGCGCGACGGTGGCATGGCGGCGACCTATTCCGACGTCACCACGACGAAGAGGAACGAGCACGCCCTTCGCGAGGCCAAGGAGACAGCCGAAGCTACCGACGAGGCGAAGTCGCGCTTCCTGCGGGCAGCCAACCACGACCTGCGCCAGCCGCTCGCATCGCTTAAAATCCTCATCTACAGCTGCATGCGCGAGGCCGATGAGGAGACGCGTGCAGAGATGCTTCACGCGATGAGCGTGGCGGCGCTCATTATGGAAGACCTACTCGGAGCGCTGCTCCAGATCGGACAGCTCGATGCGGGGCGGATCAAGCCGCGCGTCACGAGCTTCCAACTCTCCCAGCTCTTCGAGCGCCTCAACATCCAGTTTCGACATCAGGCCGAGGAGAAGGGCCTGAGGCTGCGTTTCGTCACGCCGCGCGACACGGTCGCGACGGACCGGGCCTTGCTTGAGCGCATACTCAGCAACTTCGTCGCCAACGCCATCCGTTTCACAGAGGTCGGCGGAGTGGTGATTGGCTGCCGCAAGGAGGGAAAGCTCCTACGGGTGGAGATCGTCGATACCGGGCGTGGCATTAAAGACGCTGATCGTGAGCGTGTCTTCGACGAATTCTACCGCGTCACGGACGAGCGGCGCAGCGAGAAGACGGGGCTCGGTCTCGGGTTGAACATCGTCAGGCGGCTCGCCGACTTGCTGGAACTCCCAGTGGGCCTGAGGTCCCGTTCGGGCCACGGCTCGATCTTTTCGGTGACCGTGCCCTTTGGCAACATCTGGCACAGCGAAGGCGGGGATGCCGAGATCAGCGAGGCCGTCGCCGGCGAGTTCGTCGGCGTTCCGGTTCTCCTGGTGGAGGATGACGACATTCTGCGCCGGAGCATGACGCAGTTGCTCCAGCGATGGGGCATCGAGGTTCACGCTGCCGCGAACGAGGACGAAGCCCTACGGCTGGCGCGAGGCGGCGCGCAGGTCCGCCTGATCATCGCCGACTATAACCTGACCAGCCGGACAGGCCTCGAGGTGGTGCGCGAGTTGCGAAAAGCCTTCGGGACGGAGACGCCCGCCTTCATCGTCACGGCTGACGCCGAGCCGAAGGTTCTCAACGGCATTCGAGAGGCCGGCCTGCCGGTTCTGATCAAGCCGGCCAGCCCGCCGCGTCTGCGCGTCTTGATGCACAATCTACTGTTCGAGCCTGAGCAAATCCGCCGGCCGGACTGATCGATAACGTGGGGCCAAGCGAGTGTCCGTCGAACTGCCGCCGATCCCGATTGGGAGTATGATCCCGCTGACCGGGCCATCTGCCGCCGATGGCGCAGAATTCCGAAACGGGATGACCCTCGCGGTCGAGGAGCTGAACGCCCAAGGCGGACTGCTCGGGCGCAAGTTCCAGCCGATCTTCGCTGATACCTGCCGGCAGACCGCCGAGGAGGTCGTCGGGGCCGCACGCATGCTGATCGAGAAGCATCAGGTGCATGCGATCATCTGTGGCTACAATATCGGTCCTCAAAACTCCGAATACGAACCGATTGCCGATGCGGGGATCATCTACGTCCACGCCAACACGCTGCTGCAGCACCATGACACGATCATGAGCGATCCGAAGCGCTACTTCGGATGCTTCATGGCCGATCCGGCCGACTATTGGTACGGGCCCGGCTTCATCAAATTCATATCGTGGCTTCGCGATACCGGACAATGGACGCCGAGTTCCGACCGCCTGGCCATCATCGCCGGGTCGAAGCCGTACAGCATCGTCATCGCGCAATCGATGGCGGCTGCTGCGGTCGATTACGGCTGGCGCCTCTGCTTCGGTCCCAAGATAGTGCAAACGCCGACGACCGAATGGCGGCAGGTCATCGACGAGGTTCGCGCGACCAATCCGGCCGTTGTCGCGAACACGCACTTTTACGCGGGCGATCTCGCTTATTTCCAGCGGCAGTTCATGGAGAACCCGATCGACTGCCTCGTCTATCTGCAGTACGGGGCGATGCACCGGACGTTTGCCGACATCGCCCAGGAAGCGAGCGTCGGCATCATCGTCTCTTCCGTGATCGGCCTCCTGCGTGACGAGGTCGGGAAGAGCTTCGAGGCCCGATACAATGCTCGCTTCGGCGAGGGCGCCAGCGCGACGATTGGATGCCAATCCTACAGTAACATGCACCACTACGCCGTCGCCGCCGCCATGGCCGGCGGTTCGGGAGCTCCCGGTGATTTCGAGCAGAACCGCAGAGTCGCAAGGGCGCTTAAGGGCATGATCTATCGGAGCGTGCACGGCACGATCCGCTATCATCCCGATTGGCAGGCCGCAGTGCCCTATCCGGTCGTCACCCACGACCCGTCACTCGGCATGCCGCACATCTTCTATCAGATCCACGACCACCGGAAGCCGCTCTCGATGATCGCGCCGGAGCCATACAACACCGAGCGCTTCATCCTGCCGCCCTGGATGAGCCGGCGCGGCGGACTGCAGAAGCCCGCCTCCGCCAATGGTCTGGGCCCGGGAAGGCCGGCCGGAGGCGCGTGACGTCACCACTAGTTAGATCGTCATGTGGCGGTTGATGAGGTCGTCGGTCATCTCGCCAATCGGGCCACGCGCGACGATGCGGCCATTCTCCATCATCAGGAAGGCATCGCCGAGTGTGCGCGCCACCTTGATGTGCTGCTCAGTCAGGACCAGCGTGATGCCGAACTCCTTGTTCAGGCGACGGAGCGTTTGGCCGATCTCCGCGACGATGTTCGGCTGAATGCCTTCCGTCGGCTCGTCGAGCAGGAGGATTCGCGGGTTGGTCGCGAGCGCGCGGGCGATCGCCAGTTGCTGCTGCTGGCCTCCGGAGAGGAGCCCCGCCTTTCGGTGCAGGTTCTGGGCGAGATAGGGGAAGAGGCTCAGGCAGAGTTCCGGCATTTCTTGCTTGCCGTCGGTGCGCGCGAACGTCCCGAGCAAGATGTTCTCCTTGACCGTGAAGTGCGGCAGGATCTGGCGCCCCTGCGGGATGTAGCCTAGGCCGTATTTGGCGCGCTTGTAGGTAGGAGCCCGACCGATCGCATCGCCCGAGATCCGGATCTCTCCGTTCGACCGATCCGTGAGACCCATGATGGTGCGCAACAGCGTTGTCTTGCCGACGCCGTTACGGCCAAGAACGCACAAACACTGCCCCTCCGGCAGATCGAAGCCGACGTCCTTCAAGATCGGCGTCTTGCCGTAATAGGAGGTGACGTTTTCAAGCGAGAGTAGCACGGTCAGATCTCCGGTTCGCCGAGATAGACTTCCCGCACCTTCGGGTTGCTCTCGATCTCACTGAGCTTTCCCTGGGCAAGGAAGCTGCCCATGTGCATCACAGTCACTACGTCCGCGATCTCGCGCACGAAGCTCATATCGTGCTCGACGACGATGAGGGTGTGGTTCTTCTTAAGTTGATTGAGAAAGACAATCGTCTTCTCGATCTCCGACTCTGTCATCCCGGCAACGGGTTCGTCGAGCAGCAGGATGGCTGGATTCTGCATCACAACCATGCCGATCTCGAGCCATTGCGTTTCGCCGTGGGAGAGGACGCCCGCCTCGACATCGAGCCGATCCTTCAGGCCGGTCAATGTAGCGACTTCGTCGAGCTGCGCCTTGAACCCAGCCGGCTGGCGCCGGAACATGTTCCGAAACGGATTGACTTCCCGCGAATACGACACCTCAAAGTTCTGGCGCACGCTCAACTCACGGAACACCGCCGGAACCTGAAATTTCCTACCGATCCCCCGCTGCGCGATTTCATGTTCGCCGAGTCCGGTGATGTCATCGTTGCGAAGGACGATCTTTCCCGAGCTGGGCTTCTGGCGTCCGGTGATCAGGTCCATCGTCGTGGTCTTGCCGGCGCCGTTGGGGCCGACGAGACAGCACAGGGTCAGCTCCGTCACGTCGAGGCTGAAGTCGTTAATAACGTGCGTGCCACCGAAGCTCTTGTGCAGATTGTGGATCTCTAGAACGCCCATTGCCTTGTCCTTACTTCGCTGGAGCGCCGACGATACGAGGCGATGCAATGGGATCAAGGTCACGGCGTTGGCGACCGGCCATCATACCGAGCACCTTCTCAAGCAGGCCGGCCAACCCGCGCGGCAGAAAACGGACGACCAGGATAAAGAAGCCGCCAAGTAATAGGAGCCACGTGTTGAGGAACTGGTCGCCCAGGTAGCTCTGCCCGCCCTGGATCATGAGCGCGCCGAGGATTGCGCCAAGTAGGGACAGCCGTCCGCCGATCCCGGCCCAGATCACCATGGTGATACTAAAGTTCACGTCGAGTTGGGCGGGCGACACGTACTGGACCAGCATGACCCAGAGGCAGCCAGCAATCGCCGCGATCAGCCCGGAAACAGTGTAAATTACCGTCTCGTAGAAGGCGACATCGTAGCCTAGGAAGCGCACACGCTCCGGGTCGCCTCGGAGGGACTGAACAATGAGTCCGAACTTGCTCTGCGTCAGCAACTTTGAGGCGACTGTCGTCAGGAGGAGTAGAGCGACGACGGTCCAGTATGCCTTCGTGCTGTAGGGATCGATCTCGGTGCCAAAGATCTGGAGGGCGGCAGGAGGCGAGATGCCGTTTACACCGTTGGTGTAGGGCTGCATATCGAGAATTAAGGTATAGAGCGCGCTGAGCATAGCCAGCGTCATGATCGCGATGAACGGTCCGGAGACGCGGGCACGGAACATCAGACTTCCGAAGATCACGTAGAAAAGCGTTGGCACCAACAGCGCCAGGACGATGCCGAAGCCCGTGCTCCAGAAGGGCTCCCAGAAGAACGGCAGATGGTCGAGACTGTTATTGGCCATGAACGGCGGCAGGGGGTTCGAGGCGTCCTGCGACTGCATCTGCATGGTCATGGCCATGCCGTAGGCAGCCAGGCCGAAGGCGATACCCTGACCGAGGTTCAGGATACCGCCGAAGCCCCAGCACAGGCTGATCGAAAGAGCCAGCATTGCATAGACACCGTAGGTCGCGAACTGGTTTAGCAGGAAACCATCGCTGACGATGGTCGGTACAGCGAAGAGGCACATAAAGAAGACGGCGTAGACCATCCACTGAGCCGTCTTGTTGTGGTATAGGTTCTGGGTCATCGGTCTGTACTGATCTTTCTGGGAATTTAACGGCGGGCCTTGGCGACAGCAAAGAGGCCGCGCGGGCGAAACCGCAGGAAGACGACGATGAGTACGTAGAGAAGGAAGCGCGCGAAGGTATCGTTCGAGACCATCGCGAAGATGGACTGCAGCTCGCCCGTCAGGCCGGAGGCCGCGACGCTACCGACCAAGGTGCCGCCGCCGACGACGACTACGAGGAAGGCCTGCACGACATAGGACGTGCCCATCGTCGGGAGGACGATAGCCAGCACGCCGAACAGGCACCCGGCCATGCCCGCGAGGCCGGCCCCAATGGCGAACGTCGTCATGTAGACGCGGTCCGCGTCGATGCCGAAGGAGGCGGCCATCTCCTTGTTCTGCATCACGGCACGCACCTGCATGCCGAACCGCGTCCGGTAGAAGAGATAGACATTGCCGGCGACGACCGCGGCCGTGACGCCGAAGATGAAGATCCGAAGCACTGAGAGGTTGACAAAGCCGAACTCGACGTTGCTTTGGAAAATCTCTGGAATGGCAACGTATTTCGGGTCGCTACCGAAGAGGATCCGCACACCCTGCATCAGCACCAGCGAAACGCCCCATGTCGCAAGCAGAGTATCGAGCGGGCGATTGTAGAGGTATCTGATCAGGCCCCTCTCGATCACCACCCCAATCGCCGCCACGACAATGAAGGAGGCGGGGATACAGAGTAGGAACGGTAAGCCGAAGACGCTTTGCAGCATGTAGGACGTATAAGCGCCGAGCATGATGAACTCGCCATGGGCCATGTTGATGACGCCGACGGTTCCGTAGATGATCGTCAGTCCGATCGCCGCGATCAGCCAAATACTGGCGATGCTTAAACCGAGGATCAGCGCGTTCACGACGGACGCGAATTCGATATGGGGCATGATGCGTCCAGGAGTTCATTTTGAATTCGACCGGCACTGACAATGCCGACCACGCATACGCCAGCCTCGTCAGAGTCGCTCCTCCGAGGCTGGAGGTGTCGTATCGGCGATCAGATCACGTTCTTGCGGACCTTGCCGTCGGGCGCGACGAGTCCGTCGGCCGTGCACTTCCCAGAATTCGGGTAGATTGAGTACGGGTCCGGCGCGACGTGCTCTGAGGCTTGGTACACGGTCTTGAAGCTACCGTCGGCCTGACACTGGCCGATCTTGGGCTTCAGCCAAGTATTGAAGTTGTCGCCGTCGATCCAGATTAGGCCTTCCGGCGATACGTCGTCCTCGACGCGGATGCCGCCGCTGACGTCGCGGATCATCCGCGACGTGACCTCCTCAATGTTTCCCGTCTTCTTGAGGGCCTTTTCGAGACCATACTTGAAGACGTAGGCCGAAAGGTAGGTCTCTTCCATGTTGTAGTGCGTGCTGCCGTTCTTCCCGTATTTGCTCTTGAGGAAATTCTCAACGAACTTCGCGTTAGTCGGATTTTCGAGCGTCTGGAAGTACGGCGCGGACAGGAAGTGGCCCGCGCCGACATCGGCGCCCATAGCCTTGGTCTCGATCTCGCCGGTGGTTAGTGAGGCGATCGGCATCGCATCGACTTTAAAGCCCTCCTGCTTGAACTGCTTGTGGAAGGCAATGTCGGATGCGCCGACGACTGTCGAGAATATAAAGTTCGGCTTGGCCTCGCGGATCTTGTTCAGTACCGGACCGAACTCCGAGCTTCCGAGGGGGATGTACTCTTCGCCGAGGAGCTCACCGCCGGCATTCTGGAGCCAGAGTTTGGCGTTTTTGTTAGATTCCTTTGGCCAGACGTAGTTCGATCCGACGAAGAAACACTTCTTGCCGAAGTTCTTGACCATGAATGGTATCAGGTCTTTCGAATGCTGGTTCGCCAGCGGACCCGTGCAGATCGTGTTCTGGGTACACTCCGCACCTTCGTAGCAGGTTGGATAGTAGAGCAGGCTGTTCTGCTGCATGACGATCGGCAGGATCGCCTTGCGGCTGGCCGAGGTGTAGCAACCAAACAGCGCGATCACCTTCTCGCGCATGATCAGCTCTTTTGCCTTCTCTGAATAAACGTTGAAGTCTGACTTTGCGTCGATGATAATCGGCTTGATCTCGTGGCCGGCAATACCACCGTTCTTGTTGATCTCCTCGATCGCGTACTGCATCACGAGGGTCGAGTCTTCTTCCGGTACTGCTAGCTGACCGGTCAGAGAGAATAACAGGCCGACCTTGATGGGTTCGCCCTTCTTCAGCGTTGCGCCCCAGGCTTCACGAGAGGTCGGAAGCCACAGATGCGGAGCAACAGCCGCTGCCGCAGCCAGCGTCGACCCTTTCAATATTTTACGACGCGTGATGTCCATCTTCGTCTCCTGCAAGACAGCCGGCAGCTGCCCGCGCGATGCGAGCAAACAGGCGTTGCGTCTCCGGCACTAATTGGTCTTGTTGAGAAAGGCTGACACGTGACGGTCCAATCAGTCAACGCGCAGCCTGGAAAAACGCTATGCTTCCGCTGCGCGAAAAACAGGCAACGTCAAATATAGCGTGTCATATTTGCAAGAAATGTGCTCCGATATTCAGGATCGTAGATGAAGGTGTTGACGGTTCGAGCTTCGCGATGCGAGCTTTAAAGTCATGCCGGCCAGGCGACGCATGGCTTAAAGCGATGTGCACCTGAATCTTGCAGCCACAGGTGGAACCAACTCGGGTGTGTGTTCATGTCTGAATTCGCGAGGACTGCGAAGTCGGGTGTGGCGGGGCAACCATCCGGAGAAGCACCGAACGACCAATAGAGAGACGGATTGACCCGGCGCGGCACTCTGCGGCATCGGGCCATAATCACGGCTGTCTGGTCGATCTTCCGGAGGGCATGAGACAATGAAGATCTATCGTATAATTGATCACGGCTCGGCACGCTCCCCGACGAGGAAGCACTTCATCCGGTCGGTTGCGGCTGCGATACTGGGGCTGTCAGCCTCGGGAGCGCAGGCGCAGACGGCGTCCCCGGTGGGCGAGTTCAACGTCCAGACGCAGCCGCGCACCACCCGCGAAGTGGCGGAGAAACCCGCCGATCCGGTGCGCGTCGGGCCGCTCGCACCCTGGGCCACCGATATGGCGGCGCGCGGGCTCACCTT
>NZ_LMMP01000025.1 GCF_001422815.1 Methylobacterium sp. Leaf91 | reverse complement strand
GGTCGTACCGGAGAGCAGTCTGCGAGAACGAGGTTAGGGGGTCAGAATTGGACGCCGATCCCCCGCCTCACGGGGTCAAAGTTGCACGCCGAAACACACCAATGACTTCCGCTTCCAGAACGTGAGCCACGGGGCGCTGCCATTGGACCGGATCCCGCTCCGGGATTGTCGGCATTTGAGTCTTCAGCAATGCTGGGATTGGTGACCGACGACCAAACGCCCCTATCGGTGGTTATGGCCTCCCCCAATCAGTGAAACCTACCTGTCCCAGTTCTCTGGAGACTTGGCCGTGTCACGGCCGTCAGGCTCTTTGGCGATGCTCTTATATGGTCCAGGGGACTGCTTCACGGACATCAAGTGTCCAGTGTGCTCGTCGCGCTTTTGCCAGTGGCCATCTGGCCGCTGGAACTGCGTCCGTGCGCTTACCGCCCCGCGTCGAAAACCGTCTCCGGTATTCTTTGCCATGTCGGTCTCCCGATGCGTTTCCCGTGAACCGTTGGGCTTAGCATTTCGCTACCCAGGCCGTCCGGGTTGGACGGCCTGCCTTGTCATGGTTGCCGCGGACACACATCACTTACCGTGGCTGACACGCTTCCCGGGAACGCTGACGAACATCGGTTCCCCTCACACTTATGGGTCGGGTGACAAATTCTCACGAACAACCGGTCGTGGACCCGCACGTATCGCATTTCAGGCAAGTTCCGTTGCGCACGAGGGTGAAGTTCGCGCATTCCGGGCAGGATTCGCCGACATAACCCTTCATCTTGGCCTCGGCTCGGCGGTCCGACACGGTGCGTTCGGCCTTGGCGAAGGGGAGGGCGGTGACGAGGTTTTCGGCTTGGCCCGCCACTTCCGGCTCGGCCTTCAGCGCCGTCGCTCCCCGCAGGGCGTGGACGACGCCTCCAGCCGGAGCGCTCGTTCCGGCCGTGCCGGATCCGACGCCCACCGTACCGCCGCCCGGGCCACCCTGGATCAGGGTAAGCCGGTCGGCCGAGCCGCGCAGCAGCCCGCGCGAGACGACGCTCGAGGCCATCGTGTCCGGCCGGTCGCCGTTGCGGGTGCCTTCGCCTTCGCCTTTGCCCATCACCGTGTTGCCGATCTCGGACGGGTCGACATGGGCGAGGTCCATGCGGCCGAGATAGGAGACGGCGAGTTCGCGGAACACGTAGTCGAGGATCGACGTGGCGTTCTTGATCGCGTCGTTGCCCTGCACGAAGCCCGAGGGCTCGAACCGGGTGAAGGTGAAGGCGTCGACATATTCCTCCATCGGCACGCCGTATTGCAGGCCGATCGAGATCGCGATGGCGAAGTTGTTCATCAGCGAGCGGAAGGCGGCGCCTTCCTTGTGCATGTCGATGAAGATCTCGCCGATGCGGCCGTCCTCGTATTCGCCGGTGCGCAGGTAGACCTTATGGCCCCCAACGACGGCCTTCTGGGTGTAGCCCTTGCGCCGGTCGGGAAGCTTCTCCCGGGACCGGATGCGCTCCACCCGCTCGATCACGCGCTCGACGATCTTCTCGGCGAGCTGCGCCGCCTTGGCGTTGGCCGGCTGGGCCACCAGCGCCTCGATCGCCTCCTCGGCATCCTCTTCTTCATCGGCGATGAGCGCCGAGTTCAGGGGCTGGGACAGCTTCGAGCCGTCGCGGTAAAGAGCGTTGGCCTTGAGGGCCAGCGTCCAGGACAGCTTGTAGGCGCTCTTGCAATCCTCGACCGTGGCGTCGTTCGGCATGTTGATGGTTTTGGAGATCGCCCCCGAGATGAAGGGCTGCGCCGCCGCCATCATGCGGATGTGGCTTTCCACCGAGAGGTAGCGCTTGCCGATGCGGCCGCACGGGTTGGCGCAATCGAAGACCGCATAATGCTCCTGCTTCAGGAACGGCGCACCTTCGAGGGTCATCGCACCGCAAATATGCGTGTTGGCGGCCTCAATGTCCTTCTTCGAATAGCCGAGGAAGGGCAGGATCTCGAAGGTAGGGTCGGCCAGCTTCTCGGTCGGGACCTTCAGCACACTCGTCAGGAAGTCGTCCCCGAGCGTCCAGCGGTTGAAGACGAACTTGATGTCGAAGGCCGATTTCAGGCCCGCCTCGATGGCCGCGAGCTTGTCGTCGGTGAAGCCCTTCGCACGCAGGGAGCCCGGGTTGATGGCCGGGGCCTGACCCATCGAGCCATGGCCGACCGCATAGGCCTCGATCTCGGCGATCTCGGATTCGCGGTAGCCAAGGGAGCGCAGCGCATCCGGCACGGCGCGGTTGATGATCTTGAAGTAGCCGCCGCCAGCGAGCTTCTTGAACTTCACCAGGGCGAAGTCCGGCTCGATGCCAGTCGTGTCGCAATCCATTACGAGGCCGATCGTGCCGGTGGGCGCGATGACGGTGGCCTGGGCGTTGCGGTAGCCGTGCTCTTCGCCGAGCGCCAGGGCCCGGTCCCACGCCACCTTGGCACGCTCGGCCAGATCGGCCTGGGGCACGTTGGCAATGTCGAGGGGAACGGGGGCGATAGAGAGGAACTCGTAGCCCGCGGCCTCGCCGTGAGCGGCACGACGATGGTTGCGGATCACCTTGAGCATGGCGTCCGCGTTCTCATCGTAGCCGGGGAACGGCCCGAGCTCGGCCGCCATCTCGGCGGAGGTGGCGTAGGCAACGCCGGTCATGATCGCGGTCAGCGCCCCGGCGAGGGCCCGGCCCTGATGCGAATCGTAGGGCAGGCCCATGCTCATCAGCAGGCCGCCGATATTGGCGAAGCCGAGGCCGAGGGTGCGGTATCGGTAGGACAGCTCCGCGATCTCCTTCGACGGGAACTGCGCCATCATCACCGAGATCTCGAGGACTACGGTCCAGAGACGGTTGAGATGCTCGAAGGCGGCGACGTCGAACTGGCCGCTGGCGCGGTCATACATCGTCAGCAGGTTGGCTGAAGCCAGGTTACAGGCCGTGTCGTCGAGGAACATGTACTCGGAGCACGGGTTCGAAGCCCGGATCCGGCCCGCCGAGGGGCAGGTGTGCCAGTCGTTCATCGTGGTGTTGAAGTGCAGGCCCGGATCGGCCGAGGCCCAGGCGGCCTCGCCGATCTTGTCCCACAGCTCACGCGCCTTCAGGGTCTTCACCGGCTTGCCGGTGGTGCGGGCGGTGAGGTTCCAGTCGCCATCGGCCTCGACCGCCCGGAGGAAGTCGTCGGTGAGCGAGACGGAATTGTTCGAATTCTGACCGGCGACGGTGAGGTAGGCCTCCGAATCCCAGTCGGTGTCGTAGACGGGGAAATCGATCTTGGTGAAGCCCTGGCGGGCGAACTGAATCACCCGCTTGGTGTAGGCATCCGGCACCATCTCCTTGCGGGCGGCCTTCACGGCCTTCTTCAGCGCCGGGTTACGCTCGGGATCGAAACAGGCGTCACCCTCGGCCTCGCACTGGGTGCAGGCCTTCATTACCGCCTGGAGATGCTTCGAGACGATCTTGGAGCCGGTCACCAGGGCGGCGACCTTCTGCTCTTCCTTCACCTTCCAGTCGATGTACTGCTCGATATCCGGGTGGTCGATGTCGACGATGACCATCTTGGCGGCGCGGCGCGTGGTGCCGCCCGACTTGATCGCGCCGGCCGCCCGGTCGCCGATCTTCAGGAAGGACATCAGGCCCGAGGACTTGCCTCCGCCGCCGAGCTTCTCGTTCTCGCCGCGCAGCATCGAGAAGTTCGAGCCGGTACCGGAGCCGTACTTGAACAGGCGCGCCTCGCGGACCCAAAGGTCCATGATGCCGCCCTCGTTCACGAGGTCGTCCTGCACGCCCTGGATGAAACAGGCATGCGGCTGCGGGTGCTCGTAGCTCGAGGCCGACTTCACCAGTTCGCCGGTGCGGTAATCGACGTAATGGTGGCCCTGCGCCGGGCCGTCGATGCCGTAGGCCCAGTGAAGACCGGTATTGAACCATTGCGGCGAGTTCGGCGCCACCATCTGGCGGGCGAGCATGAAGCGCAGCTCGTCGAGGAAGGCGGCGGCATCCTCCTCGGAAGTGAAATAGCCGCCCTTCCAGCCCCAGTAGGTCCAGCAGCCGGCGAGGCGGTCGAACACCTGTGTGGAGGAGATCTCAGAGCCCGAACGCTCGGCCTCGGGCAGTTCCGCCAGGGCGGCCTCATCGGCCACCGAGCGCCACAGGAAGGAGGGAACGTCGTTCTCCTCGACCTTCTTCAGACGCGCCGGCACGCCGGCCTTGCGGAAATACTTCTGCGCCAGCACATCGCTGGCGACCTGGCTCCAGCTCTCCGGCACCGAGATACCGTCGAGGCGAAAGACGATGGATCCGTCCGGGTTGCGGATCTCGCTCAGCGCCTTGCGGAAGGCGATGGTCGCGTAGGGGGATTGCCCGGCCGTGGTGTAACGCCGCTCGAACCGCATGAACCCTGTATCCCTTGCCGAAGTATCGATGGCGACGCCGCGTCGCGCGCCGCCGAATTCTTGCTCAGTCTGACGAAGGCGAGCGCCCGCGAACGCTCGCGATGCGCTGTCCCCTGGCCGGAAATGTCTTGAACCACCCAGCGGACTCGACCGCTCCGGTGACCATCGAACGCTATCGCGACCGGGGCCTTCCCGTCAATAACTTGTGTGTGCCGGCTACGTTCCGCGCTAGATGTTGTGGTTCCGCTTAGAAACCTGTGGATATCGCAGCCACACCGATAAGTGTCCTTTCAGCTTGGAGGATTCGGCGCGGAAAATTTTCGGTTCACAGGCCGGGCGGGGGTCGGTCAAAGTAAGCGTTTGGTTAAGAAGCTCGCGATGTGGGATTCCGGCCGCACCGGTCCCGCCCGGACCGGCGGGCAGGACCCGACAAAAGCTGGACTTCGCATCGGCCCCTCACCATAGTCCGGCCCACGAAGGGCGGGCGGTCGAGCCGGTCCGGTTCAGGCAAGTGCGATGGCTCTCAAGGACACGCTTCTGCGGATCTTCACGTGGTGGAACGGGCAGACCATGTCGCTCGCTCTCATGACGGCCCGGCATGGCCAGCTCGTCGGCACGGACGATTTCGGCAACACCTATTACAAGGCGCTCGGCCCGCTGATCGATCGCTCGGTCGGCTCGGAGCGCCGTTGGGTGATCTATAACGGCTATGCCGACGCCTCGAAGGTACCGCCCGGCTGGCGCGGCTGGCTGTGCCATAACAGCGACGTGCCTCCGAGCGAGGAGACCTACATCCCTCGTGAATGGCAGAAGCCGCATGTGGAGAATCTGACCGGCACCAGCGCGGCCTACCGGCCGAAGGGCTCTCAGCTCAATCCCGGCTCCAAGCCGCTGACGGCGGGCGATTACGCGGCCTGGAGCCCGGAATAACCCGGAGCCCGCGCGAACCGGCATCTCAATCCGGCGGTCGCCCGGCGGGGCGGCGCCTGTCAGCTATCCCTTTGTGACTCAGGGCGCCTCCGGAGGCTTGGCAAAGCCTGTATCCGCGGCGACTTCCTTCAGCCGCTCCGGCTGGCGGTCCTTGCGCTCGCTGTAGCGGTCGACGAGATAGTCGGCCCTCTCGCGCGTCAGGAGCGTGAACTTTATCAGTTCCTCGCAGACATCCACCACGCGCTCGTAGAGCGGCCCCGGCTTCATCCGGCCGGCCTCGTCGAATTCCTTGTAGGCCATCGGCACCGAGGACTGGTTCGGGATCGTGATCATCCGCATCCAGCGTCCGAGCAGGCGCAGGGCATTCACCGCGTTGAAACTCTGAGAGCCGCCGGAGACCTGCATCACCGCCAGGGTGCGCCCCTGGGTCGGGCGTACGCTTCCCTCGCTGAGGGGCAACCAGTCGATCTGGCTCTTCATCACACCCGTCAGGGTGCCATGGCGCTCGGGCGACACCCATACCTGCCCCTCCGACCAGAGCGAGAGCCGGCGCAGCTCCTGCACCTTCGGATGAGCGGCGGTGGCGTCATCCGGCAGGGGTAGGCCATCTGCGTCGTAGATGCGTACCTCGCCGCCCATGGCTTCAAGCAGGCGAGCAGCCTCGTGGGCGAGGAATCGACTGAACGACCGCTCACGCAACGACCCGTACAGGATCAGAAAGCGCGGCGCGTGGCTGAAGGGCTCGTTGACCCGCAGATGCTCCGGTAGCGGCACCGCGAAATGGGATTCGCTGAGGCTTGGCAATCCGTCGGTGAAGGGCTGTCCGGCCTTGTCCAAGGATCGATCTTTCCTTATATTTCAATAATGATTGAGATATTGCATCGATGATCGAAGAACGGCAAGCCGTCGCGGCTTTCGCGGCCCTCGGCCAGGAGAACCGGTTGCGGATCATCCGCGCTCTGGTCACCGCCGGTCCGGACGGGTTGAGCGCGGGCGCGCTGGCGGGCGAGGTCGGCGTCTCCGGCACCAACCTGTCGTTCCACGCCAAGGAACTGAGCCATGCCGGGCTGATCCAATCCCGGCGCGACGGCCGATCGATCATCTACAGCGCCACCTATCCGGCCCTGTCGGGGCTGATCGAGTTCCTGATGCGCGATTGCTGCCGGGGTAGAGCGGAGGTCTGCGCACCGGCCGTGAACGCGCTCACCGCCTGTCCCAGTCCTACCAGCGACGAGGCCTATGGAGACCGCACCCATGTCTGAACCGTTCGACGTCGTGATCTACCACAACCCGGATTGCGGCACGTCCCGCAACGCCTTGGCGATGATCCGCAATGCCGGGATCGAGCCGCATGTGGTCGAGTATCTGAAGTCCCCGCCGAACCCGGACCTGATCCGCCGACTGCTCGGCCGGGCCGGGCTCTGTGTCCGGGACATCCTGCGCGAGACGGGCACACCCTACCTGTCGCTCGCCCTCAGCGACCCGACCCTGACGGACGAGGAGTTGCTCGACGCCATCGCGTCGCATCCGATCCTGCTCAACCGCCCGCTCGTGGTGACGCCGAGGGGCGTCGCCCTGTGCCGCCCCTCCGAGGTTGTGCTCGACCTCCTGCCGGTCCAGCACGGCGAGTTCGTCAAGGAGGATGGCGAGCGGGTGGTGGACGAGCATGGACGCCGCGTCGCCGCCGCCTGAGCGCGGTTCGACCCATTACGAGAAACGACCCGGATGCTTGCGCTCGCCATCTTCCTCGTCACCCTGGTATTCGTGATCTGGCAGCCGAAGGGGATCGGGATCGGGTGGAGCGCCCTGGCCGGGGCCACCTTGGCGCTCGCCGCCGGGGTCATCCAGCCGGGCGACGTCCCGATCGTCTGGCACATCGTCTGGGATGCGACCTTCACCTTCGTCGCCCTCATCATCATCTCGCTGCTGCTCGATGAGGCCGGGTTCTTTCATTGGGCGGCCCTGCACATCGCCTGCTGGGGCGGCGGCAGGGGCCGGCGGCTGTTCCCCCTTGTGATTGTGCTCGGCGCCGCCATTGCGGCGGTCTTCGCCAATGACGGTGCGGCTCTGCTCCTGACCCCCATCGTGCTCGCGGTCCTGTTGCGGCTCGATTTTAAACCGCCCGCAGCTTTAGCCTTCATCGTCGCCTGCGGTTTCGTCGCCGATTCGACGAGCCTGCCGCTGGTGATTTCCAACCTCGTCAACATCGTATCGGCAAATTATTTCGCCGTGCCCTTCGGGCGCTATGCGGCCGTGATGGTGCCGGTGAACCTCGTATCGCTGACCGCGACCCTGGTGGTTCTGTGGCTCGCCTACCGGCGCGACATCCCCGAAGCCTATCCGATGCACGCGTTGGAAACGCCCAGCGACGCCATCCGCGATCCCGTCGTGTTCCGGACTGCATTCCCGCTGCTCGGCTTGCTGCTGCTCGCCTATACGCTCACCGCACCGCTCGGCGTGCCGGTCTCGGCGGTGACCGGCCTCGGTGCCGCGCTGCTGCTCGGCCTCGCTCTGCGCGGCCGGATCATCCCGGTCCGCAAGGTGCTGACCGGCGCGCCCTGGCAGATCGTCCTGTTCAGCCTCGGCATGTATCTGGTGGTCTACGGCCTCAGGAATGCCGGCCTCACCGGCGAACTGGCCAGGGGCCTCACCTGGCTGGCCGGGCAGGGGCCGTGGGTGGCCACCATCGGCACCGGTTTCGCCGCCGCCATCCTGTCCTCGGTGATGAACAACATGCCGAGCGTGCTGATCGGCGCGCTGTCGATCCAGCAAGCCCCGGACCTGTCGCCAGTGACACGCGAACTGATGATCTACGCCAACGTGATCGGCTGCGATCTCGGCCCGAAATTTACCCCGATCGGCAGCCTCGCCACCCTGCTCTGGCTGCATGTGCTGGCCGCGAAGGGACAGACCATCACCTGGGCCCAGTACATGAAGATCGGGCTGGCGATCACCCCGCCGGTCCTGCTGGTCACCCTCGCGGCGCTGGCGATCTGGCTCCCCCTCCTCGGCCCGCAGGGGTAAAGCGCCATCGGCGAACGCCCGACACCCATGGACAGGCACGCCGCCCTTTTTACACCATGCTTGGTCTGTCTATCGGTGCATGACATCGCGACCGCCCTGGCTTAGGGCAGACGCCTCATTGTCCCGCTCCGGGTAAGCCGCATGCTCGTTCAACGCCGATTGCACATTGCCCTGAGGGCCGGCCTCATGCTCGCGGGCGCGGTGGCGCTCGGATTGCCGATGACGGGGCAGGCCCTCGCCGACAAGATCAAGAACCCGACCGCCGTGTTCTCCGGCCTCGACAAGATCACCGGGCGGATCGTGTCCTTCGAGGTCGCTGTCGACGAGACCGTGCAGTTCGGCGCGCTGCAGATGACGCCGCGCGTCTGCTACAGCCGGCCGCCGACCGAGAGCCCGAAGACAACGGCCTTCCTGGAAGTCGACGAGGTGACCCTCGACAATAAGTACCGCCGGATCTTCACGGGCTGGATGTTCGCGGCCAGCCCGGGGCTGCACGCCATCGAGCATCCGATCTACGATGTATGGCTCGTTGATTGCAAAGGCGGCAACGACATCATCGCCGAGGCGCGAGAGCAGGAGGACGTGCCTGCTATGGCGTCGAAGCCGGAAAGGACGAAACGCCAGAAAAATACCGACCCGACGCGGACGGCTCAGCAGGTCAATCCAAACGGGCAGGTCGACGTGGAAGCGCCGCGTGGCGTTCCGGTACAGCCCAAGCAGAAGCCCTCGCGCAAGTTCTTCCCGACGAATGAAGGCCCGGCCCCCGCGCCGCCGCCGCAGCCACAATCGATCTTCGACGCCATCTTCCGGTAGGATCGGCCGGGCAACGGAGTTCCCCAGTATGCCCGATGCCGTCACCTTCCTGGCCTTCGCAGGCGTCTCCCTTGGGATGGTGCTGACGCCGGGGCCGAACATGGCCTATCTGGTCTCCCGCGCGATCTGCCAGGGCCGCGCGGCAGCACTGGTCTCCCTCTGTGGAGTCGCGCTGGGTTTCGTCGTCTATATGCTGTGCGCTGCGTTCGGCATCACGGCGCTGATCCTGGCGGTCCCCTACGCGTATGACGCGCTGCGGCTGACCGGCGCCCTCTATCTCGGTTATCTCGCCTGGCAGGCCCTGAAGCCCGGCGGTCGCTCGCCGTTCGAGGTGAGCCGGCTCGCCCCCGACAGCCGGACGCGGCTCTTCGCCATGGGTTTCCTCACCAACCTCCTCAACCCAAAGATCGCGATGCTCTACCTCGCGCTGCTGCCGCAATTCGTTACGCCAAAGGGCGGCTCGGTGCTGGGACAGACGCTGATGCTCGGCTCCGTTCAGATCGTGATCAGCATCGCGGTGAACGCGCTCATCGCCTTAGCGGCGGGATCGATCGCCGTCTTCCTGTCCCGCAATCCCGGATGGCTCAAGGCCCAGCGCTGGATCATGGGGGGCGTCCTGGGGAGCCTCGCACTTCGTATGGCGCTCGATCGAGGTCGCTAATGCGGCTCGCGACTTAGGTTTCCTGGGCCTGAGCAAGCGAGGCAAGCACCTCCTCGCCGCTGACCGCCCGTTCCTTGGGCCAAACGTCCCAAACTGCTTCAGCAGCGATCGCCTCGGCGAGGCGACGCTTGTAGACATGGCGCGGAACCTCCTCGGCTCCGAACTGAATCAGATGGTCCGTGACGAACTGTGTGTCGGCGAGGCGATATCCGCCCTTCCGCAGTCTCGCCATCAGGTGCGCGAGGGCAACCTTCGAAGCGTCGCGGGAGATGTGAAACATGCTCTCGCCGAAGAAGGCCGCTCCGAGCGAAACGCCATAAAGCCCGCCGACCAGCCGACTTTCGGCATAGACCTCGATCGTATGTGCGTGGCCTGCATCATAAAGTGCGCCGTAGAGTTCGCGGATGCGCGCATTGATCCAGGTCTTCTCGCCATCGCCTCGCGGAGCGGCACAGCCCGAGATGACGCCATCGAAATCGAAATCTGTCCGCACCTCGAAACGGTCGGATCGAATGGTTCGGGCAAGCCGACGCGAAACGTGGAAATAGTCGATTGGCAGGACGCCGCGAGCCTTCGGCTCGACCCAGTAGATCGTCGGGTCCTCGGCATCCTCCGCCATGGGGAAGATGCCGGCGGCATAGGCTTTCAACAGGATCTGCGGAGTGATGTCCACGCAATCGCCGTTGTGGTCGTGGTGCATGGCTACTAAT
The DNA here is from genome assembly GCF_001422815.1 of Methylobacterium sp. Leaf91. Taxonomy (GTDB): domain Bacteria; phylum Pseudomonadota; class Alphaproteobacteria; order Rhizobiales; family Beijerinckiaceae; genus Methylobacterium. The sequence goes on along the minus strand of NZ_LMMP01000025.1, from coordinate 7,498 downwards.
GTGACGTCTCCCGCGCGCGAAAGCCAGAGCAACAAAACGTCACCCAGCGTCGCGCCCAACGAAAAAGGGCGGAGCCTCCGCTCCGCCCACTTACGTTTTAAACGAGCCGAGCTCAGAATTCCGGGCCGCCCGAGGTCGTGCCAAGGTTGGGGTAGGAGCGCTGGTTCTGCTCGGCATTGCCGCCCTTCGCAGAATCCTCGAACACGGCCTCACGGTTGGAGTTGAAGGAACCGCCGCGGACACTTCCTGTGTCCTCAACGTCGATACGGCCTTCTGCATCGCGATAAGTACCGTAGACCGGCGGGCGATCGATTGCGTCGACACCATTGGTACCCGCTAGCGGTACAATCCTGTCGGACGCGCCAACAAAGTCAGTTGGTGCCTGGGCGAGAACGGCGGTGGCGCTCAGGGTAGCAGCCACGAGGGCGAGTGTCAGGGTGCGCATGATTGGAACTCGGTCGGTAGGAAGAGAATCGGCCTCTCGGTGGCTGCCTGGTGAGAATAGAAAGGCGCTGGCCGGGCCGGACTGGTCGAATAAGCTCTGACGACCCAAGACGTTCCGGAGATATTGAGCCGGCGATGTGTCACATCCCACCGGGGGTGAAAAACCAGATCAGATGACCGCCATGCTATGGATGCCCCAGAGAGAACTGTATTTTGCTCTTAATAGGCGCCAGTGCAGTGATTTTTAGAAAAAATGACTAGCTCGCTTTCCAAATCACGGAGGTAGGAATATCCATCATCGTGCTCATCCGCACTAATCGAGAATGACCTACGCTTTCAGAGGCCGGCAAAACAAAACAGCCGACCTGTTGAGGCCGACTGTTCTGTATCGTCACTTTGGAATTATGTGCAATTAGCGGGCGGGGCCGCCGGAGGTCGAGCCGGTATTGGCACCCATGCCTTTGTTCGTCTGATCGGCATTGCCGCCCTTCGCAGAATCGACCGCGCCGGCACCCGGCGACATTCCGTTCTCCCCGGCTGGACGGCTCGTGCTGCCAGTGGCCGGCGGCATATCGCGTGTCGACGGGTTGTCGAGCGGCCCACCCGTGGTCGTGCCAGCCTGCGGTACGGCCCGTTCCGGCTGCGAGACGTTACCCGAAGGTGACTGCGCCAGAGCCGGGGAGGCTGCGAGAAGCATGGCGGCGACAGTGAGCTTTGCGATACGCATGAAGTTCGTCCTTGCTGATTCCTGTTCTCATCACGGTGGCACAATCACGCTCGATTGCGCACAATGAGAAACTGTTCACCCAAAGAACGAGCTTCTAGCGGAGCAGTTCCGCTTAGCCGATTGTAGAACCTCTTCAGACTGCGGCGTCCGCGAGACCGCCAGCTTCGAGAAAACCCTCCAGCCAATGGATATCGTACGCTCCGTCGAGGACCTCCGGATTTCGCACGAGTGTGCGAAAGAGCGGAAGCGTGGTGTCGACGCCGGCGACAACGAACTCATCGAGGGCGCGACGCAGGCGCATGAGGCATTCCTGGCGGGTGCGTCCGTGAACGATAAGCTTCCCAATGAGGGAATCGTAGTTCGGCGGGATGCGATATCCCTGATAGGCGGCGGAATCGACGCGGACGCCGAGTCCACCCGGCGGATGGAAGTAGGTGATGAGACCAGGCGATGGACGAAAGGTGGCCGGGTGTTCGGCATTGATCCGGCACTCGATGGCATGCCCGGACACCTTGATGTCGTCCTGTGTCACGGAGAGGGGTAGGCCAGCGGCCACACGGATCTGCTCGGCCACGAGATCGACACCCGTAATCATCTCTGTGACCGGGTGCTCGACCTGGATGCGGGTGTTCATCTCGATGAAGTAGAAGCGACCATCCTCGTAAAGGAATTCTACGGTGCCGGCGCCGATATATTCGAGCTCCTGCATCGCCTTGGCGCAGATGCCGCCGATCTCGGCGCGAGTCGCCTCGTCGATCACCGGCGAGCCGCCTTCTTCCCAGACCTTCTGGTGCCGCCGTTGGAGCGAGCAATCGCGCTCCGCGAGGTGGACGGCCCGGCCTCGGCCATCACCAAGAACCTGAACTTCGATATGGCGCGGCTTCTCGAGATACTTCTCGAGATAGACCGCATCGTCACCGAAAGCCGCCTTCGCTTCGGTGCGCGCCATATCGAGGGCCTGCTCGAGATCGGCTTCCGTCCGAGCCACCTTCATACCGCGCCCCCCCCCACCGGAGGCGGCCTTCACCAGCACGGGATATCCGATCTCGGCCGCGATCCGCTTGGCTTCTACCGGATCGTCGACCCCACCCTCGGAGCCCGGCACACAAGGGATGCCCAAACGCTTTGCCGTTCGTTTGGCCTCGATCTTGTCACCCATGATGCGGATATGCTCCGCCTTGGGGCCGATGAAACCAATATTGTGGTGCGCCAGCACCTCGGCGAAGCGGGCGTTCTCCGACAGGAATCCGTAGCCCGGGTGCACCGCATCCGCCCCCGTGATCTCGCAGGCGGCGATGATTGACGGAATGTTGAGGTAGCTGTCCCGGGCCGACGGGGGCCCGATGCACACGCTCTCGTCGGCAAGCCGCACATGCATCGCATCGGCATCAGCTGTGGAATGCACCGCTACGGTGGCGATCCCGAGTTCCTTGGCCGCGCGAAGGACGCGAAGGGCGATCTCGCCGCGATTGGCGATCAGGATCTTTTCAAACATGGGACGCGCAATCACTCGATGACGAGGAGAGGTTCGCCGAACTCGACCGGCTGCCCATCCTCGAAGAAGATCGCGGTCACCGTTCCGGCGCGGGGGGCGACGATCTCATTGAACGTCTTCATGGCCTCGATCAGAAGGAGCTTCTCGCCAGCTGCGACTGTTGAGCCGATATCGACGAAGGCCTTGGCATCCGGGGAGGGTCGACGATACGCTGTACCGACCATTGGCGAGGGTACGGCTCCAGGGTGTCCCGCCCCGGCCTTGGTACGATCACCGGCTGTGCCGGGGCCGGCGACAGGCGCCGCAGCCGCCACGGGGGCCGACGTCGCCAGGGCAGGGGCGGGAGCCGCCACCTGAACGTGGACGGGCTCGATCCGACGGACCACCCGGATGCGCAGGTCACCCTTCTCCACCTCGATTTCGGTCAGATCCGTCTCGGTCACGAGTTTGGCGAGTTCGCGTACGAGCTCGGGATCGAAAGGTTCGTTCTTAGGCATCGGCACCTTGGCCATTCCGGTCAGTCTTGAGAGTTGGCGTCCGACGAAGCATCGGACAGGAGAGAAGGGAGAGACGGCAGGCGAGCCTGGAGCAACCGCACCAGGGCTTCCAGACCCAGACCGTAGCTGTGCGGACCGAAACCGCAGATGATTCCAGCGCAGACCGGTGCGATGAGCGAAACATGCCTGAAGGCCTCGCGCGCATGCACGTTCGAGAGATGCACCTCAACCGCGATGGCACCACTGCCGGCGATCGCATCGCGTAGGGCGACGGAGGTATGGGTGTAGGCGGCGGCGTTGATAAGCACCCCGGCGCCCACAAGGCCCGCCTCCTGCACGAAACCGACCAGTTCGCCCTCGTGGTTGGTCTGGCGGATGGTCAACATGACGCCGAGGGTTTCGGCGCGCGCGCGTAGGTCGCGCTCGATGTCGTCGAGCGTGGCGGTCCCGTAGATGCCTGGCTCGCGGCGTCCCAGGAGGTTGAGGTTCGGTCCATGAAGGACGTGGATTGGGATCATGACATCGCGTTCGAAGCGCCGGCCGCACCAATCAGCCGGGTGGTGGTCCTAGACGATCGCCGCCGGAAGCGACAGGTGCATTACCCGGGCAATCGCCGGGCATGATGCGCCTCAGCAGCTCGCGTGGCCGCATTGGCGGATATCGCTGATGGTCTTGCGGATCGGCTCCACACCCACGGCACCGGGGATGATCTCCTCACCGATGATGAAGGCCGGCGTACCGGAGAGACCGAGCTTGTCGCCGAGGCCGACATTCTCTGCCAGCGCCGCCTTCACTTCCGCTCCCTGTGCATCCTTCTGCAGCTTGGCGATGTCGAGGCCCATATCCTTGGCCAGCGCAACCGCGCGCTCGCCGTTGACCCGCCCCTTGCTCTCCAGAAGCTTGACGTGGAACTCGAATAGCTTCTCGCCCTTGAGCTGCTGCTTGGCCGCCAGCGAGATCTTGCTGGCTTCCAGTGATTCCGCTCCGAGGACGGGGAAATCCTTCAGCACGACCCGCAGCTTGGGATCCCCCTTCACCAACGTCTGGATGTCGGCGAGCGCCTTGCGGCAATAGCCGCAATTATAGTCGAAGAACTCTACCAGGGTGACGTCGCCGGACGGATTGCCGACCACTACGCCGTGCGGCGAGTTCACGAGTGCCTCGCGGGATTCCTTCAGCGCGGCGGCCTGGGCCAGCTTCTGTGTCTCCTGCTGGCGGCGCTCGCCCTCGGCGATGGCCTCCTGCAAAACATCGGGATTCTTGACGAGGTAATCCTTGATGATCGCCTCGATCGCCTGGCGCTGCACATCGGTGAAGGCTGCAGCCGAAGCCGGGGCCATCTGAGCGGGAGCCGGCGCCTGCGCATTAGCGTTCGAAACGCCGGAGGTCAGAGCGCCAGCGAGGGCGACGGACGAAATAAAGTGGCGAAGCAGGCGCATTGATCCTCGCGGGGTCGCGTCCCGTCGGCCGTGATCCGGCTCGGGACGACCGGTCGTTAGTCGCCGGGTTAGGCGTTTTCGCGGCGGCGGGTCAATCGCATCGCCCGATGCGCCATAATCCGTGGCGGCGAGGAATGGGTAAGCTGCCTGGAAGAGGAGGGCGGAGGGGAGTAAGCCAGCACCATGACGTCAGCCGCCGATCGCCCCGACAGCAGCATTGCCGCAAGAGCCTCACTGCGCGCAAGCCGCGTAGCGCCCTTTCTCGCCATGGACATCATGGCCGCCGCTGCTCTGCGTGACAGGCAGGGTGACGGCGTGATCCATATGGAAATCGGCCAGCCTTCGGCTCCCGCGCCGCGTCGTGTGATCGAGGCTGCACAGCGTGCTTTGGAAACCGGCAGGCTGCCTTACACCGATGCCTGTGGGATTCCGGCCCTGCGCGAGCGCATCGCCCGGCATTATCGCGACACCTATGGTGTCACGGTGTCACCCAATCGGATCGTCGTCACCAGCGGCTCCTCAGCCGGCTTCGTGCTGGCTTTTCTCGGACTGTTCGATGCAGGCGCGCGCGTTGCGGTGCCACAACCGGGCTATCCCGCTTATCGCAGCATTCTCCACGCATTGGATCTCGTTCCGGTGCCTATGACGCTGCGGGACGAAGACCGCTTCGCTCCAACGAGTGAGGCTTTGCGCACCATGCATCATCGCGACTCACTTTCCGGCATCCTGGTGATGAGTCCCGCCAACCCGTCCGGCACGGTCATCGAGCCTGCCCGGCTCGCGGAACTCTGCGCCACGGCCCGCGACTTGGGGCTGCCTTTCATTTCAGACGAAATCTACCACGGTCTCAGCTACGGTATGCCCACCGAAACCGCACTGAAGTTCGATGACGATGCCATCGTCATCAACTCGTTCTCGAAGACCTTTTGCATGACCGGCTGGCGCATTGGCTGGATGGTGGTTCCGCCTTGGCTAGCTCGTCCCGTCGAGCGATTAGCGCAGAATCTCTACATCTCCGCGCCCTACCTGTCGCAGGTGGCGGCGTTGGCTTCCTTCGACGCGATGGAAGAGGCAGAGACGATTCGCCTCGGCTATGCCGCCAACCGGGCATTGTTGCTCGACGCGTTTCCCTCCCTCGGCCTGGGAAGTACCCATCCGGCCGATGGCGCCTTCTACCTCTATGCCGACGTCGCCAACCTCACCGACGACGCATCGTCCTTCTGTCGCCGGATGCTGGAGCAATCCGGTGTGGCCGCGACCCCGGGACTTGATTTCGACGCCGCGGAGGGAAGCCACCATGTGCGGTTCTCCTTCGCGGGGTCCGAACGGGATTGCGTAGAGGCGGTTCGTCGCCTGAAGGCTTGGCTCGGTTGAAGGCTTGGCTCGGTTGAAGGCTTTTGGCCATCGACATGAGAATGGCTCCGAAGCGCTCCGGGGCCATTTTTTTGTATCTGAGCGCCGCGCTTAGCGGAACAGGTTCAGGAATCCGCCCGGCTCGGCATAGATGCCCGGGGCCGCCGTGGAGGTCTGGAACGTGATCGAACCAATCACCGCGTCACCGCACCATTTCGAGGTCCCGCCATTGGTAACTTGGCGGAAGTCGCCGCTGAAGACGGCGCATTCGGTCTTGGTAAGATCGGTGTTGTGGTAGCGTACGTCGAGAACGATGTTCTTGTAGGTGTAGGACAGGCCGACGTTCCCATAGAGGTAACTGGGCAGGTTGATCGAGTTGAACCGCCCCATATCCGCGTTGAATCCGGTAGCGGAGTTCTTTGCAGCACCGAGGAAAAAGTAGCCGAGTTCTGACGACAGCGAGAACCCGCCTGCATAGGCTTCAGGCAGGAAAGGGAAAAGTGAGGCGGGCAGCGCGTAAGCGGCAGTACCCGAAGCATAGGTGCTGATGGCGTGCGTGCCGAAGAAGTTCGGCGAGAAGAATACATTCGTACCGAGCGTCAGCGAATCCGTCGCCGTGTACAGCATCTTTCCAGCGGCTTCGTAGAAATCAGAGTTCTTGGTGGAGAACGCCGTACCGCCGGGCAGGACGACCTGCTGCTCGTTCGGGTAGAAATAGTACAGAAGACCGAGATCGAAGGCGAACTTACCGAAGGTCGGGCGAATACCGGCAATCAGATCGAACTCCATGTCTGGTCGCGTCGGCAGGCGGGTCTGATAAGTCGCGAAACCCGCATAGGCGAAGTTGTTCAAGAACTGTGCTTCGAAAAAGGTCTGGTAGCTGCCCTGCAGGTTCGATTGCGACACACCGCGGAAGTTATAATCCGTCTGGTAGCGAGAGCCGAACGAGAAGCCGATCAGTGGATCGGCAGCCTTCGCCTCGACCGGCATGACTTTGGGTACGGAAAGATCGGCTGCAATCGTCGGCGAGACAGCGACGCTCGCAAGCGTACTGAAGGCCAGGAGTGATGTGTACAAACGGCGCATGGCCCGATCCTTCTAGTGGTCGCCGAAGGAGCTGTGGCGACACAAACCCCATTTCAATGAGATCCCCCTGGCTTCTAGATCGACGTGCAAACAGCTCGGTTTTCTAGCGCCAGTGAAGGCTGGGATGATGACTGTCTTTTCTGACGTCATCTCTTTCGCCCCTAACTAAAGCTTGACCTTAAGGGACTAAGCCTTTGAGAAAAATGACTTTGCTGCAACAGAGCCCACCAATCACATGGGACATATTGAAAAAACTAAAAATAGACGAATACATGTGCAATATGCGTAATAATTATACTTGATATGCACGATAAGTATCACCGTCGCTAAGAACCTGCATCTGCAATGAGGCGGAGTGGCTAGAGCCGTGCCCGCTCAGCTTGGATCATAGGCATCGTATCCAGCGGCGGTGAGATAGTTGCGGCACTCGTTCGGCCGGAAGGCAGAGAAAGCCTCT
>NZ_LMMP01000024.1 GCF_001422815.1 Methylobacterium sp. Leaf91 | reverse complement strand
AGCGGAAGCGACACGCCGCCCTTGCGGTGCAGATCGATGGCGTAGCCGTAGACCGCGCCGTGGTCGACATAGCCTTCTGCGGTGAAGTGCTGCTTATCTGCGAACGGACCGACGTACTTAGGTCCGACGAGGATGATCTTGCCGGGGTTCTCCAAAGCCGCCTCGAACTGCGCGACCGGGACGTTGCTGGTCACGAGGTTCGACCCGGTCCAGGAGTTCATCTGGCACAGGTACATCGGCACGGACTCGGTCGTGCCCTTGATRGCCTGGACGCGAGCCTCGAACCGCCTCTGGATGTCTACCAGCGCACCCTTGTAGAAGGCGACCGARCTGGACGGAGATGCGTTGCTCTCGCCCTGGACGAAGCTGAGTGCCACTTCATGCTGGAGCGCAAACAGCTGCGCCAGCTTCCAGGATTGGACCACGGCAGCAACCGCGTTCTCGAACAGCACGCCGCCTTCGAGGAACTTGGCTACCGCAAGGCCACCCACGCCGTGGGCGCTCTCAAGCACCGCCACGTCGCTCGGGAGCGAGCCGGGGCGGGTCAGGTACTCGCCCTCGCTCGACATGAAGGTTTCGCTGTACCGTTCGCGGCAGTCGATCAGGCTGTCGATGTTGGCGGGCGGCACCGGGACGTTCGGAACACCGTCCTTGAGCCACAGGCTGTTGTGATCCGAGCCGTAGGTCAGCACGCCCGCGTTGAAGCTCAGAACCCGACCAGGACGCACCGAGCTCGTGGTGTAGAGCGGCTTGCCGGAGTTGCCGACACTGAGCGACTGTCCAAGGCCGGCACGGTGGAAAATTTTGGTCGTCGAGGGGTGATGGCTCGATGATCCGTAGAGTTTTGTCCCGTCACGGGAGAAGATGCCAGTCGCGGTAACTCGATCGTATTCTACAGACGCGTTGCGAATTTCGGCCAGTATCACGTCGGCGCTCGTAGTGAGACGAACGCGAACGCCGTCCTTGTCGAAAGCGTAGGCATCGCCATTGATGATAGCCGCACGCCAATCGCGATCGAGCACAACACCTACCTTTGCAACCCCATCCTCGTCGATCCTCGACAACTGGATCGCAGTATTGGTGACGGGGTCGAGATCGGTCGTAACCAAATCCTTCGACCCGAAGTAATAGATCCGGTCATCCACGTTGTCGCGAAGATCCTCGATGCTCGCTCTGATCGGGTCGAGCGGGTCAATCGGGCCGAGGATCGTCTTTCCGTCGGCGTCAGTCTGCCGCAAGATTTGGGCGGGAGACGCACCAGACACTTGATGATCCTTATATCCAAATAAGTAGATCGCCTCCTGGGTTGCACCGACTGCAGCGGCAACAACCTGATATAAATTGACCTCCTTCGCGACCCTATCGGCAGCCGACGGCACTCCCTGAACGAGCATGGGATAGTCCTCAAATTTTGCTGGGTTCAAAGGAAGGGCGAGCGTCGATAGGTTGCAAGGGCTTAGATCCGTCAGCGTGTCGCCGGGAAGCGCGTCCTTATTAAGGCTCGATCTCTTCCATCTCGGTTACAGTAACCCTCCTTAACGGGCGCTTCATCGAGGATTTGGATGGCGTGCATCCCCCGGTATTGCTCGGGAAGAAGCTCGCCCTCGGTCAAAGTCTCGACCTTGATGACGCGCGCAGGTTGGCATACCTCATTGATGATGGCGTAGATTTTGGGAAATCCGTTCACGTCTCTCATGGCACAAGCCCCGTTCCTTCGTTCGCAATGATGATCGGCCTAGGGAACGGCGCCAATCTCGGCGGTCCTGCCGATTGCGAGCGCGATCAGCATGCCGAGGGATTGGCCGACTAGATCGGCGGTCTGCTCGATACAGTACGAGGCGCGGAACACGGTCGCCCCGCCGACGCCCCAGCACACAACCAGGTTCGATCACTCGCTCGCAAAGAGCAGGCAGGCCCGGAGCGGGATCGAATAGCGGCGGTGATTGCTGTAATCGATGAAAGAATGGCGTGCCATCGCCACTCGCTATGAGAAGACCGCCGTCAGTTTCATGGGCGTCCTCTGCCTCGCCGCAGCCATCGACTCGCTTATCTTCCTCTCACCGCTCGCAGACATCGGAAGGCCGACGAACGCTTCGCCGACCAAGCTCGGTTCAGACGGTTACCACCGCCGGCTCGTAGACGCGTTCGTGCCGCAGCAGCGCCCAAACGGTCCGGGCCATCTTGGCCGCCTGCGCCACGACGGCAGTGTTGGCGTGCGCCCGCGCCAGCAGGCCCCGTAGCCACTGGCCGATCCGTGTATCGCTTTTGCCCAAAGCCGGCATTGCCGCTCGTGCGCCCTGGATCAGCATCTTACGCAACTACATGCTGCCGCGCTTGGTGATCCCGAGGATGCGTGGTCGTCCGCCTGTCGTCATCTGACGCGGAACGAGGCCGAGCCAGGCCGCCAGATGGCGAAGGTCGCCACATCACCGATCGCCACGACCAGCGTCGTCGCGTTGAGTGCACCGATGCCCGGGATGGTGGTGAGCCGACGCGCGCTTTCGTCGGTCCGGCCCTGTTCGGCAAACTCCGTGTCGAGTGCTGCGATGCGCGCGTCGAGGAACTGCCAGCGTTCTCGGACGTCCGCCACAAGCATGCGCTTGCGTGGCGTGATATCCAAGTCGCTGTAGGAATCGAGCAAGTCGTTCAGGCATGCCGCGAGCTTGGCGCGTCCCTGCGGGACGACGTGGCCACGCTTCAGCAGGATGGCACGGATCTGATTCATCATGGCTGTGCGTTCGCCGACGAGTTGCTCGCGCACCCAGTGCAAGGTCTGCATGTCGAGCTGTGCCTCTGACTTGAGCGCGACGAACCGCATGGTCGGACGGGTGGCTGCCTCCGCGATCGCCTCGGCGTCGCGGTCGTCAGTCTTCTGGGCTTTGACGTAAGGCCGCACATACTCGGGCGACATCAGTCGGACGGTGTGGCCTTGAGTAGCGAGCGCCCGGCCCATGTGATGCGCGCCGCAACACGCCTCCATGGCAACGATGCAGGACGGCAGCTTCGCACCGAAGGCGAGCACCGTATCTCGCCGCATCCGACGACGCAGGACGACCCGACCGGTCGCATCCTGCCCGACCACACCGCAGCCGTTCGTACCCAGATCGATCCCAAGTATCGCGATGGTTATTGTTCTGTTCCGTCCCTCATATGAGCCGAACTACAAACGTAGCAGCGAAGCACGGTGAGGGGCGGGCCATCCATAAAAGGGGTTGTCCACGCGTCCAAGCACGAGTGGCCGGATGTGAGAGCCGCACGTAAGAACTGGTTCGAGCGCCAACCCGACCTTGATCCGGATCGCCTGGTCTTCCTCGACGAAACAGCCGCCACGACCAAGATGGCCCGCCGCTACGGTCGCGCTTCTCGTGGCCCGCGCTGCGGGATCGCCGTGCCTCACGGACATGACAAGACCACCACCATCACCGCCGCTCTGCGTGCCACGAGCCTGATCGCCAAGACCGTCCTCGATGGAGCGACCAATGGCGTACGCGCCCAAACCTACGTCACCCTCACCCTGACTCCAATACTCAGGCCCGGTGACACCGTCATCCTCGACAATCTGCACGCCCACAAGGTTGCCGGGGGGCGCGAAGCCATTGAGGCGGTCGGCGTATGGGTTCTCTATTTCCCGCCCTACTCGCCCGACTTCAATCCGTGTATGGATGGCTCCTGTAGGTCAAGGATGTTGGATTGGTCGGGGTGAACTGATCGGCTGCGGCCACGTATATGGAGTCTGATGCGCAGCAGGATCGCTGCGCCCCGTGATGAGGTCCGTTTGGAGAACAGATCCCGCTAAATCGAGCGAGCTCAAAGCGCCTCAGATTAATCGGGGTGTCCTGATTCTTCCTCTACCTTTGTTTGCCATCACCTCACGTCGCCTTGACCGTTCATTCAACTGTTCAGGCGGGAGTCGCTTGCCGCTGGTAGCTCATCCGTCCCTGAGGACAGCAAAGATCGTTCTTGCCATGCGACGCGCCAACGCGATGGCGACGACTTTCATCTTCTTTCGGGCCAGCATGTCTGACAGCCAGCTGTGTTTCGGGCCGCACCTGGATCTCACTATGATCTGCGACATGGCGCCCAAATAAAGCGGCCGCCGAATATACCGGTTGCCCATCTTCGAGATCCGCCTCATCCTTTGTTTGCCGCCGGTTGTATGCGGCTTGGGGGTCAGGCCGAGCCAGACGGCATAGTCCCTCGCGCAGTCTAATGTGCCGACGCCTGGGATCGTAGCCAGACGCTGGCATGTCTCGTATTGGGCGTGGGTCGCTTCGATCTCGCACGTCAACTGCTCGGTCCACGTGTTGGTGTTGACCAGCTGCTCGAAGAGCAGGCTGACGGGCGATAGGGCCACTTCTGGCAGTTGGAGGAGTTGCGTCCTGAGCCGATCGACATTCTGCGCGCCCTTGGCTGCGATGACGCCGAACTCCGTGATGTGAGCGCGGATTGCGTTCCCGATCTGCGTGCGCTGGCGGACCAGAAGATCGCGCGCGCGGTTAAGAACCAGTACGGAAGAGCAGGCTTGACTCTTCGCTGCGGCAAGCAGCATGGAGGGACGCCTGACCGCTTCAAAGATGGCGGCCGCGTCGGCTGCGTTCGTCTTCCCGCACTTCACATAGGGCTTTACGTAAGACGGCGGCATCAGCTGAATATCATGCCCCGGTCCCTGAAACCTGTGCGCCCAGTCGTGAGCTCCTCCACAAGCTTCCATGTTAAGGATTCGCGGCTGCTTCTCGAAAAATGCGAGCAGCAGGCGCCAAAACTAACTAACCACTGCTAGAAACAATGACGAAAATACAACTCGAAGTGGAAAAGTTTTCATTAATTCTCTTGAAATTTGAGTCCGTCTGAATTTTGCTCTAGGTTTCCTATGCTTCGGTTGAGGTCGCCGTTCCTTCCAGGTCAACTCCCTTCGTCTCGTGTCTTAACGTCATCGGCAGTGGCATTTATCGCTAGTCGCAATAAGCCGCAAAACTACCTTCGCTCGCCGATATTGTGTATTCTGCCCCAGATTAGCCCGGGACGTCCAACGTCATTCTTGAGGTGAAGGTTTTTAAAGCAATGCTTTGGAGTTCACAGGAACGCTTCGCTCTATATGGTGCAAAAAGATCATGGTGATTAGTAAGTGACTGGTGAGTATACCGTCAATCTTGTCATAAATGGATATCATGCGCGGCAGCTATGTGACAAGGAGATTGTTCTGGTGCAACCACATATTGAACGAGAGCGACAAGTATTTTCATATTCTTCTATGGCTCGTATATACCGTAGACTTGATTTGTATGCGTTCGGCAGTGGAGCAGGGACCGACAGCTTAAGAGATTTAGCACAGCTTGAACGTACGTTACAAGAGTCGTGCGCCGGTTGAGGTGCTGGGCTTCTGGCTCTGCGGATTAGCTGATCACAGATTGGCCTACCGAGCCTAGAACGATCCAACTAAACCGTCAGACAGCCTTTCTATTGAGCTAGGGCCGATTCCAGAAAAGAACCATCTATCCAGACAACTTGGCTAAAAAATCCTAAGCGAAAAGTGGTGTAGATTTAGTTTGTATCTGTACATAGTACCGATCAACATCAGGTCTATACTATTCGCTATTGAAATATTCGAAGGATCCCGCGCTGTGACGTCACCTCTTTTTCTGATTGATTCTCGTAAAGTCAGATCATGTGTTAAAGCAGAAAGTCCATGTGCCGCATTCAATGTGGTATTTAAAGACGAGTGCTCAATTGGCGCATTTAGTTATATTGGCTTGGGTTCAACCATTCAATGCACTTATATTGGGAGGTACTGTTCTATTGCTCCAGGTGTAAATATAGGTCCTTCGGAGCATAATATCAGTAATTTTTCTACGCACCCTTTTGCATCCGGGGCTGCTGGTCCGCTTTATAGATCATCTGAGTTTCTCAAGATCAAGGCATCTATCAATCGCCCAGCTCCACCACGTCCTGCGACTGTAATTGGGAACGACGTTTGGATAGGTGCAAATGTCGTCATTCGCAGGGGAGTTGTTGTTGGAACTGGTGCTGTTATCGGTGCTGGTTCGGTTGTTGTTCGAGATGTCATGCCATATGAGGTGGTCGGGGGAGTGCCAGCTAGGCATATACGCTATCGCTTCGATGCAATTGTCATAGAAGAGCTTCTTGCCAGTCAGTGGTGGCTCTATGACTTAACAAGTCTTGGTCCTGATCCGGTTGACTATGCTGACGTGCAAGGAGTGTTAAATCGTCTCAAAATTTTATCAGACTCCGGAAATCTAAAAGTTCTAAATCCGATAAAGCAAACAATAGGATCACGGATGGATGTCACCGCGGGTAAAGAGATCTAGCCAGAATATTATAAATCTTAACCAAGTACTGGGGTCATGATGACGGACTCACGTTTGCCGCGATGCAAACGGCGGCAAGTTAGTCGGTGACAAGGCGGCCGTATCGTGCGGTGGTGCCATGAACATTCATGATGCGACCGAACATGCGCACGGTGGCGGTTCATCGCATGTAGAGGGTGGGCCAGAAGCAAGGCGCCCGGCGCCGATGGAAATCCCTGGACGAATGCTGGGGACAGCTCCGGCCCGCTGGACCTACGGCCGATGGCGTCGCTATTGGTAGTGTTTGTTAGCGACCGGAACCCCACAGCAGGGCGAGCGCTTCACTACTGGGGCTTCTTAATTGCGGGAAGAACCCCCGTCCGCGGCATCGCGAGTAGGCGATCGGACAGCGGAACATGTATGTTCACCCGCACTTCTGGTGCCGACGGGCGATTGAGGGGTGATGGGTAGGGCTGCGCCGGCTCCCGGCCGTTGATCACGCCGCATGGAGCACCCGCTGCTGCAGGAGGTCGAAGGCGGCACGACCGTAAATCTGCCGCTTGATCAGCTTAAGGCGGTTGACCTGACCTTCGACCAGCCCATTGCTCCAGGGCTGGGTGATCGCTGCTCATACGGCGTCCAGATCCTGGCGCAGGCCGGCGGCGAAGCCGCGCAATCCCGGTGCTGCCGGCGCGTCGAGCCAGGGGTCCAGCCCTGCCGGATCATCCTGCCGCAGCAGATCGGTGAAGGCTCGCACGTGGCCGGCCGCGATCCGAACCTCTGGAGCCGTTTCACACAGCGCAATGATGAAGGCGTGCTCGTCGGGGTTGAGCCGGGTCGGATCGCTCGCCAGCAGGCGCGTGGTCCGACGCGTCGAAGGCGCAAAACGGACGGTAGGGTAATCCGGCCCGCTCTCTCGTTGTCGCGCTACCCAGCGTCGAACGATGTCGTAGCCGCCCTCGAAGCCCCGAGCCTGGAGTTCCCGATGGAATGCGGCGCTGCTTCGGAGCCCCTCCTGCCAACGTACATCGGCAAAGCTACGATGGTGGTCGAGCAGGCTCTGTCCCGGCGCTCGTCGATTCGGGACGAACGTACCGGCGCGCAGGTAGCTGCGCCTGGTGTTGCGGGCCAGTCCGGTCCCACGCGCGATCTGCAGGATCGGCAGACCCTGTGCCTGAAGATGCAGGACGTCGTTGAAGCGCTTACGGCGGTTCTCGCTTCGTTGCGACAGCGGCGGCGTTTGGATGGGCACGGGTGAGACGATCCCGAGAGAAGACCGTTGTCCGGCAGCCTCCTGGATCTGCGTCTGGTGACGCGCGACGACGGACAGGAGGACCTCAGAGGCGTTGACCAGCAAGTGCCGGCGGTCGGCGACCTGAATGGCGGCGGGTGCACCACTGCGGGCGGCCTCGGCGTAGGGGCCCGCCGGGGCCCGGCTGACGACGGTAATGCCGGGATGCGCGGCGAGCCAGTCTCTCACCGGAGCTGACGAGCGGCTCGGCAGTAGGGCCAGAACGCGACAGCGTTCCAGATCGCAGACGATGGTGCCGTAGCGTCGCCCGTGCCGCCAAGCCCAGTCGTCGATGCCCACCACCCGCGAAACCCGGTAGGCCCGCGGCGGATCAGGCGCAGGACGGTGTCGCCGCTCACCGGCATGGACAGCCGCCGCGACAGCCGGGCTCCGGCCTCGCCGCCCAGCATCATGCCGATCTCGGTCTGTGCCTCGGCCAGACGCGTGGTCTGGCGCGCCTTGAATCCCATCAGCCCTGGGATGCGCTCGACGAAGATCCGACCCGGGCAATGGCTGCACCGGAATCGGCGCACCTCAACGCGCCACGTGACGGCACGGTCCTGCCGCGGCAGGTCTTGGAGCGTTCGCCAGTAGCGGCTGTGGACCCGCGAAGACCTTTGGCCACAACCCGGACAGACGCCCTGCGCAGCGGTGGTCCGGGCAAGAAGCAACAGTCCGGACGGCTCGAGCGTCAGTTCATCGATGTGCAACCCATCGGGCACTGTCGGTAGAGACGGGTTCGAGATCGGCATCCGACGCCTCCTCGGTCATGGTAAGGAGCAACGCTCAAACGCGAATTCTGAATCCGTCAGCACCAAAAGTGCGCATGAACCGGAAAAAGAACCCGTCTGACGGGCTAATCGGCGTCCAATCGGGACCCACGCCTGACAGTTCACATAATGCTCCCATCCCGCCAGGGACAGGGAGCCAGCCGGGGATGTTGATCGTGGAGACCATCGCAAAACTCCGACGGCTGTTTCGCAACCAACACAAGAGCATCCGCGAGATCTGGCGGGAGCTGCACCTGTCACGAAAGGTCGTGTGCAAGGCGCTGCGCTCAGAGAAGACCGCCTTCTCCTACAAGCGTCAGCATCAGCCACGGTTGCAGCTCGGCGTCCCTCTCGCTTGTCTTGATGTCCTGCTCGCCGAAGAACTCGCCAAGCCTAAGAGGGAGCACCTGAGCTACGTGCGCCTGTTCGAGGAGCTGCGCGAGGAGAGTTATGCCGGCGGCTACGATGCCGTGCGCCGCTAAGCCCAGCGGTTCTTCGCCAAGCAAGCCGCCACGGCTCAGGGCGTGTTCGTGCCGATCGCCTTCGCTCCCGGCGAGGCCTAGGCGGTGTGGACGGATTAGTGACGGCGGGCTTTCCGAGCGGGCGGATCGATGATTCATAGAGTGTCGGTTTTGGGGAGGCTTGCCCAAGCTGTCACTGTCCGAGAACTTGCATAGGTCGTGGACCACAAACGGGGTCAACTCCAGACCGACGATGCACTAACTTCGAACCTGGGCCACCGAATGGGGGCAGGCCATGGCGGCCATGGGCAACCGGAAGGCCAGATCCGGGAAGGTGACAGGCGCGGGCGGCCGGTAGCCCAAGGACGAATGAGGTCGAACGCCGTTGTAGGTATTCTGCCAGATCCCAATCACGATCTGTGCCTCCTCGAGAGAATAGAAGATCTTTTGGCGTAGGCACTCATCGTTCAGCTTGCCATTGAAGTGCTCACAATAGCCATTCTCCCACTGCTATCCTGGTGCAATATACTGGATCTGCGGGCCGGTTTTGGCGACCCATTTCCGCAAAGCCTTCGAGATCATCTCAGGGCCGTTGTCGCAGCGGATGTTGTCGGGGATGCCATGCAGGCACATCTCATCGGCCAGCGCCTCGATCACACCCAGACTGTTGCTGCGCCTCGCGGCCTTTAGCGCGAGGCAGGTGCGACTTTGCTCGTCGATCAGCGTCAGGATACATAGGCTTCGCCCGTCATGGGTCTGGCCCAGCACAAAGTCGAAGCTCCAGACGTGATTGCGATGGAGAGGCCGCAGCCGTACGCAGGAGCCATCGTTCAACCAGAGACGGCTGCGTGGTCGATGCTTTTGCGGGACCCTCAGCCCCTCACGACGCCAGATCCGCTGAACCCGGTCCTTGCCCACCCGCCATCCAGCTGTCTGCAGCAGCGGGGTGACGCGGCGGTAGCCGTAGCGTCCGTACTCGGACGCCAGGGCGATGATGGCGCGGGTCAGCGCATCCTCGTCAGCCGGTACCGTGGGCATGTAGCGTTGCGTGCCCCGGTGCTGGCCGACGATCCGACAGGCGTGGCGCTCCGAAAGGTAGTACTTCTCCTGGATCGCATCGACTGCCTGCCGGCGCCGCTCCGGGGCTATAAGTTTTGCTGACGCTGGCCTTCGGCTCCCGCGGCGACGTCCGCCAGCACCTGCTTCTCCAGGGACACGTCAGCCACGAGCCGGCGCAATCGAGCGTTCTCGCGCTCCAGATCCCTCATCCGACGGGCCTGGTCGATCTGCAGGCCACCGTACTCCTTGCGCCAGCGATAGTAACTTTGCTCAGAGATCTCCGCCTCCCGGCAAGCTATCGCCAAACTCTTACCCTGCGCCGTCTACACCTCAATCTGGCGCAGCTTCAGCACCACCTGCTCCGCACCCGTCTTTTGACCTTGCTACATGTCCAGCTCCTTCAGTCCTGGCTGATCCTCTCAATCAGCCCGGTCCAAAACCAGCCGGTCAGGTCACGACTATGGGTACCAGTTCAAACAATTGCGCGTTGTCTCCATTATTCTTCCTGCATGGGAGTAGAAAACGCGTCACAGGGAAATTCAATCAAATAGCGATATCTCAGACGTCGAGAAAGCAAATTCCATTTGCAAACTACTGAAGCCGCAATTTTCTAGTATAATGAATGGGCTGATGCCGGGGCAATCCTTACGGTATACCGTTGTCTACTGGGTCAGCCAAAATTTAATAGACGCCATTCATCTCACTTGCGAAGACAATGAAAGATTGATCTATAGAAAAATAGCCATGGAAAACTGATGTCGCTGCACGATGCTAATAAAATAAGGCTTTTGCCAACCTTAAAGCTCACTACATGAGAAAGTTGCCATGTTCCTCATCGCATGATAGGAGAAAAGTTACCAATTTCGCTTCGATGGAGCGTAGCATGGTCCACCGTCGTGCGCTGTACGAATAAGCATTCTGTGGATTAGGGCAAAGTTGATTAAGCACCTGTTCTTGAATAAATAAAAACAGGTAAATACAATCAAAGTATCCCGCAAGGAAAAAAATGACAATTTATAAAAACAACACTGCGAACGGCAAGAAGAACGGTTTGTTGCTAAAAACAAATAAAGATTATTTAAACAGATTTGCAGTTGTTGAGACCGAGCGTTCATATACAAAACGCCCTCCGCCTAGTGGCTTGATAGAGCCCCCAGGCGCAATAAGCGTTTGGGAAACTCCCGATTGGTTCAACTCAAATCAGCCGGTCATTCCACATAAGAATTTCTACGGATACGTACCCTGGATCAAGGAACACGGGGATGCGTTGATAGCGCTCATTGAAAAGAAAGCAACATCACCAATTTTACCGATTTCTTTTATTAAAGATCAGTCTGTCGATACCCAAAGGCGGAGCGCCATGCGTTACGCAGTCGATTCTCCGGAACAGCTGCGCCACCTACTTTTTTCCAGGCTTACCCCCCTGGTTGGCAGATTGAGGGCTATGATCTTTAGCTTCGATTGGCATCCGTTTATGCGTATAATTTCTCAAGCATGCAAAGACCTAGATATACCACGAATCTTGATACCTCACGAGTCGGTTTTTGCAAAAAGAGACATGTATTATGTTGACGCAACATCCGGCATTGATCGCCCCGACGCAGACATAGTACTGGGATGGGGCAAGCTGCAAAAAGACATATTTGTCAGCAGGGGATACCCACAAGAACGAATCATCTTGCTTGGGGCACCAAAGTTTGACGTATACTGTAATGGTACAAAGCCGAGCCTAACAAGAACTCAATTCTGCCGGATTTTTAATCTAGATCCGAGTAAGCCAATAATTCTGTTTCCGGCCCAACCCCTTGATAGCCAATTTGATGTGAATGTCGCTCGTGATAGCCAGCGTACGATAATGAAAGATCTCTGTAATATATGTTCGAAACATAATTGGCAGCTGATAATACGATCTCCACCGTCAAGGGCGTCTGATGTAATTGGAAAACAGCTTCGAGAGAAAATTCAAAATGAATCATTTGTTCGAATTGATCAATCTGGGTTTTATCGGGTAACGCCATTCGAGGCACTCAACCATTGCGACGCTCACATTTCGGTAAATAGTACAATGTTGTTCGAGGCTTTACTGCTTGGTAAACCATCCATCTCCGCGAGATACATTGATTTCGAGTCATTTTGGCAAAACACCAGCATTGAGTTTGCACACAGTGAGGCGGAGCTCGAGAAATTATTGATAAATTATATCAGTAAATCTCATATGCCGACACGCGATCTGACGTGGGCAAATGAATATCTTGCCCCTGGCGCGTTCGATGGAGGCGCTGCCGGTCGGATAGGAAAGCAGCTGGATGATATTTTTATCGGTAAATACCCATTGTCCAGTTACGATTCAGACAAAGAATACGTTATGTGTCGCCAGAAGTCTGGCGGTAATATAGCTATAAGCAATTATGGTATCAACTCCTCACAGCATCGTTTTATTAAAAAATTATTAGATGCAGACAATGTCGGTGAGCCACGCAACGCTTCTCAGGCCATGAATTATGATCATTTTTTTAAGTGGAATCCCGACCCTAAGTATGACGTGCCGAATTTCAGCGTTCACTTTGCGGCAATTGGAAAACGTCCTATCTATATTGAAAAGGGCTTCATAGGTTTCTATGGCTACGACGACATAAGCGCCCCCCCCCTTTCCGTCTTTGTCGATGATATGGGGCCGCTTAATGGACATCAAAATATAAATCGTTTACATAGTATTTTAAATTCGGATTATGAACTAACTTCATCCGAAACAGATCTAGTAAAGCAATTCATAAAGGTCATTGTTTCAAACAAATTTTCAAGCGACTTGGGGGCGATTCAACTCGACCTCAATCACCTTAGAACGCGAGATCGCGGCATACTACTGGTATATAAAGGGGAAAGCACTGATACTGAGGAAAGTCGCAGTACGCGGTTTGAGCACTTTCTGGAAATGGTTTATAATGCGTGTCGTAATGAAAAAGATGCTGATATCCTTATCTCATTTTCGCCGGGGGTAACGGATGACGCTAGTACTGACACGGTTTATAGCTCTATTAAATGGCTCCTGCGACTGCAAGACAATATCAAGATAGTCCCGCATCGTACAAACTCCTATTCGATGTTTGAGGTTGTTGATGAGGTATGGACACTTTCTTCGATTATTGGCTTCGAGGCCTTGCTTGCTGACAAAGTCGTTCGCTGCTTTAGTCCTACCTTTTATTCAGGCCGGTCACTTACAATCGACGAACCCGTATTACCCCATCACCCGACGGAACGAACGGTGTATGAAATATTTTACGCCGCATATGTGATGCAGAGTAGGTATTTTAATCCATCGACTGGCAAAAAATGCTCGTTGCCTGACTTTTTGGACTATCTTGTCGATCTTAGGGAAGGTACCACTGAATTATTTGGCTCTTCCTTCGTTTCGGAGTGCGTGTGGACGGCAGATATAAGAGGGTTAAGTCATCTTAGTAGCGATATTTATCGAGATGAGGCTGGTGATATTTTTGTACCGCCCAGCAAAACTGGGCATATAATTTTCGGTCCATATCTGAAGATTGGGTACGGAAGTTTCACGTTAGGTTATATTCTGGACTTTAGCACTAATTCCGACTTGAACTCTGAAACAGATGAAGTTGATAGTCTCATCCGCGCAAAGTCTAACCCTGAAGCGCACCAACCTGAAGTTGAGTTGGTCTGCGACATCGTTAGTGATGGATCAACGATGGAACTCGCGGTTGCAAGACACTCAAGCGTCGATGTTTCTGACGGTCGTCTAAATGCCAAACTCTCATTCAAGATTCCGGAAGGTGCAGAGGAAGGAAAGGATGTAATTGAGTTTAGGATTTCCGTTGTTAGGGGAGCAGCGTTCAAGGTGAAATCCGTTGTTATAGCAAAACTTCGCTAGCAATTTCTGACACGATTTTGAGGATGCGGTAGATGGACCAGTATGACCAGACGCCAACTAAAGTTAAGCCTGTTTCTGGATCTTTAAACGACATGTTCGTTGAGTCGGCGATTCGAACGATTGAAACAGAAGCTAATGGTTTGATCGAGTTGGCATCGAAGTTGAGGGGGGATCTTAGCTCAAATTTTGCTTTAGCAGTGTCCGCCATTGCCCGTGCCCGCGGGAGAATAATCATAAGTGGTATGGGTAAAAGTGGGCACGTCGGCCGAAAAATTGCGGCAACATTTGCCTCCACGGGTACGCCTTCATTCTTCGTTCATCCCGGCGAAGCAAGCCATGGCGATCTAGGAATGGTCACGTCCGAGGACGTTGTCGTGGCGATTTCTTGGTCAGGGGAGACCTCTGAACTGAGAGATATAGTGCAGTACACTCGTCGATTTAATGTGCCATTGATTGCTATAACATCCCGTCTTGACAGCTCCCTTGGACGAGAGGCGGATATTCCGCTTATTTTACCGCGCTCGGCAGAAGCCTGTCCGCACAATCTTGCTCCAACGACTTCAACAACGATGCAGATTGCTATCGGTGACGCACTAGCGGTTGCGTTGCTTGAAAGCCGTAGTTTTACACCTAAGGATTTCCGTCGTTTCCATCCAGGAGGCAAGCTTGGCGCGGTACTGACTTTTGTTCGCGAAGCAATGCACTCTGGTAGTAGCGTTCCCATCGTATCGTTATCCACATTAATGTCAGAAGCTTTGATTATCATGTCAGCTAAAAGTTTTGGCTGTGTTGGAGTCACTGATAGTATGGGCGTACTCGTGGGGGTTGTGACGGACGGGGACCTTCGAAGGCATATGTGTTTGGGCCTGACGAGTATGCGAGCCGATGAAGTAATGAGTCATGCTCCAAGCGTAGTCGGCCCTGATGATCTCGCGGCATTCGCGCTAAGTGAGATTCAGAGAAAAGCCGTGACTGCATTATTTGTTGTCGACGGGGGCAAGCCGGTTGGAATAGTCCATATTCACGATTTGATTAAACTTGGTATAGTCTAGCTGGTTGACTTAATTTTTGATTTTATAATTACAGGCATAGTAATATGCAAAGGAGGATGCCTTGAAGTCGCTGGTTCTAATTCCCGCCCGCCTCGGAGCATCGAGGTTGCCGGAAAAACCGCTCGCTGATATTCACGGTAGACCCATGATTCTTCATGTTTGGATGCGCGCGGTAGCGGCACAAGTTGGCCCTGTAGTTGTTGCAACAGATTCTGTAATAGTTCGGGATGTGATTGTATCTGCTGGGGGGCAGGCTATTATGACTGATACTAATCACTCTTCTGGGTCAGATCGCATCTATGAAGCTCTGACATTAGTTGACCCCCAAGAAACGTTTGACGTGATAGTCAATCTTCAGGGTGATTTGCCAACCATTGATCCTCAGATTCTGCCGGCAAGTCTTCTTCCGCTCAAAGACCCAGCCGTCGACATTGCAACTCTCGTTGCAGAAATATCGTCAGAGGAAGAACTAACATCGCCTAACGTGGTGAAGATGATTGGAACTGAAACCGTGCCAGGCCAGTTCAGGTGCATTTATTTTACGCGTGCAACTGCACCGACGGGCGTTGGTCCTTTATACCATCATATCGGGCTTTATGCTTATCGGCGCTCTGCGCTGAAACGTTTCGTTCAGTTACCACCGTCTAAACTTGAAGTTCGTGAAAAGCTTGAGCAACTTCGCGCAATAGAAGCTGGTATGCGTATTGATGCTGTTAAGGTCGATTGCGTGCCACTCGGAGTTGATACAGTCCATGATTTAGAGAGAGCCCGTATTATCCTTTCGCCTCCTGATTACCGTTAATGTGATACTTGGCAGTGGATATATTTTATTACGATGGTCTTGGCCTGTACCCTAAAAAGTGATCCTCCCTGAGGTATGATGGTGTGGGCCGTCCCTGCTTGCGGCAGCGCTGATCTAGAGCGTTTTCGGTTTGCGCTGAATCGATGGGGTGGGGTTCACGAAGAGGTCACGGGCTGATTCACTGATCGCTCTGGAGGAGGAGCGATAGATGGGACGACCCTACAGCCAGGATCTGCGCGAGCGAGTGGTGGAAGCCGCTGCAACGACCTCCCGCCGGCAGACGGCCGCGCGGTTTGGGGTCGGCATCGGGACCTCGATCCGCTGGATGGCCGCGCTCACGATGACCGGGACGGTGGCCGCTCGTCCGCAAGGGCGGGCACGCCGCTCGAAGCTCGATCCACACGAGGCGTTCCTGCGCGGACTGATCGACGGACAAGTCGACATCACCCTGGAGGAGATGCGCGCCCGCCTGCGGGACGAGCACGATCTGACTGTCGGGCTCGGCACCTTGTGGAGCTCCCTCGACGCACGTGATCTCACCTACAAAAACGTATGGCCGGCCCCATCTGCAAGCGGCATGTGCGAGGTGATCTGACCGGTCTGCGCCAACGTATCCGGTCTCGGGGGCGTGCCCCGTCCTAGATGGAGTTCCGCAGACCCCGGTCCTCATAAAAGACACGGCGTCGAGCGCCATATTTTGTGCTAGGATCGCAGGGTGCCGGTTCAGTCGTAAGGCCATCTCGCTTCCATCGCCCGCAGACATCGTCGATCGCCGGGCCGGGCCGTCCTGGCGATTGATCTCGTTTAGGCCGCCACAGGCTGGCTGACCCTGGCCGCGTAGCCCTCGCCGGAGCGGAGTACCGCCCAGGCGATCCTGGCCAACTTGCCAGCGAGCGCCACGACGATCTTGTTCTTGTGAGCACGGCCGACGAGGCCACGCAGCCACCCGCCGATCAGGGTCTGGTCTGCCGAGAGCGACGGCAGAGCCGCCCGCGCCCCGTGGATCAGGAGCGTGCGCAGGTAAGTGTTGCCCCGCTTCGTGATGCCGTGGAGCCTTGGTTTGCCGCCGGTCGTCGCTTGCCGCGGTACCAAGCCCAGCCAAGCCGCGAGATCACGACCGGATCGGAATGTCTCGCCCGTGCCGATTGCGGCAACCAATGCGGTCGCGTTCAGCGCCCCGAACCCTGGAATGCTGACGAGGCGCCGCGCGGCTTGGTCCTCGCGGGCCCTGGCTACGAACTCGGTCGTCAGCGCAGCAATACGCCGATCCAGCTCGCCCCCTTCCAGGCGCATGTCTTCGATGAGGAGACGAGTGCGCGGACTTAAGGTCGAGGGTGGCTCGATTGCGGGATCAAGCATCTCCGTTAGGAACCTCTGAAGCTGCTGACGGCCCTTTGCGACTACAATACCCCGTTCCAGGAGCACGGCGCGCAGCTGGTTGATCAATGCCGTCCGCTGTTCAACTAGGCGCGTCCGGGCACGATGAAGGATCTGCGCGTCCAGCTGCGCCTCGCTCTTCAACTCGACGAAGCGCATTGTCGCCCGGGTCGCGGCCTCTGCCATCGCTTCCGCATCCCGCTCGTAGTTCTTCTGCGCTTTGACATAGGGCTGGACGTACTCTGGCGACATGAGCCGGACCTCGTGGCCCTGCTCCCGCAGGACGTGGCCAAGGTGGTGAGCACCGCAGCACGCCTCCATCGCCATCGTGCAAGCCGGCAGTTTGGCGCCCAGCCGAACAACGCCGTCTCGCGTGAGTCTCCGCCGAAGGACGACACGGCCCGTCTCGTCGAAACCCGCGACGCTGCAGCTGTTCTTACCGAGATCGATACCCAACACGGTGATCGCCACCGTTCTCTCCTCTGCTCAGACCACGTCAGCTTAGCGCCGACGCCGAAGGAGGGGCGGGCCATCCCATAAACGACGATCGATCCGGTTGCATGGGTCGCTCGCGCGGCGGCCTGCCACCAAGATCCATGCCCTGGTGGATGCCGAGGGCCGCCCCACCGCTCTCAAGCTGACCGAGGGGCAGGCCCATGATGGTCGCTCCTCGGACGATATGCTCAGCATGCTCGGTCCGGGTCAGACCCTGCTCGGCGACCGGGCCTACGACAGCGACGAACGCCGAGACTGTCTGGCCAAACAAGGGGCCTGGGCCAATGTCCGGCCGATGCCCAACCGCAAGAACGTCCCCGCCTTCAGCTCATTCTTGTACCGCTACCGCAACCTCGTCGAACGATTCTTCAACAAGATCAAGCACTTCAGAGCAGTAGCCACCCGCTACGACAAGGACCCGGCCAACTATCTCGCAAGCGTCAAACTCGCAGCCGTCCGCATCTGGCTCCGATCTTATGAGTCTACGACCTAGTCGGAATGGATACCCGCGGTGGTGCCCATTTCTGGGCCCGTGAGATTGCAAGGCTTGGCCATTAGGTGCGCCTCATGCCGCTGAGCTACGTCAAAGTTTATGTGAAGCGTGGCAAGATCGATGCTGGCGATGCGGAAGTCATCTGCGGAGCGGATAGCCGTCCAACGACGCGCTTCGTACAGGTGAAGACGGCCGAGCAGCAGGCCGTTGCCATGGGGCTGAAGACACGAGACCTGCTCGTGCGCCAGCGGAACCAAGCAGTGAACGCGTTGCGGGCTCATTTGTCGAAGCTGAGTATCGTGAGCGGGACGGTGCTCGGCCGGTTTGTAGGTCTGATGGAGATCGTCAGAGCCCCGGGAGATGTGCGGCTTCCGGTCATTGCACGGCAGGTGCTTATGGATCTGGCCGATCACATTGAAGTATTGAACGATCGCCTTCACCGCTTGGACCGTGAGATCGTGGCTCAGTCACGAGAGGACGCGGATCTCCGAAGGCTAACGGCGGTTCTTGGTATCGGACCCATCTCGGCAGCGTCGCTGAAGGCCTTGGTTCCCGACCCGACCAGGTCTGGTCGTATGACTTCGCGGAGCACCGGACGCACGACGGGCGCAAGTACCGGATGCTGAACGTGTTCGACGAGTTCAGCCGTGAGTGCCTGGCCATCCGGGTCGCTCGCAAGCTGAAGGTGCAGGATGCGATCGACGTGCTTTCGGACCTATTCAGCCTGCGCGGTGTGCCCGGTCATATCCGCTCGGACAACGGGCCGGAGTTCATTGCCAAGGCCGTACAGGACTGGATCGCGGCGGTTGGACCGACGACTGCCTACATCGAGCTGGGCAGTCCCTGGGAGAACGGCTATTGTGAGAGCTTCAACGCGAAGCTGCGGGACGAACTCCTCAACGGCGAGGTGTTCTACACCCTCAAGGAGGCCAGCGTCGTAATCGAGCAATGGCGGCGGCACTACAACAGCATCCGACCGCACTCGTCGCTCGGCTATCACCCGCCTGCGCCGGAGGTCGTCATTTGGCCAACGGAACCGAGCAGCTCAGCGCCGCTCGCTCAACCCGCCATCGTCACGCGACCTGACCCTGACCCATCAAACTGGTCCGCGCTGCGTGCAAGTTTTTCGGGCATCCTGAACCTTGAAGGAGGGTGGATGCCATGCCTCGCAAACGCTTCACGAACGAACAGATCGCCTTCGCCCTGCGGCAGACGGAGAATGGCGCCACGGTGGACGAGGTCTGCCGGAAGATGGGTGTGTCCGAGCCGACGTTCTACCGCTGGAAGAAGCAGTTCGTCGGCATGGGCGTGCCTGAGATCCGACGGCTCAAGCAGCTGGAGGACGAGAACAGCAAGCTCAAACGACTGGTGGCCGACCTGACGCTGGACCGCTCCATGCTGCAGGACGTGCTCAAGCGAAAGTGGTGAGGCCCGCCGCTCGCCGCGAGGTCGCCGGTCACCTGCAGGTGGCTTACGGCATCAGCGAGCGTCGGGCCTGTCTGGCCACCAGCTTCGGTCGTTCGTCGCAGCGCTATAGGAAGCGGTCGGACCCACAGGTCGCGCTGCGTATGCGGCTGAAGGAGTTGGCTGCCGCGCGGGTGCGCTATGGCTATCGGCGGCTGCACATCCTGTTGCGACGGGAGGGCTGGGCCGTGAACCACAAGCGCACCTACCGGATCTACCGGGATGAGGGGCTGTCGATCCGGTCCAAGCTGCCCAAGCGCAAGCGAGCTTGGCGCTACCGTCAGGGGCGACCGGCGATCGGTGGACCCAATGAGGTCTGGGCGATGGACTTCATGTCCGACCGCCTCTTCGACGGACGTCCGTTCCGGATCCTGACCGTCGTCGATTGCCACACGCGAGAGGCGCTCTCGCTCACCCCGAGAGCCAACTTCCGCGCCTACCAGGTGACCGAGGCCCTGGACGCCTTGGTCCGACTGCGAGGTCGACCTGTGTTTCGGCGTGCAACTTTGACCCCGTGAGGCGGGGGATCGGCGTCCAATTCTGACCCCCTAACCTCGTTCTCGCAGACTGCTCTCCGGTACGACC
>NZ_LMMP01000023.1 GCF_001422815.1 Methylobacterium sp. Leaf91 | reverse complement strand
GCGTCGCGGTGTCTCCAGCGGTCCTCGCGTTGCGTCGCGCCTGAGGTGGTCGTGTTGCATCCCAGCCCGGCTGTTCGAACGGACTTTGCCCCGCACGCCCTCTCGTATTGGAGGGGCCGCAAACCTCRTCATGGCAGCCCAGAACGGGGTCGGTGCCGGGGCATTTAACTCCCGACCTACCGCGCCCCCATCCGAGCCCCCAGACTATCGAGCCGCCGCCCGGGGCGATGGTGACCGACACCACCGACGCAGGCACCGCCCCGCCGCCCCTTTCGGCCCACCCGGTCGGTCACCGGACAGGCCCCCTTCGCTGGGCGGCAGGTGTGGGGATATAGGCATGAAATAGGAATTTTATCAAGAAGTTTCATGTCGGGGAGAACGGTCTCGGCCATGGGACCGCGATCGGGAAGCCTCGGCGATCCTTGGCGTCACATCGGGGGCGAAGGTCTCGTGAACGCTCCGGCTTCCCCCGGTCGAGGGGGGCGCGTCACCGAGCGGGGGAGCCCGAGCCGACACGCTCTGCCGGGCGTCCGGTGCGGAGGGCGACCCGCCTCACCCTTCCCGCTGCATCTCCAGCTCCAGCCAGCGGTCCTCGGCCGCCGAGAGGTCGGCCTCCGCCGCCGCGAGGGTCGCCGAGGCCTTCTGGAACAGGACCGGATTGCGGCTGTAGAGCTGCGGGTCGGCAAGGACGGTGCGGATCTTGGCGATCTCGGTCTGCAGCTTCGCGATTCGCTCCGGCAGGGTCTTCAGCTCGTGCTGGTCCTTGAACCCCATCTTCGTCTTGGGCGCCGGGGGCGCGGACGTGCTGACGAGGCGGCCCGGCTTTACCTTGCCGTCGGGGCGAGGCGCGGTGGCGCTTTTGCGCGCCTCGACGCCCTGGCCGCGCTGCGTCACCATGTCGGTATAGCCGCCGGCATACTCGACCCAGCGCCCCTCCCCCTCGCTGACGAGGACGCTGCCAACGACTCGGTCGAGAAAGTCACGGTCGTGGCTCACCAGGATCAGCGTGCCGGAATAATCGGACAGCATCTCCTGCAGGAGGTCGAGGGTCTCTAGGTCGAGGTCGTTGGTGGGCTCGTCGAGGACCAGGAGGTTGGCGGGCTGGGCCAGGGCTCGGGCGATGAGAAGGCGGTTGCGCTCGCCGCCGGAGAGCACCCTCACCGGGGTCCGGGCCTGTTCCGGGGCGAACAGGAAGTCCTTGAGGTAGCCGATGACGTGACGGCTCACGCCGCCGACGACCACGCTGTCACCGCTACCGCCGGTGAGCACCTCGGTGACCGTCATCGACGGGTCCAGCACAGCCCGGGCCTGATCGAGAAGCATCATCTTGAGATTCGTGCCCAAGGCGACGGTGCCGGAATCCGGTGCCGATTGTCCCGTGAGCAGGTTGATGAGGGTGGTCTTGCCGGCGCCGTTGGCGCCGACGATGCCGAGCCGGTCGCCACGCATCACCCGGATCGAGAGATCGTCGACGATGCGGCGCTCACCATAGGCCTTTGAGGCATTCTTGGCCTCGATCACCAGGGCGCCGGAACTCTCCGCTTCGGTGGAGGTCATCGTGGCGGTGCCGACGGGGCGGCGGTCCTCCCGGCGGTCCTTGCGCAGGGCGTGGAGGTTGCCGAGCCGCCGGACGTTGCGCTTGCGGCGCGCCGTGACGCCGTAGCGCAGCCAATGCTCCTCGTCGGCGATCTTGCGATCGAGCTTGTGCCGGTCGCGCTCTTCCTCCTCGAAGAAGGCGTCGCGCCAGGCCTCGAAGGTGGAAAAGCCCTGCTCGATCCGCCTCGTGATGCCGCGATCGAGCCAGACGGTGGTCTTCGACAGGGCCGAGAGGAAGCGTCTGTCGTGGCTGATGAGAACGAGTGCGCCGCGCACGGACTTCAATTCCGCTTCGAGCCATTCGATGGCCGGCAGGTCGAGATGGTTGGTGGGCTCGTCGAGCAGCAGGATGTCGGGCTCGGGTGCCAGCGCCTGCGCCAGGGCCACGCGCCGCCCCTCCCCGCCCGACAGGCTCGCCGGGTTCTCGGCGCCGGTCAGGCCCAGGCTCTCCAGCAGGTAGCGGGCGCGGTAGGCGTCGTCGCCATGGGTGAGACCGTGCTCGACAAAATCGAGGGTGGTGGTGAACCCCGAGAAATCCGGCTCCTGCGCAAGGTAGCGGATCGTGGTGCCGGGCTGGACGAAGCGCACGCCCTTGTCGGGCTCGATGAGCCCACAGGCGATCTTCATCAGCGTCGACTTGCCCGAGCCATTGCGGCCGACGAGGCAAGTCCGTTCACCGGGGGATATCGCAAGGTCGGCCTGTTCGATCAGCGGAGTGCCGCCGAAAGTGAGCGCGACGTTCTGGAGGGTGAGAAGCGGGGGAGCAGCCATGATGCGGGCTTATGGCAGCGCAGCCGCTCCCGAACAAATGCGGTTTTGCCTGTGAGGCTACATCGTCGGGTTAGCCGGGCCGGTTGGCGACGGATCGGGCGAGACGGGAGCGGGGCTCGGGTCGATCACGGGGATCTCCGTCGGGCTCTCGGCGGGCGCCTCGGCCGGCGTAGACGCGGGGATATCCGGCCCTGGAGCCGGCGGCGGCGTCTGGGGGGCCACATAGGGCGTATCGGGAACCGGAGCTTCCGGGATGGGCGCGGGATCTATCGGGCCTGGATTCGACATGGGCGGCGCCACCTGCTCGCGAAGTTTCGGGAGAGGGCTGGAAACGGGCGAGTGCCCGTTGCCGTTCCCCCGATGGCGCTCCTCAGCCCTTCTTGATCAGGAGCTGGCTGCCTTCCTTGCCGATGATCTTCTTCATCCGCTCGGCGAACAGGGCCAGCAGCATCGGCAGGCGCACTTCGATACGGACCGTCTCCGGAAGGACGTCGACCTCGCCGTCCACCTTCTGGCCCATGGCCGACATGGCGAAGTTCAGACGGTCGTCTGTCCAGGTCATGTGTTCGACATTGATTCCGGCCTTGGCGCAGGCCGCCTTCGCCTTGTCCAGCCCGCTCGAGATCCGCCGTTTCGCCTCGACGGGACCGATCTCGTGGGGAATCTCGACGATCAGGGGCTTTGCCATGGGGGAACCATCCTCAAACACGCATCCAGCCGTCAAGATGGGGCCGATCGCCATCCATGCAACGGCAACCGGCCCCTTAGTTGATCAAGCGCGGCAGTGAAACCCGCCTTTCGCGGAATCGCCATGCGGCATCAGGAGGATGAGGCATGCCGCACGTCGTCGCGACCCGGCACCGCCATCCTCTGGCATGCCCATGACGTCACGGGTTCCGCGTCAGTTCACGACCTTGAGCGAGACGTAGGTCGTGCCGCCCATGCCGAGCGCTCGGGCAGAGCCTTTGGCGAGATCGATGATCCGGCCGCGCACGAAAGGCCCGCGATCGTTGATGCGCACCACCACCGAGCGGCCGTTGCGCTTGTTCTCGACTCGGACACGGGTGCCGAACGGCAGGCTGCGATGGGCGGCGGTCATCCCGTTCGGATTGAAGCGCTCGCCATTCGCGGTCTTGCGGCCGCTGCCGTACCAGGAGGCCGCGCCGGATTGGGCTGCGGCCGGTGCACTGAGTGCGGCGAGAGACATGGCGGTTCCAATAGCGGCAGCGGTCCAACGAACAGGCTTCATATTCATCCGCATTCCCTTTGTTGTTGCAGAGGCTGCGGAACATAGAGCCAATGAAGGCTGAAATGAGATCAGTAGAATGTGGCAAGGCCTGCCTTCATTAGCCTTCGGCGGTCTCATGACGTGTGAATAAAATCTAAAGATATTGCAAATCGGGCCTGCGCTGAAATTCTATATTGAGAGCGGATGGAGGCGGTCGTTGACAGCTTCGTTCCCGTTCTCCAACTCCGTCACAGCCCGCCACATCGATGGCGAGACATCGCCGTAACCCGGCGTGCGGTGCATGGGAGGCGCGCGTCGCCCGTGACCCTGACGATGCGGGAATGGCTGCCGATGGGGTGCGCGTGGGCTGAAAGCATCCGCGACGGGCTCGGACGAAGTTCCAAGTCGAACTCCAGATCGGCTGGTTGATATACGTTCGACTGTGATTTCATGGTGAACGGATAGTTAAATTTATCAAGCAAGAGATGAAAATTCGTCAGTATTGGAGCGGGTAGGCAAAATCTGCAGCCCCAAATCGAGACGCATTGTCTACACCCCGGCAACCTGCCCTTTACGTTAACGGCCCCATGGTCTGCCGGTCAGTCGCGTAACCGGTGTTTGCCATGGCTTCCCTGCGTACCGCGGTTGCCGACACCGTCGCCCGGAAAAGTGTCTCGCGTACCGGGCGACTCGTGTCGGCGCCGCGGATGGGTCTCGTACCCGCCGCCCAGCGTCTTCCTCTCGACGAAATCCTCGTCGGGGATTGCATCGCCGCCATGAACGCCCTTCCGGCGGCAAGCGTCGACTGTGTCTTTGCCGACCCGCCCTACAATCTCCAACTCGGGGACGGCTCGCTGTTGCGGCCCGACCAGAGCCGGGTCGACGCCGTCGACGACGCCTGGGACCAGTTCTCGAGCTTCGCTGCCTATGACGAGTTCACCCGTGCCTGGCTCACCGCTGCCCGCCGGGTGATGAAGCCGAACGCGACCCTCTGGGTCATCGGCTCCTACCACAACATTTTTCGCGTCGGTTCGGTGCTTCAGGACCTCGGGTTCTGGATCCTCAACGACATCGTCTGGCGGAAAGCCAACCCGATGCCGAATTTCCGCGGCAAGCGCTTCACCAATGCCCACGAAACCCTGATCTGGGCCTCCCGCTCGGCGGAATCGAAGAGCTACACCTTCCATTACGAGGCGCTGAAGGGCGGCAACGACGACGTCCAGATGCGTTCGGACTGGTTCATCCCGCTCTGCACCGGCGACGAGCGCCTGAAAGGCGCCGACGGCCAGAAGGTCCACCCGACCCAGAAGCCCGAAGCCCTGCTCGCCCGGACCCTGCTCTCGGCCACGAATGCCGGCGATGTGGTGCTCGACCCGTTCTTCGGCACGGGCACCACCGGGGCCGTCGCCAAGCGGCTCGGCCGGCGCTTCATCGGCATCGAGCGGGAGACGGTCTATGCCGAGGCGGCCCGCGCCCGGATCGACGCCGTGGAGCCCCTGTCCAAGGCCGCCCTCCTCGTCGCCCCGACCAAGCGCGCCGAGCCCCGTGTCGCCTTCCTGAGCGTGATCGAGGCCGGCCATATCCGTGCCGGCGAGATCCTCACCGATGCGCGCGGTCGCCATGAGGCCGTGGTACGTCCCGACGGGACGCTGATGGTCGGGCCGGCCATGGGCTCGATCCACAAGATCGGCGCCCTCGTCCAGGGCTTTCCCTCCTGCAATGGGTGGGATTTCTGGCACGCCAAGCGTGACGGAAAACTGGTTCTGATCGACGTGTTCCGGGGCCGGATGCGGGCCGCGATGGGTTCGGCCGCCTAGTTCTCTCAACGGTGAGAGGATCGGACGCGAGCCGACTTCTCCCGCAGGGTGAGGGGTCGCGCTCGTCCTATCGAGGACGCGTTTTCGGCCTGCCGCGCTTGCGCGGCGCCACAGACGGGGGCGATTCCTCCGGCTCGCTGAAAAACCCCTCCCCGTCCTCGATCGGCGGCTTTGCCACCGCGCGCGGCACCGGCTTGGGCACTGGGTGAAAGCTCGGGCGCGGCTCGGGCGGCGGAGCCTCGACTTCTGCGAAGAGTGGCGTGTCCTGGACCGCCCGCATGGCCTTCGGCCGTCCGCGCTTTACGGCCTCTGGCTTCGGATCGAACGCATGGGCCAGCACCTTTTTCATGACGCCGGGCAACGGTTCCTCTTCGAGGTCGCGTCTGGGCGTGAAGCGCATGCCGGCCGGTGCCTTCGTGGCGAGGCCGACGCGGGCGACGAAGACGGTCAGTCCCAACGGGAAATGCGTGAAGACGTGGCGCACCACGCCCGGCAGCCGCTTCCATCGCGCGTCCAGCGGAGCGTCGAGCAGGGCCTGGGCGACATCGTAACCGCTCTCCCATGCGCTGGTCGGAGGCTCCGCCATGGCACCGAGCAGCCCCTCGGGGGGGCGGGTCCGCAGCAATACGGCCTCGTCGCCGCTCCGGATCGCCACGAAGGCCGCGCCATAGCGCTCGACGCCCTTCGCTTTCTTGATCTTGCGCGGAAACGTTTCCTGCAGCCCCAGGGTGCGGGCCTCGCAGGGTGCCATCCAGGGGCAGAGGGCGCAGGCCGGTCGCTTCGGCGTGCAGATGGTCGAACCGAGATCCATCAGGCTCTGGGCGAAGTCACCGGGCCGCTGCGCCGGGACGAGGCTCTGCGTCAGCCGTCGGATCTCGGGACGCGCGGCGGGGATCGGCGTCTCGATTGCGAAGAGCCGGGTCACCACCCGCTCGACATTGCCGTCCACTGCCGCTTCCTGCCTGTCGAAGGCGATGGCCGCGATGGCGCCGGCCGTATAGGCGCCGATCCCGGGCAGCTTGCGCAAGCCGTCGAGTGTGTCGGGGAAGGCTCCCGCTTCCACGACCGCCTTGGCGCAGGCATGGAGGTTGCGGGCGCGGGAGTAATAGCCAAGGCCGGCCCAAGCCGACATGACGCTCTCCTCCGGCGCCGCCGCGAGGGCCTCCACGGAGGGAAAGCGTTCGAGAAAGCGCAGGAAGTACGGTTTGACCGCCGCGATCGTGGTCTGTTGCAGCATCACCTCGGACAGCCAGACCCGATAGGGGTCCGGAGCTTCCCCCGGCAGGGCGCGCCAAGGGAGGACGCGGCGATGCCGGTCGTACCATGAAAGGAGATCGGCGGCCTGCGGGCCTCCAACAGAAGAACCGGTCGCTGCCGTGAAGTCCGGTGACATGAAATCCCGCGACATGAGATCCGGCGTGTTGGGCGCCCGTCCATACAGGGTGGCGGCGAACGATCAAAGCATTCGAAAGCCGGCGCCGTTCGGGCTATCATGCGACTTCAGCCCGCATCGGAAACTCTCGGAGCTCATGGCCCGCATCAAACCCCTCGCCGAGCTGATCGAGACCTGTATCGGACCGGCTTTCGCCGCGCAGGGGTTCGCCTCCACCGATATCCTCGCGGCCTGGCCCGATATCGTCGGCGAGCGCCTCGCCCGCTTCTGTCAGCCTTCGAAGCTCGAATGGCCGCGCCGTGCCAAGCGGGAGGAGCAGGGCCGGCCGGATCCAGGCACGCTCGTGGTGCGCGTGGAGGGCGTCTTCGCCCTGGAATTGCAGCATCTGGCTCCCGTGGTGATCCAGCGCATCAACGCCCATTATGGCTGGGCCTGCATCGGCAAGCTCGTCCTCAAGCAGGGGCGCGTTCATCAAGCCGTTCGCAAGCGGGTCGTGCCGCCCCTCGATCCGGTGAAGCGCGGCGAAGTCGCCCTGGCCGTGTCGTCCATCGGCGACGACGCGTTGCGTGACGCCCTCGATAGGCTCGGCGTGGCGATCGTGGCTTCCTCACCACCGCAATCTCGCTGAATCTCACTTCCGACACCATCCGTGTCGCGGCGCATGGAAGCGGGACCGCAGGTCCCGTCTTGTCAGATTGTTCGCGGGTCTCTACCGCAAGCCGCATGGATCGGATCTTCGAGCGGAGCCCGTCGACATCATGATCACCCGTCGCGACACCTTGAAACTCACCGGCATGGCCATCGGCGCGGCCGCGCTCCTGCCCCGGCTGACACTCGACGCCTTCGCCCAAGATGCGAACCTCGCTTCCCTGATGGAGCCCGGCCCCCTCGGTGACGTGTGGCTGGGGCCGAAGGACGCCAAGGTCACGATCATCGAATATGCCTCGATGACCTGCTCGCACTGTGCCGCGTTTCACAAGAACACTTGGCCAGCTTTGAAGGAGCGCTACGTCGACACCGGCAAGGTCCGTTTCACGCTGCGAGAGTTTCCGCTCGATCCTCTGGCGACCGCGGCCTTCATGCTGGCCCGCTGCGACGGCGACGCGAAATACTACCCCATCACCGATCTGCTGTTCGACCAGCAGCAGGGCTGGGCCTACGTGCAAAAGCCGCAATCGCCGGTGGATGCCTTGGAGCAGATGTTGCGGCAAGCCGGATTCTCGAAGGAGAAATTCGAGACCTGTCTCAAGGATCAGAAGCTCTACGCTGCCGTGAACGCGGTGAAGCAGAAGGGGCTGGACACCTTCAAGGTCGACTCGACGCCGACCTTTTTCATCAACGGCGAGCGCTTCAAGGGCGAGATGACGATCGACGGGATGGAGAAGGTCATCAAGCCGATTCTGGGCGCCTGAGACCGAAGCTTGGCCTTCGATTGCCCTTCATGAACGGGGCGCATCGTTCAGGATCGTCGCAAGGGCCTGTTTATCTATATTTTACAGGAACTTAAGACCTATTCGGCGCGCCTTGACACTCAAGATAGGCGAAACTATGGTGCGCCGCGCTTGACGGGGTTTTCAGGCCGGTTCCCTCCACTCTCGCCAATGTGAGTTTTCGCCGTGAGCGGTAACGACGCAGGGGATGGGAATGGAGACGGACGGCAGAAGCCGGACGAGGATCTCTCGGCGAGACTGAAGCATCTCGAGAAGCGGATCGAGGAGAAGCGGCCCGCCGCTCCTTCTCGCCCCTCGTCGGGTGCCGGTGGCTCCAACGGGGCGTCATCTTTGGGCCTGGCGATGCGACTCTCCACGGAGTTCATCGCCGGTGTCCTCGCCGGAGGCATTCTCGGCTGGTTGTGCGATCAGTTTCTGGGGACGAAGCCCTGGGGTCTGATCGTTCTGCTCATGCTGGGCTTCGCAACCGGCGTCTATAACGTCATGCGTGTCTCGGGCTCGCTCTCGAGGCCGGCCGCGAAAAACGTGGTCGACAAGAACCAGGATCGGGAACGGTCCTGATCGGCGAATTTTGCCGCTTTCGAGCGGTCCTGAGGCAAAGCGGGCATCTCGCCCGCTCGTGGACAGAAGGACGGTAGCGGCAATGGCCGTAAAGATGGATCCGATCCACCAGTTCGAGCTCAAGCCGCTCGTATCCTTCGGTCATATCGGCAATCAGGAAATCGCGTTCACCCAGTCGGCGCTGTACATGTTCGCCGCCGTCGGGATCATCGCGCTGATCACGATCGTGGCGACGGCGCAGCGCTCGGTGGTGCCGGGCCGGATGCAGTCCGTGGCCGAGGTGTTCTACGAGTTCATCGGCTCGACCCTCCGTCAGTCGGCCGGGCACGGGTCCGAGCGGTTCATGCCGCTGATCTTCTCCCTGTTCATGTTCGTCCTCGTCCTGAACATGTTCGGCATGATCCCCTATGCGTTCGCCGTGACAAGCCACATCATCGTGACTTTCGCGCTGGCGCTCCTCGTGATCACCACCGTCATCGTCTACGGCTTCATGGCCCACGGCACGAAGTTCCTGAAGGTGTTCGTACCCTCGGGTGTGCCGGGCTGGCTGATGCCGATGATCGTCGCCATCGAGATCGTCTCCTTCGTCTCGCGGCCGATCAGCCTCGCGGTGCGTCTCTTCGCCAACGTGCTCGCCGGCCACATCGCCCTCAAGATCTTCGCGGGCTTCGTGCCGGCGCTTCTCGCCGCGGGTGCCTGGGGTGCGATCTCTCCGCTGCCGCTGGCTCTCAGCGTCGCGGTGACGGCCCTCGAGTTCCTCGTCGCCGGTCTGCAGGCCTACGTCTTCGCGACGCTCGCCTCGATCTACCTCAGCGACGCCCTCCACCCCGGCCACTAGGCCCCGGCGGTATCCCCTTCCGTCCCCGGTCCGCGGTTGCGGCCGGATTCCTCTCCACGCAACGAACGAACCGATACCAGGAGCAATTTGATGGATCCCTTAGCCGCTAAGTACATCGGTGCCGGCCTCGCCTGCCTCGGAATGGCGGGTGCCGCCATCGGCCTCGGCAATCTCTTCGGCCAGTTCTACGCCGGTGCCCTTCGCAACCCGTCGGCTGCTGACGGCCAGCGCGGCAACCTGCTCCTCGGCTTCGCGCTGACGGAAGCGCTCGGCATCTTCTCGCTGCTCGTCGCGCTGCTCCTCCTGTTCGCCGTCTAAGTCAGACGACGTTCGTCGACCCGACAGCAGACCCGGACCGGGCGCCCCACTCCCCTGGATGCGCGCCCGGTCCTCATTCACGAACTTACTTTGAGCGAAGGACGTCATGGCTCAGCCGGCCCATCCGACCGCAACCCATGAAGGCATCATGGCATCGCCCGCGTCCGAACATGGCGGCGGCTTTCCGCCGTTCGAGAGCCATACTTTTCTCTCGCAGCTGATCTGGCTCGCACTGGCCTTCGGCCTGCTCTATTACCTGATGGACAAGGTGGCCCTGCCCCGCATCCAGGCGATCCTGCACGACCGTGCCACGCGCCTCTCGTCCGATCTCGACGAGGCCCAGCGCATGAAGTCCGAGGCGGAGGCAGCCGGAGCCGCCTACGAGAAGTCGCTGGCCGATGCCCAGGCGAAGGCCCGCACCATCGCCACCGAGACCCGCGCTGCCTTGAGCTCCGAGGCTGAAGCCCGTCGCAAGACGCTCGAGGCCCAGCTCAACGACAGGATCGCCGCCTCCGAAGCCACGATTCGCACCCGCACCGCCGAAGCCATGGGCAGCGTTCGCTCCATCGCCGGCGAAACGGCCTCCGCCATCGTCGAGCGCCTCACCGGGACGGCTCCCGACCAGGCCAGCCTCGATACCGCATTGAACCGCGTCGCCATCCCGCACTGAGTGCGCCTGTAGCAGACGTGACCGGTCCGGCCCTGCCCTGCCGGACGCCAACGAAA
The DNA here is from genome assembly GCF_001422815.1 of Methylobacterium sp. Leaf91. Lineage (GTDB taxonomy): Bacteria > Pseudomonadota > Alphaproteobacteria > Rhizobiales > Beijerinckiaceae > Methylobacterium. The sequence goes on along the minus strand of NZ_LMMP01000023.1, from coordinate 344,507 downwards.
TAGGACGACGAGAATGTTGTTGGATGCCGAGTTCTGGGTCGCCGTCGCCTTCGTCCTGTTCATGGGCGTCGTGTGGAAGGTCGGCGGCTTCGCTCAGATCACCAAGGCCCTCGACACCCGCGGCCGCCGCGTTCGCTCCGAACTCGACGAGGCCCGCCGCCTGCGCGAGGAGGCTGCCACGGTGCTGGCCGACTACAAGAAGCGCCGCAGCCAGGCTGAATCCGAAGCCGAAGCGATTGTTGCCGGAGCCCGCGAAGAGGCCCAGCGCATCGCCGACGAGGGCCACGCCCGTCTGAACGAGTTCATTGCTCGCCGCACCAAGTCGGCCGAGACCAAGATTGCCCAGGCCGAGGTTCAGGCGACCGCTCAGGTTCGCGCCGCTGCCGCCGATACTGCCGTAAAGGTGTCCGAGGTGATCCTGCGGGAGCGCCTCCGGGGCGATGCGGCTCTATCGCTCGTCCGCTCCAGCCTGGACGAGGTTAAGGGGCGCCTTCAGGCCTGAGTGTTACCTCCATCGACGTTCGGAGAAAGCCGCCGCAAGGCGGCTTTTTTGTTCGCCGGCGTGCCGCTTCACACTCGTCCGCGGCACCCATCTCCATGGTATGGCAGCGCCGTTAGTCGCTCCGAAGAAAAATAATCCACGGAGATTCGATGCCGCCTATCATCTCCATCGCGGGCTTGTCCAAAGTCTACGCATCGGGTCTCCATGCCCTGAAGGATATCGACCTCGATATCGCTAGGGGTGAAATCTTCGCCCTGCTCGGCCCCAACGGCGCCGGTAAGACGACACTGATCAGCATTGTCTGCGGACTCGTCCGGGCAAGCGGCGGCACCGTTACGGTGGACGGCAGCGACATCGCAAAAGACTATCGTAATGCGCGAAGAGCCATCGGCCTCGTGCCGCAGGAGCTCACTACGGACGCGTTCGAGACGGTTTGGGCGACAACGAGTTTCAGCCGGGGACTGTTCGGTATGAAGGCCGACCCTGGTCATATCGAGCGGGTGCTGCGTGACCTGTCGCTGTGGGACAAGAAGGACAGCCGCATCATGACGCTGTCCGGTGGCATGAAGCGGCGCGTACTCATCGCCAAGGCCCTCAGCCACGAGCCGCGTATCCTGTTCCTGGACGAGCCGACCGCAGGCGTAGACGTGGAACTACGTCAGGATATGTGGCGCTTGGTGCGGAAGCTGCGTGACCAAGGCGTCACCATCATTCTCACGACGCATTACATCGACGAGGCCGAAGAGATGGCCGACCGAGTCGGCGTGATCCGAAAAGGTCAGATCATCTTGGTCGAGGAGAAGGCCGAGCTGATGCGCAAGCTCGGCAAAAAGCGGCTGACTCTGCAATTGCAGGCTCCGCTCCCTGCCCTGCCGGTCGAATTGGCCCCACACGGCCTCGCGCTATCGGCGGATGGTCAGGAGCTCGTCTACACCTACGATACCAAGGGCGAGCGCACCGGCATCACGACTTTGCTCACCGACCTCGCTGCGGCGGGAATCCCATTTCGCGATCTCTCCACGAGCCAAAGTTCCCTCGAAGACATCTTCGTCGATCTCGTGAGGGAGCAGGCATGAAGGTCGCCCCGATGAATCCGCTTGCGATGAATTGGCCGGCGATCCGCGCCATCTACCTCTTCGAAATGGCGCGTTTCTGGCGCACGGGCCTTCAGAGTATCGTTGCTCCGGTCATCGGCACATCTCTGTATTTCGTGGTCTTCGGCGCAGCGATCGGTGCACGCATGGCTTCCGTGGATGGAGTCGCCTATGGCGCCTTCATCGTGCCAGGCCTGATCATGCTCTCTTTGCTGACGCAGAGCATCGCCAACGCATCCTTCGGCATCTACTTCCCGCGCTTTGCCGGGACGATCTACGAGATCCTGTCGGCACCGGTCTCGCCGTTGGAGATCGTGCTCGGCTATGTCGGGGCCGCGGCTTCGAAATCGATCCTGATCGGCCTCATCATCTTGGCGACGGCGGCCCTGTTCGTACCGTTGAGGATCGAGCATCCGATTTGGATGGTAGCGTTTCTCCTGCTGACCGCGACCACGTTCAGCCTGTTCGGTTTTTTGATCGGATTATGGGCAGATGGGTTCGAGAAGCTGCAACTGGTGCCGCTTCTCATCGTCACGCCACTCACCTTCCTCGGCGGCAGCTTCTATTCCATCGAGATGCTGCCGCCCTTCTGGCGGACGGTGAGTCTCGTGAACCCGGTGGTCTATCTCATCAGCGGCTTCCGCTGGAGCTTCTTCGGCACGTCCGATGTCGGGGTGGAGATCAGCCTCGCGATGACGTTGATCTTCCTCGCCCTATGCCTTGCCAGCGTCACGTGGATCTTCCGCACCGGCTATCGGCTCAAGAGCTGATCGCCGTCACGGCCGCTCGTCGAGGAAGGCCAGCACGCCCTGCCGGTGCAGCTTGTCGCCGACAGCCGTGCTGTGATCGCGGTTGGGAAGTTCCAGGCTCTTCGCATGAGGCATGAGTGCCGCCAAAGCCGGGGCCGAGCCTGCTACAGTATCGAGGGTGCCCACCGTGACGAGCGTGGGAGCCTCGATCTGAGAGACTTCCTCCCGTGACAAGGTCTGGCGCGAGCCGCGCATACAGGCGGCGAGCGCCCGAAGGTCGCTTTTGGTCTGTTCGGCGAAGGTACGGAAGGCAGCAGCCGTGAGATTGGGCGCCTTTTCGCCAGCCGGAGCCTCCAGAGCCTCGGCGATGCCATTCGGCAAGCCCTTCCCCTCCACCAGATGCAGGCCGAGGCCCCCTAAAAGCACCGAACGCACCCGCTCCGGGTTGTCCAGTGCGAGATAGGCCGAGATCCGCGCGCCCATGGAATAACCCATGATGTCGGCGCGCTCGATACCGAGATGGTCCAGGAGCCGCCTTGTATCCTGCGCCATGATGTCGGAGCCATAGGCTTCCGGCTCGTAGAGCTTCTCGCTCTCGCCATGGCCGCGATTGTCGAGAGCGACGACCCGGCGCCCCGCCTCGGACAGGGTCTTCACCCAGAGTGTATTGACCCAGTTGACGGCATGGTTGGAGGCGAAGCCGTGGATCAGCACGATCGGATCACCGCTGCCGCCCTTCGCCGGCACGTCGATATAGGCGATGGTGGTCCCGTCGGAATCGAACGTCTGCATCGCGCTGCATGCTCCTGTCGGAAGGTCGATGGCGGCCCGAGGGCCATGCCTATTGGTCGCCAAAATCGTCCTTGAGCGGCATTGAGGCAAGGCGCGAGTGGTCAGAGGGGTGACAGGACGGCCTTTCCCTTGTCCTCATCGTACTCCAACCGTCTTCCTCCCCTTGCCGCACGGAACTTGCGGGGCGAAGAACGATCTGGCCGCCCCAGCTAAACGATTCAGGGCGTGCCATGCGGCTCGATCTTTCAGGATATGGACGGCCCATGATTCAGATCGTTCCCGTCGTCGTTCTCAAACACGTGGTGCGCGCCCCGCAGCCGGACGTCTTCCGAGCCTGGACGGACCCATCGCTCGCGCGAGGCTGGATGGCGCCGGTTGGAACCGTGGCGGAACATGTAGAGATCGACCCACGGGTCGGGGGGACATTCCTGCTGCGTGGACGGGATGAGGCGGGCGCACTTCACGCGGTTACCGGTCATTTCGAAGAGATCCGACGCGGGCATCACCTGCATCAGACTTGGACTTATGACGGGCCGAACGAAATGCTGCGAATCGGCGAGACTATCGTGCAGGTCGATCTTTTGTCGGTGGGTGACAAAGCCACGGAGATCACATTAACGCACCGCCGGATCGTCAGCGTGGACGTACGCAACGCCTATCGGTTGCATTGGCGCGACCGCTTCGAGAAGCTCCACGCCTCGCTGGCCTGAACGAGCTCCGCGGCGTCTAAAGCCGACAAGGGGGCAACGACTAGCGTCGCTGCTCCCCTTGTCGCGGATGCGATTAGCGATCTAGGCGAAGGCGGGCTGGCCGCTGGCGACGGCGCGCTGGGCGACCGCTTCGTCGTACAGCTTCTGCTCGTTTTCCTTATGGGTGAGCGAGAAGCGCACGGAGATCGCGCAGAGCGACGAGATCAGCACGGCGATACCGAGGATGAATAGCGCGCCGGGCAGGTTGCCGACCCCCTTGAGCAGGAATCCTGCCGCCACGGCGCCGACGTTTCCACCAGCGCCGATGATCCCGGCGACACCGCCCAGCGCCTTGCGATCGATGAACGGTACGAGGGCATAAGTCGCGCCGCAGGCCATGTGGGTGAACAGACCGAAGGCGAGCATGGCGATGACGGCGAGCGCGACCGATCCCGCATAGGCGAAAGCCAGAAGGCCGAGACCCTCGCCGACCATCAGCACGAACAACAGCAGGGTGCGGCCGTCGAGGCCTTTCTTACGTGCGACCCGGTCCGACGCGATGCCGCCGAGCGCACGGGCGAAGAGAGCGAGAAGTCCAAAGCTGCCGGCCGCCATTCCGGCCTGGGCCAGGTCGAGGCTGAATCGTTCGACATAATACGTCGCCGCTACCGCATGGATGAAGATCTCGACGCCGAAACAGGCGCCGTAGGTGATCGCGAGCATCCAAACGCGATAGTTCGCCATCGCCTGTTTGAAGACGGCCCAGCCGCCCTTCTTGCCGGCGTCAACCGAAACGCCGCGCGCACGAAGCTCGGTGATGTTGCCCTCGGGCGTGTCCTGCGTGAAGCGGTAATACAGCAATGCCACGACCAGCATCATGACGCCGGGCACGATCATCGACAGGCGCCAGCCCATCGTCTTCTCGACGCCGATGCTGACGAGGGCCGCCAGAATCAGCGGCATCACGCTCTGGGTGACACCACCGCCGGCATTGCCCCAGCCGCCGACCGTGGCGTTGGCCGTACCGACCACGTTCGGTGCGAACATGACCGAGGTATGAAACTGCGTGATGACGAAACTCGCCCCGATGGCGCCGATGGCGAGGCGAAAGAACAGGAAGCTCTCATAGGAATTGGCGAAGGCGATGCCGATCACCGGAATCGCACCGAGGGTCAGCAGACCCGTGTAGGTCAGGCGCGGCCCGAACCGGTCACACATGGGACCTATCAGGAGGCGCACCAGGATGGTGATACCGACTGCGGCGATGTTGATATTGTAGACCTGATCGTTGGTCAGCTTGAACTCGCCCTTGATGACCGGCATGAGCGGAGCGACGGCAAACCAGGCGAAGAAGCAGACGAAGAAGGCGAGCCAGGTGATGTGGAAGGCCCGCATCTGGGGCGTGGCCAGACTGAAGAGATCGATTCGGGTCGCTTTTTGGGACTGCATGCGGAGAGGCTCCAGGCGATCGGATATCTCCCGGCACTCCTCGCGAGTGGCCCCCATGAACGGGGTGGGGAGAGATTGGTCGCTCACGCCACAGTGAGCACGAGCCGCCCGTCATCGAAGGCGTCTCTCGCAGGCGCCGTTGCCCACCTGAAGCCATCTGCATGGTATGTGCCAGCTGCTCTAAGCGATTCCGTAAGGCCGCCCGTCACTGCGGCTTTCCCTGGGGCTGCATTGTTCCCCTACCCTTTTCATGAAGGTGCCAGTCCTGCGGAGGATGCCTCCCCGATAACCGTTTGCGCAGTCGATAATCGGGGACGTGCGCCGTTTGTGGGCATGGCGTCGGATTATGCAGGCTTCAGGGGCGGTGCTGGACGACAGGAGAAGCTTGCCGTCAGGCTGCCGGGCTGGCATCACCCGGCGCAATGACCGATACGCATTCTCCCGGCATCCGGCCCTTCGGCACCCACGCGCCCAAGGGGCTTGTGGCACGCATCACCAAGCGCACGGTGAACCTCTCGGGCAAAAGCTGGGCGGGGCGGCGTCTCGGCTTCCTGCTGAGGCGACTCGCGATCACGATGCTGCAGGGGCAGCCCCTCGACGTGGAGCGTTTTGGCGCACGGATGCGGCTGCACCCCTACAACAACAATTGTGAGAAGAAGGTGCTGTTCACGCCGCAATTCTTCGATCCCGAAGAACGTGCGCTTCTGGCGTCACGGCTGGAGCCCGGCTGCACCTTCCTCGATATCGGGGCCAATATCGGCGCCTACGCCTTGTCCGTGGCCGCCTTCGCCGGTCCCCGCGCGCGGATCCTTGCCGTGGAACCCCAACCCGACATCTTCGATCGGCTCACCTACAATATTGCCCAGAACCCGTTCGGCACGGTGAAGGCCGTGGCTTGCGCGGTGGCCGATAAGGCCGGTGAACTGACCTTGTTCGTCGATCCGCGCAACCGGGGCGAATCGAGTTTGAAGATTGTCGGCACCAACGAGGGCGCACAGATCCGAGTGCCTGCAGTGACCTTGCTGGGCCTTGCCCAGGGCGAAGGCATCACCCGGATCGATGCGATCAAGCTCGACGTGGAGGGGGCAGAGGACCTGATCTTGGAGCCGTTCTTTCGTGAGGCGCCGGTCTCCCTGCACCCTCGCCTGCTCCTCATCGAGGATGGCACGGCGCAATGGCAGATCAACCTCGTTGGCCTGCTCGAATCGCGCGGCTATCGCCAGATCGCCCGCACGCGGCTGAACCTGATCTTCGAGCTGAGAGGCGCCTGAAGCGATTGTCGCCCACTCGAATGGCTCGAGCTGGCTCACCGCGCGGTCAGGGTGGCGACGGACAAACACTGCCACGCTTGGCCAAGCGGAGTTTTGCGCTCACGATCGACCGCTCAGCGCCATCCACCTACCCTGCCGCCAGAATACCTCACATGGCCTCACGAGCGATAAGGGCGTCTTCAGTGGGCGCGACCGACACCGCCGCTTGAGTACAGTACCCCAAGGCCATTGTAAAAATGCGCCTCTCTCGAGGATCCGGCGACTGCGTCGCCGGAATGCACTCGTAGCAGGAAGCAATGCCTGCCTGTCAGGCGCATGCTGATGCTTTCAGTAAAGTTGCCGTGTAGGAACAGCTAGATAATAAAACTACCGTCCGTCAGGCTCGATGCCACGACATCGTGCAAGATGATTTTCTGCGCAGGGTCTGCAATTCCAGCAAACGTAACTTGCGTATCCTGTCCGCCGTTGATCGCTTTAATTTTAATGTCACTGAAGTTTTTCGCGATGAGTGTTACATTAAGGCGATCGATATCGACTTCGAATTTATAAATGTTGTCTCGGCCGAAATTACTGTCCGTATAGCCGAAAATGGTTTCGCCCGAACCTGCAAACAACTTATCGTTGCCGGCGCCGCCAGTGATACTGTCGTTGCCGTCGCCGGACAAGATCCAATCATTGCCCTGGGTGCCATAGATGATGGTGCTATTTTCCAAAGTCGTCTGAGATACGATGGTTTGACCTTGCGTTACGAACTCGAACGACACATCACCGCCGTTCCGAACGTAGGTCCTTTCGATACTATTGAAGTTGCTGTTTGTGAGTTCGATAACGCCCGTAACAATCAGTACGTCTTTCCCGGTGCCTCCGTCGATGATGACGGGATCCTCGGAAACGACGAGGCGGTCATTGCCACCTAGGCCGTAAAGAGAGTCGTTTCCTCCGTTGCCGATCAAAGTGTTGGCGGCGGCGTTGCCCGTGAGATGGTCTCCATGGGTGCTGCCATTGATCTTGGAGATACTGATCAAGACGTCGCCTTCGGCATCGCCACCTCGATTGACGCCCGTGCTCAGGTTGACGGTGACTCCCGCGGAGGAATGCTCGTAGCTCGCCGTGTCGGTTCCCAAGCTGCCGTTCAAGATGTCAGCGCCAGCGCCTCCTTCCAGCACGTCGTTGCCGCGACGACCGTTGAGCGTGTCGTCTCCGAGCCCTCCAAGAAGACTGTCCGAGCCGGATCCACCGGTCAGGACATCGGCGAAATTTCCGCCCTCGAGTGTCGTTTTTCCAAGGCGGTCGGAGAAGTTGAAATCGTAGCCTCCCGAAAACGCCGTAGCATGGTGCGACAAGCGATCTTCAGAAAAGTAGAATAATGTTGTCCCGTCTCCATCGCTATCGCGAATCACGAGTCGCTCATCGACCCCGACGGAGCGGACATAAATATCTGCTTCCGGATCGTCGTCATACCGTTGCGGAGGAAATACAGTGATGGAATCGTCATCATTGTAACCTGTACCTACCGTGATTTTAATGGTCGGCATGGCGAATCCTAGAATCTATCCAATAAGGATCTCGATCACTAGGTTGAGCGTAGCGGTCAAATTTGAGGTTGCAACTGAAAAAAGAGAGGCAGGTTGTTTTTAAGGCAATAATCGTTGGAGCGGTTCATTTCTGTATTGATGAGACGGTAATCGGTGATAGGGATTTGCGGGTTTGTTCACGGCAGTGCTGACAATGCCCTTGAAAGAAAAGGTACTGTTTGTCTTGCCATGATGGGGCGTTGGGGAAGCTCAAAAGCGGAGATTCCGGTCCAACCCAACCCAGTGAGCTGGTAGCCGGCCCTTGCCGGCGCATGCCGCGAACCATCGGCGCAAGCTCTCGATCTGTCCCTCCTGCGTCGGATCATCCTGGCCGCATCCGGGAACAATCGCGATAGGGGTGAGGGTGCCGAGCCTTTGGTAGGTATGGCGGCTTTCCGGGGCGACTGTCAGATCACCCGGACCGGACGGAGCCGGAACTTCGAGCGGCCGGTCGGCTGGGCACGTTCGCCCATCCCATCGAACCACCTCATCCAGATGTGCCCCGCGTATGTGGGTCTTGAGGAACTCTTTCGTTCGCTCAGGTCCGGCTGGAGCCTTTCTCATCGTCAGGTGCCGCGGCACCTGACGATGGGGTCGAGATTGGGATGGCCGAAGATGTCATCTCGGCTCCCGCACCCCACGTCATGGCCCACCGTCCACTTCGCGGTGGGCCACTGGGAATAGGCTTCCCCGGTGGGAAGCCTACCACCGCTCAGAGCGGGATGTTGTCGTGCTTCTTCCAGGGCTGCTCCATCTCCTTGGTACGGAGCATGCCGAGCGCCCGGGCGATGCGTTTGCGCGTCGAATGGGGCATGATCACCTCGTCGATATAGCCGCGCTCGGCGGCGACGAAGGGCGAGAGGAAGCGGTCCTCGTATTCGCTGGTTCGTGCCGCGATCTTGTCGGTATCGCCGATCTCACTTCGGAAGATGATCTCGACCGCGCCCTTGGCGCCCATGACTGCGATCTGCGCGGTCGGCCAAGCGTAGTTGATGTCGGCACCCACGTGCTTGGAGGCCATTACGTCGTAGGCGCCGCCGAAGGCTTTGCGGGTGATGATCGTCACCAGCGGCACCGTGGCTTGGCTGTAAGCGAAGAGCAGCTTGGCGCCGTGCTTGATGAGACCGCCATATTCCTGGGCGGTGCCCGGCAGGAAGCCCGGCACGTCGACGAAAGTCACGATCGGGATCGAGAACGCATCGCAGAAGCGTACGAAACGCGCGGCTTTGCGGGAGGCATCCGAATCGAGCACGCCGGCCAGCACCATCGGCTGGTTGGCGACGAAACCGACGGTGCGGCCCTCGATGCGGCCGAACCCGGTGATGATGTTGCGCGCATAAGTCGACTGGATTTCGAAGAAGTCGCCTTCGTCGGCCACCCGGCGGATCAACTCGCCCATGTCGTAGGGCTTGTTCGGGTTGTCCGGAATCAGGGTATCGAGGGACTTATCGAGCCGGAGCGGGTCGTCGAAGCTTTCGATCTCCGGCACGCCGTCGATGTTGTTGGCGGGCAGGAAGTCGAGCAAGCGGCGGATCTGAAGGATCGCCTCCACGTCGTTCTCGAACGACCCGTCGGCGATGGAGGACTTGGTGGTGTGGACCTTGGCGCCGCCGAGTTCCTCGGCCGTGACGACCTCGTTGGTCACGGTCTTCACCACGTCCGGGCCCGTGACGAACATGTAGCTCGTGTCACGGACCATGAAGATGAAGTCGGTCATGGCGGGCGAGTAGACGTCGCCGCCCGCGCAGGGGCCCATGATGACGGAGATCTGCGGAATGACGCCGGAAGCGGCGACGTTGCGGCGGAACACCTCGCCGTAGCCGCCCAAAGCGGCGACGCCTTCTTGGATGCGGGCGCCGCCGGCATCGAAGATGCCGATGATCGGGGCGCGCATCTTCAGCGCCATATCTTGGACCTTGACGATCTTGGCGGCATGCGTCTCGGAGAGCGAGCCGCCGAAGACAGTGAAGTCCTTGGAGAAGAGGAACACGGTGCGGCCGTTAATGGTGCCCCAGCCGGTGACCACGCCGTCACCGGGAATCTTCTGCTTTTCCATCCCGAAATCGGTCGAGCGATGCTGCACGAACATGTCGAATTCCTCGAACGACCCATGGTCGAGGAGGAGTTCGATACGCTCTCGTGCCGTCAGTTTGCCGCGCTTGTGCTGGGCCACGACGCGGTTTTCGCCGCCGCCGAGACGGGCTTGAGCGCGCCGCTCTTCCAGCTTCTCGAGAATATCCTTCATGCGTGGTGAGCCTTGAGATGGGTTCGTGGGGGGTGAAGCCGTGCCGTGTCCGACAGCATGGCTTGGCGGTATACTTCAAAAGCGCCTTAGCACGGGGGAAAGGCAGCGAAAATGAATTTAACGAGCCAGGGTTGCCAGCGTCGCTGCGGCCTCGAATTCAGCCTTCCGCAGGGCATGCCGAGCCTCAGCTTCGGCATCGCTACCCCAGACGCTGGCCTGATAGGCCTCGTCCACATGCGCCGCCGCCCAGGCCTCCATTGGAGTGAGATGTCCGCGCAGCGTGGCGAGGGCGATCAGGAGAGAGCCAGTCAAGGTCGTCATCGTGTGGAGCGCGGCCAGCCGGAAAGGCCCTTCGACGGCAGCGATCGCAGCGCGAAGTGCGTTCACCGACGTCTCCGGCTGGGTCACATGCATCACGCCTTCGCTGAGGATCAGGCGTACGCCCAGGGTCTCGTGCGCCCAGTCGATCACGGGGTTCCAGGCACGGGCTTGATCGGCCACGAGACGTTCCGGGTCTCCGGCGCGGTAGGCGACGAGATCCGTCCCTGCATAGGCCGAGAGATCATCGATCACCGCGTCACGGCGGGGAGCGACCCCGTCGATGGCGGTGTTGGCGAGGCGAGTCAGCGGCATGGTCGAGGGGTCGATGAACTCGGCCTGCGCTGCCCATTCTGCGGCGATAGCTTCGCCAAGTGAGCGGGTCGGCAAGGTCAGCGGATTACGGGCCGGTGTATTGGCAGATCGCCCGTCGAGAATCAGGCGAAACCCCTCCTCGCTACCCGCGAGGCCGGCCACTTTGTAGAACCGCTTCGGCAATGCGGGGCGGGTTTGTGCGCGCACGGCCTTGTGCGGATCGTGCACCGGAGGGGCGTCGCCAAGCCAATCGGCAGGATCGTCTGTACTCATGGCGAGAGGTTCTAGCGCATCGTCTCGTAGCCTGCGAGCAGGAAGCCGGCGCGATACTGAATGGCTGTAGCGAACTTTACTCGCGGGTAAGATCCGCAATCGTCATGTCTACAGCGACCGTTCGAAGGCCGCCCGTGAACAGATCTGCCAGCGCGGAAGCGGTTTCGACCACGATCACTGCCCCAGCGCCAAGCAGCGCTCCCGGCGGATGGTAGCCCCAAGCGACACCAATGGCGGCCGCGCCGGCACTCACCGCCATATCCATGTCGTAGGTGGTGTCTCCGATCATCACTGTCGTCTCTGGCGGTGCTCCAACCGCGGCCATGGCCTGATGCAGCATCGCCGGGTCGGGCTTCGATGGCGCGTCGTCGGCAGTCTGGATGGTGGCGAAGACGTCGCCCCAGCCATGGCTTTCTACGAGCCGATCGACACCGCGCCGGGATTTCCCCGTGGCGAGTCCGAGGCGCAGGTCGTCTCGGGCATGCAGACGTTCGATCAGATCGCCCATTCCGGGGAACAGTGGCTCTTCATAGGCCGGATCCAGGCGCAAGGTATTGAAGGCCCGCTTGTAGCTCTCGGACAGGCCTTCCACAGGCCCATCCTCGCCTACGAGACGCCGGAAAGCTTGCGGCAGTGAAAGGCCGACGACAGAAAGAGAGACTGATCGCGAGGGTGGAACGATGCCGTGCTCGGCGAAGGCCATGCCTTGGGCCGCAACGATGAGGTGCTGGCTATCAACCAGCGTACCGTCGACGTCGAAGACGACGAGCTTCACGGAAGGGTCCTGCATGGCCGCATTACGGCTGACGCCCTGGCTGCAGTTGTTGCGCCGCTGCCTGGCCTGGCTTCTGGCGTTCGTAGCCGAGCTTGCAGCGGATCAGAAAGCGCCGCCGGACCCCGCCGCGCAGGCCGCGCGCGTGCGAAAGCCGGTTGCAACTGGCATAGGACCGCCGCCTGCGTTCGCCCGCCCGCGCCTGTGATCCATGGCGGCCGACGGCGGGAGGTGGCGGAGCTGGGTTCTGCGTTGCCGGAGCGGGAACCGCTTTTACCGCGGGACTTGGCGGGGTCTGTTGTGGACCCGCCGCCTGCGCGGCAGCCTCGGCGGTCAGCGACGCTGATCCGAAGCACACGAACAGGCCGATCAAGGCGGTGCTGGCCATGGTCGCGAACGTCATCGGCATTGTTTCTCGCTGCAACGACGGGTGTGGTCGACCACAAGGATAAGGCATGGCGCCCAATTGCCAAGGCGCATACGTGGACGCTTTCCGCCGATGCGGCCAAAGCGGATCACGCTTCCGGCGCCTCGACGATGGGATCGTAGCGCGAGGCGTCGAAGCCCAGAAGGTTCCAGCTCTGCGCCATATGCGGCGGTAGAGGCGCCGTGACGTCAACCGGCTTCAACGTGCGCGGATGCGGAATGACGATCCGACGCGCCAGGAGGTGCAGCCGGTTCTGGATGCCTCCCGGCAACGCCCAGTTCTCGACGCTGAAATATTTCGGATCACCGACGATGGGGTGGCCGATATGCGCGGCATGGGCTCGGAGCTGGTGCGTACGCCCAGTTACGGGCTTCAGCGAGAGCCAGGACAGCTTCTGCGCCGCGTTGTCGACCATCGCGTAGTAGGTGAGCGCGTGGGCCGCGCCGTCGTCGCCGTGCTGGGCGACCCGCATCCGGGCATCGCCGTCGGGGGCTTCCTCCTTGGCGAGATAGGTCGAGATCCGGCCTTGGGGCACGCGTGGGACACCGGCGGTGAGCGCCCAGTAGACCTTGCGGGCGGACCGCGAGCGGAAGCTCTTGGCGAGGGTCGCTGCCGCCAGACGAGTCTTGGCGACGATGAGGCAGCCCGCAGTGTCCTTGTCGAGGCGATGAACGAGGCGCGGCTTTTGCCCGTCCGGCCCGGTCAACGCCTCGAGAAGCCCGTCCACATGGCGTACCGTGCCGGAGCCACCCTGGACCGCGAGGCCGAAAGGCTTGTTCAGCACCATCATGTCCGCATCCTCGTAGAGGATCAGCGAGCGTAGGAAGTCGGCATCGGTGGCGTCACGCGCGACACTGCGCGGTCGTTCCGCCACCGGGTCGAGCTTGAGGGGGGGCACGCGCACGCTCATGCCCGGCAGGAGCCGGTCGTTCGGCTTGGCGCGCTTACCGTCCACACGCAGCTCACCCTTGCGGACGATGCTTTGAACACGGGTGAAGGGTAGCTGCGGGAAACGCGTCGTGAGGAAGCGGTCGATCCGCATTTCGGCTTCGTCTTCCTCGACGATCAGTGTCTGTACGCCGGAGGCCAAAGTCGCGGAGGCGGCGGCGCGCTGTTCGCGCCGGGTCGGTCCTTCGACCACTGGTTCCGGGGACTTGGTGCCAGCGCGGCGCGGACGCGGCGCGTCCAATGATTTCTCCACGACCTCATTGCGAGGCGCCCGCGTCCGAGGCGCACGGGCCACCGGGATTTCGTCATCGGACGGCGTCTCCGGGGCATCGCCGGGGCGCCAGGGCGCGCGCTTGTCGGCCTCGCCGCGCAACTGCGCCGCGCGATGGGCGGCGTCGAGGGCGCTGGTGCGCGGGCCGGTGCCTTCGCGGTCTGGCCTGCGGAACGCGCCGGGCTTGCCGGGACGGTAAGGCTTGCCGCCGCTGCCGGGCGGCCTGCCTTTGCCGGCGCCGGAACCTTTACGTCCGGCATTGCCGCGTGATGGTGGTCTGGTGGTCATCGCGTGCTCGTAACACCCTCGCCCCTCTGGGCAAAGCGCTTCGAGGATGGGGCGCTTCGAGAACGCGACGTTGCATGAACCGCAGTTCAGGCGGCGCGGCGGCCCGCCTCGATGGTCAGCCCGGTCCCGACGGAGCCGAACGTATCACCGTCCACAACTCTGGCATTCGGGACGCCCGCCACCAATGCGGCACGGACATGCGGCAGGCCCGTGGACCCGCCGGTCAGGAACAGGGCGTCGATGCCCTCGGCCGGCAAGCCCGCCTGATTCAGGCAGCGCCCGATCCTCTCGGCGATTCGCCGAGAGAGCTCTTCCGTCTGCGCCACGAGGCCGGCATGGTCGAGGTTGGCGGCGAGACCCGGCTCGACCCAGCCGAGCGCGACGCCGCCCTGGCCGGCATCCGAGGCAGCGATCTTGGCGCCCTCGACTTCCATCGCCAGGGAATGCCCGCGTTCGGCTTCCACCACGGTGTAGAGCCGAGCGATCAGGTCCGGCCGGCGCGCGTCGCGACGGACCTCCTCGATCTCGCGGAGGGTCTTGGCATTGTAGAGCCGGTTGATGCTCGACCAGGTGGCGAGGTCGTGGAAATACCCGCTCGGCACGTCGAGGTCGCCTCGGTTCATCGGGCTGCCGAGCCCGAAGAGCGGCATTACCGTGCCGAGGCTGAGCCGCCGGTCGAAATCGGTACCGCCGATGCGTACGCCGTCATTGGCGAGGATATCGCCGGACCGGTCGACCTTGGTATGGCGCTCCGGTGAGAGCCGGACGATGGAAAAATCCGAGGTGCCGCCGCCGATATCAGCGATGAGCGCGATCTCCTCCCCCGTCACCTGCTGCTCGTAATCGAGCGCCGCCGCGATGGGTTCGTATTGGAACGAGACGTGGCGGAAGCCGATGCTCTGGGCGATCTCGCGCAGGGCATCCTCCGCGCGGGCGTCACCCTCCGGGTCGCCATCGACGAAGTGGACCGGGCGGCCGTGCACCACAGTATCGATGGCTGTTCCCGCCTGCGCCTCGGCGCGCGTCTTCACAGCGAAGAGGTAGCGAGCGATGACGTCGCGGAAGCGGATTCGCTCACGCCCGACTGGCGTCGTCTCCTCGAGTAGCGAGGATCCGAGCACTGACTTCAGGCTGCGCATCAGCCGCCCCGGCGTGCCCTCGACGTACTCCGCCATGGCCGCGCGGCCGACGAGGGGCGTCCCACCCGGCGGGAAAAAGATCGCGCTGGGAATTGTCACGTGGTCACCCTCCAGTCGCAGCAGGGCGGGCCGTCCCTCGGTCACAAGGCCGAGCGTGGTGTTGGACGTGCCGAAATCGAGGCCACAGGCCGCCATGTAGGATCTCCGGACGCTGGTCCGCTGGAATGGGGGGCCGTCGACCTACAGGCTGGGCCCGTCCCGGTCCACCGGTCTCAGCGCTCGAAATCGCCTGCCCGGCTCGCCTTCAGCGCAGGGCTCCCGCCGGTGAGCCGTCGCTTGAGCCGCACGATTGCCTCTCGCTGCAACTCGCTGGCGGCGGAATGGGCATTGGCGACCTGTGAAAGCATGTCGATGAAATGCAGACGCTCGGCCGCGGTCAGGTTGTCCCGCAGCAGGGGCAGCATTTCGTCTGCCACGAGGGAGAACGGTCGTCGTGCCTCGGTGTAGGTCCACGCTCGCTCGAACGTGGCCGAGATAGTATCGATCTGGAGCGGAGAATCCATGAATTCCAGGATCTTGGTCTTCTCGGCGGCGGTGACGGGGCTACCCGTGCGCACCAATTGGATCATCAGGATCACCGCCGCGAGCCTGACGTCCCGCACTCGCTTCAGCGGTGTGCCGATGATGTCCTCCAGGGTCGATTTCGCCCGACGCTGAAGGCCCTTCGTGTCACGATTGACCTCCCTCAGCGCCGTCGCGGTGCCGTGCGCGCGGATGATCCAGAACAGGACGGCACCCACGATCCCGATCACTGCGACGATGACGACCATTCAAGCGAACCTTTCCCCGGATCCGATCCGGCTCGGACGATTGTTTCGGCTGTGAGCATAGCGCCATGGCGGCAGCGGCAAACCCCGAGGGACGTCCGACCCCGCGAAGGATCGCCACGCAGCAACCGATTCGCAACCAGCCGATGCGAGCGTTCAGCCTTCCCCGAGATAGCGGTGGCGCAGGTGGCGCATGTAGTCTTCTGCGCCCAGGGGCTTGCCGGTGGTGGCAACGAGCAACTCGTCCGTCTCCAGGAAACTGCCGCGTCCGTGCACGTTCTCGCCGAGCCAGCCGCGCATGGCGGTAAAATCGCCCTCGGCCAGATCGGCTTGGATTCCGGGCAGGTCCTCACAAGCGGCGCGGAAGAACTGCGCCGCCGCCATGGCGCCTAGGGTATAAGTCGGGAAATATCCGAAACTGCCCCCGGGCCAGTGGATGTCCTGCAGGCAGCCGAGCCGGTCGCTCGGTACCGCGAGACCAAGTAGCGAGCGCATGCCTTCATTGAATGCGCCCGGCAGATCGGTGATTGCGAGATCACCGGCGATCATCGCGGTTTCGAGATCGTAGCGGAGGAGTATGTGAGCCGGATAGGTCACTTCGTCGGCATCGACTCGGATCAGGCCCGGCTCAACTCGTGTGTAGAGGCGGTGCAAGTTGTCGGCATCCCAGGCGCTTCCCTGCCCGCCGAACGCCTCGCGCAGCCGAGGTGCCAGGTAAGCGCAGAACTCGGCTGAGCGGCAGGCCTGCATCTCGATCAGCAGCGACTGGCTTTCATGCATGCTCATCCCCCGGGCGTTCCCCACGGGCTGGTGGAGCCATGTGGCCGGCCGGCCCTGCTCGTAGAGCGCGTGGCCGGTCTCGTGCAGCACGCCCATCAGGGCGCGGGTGGCATCGGTCTCGTCGTAGCGCGTGGTGATGCGCACATCGTTGGTGGCGCCGCCGCAGAATGGATGCAGGCTGATATCGAGCCGTCCGCGATGAAAGTCGAACCCGGCGGCGCGCATCAGCGTCAATCCCAGGGCCTTCTGCGCCTCCACCGGAAACGGCCCGGGAAGCGGGATCGGTGTCGGCAGTGAAGCCTGACGATCGCGGATCACTTCAATCAATCCCGGCAGGATCGCGCGAAGCTCGGCGAAGAGCGGATCAATCGCCGCCTGGCGCATGCCGGGATCGTAACCGTCGAGGAGGGCATCGTAGGGAGCAAGCCCCAGGGCCGCGCCCTTCGCCTCCCCGACCTCCCGCTGCAGCCGCAGGGTCTCGGCGAGATGAGGCGCCAGCATCGCGAAATCGGATCCTGCCCGCGCTTCCCGCCATACCATTTCGGAGTGGGACGAAGCTTTGGAGCTCGCGGCGACGAGATCGCCCGGCACGGCGGACGCATGATGATAGGCTCGTCGCATCTCGCGCAGATTAGCGCGCTCCCACGTCCCGAGGCCGGTCTCGTCGT
Organism: Methylobacterium sp. Leaf91; assembly: GCF_001422815.1. Classification (GTDB taxonomy): domain Bacteria; phylum Pseudomonadota; class Alphaproteobacteria; order Rhizobiales; family Beijerinckiaceae; genus Methylobacterium. The sequence continues at coordinate 327,116 of NZ_LMMP01000023.1, read as the reverse complement.
CTGAGGCCTCCGCAATCAGGTCGCCGGTCTCGGCGGCGGTGAGAATCTCGTGGGCGATGACCCGCAACTGCGCAATCTGTTCTGCCCGACCCTCTGCGGCGCCGTCCGGCATGAATGTCTGGGCGTCCCAGCCCAGGATGCCGGCCGCATCGTCGATGGCCCCGATGCGAGCGAAGCGGGTGGCGAGGCTCTGATAGGCATTCGCAGTCATGGTTGGCCTTCCTGCTTGACGGAGCGCCGCCCTAACACCGGACGTCGCGGTCAGCGTTCCTCATCACGACGTTGCTTTCGCAAGGCCTCCCAATGGGCAAGGCGGTCGCCGTAGCGGGTTTCCATGCCACGGTCGGTGGGCTCATAGAAATACTGGCGGCCCAGCGCCTCGGGCCAATAATCCTGGCCCGAGAACGCATCCGGCTCATCATGGTCGTAGCGGTAGCCCTCGCCATAGCCGATCTTGCGCATCAGCTTGGTGGAGCCGTTGAGGATGGTCCGGGGCGGCGGCAGTGAGCCGTGCTCCTTAGCCACTCGCGTCGCCGCCTTGTAGGCATTGTAGACCGCGTTCGATTTCGGCGCGCAGGCGAGGTAGACGGTGATCTGGGCGAGCGCCAATTCCCCTTCCGGCGAGCCAAGGAAATCGAATGCGTCCTTAGCGGCAGTTGCGACGACGAGGGCCTGGGGGTCGGCGAGGCCGATATCCTCCACGGCCATGCGCACGAGGCGCCTTGCGATGAAAAGCCTGTCCTCCCCTCCGTCGAGCATGCGGCAGAGATAATAGAGCGCCGCATCGGGGTCGGAACCACGCACAGTCTTATGCAGTGCGCTGATGAGGTTGTAGTGCCCCTCCTGGCTCTTGTCGTAGATCGGCGCCCGGCGCTGGACGATCTCCTGCAAGGTGGCAGCGTCGAAGATCTCGTCTCGCTTGGCAGAGCGCCAGACCTCTTCCGCCAGGGTGAGGCAGGCCCGTCCGTCACCGTCGGCCATGCGGACGAGGACGCCGCGCGCATCTTCGTCCAGTGGCAGCGAACGCCCCGTCAATTCCTCTGCCCGGACCAGTAGCTTGGCAATGGCGACGTCGTCGAGCGAGCGGAACAGCAGGACGCGGGCGCGCGAGAGAAGCGCTGCGTTGAGTTCGAAGGAAGGGTTTTCGGTAGTGGCGCCAACGAGCGTCACGGTTCCGTCTTCCATGACGGGAAGGAAAGCGTCAAGCTGAGCCCGATTGAAGCGGTGGATCTCATCCACGAAGAGCAACGTCCCCTGACCCATCGCCCTGCGCTGGCGCGCCGCCTCGAAGACCTTTTTCAGATCGGCGATGCCGGAAAAGATCGCCGAGATCTGTTCGAACTTCAGGTCAGTCTCGTGGGCCAGAAGGCGGGCCACCGTGGTCTTGCCGGTACCCGGCGGCCCCCAGAATACCAGGGAGCCGAAGGATTTGCCGTTCAGGAGCCGGGTCAGCGATCCGTCCGGTCCGGTGAGGTGCTCTTGTCCCACCACCTCGGCGAGGGAGCGTGGACGCAAACGGTCCGCAAGCGGGCGAGGCGCATCGTTCTGCAGACCGGCGGAGGCGAAGAGATCGGACATCGACGCATAGAAGACGCGGGCTGCGCCATCCCGCAATCTGCAAATGACCTCGTCCCCGCGTTTCGGTGGACTTGCCGACCTGCCTTGCAGTTAGGATGCCGAGCAAAGACCGGATCGGCGCCTCGCACGTCTTCCTCATATGGGCATCCAGCGAATCACACGCGATCCCGGCCTCCTATGACCAACGTTTAATTCGCCAGGGCACGCCTCCGGAGCCCGGTGCCGGAGGATACCGGCTGCGTGGACTGAATGAGGCCTCTAGCCTCCGAACACCGAGGTCAACACTGTGCCGCCGCGATTAATCGTAATCTCCCAAATGCCGGGATTGGTCCGGATCAGGCGCTCGAGATCTTTCGTGGCGGTCACTGGGGCTCCGTTGATCGCCACGACCACGTCTCCGACCTGGAGTCCGTTGCGAGCCGCGATGGACCCTTCCTCTACGGACGAGACCGCTACTCCCTCGGAGGCGAAATCCTTCTGCAATTCTTCCGCGACGGCCGGCGAAGTGTTGACCAGGGTGGCGCCGAACATGGGCGAGCGAGTGCGCAGCTTCACCGCCTCGCGTGGTCGTGTCTCTGGAGCCGAGGCGAGTTTGACCGAAATCGTGGAGCGGGAGGTGCCGCGCAGGATGCCGAACTTGGCACTTCCGCTGATTCCCTTCAGGGCAAAGCGGTAACCAAAGGCTTCCGGATCATCGACGACTTTGTCGTCCACCGTGAGGATCAGGTCACCGCGCTTCAGCCCGGCCTCTTCGGCCGGGCTTTTCGGCTGCAGGCTCGCCACCAAGACTCCGGTCGGATGGTCGAGGCCCATGCTCTCGGCGATGTCCGGTGTCACGTTCTGCACCCGCGCCCCAAGCCACGGGCGGCGTACCGTCGTGGCACCACCCTTGGCTGTCTCGACCACGGCGCGAACCATGCTTGTCGGGATGGCAAAGCCGATGCCGTGGCTTCCACCGGATTGTGAGTAGATCGCCGTATTGATGCCGACGAGCTGCCCTTGCAGGTCAACGAGAGCGCCGCCGGAATTGCCCGGGTTGATCGCCGCATCGGTCTGAATGAAGAATTGGTAGTCCGAAGACCCGACCTGGGTACGCGCCACCGCCGAGACGATGCCCTGCGTCACTGTCTGGCCGACGCCGAACGGGTTGCCGATCGCCATCACGAAGTCGCCGACCTCCAGCGCCTCGGAATCCCCCATCGGCATCGGGACGAGTCCGCCAACGGGACTCTTGATCTTGATGACGGCAAGGTCAGTGCGGGGATCGCGCAAGACGATACTGGCCTCGAACTCCCTTCGGTCGGAGAGCGAGACACGAACCTCATTCATGTTATCGATGACGTGGTTGTTGGTGATGACGAGCCCAGATTCATCCACGATGACGCCGGACCCCAAGGATTTCTGTGCCCGCTCGCCCGGCATGCCCTGGCCACGACCAGAGCCTTGCTCGCCGAAGAACCGGCGCATGAACTCGTCCATGGCGCTACGCGACGTGCCCCGTTGCTCCACATGCGACGCGTAGACATTGACCACCGAGGGAGCGGCTCGCTTCACCACCGGCGCGAAAGAAAGATGGACTTCGCCCTTCGAGCCGGGAACGATCTTGGCCGGAACGTGCGTTTCCGGCGTCTTCATCATCTGCGCTTGAGCGTTTGGCGAGACGACGATGGACGCCGTGACGAGGCAGGCGAGCAGCGGCCGATGAATCATCGCGATCTCCCGGATGGTAGGCGCAGACAGCGGAGCCGCTGCGGAATCCGAGATATCTAGACGCGCCGGGGCGTCAGCGCGAGGGGTGTCCGGGGCGTCGAAGCGTGTCGGCGATGCGGCCCGCGCGGCGGGCAAGACTCGCAATGCAGCTGAGAGAGGCGTCGGCTGCCCGTTGCATTTCATTCACTTGGAGACGGAGAGCATCAGCGGGGCTCTTTGCAGCCGATAAGGCACGCCAATGCGCAAGAGTGGCAATGCTCTCGTTGCGGACATAGGTCGCCAACGTATCGTTGGCGGCGGTTATTTCCTTCAATGCCGAGGGGGCCTCAATGGTTGGCGACTGCGCGGCAAGATCTTTCGCCGAGGCGATCGCACTCTCAATCTCGGCAGGCAGGAGAGATGCGAGTTCCGCCTCGTGCTCCGTTCGCGCCTCGCCATCGCCGGCATGTCCTGGCGCATCATCTTGCGCGGCGTTGGATACGTTTACGGCGGCAGGCGCGTGGACTTCGGATGCCCCATCCTCCGCGAGCGTCTCTGCTATGCCGGAATGGAGCTCCGTCACAGACTGTCCGGCCGTCAAAGCATCTGAAGACACGGTCTCCAACAGGGGCGCGATGACCGGGGTAGAGCCGTCAGGCAGAGATGCCCCGACCAAGGCAGAATCGATACTCGACGATTGATAGGTCGGAGCAACCTCGAGCGACTTCGTTACGATATCCGGCGCTTCGGCTGTCGTCGGAGCGGCGTCCGCATTGGCAGGCCGGGTCGATCGATTGGCTTTACTTTTGGGGCGCTCTACGGAGCGTGCTGGTCGGCGTATTGCCATGATTCGCGTCCCCTTCATCCATCGTCGGACATGCATCGCCAGGTACCGGTCGGCACCCTCCGCGGTTCATGCCGGAACTCCAGTTGGACCGCATTTACTGCGCCGACACCATACCGCTTCTCCGGTTTGCGCGCGAACCGGCAATCGGCCAGTCCGCGCATTGAGGCAAATTCAGGCGCCTTTGGTCGCTTTCTGCGCCAGGGCGCCGAGATCCTTGGCCTGGGTCTGAATCGCGGCAATCTGGCTGTGCAGGAACGCGCTCTGCAACTCGAACGCTTCCTTCACGTCGCGGGTACGCACCAGCTTTTGAGCGAAGTCGAACGTCGAGCTTGCATTCGCCTGGACTTGGTCAAGGCCCTTGGCGATCACGGACTGGATCGTCTCATGCACCGTGTTGGACGAGGTCTGAAGCTGTACGGCGGATTTGACGACCGTGCCGAGCAGACTGCTCACGGCAGTCCGGGCCTGACCGACGCTCTTTTCCGCGAAGTCGCGAAGCTCGGCAGGAATTTCGTAGGTTGGCGCGTTCATGTCGTTCCTCTCTGAATGAGCGGTGGCGACACGGGATGACGCGCCGCACTATCGATATGTTGCGGTGCAATATGGAAGTCAAGATGGGGCGTTTAGCGGGAGCCCACCAGTAGCAGTGCCATCCCGGTGTTGGATTCAAATTAGCGGGATGCCGAAGGATCTGAGCATGCAATGTAGGCCAGCAAGTTAGGAATTGTGAAATATGACGTCCGCAGTAACGACTCATTGGCGGCTGTGTTGAGCATGTTGGGCTTGAGGATGATCCTTTTCGATGGGTCTCACGTGGGAGCCGACGCACAGGTTTTCTGCAGCTATCGATGACTTGGTGTTTCTAAGACATCGGGCGTTGCAGGCGATACGTTTCGGGTGATCCTTCGATAGAGGCGGACAAGTGCATCGGCATGGGCGTCAATCGACATCGGCGCGTTCCAATATCTAGCGTGAGCGGAACGCCCGAGCGTCTCCGCTGTCATCGCGTCGAGATTTCGGAAAGCCGCCGCGAGGGTTGTACGCTCCGGTGCGACTACATAACCGGTAACGCCGTTGACGACTTTCTCGGCGGCACCGGAGCGGTCTGACGCGATGACAGGAAGCCCGGTCGCCAAGGCCTCGTAGACGGTGAGAGGTCCCGTCTCGTACCACCGGGACGGCGCGGCCACGGCACGCGCACGTTGAGCAAGGATGGTCCATACCTCGTCGGGAGAGCGCCATCCCAGCATTTCCACATGCGGCTGCACGCTTAGTTCCGCCTCTAATGGTCCAGTTCCGATGAAGAGGGCCGGCATGCCGGCATCGCGTGCTGCCTCGGCGACGAGGTCCGCGCCTTTCTCGCGCGTCAGGCGACCTACATAGGCAATAGCTGCCGCCCCAGCCGGGTTGGCCCGTACTCCCCTTTCCACCCGGACGGGATTGTCGACCCGATGATGCGTCACGGAGAACGAGCCTTGCAGATCGTCAGCGCGGCGGAGGCTGGCATCGCAGACATGAACCAGATCGAGATGGCGCCGTCGCAAGGCACGGCTTTGAACGACGCTTCGCCCTACCCGGATGGCCTTGTGAAAGCGGCTCCTCGGATCGCAAGGCGCTACGACACAGGACTTTGAGAGTGGCTTCAGTCCACATGGGCGATCCTGGTCGAACCGGTAATAGACGCCGTTGGGGCAGGAAAGAAAGTAATCGTGCAACGTCACCGCCACGGGGACACCGCTGTCGAATAAGACAGGGAACACGCTGGGTGAGAGGCTCCGGGTCCATTGATGCAGGTGGATAACGTCTGCTGGCCTTGGGAGGCTGCCCAGTATGGAGCGCAGGCGTATGGCGGATTGCCAATTCCAAAGGCCAGACAAGGCCGCCCCCATAGGGGGGCGACTCCAGATGTCTGCGTTACCGAGGGTAATGTGCCGGATGTTCGGATGATCGAGTAACGGATCCACCGCGCCGTCGATGGCTTGGATGTAGGTAATGTCGATCCCCGCCTTAGCGAGGCCGTGCGCAGATTCGACCGCCACTTTCTCAGCACCGCCACTCGCTACGGCGAACTCGGCGAGGATCACGATATGCATGGCGCGCCCGATCCCTCGGCCAGCTCGAGGATCCCATGAGGCTCCGGCCGGTATGGCCAGGGTAGCGACGATCGACTCATGTCCGGTAAACGCCACCGTCGCACAGACGAGCCGCCGTACCGCCAGCGATGAAAGGGATCGGGCGTCGTCCCATCCGCGTTGATCGAGGTGAATGCGCAACCCCGGTGATGACCGGGCAAGCACCAGGAGACGCTGATGTCCGACCCGAAGCCAAAAGCCACGTCCGATGCCGACGAGAAACCTCGCGTTGACCCGGCGCGCGGCGGTGACAAGACGAATCCCGGTAATAACCAGGATGAGATGAGCGAACGACTCGATGAAGCGTTGGAGGAGACCTTTCCTTCAAGCGATCCGGTCTCGGTAAAAATCACGAAATAGGGCTACGAATAACCAAAGCCGAGATGTTGGGCATCTCGGCTTTGGTAGCGGTTCGGTGTCGTGGGCTCAGGTATCAGATTTCGCGCGACACCATCATCTTTTTGATCTCAGCGATGGCCTTAGCGGGATTGAGGCTTTTCGGGCAGGCATTGGCACAATTCATGATCGTATGGCAGCGATAAAGCCGGAACGGGTCGTGAAGAGCGTCGAGACGCTCGCCGGTGTTCTCGTCACGGCTGTCGATGAGCCAGCGATAGGCCTGTAGAAGCGCAGCGGGACCCAGGAAGCGGTCGCCGTTCCACCAATAGCTTGGGCAGGACGTGGTGCAGCAAGCGCACAGGATACATTCGTAGAGACCATCGAGTTGGGCACGGTCCTCCGGGGTCTGCTTCCACTCACCTTCGGGGGCCGGTGTCTCGGTTTGGAGCCAGGGCTCGACCGAGGCATGCTGAGCAAAAAAGTTGGTCAGGTCGGGTACCAGATCCTTGAGGACCGGCATGTGCGGGAGCGGGTAGATCCGCACTGCGCCGGTCTTCTTACCCTTCGCATGCTCCTGGCATTCATCGATGCCCATCGTGCAGGCGAGCGCGTTCTGACCCTCGATATTCATAGCGCAGGAGCCGCAGATACCCTCACGGCAGGAGCGGCGGAACACCAACGTCGAATCGACCTTGGCCTTGATCCACAGGAGGGCGTCGAGAACCATCGGCCCGCAATCGTCGCGATCGACTTGATAGACGTCGACACGCGGGTTGGCGCCGTCATCCGGATTCCAGCGATAGATCCGGAATTCCTGAAGGTTGTTGCCCCCGGTCGGCCGAGGCCAGGTCTTGCCCTCGGTAATCCGGGAGTTCTTGGGTAGGTTGAATTGGGCCATGGTTCGGCGTGCCTAAATCCGTCTCGTGAGTACCATCGTCGGGAGCGACCGCAGCCGCTTTCCTAGTAAACGCGAGCCTTCGGCTCGATGTATTGGATCTCGTTAGACATGGTGTAGGTGTGGACCGGACGGTAATCGATGTTCACCTGCTGAGATTTGTCGTCTAGCCACGACAGCGTGTGCTTCATCCATTCCTTGTCGTCACGATCGGGATAGTCCTCGCGAGCATGAGCGCCGCGGCTTTCCTTGCGGTTGGCAGCCGATTCCATGGTGACAACGGCTTGACCGATCAGATTATCGAACTCGAGCGTCTCGAGCAGGTCGGTGTTCCAGATCAGCGAGCGATCGGTGATCTTGATGTCGGCTTCGCCTTGCCAGACCTTATGGATCAGAGCCTTGCCTTCTTCCAGAACCTCGCCGGTGCGGAAGACCGCGCAGTTGTTCTGCATGGTCTTCTGCATTTCGGCGCGCAGTTCCGCCGTCGGCGTGCCGCCATCAGCATATCGGAAGCGGTCGAGACGACCGAGCGCCTTGTCGGCCGAATCCTTAGGCAGGTCCATCTGGCGACGGCCCGGCTCGACGATCTCGGCGCAGCGTAGGCCGGCTGCGCGGCCGAACACCACCAAGTCGATGAGGGAGTTCGAGCCGAGACGGTTGGCGCCGTGCACCGAGACGCAGGCAGCTTCACCCAACGCCATCAGGCCCGGCACCACCGTGTCGGGGTTGCCGTTCTTCAAGGTCAGTACCTCGCCGTGATAGTTCGTCGGGATGCCGCCCATGTTGTAATGTACGGTCGGCAGGACCGGGATCGGCTCCTTGGTGACGTCGACGCCTGCGAAGATTTTGGCAGATTCTGAGATGCCCGGCAGGCGCTGATGCAGAATCGCCGGGTCGAGATGGTCGAGATGGAGATATATGTGGTCGTTTGACTTACCGACGCCGCGCCCGGCCCGGATCTCCATGGTCATCGAGCGTGAGACCACGTCGCGCGAGGCGAGGTCCTTCGCGCTTGGAGCATAGCGCTCCATGAAGCGCTCGCCCTCGGAATTGGTCAGGTAGCCACCCTCGCCGCGGGCACCCTCGGTGATGAGGCAGCCGGCGCCATAGATACCGGTAGGATGGAACTGCACGAATTCCATGTCCTGCAGCGGAAGGCCGGCGCGTAGCACCATCGCGTTGCCGTCACCCGTACAGGTATGGGCCGAGGTTGCCGAGAAATACGAGCGTCCGTAGCCGCCGGTGGCCAGGATGGTCATCTGGGCACGGAAACGGTGGATTTCACCCGAGGCCTGATCGATGGCGATGACGCCGAGGCAACGGCCCTCCTCGTCCATGATGAGGTCGAGGGCAAAGTACTCGATGAAGAAGTTGGTGTGGTTCTTCACCGCCTGCCCATAAAGCGTATGGAGCATGGCGTGGCCGGTGCGGTCGGCCGCCGCGCAGGTGCGCTGTGCGGTGCCTTTGCCGTAATCGGTGGTCATGCCGCCGAAGGGGCGCTGATAGATTTTGCCTTCCTCGGTGCGGGAGAAGGGGACGCCCCAATGCTCCAGTTCATAGACGGCGGCGGGCGCATTACGCACGAGGTACTCGATGGCATCCTGATCGCCGAGCCAGTCCGACCCCTTCACGGTGTCGTACATGTGCCAGCGCCAATCGTCTGCGCCCATATTTCCAAGGGAGGCAGAGATTCCTCCCTGCGCCGCCACGGTATGCGAGCGGGTCGGGAAAACCTTCGAGATGCAGGCCGTGCGGAGACCAGCCTGAGAGCAGCCCACCGTGGCGCGAAGACCGGCCCCGCCGGCGCCGACGATCACCACGTCGAAGGTGTGGTCGATGATGGAATAGGCGGGCGCGCCGTTGCCGCTGGTTCCGTTGGTGGCCATGCGCAGATCCTTCGGGTTCGTGGGCGGGTCAGACGAGCTTGCCGAGGCTCACGCGGAGGATCGCGTAGAGGCAGGCAACGGCGACGACGACCGCATAGGCATTGTTGGCGAACAGGCTCAGGAATTTCAGTCCCTTGTCGTGGACGTAATCCTCGATGATGACCTGCATGCCGATCCTCATGTGGAGCGTGACCGAGATCACGGCGAGGATGAGAACGAGTGCAACGAGCGGGTGCGACATCAGCGCGACCGCCTCGGGGTAAGGCCGATTGGCCATCATTGCGACGATGACGACAAAGCCGAGCATCAAAGGCGCGTTGGTGGCGGCGGTCAGTCGCTGCTGCCAAAAATGCCCTGCGCCGTGGCCGGAGGCGCCGAGACCCTTCACCCGCGCACGCGGGGTACGCATCGTCACGTTCGTGTTCTGACGGTTGTCTACCATGGAGTCGCTCCTCAGCGCAGGACGAGGGCGAGCGCCCAGATGAGGACGGTCAGGATCACGGAGCCGATGAGGGTCGCGCGAGCCAGACCCAACCGCTGCTCACGGTCGAAGCCGTAGCCAAAATCCCAGATGAAATGGCGCAGGCCACCGAGCATGTGGTGCATCAGGATCCAGGTGTAGGCGAAGAGGACCAGCTTCCCGATGATGGAGCCGAAGAACCAAGCGACCCAGCCGTACGCAGCCGAGCCGGAGGCAAGTGCGACAAGCCAAATCGCTACCAGGGCGGTTCCACCGTAGAGAGCGGTACCGGTGACGCGATGGAACACCGACATCGCCATGGTCCAGGTCCAGCGGTAGATCTGGAGAAAGGGCGAGAGCGGCTGCGCGATCGTGGGTCTGACGGTGGGGGCCATTCTGCGAAAGTCCTCGGCACTTTGGGGCCAATGCCAGCAGGTATGCTGCTCAGATTGGACCGTCTCTAAAGGGGTAAGGGCCATGCGCCAATGCGCAAGCCGGTTAGATGTGCATTGCGGTGTGACACACTCACATGATCGTCATTCGGCTCGTCCTCATGGAATCTGGCCGAGAATACGCCACCAGAGGTAGTCGAGCGGCGTTACAATGAGCAGTGACGACAGACCGACTACGAGCGTCAGAATGGTCGCCGATCGGAGCGGTACCCGGCCGAGATCCATTGCCATCACGATGGGCGGAGCCTGGTAGGGAAGGAACAGGGTCGAGTATCCGACGACCTGGATCATCACCACGCTCGCGAGGTCCAGACCGCTCGCGCGGGACATCTCACCGGCCAAGGCCGTGTAGAGGGCGGGAGCGCCGTTGGCTGTGACGACGATGGCAAAGAGCGCCGCAACGATCGTCAGCACGCCGAAATTCTGTGCCGATGCTCCGTGTTCCAGCGGAGCTACGGCAAGTAGGACATGGCCTAGCCGGGCGCCGAGACCCGTCTCATTGATCACGGCGACCAGCCCGAGGAGAGCGGCCACGTAGAAGCAGGTTCTCAGGTTCACTGCGCCAAAGGCTTCCGCCGGAAGGACGCCGACGCGCGGCAGGAGGCAGATCACTGCTGCGATCAGCCCGATCCAGGCCGGGGCGATATGGTGAAGGCTGTCCGTCACCCAGAAACCCAGCGTCAGTGCCAGGATGATCGTCAATCGCACTTCCGGCGCGGAAAAAGCTGGTCCTGTCTCGCCGATACCGATGGTGGCTGGGCTCATCCGGTCTGGAAAAAGGCGCACGATGACAGCCACCAGAAGGATCCCCTTCACACCGGCGAGGATCGGCGCGTGGAGCAGCAGATAGGGCAGGTAGCCGACATGCAGGCCGTATTGGGTCTCCGCCGTGCCAGCCATGACCAGGTTGGGGACGTTGGCGGGGAGGATCGCCGCTGAGAGCAATGGTGTCGCCAGGGCTACGGCGAGGACCGCGCCGTTTCGCCCGGGGCGGCCAGGCTCCAGGCCGAATGCATCACAAAGGGCCAGAACCACCGGGATCAACAGGGCGATGCGCCCGAGATTGGACGGCATGACGAAGGCAAGGGCAAATGACAGGGTGACGATGACCGCTACAAAGCCGGTATAGGATCCGGTCAGCCGGCCCGCGAGGCTTCGCGCCAAGCGAGTGCCAAGGCCTGTCCGGGTGATCGCGAGACCGACTACCATCCCGCTCAGAACGAGCCAGAAAGCGGATGATGAGAAGCCAGAAAAGACCGTCGCTGCGGGAGCGAGCTTGAAAAGCATGGCTGCGGCGAAGAACATCATCGCCGTTACCACTTCGGCCACGATGCCACTTGCCCACAGACCCATGCAGACGGCGAGCAACAGCTCGGTGACGACCATCGTCCAATCGCCTGTCAGGGTGGTCGCCGCCTGCATCTGCCGGGAACGCTCCGCTCGGGCTGTGAAAAGCGGTTGCCCGGTATCGTCGGAGGGGACAGTGCTCTCGAATTGGAGTGGTTCGCAATTCGGATATCGCTGACCGATCCTTCGCCAAAGGCGAAGGATCGTCACGCTGCATGGGTCTCAGACCATTGTTCAGCGCAATCGATTTTCCTGATCTACCGCGATACGAATGAGATCTGCCAGTGTGCTGACGCCAAGCTTCTGACGCATGGCGGAGCAGGTGTTGAGAACCGTTCGGTACTTGATAGATAGCGCGTCGGCGATGCTTTGATACGAGGTGCCGCGGCTGAGGAGCGAAAGGATTTCGCGCTCGCGACTGCTCAGATCAGCCAGGGGCGAGCGACGGGCTCCGGCCTGCAGCACTGCAATCTCCACGGCGAGGTCGTGATCGAGGTAGCTACGCCCGGCGCGTACCGCTTCGAAGGCCCTGAGGAATTCCGCTGTCCGAACATCCTTGAAGACGTAGCCGATGGCGCCGCTTTCCAGGGCGCGCGAGACGATGATCGGGTCGTTGTGCATGCTGAAGGCGAGGATCCGCGTGTCCCGCGCGAGATTATGGATGCGCCGGATCAGCGACAGGCCGGACAATCCCTCGCCCTGCAGGCTGAGGTCGGCGACTACCATCTGCGGGCGCAGGCGGTGGAAGATCCGATACGCGGACATGATGTCCGTGGCCTCATGGATCGTCTCGACGCCCGCATCCTCCATGAGGCGCCGGAAGCCGCGCAGGACCACGGGATGATCGTCCACGACGAGGACGGCCGTCATTGCCGGTTCTCCCGTTCACGGGGGGCTCGTCCCTCGCCCTGGAGCGAGTAACGCTCCTTCAGCCTCGCCAGAGTCGTCGCCCGGTCGGCTCCCTGCTGGCGGGTGTTGTAATAGTGCTGGCACATCTCGCCGAAGAGCTGCTTGCGGTGGGTGGCGGCGGCGACCTCCTCCAGCCCGTCGAGAAGATCGGCATAGGGTTCGGGCTTTCCCGCCTCGGCCAGCATCTCGCCGAGCTGGACGATGCGGTTGGCCATCATGCGCGGATCCTCAATGAAGACCTCCTTGGCGCGAGCGAGGCTGTGGCGGAGATGCTCTGTCTGCGAGCCCACCTCCGCGGCGGGCCTGCCGATCTCGCGGCTCGCGAGCCACCGGGCCGGCTCGGTCGGGTCCGTATGCGAAAGCCAGGTTGGAACGTCGGCGTCCGATTTCGTGGCGACGAGGGCCTGATCCTCGGTGCTCGCGGCCTCGCCGCCGGCCTCGTCACCCTTGTCGCAGGCCGCCAGGGCGAGGGGAAGGCACAGGATCGCGCGTGTGACCCGTTTCATCGCACCGCCTCCGGGTTCGAGCCGACGGCGAGGCTGCGGGGCCCCTCTGCCAAGGGGATGCGGGCGGTTTCCTTCAACGACTTCAGGTCGATGACCGAGACCGAATCCGAAAACCAGTTCGCCACATAGGCGAAGGCCCCATCGACGGCGATGCCTTCCGGGTAGCGCCCGACCGGGATCGTCGCCTTGAGTCCGAGGCTGACCGAGTCGAGCACCGCTACGGTGCCCGCCTGCTGGTTGGTGACGAGGACGAGGCTGCCATCCTCGCTGGTCGCGACGCCGTAGGGCATCCCGCCGATCTTCACGGTGTTCGTCACCGTCAAGCTGCCCGTGTCGACGACGCTGAGGTCGCCGCTACGCACATTGCCCACGTAGAGCCTGTCTTCGCCGGGGCTCAGCCCGAGGGCGAACGGTCCCTCGCCCACCGGCACCGTCGCCACCCGCTCCATGCGCGCGGTATCGATGACACTCACCTGCCTGCTCTCGCGGTCGGCCACGTAGAGGCGGCCCCGCCGATCGAGGACGAGGCCGGCCGGGTCCTTGCCCACGGGGCAGTCGCCCTCGACGGCGCCCGTCGATGCGGAGAGGCGGACCACCCGTCCCCCGGCCCAGTCGCCGACGAAGAGGCTCTCGCCATCCGCCGAGGCGGCGATGCCGAAGGCCTGTCCGGGAAACGGCAGGCGCCGCAGGACCACACGGGTTCGCCCGTCGACCACGTCGATCCCCGCGTGGTCCGGTTGACTCAGGTAGAGGCGGCCGTTCGGTCCGGCCGCCACCTGCGCGATCCCCTGCCCTACCGCGATGGTGGCCGCGACCGTGGTGGCCCCGGCCTCGATGCGGCTCAGCGTCCCGGCTCCCTGGCTCGCCACATAGACGGGCCCGGCCTCCACCCGAGGGTTGGAGAGCGTCAGGACGAGACCGGCAAGGAGCATCGGGCGCAAAGGATTCATCGCGCCGTCTTGCCCTCCAGGCGCGCCTTCAGGCCCTTGAGCCCGTTGCTGAAATAGAGGTTCATCGCATCCTTGCCGGCGGCGTCGCTGAGCTCCTCCGGCGGCTCGTTGCCGGTGTCGCCGCGATAGAAGCGGCCGAGCCACTCGACCTTCGAGCCCTCGCCGTCCGGCGAGACGGTGATCGTCGCCGAGTAGGAGGAGACCGGCAGCGCCTTCAGGTCGGCGTCGCCGAGTCGGTAGGAATAGCTGCGCTTGGCCGCGTCCCACTCGTCGAGGCCTTCATCGAGGGTGCCACCGTTCTTCAGGGTCAGCGTGCGACGGCCGCCCGAGGCGTTGCCGCCGGTGCCGACGCTTTTCGCCACGTCCGGATGCCAGTTCGAGATGCCGGCGAAGTCGCCGACCACGGCCCAGACGGCATCGGGCTTTGCCGCGATGGCGATGGACTGGTCCACCTTCTGCGGCGTCGGGCCGTGCGCGAGAGCCGTGGTTGCGAGGAAGGCGGTGGCTGCCAGGGGAGCGAGGAACGCGGACGGCAGGGCAAAACGCATCGATCAGACCTTTTTTACCAGGACAAAACGGCCGGCCCCGAACAGAGGGGCGGCGAAAACGGCAAGGATCAGCGCGAGGGCGATCCCGCCGAAGACGGGGCGCAGGTCGAGGCTGCCCGGGAGCGGGCGCGGGGTCGCCGCGCGGACCAGCGCGGGGCCGACCCCGGCAGGGCCGTCGAGATGGGCGTAGGTCAGGCCCGTCGCCTGAGCGAGGGTCTTGAGGTAGGGCTCCCGCACCGAGGAGAGATGCTCGGTGCCGGAGGCCGCCGCAGCGCCGAAGGGGGCGTTGCGCGGGTTGTAGCCCTCGCGGCTCTCGGCATCGGCGGGGGGCGGGCCGAACCGGTTCTCCTGCTGGACGTCGCCCGAGCCATAGAATCCGGTCTCGCGGCCGCGATCGTTGTAGCGTGGGATCGGCGACAGGGCGTAGGCCCCCGCTCCGACGATGAGGCCGCGCACAGCGCCCGGCTTGCCGTCGAAGGCGGGTCCGCCGGTGCTGGGCAGGGGCGGCGCTTCGTGGCCATCGGTGATGAAGACGAGGTCGGTGCCGAGACTGGCCGCCATTTCCACCGAGCGGAACAGCCCCGCCGAGATCCGGCTGTCGCCTTCCCAGGCCATGCGCCAATCCAGGGCGTCCAGCGCACCGTCCAAGGGGGCGAAATCGGCGCAGACTTCGATGGGGGTGAACAGCAGGAACGGCCGGCGCTCGGTGAACAGGCCCAGTGCCACCCGCGACCCGCAGGGCAGCGAGGTGACGAGTTCGCGTAAGGCGGCCTTCGCCGTCTCCAGACGGCTCTGCGGTTTGCCGTCCGCCCCGACGTAATCGCGGACGTTCATGCTGCCGGTGATGTCGAGGACCGCCAGAATCTCGACGCCATTGCGGGTCAGCGGAAGGGGGCGAGCCACGAAGGTTAGCGCCACCAGAGCCAGTGCGGCGGCCAGGAGTTGGAACCGCCGGTCCCGCAGGTTTCGCCGGACGAGGCCGGGCGCGCTCACGGCTCGCCCCGCGGCTGGCCGGGGATTTCGGTCCAGATCTTCTTCGGTTCGGCCTTCAGTTCGTCGCCGGTCTTTCGGTCGAATTCCGGGAAGTCGCGGAGCAGGCGCGAGGCTACGTCGAGGTTGAACTTGGCGTCCCAGAGGTCCGGCCGGCCCTGGAGCGCGCGCCGATAATCCTGACGGGCCAAGGTGATGAGCGGTCCGGCCGGATCGAGGTTGCTCCGTTCCAGATGGTCGAAGGCTTGGCGCAGGCGGGCATTGCCGAGCGCATAACGGGCGCGAGCGGAGAGGTCGGTCTCGCCCCGGCGGTCGAGGGATTCGATCAGCGGCTCGATCTCCTCGGTCACGCCGCGACGGGCGAGATGCTGCACCCGCGCCAGCAGGAGCTGAGCCGGCGCGTCGAGGGAAACGGGAACGTCCCGGCCAGCTACCAGAGCCGCGATCGCAGCATTGTCGCGCGCTGCCCGCCAGGCCGCCGCGCCGAAGCCGAGGGCCACGAGAAGCAGGAGGATTGGCAGGGCGAGGAGGAGGTGCGGGCGGGCGCGGCGCAGGGCGTCGCCCAGTCCGGCACCGGCTCCCCCTCCCCCCTCTGCGGGAGAGGGTGGCCCTCGCGTCAGCGAGGGTCGGGAGAGGGGAGCGCGCTGTCCGGTGAGGTCGCCCCCTCTCCCGGTCGCTCCGCGACCACCCTCCCCCGCAGAGGGGGGAGGGTTGGCGCGCTGCGGCGATATTGGTTTCACAAACGCCTTCATGCGGCGAGCCTCTGCGGCTGGGGAGCCGGCGCGGCGGAGGCGGAAACCACCGGCCGGCGCAAGCTGAGATCCGCCTCGGCGAGCTTGGCCGCGACGAGCAGAATCAAGCCTAACAGGCTGATTCCATAGGCCCATCCCGCGAGGTCGCGCCGTGGCCGCTGCTCGATATAGGGGATCGGGTCGCGCTCAAGGCGCTCGATCTGGCCGATGGCATCGGCCACCGCCTCGGCGCCCTCGGCCTCGAAGGCGCGGTAGGGGATGCCGAGGCTCTTGAAGAACAGATCGAGATGACGTTCGGGCGCGGCCTGAGGGGTGTCCTCGCCCGATGGCCGGTCGGAGATGGAGGGCGAGCCCTTCGTCCGCAGGAAAAGCCAGTAGAGGTTCGGGCGAAGTCGCGCGAATTCGGCGCGCAACGTCCCCTGGACGCGGGGATCGATCACCGCAGCGCCGTCCGAGACGATGAGCAGGGCGCGCGAGACGTTGGCGGTACTGGCGCCGAACTGCGAGAGGGCCATGCCGAGGCCGCGCGCCACGTTGGTGTAGTCGAGGCCCGGCCGGTCGATGGCGGCGATGGCCGCGCGGACCGCCTCGTGCCGGTCGGTCATCGGCACCACGAGCATGGGGGCCGTGGAGAAGGCCGAGACGGCGAACTGGTCATGGGCGCGGCTGCCGACGAACTCGCCGAGCAGCCGGCGCGAGGCCGCCGCCTTCGATTCCTCGGCACCGGAGGGCTGCATCCCGGCGAAGGTCTCGTTCATGCTTCCCGAGCGATCGACCAGGATCGAGACCTGGGCCCCGATGCCCGTCCGGGTGATGGTCTCGCCCTGGCGATAGGGACCTGACAGGGCGACGACGAGGCCGCCGATGGCGAGGATTCCGGCCGCGCGCAGGCTCCAGCCGATGAGGCGCGACAGGCCGTCGACGGGGCTGGCCGCGATGCTGGACAGCGGAGTGACCCGCTGGCTCGACGCGGCGAGCGGCAGCAGCGCCAGCGGCAGCAGCCACAAGACCCAGGGAAAATCCGCCATCAGGCGCATGACACCACCGCCATCAGACCCATGCTTCGACCGCCATCGGACGGGCTTTCGGCTCGTTCATGATTCCCGCTCTATGGCGGTGAGTTTCCGGGTCAGGGCGACGATGTCGGCCAAGGGCAGACGCTGCATGGTGGCGGCCGGACCGGGTCCGAAGAAGCTGTGACGCGACGCGTCGAGGAAGGCGGCGAGGCCGGCCCGTTCCCGCGCATAGGCGGGATGGCGGATGAGGAAGGCCGGCAGGTCGTCGGCCAGGACCCGGCGCCCGTCGGTCTCGTCCAGCGCCCGGTGAAGCGCGAGAAGCGCGGTCTCGTAGGCCGCCTCGTCCTCCCTCCGTCCGGCGAGGACGCGCAGGCGGCGCAGGCACGCCGCGAAGGCGCGTCCTTCGCGCTTGGCGAAGGGCCACCATGTCCGGTCCCAGGTAAGGCCGGCGAAGGCCAGAAGGGCCATGGCCATGAAGCCGGCGCCGCCGACGACGAGGGGTTGCGTGTCGAGGGAGGCGACCCGCCCGTCCGGACGCAGGTAGTTCCTCGGGTCTTCCTGAGCCGGCGGCTGGACCTCGCGCAGGGGCGAGATGTTGAACGACCACGGCGGAACCTGGGCCTTGGCCGTGGTCGCGCCCGTGTCCGTCTCGCTCACGAAGGTGACGACGAAACCGGGGATCTCCAGGGCGCGGGCATCGAGGGCGGCGTAGAAGTTCTGGTAGGTGAGATCGAGGCGCACCCGGCTGCCGCCGCCCACGGATGCCTGCGTGACCGCGACGGTGCGAAGGTCGAGCCAATAGGTGATCGCGCCGGGCTGGGGCAGCGAGGCGGCCTGCAGGGCAAAGCCCGGCTCGACCACGATATCGACCTGGGCGCGGACGAGATCGCCGAGGAAGTAGCCGAACGGGCGCGGCGTGCGCACCTCGACGGTCCGCACCTGGGACTGGGCGGCGAGCGACGAGCAGAGCAAGAACAGGAGCGGGGCGAGGCGGCGCATGGGATGCCTCAACTCGCCAGGAGGTGACGGCTGATCGCGTCCGGGTCGAAGCGGCCCGCGAGGCGGAAAGGCGGTCGCCCATAGGTGGAGGCGATCCGGCGCAGGGTCTCCGCCCGCTCCGCTTCGCGCGCGATCCAGCGGCGGCGCAGGCTCGGGCGCATGAAGACCACGCGGCGGCCGGCACCTTCGAGATCGTCGAGTTCCATCAGGCCCCATTCGGGCAGGCCGTCTTTCTCGGCAGCATCAGCTAGGACCACCGGCACGAGGTCGTGGCCCGACAGGCTCGCGAAGGTCTCGGTAATGAGTGCCTCCGGCCAGCGGAAATCGGAGACCAGGAACACGATCTTGGGACGGCCGACGAGGCGGCGGGCCGCCTGCCCCATCCCGTCCGCGCGGTCGCCGGTACAGGCGGCGTCCATCAGCCTGGAGACGACGTCGCCGGCAATGCTGCGGCGACGGCTCGCGGGCAGGAACACGTCCTCCCGCAGGGTGGCATCGCAGCCGAGCAGGCCGAAAGCGTCCCCGATGCGCGTGGCCGAGGCGGCGAGGCAGCCGCAGAAGGACGAGACGAGCCCCATCCTGTCCGCCTCGCCGGAGAAGCGCATGGAGGCGGTGAGATCGACCAGTGCCCAGATTTCGAGCGCCGTGCGGCTCTCGAACCGCCGGACATAGGTGCCTTCGAACGGATCGCGCAGGGTGGCGCGGACGTCGATGCGGCGGGCATCCGGCATGCGCAGGAACGGCACCTGGTCGCGGAAGGTGCCGAGACCGCCGGCATCGCGGCCGCGATGGGCACCCGCCATCGTGCCGGGAACGCGGCCGCGCGGGCGATAGACGATGTCCGGCGTCGGCTCCTGGGGCGTTCTCTCGGGCGCCGTCACGGGGCGGGCACGGTGTCGAACACGGCGCGGCAGAGCTCCGGCACGATGGTGCTGCGGCGCATCTCGTAGATCGGCTCGAGGAAGACGCGGTGGGCCATCACCTCGGGGAAGATCGCCCGGATGTCCTCGGGCACGAGCCAGTCGCGGCCCTCCAGCCAGGCGCGGACGCGGGCGGCGCGGACGAGGAAGGCGACGCCGCGCGGCGAGGCCCCGCCCTGGATCAGCGCCGACATGTCGATGCCGGGCAGGCGGATGCCGGCCTCGTGCGGGCGGACCAGGGCCTCCCACAGGCCGACCACGTAGGCCTCGATGGCCGGGCTCGCCTGGATGCCATGCTGGATCGCCGCGCCGATCCCGGCCATGGCGGCGTGATCGAGGACGCCGCCGTCGATTCCCGCGATGAGGGCATCGGTGTCGTGGAAGCGCGGATCGAAGACGAGGGCGCGGCGCGCCTCGGCATCGCGCGGGGCTTCGAGCCCAATCTCCATCAGGAAGCGGTCGCGGGCGGCGGCCGGGAGTTCGAAGGTTTCTTCGCGCTCGACGCGGTTGCGGTCGGCGAAGACCTGGAGATTGGGGAAACGGTATTCGCGGTTGAACGCGGTCAGGCTGCGCTCGGCCATGAGGCGGAGCAGGAGCGAATGGACCTGCGGACGGGCGCGGTTGATTTCGTTGAAGAAGAAGATCGAGAGGTCTTCGGATTGCCGCAGCACCGGCCCCGGCTCCACGCGCGGGCGGCCGTCATCGGCGAGGTAGGTGTGATAGATGAGGTCGGACGGCATCATGTCCACCGTGCCCTCGATGCGCTCGTAGGCGCCGCCGAGCGCCCGCGCCACGGCGCGCAGCAGGGTGGTCTTGCCGACGCCGACATCGCCTTCCAGCAGCACGTGGCCCCGGGCGAAGAGGGCGATGGTGAGAAGCCGGATCGCGCGGTCCTGGCCCACCACGGCGCCGCGGACCGCGCGCTCGAAACGGCCGGCCGCCTCGCGCCAATCGGTGAGCATCGCGTCGCCGGAGCGGATGTCGTTCATGGGGTTTGCCTTTGAGGACAGCGGCCGCGATCCCCGGACGGAGCGGTCCAGGCGCCTGAGGGGATCGCGGTCACCGTGATGGCCGCCCAAAGCGATAGGCGGCGACGACGTCAGTTGGAGGAAATCTTGGTGACGTCGTATTCGAACTTGCCGGTCTTCTTGGCGGCTTCGATGCGCTTCTTGTTGCGCTCTTCCATCTGCTTGATCGAATCGGCCTGCTTGTTCAGCTCTTTCGGATCGTGCTTCGGGTCGTATTTCGTGCCGGCGATCTTCTCGGGGAAGCCGGGCTTGGGCTGCCAGCAATCGCCGGCGGCCTTGCACTTGGTGCCGTCATAGGCGAGCGCGGGAACGGCGAGCAGCGCGCCCGCACCGATTGCGAGAGCCGTGATGAGTGTCCGCATGGTCGTTTCCTCTGGTTTGATTGTTACGGCGTTCGCCGCTTCTCGCTCACCGCGCGAGGCATCCTCGCGCGACGTGACTTCCCAAGACTGCTACTCCAGCGGTGGGCACTGGCCCGGAGCGTCCTTGGGGAAGGTCTCGCCCTGCTTGTAGGGCGTGTATTTCTTCTTCTGCTCGTCGTTGAGCCAGACGGCGTCCTTGACCGGGCCGGTATAGAGGTGCCGGATCCAGGCGATCGTCTGCAGCATCTCGTCGGGCGTCAGGTTCTCGTTGTGCGGACCCATCATGCCGTTGGCGCCGCCGAAGATGGTGGCGAACAGGCCGGTATCCTCGGTGTTGGACGGATAGGTCCAGTAATTGTCGTTGAGGCCGGGACCGAGCTTGCCTTCGGCGAGGTGCCCGTGACAGCCGGAGCACGAGGTCGCGAACAGCGACTCGCCGTTACGCAGGCACGACTTGTCGTCGATGTAGAGGTTCTTGCCGGTCTGGAAGAACTCCTTGACGGCGGGAGTGTCGCGCCCGCCTTCCTTGCCTTCCGAGACGTTCAATTCTTCGCCGGTCACGGTGTTGCGGAAGGTGATCCCCGTCGAGGGGCCCGCGGAGGGCTGGGCCAGGGCCGCCAGACCGGCGGAGGCGAGGCCGAGCCCGAGAAGGGCGGCGAGGACACGGTTCGTGTGACGCATCAATTTGCTCTGTTTATCCCCGGACTTGCGGCCGAGGTGGGCGTACCGGTGCTCAGCGCACCGGCGACGCGGGACAGGGTTCGGAGGATCAGTTGGAAACGGGGGTGACGGGCACGCCGTCCTGGCGGAGGATCGCCTCGATCTGCGGGCGAGCCTTGGCGATCGCGGCGTCGAGGGCCGTCTTGAGGGCCTGGTTGTCGCGGCGGACGCCCATGGACTGGTCGAAGCTCTGCGGCACCTTCTGGCCGTCGCTGCGCACCGTATCGTCCGGCACCGGATTCATGCGCAGGGGCTGGCTCGAATCCTTGACGTAGCGGGCGACGTCCGGCGCGAAGGCCACGGCGACGTCGGCCTTGTTGGCGACGACTTCGCTGACCATCCGGGCCGGGTCGATCTGCGTGTAGGTGTTGCGGGCCGCGCGGAAGTTCACCAGCGAGTAGAGGTAGGCCATGTCCTCCTCGTAGCGGCCGATATCCTTCAGCATCGCCTCGCCCGGCGTGCCGAAACCGACGACCATGTGGTCGATCGTCTTCAGGCGCGGATCGGACCAGGACTTGATGTCGAGGTCCCGGTCGGCGCGGGTGATGAAGACGTAGCCGCTGCGGTAATAGGGCTTCGTGGTGAGCACGCGCGGGTCGTCGCTGTCGAGGCCGACCACCACGTCGCACAGCTTCTTGTCGAGGCTGTCGCGCACGAGATAGATCGCCGCCTTGTCGGACCAGACGAACTGCGCCTTGCGCCCCATGGCCTCGGCCACGGCGGAGACGATGCGGTTCTCGAGCCCGGAGCCGTCCTTCATCGAGAGCGGCGGCTGGTTGGCCGCGCAGACCCGAAGCACGGTGTCGTCGGGCGCGGATTTCGTATCGGCCTGCGCGAACGCGGCACTGCCGAGGGCGAGGAGAGCCGCGACGGACAGGCATCCTTTGGCGAAGGACATGAGAGCGTTTCCGTTGTTTTTTATGGGTCGGATTCTTTGGGATCGAGGCGCTGCGAACGGAGCGCCGCTCTCCTCCGCAGCGGATCTCGGGCCTGCCCGAGATCCGTCGAGATTGCGGGGAGGAGTTGGAGGTGGGGGTGGCTCCGCTGGCCTCTGCAGTCTGCGGGTCACCCAACCACCACCACTCCTAACCTCTCCCCACTAGGGGGAGAGGGACGCGCTCGTTTCCCGATGCAGCCGTTACTTGGCTGCGGTCTGGTACTCGCCGATGCTCGGATCGTCGTACGGACCCTTGCCGTTCAGCGAGAACACCATCACGCCGCCGCCCATCTGGGTGTAGTTGGCGAGCTTCTTGAACGCGCCCACCGCGCCGAGGCCGGCAGTCGGGTCCTGAAGGTCGAACACGAGGCCGACACCCGGCCAGCCGCCGACGCCGTAGTAGATGGCGACGTACTGATCACCCTTGTGGCTGTAGGTGATCGGGTAGCCGATGGCGCCCGACGGCATCTTGAACTTCCAGAGAAGGTCTCCGTTGTCCGAGTTGCGCGCCTTGATGTAGCCGTCCAGCGTTCCGTAGAACACGAGACCGCCGGCGGTCGCCGTCGTTCCGCCCCACACGGCGAAGCGCTCCATCTTCTCCCATTTGAACTCGCCGGTGATGGCGTTGTAGCCCTTGATCTGGCCCAGACCTTCGTAGTTCTGGCGATCGCCCTTCGGGCCGGGATACATGTTCAGAGTGGCGCCGACGAAGAACTGACCGGCACGGTAGGGAAGCATGAAGGGCTCCCAATCCATGCAGATGTGGTTGATGCCCATGAAGAAGAGCTTGCGCTCGGGATCGTAGGAATCGTGGCCCTGGTTGTGGTAGCCCATCGCCGAGGGACAGATGTCCTTGGCGAGGTGGTCCATGCGGGTGCCGTATTCGGGATCGCGCACCGGCTGGCCGGTCTTCAGGTCCACCGACTTGAACACGTTGACGGTGTCGTCGATCTTGTTGGCCGAGACGAGCGAGCCGTCCGTCCGGTCGAGCGTGTAGACGATGCCGTTCCGGTCCGGATGGGTCAGGAGCTTGCGGTCCTTGCCGTCCTTGTCCTTCTGGTTCGACAGCATCATCACGTTGACGCCGGCGTAATCCCACTCGTCGTGCGGGGTCTTCTGGTAGCCGAACTTGGCCTCACCCGTATCGGCGTCGCGGCCGAAGATGGTCATCGTCCACTTGTTGTCGCCGGGACGCATGGTCTCGTTCCACGGCGCCGGGTTGCCGGTGCCGAAGTAGATCAGGTTGGTGCCGGGATCGTAGGCGTACCAGCCCCAGTTGGTGCCGCCGCCGATCTTCCAGGCATCGCCCTCCCAGGTGGAGGTGCCGAGGTTCTTCTGGCCGTAATGGGGGTTCTTGATGTTGAAGTCGGAGGCGAGCAGCAGGTCCTTGTCCGGGCCGGTCGCGTAGGCGCGCCAGACCTGGGAACCGGTCTTCACGTCGTAGGCGGTGAGGTAGCCGCGCACGCCGAGCTCGGCGCCCGAGGAGCCGATGATGACCTTGTCCTTCACCACGTAGGGGGCGATCGTCAGCGTGGAGCCGACCTTGATGTCGGAATTCTCGACCTTCCACACCGTCTCCCCGGTCTCGGCGTTGAGCGCCATGACGTTGCCGTCGAGCAGGGTCTTGAGGATCAGCGCCGGGGTCTTTCCGTCGCCGGGCCAGTAGGCCAGACCGCGATTGACGAGATCGCAGCAGGCGACGGCGCGGGCGGCCGGGTTCTGCTTGGGCTTGTCCTGCCACAGGATCTTGCCCGGATCGTCGAGGGCGAGAGCAAAGGTGTTGTTCGGGAAGGAGGTGTGGATATACATCTTGTTGTCGACGACGACGGGCGCGCCCTCGTGGCCGTTGAGCAGGCCGGTCGAGAACGACCAGGAGACCTTGAGGTCCTTCACGTTCGTCGTGTTGATCTGCTTGAGCTTGCTGTAATTGTCCGAGTCGTAGTTCTTGCCCGGCATCACCCAGTTTTCATCGCTGTTCGACAGATCGATGAGCTTGTCGTTGGCGTGAGCGATCCCTGACAATCCGATCGGTGCCAGGGCCAAGACGGCCAGCACCGAGACTGAATTCAGTAACCTGTTCATTCTGCGTCTCCTGCCCTTCTGCCGCGTGCTCGACCCCAGGGGATCGGCCGCAGCCATTGCTTTCGCCGGTTCAGCAAACAGTCAGTCGATCGATATTATGAACGTATTTATAAGAATAACCTGACGCTGGCCGCTCTTATAAAAGACTTATTACTGATCCATCGGCTAGCTATATAATCATTTGCTTTGCCTGATGTCTTTAGCCACTTCAACCTTTTTTTACAGGACGAT
The DNA here is from genome assembly GCF_001422815.1 of Methylobacterium sp. Leaf91. Taxonomy (GTDB): domain Bacteria; phylum Pseudomonadota; class Alphaproteobacteria; order Rhizobiales; family Beijerinckiaceae; genus Methylobacterium. The sequence continues at coordinate 302,541 of NZ_LMMP01000023.1, read as the reverse complement.
TTGGCAACTTGTTCCATGCTTTTATCCCGGTCTGGCGGGTGATCCTGGGTAAGACTTGCGGAAGACCGACATAGGTGAACGACCGGTCTTTCCCTTTCGGTCGAAGCACTTGCCCTGTGGGTCGAAGCACTTGCGCTGCAGGTCGGTCGTCGTCGGCCTCTCGGAGCGGTCCGGTGTTCGGTGGCGCAGAGGCACGGGAGGCGGACGATGCGCGGTCGCGATGCGCAAGGTTTATGCACAGTGTCGCAGCAGGAAAAGCGTCCTGTGCCGGTGAGCCTGTGCTTTACTCGTTGCCGACCAGCGCTAAACTGATGGTGGGTAGGAAACAAAAACGAGACATGCCGATGATCAGAAGAACAACTGCACTCGTGATTTGCCTGATTGTCCTGCCGTCGATTGCCGATGCGGCACGGTTGACCATGGACGACAAGGTATCGCGCTGGCCCCGCGCCTCCACGGACGAGAAGATCGATTTCGCCACCCGCATGGGCAAGGCCTTCTCCAGCCTGAACGCCGAGCTCGACAAGAATTACTTCATCCGCTGCCTGGAAGAGACCGCGAATATCGGCAATCCGGGCGAGATCAAGCTGGAATCGGCGGTGAAGATGTGCGTGTCCGTGAAGAAGGACCCGCCGGAATAGGTGGTCCCCGTGGGGCCCTGCCCCGTGCGCGAGGCCGACGACATTCCGAACCGCCCTCCTCCTCGGATCGAGCGGCGATGGCGCAGCATCAGCATCGGTTCACATCACAGATGATTCCTGTCGCAGCCGAAAGCTCGATCCGCCGGAGGCACGATGGCCGGTCCCGTCCGCTGCGGAGATGGGTGCTGGCCGGGCTCGCGCTCATGGTGTCGGGGGCGGCCTCGGCGGAGGAAGGGCGCATGGCCGCTCTCTATCCGCATGACGGGCGCCGCGATCTGACGGGGGCCGACATCACCCGCTATCCCGGCGCGGGCGTCCTGTTCTGCCATCGCCGGCCGGACGGTATCCCGCAGAAGGCGGCGGCCGCCTGGCTCGTCGGTTCGTCACGCCTCGTGGTGATGAACGCGCACAATTTTCGCAACCGCCGCATGGAGGTGACGCGGGAGGTGGAGGATTGCTTCTTCCAGATCGGCGGGCGGAATTACGGCTTCGTGCCGGCGAGCCTGCGCCTCGGCGCGGCAACCGACGCCAAGGCCCTGCACATCACCGACGATTGGGCCTTGCTCGACCTCACGGAGGCGGTGGTCGGCGCGCCGCCGCAGCCGGTCCCCGACGCGCCGACCCTTGCCACCGGCATCGCGGAGATCCCCGTGGTGATGGTCTCACCCGGCGGGCACGAGAATTATCGCGGGCCGAGCAGCACCGAGACCTGCGCGATCCACCAGATCGATCCGCCGACGGAGGACGACATCCGCCGCGCCCGGCACAATTGCAATGACGGGTTCGGCGGCTCGGGCTCCGGCCTGTTCGACCTGTCGGGCCGTCTCGTGGCGATGCAGAGCGCCTCGCTCTCGATGAACTCGCGCCGCCCCTTCGACCTCGAGTTCCATTACGGTTCCGCCCTGCTCTTCGAAGGCGCCCTCCTGGCGGCGATCCGGCAGGCCGTTACGGCGGAAAGCGAGGCTCCCAAGACCCGGTGAGGCGACAGGGCGTCTCACCGCTTATTTCCGTTGTTTTTCCCAGGGCTTCACCTCATCCTGAGGTGCCGCACAGCGGCCTCGAAGGAGGCTTCCAGGGATCGCGCGCCCGCTGGAGGGCTCCTTCGAGGCCCGCTGTCGCGGGCACCTCAGGATGAGGTGGTCTGCTGGGATGATCGGCTCCGGCATGAGCATCCAATCACGCAGGCACTCAATGCACGGTGGGGCCCGGCTCTTCCGGCGCGAGGGTGACAACCTCGGAGAACGGGAATTCGAGGACCGTTTCGCCGGATTCGTCGGTGACGACGAGAATTGCCCCCATCAGGCGGGCCTGGGCCTCCGCCTCGCTCATCGTCGCCTGGATCGTGTCGCGGGCGACCTCCCAGGCATGGTCGGCATCCCGCAATTCGGTGCCTGTGGGATCGGCGATGACCTCCCGGCCGATATGGGTGTGAAAGAAGAAGCGGGGCATCGCAGCACTCGATCGGCTTGAGGAACAGCCGATATCAGCTGGAAACCGAGGCGCGGCGGCGCAAGTCCCGCTGGCCCGTCTTGCAGGGCGGAACCGGTCCTCCGCCGTGTCATCGCAGGCAGGCAAAGCCCATGAGGCACGCTCGTCGCAGTCTGGTCTCAGAGCAGATGTGAGGTATTTTTCCAACGCACCACCTCATCCTGAGGTGCCGCGAAGCGGCCTCGAAGGAGGCCTCCAGTCGACGCGCGATCCCTGGAGGCTCCCTCAAGCCCTTTGCTTGCGCAAATGTCACCTCAGGATGAGGTGGTCGGCTTGGATGATCGACCCTGGCAAGACGATACGCAGAGAAACCTCATCAGACCGGCTCTCAGCCCCGAGCCAATCGCGAATGACGCTGGGAATAGGCGGTGTAGATCACCAGCGCGACACCGATCCAGATCGCGAAGAGCAGGTAGGTGTCCCGTGGCAGCGCCGCGATGAGCATCAGGCAGCAGGCGAGGCTCGCGAGGGGCACGAGCGGGTAGAGCGGCACGCGAAATCCTCGCGGCAAGTCGGGGCGTCGCCGGCGCAAGATGATCACGCTGAGGGAAACCGCCGTGAAGGCCACGAGGGTGCCCATGCTGGTGAGGTTGGCGAGCACGTCGAGGGGAACGAGCGCCGCCAGCGAGGCGACGAAGAATCCCACCACCAGCGTATTGGCGTTCGGGCTCCGGCTGCGCCGGTCCACGCGCTGGAACAGCGTCGGCAGCAGCCCGTCCCGGCTCATGGCGAAGAGGATGCGGGTCTGGCCATACATCGTCACCAGGGTCACGGAGAAGATGGAGATGACCGCCCCGATCGACAGGACGAGGGCCGGCCAGGGCGTCCCGGTGACGTTTCTGAGGATCACCGCCAGCCCGGCATCCTGCCCGGCAAAGTGCGTCCAGGGTTGGGCTCCGATCCCCGCGAGGGCGACGAGGAGGTAGATCGCGGTGACGATGACCAGGGAGAGGAGAATGCCCAGGGGCAGCGTGCGGGCCGGGTCGCGCACCTCCTCGCTCGCCGTCGAGATCGTATCGAGGCCGATATAGGAGAAGAAGATCGTCGAGGCAGCGGTGCCGATGCCGGCCCAGCCGAGGGGAGCGAAGGGCGTGAGGTTCGCAGGCTCGAACGCCGTGAGGGCGACCACGGCGAAGAACACCAGCACGGCGAGTTTCAGGACTACGAGGACCGCGTTGATCGCGGTGGATTCGGCGGTGCCGCGCAGGAGCAGCAGGGTGCACAGGCCGATGAGGACGATGGCCGGCAGGTTGACGTAGCCGCCCCTGCCGGGGGGCTGGCTGATGGAATCCGGCATGGTCCAGCCGAGGAGCGCACTGAGCACCTCGTTGAGGTACTGGCCCCATCCGACGGCGATGGCCGAGGCGGAGACCGCGTATTCGAGGAGAAGGCAGGCCCCGACGAGGAAGGCCGCGAGTTCCCCGAGGGTGGCGTAAGCATAGGAATAGGACGAGCCCGAGAGCGGAAGCGCCGAAGCCAGTTCCGCGTAGCAGAGCGCCGTGAGACCCGCCGTGACGGCGGCCAGCAGGAACGAGACCAGGATGGCGGGGCCGGCCTCCGGCACCGCCGCGCTCAGGATCACGAAGATGCCGGTGCCGACCGTGGCGCCGACCCCGAGCATGACGAGGCGGAACAGGCCGATGGAGCGTTCGAGGGGCCGGGCTCCGGCATCGGCACCCTGCGTCGCGGGGGATATGGGTTTGCGCCGAAGTACCGACCGGCGCCAGTCGCTCGGTCCCCCGTCCGATCCGATCAACGACCCCATCGCGACGCGACCTCACAGCGACCGGGGCGAGAGGTGCCGATCATGTTGCCCTGCCCATTTCGCCCTCTCCCATCGCAGCAAGGGCTATGCCGCCTCGCGCGGGCGCGCATCCTGCCTATGATCGATTCGGTATCGGTCCGGGAGACGAGGCGTCATGGCGGACAAACTGAATGTCGTTCCCTTCGTCAGCGTCGACAACATGATGAGGCTCGTCCTCGCGATCGGCGTCGAGCGGTTCCTGCGGGAACTGGCCGCCACGATCGAGGAGGATTTCCGGCGCTGGCATCTGTTCGACAAGCAGCCGCGCCTGGCCTCCCACAGCGCCGACGGCGTGATCGAACTGATGCCGACCAGCGACGGCACCACCTACGGCTTCAAATACGTCAACGGTCACCCGAAGAACGCCCGCAGCGGGCGTCAGACAGTGGCCGCCTTCGGCGTGCTGGCCGATGTCGGCAACGGTTATCCGATGCTGCTCACCGAGATGACGATCCTCACGGCTCTGCGCACCGCCGCCATGTCGGCGGTCGCGGCGAAATACCTCGCCCCGAAAGGGGCGCGGACCATGGCGATCATCGGGAACGGCGCCCAGGCCGAGTTCCAGGCCCTGGCCTTCAAGGCCCTCATCGGCATCGATTCCCTGCGGCTCTACGACATCGACCCGGCCGCCAGCGCCAAGTGCCGGCGCAACCTCGCGGGGTTCGGCTTCCGGATCGCGATCTGTTCGAGCACCGCAGAGGCCGTGGAAGGCGCCGATATCGTCACGACAGCGACGGCCGACAAGCAATGCGCCACCATTCTCACCGACAACCTCGTCGGCCCCGGCATCCACATCAACGCCGTCGGCGGGGATTGCCCCGGCAAGACCGAGCTCCACCCCGACATCCTTCGCCGTTCGGACATCGTCGTCGAATACGCGCCCCAGACCCGGCTCGAAGGCGAGATCCAGCAATTGCCGGCCGATCACCCCGTCACCGAACTCTGGCGGGTGATCGCCGGCGAGGTGCCGGGGCGGAGCGACGACAGGCAGATCACGCTGTTCGATTCCGTCGGCTTCGCGGTCGAGGATTTCTCCGCCCTGCGATACCTGCGCTCGGTGCTGGCCGGCACCGGCTTCTTCGAGGATCTCGACCTGCTGGCGGACCCGGACGATCCCCGCGACCTGTTCGGGATGCTGCTTCGGGCGGAGGGCCGGGCTGGTCCCGATCCTGCGGCGCCATGACGATCCGCCGGCCCGCGCCTCACGGCTGTCGTGCGCGGCCCCTATGGTATCGGCGGATCGGAGAGTGAAACCATGGACGAGAAACGCTGCATCCTCATCGGCGTGCCGGTCCAGGAGGGCACGAGCCGGCTGGGCTGCGACATGGGCCCGAGCGCCTACCGGGCCGCCGGTTTGGGCGGCGCCCTCACCTCCCTCGGCCTGGTGGTGGAGGATCGCGGGAACATCGCCCCTCCCCCCGGCGAGGCCGTCGCCCATCCCAATCCGAGCGTGACCAACCTCTCCGACTTCGTGCGCTGGACGTCGGCGCTCAGCGAGGCCGCCTATCGGGCCGGGGGCGAGGGCCTGCCGATTTTCCTCGGCGGCGATCACAGCCTCTCTGCCGGTACGGTCTCGGGCATGAGCCGGCGGGCGGCCGAGGCGGGCCGCGAGTTGCACGTGCTCTGGCTCGACGCGCATCCCGACCTCCACACCCTGGAAACGACGACGAGCGGCAATCTCCACGGCGTGCCGATGGCCTATGCGATCGGTCTCAAGGGGTTCGCCCCCTACCTGCCGCCGCCCGTCGCGCCGGTGAAACCGCACAACGTCTGCATGATCGGCCTGCGCAGCGTCGATCCGGCGGAGCGGCAGACGATCCGCGAGGCCGGGATCACCGTGCACGACATGCGCGCCATCGACGAGTTCGGCATCGGCATCCTGCTGAAGGCCTTCCTCGAACGGGTGGCCGCCGCCGGCGGATGGCTGCATGTGAGCCTCGACGTGGATTTTCTCGATCCCGGCATCGCGCCGGGCGTCGGCACCACGGTTCCGGGCGGCGCCACCTTCCGCGAGGCGCATCTCGCCATGGAGATGCTGCACGATAGCGGCCTCGTCCGCAGCCTCGATCTCGTCGAGCTCAACCCCTTCCTCGACGAGCGCGGCCGCACCGCGATCCTGATGACGGATCTCGCCGCCAGCCTGATGGGACGCAGCGTCCTCGACCGGCCGACGCGGAGTTTTTGACCGACCGGGTTCACACCACTCCTCGGACAGGCGGAGCGCGTCCATCTCCCCACAAGGGGGAGGAGAGCCGCGTATCCCGCGAAATGTGTGATGATCGTAGGCTGCCGACACCCGCGCAGGGCGAACGAAACGGCGTTCAGAGCCGGTCGCGGGCGCCGGTCAGGAATGCGCGCAGATCCTGCGCGGTGGGGAAGTAGATGTCGGCGTCCGTCTCCTTCCACAATCCCTTCAACGTCTCGTCGGACGCCTCGCGGAGGGCGCGGTCGATGAACTGCCGCAACCGGACGCGCTCCTCGCCGCGGAAGAGGTTGAGAACGAAATCGTACATCTCGTCGAGCGTCGGCGCGCCGCCACTGATGTCCTGCATGAACCAACGGCCGAACTTCAGGAATTCCGGGGACGCTCGCATGTCAATCTCCGTCGTTGCCCGGATAGGCGGTATGGATGCGGTACCCGCGGGGGTTGCCCGGATCGTGAAGGATAAAGATTCCGACACCTTAAGTCGTACGCATGTACGGCTCAAGCTGCCCCGCCGTGTAGGCTTCCCGACCAGTTTTGTATCCAAATCGGGACTTTAGGAATGCATTGGCCTTTTTCCCGGTTGCGACGTCATCAACTTCGGAGGCGTTCTGTTCCAAGGTGCGGTTGAAGAGATCGTTTGCGGTCTCCACAGACACGAACGTGCCATCTCGCCTGAGGCCATAGTCTACGAACAGAAATCTCCTTTTGCTGGACTGGACGCGCTGCATCTTCTGCGCGTCCGTCTTACCGACATGCTCGCGAAGCGTATGGCCGCCGCGCACCTCTTCTTCGGAGAGCACGACCGTGTACCGACGGTTGAGGTCATCCGAGACGTGGACGATCCGCGCATCGTCACCGGAATCATATCCGTCGCCCGCACCGCCGTCCGTCCATTGGCCGCCGTCCGGATGTCCGGCCGGCACGCGGGGTTGATCGGCGTGGTACGCACGGAGCGACAGACGCAACCGCTGAAACGCGACCTGAACACGGCACGACGTGATCAGCCATCTCGCCCGCAGAAGGGCCGTTGCGCTCGACGACATCGGATTAACCCCCTTGATCAAGCTATTATACCTATAAAGGAATAATAGCATAATATCAGTTACGAAATCGGGGGGGGGGTGAAACGCGAAACGCCGGAGCCCCTTTCGAGGCCCCGGCGTCGCGAACTGTCCGAAAGGCCGGGCGATCGCGCCCGGCCGGCCCGCTCTCAGAGCGAGTAGTACATCGTGAACTCGACCGGATGCGGGGTCATCTCGTAGCGCATCACTTCCGTCATCTTCAGTTCGATGAAGGAGTCGATCTGGTCGTCCGAGAACACGCCGCCGGCCTTCAGGAAGCCGCGGTCGCGGTCGAGGTTCGTGAGGGCTTCACGCAGGCTGCCGCAGACGGTGGGGATCTTCTTCAACTCGCGCGGGGGCAGGTCGTAGAGATCCTTGTCCATGGCCGGGCCCGGATCGATCTTGTTGATGATGCCGTCGAGGCCGGCCATCAGCAGGGCCGAGAAGGCGAGGTAGGGGTTCGCCATCGGGTCGGGGAAGCGGACCTCGACGCGCTTGGCCTTCGGGTTCGTCGTCCACGGGATACGACAGGAGGCCGAGCGGTTGCGGGCCGAGTAGGCCAGCAGCACGGGGGCCTCGTAGCCGGGCACCAGACGCTTGTAGGAGTTGGTGGACGGGTTGGTGAAGGCGTTCAGCGCCTTGGCGTGCTTGATGATGCCGCCGATGTACCAGAGGCATTCCTGGCTGAGATCGGCATACTTGTCGCCGGCGAAGATCGGCTTGCCGTCCTTCCAGATCGACTGGTGCACGTGCATGCCCGAGCCGTTGTCGCCGTAGACGGGCTTCGGCATGAAGGTCGCGGTCTTGCCGTAGCTCTGGGCCACGTTGTGGATCGCGTATTTGTAGATCTGCATGTGGTCGGCGAGCAGGGTCAGCGTGTCGAACTTCATGCCGAGCTCGTGCTGGGCCGAGGCGACCTCGTGGTGGTGCTTCTCGACCTTGACGCCCATGGACTGCATGGCGGCCAACATCTCGCCGCGCATGTCCTGCGCCGAATCCTGCGGCGGCACTGGGAAGTAGCCGCCCTTGGTGGCGACGCGGTGGCCGAGGTTGCCGCCCTCGTAATCGGTGAAGCCGTTGGTGGGCAGTTCCACCGAATCGAGCTGGAAGCCGGTATGGTACGGGTCGGAGCCGAACTTCACGTCGTCGAACACGAAGAACTCGGCCTCGGGGCCGACATAGATCGTGTCGCCGATGCCGGTGGACTTGAGGAACGCCTCGGCGAGCTTGGCGGTGCTGCGCGGATCGCGCGAATACGGCAGGCCGGACGAGGGCTCGAGCACGTCGCAGACGATCGACATGGTGGAGGCCGAGAAGAACGGGTCCATGCAGGCCGTCGCCGGGTCGGGCATCAGCAGCATGTCGGATTCGTTGATCGCCTTCCAGCCGGCGATCGACGAGCCGTCGAACATCGTGCCTTCGGCGAAGATTTCCTCATCGACGAGGGACACGTCGAACGTGACGTGCTGCCACTTGCCCCGGGGATCGGTGAAGCGGAAATCGACGTACTTGACGTCGTTGTCCTTGATTTCCTTGAGGACCTGATCGGCGGTCTTTGCCATCCCTGTGTCTCCTTCGAGGCTCAGCCTGTCTCGGCCGTGGTTTTGCCGCACCACGCGGTGGCGTGCCGCGGATTGGGAAGGGGCGTGCGCGAGGGACTTAGCTTCTAGGGCGGCGCGAGGCTAGAGCCGCGCTTGGCCGGATTGTAACAGGCCGGCGCCTTCGCCCCATGGTTCCGTTCGACCGCCGCCGCCGCCGGCCGGCCGAAGCCATGCCGGAACATCCGCCGGAAGCGGGCGTCAGATCGCGTCGGTGCCGGTCTCGCCGGTGCGGATGCGGATCGCTTCCTCGATGGTCGAGACGAAGATCTTGCCGTCGCCGATGCGTCCGGTCTGGGCCGACTTGCGGATGGCTTCCACGGCACCTTCGACCAGGGCGTCGGAGAGGACGATCTCGAGCTTCACCTTGGGCAGGAAATCGACCACGTATTCGGCGCCGCGATAGAGCTCGGTATGGCCCTTCTGCCGGCCGAACCCCTTGGCTTCGATCACGGTGATGCCCTGAAGGCCGACCTCTTGAAGGGCCTCCTTCACCTCGTCCAGCTTGAATGGCTTGATGATCGCTTCGATCTTCTTCATGCCGAACGGGCCTGACCTGAATGCTGCTCCGGGCCCTTTTCCTACCATCGCGGCACGGCCTTCGCCACGCCGTTTTCCCCGAGACAGGCGTTAAATTGCCCATTCGGTAGGCAACGAATGCAAATCGTTTCAGCCAAGCCCGCTTTGCGCCTGAAATAACGGCGCGGCATGAGCGGTGCGCAGGCATGGACACATGGACAAGGCGAAGTTTCGAATGCCCCCACACCGTCTGATCACCGTCGAAGCAATGCGGAGAATGGACGCCGCCGCCATAGCGGCGGGCGTTCCGGGGATCGAGCTGATGCGCCGGGCAGGCGCCGCCGTGGCCGAGAGGGCCGCCACGATGGTCGCCGCGCCCTCCCGCATCCTCGTCCTCTGCGGACCCGGCAACAATGGTGGGGACGGTCTCATTGCCGCCCGCCTCCTCGAACGCAGCGGCTATGCGGTCAATCTCGTCTGCACCGCGCCGGTGGTGAGCCTGACCGGCGACGCCGCGTTGGCCGCCGCTGACTGGCAGGGGCCCGTCCTATCCGAGGCCGATCCGGTGGGGGCCGCCCTCGTCATCGATGCCCTGTTCGGGGCGGGCCTGTCCCGCGACCTCGACGGCGCGGCGAGGGCCATGGTCGAGCGGGTCGCGGCGGCGAACGTGCCCGTTCTCGCCGTCGACATTCCGAGCGGGATCGACGGCGATACGGGCGCTTTACGCGGGGTCGCGTTCAGGGCGCGCGAGACGGTAACCTTCGTCGCGCTCAAGCCCGGCCATCTGCTGCAGCCGGGTCGCGACCATTGCGGTCATCTCCATGTGGCCGATATCGGCATCGGCGACGCTGCCGTCGAACAGGGGTTGGCCGGCACGCCGAGGGTCTGGCGCAACGGGCCGGGTCTCTGGGACTCTGATTTCCCGAGGCTCGACGCCGTCAGTCACAAATACACCAGGGGGCATGTCCTCGCCCTGTCCGGGCCGGCCTTCAAGACCGGGGCGATCCGCCTCGCGGCACGGGCGGCGTTGCGGGTCGGGGCCGGCCTCGTCACCGTGGCCTCCCCCACCGCCGCGATGCCTGAGAACGCCGCGCATCTCACCGCGATCATGCTGACGCCATGCGAGACCGCCGACGACCTCGACGATCTCCTCGTGGACGAGCGCCTCAACGTCATCCTCGCCGGCCCCGGCATGGGGAGCGGCGAGGCGACCCGCGAGCGTGTCGCCGTGGCGGCCGGCGTCGGGCGAAGCCTCGTCCTCGACGCCGACGCGCTCACGAGCTTCAAGGGTCAGGTCGACCAATTGGCGAGCCTCATCGCGGATGGCGGGGGGCAGGCAGTGCTGACCCCGCATTCCGGTGAGTTCGGCCGCCTCTTCGCCGATACGGCCGCTATCGACCCGACGGCGAGCAAGCTCGAACGGGCGCTGAGGGCGGCGTCTGTCGCCGGGGCGGTGGTGGTGTTGAAGGGCGCCGATACCATCGTCGCCGCGCCCGACGGACGTGCCGCCATCAACGACCACGCCACGCCCTATCTCGGCACGGCCGGTTCGGGCGACGTCCTCGGCGGCCTCGTCGCCGGCCTGCTGGCGCAGGGCATGCCGGCCTTCGAGGCCGCCTGCGCGGCGGTCTGGCTCCACGGCGATGCCGGTTTGCGGCATGGGCCGGGCCTCATCGCCGAGGATCTGCCGGAGATGATGCCGCGGGTTCTCGCCGGTCTGGTCAAGTGACCTCGAAACTCGTCCACAATCCGGTGTCGAACCGCTCCAGCACCGTGGAGCCGATGACCCAGCGGCCGGGATTGTCCGCCTTGAAGGCGATCCGGGCCGTACGGCCTTCGAGCAGCTGGAACGTGTCGAGCCAATAGGGCTCCCAGCCGTCGTCAAGCGGGTGAAGCAGCCGGAAGGCGTGGCCGTGGACGTGCAGGGCCTGCGGGAAGGCGGTGTCGTTCCGGATCGCCAGGACCACAACCTGGCCGCGCTTCACCGTGAAGGAGGGAGCGGTGCCGGAGGCTCCCGTGATGCCGTTGATCGCCCAGACCCGATTCGGGTCACCGGCATAGGCCGGTTCGGCGTTGGGCTTGTCCTTGTCGAGCTTGGCGCCGCCGGTGATCGCGATGTCGCGGCGGATTGCGTTCTGGAGCTTGACCTCGGCGGGCAGGAGCTTGTTCTCGCCCACCGGTGCGATCGGCGGACGCTTCTCCGTCACTGGCTGGCCCTTGGTGGTGAGTGTCGCCAGGACGAGGCCGTTGCCCACCAGGGCATTGACCGTGACGCTGGCGCCGGCCTCCGCCGGCATGTCGAGCATCAGGTCGTAGCGGGTGCCGGGGGGGAAGGGCAGCGTCGCCCGCAACGGCTCGAACGTGTCGGTGGGCTGGCCGTCCACCGCCACAACGTAGACCTTGGCGCCCTCGAAACGGATGCGGGTTCCGCGCGCGTTGCAGACATTGCCGAGCCGCAGGCGGATCCGCGATCCCGGGCGCACCTCCACCGCTTCGGGAACCGGCCTGCCGTTGATCGTGACGAGATTGCCGAGGCGCCCGGAGGCCGCGGCGAAAGCCGTCTGTCCGAACGGCATCAGCGCGCCGTTCTCCTCCAGACGCCAATCCTGCATAAGCAGCGCGAGGTCCTGGTCAAGCGAGGGCGGCGAGGTCTCCTCGACGATCAACGCACCGGCGAGGCCACGTCCGGACGGTTCGCTCGAACCGCCCACGACGAGGGGCCGGATCAGGAACGTGCCCGCATCCGGCGGGACGAAGGAATAGGTGAAGTCCGCACCCGGAGCGATCGGCGGCTGGGTCACGGCGCCGACGCCGTCCATGGCATTCTGGTTGCGGACCCCGTGCCAGTGGAGAGAGAGCGGCTTGTCCGTCTTGTTCTCGACGCGCAGGCGGACAGTCTCGCCGAGCTTCACCCGGATGACGGGAAGGGTCGCTTTGCCGTCGAAGGTCCAGACCGGCGTCTCGGCGGCCGGCTCGGGTTTCAGGCGGTTCGTGCCCGGTCCGGCTACGAGCGCGCGCGGTTCGGGCAACGGCTCGGCCGGCTTGGTCTCGGCTGGCTTGGTCTCGGACGGCTTGGCCGGCACGGGCGCTGCCTTTGGGGTAGCCTTGCCCGATCCGGTTTGCGCCCCCGCGCCCGTGATGAAAGCCGGTCCGGCAAGTCCGAGGGCCGCCGCCCGGCCGATCAGCGAACGGCGGGACAGGCCACCGGTCTCCGAGGGCGGGTGGTCATTCTTCAGGTCGGAACTCGGCATGTCACCTCGGACGGGAATGAAGGGATGCTCAGGCGCATCCGGCGCTTTCGCCCGCTTGTAGACGGCGGTCCCGCGCGGCGCCAACCGCCGCCACGCCCCTGATGGGCGAGGTCTTATTTTTTTGCTGCGGACTTGCGCGCGCATGCTATAGGACCGCGCTCTGGCGGCTGAAAAGGCACGCCGGGCGTTGGCGCTTGCGGGCGTGGCGGAACTGGTAGACGCGCTGGATTTAGGTTCCAGTGACGAGAGTCGTGGGGGTTCGAGCCCCTCCGCCCGCACCAGCCTTCGCCGTTGGGAACGGAATGGCTCACAGCGATGGCCGGCCCGCTCTGCCGCTCGGAGTCGGCCTCCGGTCGGGCGTGCTTTGTCAAACGCCGCCTGTGGTGTCCCGCCCTCGACGGCGGCGCCATTCGAGATTTTTTGACCGATCACACGGACGACAGCGGGAAGACGACGATGCAGGTGACCGAGACACTCTCCCAGGGTCTGAAGCGCGAGTTCCAGGTGCTTCTGGCCGCCAAGGAGCTCGAAGAGCGCCTGACGACCGAGCTGTCCACCCTCAAGGACAAGGCCCAGATCAAGGGCTTCCGCCCCGGCAAGGTGCCGGTGGCCCATCTGCGCAAGCTCTACGGCCGCTCGGTGATGGCCGACGTGCTGCAGAACGCGGTCAACGAGGCCAACCAGAAGATCGTCACCGACAACAACCTCAAGCTCGCCCTCGAGCCGAAGATCGAATTCCCCGGTGAGGCTTCCATCGTCGACCGGGCGCTCGAGGCCAAGGACGACCTGTCCTTCAACGTCGCCCTCGAAGTCCTGCCGAGCTTCGAGCTCGTCGACCTGTCCGACGTCACCCTGACGAAGCAGGTCGCCAAGCCGAGCGACGAAGAGGTCGACGAGGCAATCAACCGCATGGCCTCCTCGAACCGCGCCTTCACCCCGAAGGACGAGGGCGCCGAGGCCGCCACGGGCGACCGCGTCACGATCGATTTCGTCGGCAAGATCGACGGCGTCGAGTTCGACGGCGGCAAGGGCGAAGGCGTGGATCTGGAGCTCGGCTCGGGCTCGTTCATCCCCGGCTTCGAAGACCAGCTGGTCGGCGCCAAGGTCGGCCAGTCGCTGGTGGTGAAGTCGACCTTCCCCGAGGCCTACGGTGCCGAGCACCTCGCCGGCAAGGATGCCGAGTTCGACGTGACCGTCACGGCGATCCAGGCTCCGGGCGAGACCAAGATCGACGACGAGCTCGCCAAGGGCTTCGGCATGGAATCGCTGGAGAAGCTGAAGGAAGCCGTCGCCGGCGCCCTCGGTGGTGATTTCGAGGCCCAGTCGCGCCGCAAGCTCAAGAAGGAGCTCCTCGACGCCCTCGACGGCAAGTACGCTTTCGACCTGCCCCCGAGCCTCGTCCACCAGGAATTCGCTGCCGTGTGGGCCCAGGTCGAGCAGGACCTGAAGACCCGCGGCAAGACCTTCGAGGACGAGGGAACCACCGAGGAAAAGGCCACGGCCGAGTACCGCAAGATCGCCGAGCGGCGCGTCCGTCTCGGCTTGGTGCTTGCGCAGGTGGGCGAGACCGCCGATATCAAGGTCAGTGACGACGAGGTGAACCAGGCCCTGATCGCCCGTGTCCGGCAGTATCCCGGGCAGGAGCAGCAGGTCTGGGACTTCTACCGGAAGAACGCACAGGCCCTGGCCGAGCTTCGCGCACCCCTGTTCGAGGAGAAGGTCGTCGACCATGTCCTCGCCCAGGTGAAGCTGGTCGAAGAGCCTGTTTCGAAGGATGCTTTGTTCGCAGATGAGGACGCCGATGCGGCCAGCGCCGGATCGACGGAGTCGGAGACGGACAAATCCCAGGCTCCTTCGGGCGACGATCTCCCGGCCGTCGCAAAGGCCGATTGAGCTCGAGGCTCCGAAAAGGGCGGCGGGCTTGGATGTAAAGGCGGCGTTCACCGCCGCCGTAGTTCGCTGACACGTCCGGCTCGCGCGCCATTCGCGCGGCCGGACCCCTTGAAGCCTGGGGCACGAGAATGATGAGAGATCCGGTCGACTATTATAACAGCGCACTCGTTCCCATGGTGGTCGAGCAGTCGAGCCGCGGCGAGCGTGCATTCGACATCTATTCCCGCCTGCTGCGTGAGCGGATCATCTTCCTCACCGGCCCGGTCGAAGATTACGGCGCTTCGCTGATCGTCGCGCAGCTGCTGTTCCTCGAAGCCGAAAACCCGAAGAAGGAAATATCCTTCTACATCAACTCGCCCGGTGGCGTGGTGACGTCGGGCCTGTCGATCTACGACACGATGCAGTTCATCCGCTGCCCGGTGACGACCCTCTGCGTCGGCCAGGCCGCCTCGATGGGATCGCTGCTGCTCACCGCCGGTGAGCCCGGCCACCGCTTCGCCCTGCCGAACGCCCGAATCATGGTCCACCAGCCGTCCGGCGGGTTCCAGGGCCAGGCCACGGACATCCTGATCCATGCCCGCGAGATCGAAGCGCTGAAGAAGCGCCTCAACGAGATCTACGTGAAGCATACCGGTCGCGACTACGACACCATCGTCCAGGCGCTCGAGCGCGACAATTTCATGACCGCCGACGCGGCCAAGGAATTCGGCCTGATCGACGAAGTGATCCAGAAGCGTCCTGAGCCGGCCGCAGCCTGATCTCGACCGCGCCGTGGCCGCATGGCGGCCCCGGCGCGTCCTTTAGAGGCGGGCCGCCAATGCGGCTTTGCCTTGATCCCGTCGCGGCAGCATGCTTGCATCGCGAGTCTGACCTACCGGCAGAAAGCGCGCAGGTGACTGTTTCTTTAGGCGGGCGCCCTTAGATCTTAGAAGATGCGCGTGCGCCCCGGGGCTGGCGTCGCACCCGCGAACGGAGACCGATATGAGCAAGACTGGCGGCAACGACTCGAAGAGCACGCTGTACTGCTCGTTTTGCGGCAAGAGCCAGCACGAGGTCCGCAAGCTGATCGCGGGCCCGACGGTGTTCATCTGCGACGAGTGTGTCGAACTGTGCATGGACATCATCCGTGAGGAATCGAAGTCCTCGCTGGTGAAATCGCGCGACGGCGTGCCCACGCCGAAGGAGATCCGCCGCGTCCTGGACGATTACGTCATCGGCCAGGATTTCGCGAAGAAGGTTCTCTCCGTCGCGGTCCACAACCATTACAAGCGCCTCGCCCACGCCTCGAAGCACAACGACGTCGAGCTGGCGAAGTCCAACATCATGCTGATCGGGCCGACCGGTTCGGGCAAGACTCTGCTCGCGCAGACCCTCGCCCGCATCCTCGACGTGCCCTTCACCATGGCCGACGCGACGACGCTGACCGAAGCCGGCTATGTCGGCGAGGATGTCGAGAACATCATCCTGAAGCTGCTCCAGGCGTCGGATTACAACGTCGAGCGGGCGCAGCGCGGCATCGTCTACATCGACGAGATCGACAAGATCTCGCGGAAGTCCGACAACCCGTCGATCACCCGCGACGTGTCGGGCGAAGGCGTGCAGCAGGCCCTCCTGAAGATCATGGAAGGCACCGTTGCCTCCGTGCCCCCGCAGGGCGGTCGCAAGCACCCGCAGCAGGAATTCCTGCAGGTCGACACCACCAACATCCTCTTCATCTGCGGCGGCGCGTTCGCCGGGCTGGAGCGGATCATCTCGGCGCGCGGCAAGGGCACCTCGATCGGCTTCGGCGCGACCGTGCAGGCCCCGGACGACCGCCGCACCGGCGAAATCTTCCGCAATGTCGAGCCCGAGGACCTGCTGAAGTTCGGCCTGATCCCCGAGTTCGTCGGCCGTCTGCCCGTGCTGGCGACGCTGGAGGACCTCGATGAGGTCGCCCTCAAGCGCATCCTGCAGGAGCCGAAGAACGCCCTGGTGAAGCAGTACCAGCGCCTGTTCGAGATGGAGAATGTCGACCTGACGTTCCAGGAAGAGGCGCTCTCCATGGTGGCCCGCAAGGCCATCGAGCGGAAGACCGGCGCCCGCGGCCTGCGCTCGATCCTGGAGACGATCCTGCTCGAGACGATGTACGACCTGCCCGGCCTCGATTCGGTGGAGCAGGTGGTGATCGGTCCCGAGGTGGTCGAGGGCAAGTCGCGCCCGCTCTACATCCATGGCGACCGCAACAAGGACGTTCCCGCGAGCGTCAGCGCCTAAGGGCGCAAAGCGGCGGCAGAGACTTAGCCGCCGAAACGGTCCGGGGAGAATTCTTGAAAAAGCTCTCCCCGGCTTCCATCTGAAGTGTCAGACGGCGATGGCCGCACGCTCACCTTCTGAGGTGCGGTGTCCCGCCTCCAGCCTCACAGTTCAGCGATGCTTCCGACCCCGCGATGCGGACTGGTCGGTCCGTGGCAGGATGCTTGCTCATTTCGAGGAGCTAGAGCCCGGAATCCATCAAGAGGAAGTCCGACATGACCCAATCGAAATCTCGCCAGCCGGTCGTCCCGGGTTCGACGGGCTCCTACGCCGTTCTGCCCCTGCGTGACATCGTCGTCTTCCCGCACATGATCGTGCCGCTCTTCGTCGGCCGCGAGAAGTCGATCCGCGCCCTCGAAGAGGCCGTCCGCACCGACCGCCACATCCTGCTGGCCACCCAGATCAATGCCAGCGACGACGATCCGTCGACCGATGCGATCTACAAGATCGGCACGCTCGCCAGCGTCCTTCAGCTCCTGAAGCTGCCCGACGGTACCGTGAAGGTGCTCGTCGAAGGCGCGGGCCGCGCCAAGATCACGAACTTCAACAAGTCGGATTCCTTCTACGAAGCCGATGTCGAGACGCTGACGGATGAGCTCGGCGATCCCGTCGAGGCAGAGGCTCTCGCCCGCTCGGTCATCTCCGAGTTCGAGAACTACGTGAAGCTCAACAAGAAGATCTCGCCCGAGGTCGTCTCCGCGGTCACCCAGATCGACGAGCCGTCGAAGCTCGCCGATACCGTCGGCTCGCATCTCGCGGTCAAGATCGCCGACAAGCAGGCGATCCTCGAAATTCCCACGGTGGCGGAGCGTCTCGAGCGCGTCCTGTCGCTGATGGAGAGCGAGATCTCCGTGCTGCAGGTGGAAAAGCGCATCCGGACCCGCGTGAAGCGGCAGATGGAGAAGACCCAGCGCGAGTACTACCTCAACGAGCAGATGAAGGCGATCCAGAAGGAACTGGGCGATTCAGAGGACGGCAAGGACGAGCTCGCCGAAATCGAAGAGAAGATCGAGAAGACCAAGTTCTCGAAGGAAGCCCGTGAGAAGGCGATGGCCGAGCTGAAGAAGCTTCGCCAGATGTCGCCGATGTCGGCCGAGGCCACGGTCGTGCGCAACTACCTCGATTGGATGCTCGGCATCCCGTGGTCGAAGCGGTCGCGGATCAAGAAGGATCTGCTGGGCGCCCAGGTCATGCTCGACCAGGACCATTTCGGTCTGGAAAAGGTCAAGGAGCGCATCGTCGAGTATCTCGCCGTGCAGCAGCGTGCGAACAAGCTCACCGGTCCGATCCTGTGCCTCGTCGGTCCTCCCGGCGTCGGCAAGACCTCGCTCGGCAAGTCCATCGCCAAGGCGACCGGTCGCGAATTCGTCCGGATGTCGCTGGGTGGTGTGCGTGACGAGGCCGAGATCCGCGGTCACCGCCGGACCTATATCGGTTCGATGCCCGGCAAGATCGTGCAGTCGATGCGCAAGGCCAAGACCTCGAACCCGCTCATCCTGCTCGATGAGATCGACAAGATGGGCCAGGATTTCCGCGGCGATCCGTCCGCGGCTCTCCTCGAGGTGCTCGACCCGGAGCAGAACGGCACGTTCAACGATCACTACCTCGAGGTCGATTACGATCTCTCGGACGTGATGTTCGTGACGACGGCAAATACGCTCAACATCCCTGCGCCCCTGATGGACCGCATGGAGGTGATCCGCATCGCCGGCTACACCGAGGAAGAGAAGCTTCAGATCGCCCGCAAGCATCTTATCCCGGGTGCCGTAAAGAAGCACGGCCTCACGGCCAAGGAATGGGAGATCGACGATTCTGGCGTCCTCATGCTCATCCGCCGTTACACGCGGGAAGCGGGCGTGCGTAACCTGGAGCGCGAGATCTCGAACCTGATCCGCAAGGCGGTGAAGGAGATCCTCATCACCAAGGTGAAGGCCGTTGCCGTCACCGAAGAGAACTTGCCGGTCTTCCTCGGCGCGCCGAAGTTCCGCTACGGCGAGATCGACGAGGAGGATCAGGTCGGCGTGGTGACGGGTCTCGCCTGGACCGAGGTCGGCGGCGAGTTGCTGACGATCGAAGGCGTCATGATGCCCGGCAAGGGCAAGATGACGGTCACCGGCAACCTGCGTGACGTGATGAAGGAGTCGATCTCGGCGGCGGCGAGCTATGTCCGCTCCCGGGCCCTCGACTTCGGCATCGAGCCGCCGCTGTTCGAGCGTCGCGACATCCACGTCCACGTTCCGGAAGGGGCGACCCCGAAGGACGGTCCGTCGGCCGGTATCGGCATGGCCACCGCCATCATCTCGACCCTCACCGGCATCCCGGTGAGGAAGGATGTGGCGATGACCGGAGAGGTCACCCTGCGTGGCCGCATCCTGCCCATCGGCGGTCTGAAGGAGAAGCTGCTCGCTGCCCTGCGCGGCGGCATCAAGACGGTCCTCATCCCCGAGGAGAACGCCAAGGACATCGCCGAGGTGCCCGACAGCGTGAAGAACGGGATGGAGATCATCCCGGTCTCCCGGATGGACCAGGTGCTTCAGCACGCTCTTGTGAGGGTGCCCGAGCGCATCGAGTGGGAAGAGCCGCTCCCGGTCGCCCGCCGTCCGGTGGTCGGCGAGGACGAGCCGACCACGGTGATCGCTCACTGAGCGTCATCCGCGGGTGAAAAATGGAAAGGCCCCGGGGTTTCCCCGGGGCCTTTTCGTATGGTCCTCCACCGGCCTCGTGCCGAGGAGGGTTGCCATCCCGACGATGCTTGGATTAACGATGCGGCGCGCACCGGGCGGTTAGCTCAGTTGGTAGAGCGTCTCCTTTACACGGAGAGGGTCGGCGGTTCGAGCCCGTCACCGCCCACCATCCCGCTGCCCCTCCCCCTACGCTTCCCGGCAACAGAGACGAGCGATGACCGCGCGCGGCTTCCCCACCCCCTGGCTCGTCGTCGAGAAAGTCGAGAGTTTCTGCGTCGAGGATGCGGACGGAGCGGCCGTCGCGTGGACATACTTCTCCGACGAGCCCGAGAAGCGAGAGGCAACCGGCCTCATGACCCGCGAGGAGGCGTTGCGGATCGCCAGGGCCATCGCGATGATCCCCGAGATGCGCACGATCATTCGCAGCATCCAGGACGGGTTGACCGAAGCGGACCAGATCCCGGATTGAGCCGCGCGGCGAGGACGTATGCGCCTCAGTTTCCGGCGAGGACCAAGGCCCAGAAGCGCTTGTAGCGCGTACCCGGCGCATCGACGCGGGCGATGCCAATTCGCTTCAGCTGAGGCATCAGCATGTTCTTGTTGTGCTCGGATGAGGCTTTCCAGCGTGCCAGCACCTCGTCGAACGTATTCGAACCGGCGCTGAGGTTCTCGGCGGCAAAGGAGCGGCCGAATCCCGCCCGCGCCATGCGCGAATCGAACGTGCCACCGATCTCGTGGCTGAGCTTGCCGGCCCGGGCATTGGATTCCGCCTGGTAGGAGGCCGCCCGGATCAGGCTCGAATCCAGCACCACCGGGCCGAGCCCGTGCGACGCCCTGTAGCGGGAGATCGCGGCGGCGGCGGCATTCTCGTCCAGGATCACCGGGCTCGTGAGGTTGTCGGCATCGGGCAGGATCGTCGGTCCGCCGCAGCCGCCCACCGCCAGCAGGCTCCCCAAAAGGACGATGGCGCCCAGCCGCGACAGAATGGGTGAAAGGGGGAAAGCCATCATCGCTCGGTGCCGGTTCGCTGCGCTGCCATGTCGTCGGCTTCGCCATCCCGGTGCGATGGGGCGAAATCGCGGCGGCGGCGCGAACGGGATCGCGGCACGGGCCGGTGTGTCCGATCCGCCACGCCATTGCACTCTGGCGAAGAAACTTGATCGATGCGCGAGAAGGTGCCGATTCGCGTCAGATCCGCGTACCGAGATCGCGGGGCGGCGACCCGCAGCGCCACGCGGTGATGCGGTAATCGGGATGGGTGTCGACCCATCGCGCCAGCTGCGGCTGTGCTACGCGGATGCATCCTCGCGCATCGACGACGTCGAGCGGAAGACGCTTCGATTCACAGGTATCCGGTGCGTTCGCCATGCAGGCGGTGAAGTACAGGAAGAAGAAGCCCGCCATGGTTCGGACAGCCCGTTTCGCGAGTCACGCTCGGGAAAAGGCTAGTGCACGAATGCCCCATGTCGAGGTCATCACGCAAAGCAACCCGTTTGGAGGCTGCGTCATCGGATGCGTGAATTCTTGAGAATGGCGCGGGCGACGGGACTCGAACCCGCGACCTCCGGCGTGACAGGCCGGCACTCTAACCAACTGAGCTACGCCCGCGTATCTGGGTAGCCGGGCATTCGGATCGTCCCGCATGATGCAGGCCGATGATGGACGTGGCGCGGGCGACGGGACTCGAACCCGCGACCTCCGGCGTGACAGGCCGGCACTCTAACCAACTGAGCTACGCCCGCACGGCGTCCCGCCCCGTTTCCGGCGGTGTCGGGGGTCTAGTTTCCGCACCCCGGCCTGTCAAGCAACCGGACGCAGCATTTCCATGGAAAATCCGACGGCGGTCGCTTTGCCGAGCGCTCGGGGGCGAGAGGCGACGACCCGGCGAGCGCAGCCGCCATTGAAACCACGTCTCTTTTCTGTCATACGCCCCCTCGCGTTGAACCGCCCGGCCGATAGGGCTGCCGTGGCGGTTCGTGCTGCTCCATCAGAAGCATCAACCGAGCGCACGCCTTCGACCTGTCCCAGGGTCGGAGGGCATGCGCGTTCAGGAGAGCCAAATGCCCAAGCTGAAAACCAAGTCGGGCGCGAAAAAGCGCTTCAAGATCACCGGCACCGGCAAGGTCATGTATGCCCAGGCCGGTAAGCGCCACGGAATGATCAAGCGGACGACGAAGCAGATCCGCAACCTGCGCGGCACCACCACCCTGTTCGAGGGCGATGCTGCCAACGTGAAGAAGTATTTCCTGCCCAACAGCCGGTAATCCTTCGCCGCAGCCGATACTGTTTTCGTAATCCAGGAGAGAACCCATGGCCCGCGTCAAGCGCGGCGTGACCAGTCACGCAAAGCACAAGAAAGTCCTCAAGGCCGCCCGTGGCTATTACGGCCGGCGCAAGAATACGATCCGGATCGCCAAGCAGGCGGTCGAGAAGGGCATGCAGTATGCCTACCGTGATCGTAAGAACAAGAAGCGCACGTTCCGCGCTCTCTGGATCCAGCGCCTCAACGCCGCTGTCCGCGAGCACGGCCTGACCTATTCGCGCTTCATCAACGGTCTCGCGAAGTCCGGCATCGAGGTGGACCGCAAGGCTCTGTCCGAGCTCGCCATTCACGAGCCGGCCAGCTTCGCGGTCGTCGTGGAGAAGGCCAAGGCCGCTCTTCCGGACCTCGCCAAGGCTGCCTGATTCGTGAAGGCTGCCTGAGGCGCGTTCACACGCCCTCTCATTCGTCGATGCGAAAGGCGCGGGCCGAGAGGTGCCGCGCCTTCGTCTTTTGCAAAGGATCGTCGGCAGGCGCGCTTGCATTGGCGGCGCTTACCCGCAAAACCGCTCGCGGGGGCCGCACACGATCCGAAGGCCAGATGCCAACCGGTGGTTTGAACCGATGACCGATCTCGAAACCCTCGAAGGCGATCTGCTCGGACAGGTCGGGAGCGCATCCGACGAGGCCTCCCTCGACGCCGTGCGCGTCGCTGCGCTCGGCAAGAAGGGCTCGATCTCCGACCTGTTGAAGACCCTCGGCAGCATGACGCCGGAGGAGCGCAAGGAGCGCGGTCCGCTCATCAACGGCCTGCGCGACAGGGTGCAGGGCGCCATCGCCACGCGGCGCGAGGCGCTCACAGAGGCCGCCCTCGAAGCCCGCCTCGCGGCGGAGCGGATCGACGTCACCCTGCCGGTGCGTGAGGCGCCGGAAGCGCGTGGGCGCATCCATCCGATCAGCCAGGTCATGGACGAGATCACCGCGATCTTCGCCGATATGGGCTTCTCGGTGGCCGAAGGCCCGGACATCGAGACCGACGACTACAACTTCACCGCTCTCAACTTCCCGCCCGGCCATCCGGCGCGCGAGATGCACGACACCTTCTTCCTGGCGCCCGACCGCAACGGCCAGCGCAAGGTGCTGCGCACCCATACGTCGCCGGTCCAGATCCGCACCATGCGGTCCCAGGAGCCGCCGATCCGCGTGATCTGCCCCGGCCGTACCTACCGGCACGATTCCGACCAGACCCATACGCCGATGTTCCATCAGGTGGAGGGGCTGGTGATCGACAAGAGCGCCACCATCGCCAACCTGAAATGGGTGCTGGAGGAGTTCTGCCGCACCTTCTTCGAGGTCGATGCGGTGAAGATGCGCTTCCGGCCGTCCTTCTTCCCCTTCACCGAGCCGTCGGCCGAGGTCGATATCCAGTGTTCGCGCAAAGGCGGCGAGATCCGCTTCGGTGAGGGCACCGACTGGCTCGAAATCCTCGGCTGCGGCATGGTCCATCCGAACGTGCTCAGGAATTGCGGCTACGACCCGGACTTCGTCCAAGGCTTCGCCTTCGGCATGGGCATCGACCGGATCGCCATGCTGAAATACGGCACGCCCGACCTGCGCCCGTTCTTCGAGGCGGATGTGCGCTGGCTGGAGCATTACGGCTTCCGCCCGCTCGATATCCCGAGCCTGGTGGCCGGGCTGACGAGTTAGGATGCCGAGGGAGGGATCGTGCATGACCGAGCAGGAGATCCGACAGGTCGCCAACGAGGTGCTGCGGGAAACGCTCGGACCACACGGGTTCGAGAGCGCCGATGTTCGTCCGGCTCCCGACTTCGACGGTGAGCCCTCGCTTCATGTGACGGCGCATTTCAGGCCGAAGGCAGGGGTGACCAGCGGAGACGCTTCGACCAGGGCTCTGTCGGCTCTACGGAAACGGCTGCTCGATAAGGGGGAGGAGCGATTTCCGTACATCCGCTACGATTATCCGGATGACGAAGTGCTCGGCGACGACCCATCGGAACCAATGCCGGACCGGCATTGATGCCGAGGCTCGGAAATCCACTCGTCTACGATCTCCTGGAAACATCCCGCACGCTCGCGGACACGCGCGGCCGGGTGAACCTGCGCAAAGCGGCGATGCGCCGGGCGGTCAGCGGGGCCTACTATTCTGTCTTTCACGCTCTCTGCTTCATTTGCGCGAGTGAATTGATCGGGTGGACCCAGGAGAACGACATCGTCGAACCGATCTACCGCCTGCTCGATCATGGAACGGCAAAGAAGCGTCTCAACAGCCGGGATGCGAACCTGATCGGACCGACCGTTACCGATATCGGCAATAACTTCCTGAGTTTGCAGGAAGCTCGAAACGCCGCCGACTATTCGCCGCCTACTCTGAAGGTTCGTCATGACGAGACGTTGCGCTACATCGAGCTTGCGGAACAGACCGTGACGTTGATCGAATCTCTCACGACGCTCGACCGCAAGAAGCTTGCGGTTCTCCTGATCGCCAGAACCCGGCCCCTCTGAGCCGAAGAGACGAACTCATGAAATTCACCCTCTCCTGGCTCAAGGAGCACCTCGACACCGATTCGTCTCTGGAGAATATCTCCGAGACGCTGACGCGGATCGGCCTCGAAGTCGAAGGCATCGAAGACAAGGCGGCGGCGCTCGCGCCTTTTGTCGTCGCCCATGTGCTCACGGCCGAACAGCACCCCAATGCCGACCGTTTGCGTGTCTGCACCGTGGATGCCGGTGACGGGCAGCCCGTGCAGGTCGTCTGCGGAGCGCCGAATGCGCGCGCCGGGATGAAGACGGTGTTCGCGCCCCCCGGCACCTACGTGCCCGGTCTCGACAAGACCTTGGCGGTCGGCAACATCCGGGGCGTCGAGAGCCTCGGCATGCTGTGCTCGGGCGCCGAACTCGGCCTCGGCGATGAGTCCAGCGGCATCCTCGATCTGCCGGCGGACGCCCCGACCGGCCAGGCCTACGCGCTCTATGCCGGGCTCGACGATCCGGTCATCGAGATCAACCTCACCCCGAACCGCCCGGATTGTACCTCGATCCACGGCATCGCCCGCGATCTCTCGGCTGCCGGCATCGGCGTCTTGAAGCGCGAGCCGATGCCGCCTGTGCGTGGCGAGGGCGAGTGCCCCGTGCCGGTCGCCCTCGATTTCGAGCCCGCGGACAAGGGATTGTGCCCCTATTTCGCCCTGCGCCTCGTGCGCGGCGTGAAGAACGGCCCCTCCCCCGACTGGATGCAGGCCCGCCTGCGCGCCATCGGCCTTCGCCCGATCAACGCTCTCGTCGACATCACCAACTACCTCACCTTCGATCGCGGACGCCCGCTCCACGTTTTCGACGCGGCCAAGGTGAAGGGCGCTCTCACGGTCCGTCGCGCCCGCGACGGCGAGAGCCTGAAGGCGCTCGACGGCAAGACCTATGCGCTCGATGACGGCATCGTCGTCATCGCCGACGAGAACGGCCCCGAATCCATCGGCGGCATCATCGGCGGCGAGGCCTCCGGCTGCGACGACGCCACCGTGGACGTCATCATCGAATCCGCCCTGTGGGACCCGGTGAACATCGCCCAGAGCGGCCGGCGCCTCGGCATCATCACCGATGCCCGCTACCGCTTCGAGCGCGGCGTCGACCCCGTTTTCGCCCTGCCGGGGCTCGACCTCGCCACCCGCATGGTCGTCGAGATCTGCGGCGGCACGGCGAGCGAGGCGGTGATCGCCGGTGACTTGCCCGAGACGGAACGCGTCATCGATTTTCCCTGGACCGAGACCCGCCGGCTCGCCGGGATCGAGCTGTCCCGCGCCGAGATGAAGGTGACGTTGGAGACCCTCGGGTTCCACGTGGCCGGCTCGGGCGACCGGGTGAAGGTTCTCACCCCGTCCTGGCGCTCGGATGTGGAAGGCAAGGCCGATCTCGTGGAGGAGATCATCCGCATCGCCGGCCTCGACCGGATTGAGCCGAAGCCGCTGACGCGCGGCGATGCCGCCATCGCCAAGGCGACGCTGACGCCCCTGCAGAAGCGCACGCGCCTCGCCAAGCGGGCGCTGGCCACGCGCGGCCTCGTGGAGGCGGTGACGTGGTCGTTCATCCCGCATGACGACGCCGTCCTGTTCGGCGGCGGCAAGGCGGATCTGGCGCTGGCCAACCCCATCGCCGCCGATCTCTCGGACATGCGCCCGAGCCTCGTTCCGGGCCTGCTCCGGGCGGCCCAGCGCAACGCCGACCGCGGCTATGGCGACGTCGCCCTGTTCGAGGTCGGGCAATGCTTCGAGACCGACCAGCCCGAGGGCCAGTCGATCCGCGCCACGGCCATTCGCCGGGGAACGGCACGCCACGACGGCGCCGGCCGCCATTGGTCGGGGGCCGCCGCCACCGTCGATGCATTCGAGGCCAAGGCCGACGCGCTGGCGCTCCTCACCGCCCTCGGCGTACCGACCGGCGGTCTCCAGCTCGTGGCGGGTGGCCCCGCTTGGCTTCATCCCGGACGCTCCGGCACGATGCAGTTCGGGCCGAAGAACCAGATCGGCTATTTCGGCGAGATCCATCCCCGGGTGATGAAAGCTCTGGACCTGAAGGGCACGCTCGTGGCCTTCGAAATCACGCTGGATACGATCCCCCTGCCGAAATACCGCCCCACCAAGGTGAAGCCTGCGCTGGCCCTCTCCGACTTCCAGGCGATCTCGCGCGACTTCGCCTTCGTCGTCGGGCGCGACGTTGCGGCGGGCGACGTGGTGAAGGCGGCGCAAGCTGCCGAGCGCAAGCTCATCGCGGGAATCGACGTCTTCGACATCTACGAGGGGACGGGCATTCCCGAGGGCGCGAAATCCGTCGCCATCGCGGTGAGGCTCCAACCGGTGGAGCGGACCCTGACCGATGCGGAGATCGAGGCCGTGACGGCCAAGATCGTGGCCGAGGTCGCCCGCAAGACCGGCGCGACTTTGAGAGGCTGAGGCCGGCTCTCGGAACCTCAGACAAGGAAGCCGATCACATGGCGAACCAGGAACTGATCGACGTCTTGTCGGCCGCCAAGCATCTGCCGAAGGAGGCGATGCTTCAGGCCCTGGCGAGCCCGGCCGACATCGCCGAACCGGTCCTCGCCGTTCTCGCTTTGGCGGCAGACGGCAAGGAGCTCGACGAGGCGCAGGGCAACCTGCTGTTCTGGGGAGTACACATCCTGGCGGCGGTCGGCGAGACGCGGGCCTTCACTCCGCTTCTCACCATCCTGCGGCGTGAGGATTCAGACGGGCTCGACGCCCTCCTCGGCGACGCGCTGACCACCACCATGGCGAAGGTGCTCACCAGCCTGTTCGACGGCGACGTCGCGCCGATGCATGCGCTGCTGCTCGATTCGACAGTGGATGGCTTTGCCCGCAACGAGGTCTTCGCCGCCCTTGCCTACCTGACCCAGACCGGACGGATCGACCGGACCCAGACCCACGATCTCCTCGTCCGCTTCGACGACAAGCGCGCCGCCGTCGAGGGCGACGTCGCCTGGGTCGGCTGGGAGGAGACCATCGCGCTCCTCGGCTACGCGGATCTCGCCCTGCGGAGCACGGCCGCCAGGGCCGACGGCCGCCTGAGCGACGAGTTCAGCGATGCAGGGTGGTTTCACACCACCTTGCGCCGGGCGACCGCGAAGCCCAACGACATGCAGCGGTTCGACGGACAGCACTACGGCACGTTCGACGACCCGATCGGGGCCTTGGCCTGGACCGCCGAGGGGGCGGGCCTTCCAATCCGCAATCCGGTGAAGATCGGCCGGAACGATCCCTGCCCGTGCGGAAGCGGGAAGAAGTACAAGAAGTGCTGCCTCAACGCCGCCTGACGAAGAGCCAGGATCGGCCCGGACCGTAAAGATCCGGCGCTTCCAGACGCACGGACGCGACAGCATTCGCCAACGGCGGTACGATGAGCGAACCCGCGTTCATCTTTGCCGGAGCAGCGCCATGTCCCTCGTGATCCCCGTCATCCTCGGTTCCGTCCGCAGCGAACGCCAGGGCTTGCGCGCGGCGCGCTTCCTCGTGGCGCGCCTGCGGGAACGCGGCATCGAGGCTCCGCTGGTGGACCCGGCCGAGTTGAAGCTGCCGCTCCTCGACAAGATGTACAAGGAATATCCCAAGGGCGAGGCGCCTCCGGTGCTCGAGGACCTCGCCACGCTCTACCGCCGGTCGGATGCGTTCGTGGTCGTCTCGGCCGAGTACAACCATTCGATCCCGCCGGCCCTCTCGAACACGCTGGATCACTTCCTCGAAGAGTATTTCTGGCGGCCCTCGGCCATCGTGTGTTACTCGGCCGGCCAATATGGCGGCGTCCGCGCGGCGATGCAGCTCCGGGCTATGATGGCCGAGCTCGGTGCACCGAGCATCGCGTCGCTGCTGCCGATCCCTCGCATCCACAAGGTGCTCGACGAAGAGGGCGTGCCGCAGGAGGAATGGCTGGGCAAGGCCGCCAAGCGGTTCCTCGACGAGCTGGTCTGGCACGCCGAGGCCCTCAAGGCGCAGCGCGCCAAGGGCACGCCCTACTGATTGGGGTCTGTTCGATCGCATGTCTCGTCGGATGCTGATGCCAGGGTCGATCATCCCAGCAGACGCTTCATCCCGAGGTGCCCGCGTCAGCGGGCTTTGAGGGGGTCCTCCAGTTGGCGCGGTGTCCTGAAGCCTCCTGCGAGGCCGCTACGCGGCACCTCAGGATGAGGTAGAGCGTTGGAAAAGCGACTCAAACGGGCTCTGACGGTGGTGCTCCGTGCCGGGGATCCGCCGATGCGTGGCCCGGCGCGGGTTTTGCGCGTTGACCATCCATGATGCCGGAGGCCGCAGCAAAGATGACGATTCTTCAGACCCTTCTCGCCAGTCTCGTGAAGGCGGCACTGATCTCCGACGACGCGGCGAGTCTTCGCTGGCGTGACGAGGCGAGGCGCGCCCATGCCGTGCTCGCCTCGGACCCGTCGGCGGTGGCGGGGTTGAAGATCGACGGGATCTGGACCTTGGCCGTCCGCGAGGCGGAGGCCCCCGATTTTCGCGCCTCGGAGACCCGGGTCTCGTTCACGCTGCCGGTCGCCTGCCCGTTCAGCCTCGCCGACATCACCGATCCGGGTTTCGACATCGATGCCGGGGTGGAGCGGATCGTCGGTTCCGCGTCCACCGGTTGATGAACATCGGAAGAACATTGCCCCCGGCCTCGCGCGGTCCCATGTTAACGGATGTGGAAAGGCCCGAGCCTGAGGCTTTTCGACCTCTCGCCGCGAAGACATGAGCGGCGGGTTAGACGAGTTCGAGCCCAGAGACATTTGGCCAGACGCATCAATCCCAACCCCGGGCAGAGCGCCCTTCCCTCCCGCGAGCAGATTCTCGCCTTCATCGCGCAGGCGACCGAGAAGGTCGGCAAGCGCGAGATCGCCGCGGCGTTCAACATCAAGGGTGCCGATCGCATCGGCTTGAAGCGAATCCTCAAGGAGATCGAGGAGGAAGGGGAGATCGAGCGCGGACGCGCCGGGCTGGTGCCGCCCGGCCGGCTGCCGCCGGTGACGCTGGCCGATATCAAGTCGCGCGATCGCGATGGCGATTTCTTCGCCGTTCCGGTGGAATGGGACCATGCGAAGGGCCCCCCGCCGAAGATTCTGGTCTCCTCACCCCGCAGCGGCAAGAAGCCGGGTCGCGCAGCCCCCGGTATCGGGGACCGCGCCCTTCTGCGCGTCGAACTCATTCCCGGCGAGAGCGGGCGCTATTCCGGCCGTGTCATCAAGGTGATCGGCAAGAACAAGGCGGAGGTGATCGGCGTCTACCGCTCCGGCCCCGATGGCGGTCGCATCGTGCCCGTTGAGAAGCGGGCGCAGGGCCGCGAGATCGCGATCCCGGCCGGCGAGGAAGGCGAGGCGCGGGACGGCGACCTCGTCAGCGTCAGCCTCGTCAGCGAGAGCCGGTTCGGCCTGCCGCGTGGGCGCGTCACCGAACGCCTCGGGTCGCTCGGCTCGGAGCGTGCCGTGAGCCTCATCGCCCTGCATCTCCACCACATCCCTCACGTCTTCGCCGCCGACACATTGGCCGAGGCCGACGCGGTGGAGCCGGTGGGGATGAAGGGCCGTGAAGATTGGCGCGCCGAGCCGCTCCTGACCATCGACCCGCCCGATGCCAAGGACCATGACGACGCCGTGATGGCGGTGCCGGACCCGGACGAGGCCAATCAGGGCGGCTTCGTCGTCACCGTCGCCATCGCCGATGTGGCCGCCTATGTCCGCCCCGGCTCGGCGCTGGACCGCGAGGCGCTGTTGCGCGGCAACTCAGTCTATTTCCCGGACCGCGTCGTGCCGATGCTGCCGGAGCGCATCTCCAACGATCTTTGCTCGCTGAGGGAAAAGGAGGATCGGCCCGCCATCGCGGTGCGCATGGTGATCGGCCCCGACGGCGTGAAGAAGCGCCACAGCTTCCACCGGGTGATGATGCGCTCGCGCGCCAAGCTGTCCTACGCCCAGGCGCAGGCGGCCATCGACGGATTCACCGACGAGACGACCGCGCCGCTGCTAGAACCGATCCTGCGCTCGCTCTGGGCCGCCTACGCGGCCCTGACGGCGGCGCGCGAGGCACGCGGCCCCCTCGCCCTCGACCTGCCGGAGCGAAAGGTGCTGCTGACGCCGGACGGGGCCGTGGACCGGGTGGTGGTGCCGGCCCGTCTCGACGCGCACCGGCTCATCGAGGAGTTCATGATCCAGGCCAACGTGGCCGCCGCCGAGACCCTGGAACAGGCCAAGCAGCCGCTGATCTACCGCGTCCATGACGAGCCGGCCCTGGAGAAGATGCGCGCGCTCGGCGAGGTTCTGGCCTCCATCGGCATCAAGATCCCCAAGGAAGGTGCCCTGCGCCCTGCCCTGTTCAACCGCATCCTCGGCTCCGTGGCCGAGACCGAGCACGCGATCTTCATCAACGAGGTCGTGCTGCGCTCGCAGGCCCAGGCCGTCTATGCAGCGCAGAATCTCGGGCATTTCGGCCTGAATCTCAGGCGCTACGCCCATTTCACCTCGCCGATCCGGCGCTATGCCGATCTCATCGTCCACCGGGCGCTGATCGCCGCATGCCGGCTGGGGTCGGACGGCTTGTCCTCAGACGTGACGGTGGGCGCCCTCGACCAGATCGGTGAGCAGATCTCGGCCGCCGAGCGTCGCGCCATGGCGGCCGAGCGCGAGACCATCGACCGGCTCATCGCGCATCATCTCGCCGACCGGGTCGGTGCTACCTTCACCGGCCAGATCTCGGGCGTCACCCGCGCCGGGCTCTTCATCAAGCTCGACGAGACCGGTGCCGACGGCTTCGTGCCGATCTCCACCATCGGCAACGATTTCTACCACCACGACGAGGCGCGGCATGCCCTGGTCGGCTCGCGCAGCGGCGAGACCCATCGCCTCGGCGACCGGGTGGAGGTAAGGCTGGTGGAGGCGGCGGCCGTCGCCGGAGCGCTCCGCTTCGAATTGCTCTCCGAAGGCCAGACGAGGCCGGGAGCCGGAGGGACGAGAACTCCGCGCTCGCCAAGCTTCCACAAGGCCGGCCCGCCCGGCAGGCCGGCCGGCATCCGCAACACCGGGTCGCGCCACCGCGGGTCGCGCCGCTAGGGCGGCTGGTGTAGGATCGGGCCTCGTCGGAACTGGTCTTCCCAGCCCCAACCTCGGCGATGAGGTTGCGGCGTTGGACATCCGAAGCGGAAGGTAGATCGCCATGACCGAGAGCGTCGAGACCCTGCCCGGAGAGCGTGTCGGCCTCGTCAAGTCGATGGCGCGCGGCTTCCTGTGCCGCTGCCCGCATTGCGGCGAGGGCAAGCTATTCGGAAAGTTCCTGAAGGTCCGTCCTTCCTGCGACGCGTGCGGGCTCGAATTCCACCACCACCGCGCCGACGACCTTCCGCCCTACGTGGTGATCTTCATCATCGGCCATATCGTCGGTTATTTCATTCTCGAACTCGAGACGAATTACGACGTACCATTGTGGTTTCAGCTCTCGTTCTGGCCGATCGTGACCCTCGGATCGGCGCTTGCCCTGCTGCAGCCGGTGAAGGGCGCGGTGGTCGGATTGCAGTACGCCCTTGGCATGGGAGGCTTTGCCACGCTACCGACGGGGACAAGCGTGGCAATTGCGCGATCCGAGGAGGTTCAGCTTGGACCAAGCGACAATCCTACCCCCGGCCTCGGCCGCCTCTGAGCCTCGACGGCGCCCGGCCACCCTACGGCCGCGCAACGCGGCCACCCTCATCATCATCGACCGCACGGCGCGCCAGCCCAAATTCCTGATGGGTAAGCGCCATGACGGCCTCGCCTTCATGCCCGGCAAGTTCGTCTTCCCCGGCGGGAGGATCGAGCCCGGAGACCGGCGCATGAGCGTCGCCGGAGCGCTGTCGACGCGCGCGGAAGATGCCCTGGCCAAGCGCGTGCCGCGCGCCTCGCATTCCCTCGGGCGGGCGCTCGCACTGGCGGCGATCCGCGAGACCTCCGAGGAGACCGGACTTTTCCTGGGCACCAAGGAATACGGACCGCCCGACACCGCGCCGGAGGGAAGCTGGTCGGCCTTCAAGGAGTTC
Organism: Methylobacterium sp. Leaf91; assembly: GCF_001422815.1. GTDB lineage: Bacteria > Pseudomonadota > Alphaproteobacteria > Rhizobiales > Beijerinckiaceae > Methylobacterium. Next base: position 270,272 of record NZ_LMMP01000023.1, on the reverse strand, counting down.
GGAATCCTGCCGGACCTCGAATCGCTCCACCTGGTGGCGCGCGCGATTACGCCCCCCGGCCGACCGCGCCGGTTCGACACCCGCTTCTTCACCATCGACCGGAAAGCCGTGGCGGCGGAGCAGCTGGGGATCGTCACGCCGACATCCGAACTGGTGGAGCTCGCCTGGGTGAGTTTCGCCGAAGCGCGCAACCTCGACCTGCCGCGGATCACCCGCGTCGTCCTCGACGAATTGGAGCTGCAGATCGCCGGCGGGTTCGCGCCTTACCTGCCGATCCCGTTCTTCTACGAGCGCAGCGGCAAGCATGTCAGGGAGGTTCTGTAGGCGCCTGCAGGAACCGTATCCGCTCACATTCAGTTGATCAAACGATGATGTAGCTGGAGTATGACGATGCTGAAAGGCGGATTGTTGTGGTTGATCGGTATCCCATTGCCGATCATTTTGCTGATCTACTTCTTCACGTCCTGGCTGCACTGAGCGGAACTGAAACGGGACGTGCCGCCGAGGCCGATGAGCCGGCTCATCGGCGGGCATGACATGAAAAAGCCCTCTCCCCCGACCGGCTACGGGCTACACAGGTTTTGCTCTGTCTGAGCGATGAGGGCTCCGGTGAGGGCTGCGGTGAAGCTTGCCCAGCCGCGTGCCATGATCTTGGGTCCTGGCGGCTTGCCGTAGCAGTTCCAGCCTCCGAAGCGGGCCACGATCCAACTCAGCCAGGCCAGGGACCCGGCCCGGTGAGGGTTGCGCTGGCGCGCCGTCGCCCGCTCCCGGCTCTGTCCCAGGGCCGCCACCACCGGGCGCGTGCTCGCGTCGAGCACGTCGCTCATCGGCCGCATTCCGCCATCGCGGGCGTCCACCAGCTGCAGGATCCGCACCGCCGCCCCCAGCGCCAGCACACTGAGCCGGAACAGTTTCGAGGGCACCCGCATCTGCGTCGCCTCCAGTTGCAGGCCGTCGTTCTTGAGGGCGCGGAACACCTCTTCGATGCGCCAGCGCAGACGGTAGAGGCGCACCACCTCCGCGGCCTGCGCCGCCGTCTCCACCGGCAGCGTCGTCAGCAGATGCCAACACAGTCCGCCCGCGGCGGGCCCCCCAACCTCGTCCACCCGCACCAGCCCCAGCGTCAGAGCGGCCGGCGCTCCGGGCCCGGTACTGCGGGGGCGCGGCAGGCCCACCCGGCCCGCGCGCAGCGTCACCTGTGCCGTGCGCGCCGCCCGGCCGGGCGTGGCCGGGATGGGCACGGCCTCCCGCGCCAGCACCGGCCAGTCCTGCGACACCGCCAGCATCCGTCCGCCCTCGACCAGCACCCGGTCGTGGCGTGCCCGAACCAGCAGGGCGCTGCCCGGCACCGCGCGCCCGGCGTGATCGGCAAAGTGCTCGTAGAGATCCGCCTCCTGATCGGCCACCGAGACCACCTGCTCGGCCACCCCCGCCAGCGCCGTGTCCGCCGCCTGCGTCCCGACCAGCCAGCGCCGGCTCTCCTTCTCGCTCACGCCCCGGTTCCAGCGCAGCGCCACCGGCGCCGCCCCGCGCGTCCAGACCTGCGCATCGACGAGGCCGAGCACGGCCTCGTCCTGCGCATCCACCGCCACCACCGGATGCAGGAAGAAGCCCGGATGCCGGCCATCGCCGCCCGGCCCCAGACCGTGCCGCCCGCCTGCCTCGCCAAAGCTCACCGCCGTCGTGTCCTGCACCGCCACCACACGCCGTCCCCGGCATGCCGCCACCGCCCGCTCGCGCAGGGCCGACAGGACCGTGGGAACGCTGCTCTGAGGCGAGGCCAGGTAGCGGTGTGCCGCGGCCGTGCCGGCATGATCGCCCCCCACCACGCTCAGCACCACACTCCCGGTCTCCACGATCCGCTCGAACAACCACGACCCCCGCGCCTGCGTCAACGCGTTCCCGCCTCCGAAACCCGACATGCGCTCCTCCTCATCCAGGGGAAAAAGCGACAACGCTCAAAAGGACGCTCAGGCAAAACCTGTGTAGCCCGTAGCCACAAGGGGGAGAGGGCTTTTTCGTTAGTAGATACGAGCGCCAGCTACTCGGCGGCGTCGAGGCGCGGGCGGACGATTTCGGCGCGTTCGCGCTTCACCAGTTCGGCCGTGAGGAACGCGACTTCCAACGCCTGCTCCGCATTGAGGCGGGGATCGCAATAGGTGTGGTAGCGATCCTGCAGGTCGTCGGCCGTCAGCGCGCGGGCGCCGCCGGTGCATTCCGTCACGTTCTTGCCGGTCATCTCGAGATGGATACCGCCGGCGACGGTCTGCTCCGCCCGGTGGACGCCGAAAAAGCCTTCGATCTCCGTCATTACTCGCTCGAACGGACGCGTCTTGTAACGTCCGGCCGCGATGGTGTTGCCGTGCATCGGGTCGCAGACCCACACGACCTTGCGGCCCTCACGCTCCACCGTGCGGATCAGCCCGGGCAGATGCTCGCCGACCTTGTCCGCGCCGAAGCGGCAGATCAGGGTCAAGCGGCCGGCTTCGTTCTCCGGGTTGAGCTGGTCGATCAGCTTGATCAGCCCTTCCGAGGTCATCGACGGCCCGCATTTCAGTCCGATCGGGTTCTTGATCCCGCGCGCATACTCGATATGCGCATGGTCGGCCTGGCGGGTGCGGTCGCCGACCCAAAGCATGTGGCCCGACGTGGCGTACCAGTCGCCGCTGGTGGAATCGACGCGGGTCAGCGCTTCCTCGTAGCCGAGGAGGAGCGCCTCGTGGCTCGTGAAGAAATCCGTGGTGCGGACTTCCTGATGCGTCTCGGGGTTGATGCCGATGGCGCGCATGAAGTCGAGGGCATCGCTCATCCGCTCCGCCACGTCCTGGTAGCGTGAGGATTGCGGGCTGTCCTTGACGAAGCCGAGCATCCAGCGATGCGCGTTCTCGAGGTTGGCATAGCCGCCGGTGGCGAAGGCGCGCAGCAGGTTGAGCGTCGCCGCCGACTGGCGGTACGCCTCCAACTGCCGGCGCGGATCGGGGATGCGCGCCTCCTCGGTGAAGGTGATGCCGTTGACGATGTCGCCGCGGTAGCTCGGCAGGCTCACGCCATCCATCGTCTCGGTGGGCGAGGAGCGCGGCTTGGCGAACTGCCCGGCGATACGCCCGACCTTCACCACCGGCGAGCCGCCCGCGAAGGTGAGCACCAGCGCCATCTGCAGGAAGACGCGGAAGAAATCGCGGATGTTGTCAGCCGAATGCTCGTCGAAGCTCTCGGCGCAATCGCCGCCCTGGAGCAGGAAGGCTTCGCCGGTGGAGACGCGGGCGAGCGCCGATTTCAGCTTGCGCGCCTCACCTGCAAAAACGAGGGGCGGAAAGCTGGCGAGCTGGGTCTCGACCGTCTGGAGCGCAGCGGCATCCGGATAGGCCGGTACCTGCTGGATCGGCAGGTTGCGCCAGGATGTCGGCGTCCAACCGGTCTTCGATGTCCAACGCTCGCCCATGATGATCTCCCGTCCACCTCTCGGCCGGCTTCACGAAAGGGGAATCCCTCGCGAAGAGCGGGGCTTATAGAGCGGTTCTCGTAGAGAAGCGAGGGATACGCACCGGCCGGTTCCGCCGGTCGCGAGAGTGTCCCGCCCGATAAGGCCAAGGTCGACCCAGGAGATGGAGATTGGCCGTCGTCGACTCAAGACGCCGCGTGCTCCGCGGGATGCCCGGAGAGGAGGTTGCTACTCGCCCTCCCCGTCCTCCACGGCGATGCCGTGCTCCGACAGAATCCAGAAGATTGCTTCGAGATCCTCGGCCGTCACGTCACGCGGAGGCAGGGCCTCCTCCAGATCCTCGTAGGTCAGGCGGCGCGCACGCTGCGCTTCGGCCTTGGCGAGAAGACGGTCCACCGTCTCGCGCATATCCTCCGGCAGGGCATCGTGGCTCGGCAGGCGACGCTCGACGTCCGGAAACAGCGCCTGTTCCAGCATTCGGTCGATGATCGCCTGGCGCCGGTCATGCGCGTCGTCGTTCTGTGCCATGTCCCGTTATGGAGCGCGGAAGCCGCTCGAAACAAGTGAGCGTTATATCACCGACCTCCAGGCGCCGGAGGACGCGGCGACCTCAACCCTGGAGGGTCGAGGCCGAGCGGGCGATGGTCACGGGGATCGCCTTGGCGGCCGGCGTCTTCGATTGCTCGTCATGGTGCCAGAGCGGGATGAGCGGGTTGAGCTCCGGGTAGTAGCCCGCACAATTCCCCCGCGGGATGTTGTAGGCGACGATGCGAAGTCCCTTCACCGAACGGACTCTATCGTCGGCGACCGTCGTCACATCGACGATCTGGGCATCGGCGAAGCCGAGCCGGGCGATATCGGCGGCATTCATGAACAGCACCATCCGGGTGCCCTTCACGCCGCGGAACCGGTCGTCGTAGCCGTAGACGGTGGTGTTGAACTGGTCGTTCGAGCGCAACGTGATGAGGTCGAGGGCCTCGGCGCTCCGCAGCGGCATGTCGGGATCGGCCTCGATCCCCTCGGGAACCGTGAAATTGGCCTTGCCGGTCTCCGTCTCCCAGCGGCGTTCGCGGGCGGCCAGGGGCTTGTGGATGCCGCCCGGCTCGAACATCCGGCCTTCGAGATTGTGGAACACCGAGGGGTAGGTCGCCTCCATGGCCCCGCGAATGCGGGAATAATCACCGACCCATGCGTCCCAGGGAACGTTTGGATTCGGCTCCAGGGTCGCCTTGGCGATCTCGGCGACGATCCACGGCTCGGAGCGGACCTGTTCGCTTACCGGATTGGTCTTGCCCCGCGAGCCATGGAAGCACGAGGTCGAGCTCTCCATCGAGACCGCCTGCGGACCGCTCGCCTGGGTGTCGATCTCGATCCGGCCGAGACAGGGCAGGATATAGGCGACCTCGCCGTTGATGAGGTGCGAGCGGTTGAGCTTGGTCGAGATCTGCACGGTGAGGCGCATGCTCGGCCACGCCTCTTCCATCTGCACCGTCTCGGGCACGGCGCGGACGAAGTTGCCGCCGAGGCTGACGAAGGCCTTCACATCCCCGGAGACGATGCCCTCGCAGGCCTCCACCGTGTTGAGGCCCTTCTCGCGCGGCGGCTCGAAACCGTATTGCTCCTTCAGCATGTCCAGCGGCGCGAGTTCCGGCTTCTCGGTGATCCCCACCGTGCGTTGGCCCTGAACGTTGGAATGGCCCCGAACCGGAGAGGGCCCGGCGCCTTTCCGCCCGATATTCCCGCGCAGGAGGAGGAGATTCACGAGCATTTGCACGGATTCCGTGCCCTTGCGATGCTGGGTCAATCCCATGCCGTAGACGCCGATGACGGCACGCGCGCGGGCATAGACGGTGGCCGCCGCCTCGATGGCAGCGCGGGTGAGACCCGACCGGCCTTCGAGGGCCGCCCAATCCTGTGACTCGCAATAGGCCGTGAAGGCGTCGAACCCATGGGTGTGTTCGTCGATGAAGCTCCGGTCGAGGATGCCGGGGCGCCCGACCTTCAGCGCCTCCCGGTTGGCTGCGATAAGCGCCTTGCACATCCCGGTGATCGCCGCGAGATCGCCGCCGGCCTTGACCTGATGGTACTGGGTCGAGATCTCGGTGGCGTGGCCTGTCGCCATTTCCACCACCGACTGGGGGTTGGTGAATCGCTCCAATCCGCGCTCGCGCAGCGGGTTGAAGGTGATGATCGGAACCCGGCGTTTGCGGGCCTCCTGCAACTGGTGCAGCATCCGGGGCGCGTTCGAGCCAACATTCTGGCCGAAGAACAGGATCAGGTCGGTCGTCTCGAAATCGTCCAGCACCACCGTCCCGACGGGGACGCCGATCGCTGCCTTCAGCCCGACGGAGGTCGGCTCGTGGCACATGTTGGACGAGTCGGGCAGGTTGTTGTTGCCGTACATCCGGGCGAAGAGCCCGTAGATGTAGGACGTCTCCAGCGAGGCGCGGCCCGACGTGTAGAACACCACCGATTTCGGATCGAGGGCGCGCAATTCCCGGCCGATCGCCGCCGTCGCCTCGTTCCAGGAGACCGGCACGTAACGATCGCTCGCCGGGTCGTAGCGCATCGGATGCGTGAGCCGGCCCTGCTCCTCCAGGGCGTAATCCGTCCAGCTGCGGAGTTCCGTCACCGTGTGCTTGGCGAAGAAGTCGGGTCCGCAGCGCTTGGCGGTCTGCTCCCAGGCCGTCGCCTTCGCGCCGTTCTCGCAATATTCGAACGTCAGCGGCTTGGCGGGCTTGGCCCAGGCGCAGGACACGCACATGAAGCCGTCCGGCTTGTTCTGCTTCATCAGCAGCGCCGCGCCGGAGACGGGAATCTCTTCCCGCAGAAGAATTTCGGTGAGAGATTGCGCCGAGCCCCAGCCGCCGGCCGGCCCGTCATAGGCCTCGATCTTCGGCTCCGCCATCTTGTCGGTCATTCGCTGGGCCTTTGCCGATGAATCGGTTCAGAGCCCAACGGCGGCGCCGAGTGCGTGTTCCGGGGTGCGGCTCTAACCCACTCCTTCCGGCCGCTTGGTCACGGCGGGCACCCGCATGGTGACGAGTTCCTCGCCCGCCGTGGGATGGACCGCGATGGTCCTGTCGAAATCGGCCTTCGTCGCTCCCATCGTCACCGCGATGGCGACGGCCTGGATGATCTCCCCGGCATCGTGGCCGACGATATGGACGCCGAGCACCCGGTCGCTGGCGCAGTCCACGATGATCTTCATCAGGACACGCTCGGCGCTGCCGGACAGCGTCGCCTTCATCGGGCGGAAGCTCGACTTGTAGACATCGATAGTCTCGAACCGCTCGCGCGCCTGCTCCTCGGTGAGGCCGACGGTGCCGATCTCGGGCGTCGAGAACACGGCGGTGGCGATGAGTTCGTGGTTCACCGCCCACGGCCTGCCGCCGAATACGGTGTCGGCGAAGGCATGGCCCTCGCGGATGGCGATGGGCGTCAGGGCGGCGCGGTTGGTGACGTCGCCCACCGCGTAGATCGAAGGCACGCTTGTCTGCGAGAAGGCGTCCACCGGGATCGCACCGCTCTCGTCGGTCTCGATCCCCACGGCCTCCAGGCCGAGGCCGGTGACCGCCGGCCTGCGCCCGGTGGCGACGAGAACCTGATCGACCTCGAGGACGCTGCCGTCGCCGAGAGTCGCGGCAATGCCGCCCTCACCCCGTTCGAGGCGCTCCACCGTCTGGTTGAGCCGAAGATCCAGGCGCTTCTCATAGGCGAGGCCGAGGGCGTCGCGGACCTCATCGTCGAACCCGCGTAGCAGGCGGTCGCCCCGGTGCAGCAGGGTCGTGCGCGAGCCGAGATGCGCGAAGACGCTGGCGAACTCGACCGCGATATAGCCACCTCCGATGACCAGGATCCGCTTCGGCAGGGTCTTGAGTTCGAAGACCTCGTTGGAGGTGATGCCGAGATCGCCGCCGGGAATGACCGGCACCTTCACCGGATACGCGCCCACCGCCACGAGGATGTACTTCGCGCGCACGCGGCGACCCGAGGCGACGAGGCGGATCGTATGCGCGTCCTCAATGACGGCCCGTTCGGGGATGATCGTGACGTTCATCCGTTCGAGGTTGGTGTCGTAGATCGATTCGAGGCGCGAGACCTCGGCGTCCCGGCGCGCTTTCAGCACGCTCCAATCGAAATGCGGCTCACTCACCGACCAGCCGAAACCGGCCGCGTCCTCGAACTCGTCGGCGAAGCGCCCGGCATAGACCATCAGCTTCTTCGGGACGCAGCCGCGGATCACGCAGGTGCCGCCGATCCGGTACTCTTCGGCGAGACTGACCCTGGCGCCGTAGCCGGCGGCGATGCGTGCTGCGCGCACACCCCCCGAGCCACCACCGATGACGAACAGATCGACATCGAATTCGTCGGTCATGGCAGGCTCCTCACAGCGACGGATGCAGGTTCGGCGATCCTGGCGGAACGCGGGGCTGGTTCTGTCCGCTCTATCGCAGGAACACGATGCCCGTCATCGCCGCGCGTCGAAATTCAACGCTTCCGCTTCGGTTCGTCACTGAGGGCACGGATCGGGCCGGTCGAGATCGGCGATCCAGAGACCGGCGACAGCTTCGGGCCGAGCAAGCGAAGGTGCTGTCGTAATTTCATGGAACAATAATCTAGCCAACGAAATGGAACAGGTGCGGGAGAGGGCGAATAGAAAAATCAATTTCCCTTCGAGATAAAGCCACGCTTCGAGATGATGCGTTGCGACATCTCGACGGAACGCTTTCGCTTCCTTCCGGATTGAATAGGTCCGATCGAGGGAGAATAACATGCGACATCAGCTGGCTACACTCGCGTTTGTGGCACTTCTAGGCTCGGGCACGGCCTATGCTCAGACCACCGTGACCGGCAAGCCCGCCACGGATGCCGAGACCAGCGCCAAGTCTGGCGGCCAAGAATCCGTGACGCGCCCGAACACCGACAAGCCCGATGCGAAGAACCCCGCCACCACCCAGGCGGCTACCAACGCCAAGCTGGAAGAAGGCGCGAACAGCTTCACCGAGGGCCAGACCCGGAGCCGCCTCGAACAGGCCGGCTACAAGGACGTCAAGGAACTCAAGAAGGACGACAAGGGCATCTGGCGCGGGGCGGCAACGCTCAACGGGAAGCCTGTCACCGTCGGCGTCGACTTCAAGGGCAACGTCGCTGCTCAGTAGCGACATCTCGGACGTCGCAGACTTGTCGATACATTGAGAGGAACGATCCCATGGCAAACCAGACCATTACCGCACTCTACGATTCCTATAACGATGCCAGCAAGGCCGTCGCCAAGCTCGAAGCCTCGGGCATCAGCCACAGCGACATCAGCATCGTCAGCAGCAACGAGAACGACCGGCATGCCGGACGTGTAGCGACCGGCGATCATACCCGCACCGACACCGCCGAGACGGCATCGACCGGTGCCGGGACGGGCGCCGGCGTCGGTACGCTCCTCGGCGGCGCGGCCGGCCTCCTGACGGGCCTCGGCCTGCTGGCGATCCCCGGTGTCGGTCCCGTCGTGGCCGCCGGTTGGCTCGTGACGACGCTCGCCGGTGCCGGCATCGGTGCCGCGGCCGGCGGTCTCGTCGGCGGCCTGACCGGCGCCGGTCTGAGCGAGGCCGATGCGCATACCTACAGCGAAGGCGTGCGTCGCGGCGGTACCCTCGTGACCGTCAAGGCCGACGATGCCCGCGCGTCGCTGGTGATGGACGTTCTCGAGGAGCACGGCTCGGTGAACGTGACCGAGCGCGCAGAGGGTTGGAAGGCCGAAGGCTGGACCGCGCCGAGCGCCACGCCGTCCGAGGCCACCACGGTCCCGGGCAACCGTACCGGCGTGCGCTCCTACCCCACCGCCTCGCTCTAACCGAGACGACCCATCCACGAACGGAAAAAGCCGCCCCGAAAGGGCGGCTTTTTCATGCCGTCTCGAAGGGGAGACGAAGCTTACTTGATCTTGGTTTCTTTGAAGTCGACATGCTTGCGCACGACGGGGTCGTACTTCTTCATGGACAGCTTTTCGGTCTGCGTCCGGGAGTTCTTCTTCGTAACGTAGAAGTAGCCCGTATCGGCGGTCGAGATGAGCTTGATCTTGACGGTGACGGCCTTGGCCATGGCGCGGTGCTCCTGAAGGTGGCGGCATTCCGCTTGAGCGAAACGCAAAATGGCCGGCACGGACCGGCTGAATTCCGCGCGGTCATTGCCTCATCGGGCTCACTTCGTCAAGGCCGAGGCGGTTTTCCGAAGCCGCCACAGGACGAGGCCGGCATAGGCGACGAGCACGCCGCACATGGCATGGGCGAAGCCCTGAGGGGGCATCAGGTCCATGCCGCCGCCAATGATCGGAGGCCCCACCATCAGGCCGACATTGTAGAAAATCAGGAAGGCGGCATTCGCGCCGGCGAGTTCGGCCCCGCGCACGCTGGCCCCAAGATGGGCCAGGCCGACCGTGTAGAGCGTGCCGGTCAGGCCGCCCCAGATCAGCAGCAGGATGGCGAGCCAGAAAGGGGATGCCGACGCCGCCGGGATCAAGGCCGCGCCGATGGCGCCACCCAGGGCCGAGGCGAGGAGGAGGCGGCGACGGTCGAACCTATCGGCCAGGAGGCCGAAGGGGATCTGGAACAGGACGTGGCCGAGAGCGAGCATACTGACGAGCCCGGCGGCGCTCTCCGCATCGAGCCCGATCCGCAGGCCGTAGAGCGGTAGGATGGCGAATCCCCCGGTCTCGACGGCACCGTAGACGAGGGCCGCGAAGATGGCGGCGGGGGCCAGCCGGACATAGCCGAGCACACCGCGACTACCGGACCCTTCGATCTCGGGGGAGAGACCGCGCGCCAGAGCGATGGGCACGGTGCCGAGCAGGAACAGGGCGGCGCCCGCACAATACGGCGCGTAGCCCTGTGTGCCGATGAGGACGAGGAGCGTCGGACCCACCGCGAAGCCGAGGGCCAGGACCGTCGCGTAGATGCCCATGACGAGGCCGCGCCGGGCCGGGGGCGCGACCTCGTTGATCCAGAACTCGGACAGGACGAAGAGCACGCCCAGCGTCGCCGAAAAGACGAAGCGGAGGGGGAACCACCAACGGATATCGTGGAGCAGCTTGAACCCGATGAGGGAGGCCGCGCCGATGAAGATCGCGAGAATGAGAAGCCGTACGACGCCGATCCGGGCGGCCAGACGCGGCACGAACGGCACGGTGACGATGCTGGCGAGACCCGCCAGGGCCGTATTGATGCCGATGACCGTGCTCGACACGCCCATGCGCTCCATCTCGAGGGAGAGGAGCGGGATCGACAGGCTTAGGCCGATGCCGACCACCGCGACACAGGTGATCGCGGCGCTCATCGCCGCCACATGAGCGCGATCGAGAGTGTCCGAGGCGGGGCGGTCGAGCATGATCGTGGGGCGTTCCGGGGGAGGCGCGAGCGGGCGCACCGAACGGTGAGGCTCTACGCCATCATCCGCCTTCGACGGAACCTGCCGGACGGCTGGGCTGGCCTGCGCCCCGGCCAGCCGGTGCTATCGCGCCGCCGATTTCAGGGGCTTTCCCTCCTGCCTCGGTGCCTGGCGCTCCATCCTCTGCCCATCGCGCAGGTCGACGGGCGGGCTCAGGACGATCTGCTCGCCCCCGTCCAATCCCTGGTCGATCTCGATGGTGGTGCCGAGGTCGCGCTGGATATGGACGCCGCGCCATTCCACCGTGCCGTCCTCGCGGGAGATCGCGACCTGGGTGCCGCGCTGATTGAAGACGAGGCCCTCGGCCGGGATGACCGTGTTCCTCGCCGTCCGCGGCACCTTCAGCGTCACGTAGACGTAGAGGCCGGGCCGCAGGCTGCCGTCGCGGTTGGGAACGTCCACCTGCGTGGTCAGGGTTCGGGACGAGGTCAGCAGGGCGACGGAGCTTCGCTCGACCTTGCCGGAGAAGGTCCGGTCCGGGATCTGGGGCACCTTGATCGTCGCGGCGACGCCCGGACTCACCCCGACGGCGAGATTCTGGGGCACGTTGACGACCACGCGCAGGACGTCGTCCCGGTCCATGGACAGCAGGGCGGTGCCGGTGCCGTCCGCCTGGACGAGATCGCCGACATCGACGCTACGGGCGGTCACGACACCATCGAAGGGGGCGATCACGTCCTTGAAGCCGGTCAGTGCCTTCAGGCGGTCCACGGTGGCGCGCTGCGCCTTGATGTTGGCCTCGGCCACTTTCACCCCCGCTTCCGCCGAGGCGAGGCTCGCGCCCTGGCTCAGGACGCTGGCCTGGGAATTGTCCGCGTTCTGCTTCGAAGCCCAGCCCTGCACGGCGAGGGTCGAGGTGCGGCTGTTGGTGGCGGTGGCGAGATTCACGTTGGCCTTCGCCTGATCGACCATGGCCCTCGCCTGGAGCAGCTGGGCTTCGAGCTGGCCGACCTGCGCCTGGGCCTGCGCCAGCTGCTGGTCGAGATCGGGGGCGGCGATGCGGATGAGGATGTCGCCCTGCTTGACCCGCGTGCCGATATCGACCCGGCGCTCTGCGATGTAGCCCGTGGCACGGGCGAAGAGGGACGCCCTGGCGAAGGCGTCGGTCTGTCCGGGCAGGGTGATGTCAATGGGCTGGTCGGCCCGCTCCACCGCGATGGTCCGCAGTTTCGGCACGAACTCCCTCGCCTTGCGCTGCGTCTCTTGCGCCGCGGCGGCCTTCTGCCAATGGCCGTAACCACCCCAGCCGAGCAGGCCGACGGCAATGAGCCCGGCGACGAGGAACGGCCCCTTCCCCGGCGGCGGCGGGATCTCCTCCGGGTCTCGCCCCGATCCATGACTCGAACCATGACTCGAATCAGGAGCCGTCACCGTGCCGGTCTTCTCATCGATCGCGTCACCAGGGCTGTTCCCGCTCATGCGTAATCCTGAAGCGGCTTGACCTCGCCCCGCCTGAGGAGGGTGTAGAGGAAGGGCACGAAGAGCAAGGTCGAGGGCGTACCGATGGCGATGCCGCCCATGACGGCGCGGGCCAGCGCCGCGTTCTGTTCGCCGCCCTCCCCCGTCCCCAGGGCCATCGGGATCAACCCGAGGAACATCGCGCCTGCCGTCATCAGCACTGGCCGCAGCCGGGTCTCGCCCGCCAGGAGCGCGGCTTCGGTCGCGCTGCAGCCGGTGGCCTCCCGGTGCTCCTTGGCGAAGGTGACGAGGAGGATGGAATTGGCGGAAGCGATGCCCACCGACATGATCGCCCCGAACAGCGACGGGATCGAGAAGGTCGTGCCGGTGATGAACAAGCTGGCCACGATTCCGCAGAAGGCGAGCGGGAGCGCCGCCAGCACCACGAGCGGGTCGCCCCAAGACTGGAAGTTCACCGCCATCAGCAAGTAGACCGCCACCAGGGCGATGGAGAGGCCGATTCCCATGCGGAAGAAGGCCGATTGCATGTTCTCGATCTGCCCGCGCACGGTGATCTTGTCCGGGGCCGGCAGGGCTCTCTGTTCCTCCTCGACGATTCGGCGGATGTCTTTCGCCACCGAACCGAGATCGGAATCCTGCACCGCCGCGTAGATGTTGAAGGTCGGCTGCGTGTTGACGTGGTTGATCACCGTCTGCGACCCCTCGCGGCGCATGGTCGAGACGCTGGAGAGCAGCGTCAGCACGCCGGGCGCATCGGAATTGCCGCTGACGAGGAGCGGGGTGTTCTGGATCGCCGTGAGGCTGTCGTTGCGATATTCCGGGGTCTGGACCCAGAGCTGGTAGGGGATGCCGGTCTTCGGGTCGGTCCAGAAATTCGGTGTCACCTGGAAGGACCCCGACAGGGAGACGTTGAGGCCCTGCGCGATCTGCTGCTCGGTGAGGCCGAGCTCGGAGGCGAGGCGCCGGTCCACGTCTACGAAGAATTGCGGCGTGCCGACGATCTGGTGGAGGTGGACGTCCACCGCCCCGCGCGTCTCCTTGAGGCGACGGACGATGTTCTGCGCGGCGGCGAGGTCCTTGGCGGTGTTGCGGCCCGAGACCTGGATGTCGATCTGCGCCAGCGTTCCGAAATTGAGGATCTGCGTGATGATGTCGGAGGGCTGGAAATAGACGATCAGGTCGGGAAAGCGCTCGCGCAACACCTCGCGCAATCGCTTGGTGTAGCCGGCGACCGAGCCGTGGCCTTCCTTCAAGTTGATGAGCATCTGCCCGTCGTTGTTGGCGACGAACGACCCGTCCGAGAAGGCGAAATTGTAGTTGTTCGCCGGCAGGCCGAGATTGTCGAGAACCTGGTCGATCTCGCCCTCGGGGATGACCTCGCGGACGACGGTCTGGACTTCGGCGAAGGTCTGCACCGCCGTCTCGATGCGCATGCCCGGACGGGTGCGCAGATGCAGCGTCATCTGGCTCGATTCGACCTGTGGGAAGTAATCCTGGCCGACGAAACCGAACAGGCCTGCCGTGCCCGCGAAGATCACCGCCACGGTGGCGAGGGTGACGACGCGGCGGCGCAGGACCACGTGGAGCAGGCCGAGATAGCTACGGTGAAAGCGGGCGAACCGGGCTTCGAATCCCTGCCGGAACCAGCCCGCGAGGCGGAAGATCGGCCCGAATGCCCAGCCCAGCGCACGGGCGATGCGGCCCCGCTGCGGAGACTGCCCACCCTTGCCGTGATGCTCCTCGTATTCCCGCGCCACGAGCACGTCGATCAGCACCGGCACCAGGGTGCGGGACAGGACGTAGGAGGTCAGCATCGCGAAGACGACGGCGAGCGCCTGGGGCGTGAATAGGTATTTCGGCGTGTCCGTGAGGGCGAAGACCGAGACGAAGGCGGCGCAGATGGAGAGCGTCGAGATCAGCGCGGGTTTCGCGATGCCGGCCGCGCCCTCCACCACGGATTTTCGGAACGGCTCGCCCTCCTCGAACAGCCGGTAGGTGTTCTCGATGGCCACCGTTGCGTCGTCCACGAGGATGCCCACCGCCAAGGCGAGCCCGCCAAGCGTCATGACGTTGATGGTCTCGCCCAACGCCGTGAGGATTGCGAGCGAGGTCAGGATCGAGAGCGGGATCGAGACGAGCACCACGATGGTGGAGCGCCATGAGCCGAGGAACAGCAGGATCGTCAGGCCGGTCAGCGCGGCGGCGATGACTGCCTCGTGGATCACGCCCTCGATGGCGGCGGAGACGAAGACCGATTGATCGAACAATTCGCGTAGCGCCATTCCCTCCGGGGCGGCGGCGCGGATGTCCGGCAGGGCCTTCTTCACGTTGTTGACGACGTCGAGGGTCGAGGCGGTACCGTTCTTAAAGATGCGCATCAGCACCGAGTTCAGGCCGTCGGCCCGCACGATGTTCACCTGCGGCGGGCCTCCGTCACGGACATTGGCGACGTCGCGCACCAGCACAGGCTGTCCGCCGACCACCCGGATCGGCACCTGATTGAGCGCTTCGATGGCGTCCGGCGTGGCGTTGAGCTGGATCGGGTATTGCTGCTCGCCGATCTTGGCGAGGCCGGAGGGCACGGTGAGATTCTGCGCCGTCATGGCGTTGGTGACGTCCAGCGCCGTCAGGCCCAGAGCACGCAGGGCCTGAAGGTCGAGATCGACCATGATCTGGCGCGGCGTGCCGCCGAAGGGCGAGGGCAGCGTCGAGCCCGGCACCTGGGTCAGGCGCTGGCGGATGCGGTACTGCGCGTAATCGTAGACCTTGGTCAGGCTCTCGCTGGTAGAGGAGAGCGAAAGCTGGATCACCGGGACGGAGGAGGCCGAGAACCGCAGGACGATGGGCGGCTGCACCCCCGGCGGCATGGTCGAACGGATCGAGTTCATCGCCGAGACGGTCTGGGCGATGGCGAGATCGATGCTCACCGATTGGTCGAAATAGACCTTCTGGATCGCGGTGCCCTGCAGCGTCGTCGATTCCATCCGAGCGATGTTGTTGACGTTGTTCGAGAGCGAGAACTCCGCATAGGTCGTGATGCGACGCTCCATCTCGGAGGTCGAAAGGCCCGTATAGGTCCACACCACCACGACCACCGGAATATCCACGGTCGGGAGGACGTCCTTGGGCGCCACGATCACCGAGGCCGCGCCGCCGAGCATCATCAGCACCGCGAGGACGTAGACCGTGATGCGAAACTTCAGAGCATACTGGACGAGGCCCATATGGTATCCGCGCAAACCTGTTCGGGCTGGTGTACCACGTTCGTCGCACGCCACGAGGTCAGCTGTAGACGTGACGCCGCGACGCAATCGGCGGACCGGGGCAGGATATTTGTTTCCGGATGTAACCGGTGCGCGAATACGCTCCGCCCAGGACCGCGCCTATTTCGCGGTTTTGGCCGGCACGTTGCGGCAGATGCCCTTGAGCGTTGCCCATTCGGTCTCGTCGAGAATGCGCCGGCCGACCGTCTCCGTGCCCGCCATCGCGCGGATGCGGTTGGCGCGCTCCTTCGTGAAGGGATGGCTGCGGAGCAGGCTCGCGAACTCGGCCTTCTCGTCGTCCTTGGCGATGCGTTCGAGGATCGTCGCCAGCGCCGTGGCATCCCCGCCCGACCGGCTCATGACCTCCACCGAATAGGTATCCGCCGCGTTCTCCGCCTCGCGCGAATAACCGGCCGAAATAGCGGCTTGGCCTACCGCGACGAGGATCGTGGAGCCGGTCAGGTCGCCCAGCACGAGACTGAGAAGGAACGAGCTTCCGCTCGCCGCCAGCAGAGCCCGCATCGGGTCGCGCGCGGCGACATGGCCGAATTCGTGAGCCAGCACGCCGGCAAATTCGTCGGGCGTGCGGGACTGATCGATGAGGTCCGACAGCACGACGACCCGCCCGCCGGGAAGGGTCAGGGCATTGGCGATGGCGTGTCGCCTGACGGTGATCGCCGGATCGACCGGCAGGCCGCCATTCGCCGTCATCCGCTCGATCAGCCGGTCGAGGACGGCTCGCGCCGGGGCATCGTTGCAGACCGGCGGGTCGCCGAGAATCTTGCCGATCTGCCCGTCCACCGCCCCGCCGAGCCGCGCTTCGATCGCTGCCGGGACGACGGGCGCCAGACGCACCGCGATGGCCGGGACGCCGTAGATCGCCAGACCGATCACCGAGATCCCGGCCGCGATCGACCACAGGACGAGGCGCAGGCGACCGCCCGAGGCGGAGGGGTCGGATCGGTATAGGTCCGGACAGCGATCCTTCAGCGCGGCGGCCAGGGCCTCGTCGGTGAACTCGACCCGCTCGGCACGTCCCGCCGGGCCGACCCGCATGAGCGGGGCCGCCGTGTCGCCGGCCGCGAGGTCGGCGAGTGTCCAGGCGAGGCGTAGGTCCTGCCCGGTGATCTCCAGGCTGTCCTCGAGGACCAGGGTCACCGGATGGGCCCTGGCGCTCAAGCCATCGGAGTACGTGCCGTAGACCGCATGTGCCGGCACTAGAACCCCACTTCGAGCGCGCCGCCGACATCGAGCGCGTCGGCGAGGCCCTCGTTGAGTCCGCTGCCCACCCGCCGGCTCGACGCGAGCACGGCATCGAGGCCGCCGGCATTCTCGACCACCGTCGTCGTCGCGACCGCCGCCCAGAGCCGCGCCGTGATGACCCGGACATAGAGCACCGCGAAGAACAGCGCGCCGCCGAGATAGCCGAACACCATGCCGAGGACGAGCATCCAGTGGAATCCGCTCTCCATGCCCTGGGTCTGCAGGAGCAGACCGCCGCCGCCGATGACGAGGCCGAGGATCAGGACGAAGCCGATCACGGAGAGAAGGTAGACGAAATAGGGCCAGTAGAACTGGCGGGCCTTCAGGGTGGACGAAAGGTGCACGGAGCCGAGGCTGGCCGCGTTCATGAAGAGCCGCGTCTCCCGCGCCCGGTAGAAGGGGATGAGCAGAAGCCCGAGGGGAAACGTGATGCCGAGCGTGCTGAGGAGAAGCGCCCCGAACGTGGCGATGGGCGTGCCGTCGTAATCGCTGTTGAACTCCGTCTCGCCGGGTTTGCCCCCCTCCTTGGGGACGAACAGGTCGTCGGGAATGTTGAAATCGGTAGCCACGAGGAAGGCGAGCAGCGCTCCGACGATGGGCAGGAAAACAACCACGTAGAAGGCCAGCCAGGGAAGCAGCAGCGAGCGCCCGCGCGCGGTCGATTCCATCCGGCTCGACCCGATCAGGGTGTGATTGATCCGGTACCGCTCTAGGCTCGCCCGCATGAAGGGGAAGGCGAGGCCGAGGGTCAGGAGCGTCAGCAGCGACCAGCCGATGGCCATGAGCGCATAGGTGATCGCCGATCCGTCCTGGCCGAGGCGGATACCACGCCACAGGGTGCGCGAGGCGCGGTAGCGCCGGCCGCGATAGACCGCGAACTGGCCGAGGACGAAGAGGATGAGGAAGGACAGGAGGCTGCCGAAGGCCGCGAGCCAGGGCGCCGAGATCGTCGCGACGAAGATCAGGACGTAGACCGGGATCAGGATGGCGACGGCGACGAGGAAGCCGAGGAACAGTTCCTTGCCGGTCCCGGAATACTCGGCCGGGCTGCCGTCGACGACGGTCCTGTTCCAGAAGTAGCGCCGCAATTCGGTGACGTACCAGAATCGGTAGATGCCGAAGGTGACGAGGGACAGGAGGAAGCCACGGACGGCGACGCCGGTGAGGCCCCTGAGTGTCCTGTCGAAGGTGATCGCGCCGGAGCGGTCCATCCCGGATCGCGTCTCGGTCATTGGCGGCTGCGACATGAGACCTCCTCTCTCGGGAGGCGACATATAAGCCTATCGTCCCAGATGAGGCCACCCGCCGATACGACTTTAGATCGGTATGCTCTTGCACCGATGAAGTATGGGGCCGCCGACGTCGTTAAAAAGCCCCGCTCCGGTCTTGGAATTTCAACTCCGAGACCGGAGCCCGAAACGTCTTCGTCGCATGATCGCGATAGAGAGGAAGATCTGTCTCGCCGAAGGGGTCGTCACCGAAGGGGATAGACTGGATCAGCAGCAGCGAAATCCGTTCCGGTTACCCACACCGAACCGGGCATTCTCCCTATTCCGGTAGAATTCCCGCTCGCTCATCGGCTCCTGATCGGTATGGGTCCGGCGAATATGGGCGGCATAGGCCTCGTAGTCGCCCTGCCCCACCATCAGGCGGGCGCCGTCGCAGACGCATTTCGAGAAGGTCTTCAGCCGATCCCGTAGTTCCATCGACGACAGCGCCATATCGGTTACTCCGCCGGGACGGCGGTGGGGCCGCCGCTTTCGAGGGCCGTCCAGCGCTCGGCGCGATAGGCCTTGACGCAAGCCATGATGCCGAAGGCGGCGATGGCGACGACGAGGCCGACGAACATCACGGCGAGTGCCGCGTCGATCCGGTCGTTGAAGACGATCTTGTGCATGTCGACCATGTTCTTGGCCGGACCCAGCACCTTGCCCTCGGCGATCGCCGCCGAGAACCGGTCGGCATGGGACAGGAAGCCGATCTTGGGGTCGGCCGAGAAGATCTTCTGCCAGCCCGCATTGAGGGTGCAGATCAGCAGCCAGACGGTGGGGATGATCGTGACGAAGGCGTAGCGCTCACGCTTCATCTTGAAGATCACCACGGTGGCGAGCGTCAGCGCCACGGCCGCCAGCATCTGGTTCGAGATGCCGAAGAGCGGCCACAGGGTGTAGATGCCGCCGAGCGGGTCGGTGACGCCCTGGTAGAGGAAGTAGCCCCAGGCCGAGACGCAAAGTGCCGTGGCCAGGATGCTGGGTGCCCAGGCCGTGGTGTCCTTGAAGGTCGGTGAGATCAGGCCGAGCAGATCCTGCAGCATGAAGCGTCCCGCACGCGTGCCGGCATCGACGGCAGTGAGGATGAAGAGGGCCTCGAACAGGATCGCGAAATGGTACCAGAAGGCCATCATCGTCTTGCCGCCGATGGCGGACGAGATGATGTGGGCCATGCCGACGGCGAGGGTCGGAGCGCCGCCGGTGCGCGAGATGATCGAATGCTCGCCCACGTCCTTGGCGGTCTGGGTGATCACCTCGGGTGTGATCGGGAAGCCGAGATTGGTCACCGCAGCCGCCGCCGTCTCGGCGGAGGTGCCGAGCAGGGCGCCGGGCGAATTCATGGTGAAGTAGATGCCCGGATCGATCACGCTCGCGGCGACCAGCGCCATGATCGCGACGAAGCTCTCCATCAGCATGCCGCCATAGCCGATGAAGCGGGTGTCCATTTCGTTGTCGAGGAGCTTCGGCGTCGTTCCCGACGAGATGAGCGCATGGAAGCCGGAGACCGCGCCGCAGGCAATGGTGATGAAGAGGAACGGGAACAGGGAGCCCGCCCAGACCGGGCCGGTGCCGTCCACGAACTTCGTCATGGCCGGCATCTGCAGGTGCGGGGCGACGACGACGATGCCGAGCGCGAGGCCGATGATGGTGCCGATCTTGAGGAAGGTCGAGAGATAGTCGCGCGGGGCGAGCAGGAGCCAGACCGGCAGGATCGAGGCGATGAAGCCGTAGCCGATCAGCATCCAGGTGA
This sequence comes from Methylobacterium sp. Leaf91, assembly GCF_001422815.1. Lineage (GTDB taxonomy): Bacteria > Pseudomonadota > Alphaproteobacteria > Rhizobiales > Beijerinckiaceae > Methylobacterium. The sequence goes on along the minus strand of NZ_LMMP01000023.1, from coordinate 250,427 downwards.
GCTGGGTGCCGGTGAAGGTGAAGGCCGGGCCCCAGACCGGGTGTTCGTTGATCTGGCCGCCGCCGATGATGGCGGCCATGAGCAGGATGAAGCCGAGGATCGAGACCTCACCGATCTTGCCCGGCCGGACGAAGCGGGCGTAGAGGCCCATCAGGATGGCGATCGGGATCGTGGCCGCGACGGTGAAGGTGCCCCAGGGGCTCTCGGCCAGCGCCTTGACCACGATCATCGCCAGGACGGCGAGCAGGATCACCATGATCATGAAAGTGCCGAACAGCGCGATCACGCCGGGGATCACACCGAGTTCGGCCCGGATCAGTTCACCCAGGGAGCGCCCATCGCGGCGCATGGAGATGAACAGGATCATGAAGTCCTGCACCGCGCCGGCGAGCACGACGCCGGCCAGGATCCAGAGCATGCCGGGCAGGTAGCCCATCTGCGCGGCCAGGACCGGGCCGACGAGGGGACCCGCGCCTGCGATCGCCGCGAAATGGTGGCCGAACAGGACGGTCTTGTTGGTGGGAACGTAGTCGAGCCCGTCATTGTGACGGTGAGCGGGTGTCTCGCGCGCCGGGTCGAGGCGCATCACCTTCTCGGAGATGTAGAGCGAGTAGTACCGGTAGGAGATGAGGTAGACGCAGACCGCGGCCACGACGATCCACAAGGCGTTGATCGATTCGCCACGGCTGGTGGCGACAATCGCCAGGGCTGCCGCGCCCAACGCACCGACAAGGGCCCATGGCCCGTGCTTCTGTATCGCACTCATCGACGTCTCGCTCCCGCGACCCGTCCTTGATGGCGGATCGTCAAGGCTCTTCTGGCTCAAAAATTCTTTCGGGGCCAGAGGAGAAAAATACAAAGACGCGGACGCTGTCAGTCCGTGACGATCACCCGGTTCGGCAACTCGTCGATATCACCCGGCCGGCGCGGCAGGTGTCGCTCGAGGATGGCGCCGATGGACTCGACGGCCGTGACGAGGCCCTCCGTCGCCTCGCGCCGTCGGAGCGAGGCGAGAAGCGAGTCGATCGCCGACGACCACGCCGCCGGGGAGATGCGCGAGGCGATGCCCGTATCGGCGACGATCTCGGCATGCCCCTCGGCGATGGCGAGATAGATGAGGATGCCCGTTCGCCCGCGCGTCCCGGCCAGTCCGCGCGCGGCGAATTCCCTCGTCGCCGCCTCATGGGCCCGCGCCCGCCGGATCGAGCGGGGAACGAGGCCGAGACGGGTTCGCGGATGGGAGGCTGCGGCAAGCGCCAGGAGAACGACCGCAGCCTGCGTCAGGGCGATCGACGCCGCACTCCACGGCGTGAACAGTATCAGTGGCCAGGGCACCGCGAGCCCGAGGGCCAGCGCCGGCACAAGGGCTGCGGACCGGTACAGCCCGGCGCGGGCGGCGACGAGAACGACGATCTCCGCCGATGTCGTCGATTCGGCCTTGGCGATCGCTCCGGCGATCCGCGTCCTGTCGGTGTCGCTCAGCATCCTACCAATCCCCGGAGGCGCCGCCTCCTCCCGATGAGCCACCTCCGCCCGAGAAGCCGCCGCCATCACCGAAGCCGCCCGAGACGCCACCGCTCCAGCCGCCGGACGATGGCCCGGGAAGGATGATGAATCCGCTACCCGGGCGGCCGCGATTCATCCGGTAGACGACGAACAGGATCAGCAGGAACAGGATGATGAAGCCGATGACATGGGACGGCTCGGCCTCGTCGCTGCGTACCTTGCCCCTGCGCTGCCATTCCTCGGCATCGCCGCTGAGGATCGACAGCATGGCATCGATTCCGGCCTTGATGCCGCCGCCGTAATCGCCTGTCTTGAAGCGGGGCGTGATGGACGTGGTGATGATGACCTTCGACAAGGCGTCGGTCAGCGCCCCTTCGAGGCCGTAGCCGACCTCGATCCTCACCTTACGGTCGTTTGGCGCTACCAGCAGAATTGCGCCGTTGTTGGTCTTGGATTGCCCGATGGCCCAGGAGCGGAACAGCCGGTTGCCGTAATCCTCGATCGTCAGCCCTTGCAGGTTCGGCACCGTCGCGACGACGACCTGATCGGAGGTCTTCTCCTCGTAGGCCTTCAGCTGTGCGTCCAGTGCCGATATCTCGTCCGGCTTGAGGATCCCGGCCGCATCCACGACGCGACCGCTGAGGGACGGGAAGGTCGGCTCTGCGGCCAGAGCCTCGCCGCGCGCCAGCAGCACCATCCCCGCCAGGACGACGAGGACGAACGCCAGGACCGGCGCGAGCGCGCGCCCTCGAAGAAACGCCGCCCTCATCACCGCGCTAGAACTTCACGGACGGAGGCTTGTCCGAATTGGGCGTCGCCGTGAACGTCTCCATCGGCTTCGATTCCGGATAGAACCACGCGGCGATCCAGCGGCCGGGGATGGTGCGGACCTCGGTGTTGTAGGCCTGGACGGCGCCGATATAGTCGCGGCGTGCGACGGCGATCCGGTTCTCCGTGCCTTCCAGCTGGGATTGCAGCGCGAGGAAGTTCTGGTTCGACTTCAGATCGGGATAGCGCTCCACGGTGACGAGGAGCCGCCCGAGGGCGCCGGAGAGCTGATTCTGCGCGTCCTGGAATTCCTTGAACTTCTGGGGATCGGACACCGTGGAGGCATCGACCTTCACGCTGGAGGCCTTGGCGCGGGCTTCCGTGACACCGACGAGGACATCCTTCTCCTGCTGCGCGTAGCCCTTCACAGTCTCCACGAGATTCGGGATCAGGTCGGCACGGCGCTGATACTGATTCTGAACCTCGCTCCACGAGGATTTCGCGCTCTCCTCCAGCGTGGGCACCCGGTTGATCGCGCCGCAGCCCGAGAGGGTCGTGGCCAGGGCGACGGCGACGAGCGCGGACCGCATGCGGCGAAACACCGAGGGTCGAGGCGAAGGCGCGAAGGTCGCGGTGGCGTCGGGACGCAGAACTGACAACATCGGGGGCTCCTCGTGGACGGGCGCGGCATGGCGCGTCCACGCCCCTGCCGCCCGGCGACGCATGTTGAGATAGGGCGTGATACCGCCGGTGAAAGGCCGGATCGCGATGCGTCCGCGACGAAACTCCACGCACATCCCGTGGTCGAACTCCCACGAGGGCAGGTTGACAAGGCAGCGTGCATGGGTCGCTGTGCCGGCCATGGATGAACTGCCACCTACCCCCCGGGTCGAAAAACCGAGGGTTTCCATCACCTACTGCACGCAGTGCCAGTGGCTCCTGCGTGCCGGCTGGATGGCGCAGGAGCTTCTTTCCACTTTCCGCGACGAGGTCGGCGAAGTCGCCCTCGTGCCGGGGACAGGCGGCGTCTTCATCATCGTCTGCGGGTCGGAGACGATCTGGGACCGAACGCGGGACGGGGGATTTCCCGACGTGAAGACCTTGAAGCAGCGCGTCCGCGATCGGCTGGCGCCGAGCCGGGATCTCGGTCACATCGATAGGCCATGAACGCCGAGACGGAGAAAGCCAAGATCAAGAACCAAGAGCCGAAGAGCGCCGAGTCCAAGAGCGAAATGGAACCTGCTTTCGAACGGACGAGAACCGGTGGGTGGCAGGGCACGGCACCTGGCCGGCTGTTCGCACGCATCCGGGATCGAGGCTTCTCGACCCAGGTCTACCTGATCGCCCTCGTCGTGGCGCTGATCGGGCCCGGGCTTCTGTTCACCGCGATCCTGCTGTTTCGCTATGCCGGAACAGAGCGGGCACGGTTCGAACAGGATGCCCGCGAGAACGTTCGCGGCATCGCCCTGTCCATCGACCGCGACACGGCGGGCCTCGTCTCCGTGCTGCAGACCTTGGCGACGTCGCCCCGCCTGAAGGATGCGGAGTTCGAGAATTTCGACGCCCAGGCACGCCTCGTTCGCGAAACCGTCGGGCTCGACATCCTCCTGCGCCAACCGGACGGGCAGCAACTGGTCAATACGTCGGTCCCGCGCGGGGCCCCATTGCCGAAGACCGCCTTGCCCTTCGACCGTGAGCTGACATCCGGAACGCAGCGGGCCATGATCTCCGGCATCCTGTCGGGCAGCATGCCCGACCGGGCGACCTACGCCATCGCCGTCCCGGTGCAGAACGAGGGCGAAGTCGTCTACCTGCTGAGCTTTCTCGCGCCGGTGAACCGGCTCCAGGGCATCCTGAGCCGGGAATACGTCCAGGGCTGGATGACGGGGGTCTCGGACCGGGATGGGATCGCCCTCGCCCGTATCCCCGACCCGGCCTCCATCGTCGGGCGGCCGCGCCTGGCGACTCTTCGCCAGCGCCAGACCGACACGCCGGGAGTCTGGGAGGGCAAGGATTTCAACATGCGCCCCGTCACGGTCGTCGAGGCGCGCTCGCGCCTCACCGGGTGGACGGTGAGCGCCGTGATTCCGAAGGCGCTCGTGGACGCGCGGCTGCGCGGATGGATCTGGGCCTTTACCGGCTTCGGCCTCCTCGTCCTGGCGACGTCGTCGATCCTCGCCATCAATCTCTGGTCGAAGGTTTCGCAGCCATTGCGCCGGCTCGTGGCGTCCGGCCCGGCGCTCGCCCGTGGCGAAGCGATTCCGCGCATCACCTCGCCGATCCACGAGATCCGCCGCCTCGGCGACGTTCTGGCGGACGCATCTCTGCGCCTGCGCACGCGAAGCGAAGAGCGCGATACGGCGCTCGCCGAGACGGAGCGCGGGCTCTCGGCCCTGCGCGAGAGCGAGGCGCGGTTCCGGCACATGGCGGATTCGGCCCCCGCATTGATCTGGATGACCGACGAGCTTGGCGAGATCAGCTTCGCCAACCTGCATTTCGACCATCTGTTCGGAAAACCCGCCAGCGCGCTGGCGGCCGGCGGGTGGCAGACGATCGTCCATCCGGACGACCAGACGGCGTTCACGTCCAAGTTCTCCGAGGCCTTTGCCGAGCGTCTTCCCGTGAGGGCGGAGGTCCGGGTGGTGGATCGCGACGGCGAGGTACGCTGGCTGCGTTGCGAAGGCGTGCCACGCCTCGACGATACCGGGGCCTTCCTCGGCTATACCGGCTGCAACGTCGACATCACCGACGCCAAGCGGGCGGAGGAGCATCTCCTGCTCCTCATCCACGAACTCAACCACCGCGTGAAGAACACGCTCGCGACCGTCCAGTCCATCGCCATGCAATCCCTGCGCGGCCTCGACACAGCGGAGGCGGCGGCGGCAAAGGCCGCGTTCGAGGCGAGGCTGCTCGCCCTCGCCCGGGTGCACGATGTGCTCACCCGCGAAAGCTGGGAGGGGGCGGAACTCGGCAACGTGGTGGCGGATGCCATCGCTCCCCTCGATTCCACCGGGGCGGGCCAATCCCGCTTCATCGTGTCCGGGCCGCAATTGCGCCTGCCACCTCGGCTTGCGCTCTCCATCGCCATGGCGCTGCATGAACTCGGCACCAACGCGGTCAAATACGGCTCGCTCTCGCAAGAGGGCGGGACTGTGAAAATCACCTGGTCAGTCATTAAAGACGTGGAGACCCGCCTCCTTCTGCGCTGGAGCGAAAACGGCGGACCGCCCGTGACGCAGCCGACACGCACCGGCTTCGGTTCCCGCCTCATCGAGCGTAGTCTGGCGCGCGAGCTTGCCGGCGAGGTTCAGCTCCTGTTCGAGCCCACCGGGGTTGTCTGCTCGATCGAGGCGCCCGTACCGCCGCCGACCTTGCTCGAGCGCAAGGCCGGCCTCGTCCCGCTACGACCCGCACCGCTTCTCCCTCACTCGGCCTGATCGCTCGCGCCTAAAACAAGTCGTCATGCGCGCTCGCCCGAACATGCGCGTGAGGACGGTGCCCCACCATGGCTCGCCCTTCGATCCGATGCAGTCACTCACGTCGAGCGCGCGAACTTCGCAAAAAAGTTACTCTCCCATGTGCGACACTGGGCGAAATTGAATTCAACTATAAGTATGTTTCTTGTTCGGTGCCGCCGCGACATCAATTCTTATGGCGAGACGACATACATGGTTGGAGTATGCGCCAGCCAATTTTCGTCTACGCGTGATACTGGAGAAGAACCAGCGGTTTGATTGGTAATCCTGTTTTTTGGGGAGCCGACTGGATACTGTTCGAAAGAAGAAAATATTAGAATCCAGCCGCTTGGTTACCATTGACGACTGGCGTCTGGCTCAAAGAAGCCGACCATTCTCGCGTTCCGGCGGTCGCGGAGAGCGGGTATGCTAAGGCACTATTAAACAATAGAGTTTATTACATTGCCCTATCGATATCTCAGGGTTGTAGATTTATGATTGGCTTCTCCCGCAAGCGTCCCGCCTCCGACACGACTGCGGTGCCTGCCGTTGCCCAGCAGATCGAGGCCGATGAGGTTCGTCTGAGCACGGCCGTCGAAGCACTGATGTCGAGCCAGGGTTTGACCGCCGTCGACCTGCCCGACGGTAGGCTCAAATCCGCCCTCGAACGCCTTCGCAGCCATGGCGATGACGATAAGCAGCGTAGCCTGTCCTCCATCGCGTCCATGGCGAAGGAAGCCTCGGAGGCCGCCATCAATATCGGCTGGATGACCTACGATGTCGGCGAGGTGGCGAGCGCCACGCAGACGATCGCGGGTGCAACAGAGGAATTGGCGGCATCCATCGCCGAGGTCTCTCAGACGTCCGACACGGTCGTCACCGTTGCCCAGGACGCGCTGACCGCCATGAGCGCCTGCATCGGCGACGGACGCCAGGCGAAATCCGCCATGCAGGAGATCGAAGCCCGCACCTCGCTCATTTCAGAGCGCGTCGTGGTGCTTGAGCGAGCCATCGCCCAGATCGAAGTGATGGCGACCGCCATCGCGTCGATTTCCGCCCAGACCAATCTGCTCGCGCTGAACGCCACGATCGAAGCCGCGCGTGCGGGTGAAGCCGGACGTGGGTTCTCGGTGGTCGCCGCCGAGGTCAAGTCTCTCTCTGCCCAGACCGCCAAGTCGACAGGTGAAATCCGCGGCCTGCTCAGCACCCTCACGGCCGAAATGGGAGCCATCTCGGTGGCCGTCGGCGAGAGCCGCAGCGCCGTCACGTCCGGCCGGGCGATCGTCGAGCAATTGGAGACGCGGGTCGAGCAGACCAACGAGCGGATCTCGCAGGCGAGCGACCTGAATCAGGCGATCTCGCACATGCTCTCGCAGCAGCGCTCTGCCACCGCCGAAATCTCCACCAGCGTCCAGAACATTGCCGGCAAGGCCGCGAAGACCCACGAGGAGATCGACAAGATCACCACCCGCCTCGTGAAGGCGGAAAGCTTCGGCCGCACCGCTTTGGCTGCGGAAAGCGGCCGCGTCAGCGCTCATGGCCTGGTCTGCCTGCCGGCGGATGTGGGCATGTGGAAGCGCAAGCTGGCCCGCATCCTGGTCGGGCTCGCTCCGGCCGCCTCCACCGAAGCGATGATGCTGGGCATTGCGAACCACAGCGTCTGCACGGAGTTGCGGAACGGCCCGTTGCGCGATCACCCGGCGCTGGCCCGTCTTGCCCATGCCGAGAAGACCGCTCTCGAAGAAGCGAAGAAGATGATCGATGCCGTCGCCGCGAACAATTGGGACGTGGGGACGCCGGCTTATCAGGCCGCTTCCGCTGCCATGAAGTCGATGCTCGCCGCCGCCAACGAGTTGCTAGACACCAAGGCTGCGTAATCGCCGCTCATCGCGGATGACGCTCAGGCAAACCCATCGACATCCTGCGGCCGGCTCTTGTTGCCGGCCGCAGGTTTCGTCATGGCTTGAGCGCATCGCCACGAGAGAGCCCGAACCTTTCGAATGATCCACCCGGACGCCTCCCTGCCGGCCCGTTTCAATGCCGCCCGCCACTGCCTTGCGGACAATGCGCGCCTGCGGGGAGGCAAGACGGCGCTCGTCATGGCGGGCGCGGAAGGCGAGACGCTGCGCCTCACCTTCGCCGAGGCGGACCGGGCCGTGCGCGGCATTGCCGCCGGCTTTCTGTCCCTCGGTCTCGCACGCGGCGACCGCGTGATGATCCGGATGGGCAACGAGGCGGATTACGTCCTCGTGTATTTCGGCGCGCTCGCCGCCGGGCTCGTGGCCCTCCCCTCCTCGCCACAACTGACGCCGGCGGAGGCCGCGTTCCTCATGGAGAATTCCGGTGCGGCCGTCGTGGTGACCGGGGCGGGCCACCGTCTCGACGCGGCGGAGGCCGAGGGCCGCATCGTCCTCGGCCCCTCCGAGATCGCCCTGATGAAGCGTGCCGAGCCGGTCGCGGATTATGCCGACACCGCAGCGGACGATCCGGCGACCTTGGTCTACACGTCGGGCACCACCAGCCGGCCGAAAGGCGTGCTCCATGCCCATCGGGCGATCTGGGGGCGCCGTCCCATGCATGCGCATTGGCTGGGGCTGACGGAGGCCGACGTCATGCTGCATGCCGGCACCATGAACTGGACCTACACGCTCGGCGTCGGGATCACCGATCCGTGGTCCTGCGGCGCCACGAGCGTGCTCTACGATGGGCCCCGTGATCCTGCCATCTGGCCCAGTCTCATCGCCCGCCACGGTGCGACGCTGTTTGCCGCCGTGCCGAGCGTCTACCGACAGATCCTGAAATATGCCGATCTCGATTCCTGCGATCTGTCCCGGCTGCGCCACGGCTGCACCGCTGGCGAGGCCCTGCCCGCCGACTTGCTGGAGGCCTGGACGCGGCGGACCGGCAAGCCGCTCTACGAGGCGCTCGGCATGAGTGAAATCTCCACTTACATCTCCAGCGGTCCCACCATTCCGGTGAAGCCCGGTTCTCCCGGCATGCCCCAGCCCGGGCGCCGCGTGGCGATCCTGCCCGTGGACGGGCCGAGCGAGCCTTTGCCCAAAGGCGAGACCGGGCTTCTGGCCATCCACCGTACGGAGCCAGGCTTGATGCTCGGCTACTGGAACCGGCCCGACGAAGAAGCCTCGGTTCTGCGCGGCGAATGGTTCGCGGGCGGCGATCTCGCGAGCTTGGACGAGGACGGCTACCTCTGGTTCCACGGGCGCAACGACGACCTGATGAATGCCCTCGGCTACCGGGTCTCGCCCAACGAGGTCGAGGGCGTGGTCGGCTTGCATCCCTCCGTGGCCGAAGTCGGCGTCGCTGAGCTCGCCGTCCGGGCCGACCTGAAGGTCATCGCCGCTTTCGTCGTCCTGAGGCCAGGGGCGGAGGCGGACGGGCCGTCGATCCTCGCCTGGTGCGCCGAGAGACTGGCGGCCTACAAATGCCCACGCGAGATCCGGTTCGTGGAGGCGCTTCCCCGCACCGCCAACGGGAAGGTCCAACGCAAGCGGTTGGGCGACCAGCCGGTCGCGGCCTGAGCACGACGCCGCCGGCCCTAGGGGGACGATCCTCGATCCATGACGACACTGTCGAGAAAACAGTATCGGCCAGCCGGGCCGATGCCGTAGAGCCCTCCCCATGTCCGCGCCGCCGCTCTCGATCTTCCTCATCGCCTTCAACGAAGCCGACCGGATCGGCGCGACCATCCGAGCCGTGCGCGACCTCACGGACGACCTCGTCGTGGTCGATTCCGGCTCCACCGATGGAACGCAGGCGCTGGCGGCATCGCTTGGCGCACGCGTGATCCACAACGACTGGTCGGGCTACGGCCCGCAGAAGCGCTTCGCCGAGACCGTCTGCCGTCACGACTGGCTGCTCAACCTCGATGCGGACGAGGTGGTGCCGCCGGACCTGTCCCGGACCATCCGGGACCTCTTCGCTGCCGGCGAACCCGCCCACCCGGCCTATCGCATCGCCATCGCGGAGATCTTCCCCGGTGAGTCGAGGCCCCATCCCTGGGCCTATGCCCTGCATCCCGTGCGCCTCTACCGCAAGGACAGGGGGCGCTACTCGCCCTCCCCCGTCCACGACCGGGTGGAGCTCGATCCCGGCGCCAGCGTCGGACGCTTGAAGGGGGTCATCCACCACTTTTCCGTGCGCTCGCTCGGCGATCAGCTCGACAAGCTCAACCGCTATTCCGACCAGCAGGCCCGGGACCTCGAAGCCCGCGGCGTGACGATTCCCACCTGGCGGATCTTCGTCGAACTGCCGCTGAATTTCCTGAAGGCCTATCTCGGCCGGCGCCATTTCGTCCGCGGCGTCTACGGCTTCCTCACCGCCGCGAACTACGCGATCTCCCGCCATCTCCGGGTCGCCAAGCACTATGAACGGCGCAGCGCGCTGATTTCCACCCCGTTGCCGCCTATTGAACCGGCCAAGCGGGTTGACCCGTCCGACGCGAAATTCTAGAGCCACCCCTACGGAGACGTGGCCGAGCGGCTGAAGGCACTCGTTTGCTAAATGAGCATACCCCGAAAGGGGTATCGAGGGTTCGAATCCCTCCGTCTCCGCCATTTAGCCGCTTCTACGCCATGGTGCGCCATTCTGCGCGGTCGATACACAACCACCGCGGGTCTCTGATTGGGCGCAGTCCGTGGGGGCAGGCGCCATCCACCCGCACCGCAGATTCTTCTATCCATTTGATCCGGGTATATCGGGCCTCTCCGTCCCTTCACCCAGAAATTCCAGCAGTCGGGCTGAAAACCGATCCCCTGAATCGACGTTGGAGATGTGTGCGGCGCCGTCGATTTCGGCGTAGCGGCCCTGTGGCGCGCGCTCGGCCATGCGATGGCTGGTCTCGGGCGGGGACATCCCATCGAGGTTGCCTGCCATGAAAAGCGTCGGCATGGCGAGCGAGGCGATGCGTTCGGTGACGTCGAACGCGGATGCCGCGCGCAACATGGGCGAGCGAGGCGCCATCGGCCGTCGCCGCTATGCCATGCCGGACTTGATAGGTCCGCAAACCCTCCGGTGTCGTCTGGAACGCGGGAGAGACAAGCGACGGCCAGCTTTGTTCCAACCGTTGGACCGGACCACCGGGGCGTTCGAAAATCGTCGCCCAGCCTTCCGCCAGCGCGTGGAAGACGGGCGTGCTTGTCTTGTCGAAGCTGTTCGCGACGACCAGTCGGCCGATACGTTCTGGGTCTCGGAGCGCAAGCTCCAGCGCGATCATGCCCCCCAGTGGAGGCCAACCAGATCGACAGGCCCTATATCCAGATGAGTGAGCAGTGCTTCGATATCGCCCGCGAGCGCGGCGACGCCTATGGGCGCCGTCAGCTTGCCCGACGCGCCATGCCCGGCATGATCGGGCACGGTCACCCGATAGCCTGCCTCGACCAGCGGAGCGATCTGTGGTCCCCAGGCGCGGCCTGAATTACTGATGCCATGCAGAAGGACGATAGGGCGGCCAGCGCCGAATTCGATGAAATAATTGGTGCGGCTAGCCGTGTCGTAAAAGGCCATTGTAAGACTCCTGTCGTCAGAGGCGGAGGAAGAGACGGTCACCGGGGCGAAAGCGCGCGGCGATGAGCGCGAGCGCGAGGCACAGTCCCGACATCAGCCACCAGGCGGGGGTGAGGTCCGCCAGATGCTGGCGCAGCAGTCCGGCGACCAGCGGCAGCGCGGCGGCGAGGACATAGCCCCCACCCTGCACGAAGCCGGCGAGCGCGCTTGCCTGATCGGCATCGTCGCCATGATCCATCGCGACGATCAGCGAGAGCGGGAAGAGCGCGCCAATGCCGAGCCCCGCCAGCAGCGCCGCCGCCCATGCGAACTGTAGTGGCGCCACGCAGAGGCAGAGCATTCCCGTCAGCAGCGCGGCAATCGCGGTGAACAACACCGCGCGACGATCTTGCGATCGATCAACCCAAAGCGAGACGGTAATGCCTGCGACCACCTCCGACAGCGTGACGGCTCCAAGCATCGCGCCGGCCGCCTGCTCGGACCAGCCGAGCTGGGTGTAGAAGGGCGGCAGCCAGGCGAGCACGAGCGTATAGGCACCCGTGCCGAAGCCGAAGAACAGCATCAACAGCCAGGCGCGCGGCGCATGGTGCACCGGGCTGCGTTGCACCAATCCTATTCTCTCTTGCGGTCCCCGCGGTACCAGAAGCCAGACGCACAGCCCGAGGAGGGCAGGCAATGCCCAAATGCCCAGTGCGGTCGGCCACCCCAATGCCCGCGCGATCCAGGCTCCCGCCATGCTCGACATCAACGCTCCACCCATGATCGCGGTGGAGTAAAAGCCCATCAGGCGCCCGCTCCGTGGTCCCGCTCGACGGCGGATGGCGCCCGGCATCAGCGACTGAACGATGGCGATGCCGACGCCGCCAACGATGGCGGTCAACACCAAAGCTGCCTCCTGCGGCCACACCCAGCGGCCCAGGCAGGCGAGGAGAATGAGCAGGACACCAGAGGCGATGCCTGCCCTCTCTCCCATCCATCCGCGCAGCCATGCCGTTCCCAGCAGGCAGATGCCCATCAATAAAACCGGGAACGTGGTCAGCAGACTCGCGCCGATGTCGCCAAGGCCCGTGTCGCGCTGGATCGCGTCGAGCAGTGGGCCGACCGAGGCCAGTGCCGGGCGCAGATTGATGCCGACGAGCAGGATTGCGGCCGGAAACAGCATACGACCTGATGTTTCCCGCATGATGGTCTCCGAGCAATATGACCTTGTCAGGGTCGCCGCGTTCAATATTATCTCTACATAGAGATATGTATCTCGACGTCAAGATAGGGGCGCGGAATGGACAGGGCTGCAATGGCTGCGGAACAATGGGCCCGCGAACGGCCCGATCTCGATATCGGGCCGATGGTGCTGCTGGGACGGCTGGGTGAAGCAGCGCTGCTGATCTCGCGGGATCGGCTCAATCCGCTATTTGCGGAATTTGGCCTGCAACCCGGCGAATTCGACGTGCTGGCGACGCTCCGGCGCAGTGGCACACCGTATGCGCTCACGCCCACCGCGCTCTATGAGGCGGCGATGATTTCATCTGGAAGCATGACCAATCGCCTCGATCGGCTCGAGAATGGCGGACTGGTCGAGCGGAGGCCCAACCCGGCGGATAAACGGGGAACGTTGGTGGCGCTGACAGCCGATGGTCTGGCGTTGATTGATCGCGCGGTAGAGGCTCACATCGCAAATCAGCAGAGCATCGTTAGTGGTCTGGATGAGCAGGAGCGAGGTCAGCTTGCCGCGCTCCTCGGCAAATTGATCCGATCTCAACAGCACGCGGACGGCGTTAGAGGGCTATAGCGTAGACGTAGTGCTCATCATCATCGGGCGTGGCCCGCCATCTTGGCCAAGCTGACGACGTACACGACCGTTCGGTTTCCGAATGCCGTCGATTTCCCCTCCCTGGCTCTTTCGCGTCTCAGCTAAGCCGGCATCGTGACCGGCGTTGCCGGATCGAGCGTTCGGCCGCGAGCGAAGGCCGCATGGCGCGACCTCATTGCCTCGCTGGATCTCAGACATTCCGAACATGTCGGCGTGCTTCCTGAGCGACTTGCGACGGATGACGGGCCTTCTATCGCTTCCGTTCGGCTGCACCGCTGAGGCTATGGCGCTGACACATGTCCTTGCCGGTTCGTGGTGTAGAAGGGTCGCACCGCAACCGACAAAGGCGCATCACATGAGAATGATCCAGGCCCTTAGTTTGGGAGGCGTCATCGCTGTGAGTGTTCTTACCCAGCAGGCCTCGGCAGGCGACGCCCAGCTGCCAGGTTATTCCGAGGGGGCTCAGGTCGTTCGGGTAGAAGGAAACCGGAGCCAGGTCGATCAGATCAGTGGTGTGATCTATTCCCAGATCCGTTCGATGCGTGCGATCCGGCAATTGCGCATGTCGCTGCTCGTGCCGCGCACCAAAGACAAGAAGCCTGCGATCGTGTATTTCCCGGGCGGTGGTTTCACCTCGGCTGATCATGAGAAATACTTCGAGCTGCGCTCGGCTCTGGCCGCGGCCGGCTTCGTCGTTGCCGCCGCCGAGTATCGTGTCGTCCCCGACAGGTTCCCGGCGCTGGTGGAGGACGGCAAGGCCGCCGTACGTTACCTGCGGGCTCACGCGGCCGAGTATGGCATAGACCCGACCCGGATCGGCGTCCTCGGTGATTCCGCTGGCGGCTATCTCTCCCAGATGGTCGGCGTCACCGGTGGAGAGAAAGCCTTCGACAAGGGCGATCATCTCGATCAGCCCTCTGATGTGCAGGCGGCCGTCACCCTCTACGGAATTTCGAACCTCCTCAATATCGGTGAGGGATTTTCGCCGGCGGTCCAACTCATGCACCAATCGCCTGCCGTGACGGAGGCGCTTCTCGTCAACGGGCCGGCTTTTCGTGACTTTCCCGGTGCTTCGATTTCAGCCGATCCCGACAAGGCGCTGGCTGCAAGTCCCATGGGCCACCTTGGCGGCGACGAGCCGCCCTTCCTGATCATGCACGGAACCGCCGACAGGCTCGTCTCGCCGGTGCAGAGCAAGCAATTGTTCGAAGGCCTGCGGGCAAAGGGCGGCAAGGCGGACTATGTGCTGGTCGAAGGAGCGGGCCATGGCGACCTCACTTGGTTTCAGCAGCCGGTGATCGATCGGGTCGTCGCATGGTTCAAGGCGACGCTCGGGGGACCCATCCCCGGAGGCGGTGGCAAAGCCGACCCGAAGTCGGACCTCTGACCACCTTCCCATCCTCGGACTATGGTCTTTCGCGGAGGCGGTCTCCGTCGATGGAGGCTTCGCCCTCCCCCGTTGTGGGGGCGAAGTCTGCGCGGTATTTTGATCTCACGATCCATCTTGGATGGGTCTGCGCAAACCGGCCATCATCGGTGACAATCCGACGGACGAGTTCATGGCCTCGCCGGTAGCACCGCCTGCATGGGAACCCGACGCCGACCCCGTGCTTGCCCCTTCGAGCCGGCATTCCGCCCGGCCTCGGAGATGGCGATGTCGAGCGACACCGAGAAACACAAGGCTCTCCTGGCCGCGCTCAAAGCCGCCCAGGGCAAGGGCGACGGTTCCTTCGAGCAGGCCGTCACGCAAGCCTTCGAGCACGTTTTCGAGCATCTCGAGCGCCTCAACGCCGTCAGCGACGCGGATGAGCAGCGCGCTCTTCAGCCCGGGGAGTCTCCCACCCTGCGGTAGCCCGACGGCAGACCGGCTGGGATCCGCTCATATGGCGCGAAGCGTCGCTCTCAGCCGGCGGCTACGACGAGCGTGCGGACTTGATCCAACAAGCTCGGGCCGAGGGCGAGCGGGCCATCGAACGGACGTTCGTGCATGGCGATCACCCCCAGGGTGATCACCAGCGCGGAGCCGAAGATGCTCAGGGAAGCGGCCTGAGACGACGGACGCTCCACATGAATGGCGGCGATGACCAGAAGAGCGAGAGCCGAGAGAGCGAATAGGGTCACCCATTTGCTGTCGTCGCCCTCCATCTCGCTCAGGGCGAGCCTTTCGCTGCGCGCGGTCTGCAGGTTGAGCACCGCTGCGAGGAGGGCCGAATGGTTGGCTTTCCCAACGACCACGTCGAAATTCGGCGCAACCACCGCCTGAAGCAGTTTGCCGAAGGCATGGTCGGCCCGTGACGACGCCTTTCCGCCTTTCGCCATGGCGGGCCATTCCTCGTCGACGATCGATTCGATGTAATCCGCGAGCAGAATGCGGAAGTCCGGCAGATCCTTGGATACGGATCGGCTCAGATTGTAGACGGCACGCGCCTGGGCGCTCTCCGTCTGTACGACGCGGGACGCTTGGCGCTGACGCTCCCAGGCATCGTTGGCGACAAAGCCAATCAGGAGCGACAGCAGGACCGAGACCACGCCGACGAAGGCGGGAGCGATGCCGGTCGAAACACCGACGATGAAGGGACGCGTCCGCTTCATGTTCGTCAGGGCGATCAGCATCAGGCACCAGGCCAGGACGAGACAGGCGAGACTTCCGAAAATCAACCAGATCGGCTGATCGAGCCAGAACGTGAGCATCTGCATGGGTCCGGGTCGGTTGGCGCGGACTTCGATAAAGCAGCCGCCGGCGAAGCGATATGCGGCGTTCGCGCCTGTCCGTGATGGGCTCTGGCACGACCGGCTCGGATGGCGCGGGGCCATCCTTCATCCGCCGGATTTCGGAACATCAACCTCACAGGACGCTCACGTCCTCATCATGGCAGTGGCCATAAGGCGAGGCGGCATCGTTGCGTCAGCCTGTCGACACACCGTCGATGCTAAAGCCGGACGACAGGAGACGAAGCCAAGGGCCTTGCACCGATCTCATCGATAACCATCTATAGACCATCCAATGGGATGGTTCTGGGATGGTCGGTATGGTGGATCGAGTTCGTGAGGTGCGCCCGAAAGTGCCGGACAGCGAGAAGCTGACCCTCAATCTCGGCTTCGTCGATCTCGGGCAGATCGACCTACTGGTTCGGGATGGATTCTATGCCAACCGTGCCGATTTCATCCGGACGGCGGTGCGCAATCAGCTCGACCGTCAGGGCGATGCGGTGAAGCAATCGGTCGCCCGTAAGCAGCTCAGCCTCGGCCTGTCGCACTATACCGCCCGCGACCTCGAAGCCGCGCGGGACGCGGGCGCCCCGTTGCATATTCAGGTGCTCGGCCTCGCGAGCATCGCGTTCGATGTGACTCCCGAACTGGCCCGACAGGCCATCGCCTCCGTGCAGGTTCTCGGCGCCTTCCAGGCCAGTCCCGACGTCAAGGCGGCCTTGGCCGACCGTATCGCCTGACCCCTCGCAGAGACCCGCGTGGATCGTCGTTCCACAGCCCCAGCGCCGCCAGGATCATGATGATGAAAGCTTTTCCCAAGATCGACATGGCCGAGGTGACACGTCTCACCCGTGCCGGACAACTGAGCGAGGCGATGGCCCTGCTGCAGGGACAATCCGTACCGCCGACGAGCGACGAGGTGGCCGGCGAGACCATCGACATGGTGGCGCCCGCTTTCCACGGCGGCGCCTGGACGGCCCCCGCCGCCGGCCCAACCGCCACCGACCATGCGGCGCACTCGGCGGGCCGAGCCTCCGCACGCCCCGGCCTCGCCGAGACGATCCGAGCCCTGCGCGAGCGCTTTCCGAAAATGGGCGATATGCCCGATTTCGGGAAAGGCATGCCCGATATCGGAGGTGGAACGAGGTCCTCCCGCGGGGCGACGGTCGAGGTTCCGGCGGGAGCGCGGTTCGAGGAGCGGAGTTTCGCCAACGCGGCGGGCAGTCGGACCTACAAGGTCTATGTCCCGAGCGGCTACGAGGGCCAAGCGCTTCCGGTCGTGATCATGCTGCACGGATGCACCCAGAACCCGGATGATTTCGCCCTGGGAACCGGCATGAACGCTTTGGCCGAGGAGCAGACCTTCATCGTGGCGTATCCCGGCCAGCCGCAATCGGCCAACATGCAGAAGTGCTGGAACTGGTTCAATGCCGGCGACCAGCAACGCGGAAGCGGCGAACCGTCCCTGATCTCGGGGATCGCGCTGGAGGTGGTGAGGGAGTTCTCGGCCGAACCAAACCGGGTCTATGCGGCTGGCCTGTCGGCCGGCGGGGCGGCGGCGGCGATCATGGCCGCGACCTATCCGGATGTGTTTGCAGCCGTCGGCGTCCATTCCGGGTTGCCCTGCGGAGCAGCCACCGACATGCCCGGCGCATTCGCGGCCATGAATGGCGGTGGCACCGTCAGGGCGCGGAAGGACGACCGGGGCATACCCACCATCGTCTTCCACGGGGATGCGGACAAGACGGTGAAGCCGATCAACGGCGAGCAGGTCTTTGCTCTCGCCATGCCAAACGCGGCGCTCTCCCAAACCGTGAACCAGGGTGAATCCACGGAGGGGATGGCCTTCACCCGTACCGTCCGGGCGGATGATGCCGGACGGCCCATGCTCGAGCATTGGGCTCTGCATGGTGCCGGCCATGCCTGGTCGGGTGGAAGCAGGGACGGAAGCTACACCGATCCGCGTGGGCCCGATGCCAGCCGGGAGATGGTGCGGTTCTTCATGACGCACACCAAGAGCCCGTCATGATCCGCACCCCGTCTCACGTCACTGACCCTCAGGCAGCGTACTGAGGGTCGGGTTTCCCGCCCTAGCCCGCCTTCAGCCAGGTGCGCAGGCCGAATGCGACGATGCCGAGGGCGACGATGCTCGCCGCCCAGATCGCCGCGAACCAGAGGAGCCGCCGCCACAGCGGGGGCGGACCTCCGGGGGACGAGCCATCGACCATCAATGGTACCCCGATGCGTCGACCTTCCCGCGAAAGACCCAGTACGAGTAGGCCGTATAGGCCAGGATGATGGGGATCAGTATCGACGCGCCGGCGAGGAGGAAGACCTGACTGGCATGCGGGGATGCCGCCTCCCAGATCGTGATGCGCCCCGGCACGATGTCCGGGAAGATGCTGATCCCAAGACCGGCGAAAGACAGCAGGAACAGGCCGAGGGACAGGAGGAACGGTGCCGTCTCGGCACCTTTTCTGAGGAGATGGAAGAACAGGAACGAGGCCAGTACCACGAGGACCGGCACCTGCGCCGTGAGCAGGACGTTCGGCATCGAGAACCAGCGCTCCCAATACTGGCCTTTCAGGAACGGCGTCGCGGCGCTCACAGCCGCGACGGAGGCGATGGTCGCCGCGCCGAGCCAGAGCGAGAGCGTGCGGGCGCGTTCCTGCAGCGACCCTTCCGTGCGCATGACGAGCCAGGTCGCCCCCAGGAGCGCATAGCCGCAGACGAGACCGAGGCCGACGAGGATGCTGAAGGGCGACAGCCAATCCCACCATCCGCCGGCATAGGCCCGGCCCTCGACCTTGATACCCTGTAACAGAGCCCCGAGGGCGATACCCTGGGCGAAGGTCGCCACCACCGATCCGCCGGTGAAGGCCACGTCCCACAGGGCCCGGTGCCGGGGGTCGCGCCACCGGAACTCGAAGGCGACGCCGCGAAAGATCAGACCGAGCAGCATGGCGATGATCGGTGCGTAGAGGGCCGGCATGATGACCGCGTAGGCCAGCGGAAAGGCAGCGAACAGGCCTCCCCCGCCGAGGACCAGCCAGGTCTCGTTGCCGTCCCAGACCGGGGCGACGGAGTTCATGGCGGTGTCGCGCTCCTGCCCCGGCTTGAAGGCCGGGAACAGGATGCCGAGACCCAGGTCGAACCCGTCCATGACGATGTACGCGAAGACCGCGAAGGCGATGATGAAGGCCCAGACGACGGTCAGGTCGATACTCGCGAGCATGGTGATGTCCTCACTCGGCCGGCTGGAGGGAGCGGTCGGGATTGACCGAAGTCGCTGGGGTGATGCCGGCGGTGCGGATCGGTGTTCCGGGCTCGATCCCGTGCTCGCCGAGATGCGGGGATTTCGCAATCAGGTGCAGGATGTAGAGGATCCCCATCCCGAAGACCGCGAAATAGATCAGCACGAACGCGACGAGCGAGGAGCCGACCGCCGGCGCCGACAGGGGCGAGGCGGATTCGGCCGTTCGAAGCAGGCCGTAGACCGTGAAGGGCTGCCGCCCCACCTCCGTGGTGATCCAACCGGCTAAGACGGCGACGAAACCTGCCGGACCCATGGCGACGGCGAAGCGGTGCAGAGGCTTCCAATCGTAGAGGGCCTTCCTGTACCGCGCGAAGAGGCTGCAGACGCCGAGAAGCAGCATCAGCATCCCGAGGCCGATCATGACCCGGAAGGACCAGAACACCACCGGAACCGGCGGCCAGTTCTTGCGGTCCACGGTGTCGAGGCCCTTCAACGGCTCGTTCAATCCGTGTTTGAGGATCAGCGAGGACAGTTTGGGGATCGAGACCTCGTAGTCGACCCGGCCCGCTTCCTGGTTCGGCAGGCCGAACAGGATGAGGGGAGCGCCGTCCGGATGGCTCTCGAAATGCCCTTCCATCGCCATGACCTTGGCGGGCTGATGCTCCAGGGTGTTCAGCCCGTGAGCGTCGCCCGCCAGGATCTGGAGCGGCGCGACGATGGCGGCCATCCACATCGCCATCGAGAACATCGTGCGCGCGCCGAGATTGTATCGGTCGCGCAGCAGGTGCCAGGCTCCCACCGCGCCGACGACGAGGGAGGTCGTCAGGTAGGCGGCCAGCACCATGTGCACGAGGCGGTACGGGAAGGAGGGGTTGAAGACGATCGCCCACCAATCCTCCGGTACGAACTGCCCGGCGGCGTTGATGCCGTAGCCTTGCGGCGTGTGCATCCAGGAATTCACCGACAGGATCCAGAAGGCCGAGAAGAAGGTCCCGATCGCCACCATGAGGGTCGCGAAGAAATGCAGCTTCGGCCCGACCTTGGACATGCCGAACAGCATCACGCCGAGGAACCCGGCTTCGAGGAAGAAGGCGG
The DNA here is from genome assembly GCF_001422815.1 of Methylobacterium sp. Leaf91. Lineage (GTDB taxonomy): Bacteria > Pseudomonadota > Alphaproteobacteria > Rhizobiales > Beijerinckiaceae > Methylobacterium. Next base: position 230,305 of record NZ_LMMP01000023.1, on the reverse strand, counting down.
AGAGCACCTCATAGGCCATCAGCGGCCCGAGCACCGGTCCCGTCTTGTCCGAAAAGACCGACCAGTTCGTGCCGAACTGGTAGGACATGACCAGACCGGACACGACGCCCATGGCGAAGGCGATGGCGAAAATCTTGATCCAGTACTTGAACAGATCGAGGAAGACCTGCCGCCCGGTCGCCAGCCAGAGCCCCTCCAGAACCGCGAGGTAACTCGCGAGTCCGATGGAAAAGGCGGGGAACACGATGTGGAACGCCACCGTGAAGCCGAATTGGATCCTCGCCAGGAGGAGAGCGTCAAAGTCCGACAGCATGTCGATCAACCTGAATGGTTGCTGGGAACGGGCAGGAAACGACTCGGCAGCTCAGTCTGCGGGACCAACCCTGCCCCATTGCGTCATCACGCTCAACGGCCGGTCCCCGGCTCCGCTTTTGGCGCGACCCGGACGGCGAAGCGTCCTTCCTCGGCTTTGTTGATGTATTGGCTCGCGATGAAGAGACCCTTGAGAGGGCGGATGATCGGAACGCAGGCCAGGAGAAGCAGCGGCAGCGTGACCACCGCATGGATCCAGAGCGGGGGATCGTAGGAGAGTTCCAGCCAGATGCCGAAAGCCGTGACGGGGAATGCCATCGACATCATGATGAAGAAGGCCGGCCCGTCCGCCGGGTCGGCAAAACCGTAATCGAGTCCGCAGGCTTCGCAGTTCGGCTTCAGGGTGATGAAGCCATCGAAGAGCCGTCCCTCCCCGCAACGGGGGCATCGGCAGCGAAGGCCCACGGAGAGGAGCGATTGATCTGTCGTCCTGTGCATTCTCGATGTCCTTGTTTCGCGGTGCCATCCTGACGAGCGGCGGAGATGCGGATCAGCGAAGCTGATTGTATGGTCTAGATATCCATACAAACATCCTATAAACCGGACATATCGTCACGGAAGTCGTATGAGTCGCCTAACTATGTATGCTGCATGTATGCATACAAAACTGTGTCGCGAGAGGCAATGATGGAGGCGTGGAATCCAACGATACGGGACGAGGAGGGGCCGAAATATTTGGCCATCGTCAGAATCCTGGCAGAGGATATCCGCTCGGGACGGCTTCCTCCGGGGACGCGGTTGCCGCCTCAGCGCAGCTTGGCCAAGCATCTCAACGTCGATCTCACCACTGTCACGCGGGCCTTCAAAGAAGCGCGGCGGACGGGTCTGATCGATGCGTCCGCCGGGCGGGGAAGCTTCATTCGCGCCGCCTCGCCGTCGCTGGCGAAGGTCGCGACCGCCGACCCGTCCGGCAGCGTCGATTTCAGCATGAACATGCCGCCCCAGCCGGCGGCGGCCCGGCTCGCGGAGCGTATGGAGAGCGGTCTGTCGCGGCTTTCCGCGTCGGCGGGGTTCCTCGACCGGATGCAGTACCAGGACAGCGCCGGAAACTTCGCGGATCGCGCCGCCGGGGCGGATTGGCTCGGCCGCCGTCTGGGGCCGGTGCCGGTCCAGCGTGTCATCGTCGCCGGCGGGGCGCAGGCGTCGCTCGCCGCGATCCTCACCGTGGTGCTGAAACCCGGCGATGCCCTCTGCGTCCCGATCCTGACCTATCCGGGGCTCCGCATGGCGGCCGAGCGGCGTGGGGCTCGTCTGCTTCCCGTGTCAGCCGATGGCGAGGGTATCCTCCCGGACGCGTTCCTCGAATGCTGTCGTCTTCACCGTCCGCGCGCCCTCTATCTGGTACCGACCCTCGACAACCCGACCACGGCAACGATCCCGACGCATCGACGCGAAAGGATCGCCGAGATCGCCCGAACCCACGGAGTCGCGATCATCGAGGATGACGCCTATGGCACCCTGCCACCCGATGCCCCGGCTCCCTTCGCGTCATTCGCGGGCGACATCACCTGGCATATCGCGACCCTGTCCAAATGCGTCAGCCCGGGTCTGCGCATCGCTTATGTCGCCGTACCCGGCACGAACGAAGCGGTTCGCCTCGCCGCCGAGCTACGCGCCATCAGCATGATGGCCTCGCCGCTCGCCGCCGCCCTCGCCTCCCATTGGATCGCCAATGGGGATCTCGACGCCATCGTGGCTGCCATCCGGCACGAGAATGGACATCGTCAGGCCGTTGCTCGGGAGGCCCTGCGGGGCCTCGCTGTCCATGCCCATCCCTGCGGGCATCACCTCTGGCTGCCATTGCCGCCACCATGGCAACGCGGAGAATTCGGCGCTCATGCGCGCCAGAGCGGGTTGTCCGTGATTCTGAGTGATGCCTTCGCGGTCGGCCCGGCACCCGATGCGATCCGCGTTTCCCTCGGGGCCGCCCCCGATGGCGAGGCTTTGCGCTACGGTCTCAGCCTTCTGGCGAACCTGTTGGCGCATCCGCCCGGTGCCATCACGAGCATTGTCTGAGACGAGTCAAGCAAGCATCGGTCGGGGCGTTCGGGCATTCCCGCCCGCGCTACTCCTTGATGCCCAGGGCCGAGAATGGGCTTCTCATCGATCGCCGAAGCGGTGAGACAGCGTGGTTTTGTCGCTCAGTTTAGAACTCCTTTAGCCAACGTTCAGCTTTCCTTTGCCAAAACATCCCGCAGGCATTGCCAAATGCGCCCGGCGCATGGGGCATAGCATGGGCAAAGGGGGAATGGATGGGCGCTCGCGATCTGGGAATGACGGCTTCGAGGCCAGCGCACGGTTCTGAGGCTCAGCCCTCGGAGCGTCCTGCCGGGGCAAAGATACCGGACGCGGCGCGGGTCCATCTGGGTTCCGAACTGAGGGCGTTCTACGCCTGCATTCTCGCCGAGGAGCAGCCGCCGGCCCTGTTGGATCTGGTTGCGCGCCTCACCCAGGCTTCTACGGGGCGTGACGCCGCGGCTTACGCTGCCTTCAGCGCCGATCTACTCACCGCGCTGCCGGGTCTGAGGGCCTTCGCCCTGTCGCTGGCCATCAACGCGGCGACGGCGGACGACCTCGTACAGGAGACGCTCCTGAGAGCATGGCAGAACCGGCACCGGTTCGAGCCCGGCAGCAACCTCATGGCCTGGCTCTGCACCATCCTGCGCAACCACTTCTATACGGAGTGCCGCAAGCGGAAGCGCGAGGTCGAAGACGCGGATGGGGTCATGGCCGCACAGGTCGCCGCGCCGGCAGCCCAGGAGGCGAGCAGCGACCTCAAGCGGGTCTGGCAGCATCTCGGCAAATTGCCGCCGTCGCAGCGGGAGGCCCTGATCCTCGTCGCGGCCCAGGGCATGACATACGAGGCCGCCGCTGAGCTCATCGGCTGTCAGGTCGGTACCATGAAGAGCCGGGTGAGCCGCGCACGGTCGTCACTGGTGGGATCTCTCGGAATGGACGTGCACCAGAAGACGCCCATGGGCCAGATCGCCAGCGACAGTCTCGAACCCGCGGCGGTACAGATCGGTCTCGGCGCCTGAATGCAGCGGGACGGGATGCGTAGTTAACCGCGACCGGTCTGAGGACCGGTTGTGGGACAGAGCCGCGCACGAGAGGTCGGTTGTCTTGACGGCAGAGCTGACATGAACGGCGACTGACCTCGAACATCGTCGCCGAGAGTGACGGATACTTTCTGACGGGATCGACGTTCCGTTCCATTCGCCGTTTCACGATAACGGTCGAAGGATAGCCGATGACAACAGCACCGTATCGCGTCGATATCTTCGCACCCGATGGACGCCGCAGCCTCGTCGCGTTCACGGAGCGGGAGGTCGCCCTGAAGGCCGAGTCCCTGCTCGCCTTCTACAAGGGGAACGTGCTCAGCGTCGGCTTCACCGTGACCTGCCACGATCCGGAAGCCGCGCGCCGGATCGCCTTTTACCTCACCGATGTCTCACGCGAGCTCGAACTGATCTGAGACTGGCGATCCTGTTCGGCCAACTCCTGCGGCCATCAGGATATGCATCGGGACGGGGTTTTGCCGACGTCCAGAATCTGCATGAATGTAGAAGCCAAAAAGCTGTCGCGCCAACAAGTCGTCGACATGGCTGAGCATCTCGATGTGTTGGCGCGCCCTGCGGGAATCGAACCCGCCTTTTCAGCGTGAAAGGCTGACGTCCTAACCGATAGACGAAGGGCGCTTGCTCGAGAGCGAGGGTTCTATAGGCGGCTTCCCCCGGCAGGGCAACCGGTGTTTCGCGGTGTTTCACGCTTGACGAACGGCATGGCGGTCGCTTTGTCGCTTCTCAGCACCCGCGCGGCGTCTCTGTCGTGCCTTCAGGCAGTGGATAACACCATGAATACGCGACGCGACGGGCCGGGCGGGCCCCGCACCAGCCGGCCGGGCGGCCAGCGCGACCGGTTTCGGCATGGGCCGCCCTCTTCCGGGCCCCGCGGTGTCAGCGGCGATCACGTCGTGCTCTATGGATGGCACCCGGTGTCGCAGGCGTTGGCGAATGAGGGCCGTGGCCTGCATCGGCTTCTCGCCACCGAGAACGCCTTGGCGCGCCTGACCGAGGAGCTGGGTCAGCTCAGGATCGACGCCGAACTCGTGCGCCCCAACGCCATCAACGCCTTGCTCGGGCCCGATGCCGTGCATCAGGGCCTCTACCTGGAAGCCGATCCCCTCCCCGGCCCGGATCTCGACGACCTGCCGGACGATGCGCTGCTGTTGGCCCTCGACCAGATCACCGACCCGCATAATGTCGGCGCCATCGTCCGCACCGCCGCCGCCTTCGGCGTCGCGGGCATCATCACCACGGCGCGGCACTCGCCCACCGCCACGGGTGTGCTGGCGAAATCCGCCTCGGGCGGGCTCGAACACGTGCCGCTCGTGATCGTACGCAACCTGTCGGATGCGCTCATCGATCTCGGCAAGCGCGGCTTCACCCGCATCGGTCTCGATTCGGAGGGAGAGGCCACCCTCGATTCCGTCGGGCCGAAGCGGCCGGCGGTGATCGTGCTCGGAGCCGAGGGCAAGGGCCTGCGCCAGCGCACGCGGGACAATTGCGACGTCCTGGCCCGCATTCCGTTCAGCGGCGAAATTCGCAGCATCAACGTCTCGAACGCCGCCGCGATCACGCTCTATGCCTTGAGCGTTCGCGGCGGCTGACGCGTCGGTCTCAGCGCCAGAACGGCTTCACATCGAGAAGCGCCTCGTGCGCCTTCTCCGCCGCCTTGAGCAGTTGGCCCGTGCGGGCCTCTCCGTCGGCGGCGGTGAGACCGGCGGCGAACAGCGCCCGCCCGTCGACGCCGGACGTCTCACCGTTTCCGGTGTCGGCCAGGCTCGCCAGTACGGAGTGTGCGGTGGCGAGGTCGTTCAGCGCGCCGAGGTGATCCTGAAGGTCCGAGAGGGCCGAGACGAAGGCCTTGTGGCGCTTCTGCGCTGACTTCTCCGCGTAGAGCGAGGCGAAGAACTCGGCACCGTAGCGCAGCTTCTTGGCTTCGATGCGGACCTCGTGGCGGGCTTCCGCATCGATGCGATGGAGATGCCGGCCGCGTTTGCGGATACGCCGGCGGGCCTTGTCGAGCGTCGCTTCGGCATGGTCGCGGGCCGAGACTGGCTCCCGCTTCCCGTCGCCCCGCCACGGCCCGGTTTCGATCCAGGCGGAGAGGTCGAGAATCAGGCTGCGCCAGGCTTGCGATTCGAGGATCGCGAACACGGTCCCATAGGCGCGGTCGCGTTCGGCTTCGAGGCGGATTCGCAGATCGTCGAGCCCCGCTTCGTCCGGCCTGCGGGTCATCTCGCCGGCCAGGGTCTCGCTGAGGAAGACGTCGAGGTTGCGGGCATGCCCGAACGGCTCGGTGACGCGCTTGATCTCCTGGCGCAGATGGGTCGCGGCAGGATCGCTCGCGAGGATCGGCTTGAACAGGGTGAAGGCCGAGCGAAGGCGCCGCAGGGCGACGCGGATCTGATGCAGACCCTCCGGATCGCGCGTCTTGAGGAAGACATCCTCGTTGAGCCGAAGATGGGTGAGGCAGGCGATGGCGATGGCACGGAACGCCTCCGCCGCCGACCCGTCCGGGCTCAGCTTGACCGATCCGGCCTTGCTCGGCCGGCGCAACGTGCCGCTGAGGATCCTGAAACCACGCTCGCTCTTCGACAGGACGCCGAGGCGCAGCGGCACCGTCTCTGCAAGGGTTTGGGCGAGGGAGAACAGGTCGGCCGGATCGCCGTCGATCAGTTCGAGTTCGAGCTCCCAGATGGGAGCGTCCCCGTCCGGCGTCTCGACCCTGCCTTGGTCGAGGGTCGCCGAGATGCGCGAGGTTCCATGGGCCACGGCGCGGGTGCTGCGCTCGATCACGGTGGTGACGACGGCATTGAGGTCGGGCGCGGACGCGCTGCCGAGCACGTCCGGGACCGGTGTATCGTCGATGAGCGACAGGTCCGGGGTCGGGCCGTCCACGGCCCATTCCCATTCCGACCGGTCGAACAGGCCGGCCGCCGACGAGGCGGCCTTCACCGTCTGGACATGGCGCTCCCCGTGCCGGCGCACCCGCAGGGTTATTCCCTGGCGGTGGAGCGCCCGCTCGGCCGTGTCGTAATAGGTGGCGGAGAGGAATTCCGGGTCGGTCGGCCCCTCGACGGCGAGGAGCGGGTGGCGCGCCAGTTCCAGCAGTTCGGCGGCGCCGCAATCCAACTTCAGCTCGATTTCCCTCGGGGTAACCATCGGTCGTCCTGTTCTCTGGTCCGGTGTGACGAGTGCCAACGCCCGAGGACCGGTTGTGGATCATCCCCGTGCTTCCCGGGCCGCGCAAGCGCGCTATGCCGCTGCCGGATGGACAAACGTGAGAAATCCCGTAGCTGAGGCGGGATGGCCCGATGAATCGGGCTTCGGTCCGACGCGCAGGATCATAGGCACGGGATCGTAAGGGTTCGATGACGGTAGACCGGGTAAGGGCCGATCGGCTCCTGGTCGAGAATGGCCATTTCGAGAGTCGGGCGAAGGCCCAGGCGGCGATAGAGGCGGGTCTCGTCACCGCCGACGACCGTCCCGTTACCCGTGCCTCGGACAGGATCGACCGGCGGGCGCGTATCGTGGCGAGCGCTCCTCATCCCTTCGTCTCGCGCGGTGGACTGAAGCTGCAGGCCGCGCTGGACGCGTTCGGGTTCGATCCGGCGGACCTTATCTGTCTCGATGTCGGCGCTTCCACGGGAGGATTCACCGATGCGCTGCTGCGGGCGGGCGCTCGGCACGTCTATGCGGTCGATGTCGGCCGGGATCAGCTCCACGCCTCTCTCCGCGGCGATCCGCGCGTGACCAGTCTCGAGGGCCAGGACGTGCGCGGTCTCGATGCAATGACGATTCCGCTTGCGCCGTCCCTCGTGGCGATCGATGTGAGCTTCATCGCCCTTCGCCTTGTCCTGCCCGCAATCGTGCCGCTCATGGCACCGGGCGCGGCATTGGCCGCCTTGATCAAACCTCAATTCGAGGCGGGGCGCGACCGGGTCGGGCGCGGCGGCATCGTTCGCGACGAGGCCGTCCACCAGGCTGTCTGCGAGGAGGTGACGAACCTCGTCGCCGATCTCGGCCTGTCGGTCCTCGGCCTCATCCCCTCCCCCGTCGCCGGTGGCGACGGCAATCGCGAGTTCCTCATCGGGGCACGCTCTCAGGTGCGCCCATGACGGATAGGACCATGACCGAACAATCGAACTTTTCCACCCTCGAGATCGCGCGTCTCGGACAACGTGGGGATGGCATGGCGACGGATGGCACCATCGTGCCCTATGCCTTGCCCGGCGAGCGCGTTTCGGTTCGCCGCGATGGGGCGCGGGTTTCCCTCGTGGCGGTCGAGACCCCCTCCCCGGACAGGATCGCCCCGTTCTGCGGCTATTTCGGAACCTGCGGCGGTTGCGCGGTGCAGCATCTCGCACCCGAGCCCTACGCCGCCTGGAAGCGGGGCAACCTCGCGCAGGGCCTGGCTCAGGCCGGAATCGAGGTTCCGTGCGAGCCGACCCGCGATGCGCATGGATCGGGCCGCCGCCGGCTCACCCTCCATGTGCGCGAGATCGACGGCAAGGGCGTCGCCGGGTTGATGGAGGCGCGCAGCCACGCCCTCGTGGCGATCGATCATTGCCCGATCACGGTCGAGCAACTGCACCGTGCGCCCGCCGTCGCGCGGGCACTGAGTGCTCCCCTCGGTCATGGGCGCAAACCCCTCGACGTCGCCTTCACGGCCACCGAAGCCGGCCTCGATGTCGACTTGCGCGGACATGGCCCGGTGAGTGAAGGCCTGCGCGCCACGCTGGTGCGGCTGGCGGGCGAACTCGACCTCGCGCGCCTGTCCCTTCACGGCGATATCGTGGTGGAGCGTCGCGCGCCCGCGATCACGACCAGCGGGGCCCGCCTCGTGCCTCCGCCGGGAGGATTCCTGCAGGCGACGGAGGCCGGCGAGGCCATGCTCGCCGAACTCGTGGTCGCGGCCCTGGACAAGCGTGTGAAGCGCGTCGTCGATCTGTTCGCCGGGGCCGGCCCGTTCACTCTCGCCATGGCCCGTACACGGGATGTCCATGCTGTAGAGGGTGAGGCCGCGGCGATCGCCAGCCTCGACCGGGCGTTTCGGTCGACACCCGGTCTGCGCCGGATCACGAGCGAAACGCGCGACCTTTTCCGCCGACCACTTCTCCCTATCGAACTCGAAACCTACGATGCCGTGGTGTTCGATCCGCCGCGCGCCGGCGCGCAGGCCCAGGCCAAACGCATCGCAGAGGCGAAAATCCCCCTGGTCATCGGGGTCGCGTGCGACATCGGCTCGTTCGCGCGCGACGCCGCGACCCTGATCGAGGGGGGCTATCGACTCGAACGGGTCGTTCCTGTCGACCAGTTCAAATACTCGAGCCATCTCGAAATGGTGGGCGTGTTCCGGAAGGATGTCGCCAAGCGCAGGCCCTCACTGAGGTAAGAACCGGTCACCGATGGGCGGTCGGCCACCTCGATCCCAGGGCGCAGTGCGCTGCGGCACATGGCAGGGGGCCGTGAGGTCATGGCAGCCTCGCTCAGAATCCCATGGTCGGCGGGGGCTCTCATCGCCACGTTAGCGGGAGCCAAACTTCACCCCATTCAGGATTCTTCGTCGTGGACGTCTTCACCGCAAAGATGCTGGTTTCCGCAGCCCTCGTCACGGCCATTGCCGGTTTCTCCCTCCTGACCGCTGGTTGGGCCCTGCTCGATGTCTATAGCGACTACCGCAATGGTGCCGAAGAGCGCGCCTCGTCCACTCCCCGGAACTGAGCACCTGCGGGTCCCGATCAGAACAGGGTTCCTTGCGCATCCTCATCACTCGATCGCGGGCGGTCTTTCGGTGGAATGTTCGCGATCGGGGTCGGTCCGGCACGACCGACCGGGACGGCGAGGTCCGCGCCCTCATTGCGGGCGTCATTGACCCGCGCACTGACCGGATCGAGGGTTAGCCACTCGTCGGGGCATGGCCGACACAGCGCGGCCGCCTCTTCCGGTCCTGTGCCGAGATGGTCGAGCCAGGGCGCGATGGCATCGGGCGACAAGATGGCGGGCATACGGTCATGGACCGCCGCCATGGTGCCGTTGGCGCCCGTGGTGACGATGGCGGCGGTGTCGATCTCGGACCCGTCGGCCCCGAGCCAGTTCTCCCACACGCCCGCGAAAGCCATCGGCGCCCCGTCCGCCCGACGGATCATGTAGGGCGTCCGCGTCATGGTCTTGCCGGTTCCCTCCCGGCGCCATTCGTAGAATCCATCGGAGAGGAAGACGCAGCGGCGGTGGCGGATAGCCCCGCGGAACGTCGCCTTCTCCAGCACCGTCTCGACGCGCGCGTTGATGATGAGCGGAAAGCCCTTCGGGTCTTTCAGCCAGCTCGGCAGGAAGCCCCAGCGCACAGCCGGTGCCGTTCTCGGCGTTCCGCCAGCACGATCGGCACCGGCTGTGTCGGCGCCACGTTGTAGCGCGGCGGGAAGTTCGGTTGCTCGGGATAGCCATAGAACGCCCGGAAGACGTTCGGATCCTGTTGGATGAGGAAGCGACCGCACATGTCGCTACCCCCGCTTATCGCCGGCGGCCGGGTTCTTCCGGGACGACGTATCGATGGTCCGAGATCGCTCGAGGTCCATTCCGTCCTACAGCCATTTCTTCCAGCGAAAGAACACGTATGGCAGTACAGCGGCCACCACCATCATCACCACGGCCATGGGATAGCCGAAGTTCCAGTCGAGCTCGGGCATTGCCTTGAAGTTCATGCCGTAGATCGAGGCGATGAGGGTCGGCGGCATGAACACCACCGCCATCACCGAGAACAGCTTGATGATGTTGTTCTGCTCGAGATTGACGAGACCCAGCGTCGCGTCCAGCAGGAACTGGATTTTGGACGAGAGGAAGGTCGCGTGCTCCTCCAGCGACTGCAGATCGCGCAGGGTCGAGCGGACGTCTTCGCGCAACTCTCGCGGCGCCTTGGTGGTGCGGTAGGTCGCGGAGAGTGAGAGCAGGATGCGCTCCATGGAGACCAGGCTCTCGCGCTGCTTCGAGATCAGGTCTCCCAGGCGTCCGAGTGCCCGGAGTGTGTCCTGCAGGGCGGTGTTGCGGGCCGATGGGTCCTCTTTCTCCTCGAAGATCTTGCCCGAGAGCCGGTCGATCCGCTCGCCCTGGAGCTGAAGCACGTCGGCCGCTCGGTCGATCACGGTCTCGATCAGCCCGGCGAGGATCGTCTCGCCCGACGGAGCGGCGGAGGGCCCGTTGCCGGTCGAGCGGCCGGCCCGCTGGGTGTACATGCGGAAAGCCTGCGGCTCCTCGTAGCGCACCGTCACGAGGCGGTTGCCGCGCAGGATGAAGGTGATGCCGGCCAGCCCCGGTTCGTCCGCGTCGCTGACCTTGCTCAGCACGCGCCCCGTCATGTAGCGCGCCCCATCCTCCACATAGAGGAGTTCGGAGGGCTCGATGTCCTTCATCTCCTCGCGGGTCGGCACCGAGATGCCCATGAAGGCCTCGACCTTGAGGTCTTCCTCCCGCGTAGGGCGGATCATGTCGAGCCAGACGGTCTCGTCGGGAATGGGGTCCTGCAGTTCGAGGGGACGGCGATCGAGCAGGATGTGCCCGGGGCCGGCGATCGGCTGATGGATGAAAATCACGCGTTACGTCTCAGGCGAGGGCCCCGGAAGGCGGTGTGTTCGCATCCGGCACGAAGAAGTCCGGCGCAAGGGGTATACCGGGTGTGACGCGGTATTGTGTGAAGTCCGTGACACCTTGCTCGGCGAGGAAGCTGTCGTCGATGAGGAAGCGGCCGGTGACCTCGCGGGAAGGCTTGAGAAACAGCGCATGGGCGGCATCCGCCATGATCTCCGGTTTGCGGCTCGCCTGGATCAGCGCCTCACCGCCGAGGAGATTCCGTACGGCAGCCGTCGCGATGGTTGTGCGCGGCCAAAGGGCATTCACGGCGATGCCCTGGCGACGCAATTCGCCGGCGAGGCCGAGTACGCAGAGCGACATGCCGAACTTCGCCATCGTGTAGGCGAGATGCGGCGCGAACCACTTCTCCGCCATGTCGAGGGGCGGCGACAGCATCAGGATGTGCGGGTTCTCTGCCTTCTCCAGGTAGGGGATCGCATATTTCGAGACCATGTAGGTGCCGCGGGTGTTGATCTGGTGCATCAGGTCGAAGCGCTTCATCTCCGTCTGCGGCGTACGGGTGAGCGAAATCGCGCTCGCATTGTTCACGACGATATCGATCCCCCCGAAGGTGTCCGCCGTCTGGGCGATCGCTGCGGCGACGCTGGCCTCGTCGCGCACGTCGACGAGGAGCGGCAGGGCCCGCCCGCCCGCCGCCTCGATGGCCGCCGCCGCCGTATGGATGGTGCCTTCGAGTTTGGGATGCGGCGTCTCGGTCTTCGCGGCGATGGCGACGTTGGCGCCATCGCGCGCGGCGCGCAGGCCGATGGCGAGGCCGATGCCGCGCGAGGCCCCGGTGATGAACAGGGTCTTTCCCGCCAGGGAGTTCAAATCCGTCATGCCCGTTTCCTCATGGTCCAATTTGAAAACGCGGCGGCTGCGTGCCGTCTAGATCGGTGAAGCCGTATTCCGCAGCGAGATCGCCCGCATGGAGGATGTGCCCGGTACGGGCATGGACGATGGGATCGGCGGCCAGGGCCGCCAGGGCACGGCCGGCATAGAGCGGGCTCTCCGTTGCCCGGTCGGCATGGCCGTTGTCGCGGGCTCGCTCCGTGCCGACGAAACCCGGTGAGAGCCCGAGCACCGTCACGCGATGGGGTGCGAGGTCGTGGGCGCAGGCATAAGCGAGACGGTTCGTCGTCGCCTTGGCGAGGTCGTAGAACACGTCGCCCAGATAGCCGGGCTGCGTATCGAACGAGGCGAACGCGATCAGCCCCCGTTTCGCAGAGACCATGGCGGGGGCGACCGCACGCGCCAGGAGCAGGGCCGGTAATGGGCCGGTTTCGAAGAAGGACGAGAGCGGCTCCACGGAGCGTCGCCAGAACGGGGTGCCCCATTCTACTCCATCGGCGTAGCGCTCGCCGTCGAAACCCTCATTGCCGCCCCAGACGCTGGAGACCGCGACATCGATCCGCCCGAAGCGGCGCAAAGCCCATTGGACGAGGCGATCCACCTCCCGCTCGCTGGTATGGTCGCAGATGTAATGATGGCCGTGGCCGCCTGCGGCATCGACCGCACGGGCCGTATCCTCGATCGTCTCCGGCCTACCCTCGGTGCGAGGCCCCGTCTCGCTCGATCGTGCCGTGACGATCACCGTGGCGCCGGCTTCGCCCAATCCACGTGCAAGGCCCCGTCCGACGCCGCGCGAAGCCCCGGCCACGAGGCAGATCGCGTTGCTCAGGTCGGGCGCATTCCTGCTCACGGCGCTTTCGTTTTCCCGAGGAAGCGCGCGAAGGCTTCCTGCGCCTCGGGCGCTCGCAAGCGTTCTTCGAAGGCCACGGCCTCGGCTTCCAATGCGGCCTCGACGTCGGCTTGGTCACCCCGGATGAGCTTGCGGGTCGCCGCGACCGCCCCCCGTGGCAATCCGGCGAGGCGGGCGGCCTGGGCCATGGCGTGATCCTCCAGAAGGTCGGATGCGACGACATCGTTGACGAGACCCAGCCTCCGAGCCTCGTCGGCATCGAGGGGCTGTGACAACAGCAGGAGTTCGGTGGCCTTCAGGAGCCCGACCCGTCGCGGAAGCAGATAGGACGAGGCCGCCTCCGGCACGAGGCCGAGTTCCACGAACGGCATCCGGAACCGCGCCGCCGGGCTGGCATAGACGAGGTCGCAATGCAGCGTCAGCGTCGTGCCGATCCCAACGGCGATCCCGTCCACCGCCGCTACCATCGGCGTGGCGGTCCGAGCGAGCTGCCGGATGAAATGCAGGGCGGGTGCTTCCGTGAAAGGCCGTCGCGCGCCGGCGACAAAATCGGCGAGGTCGTTGCCAGCGCTGAACGCGCCCGGCGCCCCGGCGAAAACGATGGCGCCGATGCTCTCCGATGAATCCGCCCGCGCGAGCGCGTCCCGCATGGCGTCGTACATCGCGCCGGTGAGCGCGTTCTTCTTGTCCGGCCGGTCGAGGCGAATCAGGCGGACGCCGTCCGATGTGTCATGGATCGCGATGTGCTCGGTCATGTGTGTCCTCGCTTTCCGGCGATCCCTCTCCCGCCTGCTCCACAGGCACCCTCCCCCGCAGAGGGGGAGGGTCTTCGTGCTCACCCCGCCAAGGCCAGCATACCGTCCTGCGTGAACCCGCCACCATCGACGACGCTTTGTTCCAACCCGCCCGCCGCCGGGAGCAGGTTCTCGGCGAAGAACCGCGCCAGGGCGATGCGGGCGCCGTGGGCGGGATCGGTCTCGCCAGTCTTGAGGGCGGCATTCGAGGCGAGCGCCGCAAGGGCGAGGCAGGTCGCGCCTTGTGCGAGGCCGAACAGGCGCAGATACGGCGTCGCTCCGGCCTGGGCCTCCTCCGGACGGTTCGAGGCCAGGGCCTTCAGCAGGAAACTCGTCGCCCGGTCGAGGCTTTCGATCCCGGCGCGCAGGCGCGGACCAAGATGGCCGAAAGCGGGGGTCGCATCCTTCTGGACCGCCTCCGCCACGCGACGCATGGAGGCCAGCTGCGCCCGCACGGTGGCCCCGCCATTCAGCGGCAGCTTGCGCGCCACGAGGTCGATGGCCTGGATGCCGTTGGTGCCCTCGTAGATCGCCAGGATGCGTGCGTCGCGCATGTGCTGTGCCGCGCCCGTCTCCTCGACGAAGCCCATGCCGCCATGGACCTGGACGCCCAGCGAAGCGACCTCGTTGGCGATGTCGGTGGAGAAGGCTTTGGCCACGGGGGTCAGCAACGATGCTCGGTCGTTCGCTTGCTTGCCTTCGGAGCCGCGCGCGGCATCGAGGGCTTCGGCCGTGAGGTAGCAGATGCCGCGGGCGGCCGCCGTATAGGCTTTCATCGTCAGCAGCATCCGCTGCACGTCGGGATGCTCGACGATGGGGCTGACGGGATCGGACGAGCCCGCCGCCTTGCCCTGGCGCCGGTCGCGGGCATAGGTCAGCGCCTGCTGGTACGACCGTTCGGCGACGCCCACCCCCTGCAGCCCGACATTGAGCCGGGCCGAATTCATCATCGTGAACATGCAGGCGAGGCCACGGTTCTCCTCGCCGATCAGCCAGCCCGTGGCGCCGCCGTTATCGCCGAAGGCCATCGAGCAGGTCGGCGAGCCATGAATGCCGAGCTTATGTTCCAGCCCCGAGCAGCGCAGGTCGTTGTGGCTGCCGTCGGGAAGGATCTTCGGCACCAGGAACAGGGAGATGCCGCGCGTTCCGGCCGGGGCGTCCTTCAGCCGGGCGAGGACGAGATGGACGATGTTGTCCGCCATGTCGTGCTCGCCATAGGTGATGTAGATCTTCGACCCGACGATGCGGTAGCTCCCGTCCCCCGCCGGCTCGGCGCGACTGCGCAAAAGGGACAGGTCCGAACCCGCCTGGGGCTCGGTGAGGTTCATCGTGGCGGTCCACTCGCCGGAGACGAGTTTTTCGAGATAGCGCTCCTTCAGGTCCTCGGAACCGTGTTTCGTCAGCGCTTCGATCCCGCCGGCCGTCAGGAGCGGGCACAGCGCGAAGCTGATGCTGCCGGCATTCCACATCTCGCTGCAGGCGGCGTTGAGGAGCAGTGGAAGCCCTTGACCGCCATATTCGGGTTCGGCGCTCAGGCCGTTCCAACCGCCCTCGATCCAGGTGCGATACGCGTCGGGCCAGCCCGGCGACGTGGTCACGGCACCGTCCTCGAGGCGCGCGCCCTGACGATCCCCGATGGGGTTGAGGGGCGCGATCACGGCGTCGGCCACCCGGCCGGCCTCGTGCAGGATCGCGTCAGCGTCCTCCAACGTCAGGTCGCCATGGGCGCCCGAGGCGATGGCGGCATCGAGCCGAGCGACATGGCGCAAGGCAAAGCTGATCTCGGCAACCGGCGTGCGATAGCTCATGGACGTATCTCCCGCGTCGTCTCGAGCGACGCTTCACCCTGTGTTTGGTGCACGAGCCGACCCGGCGACAGGTCGGTCACGTCGTTCGCCGATAGGCATAGGCAAGACCGCATCGCGGGGATAGGCAGTCGCTGGAGCGGCACACCGCACGACGCCGCACGTCATCCGGGCAGGAGATAGTTTAGATATGAACGATCTCGCGTCAATCCCCGGCCAGACCTTGATGCTCGGTATCGACGAGGCTGGAATCGAGCGATCCGCGAATCTCCTTCGCGGGGGCGCTCTGGTCGCCTTTCCCACGGAGACCGTCTACGGGCTCGGCGCCGACGCCACCGACTCCGATGCCGTCGCGCGGATCTACACGGCGAAGAATCGCCCGAGCTTCAACCCCCTGATTGCCCATGTTCGAGGTCTCGACGCGGCCCGTCGCGAAGGCGTCTTCGACGAGATCGCCCTGCGTCTCGCGGCCGCGTTCTGGCCGGGACCGCTGACCCTCGTCGTTCCGGTCGCCCCGGGGGGGACGGTCAGTGACTTCGGCCGCGCCGGTCTTCCCAGCGTGGCCCTGCGCGTCCCGGCCAGCCCCGTCGCCCTCTCCCTTCTGGAGAAGGTCGGGCGACCGGTGGTGGCGCCCTCTGCCAACCGGTCGGGACGTGTGAGCCCGACGCGAGCCGAGCATGTCCTCGCCGATCTCGACGGTCGTATCGCCGCGATCCTCGATGGCGGGAGCACCTCGGTCGGCCTGGAATCCACCGTCATCGCTTGTCTCGACGGTCGGGCACGCCTGCTCCGCCCCGGCGGTGTGACGCGGGAGGTGGCGGAAGCCATGTTGGGCTTTGCCCTCGATACCGGAGACCATCCTGGCGAGGCACCGATCGGCCCCGGTCTCCTCGCTTCGCATTACGCCCCTCGGGCGGCCGTGCGACTGGATGCGTTGCGGATCGAGCCGGATGAGGCGGTTCTGCTGTTCGGGCGAGATGTACCGCCCGGTACGGACGCAGCGAAAGTGCGCCTCAACCTCAGTGAGACCGGCAGCCTCGAAGAGGCAGCGTCCGCTCTCTTCTCCGCTCTACGCCATCTGGACGCCGCCGGCACCGGGACCATCGCGGTCGCTCCGATCCCCCGGACGGGCCTCGGCGAGGCGATCAACGACAGGCTACGCCGGGCGGCGGCGCCCCGCTGAAATTATTTCTCGGTTTCAGGGAACCGAGTCGGCGCGAAGGCGTTCAACGATCACGAAGGTCAGTTCAGCCCCCAAATGACCTTCTCCCTTTCAAGGCTCGGATTCGTCCGAGCCTTTTTTCTTGTGTGCAATTGGTGAACGACCAAACGAGCCTCGCACCATGTGCGAGGCTCGTTCTTGACCCGACGTCGTTCAGACGGCGAGCTTGGCGGCGATGCCGGCGACATGCTTGCCCTGGTACCGGGCACCATCGAGTTCGACACCGCTCGGCTGACGGCTTCCATCGCCATCGGCGATCGTCGAGGCACCATAGGGCGTGCCCCCCTTCACTTGCTCGACACCGTTCTGGCCGGGGAAAGAATAGGGCAATCCCACGATGACCATGCCGTGGTGCAGGAGCACGGTGTGGAAGCTGGTGAGTGTCGTCTCTTGGCCGCCATGCTGTGACGCTGTGGATGTGAAGACCGAGCCGACCTTTCCGACCAGCTTACCCTGCGCCCATAGGCCGCCGGTCTGGTCGATGAACTGCTTCATCTGGGCAGCCATGTTGCCGTAGCGTGTGGGCGTACCGAAGATGATCGCATCATAATCGGCCAGTTCGTCCACGGTGGCGATGGGGGCCTGCTGGTCGAGCTTGTAGTGGAACTGCTTGGCGACCTCGTCGGGAACGAGTTCCGGGACACGCTTGACGCTGACATCGGCCCCGGCTTCGCGGGCACCCTCAGCGACGGCGTTCGCCATCTGCTCCACATGTCCCCAGGACGAGTAATAGAGGACCAGAACCTTCGCCATCATTCTCACTCCAGATCGAAAAACGCCGCAACGCAGCTTTGTGCAGTGGCCGATATCGGTGAGGACGGGCCTTGCGGAAATGCCCTACTCTGCAAAATTCGTCTTGCGTCAATGCAAGGTCGCAACGGTTCGATGGGGTGCTGCGTGGCCGATTGGGACGATTTCCGCCTCGTGCGCGCGATCGCCGAGCAGGGTGGCTTGACCCGTGCCGCCGATCATCTCGGCATCAATCATTCGACTGCGTTCCGCCGCCTCTCTGCCATCGAGTCGTCGATCCAGGCACGGCTCTTCGAGCGGCACCGGTCGGGCTATGCTCCCACTGAGGCGGGTCGCGCCATGATCCTCGCCGCCTGTCGGATGGATGACACTGTCGCGCAGTTCAACCGTGAACTTGCGGGCCAATCGTCGGAGCCTGCCGGTGATGTGCGCATCACCGCACCGGCGGGCCTCGCAACCGGAGTCCTGATGCCGATCTTCGCGGGGTTTCGACGACGCTACCCGCGTATCCGCCTCGAACTCGTTCTGGCCGAGGGATCGCTCAATCTCTGCAAGGATGCCGATGTGGCGATCCGAGCCAGTGATCGACCGCCGCCCAACCTCGTCGGACGACGCTTAGCGACCAGCAACTGGGCCATCTACGGGACACAGGATTACGTGGGTCGCGCTATGGCCGACAGTCCATGGGTCTATCCGAGCGCTACCGTGGCAGGCGGACGCTTCGCCGCCTTCGCGAAGTCCCGCATCGCGGCGGGAAACGTCGCCATTTCGATCAACACGGTGCTGGGCCTGCGTGAGGCGATCGAGGCCGGGTGCGGTATCGGACCGCTACCGCGCTGGGAGGCGGATACTCGTCCGACCCTGTTCCGCCTTTCAGAGAACGAACCCGAACTCGCGACCTCGCTCTGGGTTCTGACCCACGCCGAACTGCGTCATGCTCCACGGGTCAGAGCGCTCATGGATGTCATCGCCACCGAAATCGCGGCGATGCGGCCATTGATCGAAGGGATCGGTTCCTAATTCACCCGATGGCTTCGATTTCGATTTCGTGGCCGTTCACCTCGACGGTATCGCCCACGCTTTTCCCCGTCAGAGCCTTCGCCATCGGTGAAACGTAGGAAATCGAGCCCTTGGTCGGATCCGCCTCGTCTTCGCCAACGATGCGGAATTTCTGCTTGGCACCGTCCTCTTTCAGGATCGAGACCGTCGACCCGAAATGGACCGTCTCACCATCCATCGGCTCGACGAGTTCGGCCGAGCCGAGACGCGCGGTCCAATAGGCCAGTTCACGGGTGACGCGGGCCTCATCGGCCTTGGCGCCAGGCGTCAGCGCGGAAAATTCCGACTGCAGCCGAGCGACTTCGGCTTCCAGCTGGGCGAGACCCTGGGGGGTGACGAAATTGGTGTGGGGCGAGATGGGGCGATCGGGAAGATCCTCAAACGCTTCTCCGCCTTCACGCTCTTTGACAAATGCACTGCTCATGAAGACGGCAATGCTCCGCAAGCATAACGGTTCCGCTCCGGGTCACCCGATGGTGACGACGGTGCGGCCACGCGTCCGCCCCTCGAGGATTTCCTCGGCGAGCGTTCCCACCTCCGAGAGTGGCACTGTGCTCGTCATTTTGGCGAGGAGGCTTCGGTCGAGGTCTCGCGCGATCCGCGCCCAGGCTTCCCTGCGCTTTGGCAACGGGGTGGTGACACTGTTGATGCCGAACAGTGTCACGCCGCGCAGGATGAAGGGGGCCACCGAGGTCGGCAGGTCCATGCCTCCGGCGAGGCCGCAGGTCGCGATAGCACCGTCGGCCTTGGTGGACGCGAGGAGATTGGCGAGCGTCGTCGAGCCGACGGCATCGATGCCCGCTGCCCAGCGCTCTTTCGCCAGAGGCTTGCCGGGATTCGCGAGCTCGCTCCGGTCCATGATCTCGGCAGCGCCCAGCGACGTCAGGTAATCCGCCTCGCCCGAACGACCAGTCACGGCGATGACATGCCATCCAGCCTTGGCTAGCAGCGCCACGGCGACTGATCCGACACCGCCGGACGCACCCGTAACGATGGCGGGGCCGTCGGCAGGGGTGAGGCCGTGGGAATCGAGGGCCATGAAGCAGAGCATGGCGGTATAGCCGGCGGTCCCCACCGCCATCGCCTCTTCGGGCTTCAGCCCATCCGGCAACGGCACGAGCCAGTCGCCCTTCACCCGCGCTCGCTCGGCATAGGCGCCGAGATGGCTCTCGCCGACGCCCCAGCCGGTGAGCACCACGGCGTCGCCGGACTTGTAGTCGGGATGGTCCGAAGTCTCCACGATGCCGGAAAAGTCGATGCCGGGGATCATCGGGAAACGTCGCACGACGGGCGAACGGCCGGTCATGGCCAATCCGTCCTTGTAGTTGAGGGTCGAATGCGTGACCCGCACGGTGACGTCGCCGTCCATGAGATCTGCTTCGTCGAAATCCGTGAAGCGGAGATTCTGTCCCGCTTCGCTCTTTTCGATCACCCACGCCTTGAACGTCGCCATATCCGCCGGTCTCCTCTCGCCTCGAAGGTGACCTGTGTCGAGGGCGCCCTGAATCAAGACGGCCCCGGGCGGTGAGACGCCCGAGGCCGAGACGATGTCGCCTCGGATCAGATCAATATCCGTCGTAAATGCTGCCGGTGGAGAAGCCGAGGCCGACACCGACATCGGCCGAACTCGCACCGGTGATGCCGAACGCATCGGGAATGGAGCCGATCAGAGGAGCGCGGGGGGAGCCGGCATAGCCGCTCCGATAGCCACCTCCATGAGCGGGCACCCAGCCCGACCGTCCGCGCGAGACCAGAACGGTGCGCTGCACGCTGGCATATTCCGCAGGGATCGTCTCGGGGATCGTCTGGCCGGGCTGGGCCAGAATCCGGCGATGGCGCGTTGCGAAGCGCGGCGGAACGTCGACCCAGCAGCCGATCATCTGGCCGTAGGCGTCCCTGCGTGTCTGCCAGACTCGGCCGCCTGGGGAGAGCTGGACCTGTTCGGCGACAGTCTCGAACACCGGGGGAATGGAGCGGTAGACGGTCCGCGCCGGGCGAACGAGCACGCGCTCGGAGACGGTGTCGTAGACGGGCGGCGTAGTGACGTGACGGTAGCATTCGGCGCCGCCACAGCCTCCGGCCTGGGCCGATGTCGCGAGAATCGAGGTACCGAGCAAGGCGCCGGCAAGGGCGAAGGCGGACAGCGTGAAATGGGCGACCGGCGCGGTCATGATGAAATCCTCGACTCTAAAACGCGATGTGATTGGCGTGCGGCCCATGACGGCACACACCCCTCGACGTATTAGAGGCGGTCAAGTTGCGCTCGGAGCAAGCTGTATTGCAGATCAGGGTAAAATTAACCCTGGCTTAAGACTACGCAATTTTCACTCTGCTTAAGTAAAGCGTGCGATGTCGATTCACGGGGCGTTAAACCGGATTCAGGTCTGACCGCGCTTGAGCTGGTAGAAGATGTGGCGTCCGATCACGTCCATCTTTTTCAGGCGCCTCGACCAGCCCGGCTTTACGTAATCGGCGTGATAATGCGTGGCGCCACCGACCTCGCTGAGATAGGTCCGCCCCTCGATGACCGCGCTGGCGATGCGGCTGGCGCTCTGCCAGGACGGGCCGTCGGTGATGCGCAGCGATTTGCCTTCGCAGGCGAAGGAGAACTGGCAGCCCATGTAGCGATGCCGGTTCTGGTAGACGACACCGCAGACATTCGACGGGTAGAGGCCGCTCTTGACGCGGTTCAGAACCACCTGGGCCACGGCGGCCTGACCGTCCTCGGGCTCGCTCCGGGCTTCGAAATAGACAGCCTCGGCGAGGCAGCGTTGTTCCCGATCGATGGAATCGGGGCCGATCAGGTCGGCATAGCGATGCCGGGCGTCCTCGGGGGTGGCGTCGGCGATGCCCGGTGCAAAGTCTTTCCTTGGCGAGAAGCCGGGGATCATCAGGCTCGCCGCCGCGACTTCGATGGGCGTGGCATCAGCCGGGGCCGGTGTCGTCGACGACAAGGCGACGGCGCGCGGGATGGCGGGTGTGGCACCGTCCGAGGGCTCATCGCCTTCGTCGTCGCTGGCCGCTTCCTGCGGGAGGGTGAAGCCGGAATTCGGCTCCAGGTCTGGCGACCAGATCGCGGAGCCGGGAACCAGCATTCCCGCATCGCTGCCCGAAAGGTTTACGTTGACGACGGGCGCTCTCCCAATCTGGCCGGCGCCTGCCTCGTGGTTCGGATAGAGCCGCTCCGTCGCCTTCGCATCGACACGGCGGCGGATTCCCGGCGTATCGTGGGGGAGCCGCAGGGCGATCCTGGCCACGCCCTGTCCCGTCAGACCGGAGGCGGAAGGGTCGGTTCCGGCGCTTGCCGTGAAGGAGACGATGAAGCCCAGGGCGAGGGTCCAGGGCACCATGGAGGCGCGAAACCAGGGCCGTTGGCTAGGGCGGCGAACGCGTTTCGTACTCACGACCAAACAACCCGGTTAAGGACCTGACCTCACTGTCGCCGCGCATGGGGGAGCAGAAGGTACGATCCAAACTATCGGGCGTTATGGTTGCGAGTGTCTTAAGATGACGCGCGGGATCGCGTGCCGCGAAGACCTTGATCGGCCCGCACGAAAACCTGCAACACGTCTCTTAAAGGCTTCCGGGCCGGCCGTGTGTGACCGCTAGGGCGCCTACGAGAGCATTGATGCTGGAGCGTCCCTTGGTTTCGGCGATGCGCTCTGCATCAGTATTGCTTTGGGTCGCGACAGCGAAGACGAGAAGGGCGATGGTCGCAAGGCCGCCGAGCGCCGAGACGACCCAGAAATAGGCCTGCTGGACGACCCGCGGTACCGGCACGGCATGCGAGGTTTCAGAGAGAAAAACAGGGGGTTGGCTCGAGTCGCTCATGGTCGGCGTTCCCGCGCGTTCAAAGCCATCCCACCCAGCCGGGAGCGTCGTCGCGCTTTGGTCTGGCACTAGCACTCAACGTGCCGAAGCGACATCGGTTCAAGGGGTCTTCGGAGATTTATTCAACGACATTTCTCCTGGCGCAGCGCGACGAAAAAGGGCGGCCATCGGCCGCCCTTTCAGGTCTTCCTGTCCTGAAGGACCGGCACTCAGCCGCGAGTCTTGTCCCGCGTCGCGAGGGCTGCCTGGGCCGCAGCAAGGCGCGCGATCGGCACGCGATAGGGCGAGCAGGAGACGTAATCGAGCCCGACCTCCTGGCAGAAATGGATCGAGGCCGGATCGCCGCCATGCTCGCCGCAGATGCCGAGCTTGATGTCGGGGCGGACCGCCCTGCCCCGCTCGACGCCGATGCGAACGAGTTCGCCCACGCCTTCCTGATCGATCGAGATGAAGGGATCGGCGGACAGGATGCCCTTCTGGGTATAGGCCCCGAGGAACGTCGCGGCATCATCGCGTGAGATGCCGAGGGCGGTCTGTGTCAGGTCGTTGGTGCCGAAGGAGAAGAACTCGGCGGTCTTGGCGATGTCCCCGGCGCGAAGGGCTGCGCGCGGCAGTTCGATCATGGTGCCGACCTGATAGGACAGCGTCGCGCCGGTCTCGTCGGTGACGGCCTTCGCCATGGCGTCGATGCGCGCCTTGACGATGTCGAACTCCATCTGGGTGAAGACCAGCGGAACCATGATCTCGGCGGTGACGGGGGCATCCGTCTCCTTGGCGGCCTGGACGGCGGCCTCGAAGATGGCGCGGGCCTGCATCTCCGCGATCTCCGGGAAGGCGATGGCGAGGCGGCAGCCACGGAAGCCGAGCATCGGATTGAACTCATGCAGCTCGGTCATCCGGCGGCGGAGCTTCTCCTCGGACACGCCGGTGCTCTTGGCGACGTCCTGCACTTCCGCATCGGTATGCGGCAGGAACTCGTGCAGCGGCGGATCGAGCAGACGGATCGTCACCGGCAGGCCCGACATGATCGTGAACAGCTCGACGAAGTCCTGGCGCTGATAGGGCAGGATCTTTGCCAGGGCCGAACGGCGGCCTTCGACGTCGTCGGCGAGGATCATCTCGCGAACGGCGACGATGCGGTCCCCTTCGAAGAACATGTGCTCGGTGCGGCACAGGCCGATACCCTCGGCCCCGAAGTTGCGGGCGGCGCGGGCATCGGTGGGCGTGTCGGCATTGGTGCGCACCTTCATGGTGCGGACCTTGTCGGCCCAGCCCATCAGGGTCGCGAATTCACCGGAAAGCGACGGCTCCAGCATCTTCACTTCGCCGAGGAGGACCTGGCCGGTGGAGCCGTCGATGGTGATCTTGTCGCCGGCCTTCAGCGTCGTACCCGCCACCGTGAGGGTGCCGGCCTTGTAATCGACTCGGATCGTGCCGACGCCCGAGACGCAGGGCTTGCCCATGCCGCGGGCGACCACGGCGGCGTGCGAGGTCATGCCGCCGCGCGTGGTGAGGATGCCCTCGGAGGCGTGCATCCCGTGGATGTCCTCGGGGCTCGTCTCGATCCGCACGAGGATACACTTGCGCTCGGCCTTGCGGGCGGCCTCGGCATCCTCGGAATTGAACACGATCTCGCCGGTGGCCGCGCCGGGCGATGCCGGCAGGCCGGAGGCGATGATCTTGCGCTCGGCTTTCGGGTCGATGGTGGGGTGGAGCAGCTGGTCGAGGGCGGCGGGCTCGACCCGGCCGATCGCCTCCTCTTCGGTGATCAAGCCTTCGGCGGCGAGATCCACGGCGATGCGCAGAGCCGCCTTGGCGGTGCGCTTGCCGTTGCGGGTCTGGAGCATCCAGAGCTTTCCGCTCTCGATGGTGAACTCCATGTCCTGCATGTCGCGGTAATGGGTCTCGAGCAGCCCATAGATCCGTACCAGCTCGGCATAGGATTCGGGCATCGCCCGCTCCATTGACGGCTTGTCGGACTTGGCCTCGATCCGTGCCTTCTCAGTGATGTCCTGCGGGGTGCGGATACCCGCCACCACGTCTTCGCCCTGGGCGTTGATGAGGAACTCGCCGTAGAGCGCGCGCTCGCCGGTGGAGGGGTTGCGGGTGAAGGCGACGCCCGTGGCCGAGGTGTCGCCCATATTGCCGAACACCATGGCCTGGACGTTGACCGCCGTGCCCCAGCTCTCGGGGATGTTATTGAGTTCGCGGTACTTCTTGGCGCGCGGAATCATCCACGAGCTGAACACCGCGCCGATGGCGCCCCAGAGCTGGTCTTCGGCACCCTGCGGGAAGTCGGCGCCGTGCTCGTCGCGGACGATCTTCTTGTAGAGACCGATCATATGCTTCCAGTCCTCGGCACCGAGTTCGGTATCGAGGCTGAAACCCTTGGTCTCCTTGTAATGCTCCAGCGCCTCTTCGAAGGCGTGGTGCTCCACATCGAGCACCACGTTCGAGTACATAGTGATGAAGCGGCGGTAGGAATCGTAGGCGAAGCGCGGATCGCCGGAGCCTTCGGCCAGGGCTTCGACGGTGGTGTCGTTCAGGCCGAGATTCAGCACCGTGTCCATCATGCCCGGCATGGAAGCGCGAGCACCGGAGCGGACCGAGACGAGAAGCGGGTTCTTCGGGTCACCGAAGCCGCGGCCGGTAAGAGCTCCGACAGCATCGAGCGCGGCCTGGACCTCGGCCTTCAGTTCCGCAGGGTACTGACGATCGTTGTCGTAATACCAGGTGCAGACTTCAGTCGTGATGGTGAAACCCGGAGGCACTGGGAGACCGAGATTGGACATCTCGGCGAGGTTTGCGCCCTTGCCTCCGAGGAGGTTGCGCATGGAGGATTGACCCTCCGCCTTGCCGTCGCCGAACGAGTAGACCCACTTCGCCATCGCCAATGATCCGCTTGCAACAATCGGGGATGTCATACCCCTAGATGCCCCGTTGAACCATTGCATGCTGCAATGCAAGATGAACGGCCCTTAGCCGGTCATCACGCGTAACGGGCAGCCGGATTTGTCATGCGATCATGACACAGGGTTAAGACATCTTCCTGCCTATGCTCGACGAGCGAGAAGCTGATTCGTCTATCTGTCGGCTCGTGGCTGGTTGCTGAGGCCCCCCGACGGGGATCGGGCGGCATCATCGAATGACCCGGTGAACATCACCCGTCATTCGCACGAAACCGCATTCCAAAACTCCAGGAACGTGGGTCGAACCCGCCATGCCGACGGCTTGGCTTGGCATTCAGGCGCGATATTTTCCGTTGCGCTTGACCAGCACCCGCGTGCCGACGGGGACGCGCTCGAACAGATCGACGATGTCCTCGTTCAGCATGCGGACGCAGCCGGAAGACATCTGCTCACCGATGCTCCAGGGTTCGTTGGTGCCATGGATGCGGAACAGGATGTCCCGATTGTTCTGGTAGAGATAGAGGGCGCGGGCCCCCAGCGGATTGTCCACCCCGCCCTTGCGGGTCCTCGGCAGGTCGGGGTTGAGGGAGACCATCGTGGTGGTGGGGCTCCAATCCGGCCACACGCCCTTTCGTCCGACCTTCGCTTCGCCTTTCCAGGAGAAGCCGAGCTTGCCGACGCCGATGCCGTATTGCTGGGCCGTACCGTCCTCCTGCACCAGCGCAAGCTGGCGGTTGTCGATATCGACCACGATGGTGCCCGGCTTTTCCGCCCCGGTATAGCGAACGACCTGCCGACGATATTTCGGATCGAGCCGCGACGTATCCACCAGCGGCACGTCGTAAGGCTTATCCGGCATCGAACCCGTATACCAAGCGGCCTCGTCATCCTGCGCCACGGTCATGGGCCCACGAGAATTGCATGCGGCCAATGGAGCGATGACGAGCAGGCTGAGAAGGACACGGCGGATATGCATTGAGGGCTCCACGAAAGTGGTCGTCGGGCGGATCATTGCCCTCATGACTACCGTCCGATGGCCGACGATGTTGTGTCTTTCACGCCGCAGACGGAGGGAACATGCCCGCCATCTCCGCTTTACGAGAGGCAGTGCTCGCGGATTCAGCTCGTCTGGCTCAGCTGATCTTGATCGTTCGGCACGCTGACGCCGAGCCGTTTTCCGTCCCGCTCGCTCGTCTCAAGCTGTGTGCCGGCAGGAAGGCCTGATCACTGGGAATGTCGTTCCGAGCCCGGCCCGCAGGTTCGGGTCTTTCGCGACATCGACCGTCAGGCTGATCCCATCGCTATCGGCCCGCCCACCGAGGACGAGGCTGCGGAGCTACGGAATGTCGAAGGCTGGGCCGCTGTCCCATCTTCACGTTGCGTTGATATCGTGACGAACGATGGTCTCCGGGGCGCCGTACATGCGGACGACAAGCATCGCGATCTCGAGTGTGCCCTGAAACCGAACTTTCGGTTAGGGCTCCCATCCCATCGAGTGGTGTTCCCGGTTGAGTTGCCCTTCTCGAGCTCGATAACTTTATCTCAGGTTGAGTCTGGTCGATGCGGTGAGGCAAGCTGCGTTGCTCCGCCGGGCCGGGCGGGGCATGCTCGACCCCGATGCGGCAGGGCCGCCGGAAACCGAGACGACGCGATGGCCGATACGCAAACCTTCACCACGACCGAGGTCGACGAGCCCCTCGCCGACCTCGCGCCGGCGATTCATCTCGACCATTGCGTCATCCACGTCTCCGATTGGGAGCGCTCGACTGCCTTCTATCGCGACGTGCTGGGCGCGGAGGTGATCGCTCGCGGGAAGGGCTTCGCCTATCGGTTCGGCGGCGTTCAATTGAACGTCCACGGCCCCGGCCTGTCGCCGACTCCGCTGGCCGAACGTCCGGTGATGCCGGGCGGCAGCGATCTTTGCTTTCGGTGGTCGGGGTCCATCGACGACGCGCTCACGCATCTCGCGGCGAAGGGCGTCCCCGTCGAACTCGGTCCTGTCGAGCGCAATGGCGCCGCCGGTACGGGGATCAGCGTTTATTTTCGCGACCCCGATGGTTCGTTGATGGAATTCATCACCTATCCGACGGATTGACGGTGCCGCCTCAGCTGCGCCGTTCCGCCAGCTGCTGGTTCGTATGTTCGAGACGCAGGGCGAGTTCACGCATCACCGCGATGCTGATTTGCGGAAACTGAGCCAGCAATTCGAGGAACACCGTCCTGTCGATCCGCAAGGCGGTGATCGCTGTGTCGGCCTGCACGGTGGCAGAGCGCGGCTGGTCGGCCAGGATGCCCATTTCGCCGACCAACGCGTTCGCCCCGAGAAGGGCGAGCCGGAATGGGCCGAACGGCCCGTCGATGGTGACGGCGGCTGAACCGTCGAGAATGAGATAAGCGGCATCCGCCACATCGCCGCGGGCGAAGAGCTGTTGCCCCGCTTCGAAATGCACCCGCTCACTGGTGAAGGCCAGGAGCTTCAGGCGGGACGGTTCTACTCCGCGAAAGAGCGGCACCTGTCGGAGTGACGAGACCTCGGTGTCGAGGGTCATGATGGGACGACCATTCTGAGCGCTCCGCTGGAAGACGCCGACCGATGGGCGCCTTCATCCCGCGCATCCATGCGGTTTGCCCAGGCATTGTCCAGCCCTGCGCATTCTCACGGCGAAGAGGGGCGGCCTCGCGCGCTGACATACGTCACCGTCGATGATTCGTTGCATCTGAGGCGGGTTGTCGCGGTATCCAGGCGCTTTCTCGCAATGACCAGCCGGCATGGATTAAATGGCGGCAGGCATTTGTCTTCAGCAAGGTTGGCCGAGGAACCATCGATATTGGCGAAGGTTGTCATCTTCGAGAACCACATGCTGAGGAGGCGCTGATGGCATCAGGAAATTCTACCTCAAAGCGAGGTTTTGCATCGATGGATCTGGAGCGGCAACGCGAGATCGCGAGCAAAGGTGGACGGAGTGTTCCGGCGGAAAAGCGATCGTTTTCTCAGGATCGCGAGCTTGCTTCGTCCGCGGGACGCAAGGGCGGTCAGTCGACCACACCTGGCCGGTCCGGCGAAGACTAAACTCCATTTGTTGGAAGAGACAAGGCGCGTACCGAGATCCGGTGCGCGCCTTTCTTGTTTGAGGCGACCGAATATCTAATTCGTCCGCCGTTTTAGGCGCAACAGTAAAAAGCCCTCCGTCATCAACGAAGGGCTTGCGGGTCTCGACGTTCAGTGTCGGTCTGTTGCTTACGCGATGCAGCGGCCTGGGATCATGCGGCGTGCTTCCGGGCCGGCCAAAGAGCTGATTGCTCCCTCACAACCATCCCTCATGGTTCTGCGAGGCTTCAGCACGGGCTTTTCCGTTGACACGGTATCCTGGTCCGACGAGAACGCCGGTGCCCTGCGCTCATTCGAGACCGCCGTCGTCACACGGAGCACGGCGATGTCGCTTCCACCGATCTGCGCCGGTGAGTGAATGATGGCCGGCGTCAAGCTCGCGGGAGCCTGCTGGCTCGTCGCAACGGGATGCGACCAGCGGTCTGCTTCGCGCTGAACGACCGGCAAGACAAGCATCGTCAGGAGGGCAGCCGGTCCACCGACACTCAGGATCAATCCAGACCGAAGCATTGTCGTAATCTCCAACCGGAGCTTGACAGGATGCTGGACAACGCGACCTGATCGTCGCGAGTTCCTTGACTGGTCTAAAAACTTTACGGCCAGTAAACGACGGGCTCGTTGTTGCAAACATTTTTCCGGGACCCGGGTACCTCCCGTTAAGGCGCGTGGCGGAAAAACCACGCGCGTGGTAAAAATGGCCGAAGCCGCATTTTTTGGAACCCTGTTGCATCAAGTTCGTTACCAAATCACCCGGCCGCCTGGTCCTCCCCCCGCATTCCCCTTGTGCATTGGCCGGAAACTTTTCACGGGTCGGACATTCGTCCGGCCCGTTTTTATTGATCGGTTGACCGAGCGAAAACGGAAAAGCCCCGATCGAGGATCGGGGCTTTCTGATTCGCCGGTGATGTCTGTGACTGTCGGACGATCAGGCGGTCTTCTCGCGGCGACGGGCGCTCTGCTGGAAGAACAGAGCTTGGCTGATCACCGCCGAAACGTTGGCGGGCTGGAACGGCTTGGCGATCAGGAAGGCGGGCTCGGGCCGCTCGCCGGTGAGGAAGCGCTCGGGATAGGCGGTGATGAAGATCACCGGCACCTCGAATGTCTTCAACAGATCGTTCACCGCGTCGAGCCCCGAAGAGCCATCGGCAAGCTGAATGTCCGCGAGGATCAAACCAGGACGCGATCCCTCTGATGCGATCTTGATCGCTTCGGTCCGTGTCCGGGCGACGCCGATGACGTTGTGGCCGAGCCCTTCGACCAGGGCTTCCAAGTCCATGGCAATGAGCGGCTCGTCCTCGATGATGAGGATTTCCGTGGCCATGTCGGCCGCCAGTTCGCGTCCCGCTTCGTCGACGAGGTCACGCACCTGTGTCACGTCGACTTCCAGGATTACCGCAGCGTCCTCTTCGGAGAAGCCTTCGAGGCACGACAGCAGGAACGCCTGGCGCGGCAGCGGGGTGATCTGCCCCAGCCGAACTTCGGCCGGTAGATCATGCTGAACCTGATCGCTCTGGCCGTTGACCGAGAGGGAATTCCAGATGCGGGTGTAGACTCGGAAAAGGTCCGCCTTGACGTTGGTGCTGCGTCCGAGCGTGTCCGGCTCGTTGACGAGCGTTTCCAGCGTGGCGGCCACATAGGCATCGCCGGCGACCTGGCTGCCGGTCAGTGCCCGCGCGTAGCGGCGCAGATACGGCAGATGTTGCACGACGAGTTGAGCTGTCGACATTAGATCCCCTTGGCACTGCCGTTCTTTATGGTCGCCACCGCCATAACGCGGTTCGATGGGCTGTGTTCCGCGAGCCCGGAACCGTTTGTATCGCGCTGCGTTGCAGGTGCAGCCATGACTTATGTCAAGCCGCAAAACAATCGCGGCGATGCCACTGCGTGGCATCAAGGGGATAACCGAATGGACGAGGACGAAACGGTCCGCATCTCCCTGGCGGAGACGCGATTGGAGCTGGAACGTGAGCCGAAACTACATAGCCCCGAAACTCACAGCCTGAGTGACCTCACCCAGAAACGGATCGGCATGCATCTGCGTGCCATGTACGACACGATTGTCCAGCAACCCGTTCCGGATCGCTTTCGAGATCTCATCGCCCGGATGGACGATGCCTCCGGTCAGCCCTTCGATGAAAAATAATTTAACTCACCTGCCTCAGCGCTAAAGTGTGCACCGGCACGGGTGGAGTGTGTGATGGTCTTCGCTTCGTAGAAAAGCCGCCGAAGCGATCCGGCGGCTTTCTTGGTGTCTGGGTTGTCGGTCTGACTGCACCGACACGTCCAATCGTCAGAGTGTCGGCGAGCGGCCGCGCATCAGGCCAATGACGGCCGAGATGGCGAACAGAACGATGGCTACAAAGAAGACGAGCTTTGCGGCCTCCATCGCGGTGCCGGCAATACCACCAAAACCAAGCAGAGCGGCCACGAGGGCCACGACGAGAAATGTTACAGCCCAACCAAGCATGGTCTCGATCCTTGTGAAGCTGGTGCGACCTGTGCCGCGACCTCATGACATCAATAACGCCAAGTTATCCGACCGGTTCCTGACTTTGACACAAAGCGGTCACGATTGGTTACCGAGGCGAAACCAGCGGGTCGCGGAAGCGCAGACAGACACGCCGACGCACCCTGGAAAAGATCTGAACATCGTCCTGGCCCGGATTGCGCCGAGACGATCCGTTGCCCAGCGCAGTGCTCACATGCGTCATATCGGCGAGACTCTTGTCGGTTTCGGGAGTGACGACCCACATAGTGGTTGACGCTGATGTGGAACCCGGTGTCCGATGTAGCGTTCGTCACCTGTTCCCGAACACGGATACATTCTGATGAGAGAGTCGCTGGCCGCATCCCTTGCACGACGCCTTCTCGATGCGGTCGCTGCGGCCGCTCGCGGAGTCGTAGAGGCGATCGAAAATGGGTCGCCTGCTCCCCAGCCCGTACCGGTCCGCGTCCGTCGCAACGATCGGCGCTGATACAGTGCGCTCAATAGGTGAGTGTGGAGCGTAGTCCGAGCACCACGCCACCTTTGACCCGTTGGTTCGGGCGCGTGGGGTCTGCGATACCCCCGCCGGGATTGATGACGACCTGGATGTCCGGTTGGATCGTCCAACCGGGCACCACTACTGCTTGATATGTCAGTTCGATAGAGGCTTCGTAGCTGCGGACCGGGTGGAAGTCAGTGTCGAAAGACAATCGGTCCCGGTCGTAGCGCTGGGCATGGTTGCCGATACGCGCGTAGATGAAGCTGAGGCCGAAGGTGTCTTCCGGCCGGCCGGGCACCATCCCCGAGAAAACGATGCCGCCATCCGCCCAAAGGCCGATGAGGTTCCGGTCCGACGGGCTGCCGGATAGGCGGGCATAAACGGCCACGCCGTCGGCCTGATCAGCGCCCTCCGGTCGGTAGAGTTGCGCGTCGATCACCGCATAGGCGCCGCTCGTTCCACCATGTCGGCGCGGTGATCCGCTGCTATGGATGCTCGCCAGGGAAAGCCCACTCCGGTCGTAGCGGTAATCGTCGAAACGCCCGAAATGCTCATATCCTCCGAGTTTCACACTTCGAGTGAGCCCGCTCGGGCCGGGTACTGCACGAAGCTGGATCTCGCCCATCAGCAGCGGCGGATCGTTCAGGCGAAAATTCAATCCGGTCCGGTTGACGCTGGCCTGATCGCCGGGGTCGCCGTTGAACACCGCAATAAGCCCGCTCATTGAGGCGTTGGGCGTCCAGCGCATCCGAAGTCCGGGAGTCGATAGGGGATAGGCAGGGCCGCCACTTGGTAGGTTCGCTCCGGTGATGGTCGGCCAATCGTTGCTCAGGAAGATTTTTCCGGTTTCGGAGGCGAAGAACTCGCCATCCGCCACGAGTTGCCCCATCCGAAAGTTGAAGCGCTGGTCCTCCGAGGCATGCTCCAGCCAGAGTTCTGAAAGGCGTGTCGAGGGATAGGCTTCGATATTGCTCACCGTGATCAGGCGATGAAAGCTGCGATCACGCAGGCCGCCCGTGTCGTGGATCTGGAAGACGTTGGCGAACGCGCTCCAGCCCCTCCAACCGGCAAACCGGTCGAGATCGACGCTGATCGCCGCCTCGAACTTGCCGGCATGGATCGGCCCTTGCCTCACCCCGCCGTTGACGTTGCCCAGAACCTCGTTCGTATAAAGCAGGTTGTAGGTGATGCCGCGCGGCGCCAGCATTCGGCGGAATCCGCCGGGATCGCCGAATGTACCGAGTGAGGGTTGGATCGAGGGCGGTCGGTCGTCGTCCAGAGCGGCGGACTGCGCCGGGCGATCGTCTAGGGCTCCTGTCGCCGAGGGTTCCGACCAAGCGGGCGAGGCGATCGGGTAAGCGAGGTTCACGGCGAAAGTGCCCACCAATCCCACCCGCCACCTCCGAAAAGCCCTTCTGCTGATCATCGACGCCTGACCTCGATAGTATAGCCTATGCTATGTTTTTAGATAAAGTTTTTGCGTCCGGGCCCGCTGGGCAGCCCGGTCGGTAACGGTCGGAAACGCTGTACTCCGCCCTTCCCTCAAGAAGACCGGCGATGACTGACTTGGTTCAGGCGCCGCTGACGGTATCCACCAGAAGCTTGACGTTGAGGCCCACGATGATCGCGGCGATCACCCAGGCGAGGATTTTCAGCCAAGCGGGAATGACGAGCGCACCCATCTTCTGCTTGTCCGATACGAAGCGGACCAGGGGGATGACGGCGAAGGGCAATTGCATCGACAGAACGACTTGGCTCAGCACCAGCAATCGGGCCGTGCCCTCTTCCCCGTAGAGTCCCGTCACGATCACGACCGGCACGATGGCGATGCCGCGCGTGATCAGGCGCCGAGCCCAGTCGGGAATACGCAGGCGCAGGAAGCCTTCCATGATGATCTGGCCGGCCAGCGTCGCGGTGACGGTGGAGTTGAGTCCCGAAGCGAGCAGCGCCACGGCGAACAAGGTGGAGGCGATGCCGGCCCCCAGCAACGGCGACAGCAGCTCATAAGCCTGCTCGATCTCCTGCACGTCCGTTCGCCCGGTGGCATGAAACACCGAGGCGGCCATGATCAGGATCGCGGCATTGACGAAGAGCGCCAGCATCAGCGCGATGGTCGAATCCGTGACCGCGAACCGCAGGGCGCCGCGACGCCCCTCCTCGGTACGTGGATAGGCTCGCGTCTGTACGATGGACGAGTGCAGGTAGAGATTATGCGGCATCACGGTCGCGCCGATGATGCCGATGGCGATGTAGAGCGCGGCCGGATTGGTGACGATCTGCGACGAGGGGATGAAGCCCGCGAGCACGGCCTGGACCGGAGGCGCGGCCAGGGCGATCTGTATGCCGAAGCATACGAAGATCACCAGCAGCAGCGCGATGACGAACGCTTCGAGCGCGCGAAACCCGCGGCGCATGAGGAGCAGGATCAGAAAGACGTCCAGGGCGGTGATGATCGCGCCGATGACGAGAGGGATGCCGAACAGCAGCTTGAGGGCGATGGCAGTGCCGATGACCTCGGCCAGGTCGCAGGCGACGATGGCGGCTTCGCAGGCGATCCATAGGACGAAGCTGACGGGCCGTGGATAATGATCACGGCAGGCCTGGGCGAGGTCGCGGCCGGTGGCGATGCCGAGACGGGCCGAGAGGGCCTGCAGCACGATCGCCATCAAGTTGGAAAGCAGGATGACGGCCAAAAGCGTGTAGCCGAACTGCGAACCGCCCGCGATGTCGGTGGCCCAATTTCCCGGATCCATGTAGCCGACGGAGATCATGTAGCCGGGGCCCAGGAAGGCCAGCAGGCGTCGCAGCCAGCTCCCGTTCGCGAGAACCGGTACGCTGCCGTTCATGCGACCGAGGCTCGGCTGTTCCTGCGTGTCGCGGCTGAAGCGCCACGCCCGATCCTCGTTGAGCCTGTCCATACCGCGTTTTCCGACGAGCCGAATCACGAATGCCGCACTGCACCCTGCGAGCCATATAGCATCGGCTATAATGGAAAACAAAGGCTAAGATAGCGGGGGCGTCTCCGTCTCCACCGGTGTGGCAGCGTGTGTTCATGGCGTGCTCAAAACGCCGTGCCGCGGGACGTCTTCTCGCGACCTGGGAGGCGTCAACTCAACCAAAGGTTTCATGCGGCTCGGTGGTCTGCCCCGTTGCGAAGCCCTTCTCCTCCAGCCTAGGCAGGACGCACGTCCTACCGGATGGTTACTGAAGGATGAGGAAGCGATGCGGGTCGCATACCCACATGTCGCGAGGACGGCCATTGCGCCGCGTCAGCGAGTCGTCGGCCCTCTTATGGCGGGCGTGATCCTCGGCATCGGCGGTGTCGTCGCCGGATCGAGCCTCGTTCGGGCCTCCGAGCAGGGGGGTATCTTCAGCTTCTTCGAGGACATCTTCCGCGGACCGGCCGTAAGGATCCGGCCGGAACCCGTTCCCGTGCCGCGCCCGGCGCGTCCGCGCTATGCGTCCCTGCCCGATACCAACGGTATCACGAGGCCCGCCCCGCCTCGTCACACGCCTCGCATGATGCGCCTCGACCGGCCATCCGCTGATCGGAAGAGCCGCTCGTCATCGGCTGGCCTGGTCGCCTCGGCGCTCGGGGCCCGTACGGTCTGCGTCCGGGCTTGCGACGGCTACCTGTTTCCGCTCGGGCGGCTGGCCTCGCGCGCCGACATTCCTCTTCACGAGGCAGCCTGTGCGGCGGCCTGCCCCAACGCGGCAACCAGCCTCTACACGCTCGGCGCCCGGCAGAACGAACTGGACCGGGCCGTCAGCCTCGACGGGCAGCCCTACCGAGTTCTCAAGGTTGCCCTTCTCTACCGCAGGAAGCTCGTCGACCAATGCTCCTGCCAGCTCGAAGGCGTGGCGGCGACGCCGCTGCCGATCGAACGCGATCTGACTGCGCGGGTGGGCGACGTGGTCGCAACCCCATCGAGTGCCCGTGTCGTGGTCTCCACGCGGCCTGGTGGCTTCACGATGGTGGATTTCCGCGAGACGGGCATCCTGTCCCGCCATGAGCGTCGCCTGATCGGCCGCAAGATCGACGTCGTCCGGCGAGAGGCGGATGCCCGCGCCTCCGGTGGGGATACTCGGCAGGCCGGGCGGGCGTTTGACGGCGCGCCGCGCGTCCGGCTGGCCCAGGTGGGTACCACGGCGGGGACAGGCGGCTTCGGTGAAGTCCAGCGAGGACAGGACCGTGCGGCGGGCTTCGCCGACGTCCGCGTCGTGGTGTCCTCGCCTTTCACGCGCTGAGACCGGTCTCAGGGACAGCTCGGGGTGCGTTGTGGCTCGGTCCGCTATGGCGTAGGGCCGGACGAGAGTGTGATCGTTCCGGGTGCCGCATGACCAAGACCAGTGACGACGGCGAGGCACGAACGGATCCGCATTTCGACGGCGCCGCGCCGGCAAACGGCGAGACGGTGAGCCTCTCGCCGTTGGTACGCCGGCGGATCTGTCCCAATGCCAGCCCGTTCACGTCCAGCGGCACCTGCAGCTACATCGTCGGACGGGGCGAGGTCGCGATCATCGATCCGGGTCCGGCCGATTCCGGTCACGTAGCGGCTCTGATCGCCTCCATCGCCGGGGAGCGGCTCACTGCCATCGTCGTCACCCATACCCATCGCGACCACTCCCCCGGCGCGCGCCTGCTGCAAGCGGAGACGGGTGCGCCCATCATCGGTTGCGGGCCGCATCGCGCCGCGAGGGATCTGGCGGAGGGCGAGTTTCCGCATCTCGACGCCAGCGCCGACCG
Source organism: Methylobacterium sp. Leaf91 (assembly GCF_001422815.1). Taxonomy (GTDB): domain Bacteria; phylum Pseudomonadota; class Alphaproteobacteria; order Rhizobiales; family Beijerinckiaceae; genus Methylobacterium. Next base: position 194,330 of record NZ_LMMP01000023.1, on the reverse strand, counting down.
GGACCACCGACCCGACCGTCAGATGGGAGAGGGCGACACGCTCGAGGGGCCGGGCTGGACGCTTCAGGCGGTCGAAACGCCCGGCCACACCATGAACCATCTCGCCTTCGCCCTGCCGGAGGAGGCGACCTTGTTCTCGGGCGACCACGTCATGGCGTGGTCCACCACCATCGTAGCGCCACCCGATGGATCGATGCGTGCCTACATGGCGTCGCTCGAGGCTTTGCGCGGACGTGACGAGACAATCTATTGGCCCGGCCATGGCGGCCCGGTCCGCGATCCGCGGCGCTTCGTCCGGGGCCTCGCCGCCCATCGGCGCCAGCGCGAAAATGCTATCCGCAGCCGGATCGAGGCGGGCGACCGCGACATCCGCTCCATCGTCGGCACGATCTATCAGGGCCTGAGCCCGGCCCTGCAGGGCGCTGCGGCTTTATCCGTCTTCGCCCATCTGGAAGACCTGGTGGAGCGCGGGCTCATCGTGACCGATGGTCCGGCCAGGCTGGAAGGTGTCTACGCGCCGGCCTGACCACTCACTTGACGGCGATGGCGAGGTTCGCGACCTCGTCGAGATAGGCCCGGATGGTGTCGGCATTGGCGCCGAAATCGCGGTCGCCGATGCGGGACGCCGAACGCACGTCGATCCGGGCTCCGTCCGCCCGCGGTCGCACTCTCACCGTGATGTCGCTGGCGAGGTTGAGGATGAGGCCGCGCGTCACAGCCTCGATCCGGCCATTGCCGATCCTGCCACCGGGGCGGATCGCCTCGACGATCTGCCATTTACGGTTCACCGCTGCTTTGCGAGCCAGCTCGAACGCGGCGTTGGCGTCGAGGTCGAGGGTAAGTGGGGCGACCTGCAGATAGGTGGCGCGCTGTGCAGTTCGCGCTTCCGGCCCGGGATCAGGAGGATAATGCCCTTCGCGGGCGGCGAAGGCGGCATGCGAGCGCGAGAAGGCGGGTGGGTTCTCGGTATCGGTGGTGACGTCGGTGATGGCGGGAAGGCGCAGGCTGCGCAGCCCGACGAAGCCCGGATATCCGAGGAGTATCACCGCGAGGAAGAGACCCGCGATCGCTCCGCCCAAACCGCGCGCACCCTCGCGCCACACCCGGACGAAGGCGAAGAGGGCAAAGCCGATTGCCAGGACCGCCAGGAATAGGCCGGACCCGAGCGTGACCAGCGCGGGCCCTTCTTCCGCCCGCGGATCACGCACCAGAACGAGGGCGAACAGGGTGACGAGGACCGACAGGATCGCCGTGCCGCGCGAGAGCGGACCGGCGCGGGTGATGGGCTCCTCGATAAGCGAACGACGCATGATACGGATGAAATCGCTGTCCGGGAGATCGCCGCGCCGCAGGGAGGTCGTGCCCGCGCGCCTGAGCGATGAGCTTTACCGGGCCTCGCATGGCGACGCCACCCGCGAGTTACGTCGTGCTTTCGATGCCGCCTGCTTCTGCTATAGCGGCGTCGACATGAACTTTACCGCAGCGACCGGAAATCCCGTGACCGATGCTCGATCGGACGACCCGCTGCGGGTCTGGTTCCGCTTCATCCGCCTCAACCGGAGGGTGACCGCCGCGATGGCGACCGAGCTGCGCGGCCTCGGGCTCTCCATTCCGCAATTCGACGTCCTCTCGACCCTCACCGAACGCGAGGGGCTGACACAGCAGGATCTCGCCGCGCGGCTCTACGTCACCAAGGGCAATGTCTCGGGCCTGATCGACCGCCTCGTCCAGGCCGGCTTCGTCGAGCGCCACGCCATCCCGGGTGACCGGCGCTCGCATGCGCTCCATCTCACCCCGGCGGGTACGGAGATCGCAGCCCGTGGGATCGCCGCGCAGAAAGCCTATGTCGCCCGTACCCTCGGGACGCTGCCTCCGGACGACATCGCGGCTTTCGAGCAGCTCGTGTTGAAATGGCGCGACGTCGCCCGCGCCGATTCCAGCGGCTGAGTTACTTCGGTGTCCCTCCGTCAGAGCCTCTGACGGATCACCGGGCGGCCTTCCGCCTGGACCAGCGGGTCGATCTGCCGGGCCGCTCGCAGGCCCGCTTCGATCGCCCCCTCGACCCAGCCGGTCTTCAGGCTGGTGAAATCTCCTGCGAAATGGATGCGGCCTTCGGGCATGGTCCATTCCCGGATCATCCATCCGCCGCCGAGCGGCGGCGAGCCGAACGAGCCCTTGATCCAGGGCTGCTCGGTCCAGGCGAAGTCCTTTACCGTGATCACCTCGTCGAACAGGTCGGGCATGTCGGCGCGGAACTGATCGACCGTCACCTGAGCGCGCGTCTCGCGGGGGCGGGCCAGGATCGCCTCCGCGTTCGCGCCATTGAGGTAGAAGAAGACGTTCCCGTGCGAGCCGGTCTCGTTGCCGGTGATGTCGATGACCCGCTCCCAGGGCCTGTCGCCGCCGGCCATGGGCCAGCCATGAACATTCTTCGAGAGCCAAGAGGGAGTCTTGGTCTGGACGATGACCTTGACGGTCTTGTCCCATTCCATCTCGGCGAACATGCGCCGCTTGCCCTCCGACCAGCCGGGCTTCATCTCGATATCGCCGAGGACGCTGAAGGGGATCGTGGATACGATCGCATCGCCGGAGAAGTCGCGTCCATCGCGGGTGCCGACACGGACACCGCCATCGGTCTGCTCGATGCTGACCACCTCGGCCTTCAAGACGATGTTGGTTGGGCCGATCGCTCCCGCGAGGGCCATCGGCAGGCGGTTGTTGCCGCCTTCGATGCGGAACACGTTCTGGTCGCCGAAATGATAGGCGAGGTCGGGGATGGCCCCCAGCGCCTGCGAGCGGCTGGTGAAGGTGCCGCCATGGGCATCGAGTAGCTGGCAGAACGCGTCCGAGGCGCCGACACCCTTCACGAGGTCGCCCACCGTCACGTTGTCGTAGCGAGCCAGGGAATCCGGGTCGGGCCACCGTGAATCGAGGACGGAATCGGTGTCGAGTCCGGCTCGGTAGAGATAGCGGTTGAGGCTGGTGGCGACGCTGACGTTGCGTTCCTCGCGGGAAACGGGCCATGGCCAGTTGGCGAGATCGGCGCCCGTCCCGGTCTTGCCACCGACGATGTAGCGGGGAAGGCCATCGTTGAGGCTGAGGAGGGGCAGGTTGAAGCGCCGCACGTAGCTCAGCACGTAGGGCATGTTGGACCGAAAGTGCCCGCCGCCGGCCTCGGTGAACTGCCCGTTCTTCAGCGGAAGCGAGTAGAGGCGGCCGCCAATGCGGTCCTGGTACTCGATCACCGTGACGCGGTGGCCTCTGCGGAGTAGCGCCAGGGCGGCCGTCAAGCCGGACATGCCCGCGCCGAGGACGAGCACGTGTTTCGGTGCGTTCCCCGTCTGCGCGAGGGCGGGCGCGGCGATGAACGGGAACGCGGCGGTGAAGGCCGAGCCGACGGCGCCACGGAGAATGTCACGCTTCGTCGGAGCGTTCGGCCTGCCGCTATCGAGGCCGGCGCGGTCGTGAGGAGGCATCGTCAGAAACTCACGCAGTCGAGGCAATGATCGGGGAGGACGCGCGGGCGAGACATGCCAGCGCGAAATCGTTTTGCCGCCATCGCCGGAGGGGCCGGATCGGCCGGGCCTGTCGTCGGGAAACGACGCGGGTAGTTGTGACGTTTCCGGGTAAATATTTCCCTTCATCAGCGGCAGCCGGATCGGGGGGGGAGACCTCACTCAGCGTCCTGGTTGCGCCCCGGCTTCGCTCCCTCGCGCGTGATCGGCGATCCCATCGAGCAAGTCGGCGAGATCGGCGATCGAGGCGACCACATGGTCTGCGAGCGGCGTCATGATCTCGCGGGCTGCATCCCCCATGGGCCCGGTCAGAACCGCGATGGTCATGGCACCGGCCGCGCGCCCGGCGACGAGGTCGTAAGGCGAATCGCCGATCATGACGATGCGGCTCGGGGCGACGGCGAGATGCGCGGCGAAGGCGCTGACCATGCCGGGTTCCGGCTTGGACCCATGCCCCGAATCGTAGCCCGCGACGTAGGAGAGATGGGGTGTGAGGCCGAGGGCATCAGCCTGCGCCCGCGCCGAGGCTTCGGCATCGTTGGTGGCGATGCCGAGCGCGTAACCGGCACCGACGAGATGGCGTGCCATCCCGGCCGGATCACCGATCGGGCATAGATGCGCCAACCCTTCGCGGCGAAACAGCCGGTCCATCTCCCCGTAGAGATCAGGTCCGGCAGGCCGGCCGAGAACCTTCGCCCAGAGCGGCCCATAGGCTGCGGACGAGCCGGCGATGAGGGGCGAGGTCGGCAGGAAGCGTCGCTCCTCCTCGATGTAATGGCTCACCGCCATCAGGTCTTCCAAGCGGGTACGGTCGCCCCCGGACAGGCAATCCATGACCGCATGGGCCGCTGGCCCCCAGGTCCTGTCGAAATCGATGAGCGTGCCGTCCTTGTCGAACAGGATGCCGGCGAGACGGCGTGGACGCGTCGCGCTCACGCGCTGGCTCCCACCTTCTCGACGTCGAAGGTTCCGGCGCGATCCCGCCGCACGATCCTGTCGCCGGGCTCGAACACGCCGAGTGGGACGTCACGATCCGGCAGGATGACGGTGGTGGATTTGTTGAGATGGACGAGGACGAGGCGGTCCTGCGCCAGCGATGCGGCGGCCCAGCGCCGCAGCTGCCCGTAATACGGCTCGCGCCGCCACGCATTCGGTTGGCCGGGATCGACCTGGACGTTCATGTTCTTCGTCACCGGATCGAGCGCCAGCACCATCTTGGCCTTCTCCGGCTTCCACTCGGCGCCGAGCCAGGCTTCGGTCATCCAGAGACAATGGAAGGCGCGGCAATGGTCCGGCCGCGTCGGATGGATGGCGCAGCCCCTCCCCTGCTTGGTGTGCCGGCACCATTGGCCGGCGACGCTCCCCACGGCGGGAACATCGTAGACCTTGCAGCACAGGGTGCAGGTTCCGCAAACGCGGCCTGGCGCCGGATGGGCCACGAAAGTAGCGGGATCGAGCATGCGCGGGACAATCGGTGCGAAAGACGGGGCGACGATGCATTGTGCGGACGGGTTTCTACCGACGGTCCGGGTCGCTAGTGTGGCATCGCATGAACACGGGGCCGAACCGGCCCGCTTCCACAGGTAACGGCAGGCCCATGCTCTCGAACCTCGCGACCCGCGACGTCGAAACGCTGATCCATCCCTACACCAACCTTTCCACCTTTCGCGAGACCGGCCCGCTGGTGCTGGAGCGCGGCCACGGTGTCTGGGTTTATGACAGCGACGGTCGGCCCTATCTCGAAGGCATGGCCGGCCTGTGGTGCACAGCGCTCGGCTATTCGAACGAGGAATTGGTGGAAGCGGCGAGCGAGCAGATGTCGCGCCTGCCCTTCACCCATCTGTTCTCGGGGCGTAGCCACGATCCGGCGATCGAGCTCGCGGAGACGCTCAAGGAGTTGATGCCGATCCCGACCTCGAAGATCTTCTTCACCTCGTCCGGGTCGGAGGCCAACGACACCCAGGTGAAGCTGACTTGGTATCTCAACAACGCCCTCGGCCGCCCGGCCAAGAAGAAGATCGTCTCGCGGATCAAGGGCTACCACGGCGTCACGGTCGCGACCGCCTCCATGACCGGCCTCACCGCCAACCATGCCGATTGGGACCTGCCGCTGCCAGGGTTCCTGCATGTGGGATGCCCGCACCACTATCGTTTCGCCGAGGCCGGTGAGACCGAGGAGGCATTCTCGCAGCGCCTCGCCGACGAACTCGAAGCCCTGATCCTGCGCGAGGGGCCGGATACCGTCGCGGCCTTCGTGGCCGAGCCGGTCATGGGAGCGGGGGGCGCCATCGCCCCGCCCGCCGGTTATTTCACCAAGATCCAGGCCGTCCTCGACCGCTACGACGTGCGCTTCATCGCCGACGAGGTGATCTGCGGCTTCGGCCGGCTCGGCACTTGGTTCGGTTCCGAAGCCCTGGGAATGCGCCCCGACAGCCTGTCTTTCGCCAAGGCGGTGACCTCGGGCTACATGCCGCTCGGCGGCATCAGCATCGACGAGCCGCTCTACAAGGCGCTGGTGACGCAGAGCGCCAAGCTCGGCACGTTCGGCCACGGCACCACCTATTCCGGTCACCCCGTCGCCTGCGCCGTCGCGCTGAAGACCATCGAAATCTACAAACGCGACCGCATCGTCGAAGGCGTTGCCGAGAAGGCCCCTCATTTCCAGGCCCGGCTCTCGGCCTTGGCCGACCACCCCATTGTCGGAGAAGCGCGAGGGATCGGTCTCATCGGTGGGCTGGAGATCGTCGCCGACAAGGCATCCAAGCGTCAGTACGAGCCGAAGGCCGGAGTCGCGGCCCGCTGCGTCGCGTTCGCGCAGGCCGAGGGCCTGATCGTGCGATTCCTCGCCGGTGACCGGGTCGCGGTCTGCCCTCCCCTGGTCATCTCGCACGAGGAGATCGACACGTTGTTCGACCGCCTCGCCCGTGCCCTGGATCGAACCGAGGCCTGGATCGCGTCGGAAGGTCTGAGGCCCGTGGTTTAGGGCGGCTTCGCCACAGAAAAGTCTAGATCTTTCGCAGTGCGTGCGAGATTAGATTGCACTGCGGAATTGAATTTTTTATATTTCCACTATTCTTTGACTGTGTCGAAAGTCACTCAGCGACGATGTTGGACAACTCTATCCTGCTCATCTCTGGCTAGCCTTAAGCTCCCGTTCATGATCCTTCGCCGCATATGGATCTCGTGCCGCACAGCGTCGGTCCGGGTCGAACCTCTTGAGGGTGCCCGAGAGACCGGCGTGATCGCCAACCAGACAAACGAGGATCTGGTGGCGTTCCGACACCGTGAAACAGGACCCGTTCCCATGTCCCGCCCCGAACAGAACCAGCGCGCAGCCATTTCGTCGACGCCCCGTGCGTCCGGTCTGGTAACGGATCGCGAAGGTTTCCGCCCCGTGGCACTGCCCGCCCTCGCCGCAGCGGTTCACGTCTCGGCATCCGCTGCCAAAGAGGCGGCCCGGAAGATTGCCGCTCGTCGGCAGCTCTCCCGCTTCCAGCACGAGGATGCGCCCCTCGTCTGAGGCCAATCCTTCTTAAGACGAACGCCGTCCGGCCAAACATTGCGACCAAGCCTTCACGGGCTTGGTCACCGACGTCGAACCATCGGAACTTGGCTGCGCTGGATGTGTAGTCGCCCCGGGACGATGGATCCGCATCGACTCTGCCGCCGGGGACGATGACATGCTGATTCTGCCGACAAGACGGCAGCTCCTAACCGGGATCGGTGCGAGCACGGCCCTGGTGGCCTCGGCGGGCGCCTATGGCTTCGTGATCGAGCCGCGCCACCGTCTCGTTGTGACGCGATACGCTCCGGTTCTGCCTGGCTGGACACATGGGTTGAGCCTGAAAGTCGCTGTCCTCGCCGATTTCCATGTCGGCGAGCCGACCATGCCGCTCGACCGGATCGCCGAGATCGTCGATGCGACAAACCGGCTCGAACCCGATCTCATCCTGCTGCTCGGCGATTATCCATCCGGTCCCAGCGTGACGACACGCAAGGTGCCGCTGGTCGAGTTCGCCCGCGTCGTGGACGGCCTGCGGGCGCCGCTCGGCGTTTACGCCATTCTTGGAAATCACGATTGGTGGGACGACACCATCGCCCAAACGACGCGGCGCGGGCCGGTCGAATCCCAGCGCGTGCTGGAAGCTCGCGGCATCCCGGTCATGGAGAACATCGCTCGGCGGCTGGAAAAGGATGGCTATCCGTTCTGGATCGCAGGGCTTGGGGACCAAGAGCCGTTCCTACTGCGCGGCGATCGCCGAGGACGGGACGATCTCCCCGGCACGCTGGCTCAGGTCACGGACGATGCGCCGGTCATCCTGATGGCGCACGAGCCCTACATCTTCCCCCGTGTACCCGAGCGTGTCTCCCTGACCCTGGCCGGCCATACCCATGGCGGCCAGATCCGGTTTTTCGGTGCCTCGCCGCTCGTACCCTTCGTGCGTGGCAAGGACCTTTCCTACGGCCATGTGGTCGATGAGGGACGACACATGATCGTGTCCGGCGGGTTCGGCGTGAGCCGCGTCCCGATCCGTATCGGAGTGCCGCCGGAAATCGTACTTCTCGAACTTGGCCGAACCTTGCCAGATCCCGGCCCGAAAGCCACGCCAGGCGGCGTATAGCCGGCCTGACGGGGCTGTGGGTCCTACTTCTTGGCGCCGATGCTTACGGTGCCCTTGGTAGAGGGGGCAGCGGCGATCGTCTTGACGACGGGCTTCTTCGGCTTCTTCGCTTCGCGGCCACCGCGTGGTTTCTCAGTCGCCATCATCGTCTCCTTGGGTCGTAGGGCTGGGAGCATGGCACGAAATCCGCCGATGGCCCCATGAAATCGCGCGCCCCACCGACGCGCCGATCGATCACCCGCCGGATAGCCGCGAAACCACGGGAATCGCTTCCGCGATGGTGACCTCGGTCGGGTCGATCCGGCAGCGATAGGCATGGATTTCGACTCCGCCCGCCATGGCGGCGGCAAAGGCACGGTCGAAGGCCGGATCGAGATCGCGGGCCACATCGAACCTGTCTGCCTGCATCTGCACCACGACGATCAGCATCGCGCGCCCGCCCTGAGCGACGACCTCCGTGAGATCGTCCATATGCCGCGCGCTGCGGGCGGCCACGCAGTCGGGAAATTCGGCGAGGCCCGGTTGGCGCAGGAGGTGGCAGTTCTTCACCTCCACATGACAGGGTGGCACGCCCTCCCCGGTCGCCAGGAAATCGACCCGGCTGGCGCGTCCGTAACGCACCTCGGGGCGCAGGGAAGCGTATTCCGAAAGTGGTGCGAGGCGACCTTCGGCGAAGGCCTCCGCGACCAGCGCGTTCGGACGCATCGTATTGATGCCGACCCATTGCAGGCCGCCGGGCAAGTCGGCTTCCACCAGTTCCCACGAAAAGCCGAGCTTACGCGCCGGGTTTGTCGAAGCCGAAAGGAGGACGCGCGAACCGGGTTGGTTGAGGCCGAGCATCGCGCCGGGATTGGCGCAATGCGCCGTGACGAGGCTGCCATCCGCCACTTCGATATCAGCGAGAAAACGCTTGTAACGGCGGACCAGCCGGCCCTCGATCAGCGGACCGGGGAATCTCATCGGCAGGACCTCCTGACGGGAATGGCACGCGAAACGGCTACGACGCCGTGCGCCTATCAGCTGGCGCCGACGCAGGCCAGGGAGCCCGCCATGGTCAGTTCGGCATCGTCGCGCTAGGTCAGGGGTATCACCGCCTCGCGCTCGCCACGGACCACGATGACTTCCCCCACTTCCCCTACCATCACCGCCGCCATTCTGGTGATCGGCGACGAGATCCTGTCCGGCCGCACCAAAGACCGGAATATCGGCACCATTGCCGATTATTGTACGGCCGTCGGCATCGACCTGCGGCAGGTCCGTATCGTCCCGGACGAGGCGGAAGAGATCGTCGACGCGGTCAATACCCTTCGGACCCGCTACACCTACCTCTTCACCACCGGCGGGATCGGCCCGACCCATGACGACATCACCGCCGATTGCATGGCCGCCGCCTTCGGCGTGACCATCGATGTCGATCCGCGCGCGAAGGCAATGCTGCTTGAGCGCCACAAGCCCGAAGATCTCAACGAGGCCCGGCTGCGCATGGCGCGCATTCCGGCGGGTGCCGATCTCATCGCCAACCCGATTTCGAAGGCGCCGGGCTTTCGCATCGGCAACGTGTTCGTCATGGCCGGCGTGCCGGCGATCATGCAGGCCATGCTCGACGAGATCGGCCCTACCCTCGAGACCGGCGCGCGCGTGCTGTCGGAGACGATCGAGGCCGGCAACCTGCCCGAAGGCAATTACGCTTCGGCCCTGGCCGAGATCGCCAAGGTCCATGACGGCGTATCCATCGGCTCCTATCCGTCGATGACGCAGCAGGGATTCGCCAATCGCATCGTAGTGCGCGGAAAAGATGCCGAAGCGGTGGCGAGGGCGAAGGCAGATGTCCATTCCCTCGTCGCCCGGCTCAAGGACGGAACCGTCGCCTGAGTCCATGGCTTCCTTGTCGAAGGCGGGAATAGAGCCCGTTTTCAGGAGGTCCCTCGAATGGGGCAGCGAGACGAAGGCTCCACGCGGGATGAGGCAGTCGAGCGGGAGGAATCCGTAGCGGAAGGCCTGCGGCCCGACGCCTTCATCCTACACGAGGTGATCCGCCGGGAGGGTGACGAGGAGCTTCGGCGCACGGGCGGGGCGCTGTTCCTCTCGGCTTTCGCCGCGGGATTGACCATGGGCTTCTCGCTCATCGTCCCCGGCGTGCTGAAGGCTCATCTCCCGGAGGCTCAATGGGCCGGACTCATCACCAGCTTGGGATACGCGACCGGTTTCCTCATCGTCGTCCTCGGCCGCCAGCAACTCTTCACCGAAAACACGCTGACGCCGATTCTGCCTCTGCTTCATGACCGGAGCGTCGCCACCCTCATGCGCGTCCTGCGCCTGTGGGGCATCGTTCTGGCCGGCAACATGGTCGCCACCGCTGCCATCGCTGCGGTCCTAGCCTATTCGGATGCGTTCGCATCCGAGATCCACACCGCCTTCGCCGCGATCAGCCACCATACGATCGAGTCGGCGTTCTGGACGACTCTGATCAAAGCTGTGTTCGCGGGCTGGCTCATCGCCCTGATGGTGTGGATGCTGCCTGCCACCGGCTCGGCGGCGCCGTTCATCGTCATCCTGATGACCTGGCTCGTGTCGATGTGCAGCCTCGCCCATATCGTGGCCGGATCCGTCGACACGTTCTATCTCGTCTTCAGCGGCCATGCCTCGATGGGCGATTACGTCTCGCGCTTCTTCATTCCGACTCTTCTCGGCAACGTGTTTGGCGGGACCGCCCTGGTCGCCGTCCTCAACTTCGGGCAGGTCGCGCCCGAGGTGGAGAAGCAGAAAGCCGCCGACGGCGAAAGTTGAGCGTCGAGGCAAGCCGGTCGTTGGCGCCATCGCGGCGCGCGTCCAGATGAATACTTTCCGAGTGGTGGCGTCTGCTCTGGTTCAGCGGCTCGGCTGCAGGATGATCCGGTGCCGCATACCCATGGCGGGGGCGGTCATCTCTCCGGAGACGTTCCGTGGCTGCAAACCCGTTCCTGTCCGTCGCTACGCGCCGTAGGCCGCCTATCTTCAGCGGTCTCCTGGCCCTGGCGCTCTGCGGTGTCCCTGCGCTCGCCGCCGATTTCCCGGAGCCCTATGGAGCGCCGCGCGAATTCCCGGGAGAGCGCCGACCCCCTCCCCCGGTCGAGGATTTCCGCCCCGGACGCGAACCGTCTCGCCTCGCGGAGCCGTGCCGGACCGTCATCCGACGCCGGATCACACCGGAGGGAGAGGAAATCATCAAGCGGGTGACGATCTGCGAGGAGCATTCGGACCGCTTCAGATCGGAGCGCGAGCCGGAGGGGGGATACGGTGAGCCGAGGCCTTACCGGCGGCCTCCGATTCCACCTCGGGAAGTTCCGTTTGCCGACGAGGCTCGTCCGGATCAGCGTGGTTACGTCGGCGGCGAGCCCCCTGCGGAGGGTCTCGCCGGCGAGGAGCGACTGTCCGAAGAGCCGCCCTTGGAGGGACGTGGACGCGATCCGCGCTACTGAAGCGGTCTCGCGTCCGACGCCATCGTGTCAGGCCCGTACGACGGGCCGGGCCTTCACGGCTGCGGCCAAGGCCTTCAACTGGCGGTTCAGATCCGCCAGTTCGTTGAGGGCGATGGTCCGGTGGCCGTCCTTGACCGCACGCTCGATGTCGGCGACCTGCGCATTGGCCATGCGCTTCAGTTCGGCGGCGAGTTGGTCCCGGGTCATCGGCGCTCCTGTCACGGCTCGGGGTGATGCGACCGTGATAGGGCGCGCATGCTTAACCGACGGTATTCATCGCGTGCGCTGCACCCGATGCGCGTCGTCGGTTTCGCCGGTTCAGGTCCGCCAGGGGTGGGCGGGCAGCTCGGTCGCGCCGACGGCGCTGGCGCCGGCCAGAGCCACCGCGTGGTCGTTTTCGACGCTCGAACCGCTGACGCCGATGGCGCCGGACATCTCGCCGTCCTTGTCGACGATCGGGATGCCGCCGGGGAAGGTGATCAGGCCTTCATTGGAATGCTCGATGCCGAAGAGCGGGCCGCCGGGCTGTGACAACTGGCCGATCTGACCGGTCATCATGCCGAAGAAAACCGAGGTCTTGGCCTTCTTCTGGGCGATGTCGATGGAGCCGACCCAGGCCCCGTCCATCCGGTAGAACGCTTTGAGGTTACCGCCGGAATCGACGACGGCGATACACATCTGGGTGTCGAGCTCCACTGCCTTGGCGCGGGCGGCCTCGATGGCCTTGTGAGCGTCTTCGATGGTCACATGCATGGTGGTTTCTCCCTGTCGATCGACGAGATCGGAGCCGTTTGGCTGTCCTGCCCAAGGGGGAAGACGTAGCCCCGGCGCCTGTTCTCCCGGCGATACGCTGCGGACGATAGGACATTTCGGGCCTAAAGCGAGGACGGCCGCCCCTTTCGGAAGCGGCCGTCCTGCTTAGCGATGTCTACGAAGCGACCCGATCAGCTGGCCGACATCGCGTTGGCCTTCTCGATCAGTGCCTCGGCCATGCGGATCGAGGCGATGTCGATGAGGCGGCCGTCCAGCGACACGGCGCCCTTGCCGGCCTTGGCGGCCTCTTCCATGGCTTCGAGGATGCGGCGGGCCTTGGTGACTTCGGCTTCCGACGGGGTGAACACTTCGTTGGCGAGATCGATCTGCGAGGGGTGGATCGCCCACTTGCCCTCGAAGCCGAGAGCGGCGCAGCGGCGCGCAGCGGAGGTGTAGCCATCCGGATCGGAGAAGTCGCCGAACGGGCCGTCGATCGGACGCAGGCCGTAGGCGCGGCAGGCGATCAGCATGCGGTTCTGGGCGAACAGCCAGGGATCCTGCCAATGGGTCTCGCGGTTGCCGGCCTCGTCCTTGTCGGTGAGCACCGAGAAGTCCTTGTTGACGCCGCCGATGACGGTGGAGCGGGCGCGGGTCGAGGCGGCGTAGTCGGCGACACCGAAAGACATGGCTTCCAGGCGCTTCGACGACGTGGCGATCGCCTCCACGTTGGCCATGCCCAGAGCGGTCTCGATCAGCACCTCGAAGCCGATCTTCTTCTCGCGCTTCTTGGCCTGCTCGATCTGGGTCGTCAGCACGTCGATGGCGTAGACGTCGGCCGGCACGCCGACCTTGGGGATCAGGATCATGTCGAGGCGCGGACAGGCTTCGACGATGTCGACCACGTCGCGGTACATGTAGTGGGTGTCGAGACCGTTGATGCGAATCATCATGGTCTTGGTGCCCCAATCCAGGTCGTTGAGCGCCTGGATGATGTTCTTGCGGGCCTGCTCCTTGTCATCGGGAGCGACGGCGTCTTCGAGGTCGAGGAAGATCACGTCGGCCTTGGAGGAAGCGGACTTCTCCATGAAGGTCGGGTTGGACCCGGGAACGGCGAGTTCCGAGCGGTGCAGGCGCGGGGTGGCCTGCTGGATCAGGGTAAAGCTCATTGGGGAATCCTTCCTCTGGGTTCGTGTTCTGGTCGTTGGTGAGAGACCGCAAAACGCGGTCCACCATACCGGTCGGGATACGCTTTCGCGCCTGTCCCAGGGCCGTGCCCGGCCCTCGGTATCCTTACAAAACCGTCAGCCCGTCGCACCGAAGCCGACGGCGATGCAGTTGATCGAGAGCAGCAGGGCGGATTTCACCGCCTCGCGCTTGTCCTCATCCTCTTCGGCGCGGAAGCGGCGAAGCAGCTCCACCTGTTCGCGGCTGACCTGGTTGATCGTGGGCAGGCGGCCGTTGAGGCGATCTCGGAACAGGGGAAAGCGTTCCGCGAGTTCGGTGCCGCCGCTGACGCGAAGCGCCATCTCGCGGGTCAACTCATACTCGGCCTGGATCAGCGGGAAGATGCTGGCGCGAGCCTTCTCGTCGGCTACGAGACCGGCATAGTCGCGGGCGATCTCGAGATCGACCATCAGCAGCGTCTTCTCGACCTCGTCGAGGATGAGGCGGAACGGCTTCGATTCGGCGAAAAGCCGCTTCAGCTGTTCCTCGCCCTGCGCGCCACGCACGTCGAGGAAGCTCTTCAGGCCGGACCCGACACCGTACCACCCGGTGATGACGTGCCGGTTCTGCGACCATGCGAAGACCCATGGGATCGCGCGCAGGTCCGCCAGGGACCGGGCGCCGAACCGCCGCGCAGGGCGTGAGCCGATGTTGAGGAGCGCGATCTCGTCCAGCGGGCTCGCGGCCTGGAAATAGGTCACGAGGTCGGGATGCTGGATCAGGTTGACATAGGCCGCGCGCGACGCGCCGGACAGGGCTTCCAGCGAGTCGTCGAACTCGTTGCGCGGGACCTTGATGGCTTCCCGCTCGGATTTCAGCGCGTGGTCGAACACCGACGACGCGAGAAGCTCCATCTGGTAGGCCGCCGTGCCCCGGTTGGCGTATTTGAACGAGACGACTTCGCCCTGTTCCGTGGTGCGGAAACGCCCGTTGATCGAGCCCGGCGGCTGGGCGGCGATGGCTCGTGCCGTCGGCGCACCGCCTCGGCTCACGGAACCGCCGCGGCCGTGGAAGAACGCGATCGGCACGCCGGACGACTTCCCGAGTTGGGTCAGCTTGTCCTGCGCCTTGTAGAGCTCCCAATTCGAGGCGACGAAGCCGCCATCCTTGTTCGAATCCGAGTAGCCGATCATCACCTCCTGCACGCCGCCCTGCCAGCGGGTGGAGCGGCGGACCACCGGGATCGAGAACAGCTCCTTCATGATCGCGGGCGCGGCGCGAAGATCGTCGATGGTCTCGAACAGCGGAACGATCGGCAGGCAGCAGATTTCGGTGCCGGTGGCATCGAGGAAGTTGCCGGCTTCCTTGGCGAGGAGGTACGCACCGAGGATGTCGGGGACCGAACGGGTCATCGACAGGATGAAGGAGCCGAAGGCCTCGCGGTCGAGCTGCTCGCGCATCTCGCCGACGAGGGCGAAAGTCTCCAGCGTCTCGCGGGCGTCGTCAGGCAGGCTCTCGAACGAGCGCTCGCCGTGCATCGGCCTCGCCAGCTCGGCCAGCAGCCAGTTCTTCCACTCCGCCGAATCGAGGGCGGGCGGCGTCTTGTTCTGGCCGTTGGCCTGGTGCCAGAGCGCGTGCAGGGTCTTCGTGGTGCGCGTGGTGTTCTCGCGCAGGTCGAGGCGCACCGTGGAGAATCGGAAAATTTCCACCATGCGGCGCACCGGGCGCACGAGGTCTGTGGCCAGCGACGGGCAATTGGCGTCGGCGAGCCCGGCCTCGAGGTGGCGCAGGTCGTTGATGAGACCATCGGCGCTGGGATAATCCGGGCCGGTCGAGCGTAAGCCTTTGTTGCGCGCGATCGTCGCCTCGATCTTGCGCAGGATGCAGGTGAGAAACTGGCGATAGGCCTCGCCGGGATTGCGGCTGGCGATGGCGCGCCCGTCGCCGCTCTCGGTGAGCAGCTGGGCGAGTTCCGACTTGAACGATGCCGGCACGGGGAGCGAGCGCTCGGTGAGGGAGAGCGTGCGGCCGAGTGCGGTGACGCCATCGCGATAGCGCCGGAGGGAGGCGAGCGCGTTGCGTTGAAGTGTGGCGCGCGTCACCGACGATGTGACGTAGGGGTTGCCGTCGCGGTCGCCGCCGATCCACGAGCCGAACTGGAAGAAGGCCGGCACCTCGAACTTCTCGTCCGGGTAATACTCGGCCAGGGATTCCTCCAGCGAGTAGAGGACTTCCGGCAGCATCTCGAACAGGGTCTCGTCGAAGAAGTGCAGGCCCCAGGCCACCTCGCGCTCGACGGTGGCCTTCTCCAAATGGAGTTCGCCCGTCATCCAGACGAGCTCGATCTGGTCCCGAAGCTCGTTCATCAGGCCGTTGCGCTCACGCTCGGTCCAGCGCGGCAGTTCGAGCTCGCGCAGGACGAGATAGATGCGGCGGAACTTCTCCAGCACCGTCACGCGCTTTCCCTCGGTGGGGTGCGCCGTGATGGTCGGGCGAATGCGCAGGTCTTTCAGAAGGGCGTGGATCTCGGGCGCCTTGATGCCGTTCTTGACCGCATCCGCCAGGACCGCGCTGAAGCTGCCGGAGAGTTCCGCCCGCCCCTTGCTGCGCTCCACATGGCGACGCCGGCGCATGGCGGCATTTTGCTCGGCGATGGAGAGGAGCTGGAACCAGATGCCCTGGACCTGAAGCGCGCGGGCAAGAAGCTCTGGCGAGAAATCCGAGATGTTGGCCGTGCCGAGGAGGACGGCTTCGAGTTCCGGCTCGTGGCGGCGGGCGACTTCGAGCAGGGCGTGGAAGAGTATGTCGAGCGCTTCCTTCGACGAGGTGCCGGTGATGACCGGCGGCGCGAAGGGGTGGTCGAGCGATCCGACCGGGGCGTGGAGAGTATCGGTCATCGGATGGCCACCTCGAACAGAGTTGAGCCGATGGCCGCCGACATCGTGCGGGCAACGGTGAAGAGCAGCCGCTTCGGCAGCATGGAACGCAGCGCCGGAGCGATCAAGGGGGTGGTCTAGCGGGTTGGGCGAGGCGAGCAACGCTTTACCGGAAGTGGTGGCGCTGCCCCTCACTTCCGCTCGCTCAGTCACCACCCTCCCCCGCTGAGGGGGAGGGTTCGTCGGCTCACGCCGCGATCTTGCGCATCACCTGTTCGACCGTCGAACCGAAATCGCCGGGGCTCGGGGCGACGGTCAGGCCGTAGGAGCGCATGATCTCGGCCTTTTCAGCGGCGCTGTCGCCGGTGGCGGAGATGATCGCGCCGGCATGGCCCATGCGGCGACCCTTCGGGGCGGTGAGGCCGGCGACAAAGCCGATGACGGGCTTCGTCATGTTCTCCTTGATCCAGGCCGAGGCCTCGGCCTCCTGCGGACCGCCGATCTCGCCGATCATCAGCACGGCCTTGGTCTCGGGGTCCTGCTCGAACAGGGCGAGATGGTCGAGGAAGGACGAGCCGTTGATCGGGTCACCGCCGATACCCACCGAGGTCGTGATGCCGATGCCCCGCTCCTTCATCTGAGCGGCGGCCTCGTAGCCGAGGGTGCCGGAGCGCGAGATCACGCCGACATTGCCCTTGAGGTAGATGTGGCCGGGCATGATGCCGAGCATCGACTTGCCCGGCGAGATGATGCCGGCGCAGTTCGGGCCCACCACCATGGTGCGCTTGTCCTTGGGGTAGCGGCGCAGATACCGCTTCACCCGCATCATGTCCTGCGCCGGGATGCCGTCGGTGATCGAGCAGATCAGCGCGAGGCCGGCATCGGCCCCTTCCATGATCGCATCGGCCGCGAAGGGCGGAGCGACGAAGGTGATCGAGGTCGTGGCTCCAGTGGCCTCCACGGCCTCCTTGACGGTGTTGAACACCGGCACGCCGAGATGGGTCTTGCCGCCCTTTCCGGGGGTGACGCCACCGACGACGTTGGAACCGTAATCCAACATCTCCTTGGCGTGGAACGTACCCTTATCGCCGGTGATGCCCTGGACGATGATCGGGGTCTTCTCGTCGATCAGAATGCTCATGACGTATCCTCCCCTCGTCTCAGTGGCTGCGCTTGGCGGCGTCGCAGGCGGCGACGGCCTTGGTGGCGGCGTCCGACAGGCTGTCGGCGGTAATGAGGTCGAGGCCGCTCTCGGCCAGGATCTTCTTGCCCGCCTCGACATTCGTGCCGGCGAGCCGGACGATGAGCGGCACGTCGATCTTCACTTCCTTCGCCGCCTGGATCACGCCCTGGGCGACCCAGTCGCAGCGGTTGATGCCGGCGAAGATGTTCACCAGGATCGCCTTGACGTTGCGGTCCGAGAGAACGAGGCGGAAGGCCGTGGCCACGCGGTCGGGGCTGGCGCCGCCGCCGACATCGAGGAAGTTGGCGGGCTCGCCGCCCGCATGCTTGATCATGTCCATGGTCGCCATGGCGAGGCCGGCGCCGTTGACGATGCAGCCGATTTCACCCTCGAGGCCGATATAGCTGAGGTTGTGCTCGGCGGCCTGGGCCTCACGCGGATCGCCCTGCGAGGGATCGTGCATGTCGGCGATGTTGCGCCGGCGGAACATGGCGTTGTCGTCGAAGGACATCTTGGCGTCGAGCGCCAGGACGCGGTCGTCCTTGGTGACGACGAGAGGGTTGATCTCCAGCATGGTGCCGTCGCAATCGCGGAACGCCCGGTAGGCGTTCATGATCGTCTTCACGGCCGCCGAGACCTGCTTGATGTTCAGGCCGAGCTGGAACGCGATCTCGCGGGCCTGGAACTGCTGCAGACCGACAGCCGGCTCGACCACGACCTGGATCAGGGCTTCGGGCTCGTTGGCGGCGATCTCTTCGATATCCATGCCGCCGCGCTGCGAGGCGATGACGCGGACGCGCTCGGCCTTACGGTCGAGGACGTAACCGAGATAAAGTTCGCGCTCGAATGGATCGGCGGTCTCGATATAGACGCGCTGAACCGGCTTACCCTCGGGGCCGGTCTGGAGCGTCACGAGGCGCTTGCCGAGGAGGTCCTTGGCGGCATCGCGGACCTCGTTGTAGGTCCGGCACAGCTTGATGCCGCCGGCCTTGCCGCGCGCACCGGCATGGATCTGTGCCTTCACCGCCCAGAACGAGCCACCGAGTTCGGTGGCGGCGTAAACCGCCTGGTCGGGGCTGAAGGCCACCGCGCCCTTCGGAACCGCAACGCCGAATCCGGCGAGCAGCTCCTTGGCTTGATACTCATGCACGTCCATGTGCGTTCTCCTCGGCGTTTTTCCCTGGGACAGACACTCTCGTAAATTTCACTTCACGGAAAGAGCTTCTGCTGTAATATTTTTTTACATTCTCTTTCAGTCCGCCTTTAATGGCGGCTGGAATGTATTTTGTAGACAAAAAGGCCGGCTGAGTTTGTTCTCGCCGGCCTGTCGTTGATCTTAGTTCACCTTGGCCTTTACGACCTCGTAGATCTTTTCGTTCAGTGGTCCTGCCGGCCCGAGCAATTCTTCGAGTTGCTTCAGGCGCTCGTCGGCAAATCCGCGATCGTCCAGGCCCTTGGCGTTGACATAGACGTTGAGCGCGGCGCTGCGCAGGCCGGCATGAGCGGAGAGAACTGCGACCCCGGCATCGGAGATGACGTTGAGATTGCCTTTCTCAGCCACGGCCTCGGCGAGGTCGATGACCTCGCGGCAGGCGCGGCAGCAGGCGAGCGGCACGTCGGTGGCGACCTTGAGGGCCTCTTGGATCCTTGCGGCGCGAGCCGCCTTCTCCTCGTCGGTGCCCTTGGGCAAGCCGTAGGCCCCCATCACGGCATCGAAAGCCTCGACGTCATCGGCGATCATGCCGGTGAGTTCGGCCCGGAGCGCCTCCGATTTGCCGAGGATCTCCTTCAGCTCGCCTTCGACCTCGACGTATTTCTTCTTCCCGATGGTGAGGTTGCACACCATGCTGAGAAGCGCGGCACCCATGGCACCGGAGATGGCGGCGGCTCCGCCGCCTCCGGGAGTCGGGGCCGAGCTTGCCAGCCCGTCGAGGAAGCTCTGGATGGTTTCGTTGGCAGGTGAGGTCTTCTCGCTCATGGGTCAGGCCATCGTCTTGGCGAGGGCGTAGATCTCCTCGGCGTCGAAGACCTTCTCGGCGCTGTCGAAGAGCTGGCCGACGCAGGCGCGGTGAAGCTTCAGCTTCAGGCCGCCGATGCCGAGGGCGCCGAACACCTTCTTGCCGTGGCGCTCCTTGCCCTTGTCCATGGCGTCGATGCCGCCGAAACCGAGGGGCGGCTGGGCGTTGTAATCGGCGATGAACTCGATGCTGGCCTCGTCCTTCCAGTCGGCTTCGGCCAGAAGTTCGAGCCCAATGGCGCCGGCGGAGAAGACCAGGTTCTGGCCCTTGACGATGGCGGCGCGAGACGCGGCGTCCGGCGTGGCGGCGGCGCTGATCTGGACCTTGAAGCGCTTGTTGATGGAATCGGCGGCAGCCTGAGCCTTATCGAGAGAGCGACCGCAGAGAACCACGGTGGCGCCTTCCTGAGCCAGGAGTGCGGCCGAGCGCATGCCCACCGGACCGGTGCCGGCCAGAACGACGGCCTTCTTCCCCTGAAGCGAGCCGGCAGCCTTCTGAACCAGAGCGACGCCTGCGGCGGCCGTAGTGTTCGAGCCGTTCGAATCGAGCATGATCGAAACGCGGAAGGGGCCGAAGAAGCGCTTCTTCACCGCCTCGAACACGGCCTCGCCAGCCGCCATGCTGCCGCCGCCCACGAAGATCGCCGTGGACTTCTTCTCGGAACCGCCGCGGGTGTAGATGGTCCCGTCCACCAAGGCGCCGACATTGTCGGGCGTCACGTTGCCGTAACCGGTGATGCGATCGGCGCCACCATCGTAGCCGACGACCACGTCGAACACGCTCGGAACGGTATCGGTATCGAATTGGAACAGCAGCTTCTTGGTCATGTCGTTTCCTCTGCCCGCGTCGCTGCGCGGCTGACGTATCGTTGTCATTGGCGCGTCTCGTCATATCGCGCGATGGACCGTCCCCATCGTCGTGGGGCGCCGCCGGCGAGACCGTAATTCCGGCTCGCCCTCGGTGCGGACTCGATCGGCGTCCGCATTCATGGTGTCCGGGGTATCGCCTTGCGACCCCCGAATGATTACGGCTCCGGGGAGCCGACTCGTCGTCGCGTTCAGCCTTCGACCACGTTCTGCGGTTTGCCCGCAACATAGGCCTCGACATTATCCACGAGCTGGTCGGCCAGGATCTGCATCGCTTCCTTGCTCGCCCAGGCCACGTGCGGCGTGACGATGAGGTTCGGCAGGTCGAGCTCGCACAGGATGTTGCCGTTCTTGGGCGGCTCGGTCATCACCACGTCGAATCCGGCGCCACCGATCGTTCCGGCCTTGAGCGCCTCGGCGAGAGCTTCCTCGTCGACGAGGCCGCCACGCGCCGTGTTGATCAGGATGGCGTGCTTCTTCATCTTGGCCAGCTGCTCGGCGCCGATCATGTTCCGGGTCTCCGGCGTCAGCGGCGCATGCAGGGTGATGACGTCGGATTCGGTGAGGATCGTCTCGAAATCCACGAGGCCTTCCTGCGGGAACACATCGTAGGCAATGACCTTCATGCCGAGCGCTTCCGCGCGCTTGGCGATCGACTTGCCCAGAGCCCCGTAGCCGACGATGCCCAGCGTCGAGCCGGCGATGTCGTGGATCGGATAATCGAAGTAGCAGAACTGGGTGGACTTCGCCCAATCGCCCCGGCGCACCGAATTCGCATAGGGCACGATGGCGCGCCGCAGGGCGAACATCAGGCCGATCACGTGCTCGGGGACGGTGTTGAAAGCGTAATTACGGATGTTGACGACAGTGATGCCGAGTTCCTTGGCGGCCTTCTTGTCGACGACGTCGGTGCCGGTGGCGGCGACAGCGATGAGTTTGAGATCGGGCAGCTGCTTCAACGTGTCGGCGCGCATCGGCACCTTGTTGATCAGTGCGATCTCGGCACCCTTCAGGCGCTCGACGATCTCTTCCGGCGTCCAAGTCGACTCGTATTCGGTATATTCATGCGGAAAATTGAATTCGCGCACCTTGGCATCGAGGGATTCACGGTCGAGGAAGACGATTTTGTGCGCCATTGGAACCCTCAAGCGACGTTCCGCGCCAAGCGCGACGTTACGCGATACACACTTCTATAGACGATGCCCCGAGGCCGGCGAGAGGCCGGCCCCGGGAAATCACGGTGATCAGGACTTCGCGAGCGGGTTTTCGCGCAGGTAGCTGGAGGCAGCGGCGACGCCGGAGCCTGGCTGCACCTTCACGCCGTTGTCGAGCATGGCCATTTCCGCGCCCGCGATGGCGCCGAGGAGCGAGAGCTCGTTCAGGTCACCCACGTGGCCGATACGGAACACCTTGCCGGCCACCTGGCTCAGACCAGCGCCGAGGGCGAGGTTGTAGCGCACGAAGGCGTGCTTGATGATCGCGGCGGCATCGACGCCTTCGGGAACGAGGATCGCGGTCACCGTGTCGGAGTTCCACTTGGCTTCCTTGGCGCAGGTCTTGAGACCCCAGGCCGCCACGGCCTGACGGGTCGCCTCGGCGAGCACGGCATGGCGGTGGTAGACGTTCTCGAGACCTTCTTCCCGCAGGCAGGCGAGTGCCTCGCGCAGGCCGTAGAGAAGCGGCAAAGCGGGGGTGTAGGGGAAGTAGCCGGCGCCGTTCTGCTTCTGGTGGTCGGCCCAGTCGAAGTAGACATGCGCGAGGCGATCGTTCGGACCCGACGACGACTCGGCAGCCTTCAAAGCCTTCTGGCTGACGCAGATCACGCCGAGGCCGGCGGGGAGCATCAGGCCCTTCTGCGAGCCCGCGATGGCGCAATCGACCTTCCACTCGTCGGCGTAGAACGGCAGCGAGCCGATCGAGGACACGCCATCGACGAAGAGAAGCGCCGGGTGGCCGGCCGCGTCGATCGCCTTACGCACGGCACCGATGTCGCTGGTGACGCCGGTGGCGGTCTCGTTATGGACCGTCATGACGGCCTTGATCTCGTGGTTCGTGTCGGCGCGCAGCGCCTCCTCGATCCGCTGCGGGTTCGCACCCGTGCCCCACTCTTCTTCCTGAACGATCACGTTCAGGCCGAGGCGCTGGGCCATGTCGATCCAGAGGTGGCTGAACTGGCCGAAGCGCGAGGTCAGAACCTTGTCGCCACGGTGCAGCGTGTTCGTCAGCGCGGATTCCCAGATGCCGGTGCCGGACGCGGGGAACAGGAAGATGGTGCCTTCGGTGGAGCCGAAGACCGCCTTGGTCTCTTCGAACAGGGGCTTGGTCAGCGTCGGGAAGTCGACCGAACGGTGATCTTCCGAGGGGACGATCATCGCCCGCTGAACGCGGTCAGGAATGTTCGTCGGGCCCGGAACGAACAGATGATTCCGACCCGGTCGTCTCGTTGCCGCCATGTTGTGTCTCCGGTTCTTCTTTGGTTCGCGTGCACGCAGCGCACGACGCTGGGTTCGAATACGGTAGTCTAAGGTCGCGATCCGGCTTGGGTCGACGCCAGTGCGGTTCCTAAGCTTTGGATGAGGATACGACAACGTTGCCGAACGCCCGGCTCACGTTTTTCCGGCCGGATGCGATGGCATGGTCCGCGTCAATCGACGGGTGGCGTGAGGCCAGCCCCGAGGCATCTTCGATGCCCGCGAGGTCCGGAATGCTCGACGCAACCGCCTTCGACTGAATCAAGCCTCTCTCCGTTGGCCGGGGCGCGCGGTATTCGCACACTCCCATGGCCGTGGACGTCGTTTCTCACCTCGTCGGCGGCCTTGATTTTGCCTCGTGCGGGCTCCGGACACACGCTTTCCAGCGCGATCCGGTGGGTCACCTTGGACCTGACTATGCCGAGGTTCGCGGTCGAAGGAAAATGCAAAAAACTTCGTCGCCACTCAAAAAATTTGTGGCGCAATGCAGCATCTCTGCGCCTTGCTTGAAAGGGGTCCGCTGCGAAGCGAGCAGAGGTCGCGTCATCAAACTGATACGGGAATCCGGTTTGGCTCAACGCACCGAAGCCATTCGGAGTGGGTCGTGGGCGAAGATACAGAGAAGACGATCCGCGTGAGGACGCTCTTCCTGTCCGATATGCATCTGGGCACGAAGGGCTGTCAGGCAGGGTTACTGCTGGAATTCCTGCGGGATTACGACGCCGATGAGATCTACCTCGTCGGCGATATTGTCGACGGCTGGCAGCTCAAATCGGGCTGGTTCTGGCCGCAGAGCCACAACGACGTGGTGCAGAAGCTGTTGCGCAAAGTGCGCAAGGGCTCGACGTTGATCTACATCCCCGGCAACCACGACGAATTCCTGAGAGATTATCTCGGCATGACGTTCGGTGGGATCGAGGTGGTGGACGACCGGATCCACGTCGCGGCAGACGGCAAGCGCTACCTCGTCATCCACGGCGACCAGTTCGACATGGTCGTTCGGCATGCCAAATGGATCGCCTTCCTGGGTGACGGGGCTTACACGTTCGCGCTCTTCATCAACACGCATCTGAATACGATCCGGCGCCGCCTCGGCCTCGCCTACTGGTCACTCTCGGCCTGGGCGAAGCTGAAGGTGAAGAACGCCGTCAATTTTATCGGAAAGTTCGAGGAGCTTTTGAGCGCCGAGGCGAAGCGCGTGGGCGCCGACGGCGTCATCTGCGGACATATCCACCATGCCGCTCACCGCCAGATCGCCGGGCTGACCTATCTGAACACCGGGGATTGGGTGGAATCCTGCACCGCCATCGTCGAGCATTACGATGGCACCATGGAGGTGCTGCATTACCCGAGCGTGCTGCGGGCACGCGCTGCCGCCGAAGAGGCGGAACGAGGCGCGGTCCTCTCGAATCCGGCAAGGGCGGTCGCGTGAGGCTGCTGATCGCCACCGATGCTTGGCACCCGCAGGTCAACGGGGTGGTCCGTTCGCTCGAGAACATGGCCAGCGCCGGCCGCGAGCTCGGGTTCGAGACGGTGTTCCTGACCCATCAGGATTTCGCTTCGGTGCCGCTTCCGGGATATCCCGAGATACGGCTTTCCTACGCCACGAAAGGTAAGGTCGCACGCCTCTGGGCCGATCTTGCGCCGACCCATGTGCATGTGGCGACCGAGGGGACCGTCGGTTACGCGACCCGCCGCTATTGCCTCTCGCATGGCCGCCCGTTCACCACGAGCTACCACACGCGCTTTCCCGAATATCTCGCCGCCCGCGCGCCCGTTCCGGAGAGTTGGAGCTACGCCTGGCTGCGGCGTTTCCACGGCGCGGCGAGCGGTACGATGGTATCGACCCCATCCCTCGAGCGTGACCTCGCCTCCCGTGGTTTCGGTAACCTGATGCGCTGGACGCGGGGAGTCGATACCGACCTCTTTCGCCCCGCTGGGCCGGATGACGTCCTGCCGGATACCCTGGTCGGGTTGCCCGGACCGTTCTTTCTTTTCGTCGGCCGGCTGGCGGTGGAGAAGAACGTCGCGGCCTTCCTCGATCTCGACCTGCCGGGCACGAAGGTTGTGGTGGGAGACGGACCGGACCGGGCGCGTCTCGCGGGCCTGTATCCGCAGGCGTGCTTCCTCGGCACCCTCACCGGGGCGGCGCTCGCCCGGATCTATGCGGCGGCGGACGTCTTCGTGTTTCCGAGCCTGACCGACACGTTCGGCATCGTGCTGCTCGAAGCCCTGGCCTGTGGCGTACCGGTGGCGGCCTACCCGGTGACCGGACCACTCGACGTCATCGGTGGCACCGGCGCCGGAATTCTCGGGCCCGACCTGCGCGAGGCCGCGCTTGCCGCCCTGTCGATCCCGCGCGAGCGCTGCCGCGCGGAAGCCCTGCGCTATACGTGGAGCGAGAGCGCGCGCCAGTTCTTCACCAACATCTCTTTAGCGCACGGCACCGGCCTTCCCATCCCCCGACGCCGATCGTTCCGGGCCGCACCGGCCGTGTGACCAGGCGACGAGGGATGGCTCCGTGATCCCGCTGGTAGAAGAGATCGGCCTCCCACACGTTTCTGCCCGTCCATCCCGTGACCGTCGGACGGGACGGGTGTAGGCAGACGGCCTGATGCCCAGACCGTTCACCGATTCCGTCGCCCGCACCCTCCCCGCTCTCATCGGTTGCGACGAGGTCGGGCGGGGCGCTCTATCCGGCCCCGTGGTCGTGGCGGCGGTGTGGTTCGATCCGGCCGTGTTCCCGGCCTCAGTGCTCGCCTGCCTCGATGATAGCAAGAAGCTCGACCGGGCGACGCGGGAGCGCCTGACTCCTTTGATCAGGGAACATGCCGAGGTTGCGGTCGCCGCCGGCTCGCGTGCTGTCGTGGACCGGATCAACGTCCGCGCCGCGACCCTCGACGCCATGAAGAGAGCCGTCGAGAAACTCGGGCTCGATAAGCCCGTGGCCGTCGATGGCCGCGACAGCATTCCCGGCCTTGCTCTTCCGTGCCGGGCGGTGATCGGTGGCGACCGGCTCGTACCGCAGATCGCCGCGGCCTCCATCGTCGCCAAGACCCTGCGGGACGATCTCATGCGGGCCCTGGCCACCCGTCATCCGGCCTATGCCTGGGATCGCAATGTCGGATACGGGACCGCTTCCCACCTTGCCGGCCTGGAGAGAATGGGCCGTTCGGCCCATCACCGGGTGAGCTTCACCAAGCGTTTTGCTTCATCACCTGCGGCAGTCACAACAGGCTGAGCTGAGCCCCGGTCGCGGCCGTGCGGTCGAAGAGATCCGTGCGCAGGGTGATGCGTGCATCTGCATAGCCGAGCCGCTGCTTTGCGAGCCGCATGCGTTGGGCGATGAGGTCGGCATAGGCGCCGCTGCCGGTCATCCGCCGGCCGAAAGTCGCATCATAGGCTTTGCCGCCGCGGGCCTCTCGCACGAGCGACATCACATGGCGCTGGCGTCCAGGATAATGTTCGGCGAACCAGTCGTTCACGAGGTCGTCGAGTTCGAGAGGCAGCC
Organism: Methylobacterium sp. Leaf91; assembly: GCF_001422815.1. GTDB lineage: Bacteria > Pseudomonadota > Alphaproteobacteria > Rhizobiales > Beijerinckiaceae > Methylobacterium. Next base: position 167,893 of record NZ_LMMP01000023.1, on the reverse strand, counting down.
GCAGAAGGACATGCCGCGCCTCGACGGCACCGCATTCCCGCGCCCGCTCCAACACCGCCTCGATCTCATGGTCGTTCAGCGACGGAATGACCGGTGCCATCATCACCATGACCGGGATGCCGGCGTGGCTCAGCTGGCGGATCGCATCGAGGCGCCGAGCCGGATGGGGGGCGCGTGGCTCCATGCGCCGGGCGAGGACCGGGTCGAGAGTGGTCACCGACATCGCCACTTTGACGAGTCCGAGTTCGGCCATCGGCGCCAGAATATCGATATCGCGGGCGACGAGATTCGATTTGGTGACGATACCGACGGGATGGCGGAAACGCGCCAGCACGCCGAGCACGGCGCGGGTGATGCCGTGGTCGCGTTCGATGGGCTGGTACGGGTCCGTTGCCGTCCCGAGGGCGATCGTCTCCGGCACGTAGCCCTGCACCGAGAGCTCCCGCTCCAGCAACTCGGCCGCGTTCGCCTTGTGGAACAGCTTCGTCTCGAAATCGATGCCCGGCGAAAGGCCCACATAGGCATGGTTGGGCCGGGCGAAGCAGTAGACGCAACCGTGCTCGCAGCCGCGATAGGGATTGATCGAGCGATCGAACGGCAGGTCCGGCGAAGTATTCCGTGTCAGGATGCTGCGTGCGCGCTCGGGAAGATCTTCCGTCGGCAGGCGCCGGACCGCGTCATCCGAAGCCCAGCCGTCGTCGAATGTCTCGCGCTGCGCCGGCTCGTAGCGACCGCTGGGGTTGGCCGTCGCCCCACGTCCCTTGCGTGCGCTTGTGGGGAAGGTGCTTCCCGCGAGCCGCCGAGCGGGGACGGCGAATGGGTCGTCGCATTCGCCGCCACCATCCTTCACCGCTCGGACCACGCTGCGAGTTCCGTCCCGGCCGGGTCCGTGAAATGAAAGCGACGGCCGCCGGGAAAGGTGAAGATCGGCGCTACGATCGTGCCACCTGCCGCCTCGATGCGGGCCTGCATGGCTTCGAGATCCTCGGCGTAGAGCACGGGCAACGGCATCGCTCTCGGTGCATCGGCATCGAAACCGCCATCGAGGCCCTGTTCGAAGGCGGCATAGCGAGGGCCGTAATCGACGAAGCTCCACCCGAAAGCCCTCCCGTAGAACGCTTTCACCCGGTCGAGATCGCCGCCCGGCAATTCGAGATAATCGATCTTACCATCCTGTCGCATCCGTGACCCCCAATTCACCCTGAAGCCAAGACCATACGGCGAATCCAGCCTTCGCTTTCGCCACCTGCCTTTACGATCCGAACATATCAGGAACACGACGGCTGGCGCTGCCCTTATTTCGAGCAATCGCCGGCTTATGACGCCCCGGAACGGTTTCTTGCGGAGCTTTCGCGGCCACCTGGCTTTTCCCACGCTGAAAATACGCTATGCGCGCGCATGATTTCGGCTCTGATCCATGTGGCGAGGCCGGCCGACCCCTTGGCGGTCGACCAGCTCGCCGACACCCTGGGGGCTCTCGTCGAGGGCGTTGCTGCCGGGCTCGTCGGCGATGCGGTGATCATCGCCCCAACCCATAACGCAGCGATCGATGCCGTCGCCGAGGCAACCGGCGCGACCTTCGTGGTCCGTTCGGGTGGTACGCCCCCTTGGTCGGCTGGCGCGAAGGCCGCGCGGCGGGAGTGGGTCCTCTGCCTCGAAGCAGGCGACGTTCCGGCCGAGGGCTGGATCCGCACGATCGATCGGTTCATCGGCACGGCACGGCCTGAAATGGTCCTCGGGCGATTGCGCCGGCTGCATGCCGGGCTGCCGTCGCGTCTTGCGGCGCAGGGTGAGTCCGTGATCGGTGTCCGTGCGCCCCGCGCAGGGGACCTCGTGCGCCGCGACCGCCTGATCGCAAGCGGCGTCTTCTCGACCCGCCTGCATCCGCGACGGGTGAATGTGCGGCTCAACCGAGGGTGATCAGACCGGGATCGAAGCGCCACGTCGAAGGTGTTCGTCCAGGCGTGGCATGATCTCGACGAAGTTGCAGGGCCGGTGCCGATAGTCGAGCTGGGCCGAGAGAATGCCGTCCCAAGCGTCGCGGCAGGCTCCCGGCGAACCCGGCAGGACGAAGACGAAGGTGGCGTTCGCGAGTCCTGCCGTGGCCCGCGACTGGAGGGTGGACGTCCCGATCTTGTCGTAGGAGATGCGATGGAAGACCGCCGAGAAGCCGTCCATCCGTTTCTCGAATAGCGGCTCGATCGCTTCCGGCGTCACGTCGCGTCCAGTAAAGCCGGTGCCGCCGGTGGTGATCACGACGTCGACCGACGAATCCCTGGTCCACGATTCCACCTGAGCGCGGATCGCCGCCACCTCATCGGGCACGATGGCCCTGCCGGCGAGACTGTGCCCTGCCGCCACGAGCCGCTCACACAGCGTGTCGCCGGAGCGGTCGTCTTCGGCGACACGTGTGTCGGAGACGGTCAGCACCGCGATAGAAAGCGGGATAAAGCTACGGGTCTTGTCTGCGGCGACCATGGCTGGCTGCTCTCGGCTCGGCGATAACGCTTCGTTCTACCCGTGAATGGGCCCGATGGTCGATCCCGACATATAAGCGTCCTCGGCCGCTGCCCAGTGCGGACACGATACCGTGCCCGGCTCTTGTCGCAGCTGCCGCCTCAGTTCCGCGCCGCGCGGAACGTATCGCAGGACTTGGTCTGGCCGCTCTTGTAGCCTGTCATGAACCACCGCATCCGCTGGTCCGACGAGCCGTGCGTGAAGGAATCCGGCACGGCGTAGCCCTGCGACTGCTTCTGGAGCTTATCGTCGCCGATGGCACTAGCTGCCTGCATGGCTTCCTCGATGTCACCGGGCTCCAAAGAGTTATACTTGTCGTTTGAGTTCTTGGCCCAGACGCCGGCGAGGCAATCGGCCATCAACTCCACGCGTACCGACAACTGGTTAGACTCGACCTTGCTGGATGCCGCCTGCTGGCGACCCTGGACCTTGCCCAGAATGCCCAGTTCGTCCTGCACGTGGTGGCCGACTTCGTGAGCGATCACATAAGCATAGGCGAAATCGCCTTTGACCCCGAACTTCTGCTCCATTTCCTTGAAGAACGACGTGTCGAGGTAGACCTTCTTATCGAGCGGACAATAGAACGGCCCCATCGCTGCCTGCGCCGATCCACAGCCGCTGCGCGTGCCTCCGGTGTAAAGCACCATGCCGGTCGGGCGGTACTGCTTGCCGGTCTGGTTCGGGAGAATTTCCTTCCAGACGTCCTCGGTATTACCGAGGATCGCAGCCGCGAAACGTCCGCTCTCGTCCGCCGGCTTTGTCTTGCGCTGGGCCTGGGTCTGCGGATCGACACGCTCCTGGCGCGGTTGTCCGCCGCCGCTCATCTGCTCGGCGCCACCGATCAGGATCGCGGGATTGATGCCTGTGACCCAGCCGATGATGCAGAGGATGACGATGGTGCCGATGCCGAGCCCGCCGGCACCGCCACCCGGAAAGCCTCCGCCGCCTCCACCGCCCTCGCCACGGCGGTCCTCGACGTTGTCCGAAGAGCGGAAATCTTCCCAGCGCATGATCTCGTCACCCTTCGTGGCGTAGCCCTACCGGAACCCGGTCGCCACGCGCATCACTGTCTTCGGTCCCGTGTGCCCGAACTAATCCCGCGGTGAAAGATACGGTTCCGCTTCCACCCCGGCTTTCGCCCTACGCTTTGCCGTCGAGGGTTGCCCTCAGCAGGCGGAAATCCCGCCACGCGAGACGTTTTTGAAGTGGCTGGCGTAGGAGATAGGCCGGGTGGAGGGTCGCCAGAGCCTTCACCTCCCGGTCACCCACCCGATAGGGATAGAACCGTCCTCGCGCCTTCAGGATACCGTCTTTCGTGCCGGTGATCGCCTGTGTGGCCGGACTGCCGAGGCAGACGATGATGTCCGGGTCAGCGAGTTCGATCTGGCGTTCGATGAAGGGTTTGCAGATCGACACCTCTTGTGGTGTCGGGTTGCGGTTTCCCGGTGGTCGCCATGGCACGATGTTGGTGACGTAGGCTTTTGTCCGGTCGAGACCGATCGCCGCCATCATCCGGTCGAGCAGTTGACCCGAGCGGCCCATGAACGGCTTGCCGACGCGGTCCTCGTCCGCTCCCGGTGCCTCACCGATGAACATGAGTTTCGACGCCGGGTTTCCGTCGGCGAAGACGAGATTCTTGGCTGTGAACTTGAGGGGGCAACCATCGAATGTGGCAAGCAGTGCCTCAAGCTCTTCGAGGGAGGCGACGTCGCGAGCCCGCGCCCGAGCGTCGCCCGCAGCCTCCCCGGGTTTCGCTGCCGCGGATTGTCCATAGGTCCGCGCCGGCGGGGCCGACGGCGCCTGCCCTCGCGCCGGCAACTCGCGGCGAGGCGGCACCGGATCGGCCTGCGGCCCCTCGTGAGACAGCTCGGCCCGCTGCGACGATACGGGGGATGGCGATCCGCGCTGTATCGTCGCCGGGCGCCAGGGCGCGGGATCGTCGGTTTCGGAGAAGCGATCGTGCGGGCGTTCGTCGAGACAAAGATCGACGCCGGATTCCACATGGAAGTCCAGTTCGGCGATCACGTCGCGCTGGTGGTCGGGGCCTTGGCTCATGGTTCTCGATGTGGCTCTTGCGGAGCCTGTGGACAACACTTCGCGGGGCGGGATCTACCATCGTCTGCATGGCTGCGGGACGGCCAGAACAAAGCTGAGACCATCCGCAGGCTTGCGTTCCCAGCTTGGAATGGGTTGAGAGTGTTCGCAATCATAACATCGCGCATTCGACGGCTGGTCTCGATCGGTTTCGGGTCGCGCGGCAGGAGGAGTTTATAGGATGGCGTTGCCCGAGCGCGAGGGTATGGATTTCGACGTGGTGATCGTCGGTGCGGGGCCCGCTGGCCTTGCCGCCGCGATCCGCCTCAAGCAGATCGCCGCCGATCTCACCGTCGTCGTGGTCGAGAAGGGGTCCGAGGTCGGCGCGCATATCCTGTCCGGCGCCGTGATCGATCCGCTCGGGCTCGACCGACTGCTCCCCGATTGGCGTCAGGACGAGGCCCGGCCGCTCAAGACCGAGGTCGAGCGCGACGAGTTTCTGTTCCTGACCAAGAACAGCGGCATCGCGCTGCCGAACTTCGCTTTCCCGAAATTCATGTCGAACCACGGTAATTTCGTCGGCTCGCTCTCGAACATGACGAAGTATCTCGGCGCCAAGGCCGAGGAACTCGGCGTCGAGATCTATCCAGGCTTTCCGGCCTCGGAAGTGCTCTACGACGATGCCGGTACCGTCATCGGCGTGGCCACCGGGGATCTCGGCATCGGCAGGTCCGGCGAACCGCGGGACGACTACACCCGCGGTATGGAGCTGCGCGGCAAGTACACGATCTTCGGCGAGGGCGCGCGCGGCTCGCTCACCAAGACGCTGATCGACCGCTTCCAGCTGAACCGGGACAGCGATCACCAGAAGTATGGCCTCGGCGTCAAGGAACTCTGGCAGCTCAAGCCGGAGACGTTCGAGCCGGGTCTCGTGCGCCACACCATGGGCTGGCCGCTTTCGAACAAGACCGGCGGCGGCTCCTGGCTCTACCATTTTGACGATCACCTGCTCTCGGTCGGCTTCGTCACGCATCTGAACTACGAGAACCCGACCCTGTCGCCGTTCGAGGAGTTCCAGCGCTTCAAGACCCACCCGATGATCCGCGACGTGTTCGAGGGCGCCAAGCGCATCGGATACGGTGCCCGCGCGATCATGGAAGGCGGCTGGCAATCGGTGCCGAAGCTCGTCTTCCCCGGCGGCTGCCTCGTCGGCTGCTCGGCCGGCTTCGTCAACGTCCCGCGCATCAAGGGTTCGCACAACGCCGTGCTCTCCGGCATGCAGGCGGCCGAGGCCATCGCGGCCGCCCTCACCGCCGGCCGGCAAGGCGACGAACTCACCGATTACGAGACGGGCTGGCGCGACAGCGACATTGGCCGCGACCTCAAGCGCGTGCGCAACGTCAAGCCGCTCTGGTCGAAATACGGCACGCTCGTCGGCGTAGGCCTCGGCGGCCTCGACATGTGGTCGCAGACGATCCTCGACGCCTCGCCCTTCGGCACACTCAAACACGGCAAGCCCGATCACCTCGCCACGAAGCCGATCTCGGAGGTGACGCCGATCGTCTATCCGAAGCCCGACGGTAAATTGACCTTCGACCGGCTCTCCTCGGTCTATCTTTCGAACACCAATCACGAAGAAGACCAGCCGCCGCATCTCAACGTCAAGGACGCGGCGCTCCAGAAGTCCTCGGAGCACGACGTCTATGGCGGCCCCTCGGCGCGCTACTGCCCGGCGGGCGTCTACGAATGGGTGCAGGAGGGCAATGGCGTGCGCTACCAGATCAACGCGCAGAACTGCGTCCACTGCAAGACCTGCGATATCAAGGACCCCAACCAGAACATCAATTGGGTGACGCCGGAGGGGCCGGGCGGGCCGAACTATCCCAACATGTGAGGACGCACCGGACCCCAACTGCCCGCCATCCTTTCGCCTTGCGAGGATGGCGGGAAGAGTTCAGTGTCCCCGCCCGATCGGCATCGGTCCCTGACGGACGATGCGCTACAAACGCGACTGGTGCCCATGAACGGAAACGCCGCGACCCGCCGGACCCTCTCGGCTCTCGCCCTGTGCCTCGCCGCCTCCGTGGCGACGTCGGTCACGGCCCTGGCAGCCCAGCCCCGGGAATCGGCTCCGGTGACGGAGTACGAGCCGGCGGAGTCGCTGGAGGGCAACTTCCTGTCCGCCTATATCGCCGGCGCGTCCAAGGACACCTCCGCCGCCGCAAGCTTCTACCGCGAGGCCGTGAAAGCGGACCCGCGCAATGCGGAACTGCTCGAGCGCGCCTTCGTGTCGCTTCTCGCGGACGGAGCACTGCCAGACGCATTCCGCGCGGCCGAGCGCCTCACCGCCCGCGATGGATCGAACGGCCTCGCGCAGCTCAGCCTTGGGGTTCGCCAGATCAAGGCCGGCCAGTTCGCGCAGGCCCGCCAGAACTTCGCCCGCAGCGGACGGGGTGCTGCAGCCGATCTCACCAGCACCCTCCTGACCGCTTGGGCCTATGCCGGTGCCAATGACGGAAAGCGCGCGCTCGAAGTGGTGAACAAGCTGAAGGGCGAGCGCTCCTACAACACTTTCCGCGACTTCCATGCCGGGTTGATCGCCAACCTCGTCGGCGATCAGGCGGAAGCGGAGCGCCGGCTCAAGGCCGCCTACGACGCCGACCAGAATACCCTGCGCATCGTCGATGCCTATGCCCGGTTCGAAGCGCAGGCCGGGCGGACGGACCTCGCGATCCAGGCCTATACCGCCTTCGACCAGCTTCTGCCGCGCCACCCGATCGTGCGCGACGCCCTCGACAAGCTGAAGGCTGGCAAGCCCCTGACCCGCCTCGTCAACACCGCTCAGGAGGGCGCCGGCGAGGTACTCTACGGGCTCGGCTCGGCCGGATCGACCCAAGGCGACGAGTTGCCCGCCGTGGTCTATCTGCGCCTCGCCCTCTATCTCGCCCCCGAACACGCCCTCGCCCGCCTGACCCTCGCCGACACGCTCGACCGGATGAAGCAGACCGAGCGCGCCAACGATGCTTATGCGCAGATGCCGGCATCTTCGCCGCTGAAGCTCAACGCCGATATCCAGATCGGCCTCAACCTGGAGCAGATGGGCAAGGGCGAGGAGGCGACCCAACTCCTCGACGCCGCCATGAAGGAGCATCCCGACAGCATCGACGTCGTGACCGCCCTCGGCAACGTGCAGCGCTCGCGCAAGAAATACGAGGAAGCCGCAGCCACCTACAGCCGTGCCATCGAGCTCATCGGCAAGCAGCCGGCGTCCAATTACTGGACGACCTTCTACTTCCGCGGCACCGCCTACGAGCGGGCCAAGCAATGGCCCAAGGCCGAGGCGGACCTCAAGAAGGCGCTGGAACTGGTTCCGCCGAACCAACCGGCGGCGCGGGCGCAGGTGCTTAACTACCTCGCCTATTCCTGGGTCGACCAGAACATGAATATCGATGAGGCCTTCACCATGCTGAAGCAGGCCGTCGATGCGAGCCCGCGCGACGGCATGATCATCGACAGCCTCGGCTGGGCTTATTTCCGCCTCGGGCGCTACGACGATGCCGTGCGCGAGCTGGAGAAGGCCATCGAACTCAAGCCCGGCGACCCCACGATCAACGACCATCTGGGCGATGCGTACTGGCGCTCGGGCCGGAGGCTCGAAGGCAAGTTCCAGTGGCAGCACGCCAAGGACCTGAACCCCGAGCCGGACGATCTCGTCAAGATCAACGCCAAGCTCAAGGATGGCCTGCCGGAACTCGAAAAGCCCGCCGCTACCGCCGAGAATCCTCCCGAGGCGGAGAAGGTGAATCCGGATCTGCCGAAGGGCGCCCCGGCTCCGAGCGAGCCCCCCGGCGCGGCCGACAAGAAGACCGGCGGCTGAGACCCGGCTTGACGGGTGGGGGATCGCGGGGCCAGACCGGCCGCGCATTCCCGCGGTCGAAAGACCCGCCCCTCTCCGACAGAGCAAGCCGTGCCAATCCTCGTCACCCGCGCTCCGGCGAAGATCAATCTCACCCTTCACGTCCTCGGCCGTCGTGAGGGGGATGGCTACCACGAGCTCGAAAGCCTCGTGGCCTTCACCGGTTCGGGGGATACGCTCAGCCTGACGCCGTGCGACGACCTCACCCTGGACGTGTCCGGGCCCACTGCCGGACCGGCCGGTCCCCTCGACGACAACCTCGTGATCCGTGCTGCCCGAGGACTGGCCAAGGCCATCCCCGGGCTTCGCATCGGCGGCTTCCACCTCATCAAGCGTCTGCCCGTGGCGGCCGGGATCGGTGGCGGATCGTCGGATGCCGCCGCCGCCCTGCGGTTGCTGGCACGACTCAACGACCTTCCTCTGGATCACCCCGCAATCGTCGAGGCCGCCCGCGCCACCGGGGCGGACGTTCCCGTCTGCCTCGATCCGCGCGGTCGGATGATGAGGGGTGCCGGAGAGGATGTCGGACCGGCGCTGGGTTTCGCGCCGTTGCCGGCTGTGCTGATCAATCCGGGTGTGCCGGTCGCCACCGCACCGGTCTTCAAGGCGCTGGGGCTGACGGTTGGGCAGCGCCACGCCGGCGACATCCACCCGATCCTCGCGCGAGGTCTCGGCTTCGACGAGATCCTGGCGGCGGTGACGCCGGCTCGCAACGATCTGGAAGCGCCGGCGCTCACGGTCGCCCCCGTCATCGCCGACACGCTTACGAGCCTGCGCGATCATGCGGGATGCCGGCTCGCCCGCATGTCCGGCTCGGGCGCGACGGTGTTCGGCCTGTTCTCGACCCGCTCCGATGCGGTTCGTGCCGCAGTCGCTATCCGGTCAGCACAGCCTTCCTGGTGGGTCCGGGCCGCCTTGCTGCGCTGATGGCCCATCCCTTCCCGGCTCGCGAGACGAACCGGGATGGGTGGAGCGCTCTCGGCTCAGTGAGCCCGGGCGATGCAGAAATCCACCACCTGAAGCAGGGCCGATTTCATCGGCCCGTTGGGGAACAACGCCAGGGCGTCACGGGCGATGGCGCCGTAATGCCGTGCGCGGTCGATCGTGTCTTCGAGAGCCCGGTGTTTCCGCAGGATGGCGAGCGCCGTGTCGAGATCGGACTCTTCGACCTGACCGTCCTGGAGTGTGCGACGCCAGAAGGTCCGCTCCTCCTCGCTGCCCCGTCGGAAGGCCAGGACGATCGGCAGGGTGATCTTCCCCTCGCGGAAATCGTCGCCGACATTCTTGCCCATCGAAGCACTGGTGCCGCCGTAATCGAGCACGTCGTCGATCAACTGGAAGGCGATCCCGAGATTCATGCCGTAGGAGCGGCACGCCGCCTGCTCCGCCCTTGGGCGGTCGGCGATCACCGGGCCGACCTCGCAGGCGGCGGCGAACAATTCCGCCGTCTTCGCGCGGATGACCGCGAGATACTCGTCCTCCGAGGTCTCGGTGTTTTTGGCGGCGGTGAGCTGCATCACCTCGCCCTCGGCGATGACGGTCGCGGCGGCCGAGAGGATATCGAGAGCCCGTAGAGAGCCGACTTCCACCATCATGCGGAAGGCCTGGCCGAGCAGGAAATCACCGACGAGCACGCTCGCCTCGTTGCCCCACTTGATCCGCGCCGCGACGCGGCCGCGCCGCATGTCGCTCTCGTCCACCACGTCGTCGTGGAGCAGGGTCGCCGTGTGCATGAACTCGACACTGGCGGCGAGCTTCACCGCCCCCTCACCGGCCCCGTAGCCGCAGAGATCGGCGGTGGCGAGGGTGAGGATAGGGCGAAGGCGCTTGCCCCCGGACGCGATGAGATGGTTGGCCACCTCCGGAATCATCGCGACATCGGATCCGGTTCGCGACAGGATGGTCGCGTTCACGCGCTCCATCCCCTTGGCGACCAGGGCCACAAGATCGTTCAGGCTCGACTCCGGATCGGAGCGGCCCTCATCGAAGGAAACGACGACACCCAAACTCGATGCCTCCCGAGCTTTTCACACCAGGCAGATCCCGGCGGCGCACCCGCCGCTCGGGCCGATCCGCTCGGCCGGGCTATCTCCCGTGACCAACATCCACGCGGGCACCCCTTCGCATGCGCGCCGAGGCGCTGCAACATCCCGCGTTTCTCGCTGTATACAAAGGGTGGCGGCAGGGAGCCGCCGATGGGGCGGGTGGACGCATGAGAGAACTCATCCGGAGCAACGACATCGTCCTGATGGGCTTTGCCGAGTCGCTCCTTCAGGGGGCGGAGATTCCGGTTCTCGTCGCCGACATCCACATGAGCCTGCTGGAAGGTTCGATAGGCGCCTTTGCACGAAGGCTTCTCGTGCCGGACGACTATGTGACCGAAGCGCGCCGTCTTCTCGAGGATGCCGGCCTCGCGCACGAACTGCGCGATGCGTGAAGTAGTTGGCGAGCAGGCGGAGCCTGGGCCGAATCTCTGGCTCGGTGGACGTCTTCACTTGTATCAGCCGCCGCGTGGCGCCCACCGCGCAGGGACGGATGCGGCGTTACTGAGCCGGTTGGTGCGACCGAAGCCGGATTCCACGATCGTCGATGTCGGTGCGGCAAGCGGAGCGGTGGGTCTCGCGGCGGCGCTAGAGGAACCGAGCGCCAGGATCGTGCTGGTGGAGAGGGACGCGGACCTCGTTCGTCTGGCTCACAGAAATATCGAGGAGAACGGACTTCAGGGTCGGGCGGTCGTCATCGCCGCGGACGTCTTCTCGGTCGAAGCCCGCCGGGCGGCCGGGCTCGGACCCGAGATGGCCGACATCGTGCTCACCAACCCTCCCTTCTTCGAGGTGGAGCGTCACAGGCCATCGCCCGTCGCGGGGAAAGCCTCGGCCCATACCTTCGCGGAGGGCGGGCTCGAACCCTGGCTGAAGGCCTGCCTCGATGTGCTGAAGCCCGGAGGGACGCTTGGCCTGATCCATCGCGCCGATGCCCTGCCCGACTGCCTCGCCGCCATGAGGAGGCGCTTCGGAGGGATCATGGTTCGACCGGTCCATGCGCGAGCGGAGCGGCCCGCGATTCGCGTTCTGATCACGGGCATTAAGGGAAGCCGCGCGCCTTTTTCCCTGGCGCCGCCGCTCGTCCTGCATGGCGAGGACGGCGTGATCACGCCGGAGGCCGACGCTATCCATCGCGGGCAGCCCTGGCCGGCTTGAACAAGGCGACGGCGAGGGCATAGGCCCCCGCCGCCAGACGATACGGCACGTTCGCTGAAGCGTCAGTAGAACCGGCGCCAATGGTGGTGGCGGTGGTGCCAATGCCGGCGGTGCCAGTGGTGACGATGCCAATGATGACGGCGATGCCAGTAGGGCCGGCGCCATCCATAGGCGGGACGGTGGTAGCCGTAGACCGGGCGGTAGAAATGTGGCCGCCAATAATGCCGCCTGTAGCCGTAATGCGGCCGGTGCCAGACGTGACGACGATGCCAGTAATGGCGGCGATGCCAGCGGTGACGGTGCCAATGGGCCTGCGCCACAAGCGGCGTTGCGGCAGCTCCCTCGACGGCGGTGACGGGCAGTGGAGCGGCGCGCGCCTGGTTCAAGGAACCATAGGCCCCGCCCAATACCCCCATCAGAACGACCATCCACGTTGCGATACGCATGATGCTCTGTCTCCCTCCTCTTGTCCGGGCGTCGCCCGGTGGCCTCCGCGCTGCGGCACCGTGCTGCAACCCCGGCAGAGAAGAACGGCGAAGCCTGTAAATCGGTTCGGTCATCTCCATTTCGTGACTGTTGCCGGGTGGGGAGATGTCGCTCGTTCCCCGATCCGAGCGGCCCAGAACTTTCCAGCGAGACGAGACTGATGTCCCTTCCCCTGCCACGCTTCCTCCACCCGATCCTCCCCAAGGCGTGGCGTGGCCGCAAACCGACCGTGGCGGTCATCCGTCTCAGCGGCGTCATCGGTGCCGTCTCGCCGTTGCGGTCCGGCCTTTCCATGGCCACCGTGGCCTCGAGCCTCGAGAGCGGCTTTGGAATGACCGGCATCTCGGCGGTGGCGCTGGTCATCAACTCGCCCGGAGGATCACCGGCCCAGTCCCATCTCATCCACCGCCGCATCCGCGCGCTGTCGATCGAGAAGAAAGTGCCCGTCTACGCCTTCGTGGAGGATGTCGCTGCGTCCGGCGGCTACATGATCGCCTGCGCGGCGGACGAGATCATCGCCGATCCGACATCGTTGATCGGTTCGATCGGGGTGGTCTCGGCGGGTTTCGGCTTCGACAAGCTCATCGAACGGATCGGCATCGAACGCAGGGTCCACACTCAGGGCGAAGCAAAGGCGATGCTGGACCCGTTTCGCCCGGAGAACCCGGAGGACATCGTCCGCTTGAAGGCGATCCAGGCGGATGTGCAGGATCTGTTCACCACGCTCGTGTCCGAGAGGCGTCCGGCGGTTCGCGCTAGCGGCGACAACCTGTTCACCGGCGCGGTCTGGACGGGGCGGCAGGCGCTGCCGTTGGGCCTCATCGATGGCCTGGGTGATGCCCGCTCGACGTTGCGGGCGCGGTTTGGAGAAGAAGTGGTACTGAAAGTCGTGGCCGAGAAGCAGGGTTCGTTCGTGAGCAGGCTCCTGCGCCGGGCCGTTCCGGGCTCCACAATCGTCGACGGCCTTGCCGCCGACGCCCTCGCGGCGGTCGAAGAGCGGGCGGCCTGGGCTCGCTACGGGTTGTGAGGTCTCAGCGAGTCGCGATGGTGCAGGCCGAGGACGGAGCGCCGTAGCCGGAATACACCACGCGCACTTTGCGGGTGCAGGTCTCGGGCAAAGCAGGAGCCGGCACGCTAGCGACTTCGATCGGCGTCACCATAGCGGGCATGGCGACGAGATCGGTCTTGTCCGTGGTGGCCAGCGCATTCGATGCCCCCATGACGAAGGGCGTTGCGGTCAGGGAAGCTGCAATGAGAGCCGCGAAGACAGTGAACGACTTGCGCATGGTCCGGTTTCCGCAATGTTCGCCGGTCGGTTGCGACCGGGCTGATCCCTTGATTTGTGCTAAGAACTTAGATCAAGCGAGACAGTTCCGGACGTAATGGCAATCGTGGCGGAAATGTGTGCCGCCGCGCACCCGCGTGGGTGCGGGGCTTCGGCTTGACAGCGCGGGCACGCCTCTTAAACGCTGGCCGCTTTCCCGCTTACCGGAAGCTAGCCATGTCGAGCGCACAAGCCCTGCCGAGCGCTGTCGATCTCGCCCCCAAGACCTCCTTCCAAGGCTTGATTCTCACCCTGCAGAATTTCTGGGCGGCGCAGGGCTGCGTGATCCTCCAGCCTTACGACATGGAGGTGGGCGCCGGCACGTTTCATCCCGCGACGACCCTGCGCGCCCTCGGGCCGAAGCCCTGGAAGGCGGCCTATGTCCAGCCGTCCCGCCGGCCGAAGGACGGGCGCTACGGCGAGAACCCCAACCGGCTGCAGCATTATTACCAGTTCCAGGTCATCCTGAAGCCCAACCCGCCGAACCTGCAGGAGCTCTACCTCGCCTCCCTCGACGCCATTGGTGTCGACCTGAAGCTGCACGACATCCGCTTCGTCGAGGACGATTGGGAGAGCCCGACATTGGGCGCCTGGGGCCTCGGCTGGGAGTGCTGGTGCGACGGCATGGAGGTGAGCCAGTTCACCTATTTCCAGCAGGTCGCCGGTGTGGAATGCGCACCGGTGGCGGGCGAACTGACCTACGGGCTCGAGCGGCTGGCCATGTATGTGCAGGGCGTCGAGAACGTCTACGACCTCAATTTCAATGGCGGTACGGGCGACGAGAAGGTCACCTACGGTGATGTCTTCCTCCAGGCCGAGCAGGAATACTCGCGCCACAATTTCGAGGCGGCGGATACCGCGATGTTGTTCCGCCAGTTCACCGACGCGGAGAAGGCCTGCCGCACCTATCTGGATGCGGGCGCGCCGGCGGAAGATTCGGGAACCCACCGGATGGTCCAGCCTGCCTACGACCAGTGCATCAAAGCGAGCCACGTCTTCAATCTGCTCGACGCTCGCGGCGTCATCTCGGTGACCGAGCGCCAGAGCTACATCCTGCGCGTGCGCGAACTGGCCAAGGCCTGCGGGGCCGCCTGGCTGAAGACGGCGGGCGGCGGAGCGGGTTGAGTGGCGGCACTGCTGCCCTTGCACGACTTCAGGCGCCCGGCATCGTCTTCGTGACATGCCCGGTCATTCTCTTACCTTCGCACGATGATCGTCGGGCGCGCCCTTGGCGCCGACGACATCCTGGAACAACATCTCGGATGCCCGCTCCCCATGCCTGATCTTCTCCTCGAACTGCGCTCCGAAGAGATTCCTGCCCGCATGCAGCGGCGTGCCGCGGAGGATCTGAAGAAGCTCGTCACCGACGCATTGGTGGAGCGCGGCTTCCTCTACGAGGGAGCGAAGGCCTTCTCGACCCCGCGCCGACTGGCGTTGCATGTGGCAGGCCTCCCGCCACGCGGGAAGGACGTCCGCGAGGAACGCAAAGGGCCCCGCGTCGGCGCGCCGGACGGAGCAATTCAGGGATTTCTCAAGAGCGCCGGTCTCGCGAGTCTCGATCAGGCGACCATCGTCACCGATCCGAAAAAGGGCGAGTTCTATGTCGCCGTGATCGAGCGGGCCGGCCGCGAGACGCTCGACGTGCTGGCCGAGATCCTGCCCGCCATCATCAAGAGCTTCCCCTGGCCGAAATCCATGCGCTGGGGCGCAGCGTCTTCCCAGCCGGGGAGCCTGCGCTGGGTGCGGCCGCTGCAATCCATCGTGGCGACCTTCGGCCCCGAGACCGAGACGCCCGAGACCGTACCGTTCTCGGTGGACGGAATCACCGCCGGCACCACCACCTACGGACACCGGTTCCTCGCGCCCGAGGCCATCGAGGTGCGGCGGTTCGACGATTACATCCAGGCGCTGGAGCGCGCCAAGGTCGTGCTCGACCCGGATCGGCGCAAGGACATCATCCTGCACGATGCGCGTGACCTGGCCTTCGCGCGCGGTCTCGAACTCGTGGAAGACGAGGGCCTGCTCGACGAGGTCGCCGGCTTGGTCGAATGGCCCGTCGTGCTGCTCGGCACCTTCGATCCGAGCTTCCTCGACATCCCGGCCGAGGCGATCCGTGCCACCATCCGCGCCAACCAGAAGTGCTTCGTGCTGCGTGAAACGGGCACCGACACGCTGGCTCCCGCCTTCATCCTGGTCTCGAACCTGATCGCCAGCGATGGCGGCCTCGCGATCACCGGCGGCAACGAGCGCGTGGTGCGTGCCCGCCTCTCGGACGCGAAGTTCTTCTGGGAGACCGACAAGGCGATCAGTCTGGAAGACCGTCTGCCGAAGCTCGACAGCATCGTCTTCCATGAAAAGCTCGGAACCCAGGGCGAGCGGGTGAAGCGCATCGCGTCGCTGGCGCGCGAGATAGCACCCAATATCGGCGCGGATGTACAACTCGCCAGTCGCGGCGCTCAACTTGCGAAGGCCGATCTCGTGACCGAGATGGTTGGAGAGTTTCCCGAGCTTCAGGGCCTCATGGGCCGCAAGTATGCGGCGCTTCAAGGCGAACATCCGAGTGTCTGCGCGGCGGTGGAAGAGCATTACAAGCCCGTCGGTCCATCCGACCGAGTACCGACCGATCCTGTTTCGATCGCCGTGGCCCTGGCCGATAAGTTCGACACCCTTGCGGGTTTCTGGTCCATCGATGAAAGGCCCACCGGCAGCAAGGATCCCTACGCGCTTCGTAGGGCAGCCCTTGGCGTGGTCCGGCTGATTCTTGAGAATGGATTACGTCTGAACCTCCGAGAGGATGTGCTGGAGGACGCCTTTTATGTTCAGAAGAACCGTCACGTCGTCGTCATATCCCTTTCCGGGAATGACGAGCACGATATGGCCGCGCTTGAGAACCATGGCAGCCTCGACAACCCCATGCCTGGCGATCTCCTCAACTTCTTCGCCGACCGCCTGAAGGTCTATCTTCGCGACCAAGGCGCCCGCCACGATCTGATCGACGCCGTCTTCGCCCTGCCCGGCCAGGACGACCTCCTGATGGTCGTGCGTCGGGTCGAGGCGCTGGGCAAGTTCCTCGAGACCGATGACGGTAGGAACCTGCTCGCCGGCTACAAGCGCGCGGCCAACATCCTGCGGATCGAGGAGAAGAAGGACGGGCGCAGCTACGAGGCCGAGCCCGACCGCGTCGCCATCGCCGCCTCCGGCGAGCCGGAGGAGCAGGCTCTGTCCGAGGCGCTGGTGACCGCCCGGGAAGCCGCGTCGGCGGCCGTGGCGGCCGAGGATTTCTCCGGGGCCATGCGCGCTTTGTCGATCCTGCGCGCGCCCGTTGATGCTTTCTTCGAGAAGGTCATCGTCAATGCCGACGATCCGGCCCTGCGTGAGAATCGCCTCGCCTTGCTCAACGCCTTGCGGGCGGCGACCCGGGAGGTCGCAGACTTCTCGAAGATAGAAGGATAGTGCGCGACCCTACCTGCAACAGGAGAATTTGGCAGGTCGGGGTGCGAAATGGGAACGGTCTAGCTCGCATCGCCGTTGGGCGCATGGTTTCGAAGGAGATTGCCATGCGTCATTCCATGCTTGCCACTGCTGCCCTGCTGACGCTCTTCGGGGTTTCGGCGGTTCAGGCCCAGACCACGATCATCGAGCGCGAGTCGCCCGAGCGCGTCATCGTCGAGCGGCCGGAATCTGAGTCCCGTACCGTGGAGACGCGCGAGACCCGTGACGGCTGCCGCGTGAAGTCGGTCACCCGCGAGAACGAAGTCGGTGACCGCAAGACCGTCACCCGCGAGAACTGCGACTAAGCCCTTCCCGCTCCCTCCCCGATACCGGGGAGAGGCGACGGCCTACAGAGGCTTCTCGTAGCGCCAGGCTTCCATGCTGTCCTCGTAGTACTCTTCGAGGACAGCGAAGCGCACGTAGCCGTGGCGCTCGTAGAGTCGGATGCCGGCACCGTTATCGGCTCTCACTTCGAGTCGCAGCTTCGTGCATCCATGCGCTCGTGCGTCGTCTTCCGCGGCATCGAGCATGATGCCGCCAAGACCCTGACCCGCGCGTCCGGGAGACACCGCGATGGAGGAAAGCCTGCAACTGCGGCTTCCCTTGCGGCGCTCCAGCGTGGCCGCCGCCACCAGGATCGAGCGGTCTTCGGCATCCAGAGCGACCAGCAACGACATCGACGGAGAGCCGATGGCATGGCGGATCGCCCGCCGTTCCGCCCGGTCTCCCGAAAACGCCGCGTGTTCCAGGGCGACCAGGGCGTCGAGGTCGCCCAATGTCGCCGGACGGATGGTGACCGGAGCGACCGTCTGCCGTTTGTGGGCTTGGGCGCTCACGCTGTGGTCCAGGGATAGACCCAGGTTTCCGATAACGCTCGACCGCTAGCGCGCAGGAAGGCGCGGAGATCGGTAGATTGGTCCGCCGCGTCGAGGGTGATGTCGATTGCTGCCCGCAATCCTCCGATATGCGGGTTCGGAGTGAGCGAAGTGGCGGTGATCCGTCCCTGTGAAGCTCCGGCTACCACCTCCACCTTACTCGGGTCCGAGAGATAATAGGGCAGCTCGCCGCCGGCGAAATCGATGAGGAAGCGGCGGCTCAGCGTCCCTTTCGCCTCTTCCCCCTTGGCGGCACCGCTGGCGCTTGTGGCGGCCAGGAAGGTATTGGCCACATATCCGCCCGGATGCAGTCTGGTGTTCGAACTCCTGGCGCGCACGCGGTACGACATGCGGACCGGTTCGCCGGCCGGATAAGGCTGCTTCGGACGCCAATAGGCGACGATGTTATCGTTGACCTCGGTATCGGTCGGCAGTTCCATCAAGGTCACGGCGCCCTCGCCCCAGTCACCCTCGGGTTCGACGAAGTAGCTCGGCCTCCGCCCATAGGAGGCTTCGAGGTCTTGGTAGGATTCGAAGGCGCGGTCCCGCTGCATCAGTCCGAACCCCTTCGGATCGCGATCGACGAAGGACGAGATGCGTCGCACCTTCGGATTGTCCAGGGGGCGCCAGATCCATTCGCCCGATCCGGCCGCGATCTGAAGACCATCGGAATCGTGGAGTTCGGGCCGGTAATCGTCGGAATGGTGCCGGTCGTTCTCGCCGATGAAGAACATCGAGGTGAGCGGCGCGACGCCCACCGATGGGAGCGCGACCCGCGGGAAAAGCGTTGAGCGAACGGCGACGCTGGTCTCGTCGCCCGGCTTCACCGTGAAGGCGAAGGCACCCGTCACCGAGGGGCTATCGAGAAGGGCATGAATCAGCAGCGAATCGGCGTTGGTCTCAGGCATCGTCACCCAGAATTCGCGGAAGACCGGGAATTCCTCCGGAGCGCCCTCCCCCTCGACGTTGAGGGCGAGCCCACGGGCGGATAGGCCATACAGCTGATCGCGTCCAAGGAAGCGGTAATAGCTGGCGCCGAGAAACACGATGAGTTCGTCGAGCAGGTTCGGCTTGTTGAGGTAGCTGTGGAAGCGGAGACCAGCGAAGCCGAGATCGACCGGCAGCGGCTTGTCGAGCTTCGTCCGTCCCATGTCGAACAGGCTCGACTGATAGGCGATCGGAGTCGAGATGCCGCGACGCACGAGGTTCACCGTGACGGGCCGGTTATAGAGGAAGCCGACATGGAAGAGCTGCAGCCGGAACGGACTGTTCTCTCCACCGAGAAAGGCCTTGTCGGGCTTGAAACGGATGTCACGCCAGGCGTCGTAATCGAGCTTTGCGATGGGAGCCGGAAGGGGCGGTACCCGCGCATCGTAGGCGACCTTGGCGAGCTCCTCGGCGCGACGCTCCACCTGCTCGAAATCGAAGGGTTTGGGTGCACGCCCCTCCTGCGCCGTTGACCCTGTGCCGGCGACGGACAGGGCGGCGATACCGGTGAGAAGCGCGCGGCGGGTGGGCTCGGTCATGGTCCTGCGGCTCTGGTCGGTGGTGAGGGACGATCGGGCTTCCCCGCACGGTCCCATCCAGCCCACCTCACCCCGAGGTACCCATCTGAGCGGGCCTCGTGGGAGCCTCCCAGAGGTCGCAATGCGTGATGGAGCCCTGCCTCGAGGCCTCCGCTACGCTCTGGCACCTCGGGATGAGGCGGTGGATCGGACTGGTTCGATCAGCATGAAAACCGCCTGC
Organism: Methylobacterium sp. Leaf91; assembly: GCF_001422815.1. Taxonomy (GTDB): domain Bacteria; phylum Pseudomonadota; class Alphaproteobacteria; order Rhizobiales; family Beijerinckiaceae; genus Methylobacterium. Next base: position 148,303 of record NZ_LMMP01000023.1, on the reverse strand, counting down.
TCAATGACCCGTTCGTGACGCCTTGGAAAGGGCCTACCGACCCGGGTGCGCTTTTTGGGTCACATTGAGGCGGTAAGGTCGGGTTTCGGGTGAGAGAAAACCGGTTTTTCCTTGTCGCCGAGACGCATCGAACGTATATGCGCCTTGCCCAATTTCGCACGTGCCTGTGGCCGCGTGTCGGTTGGTGGGCATCCGGCCAACTGCCGGACAGCCGCCAGGGGTCTTAAAGGATCGATGGTCGACAGGGTGGATTCCCTCCGGCCGGCATCCAGGTGGCAACACCGGACCCCGACAACAACCGGCAGCCGGAGGCGAAACCGGCGAACCCCGCTCTCCACGGGGGACGCAGCTTAAAGCAACGACGAACGGGCTTTTTTGGTCTCGTCGGCCCTCCAAAGGCCGGCACCGAAGAGGCTTGTTTCTCTTTGCCCGGCGTGCGGTGGGGATCTCCCTTCCAATCCACGGCAGCTTCCGGGTGCTGATGCGCCCGCGGTCGACGACGTGTCTCCAAAGCACGTCGCGGATCGCGTCGCGTCGCCCCCAGACGCCGGACGGCTCATGGCCGTCCCGATTTCGATAGCGCGCCCCACGAACGGGCGCTAGCGAACCTGTGGGTTGGAACGACCATGACCGATCGTATCCGCGATTTTCTGCGCGCTCGCCGCGACATGGGCCAGGACGAAGGCCCGGTGATGGTGCTCGACCTCGATGTCGTGCGCGACAACTTCACCGCCTTCGCCCGTGCATTGCCCGATACCCGCGTCTTCTATGCCGTAAAGGCGAATCCGGCGCCGGAAGTCTTGCGTCTGCTTGCCGAGATGGGCTCCTGCTTCGACACGGCCTCCGTGGTCGAGGTGGAGATGGCGCTTGCCTCCGGCGCCACCGCCGACCGGATCTCATTCGGCAACACCATCAAGAAAGAGCGCTGCATCACCCGTGCGCTCAAGCTCGGCGTTCGCCTGTTCGCCGTCGATTGTCAGGTCGAGGTCGAGAAGATCGCCCGTGCTGCCGAGGCCGCCGAGGTCGAACTCGGCTCGGTGCAGGTGTTCTGCCGTATCCTCTGCGACGGGGCCGGCGCCGAATGGCCCCTGTCACGCAAGTTCGGCTGCGTGCCGGGGATGGCCGTCGATGTTCTGGAGCATGCCTGCCGCCAGGGTCTGCATGCTTACGGCGTGTCGTTCCATGTGGGTTCGCAGCAGGGCAACACCGAAGCCTGGGACGGGGCGCTCGCTTCGGCCTCCGCGATCTTCCGTGAATGCGCCGACCGGGGCATCACCCTGTCCATGGTCAATCTCGGCGGCGGCTTCCCCACCAAGTACTTGAAGGCGGTGCCCGGCGTGGAATCCTACGGCGATGCGATCTTCCGCGCCCTTACCAAGCATTTCGGCAACCAGCTGCCGGAGACGATCATCGAGCCCGGTCGCGGCATGGTCGGCAATGCCGGCATGATCGAAGCCGAGGTGATCCTGGTCTCGAAAAAGTCCGATGCCGAGGACGAGATCCGCTGGGTCTATCTCGATATCGGAAAGTTCGGCGGCCTGGCCGAAACCATGGACGAGTCGATCCGTTACGCGATCCGGACGGAGCATGACGAGGACCGCATGGCCCCCTGCGTGCTCGCGGGACCGACCTGTGATTCAGCCGATGTCCTCTACGAGAAGGTGCCCTACCCGCTCCCCGTCTCGCTTTCCATCGGCGACAAGGTGCTGATCGAAGGTGCCGGAGCCTACACCACCACCTACGCGGCGGTGGCGTTCAACGGCTTCCCCCCCCTTCAGCAATACGTCATCTGACCGCCATATAATCGGGGCTCGGGCGGCTTAAGCGCCGCCCGGCAGCGGGCGAGGACGGTTCCATCGCATGTGACTGGTGCGGGATCCGCGCCGTCACGTCAGATGGGTTGACCAGCCAGGACTGGGAAAGGGCACGGCCTTGATCGAGATTCGTGACGAACGGCCGACCGATGTTTCGGCTCGGGAGCAATTGCTCGATACTTGCTTCGGCCCGGCGCGATTCCTCAAGACGTCCGAGCGGCTGCGCGAGGGGCGCCTTCCCGCTCACGGATTGTCACTGACCGCGGAACTGAATGGCCGGATCGTCGGCACCGTCCGTCTCTGGCATGTGGAAGCGGGACGTGGACGGCCTGCCTTGCTTCTGGGGCCGCTCGCGGTCGATCCCTCGCTTCAGGGCCATGGCCTCGGTAGCACCTTGATGTGGGCCTCGATCGGTAGGGCACGCGCCCTCGGTCACGGCGCCATCGTCCTCGTCGGCGATGCGCCGTATTACGCCCGCTTCGGTTTTTCCGGTGATCTCATGAGTGGGCTGTCGATGCCGGGCCCGTTCGAAAGGACGCGGTTGCTCGGTGTCAACCTGCGCAGGGGCGCGCTCGACGGCGCGACCGGTATCCTCTCCGCTTCAGGCATCCTGGATGAGGCTGCCTGTCCGGAAGGATTGGATTCACGACGACAGGCGGCGTGAGCGCTAGACGGCAGTCGTGGTAGTCGCCTGCTCGCAGCGGCGGCGGAAGGCTGCATCGTGCTGGCGGCGAACGGCACGGATCAGAGCCGCCGCGAGGGTGATGACGCCAGGATCGCGATCGATCGGCTCTTCGGCCGGCGCGGGGGTATTGGCGATAAACAAGGATAACATCGGAACTCCGTGATGTGGCGTTCTGGCGTTTCCCGTCCCGTAGGTGTGTCGATGTCGTGTTTGTTGCATTGCAATATCGGCGTGTCGCGGATCATTCGCAACGGTGCCCAACGGGAAGGCGACCCGCGTCTGAATCATGCGTCGAGGTAACTTCATGTTAATGATCTTCCCTCGTGGACCACTCGTGGTCCACGAAGCTGAAGCCGGCGATGTGGTTGACCACACGCCCTCAACCGGCCACTAGCCCGTCGCCTGACCGTCATTTCCGCCGACTAAGGACGTGCCTCGCTCGTGAGTTCGAGCGGGGCCGAGAAGAAGGATTGCCCGCATGACCGAAGCCGCCACCTCCTGGCCCGTCCACGGCCGCATCAGCGGTCCCATCGTGATGATCGGCTTCGGCTCGATCGGCCGCGGGACCCTTCCGCTCATCGAGCGTCATTTCGAGTACGACAAGGCGCGCTTCACCGTCGTCGAGCCCTCCGATGCGCATAAGGCCCTGGCCGATCAGCATGGCCTCCGCTTCGAGCAGGTGGCGCTGACCAAGGACAATTACCGCGAGATCCTCACGCCCCTCCTCACCGAGGGCGGCGGCCAGGGCTTCTGCGTGAACGTGTCCGTGGACACCTATTCCCGCGCCATTATGGAATTGTGCCGTGAACTCGGTGCCTTCTACATCGACACCGTTGCCGAGCCCTGGCCCGGCTTCTATTTCGACAAGTCCAAGGGCCAGGGCGACCGCACCAACTACGCCCTGCGCCAGGACATCCTCGACGCGCGCGCCGCGAACCCCGGTGGCACCACCGCCGTCTCGTGCTGTGGCGCCAATCCAGGCATGGTTTCCTGGTTCGTGAAGCAGGGGCTCCTCAACGTCGCTTCCGATCTCGGCCTGACCACGCCCGAGCCGAAGACCCGCAACGAGTGGGCCGCCCTCATGCGCGAGGTCGGCGTCAAGGGCATTCATATCGCCGAGCGCGACACCCAGCGCGCCAAGGGCCCGAAGCCCATGGGCGTCTTCGTCAACACCTGGTCGGTGGAAGGCTTCGTTTCCGAGGGCAACCAGCCGGCCGAACTCGGCTGGGGAACCCACGAGACCTGGCGCCCGGACAATGCCCGTGATCAGGAGAAAGGCTCGCGCTGCGCGATCTACCTTCTCCAGCCCGGTGCCGACACCCGCGTGCGGTCGTGGACGCCGACGGCCCAGAGCCAGTTCGGCTTCCTCGTGACGCATAACGAGGCGGTTTCGATCTCCGACTATTACACCGTGCTGGAGGGCGAGCGCGCTGCCTACCGCCCGACCTGTCACTACGCCTACCACCCCTGCAACGACGCGGTGCTCTCGCTCCACGAGATGTTCGGCAAGGCTGCCGAAGTGCAGGAGAAGCACCACATCCTCGACGAGAACGAGATCGTCGATGGAATCGACGAACTCGGCGTGCTCCTCTACGGCCACGAGAAGAACGCCTATTGGTTCGGCTCCCAGCTCTCCATCGAGGAGACCCGTCGCATCGCCCCCTATCAGAACGCCACCGGCCTTCAGGTTACATCGGCGGTCCTCGCCGGCATGGTCTGGGCGCTTGAGAACCCCGAAGCCGGCATCGTCGAGGCCGACGAGATGGATTTCCGTCGCTGCCTCGAAGTCCAGATGCCGTATCTCGGTCCCGTCGTCGGCGTGTACACCGACTGGACCCCGCTGAGCGGGCGCCCCGGCCTGTTCCCCGAGAACATCGACGAGAGCGACCCCTGGCAGTTCCGGAACGTCCTCGTTCAGAGCTGAATAGACGAACGGAGCGCGGGATCGTCCTCCCCGCGCTCCGTGCCCTCTGCTTGGCGCCAAGGGCCAGACCATGATGGGCGAGGACCAACGCCACGTCTTTTCCCAGGCCGCGTTGTGGAGCCCGGGATCCCGCCCGAGCACGACTGCATAGCGGCTTCCTCTGCACGGATGTTGCAGGGTTTCGGCGGGATGCTACCATCCCGTATCCGATCGGGAGCCCCCGCCATGGCCGTCGCCGCGCGCCGCGATACCCGCATGACCGTCGCCGAGTTCCGCCTCTGGGCCGAGCCCCGGCCCGACGAGGAACGCTGGGAACTGATCGACGGCATAGCCCTGCTGATGTCGCCGCCCACCGGGCGCCACCAGCGCATTGTGATGAATCTCGGCAGACGCCTCGACGAGCTCGCGGAACGCCGGGGCTGCAACGCGCTTCCCGGCCTCGGCGTGCTCAGCGCGGCGATGGACGATTTCGCGCCGATCGCCGACATCGTCGTGACATTCGGCCCACTGGGTCAGGATGGATATACCAGCGCCCCTTTGCTGCTGGCCGAGGTCCTGTCCCCGAGCACGATGGGTCTTGATCGTGGCCGCAAGACCGATTTCTACCGCTCTGTGCCGAGCCTGCGGACCTTCCTCATCGTTTCGCAGGACGAGGTCAGGGTCGAGGCCTGGCGCCGGACCGAGGCGGGGAGCTGGACGGTCGACGCCCGGTACCGTGACGACAGCCTCGACCTTCCCGAACTCGGTGGCGCCGTGCCGGTCGGCGCCCTCTATACCGGACTGCCCCTCTGAGCCTCCCATCGCCCTCGCCGCGTCAGGTCCCGCCCTTGCCCCACTTTGAAGATTTCTACGCCGACAAGCTGCGCGGTTCTCTAGGAGTCACCGATGCGGAATCCGTTCTCGACCTGCGTGGGACGAACCGTCCGACGGCCGAAGCATCCTTGAACGACATGCTGGAGCGCAGCCGCTTCGGCAAAGGCAAAACTGTGGCGATCCGCTTCGATCCGCCGCCGGAAGGCGGCGGAGAGACCCTGTTCCAGCCCGTCGGCAGGCTGTTGCTGGACGCGAAGCGCAAGGGCATCGTCGATCGACTTCAGACGCTTCCGGCCGGCGATGGCCTTGGCTTCTACGTCGCGCTCGCCGGCAAGGCGACACGCGCCGGCGACTAGGAGGCTCCGGTCTCGCGCCGGCAAAGAAATGACGGCCATGCCGGAGCGGTCCGAGCCCGAACGGCGTTGGAGGGAACGCGGTCCGTCCGCTCGTCTCCGCCACAGGTCATCGTGAAAGTCTCCTCGTGAAGCGAATGGGCCGCAATACGATCGAGCGTCTCGCCCGCATGGGGTTCGGTGCTAGAGGCATCGTCTATTGCATCGTCGGCGGGCTGGCGCTGCTCGCCGCTCTGGGCCAGGGCGGTCGGGCGGGCGATAGCGAGAGTGCGATCCGGTGGGTCTTCCTCGGACCGTTCGGGGCCATCCTCGTCGGGCTCATAGCGCTGGGACTGTTTTGTTTCGCCGCCTGGAGGTTCGTCGAATCCGTCACCGACGCCGACCGCCACGGCACCTCGGCGAAGGGGCTCGTCGTTCGGCTGGCGCATTTCGGCAGCGGCATCGTGGCTGTCGGCCTCGGCATCACGGCGGCCAGTCTCGCCCTCGGCCTCGGCAGACGCGCCAGCGGCGGCGGGGGATTGCAGGATTGGACCGCGTGGCTGCTGGCCAAGCCATTCGGCCCATGGCTGGTCGGCCTCATCGGCCTGGGCATCATCGGCGGAGGAATCGCCTTCCTAGTGAAGGCCGGGAAGGGCGATGTCACCGACCGGCTTTCTCTCGACGAGGCCCATTGCCGATGGGTCAAGCCGTTGGGTCAGTTCGGATACGCTGCGCGCGGGGTCGCGTTCGTGATCATCGGCGGCTTCGTGCTGGTCGCCGCATGGTACCAAGCCTCCTCGGAGGTGAAGGGTTTGGCAGGCGCTTTCTCCGCCTTGCGAGCTCAGCCCTACGGTTCCGTCCTTCTTGGCATCGTCGCCGCCGGGCATCTCGCCTTTGGCGTGTATGGCCTGATCCAAGCCTGGTACCGCCACATCGACGCACCGGATCTCGACGAAACCGACGATGCCGTCCTGCGTGCCGTGCGCAATCTGAACTGATGTGTAGCCCCGTGGTTCGTGGGGTGCGTTGACAGAGGGGCGTTCCGTCGCCGATACCGCGCCCGGCCCGGAGCCCATGCAGCAGCGCATCTACAAGACAGCGGTGATGGTGGTCCACGATTGCGTGGCGACCGTCCTAGCCGTGACACTCACCTTTGTTTTCCGCTTCAACGGTGAGTTGCTCGCCGAACGCCTCGACGCGCTTCCACTTCTGCTGCCGCCGTTCGTGGCTTTCGCCGCGCTGGTCTACGGTCGATTCAAGCTCTACCGGACAAAGTGGCGCTTCGCCTCGCTCCCCGACCTCGCCGGAATCGTCAAGGCGGCGAGCGTCCTCGCCCTCACGCTCCTCGTCGTCGACTACGTGCTCGTTTCGGCGGACATGTATGGATTCTACTTTTTCGGAAAGATCGCCATTGCCCTGTACTGGGTGCTGCAGATCTTCCTGTTGGGGGGCACCCGGCTCGCCTTCCGCTATCTGAAATACACGCGTTCGCGGCAGAGCCAAGCTCGTAGCGCCACGACCCCGACGCTGCTGCTCGGGCGTGGCAGGGATATCGAACTTCTGCTTCGCGCCATCGAAGCGGGCTCGGTGCGGCGCCTGTCCCCCAAGGGCATCCTTGCGCCACGCGCAAACGAGACCGGCCAGATCATGCGCGGCGTCCCCATCCTGGGGGCCTTCTCCGACCTTGAGCGAGTCGTCGCTAACCTAGCCAGTGAGGGTACCCCGGTACGCCGCCTCGTCGCCGTTCCAAATGCCCTGACACCGGAGGCGGAGCCCGACGACCTGATCGCCCGCGCCCGTCGACTCGGCCTTCCGCTGTCGCGGGTCACCAGTCTCGGCGAGGGCATGCGCGATGCCGAACTGGCGCCCCTGGAGATCGAGGATCTCCTCTTACGACCCACCGTCTCCATCGACCGGCCGCGCCTCGAGCGTTTCCTCAATGGGACGCGCGTCATCGTCACGGGTGGCGGAGGTTCCATCGGCTCCGAGATCGTCGCCCGGGCCGTGGCGTTCGGCGCAGCATCCGTCCTTGTCGTGGAGAATTCAGAGCCTGCCCTGCATGGCATCCTGAGCCAGCCCGCCATCGCAGCGGCCGATGTCACCGGTGCACTCTGCGATATTCGCGACCGTGAACGTCTGCACGCGGTCTTCGCCGGTTTCCGGCCGGATTACGTGTTCCACGCCGCAGCCCTGAAGCAGGTGCCGTATCTGGAGCGGGACTGGTCGGAGGGCATCAAGACCAACGTCCTTGGTTCCATCAACGTCGCGGATGCGACGGTAGCGGCTCGTGCGCGCGCCATGGTGATGATTTCCACCGACAAGGCGATCGAGCCCGTCTCCCAACTCGGCGTCACCAAGCGCTTCGCCGAGATGGTGGCCCAGGCGCTCGATGCCGAGCAAGCGACCGCGTCGCAGGACAAGCCGACTCGTCTGATCGCGGTGCGGTTCGGCAACGTGCTCGGCTCGGTCGGTTCGGTGGTGCCAGTGTTCAAGGCGCAGATCGCCCGAGGCGGCCCGGTCACGGTCACCGATTCGGAAATGGTGCGCTACTTCATGACCGTGCGCGAGGCCGCCGACCTCGTTCTCACCGCAGCCTCGCATGGCGACCGCGAGGGACGCTGCCTGTCTCTGACCGCCCCCGAATCCGACCAGCGGGCTGCAGTCTACGTTTTGAAGATGGGTCAGCCCGTGCGCATTCTCGATCTCGCCGAGCGGATGATCCGGCTCGCTGGTTTCGAGCCCGGCGAAGACATTGAGGTGGTCTTCACCGGCTCGCGGCCGGGGGAGCGTTTGAACGAGATCCTGTTCGCCCGCGAGGAGCCGCGTGTCGCCCTCGACGGGATCGACGGTGTCATGGCGGCCAAGCCCGTCTTCGCCGACCGTACCGTGCTGGAGGGTTGGATCGCCGCGCTGAAACAGGCGGTCGCCACACATGACAGGGCCGCCGCCGATCTGGTGTTCGAAACCGCTATTCCGGATTACCGCAACCGGCCGAAAGCGGTTCCCGTGTCACAACCTGCGCCAATGACCATCCCCGCCTAGGCTGCACACTCCGTGCGGGCCAGGGCTGTAAGCCCCTGGGATGAGGTCAATTGCGGGGACCAACCCAACGCAGACAGCCCCTTGGAGTGCACCACGAGGTCGCCCGAAAGGCGCTCGAAGATCTCCCGCCGACCCGTCATCCGGCAGGCGAGGCCGAACAGGCTCGGCGGACAGGGTACAAGACCGGCGCGGCGGTCGAGGCCGGCGCGTAAGGCCGCGATCATGCCGGGCAAGGTCAAGGCGTCCGGCTCTGCCGCCACCAGCGCCCGGCCAAGCGGTCCTTCGTGACGAAGCACCGTGACGATGGCTGCCGAGAGGTTCTCCACCGAGATCAGGGACCGACGCCCCGTCAGGCTCGCGAGTGGGAGGGGATAGGGCGTTCGCGCGAGCCGCAGGAGCGCGGCCATGTTGCCTTTCACCCCAGCGCCATAGACGAGGACAGGGCGCAGGGCGACCCAGTCGATCCCGATCTCGGCCAAGGCTTCCTCAGCGGCGAGTTTCGAGCGGCCATAGGCATCGGTGGGATTTGGATGATCGACTTCGGTGACGGTTCCGGCCGCACTGATGCCGGTCTGCGCCCTGATCGAGGAGAGGAAGACGAAGCGCCCGACCCGCGCCTTGGCCGCTGCTTCGGCGAGACGTCGCGTCGAGTCGATGTTCGAGGAGCGGTAATCGTCCTCCGGCGTGCCGGACATGGCATGGGCGAGGCCGGCGGAATGGACGATGGCGTCGACGCCGGAAAGTGCCGCCGCCATGTTCATGGGCCGGCTCAGGTCGCCCACCACGGCGCCGCTGGCGCCGGGCGGCAACTCGACTGGGCGTCGCAGCAGCACCCGGACCCGGTAACCCTGATCCGAGAGCGAGCGCAGGAGGTGACGGCCGATGAAGCCGGTGGCACCGGTGAGCGCGATGACGTTTCCGCTCAAGCGGCGATTCCTTCTCGCAAGGTCGAGAACCGACGCAGCGTCGCGGCGACCAGGGCCGCGCCTGCAGCAAGGGCCGCGAGCGTGACAAGCTGCGACGGCCAAAGCAAGGTGGCGCCCGCCAGGACCGCCAGCGTCGTATTGAGGACGAAGACCCGCCCGACCACCTCCGTCACCGTGAAGCCGTTCGACGTCGCGCGCTGGTAGTAGTGGCTGCGATGCGCCTTCCAGACAGGCTCGCCCTTGGCTGCGCGGCGCAGCAGCGTCAGCGTGGAATCGGCGATGTAGTAGAGCGGAAGAAGGATGGCTGCCGCCAGACCGTGCTGAAGGCCGAGGCGGTAGAGCAGCCACGCCCCCAGAAGGCCGATCGGTAGGGAGCCGACATCCCCCAGGAAAAGGCGGGCCACCGGGCGATTGAAGGGTGCAAAGCCGATCAGCGCACCGAGGAGGGACGCGGCCACGAGGGTCGGCAGCGGCGGTAATCCTCCGGCAAGTCCGGCGAGCATCAGCGCGGCCGAGACCGGCACCATGGCCGAGACCGTCATCCAGTCGAGCCCGTCCATGAAGTTCGTCAGGTTCACGAACCAGACTCCTGCCAGGACGGCGAGCGCGCGCTCAGCAATGAGCGGAATCTCGGGTAGGAGCCGTCCCTCCACCGACAGGACGAGGCCGGTCACCGCAAGAGTCTGAAGACCGAGTCTCAACGTGGCCGGCAGTGGCCTGATATCGTCGACAGCACCCACGATGGCGAGGAGCAGCGTCGCATGAGCGAGGACCAGCGCCTCCATCGTCGCCGGCATAGGCTGCATCAGGGATGCCAGGAGCCCACCGGTCGCCAGGATGGCGAGGACGATCGCGATGCCGGCCCCTTGGGGGGTCGGCACGCTGTGGCTCGACCGCGCGTTCGGCCGGGCGAGCGCATAGCGTTGAAGGATCGGTTTGAGCAGCACTATCAGGACCGCGCTGAGGCAGGCGGCCAGCGGTACGGCGACGAGCGGCGCGAAAGGCATTGTCGTGTGAGGGTCCGCTGATGTCGCGAGGTCGTGCGGAGTGCCTACCCGTTTTTGCCGCTGGCGGGGAGAGTGCACCTTTCGGAGAGGCAGCCTCTCCGAACCGGTTGCATAGGCACCTTCCCCCGAAGAGGGAGGAAGGTACGTAGACGCGTCAGAACACCTTTTCGCCGCCCTCCCTGACGGAGGATCCGCCGATGCCGGCCGCGGCATCCGCCTTCTCTGCGGCGCGCTTGTCGAGGGCGCGGCCCACCACCTTGGCGATGCCGATCATGATCGTGTCGAGGATGTAGTCCTTCGGCGTGTAGACCGCCGTGACGCCCATGTTCTTGAGGACGAGTTCGTCGTCCGGCGAGATGATCCCGCCGACGACGAGGGGGACGTGGTCGAGGCCCGCCTCCCGCATCTTCGCCTTTACGTCGCGCACCAGCGGTACGTGACTGCCGGACAGGATCGACAGTCCGACCACGTGGGCGCCGGTCTCCTTGGCTTTCGCCACGATCTCGGCCGGGGTCTGGCGGATGCCGTCATAGGTCACGTCGAATCCGACGTCGCGGGCGCGGAGCGCGATCTGCTCGGCGCCATTCGAATGGCCGTCGAGACCGGGCTTGCCGACGACGAGCTTGGGCGTCTCGCCCAGGCGCTCCCCGAGATCGGCGATGAGGAGCTTGGCGTCCTCGGCCGCACCCGAGGAGATCGTCTCGAGGCTGACGCCGGTGGGGGCTCGGTATTCACCGAAGACCTGGCGCAGGCGCGTGCCCCATTCGCCGGTTGTGACGCCGGCCTTCGCCGCCGCGATCGAGACCGGCATGATGTTGGCGCCCGAGCGCGCGGCGGCCTCGAGCTCGTCGAGGGCCTTCTCCACGGCCTTGCCGTCGCGCTTGGCCCGCCAGTCGCGGATGCGCTGCTCTGCTTCCATCTCCACCGTCTCGGAGACCGTAAAGATGGCGCCCTCCCCGGCCGTGAGAGGCGAAGGCTCGCCGGCCTGAAACTTGTTGACGCCGACGACGACCTGATCGCCTGCCTCGATGGCCGAGATGCGCTTGGCGTTGGATTCCACGAGGGCGCGCTTCAGTGCCCCGGTCTCGACCGCCGCCACCGCGCCGCCGATGCCGCCGATCTCTTCGAGGGCCTTGCGGGTCTCCTCCTTCAGAGCTTCGACCTTGGCGTCGATGACCTTCGAACCGTCGAAGATGTCCTCGTACTCGAGGAGGTCGGTCTCGAAGGCGAGGATCTGCTGCATCCGCATGGACCATTGCTGGTCCCAGGGGCGCGGCAGGCCCAGAGCCTCGTTCCAGGCCGGCAACTGCACGGCACGGGCGCGGGCGCGTTTCGACAGGGTGACGGCCAGCATCTCGATCAGGATGCGGTGGACGTTATTTTCAGGTTGCTGTTCCGTCAGTCCGAGGCTGTTGACCTGAACGCCATAGCGAAAAATGCGCTTCTTCGGATCGGTGATGCCGTAGCGCTCCTGGGCGATCTCGTCCCAAAGCTCCGAGAACGCCCGCATCTTGCAGATCTCGGTGACGAACCGCATGCCGGCATTCACGAAGAAGGAGATGCGGCTGAACACGTCGGCGAAGCTCGCCTCGTCGAAATCGGGGTCGTCGCGTACCGTGTCGAGCACCGCGATGGCGATGGCCAGCGCGTAGGAGAGCTCCTGCACCGGCGTCGCCCCGGCCTCCTGCAGGTGGTAGGAACACACGTTCATCGGGTTCCACTTCGGCACTTCCTTGGTCGTGAACAGGATCACGTCCTTGGTCAGGCGAAGGGATGGGGCCGGCGGGAACACGTAGGTGCCGCGCGACAGGTATTCCTTGATGATGTCGTTCTGCGTCGTACCTTGGAGGCCGCTGAGCGGCGCGCCCTGCTCCTCGGCGACCGCGAGGTAGAGCGACAACAGCCACGGTGCCGTGGCGTTGATCGTCATCGAGGTGTTCATCTGCTGCAGCGGAATCTGATCGAACAGAGTCCGCATGTCGCCGAGATGAGCGATCGAGACGCCGACCTTGCCGACCTCGCCGCGTGCCAATTCGTGGTCGGGATCGTAGCCGGTCTGCGTCGGCAGATCGAAGGCCACCGACAGTCCGGTCTGCCCCTTGGCCAGATTGCCCCGATAGAGTTCGTTCGATTCCTTGGCGTTGGAATGGCCGGCATACGTCCGGATGATCCATGGCTTGTCGCGCTTGACCTCGGCGACGGTCGCACTCGCGCTCATTCCACTGACTCCACTCGATTCCAAGGCTGCGCGATCTCACGCTTATTGTGCGGCACCCTAACCAAGCCTCGGCCATACGTCATCTGGCCGATGGTCCAACTTGGCGGTCGACGGCCCATAATGCTTCGAAAAATTCTAGACGACAGGATCAAGCGAATTGAAGAGCGCTTTGTCCGGCGACTGAGGTGAGCTTCCTGTAAATCCTTGACCTCGATGCGGAATATCGAAAACGAGCCGTTCTGCATCAAAGACTTTATTATGAATACATCAATAGGCGGCGGGTCAGCGCACGCACTCGAGGACGCAGCACCCGATCCTGGCCTTTTAGGGGGCCTTGGAGCAGTCCAGGTTCGTGGATATAGGGTCGCACAGAAAGAATAATGGGAGAGCCAAGATGTCGGCGAGTGCTGCCTTGAATACGACCGAGGGCAAGGACCTCTACGAGCTGGGTGAAATTCCGCCCCTCGGCCATGTTCCGGCGAAGATGTATGCCTGGGCGATCCGACGCGAGCGCCATGGCCCGCCGGAGGAGTCGATGCAGGTCGAGGTGGTGCCGACCTGGGAGATCGGCGACGACGAAGTCCTGGTCTACGTCATGGCGGCCGGCATCAACTACAATGGTGTCTGGGCCGGCCTCGGCGAGCCGATCTCTCCCTTCGACGTGCACAAGGCCGACTACCACATCGCCGGTTCGGATGCCTCGGGCATCGTCTGGGCCGTGGGCGCCAAGGTGAAGCGCTGGAAGGTCGGCGACGAAGTCATCGTCCATTGTAACCGCGACGACGGCGACGACGAAGAGTGCAACGGCGGTGACCCGATGTTCTCGCCTTCACAGCGGATCTGGGGCTACGAGACGCCGGACGGCTCGTTCGCACAGTTCTGCAGGGTCCAGTCGCGCCAGCTGATGAAACGGCCGCAGCACCTCACCTGGGAAGAAGGCGCCTGCTACACGCTGACCCTCGCCACCGCCTACCGGATGCTGTTCGGCCACGCTCCGCACACGGTGAAACCGGGCCAGAACGTGCTGATCTGGGGCGCCTCGGGCGGTCTCGGCGTGTTCGGCGTCCAGCTCTGCGCCGCCTCCGGTGCGAACGCCATCGCGGTCATCTCGGACGAGTCGAAGCGCGACTACGTGATGAGCCTCGGCGCCAAGGGCGTCATCAACCGCAAGGACTTCGATTGCTGGGGCCAGCTGCCCAAGGTGAACTCGCCGGAATTCCACGCCTGGACCAAGGAAGCGCGCAAGTTCGGCAAGGCGATCTGGGACATCACCGGCAAGGGCAACGATGTCGACATCGTCTTCGAGCATCCCGGTGAGGCGACCTTCCCGGTCTCCGCGCTCGTCGTGAAGCGTGGCGGCATGGTGGTGTTCTGCGCCGGTACCACCGGCTTCAACATCACCTTCGATGCCCGTTACGTCTGGATGCGCCAGAAGCGTATTCAGGGTTCGCACTTCGCGCATCTGAAGCAGGCTTCGGCCGCCAACCAGTTCGTGCTGGACCAGCGCATCGACCCCTGCATGAGCGAGGTGTTCCCGTGGGATAAGATCCCCCAGGCGCACACGAAGATGTGGAAGAACCAGCACCCGCCCGGCAACATGGCCTGTCTCGTCAACGCTCCCCGCGCTGGGCTCCGCACGCTGGAAGACGTGATCGAGGCCGGCCCGAAGCGCTGAAATCGAGGATGGTGCTCAGCGCTTGCCGCCGCCCTCGGCCGGCAGGTGCTGGGCATAGGCCTCGCGTTCTTCGCGCTCCTTGATGAGGTCGGCATAGGCCTGGCGCATTTCCGGTGACACGGAAACGCTCCGGGCCTTTTCCTTTTTGCGCTTGGGCGCCTTCTTGAACTGATTGCTCGTCTCGTTCATCGCGTCGCCCCGGTTGTCCGTCGACGATAAGCATAGCCAAGTTGCGTGACGGCTACGAGATGGCACCGCCTGCTTTCGAGATGCCAAGGCGACTGGTAAGGAGAGGAAACAGGATCATCCGGTGATTGCCCTTCTTCTCCCGAGCGCGGGAGAGGCGCGGGCGACGGGCCGGTTCACGAACGGCGAAGCATCATGGAAAAGTTCACCACCCTCACCGGCGTTGCCGCGCCGATGCGCATCACCAATGTCGATACCGACCGGATCATCCCGAAGCAGTATCTCAAGACGATCAAGCGGACCGGTCTCGGCAAGGGCCTGTTCTCCGAGATGCGCTACAACGACGATGGCTCCGAGAACCCGGATTTCGTCCTCAACCAGCCGGCTTATCGCAACGCCAAGGTGCTGGTGGCCGGCGACAATTTCGGCTGCGGCTCGTCGCGGGAGCACGCGCCCTGGGCGCTCGCCGATTTCGGTATCCGCTGCATCATCTCCACGAGCTTCGCCGATATCTTCTTCAACAACTGCGCCAAGAACGGCATCCTCGCCATCATCGTTTCGCCGGAGGATCTGGAGAAGCTGTTCGACGATGCCGAGCGCGGCTCCAACGCCACGTTGACGATCGATCTCGAGAGCCAGACCATCAAGGGGCCTGATGGCGGCACGCTGCATTTCGACATCGATGCCGGGCGCAAAGAAAGCCTGCTCAACGGGCTCGACGAGATCGGCCTGACCCTCATGCGAGCGCCGAAGATCGACGCCTACGAGGAGAAGCTCGCCGCGCGCGGATTTGCCTGAGCGCCGACATCATCACGGTTCGTTTACCATGCGCGCGGCTTAAAGGTCGGGAAACGCCGAAAACCGCCGGGAGACCGCCCATGACGTCGCGCGCGAAGCTGACTGCCCTCCTCTGCCTCGCGAGTGCGGCAGCGTCCGTTCCGGCCAAGGCCGACTTCCGCTCATGCCTTGCCTCGCTTCAGGCGGAGGCGGCCTCTCAGGGGATCTCGGCCCAGACCTTCCGCGCGGCGACCGACGGCATCGCCTTCGACGACAAGGTCATCGAGCTCTCCCAGGCGCAGCCCGAATTCAAGACGCCGATCTGGGACTACATGGCCGCCCTCGTCGACGAGGAGCGGGTGGACGACGGCAAAGCGGCGATGAAGCAGCATGGCCAGGCCCTCGCCAATGCGGAGGCGCGCTATGGTGTCGACCGCTACACCATCGCCGCCGTCTGGGGGGTCGAATCGAATTTCGGCAAGAACCTCGGTAAGATGCCGCTGGTTCAGTCCTTCGCCACCCTGATCTGCTCGAATCACCGCCGCGCCGCGTTCTTCAAGGGTGAGTTGATGGCCACCCTCAAGATCATCGAGCGTGGCGACATCGACCCGTCTCGCTTGACGGGCTCGTGGGCCGGCGCCTTCGGCCAGACCCAGTTCATGCCAACCACCTACCAGCGCCTCGCCGTCGACGGCGACGGCGACGGGCGCCGCGATCTCGTTGATTCGGTGCCCGACGCGGTGGCCTCCACTGCCAACTTCCTGCGCGTGGCCAAATGGTCGAACGGCCAGCCCTGGGGCTACGAGGTGCGTGTGCCGAAGGGCTTCAATGCCGGGGCCGCCGGGCGCAAGAACAAGCACGCCGTGGCGCATTGGGCCTCCATGGGTGTCACCCGGATCGACGGACGCCCGCTTTCCGGCGACGGCCCTGCCGGCATCCTGCTCCCGGCCGGTATCAACGGCCCGGCCTTCCTGGTGACCCGGAATTTCGACGCGCTCTATTCCTATAACGCCGCCGAATCCTACGGTCTGGCCATCGCGGTGCTGTCCGACCGCCTGCGCGGCCGCTCCGGTGTCCAGGCGGAATGGCCCACCGACGATCCGCCCCTGTCGCGCGCCGAGCGCCGCGATCTTCAGACCAGATTGGCGGCCCAGGGCTACGATGTCGGCGAGCCGGACGGTAAAGTCGGCGCAAAGACCCGCGACGCGATCAAGGCCATCGAGCGCAAGCTCGGTATGCCGCAGACCGGGCGACCGGGTGGAAAGGTGCTCGAGGCCCTGCGTCGGGGATAGTGGTGTGAAGGGGTCGGCACGTCTTCATTCGATCAGCCGCCCCGACCTCCAATCCGCCCTTTCCGGGACGCTGATGAAGCTGACCCATCCTCCGAGGCGGCGCCGGTCGCTGCCTCGGGCTATGACGGCCGGGGCTCCGGCCTGAGGGAATGGTTCCGAAGATATCCTCTCATCACTTGGACCCGAGCGGCCGGGTCGCTTTTGTAAGATGATGCAGATATCTATCGATACTTATCGAGATCTATTTCGGAAGTGAAATCTCTATTTATTTTGCTATGTGCCGCCATCTTGCTGATGGTCTTCTTTTTATTGCCTTGGCGAGACCACGTTCGGATCGCGTCAGGAGGTTAATCCGCGCCTTCGAACACAATGTCAGGCCTTTCCTCTTGGCCCGTGTGACGCCGCACCCTGTTCACGGACTAGGCTGATTGGCGCAGGATTAGGCATTGTTGGCCGTCCGTTGACCCTTATGTAGCTGAAACATGCACTAAGGAAAATCATGCTGTATAAAAATGTAGCAGTTGCCACCATGCTCATTCTCGCGACGGCTTCCTCGGCGGCGGTTGCCCAGACGGCGGGGAAGCGCGGCGTTCAACAGCGTCACCAAGATATCGACGCGACCCATGCGATCGACCAGCGCTATGAGCCGTCGCGGATATTGAGCCCTGCGCCGAAGCAGGAAATGAAAATGATCCCCTTCCCCCGTGGTGGTCGGATGGAGATGATCCTCGTGCCGGCCAATCCGTCCTCGTAGATGTTGCAGTCGAGGATGGGGTGGGTCGAGTATGTCTCGGGATGCGAGACTGCTTTGGGATGGATGCCGGTGCGGCTTCCATCCGCCAACGAAAAAGGCCGGGCAATGCCCGGCCTTTCGCATTCGACGCTGCTGCGCCGTACAGCTTATTCGGCTGCGGTCTTGGCAGCGGACTTCGCGGCCTTCTCGGCCTTGCGGGCGTCCTTGTTGGCCTTCGAGGCATCGGCCTTGGCAGCCTTCTCGGCCGGGCGGTCGGCGCGCTCGACGATACGGGCCGACTTACCGCGACGGTCGCGCAGGTAGTACAGCTTGGCGCGACGCACCTTACCGCGGCGCACGACGGCGATCGAATCGATCATCGGCGAGTAGACCGGGAAGACGCGCTCGACGCCCTCGCCGTAGGAAATCTTGCGGACGGTGAAGCTCTCGTTGAGGCCGCCACCGGAGCGCGCGATGCATACGCCTTCATAGGCCTGCACGCGGGTACGCTCGCCTTCCTTCACCTTCACGTTCACGGTCACCGTGTCGCCGGGCTGGAAGTCGGGAATGGTCTTGCCGAGCGCAGCAATCTGCTCCTGCTCGAGCTGCTGGATGATGTTCATGGTCAAGTTCCTGCCGGTGCGCGCCCGCGATCCCAGGAGGGGAATGCGTGCGTCAGGATTTCGGCATCCTGTTTTGAGTTGCCGCGGGCCATACAGGAAGCATCGGCGCTTGTCGACATCCCCGTCGAAGAACACGAACGGGCCTGTCCACCGCCCGGTGCGTGCAGGTTGAGAAAATCCCGCATACGGTCCACATGGATAGGTAAGCGCGGGGCGTTCCTCGCGCCCTTCCCGGCCGGCCTTGAACCGGCGCAGCGGACGAGGATACGACACAGCCATGTTCATCCAGACCGAAGCTACTCCTAATCCCGCCACCCTGAAGTTTCTGCCGGGGCGCGTGGTACTTCCCGAATCGACCTTCGAGGCTCGGGATGCCGAAGCCGCTGCTCGCTCGCCGCTGGCCCAGCGCCTCTTCGACGTACCCGGTGTCGCCGGCGTCTATTTCGGCCACGACTTCATCTCCGTGACCAAGATCGAGAACGAGCATGGCTGGCCGCAGGTGAAGCCGGCGATCCTCGGCGCGATCATGGAGCATTTCCAGTCGGGCGCCCCGGTCCTGGCAGAGGGCGTCGTTCTCGGTAGCGACGATGCCGAAGAATTCTACGATGCGGCGGATCACGACACCGTCGTCACCATCAAGGACCTGCTCGAGACCCGCGTGCGCCCTGCGGTTGCCAGCGATGGCGGCGACATCACGTTCCGTGGCTTCAAGGAGGGCGTGGTCTATCTCGAAATGAAGGGTGCCTGTTCCGGCTGCCCTTCCTCCACCGCCACGCTCCGGCATGGGGTGCAGAACCTGTTCAAGCACTTCCTTCCCGAAGTGCGCGAGGTCCAGGCGGTCTGATTGCCGTCGCAAGCGCGCAACACCCTGCGTCCTTCGTTGCTTCCGAGGGCCGTCCCGCACTGACGGGGCGGCCTTTTTCATCGTAAACTCGTGCGCCCGACGGGCATCCCGATCTGGAGTGACGTTGCGTATCCTGGCTATCGACACGGCGCTGGACGCCTGCTCCGTCTGCATCGCGACGGATCTCTCCGACGATCTCCTCGCCGAAGAATCCATGACCTTGGCCCGTGGCCATGCCGAAGCGTTGCTCCCCATGCTGGAACGCGTGATGGCGCGTGTCGAAGGCGGGTTCGAGAGTCTCGACCGGGTCGCGGTCACCGTCGGTCCAGGGAGCTATACCGGCCTTCGCGTCGGCTTGTCGGCCGCTCGCGCCGTCGGCCTCGCCACACAGGTTCCGGTGGTCGGCGTCACGACATTGTCCGCGCTCCTGGCGCCCTTGCTCGCCACCAACGGCCAGGGCCTGATCGCCGCGGCGATCGATGCCCGGCACGGCTCGGTGTATTTTCAGGCCATGAACATGGCGGAAGGCATCGTCGTTCCCCCGAGCCTCCTGCGGATCGAGGAAGCGGCCGATCACGTCGGGCGTAGCCCCGTCACCCTGGTCGGTTCCGGCGCGCCGGCACTGAGCAACCTGCTGAGATCCCGTGGCGTCGCGGCATCTATCAGTGATGCTGGCCCGCCGCAGATTGCCTGGATCGCCTCCCTCGGCATGCTGGCCGACCCTGCCCAAGCCATGGCGCGTCCGCTCTACCTGCGTGGACCGGACGCCACTCCCCAGGATCACGCGAGGCTGGCCCGTCGATGATTCGTCCCGTCTCTCCGCTTTGGGCTCTCGATTGGTGGCTCGCCTGGTGGGACGCCTGGGGCGGCGAGCCCTACGTGACGCCTCTGCGCGATTCTTCCTCCGCCTCCACCCTTGCCCGCCTGCACGCCACCTCCTTCGCGCGGCCCTGGGATGCCCATGAATTCGAGCGGATGCTGTGCGAGCGCTCCACCGAGGCTCACGCGCTCTGGCGCGCCGGCACGATCCAGGGCTTCATTCTTTCGCGCCGCGTCGCCGACGAAGCCGAGATCCTCACCGTCGTCCTGGCACCTGCCGCACGGGGCGGTGGCCTGAGCCACAAGCTCGTACGTGAGCATCTCGGGCATCTCGCGCTGAACGGCGTGCGCCATGTCCATCTCGAAGTGGACGAGGGCAATGCCGCCGCACTGAAGCTCTACGCCAGGCACGGCTTCCAGCGCGTCGGCGAGCGCACCGGGTATTACACCCGCGCCGATGGCACTCGCGCCACCGCCTTCACCATGACGGCGACCCTGTCGTGATCCGCGCTTCTTGATCGACGTCGGACGATGACGCGTCTCGGCACCGCCCTTCGGCTTCTCGTCTGCGTCCTGGCCTTCGGGGTGCTGGTCGGTCCGCATCTCCTCAGCCTGAGATTCGGGCGCGGACGGATCGCTGCCCATGCTCCGACCTACTTCCACCGGATCTTCCTGGCGCTGTTCTCCGTGAGAGTGACCCAGAGCGGCACGCCCCCTGCCCTGGGGGAGCCGGCCCTCGTTCTGTCCAACCACATCTCCTGGCTCGATATCCTCGTCCTCGGATCCTTGCGGCCGCTCTCCTTCGTGGCGAAATCGGAGATTTCCGGGTGGCCCGTCGTGGGAACCCTGGCCCGGCTCCAGCGCACCGTCTTCATCGACAGAGCGCGCCGTGCCGCGACAGCCAGCGTCAACGCCACGGTGGCGAGCCGGTTGACCGATGGCGATCTCATCGTCCTCTTCGCTGAAGGTACGACGGGTGACGGGACACGTCTGCTGCCGTTCCGCTCGTCCCTCGTCGGAGCCGCCCGCGCTGCCATCGATTCCGAGGGCGGCACCCGCGACCGTGTCCGGCTCCAGCCCCTCGCCCTCACCTATCCGCGCCGCAACGGCCTGCCCGTGATCCGGTCCGAGCGGCCGGGCATCGCTTGGTACGGTGACATGGAGCTGGCCCCGCATCTTGCGGTCTTCCTTCGGGAGGGGCCGATCGACGTTCATGTCTTCTGGGGCGATCCCATCGCCTTCGAGGCCGGCACCGACCGCAAGCGCGCCACCGCCATGGCCGAAGCCTCGGTGCGCAGGGCGATGCAGGCATCCGTAACGGGCCGGTGGGAGGGCGTGGCGGTGGCACTGCCCGTCGCGGAGCCCCTCATCGCAACGCTCCCCTCCTCGAATGTCGCCGCCTGAACCCCTTCGGCCGTGTTCGTAATGTCGCAAGGAAGCGACGGGCCGGGTGAAACGTGCTAGCACCGCCGGCAGCAGGGGGCGTCCAAGCGACGCCCGAGGTCTATCCGGTGCTGGAACGGTCGCGTTGAAGAAAGCCTACGTCAAATCCTACGGCTGTCAGATGAATGCCTACGATGCGGGTCGCATGTCCGACCTGCTCGGTAGCCAGGGCTATGCCGCCACGGAAAGCGTCGAGGAGGCAGATGTCGTCATCCTCAATACCTGCCACATTCGCGAGAAGGCCGCCGACAAGGTCTATTCCGAACTCGGCCGACTGCGCGTTCTGAAATCGGCTCGTGCCGAGGCTGGGCTGGACACACGGATCGTGGTCGCGGGCTGCGTCGCACAGGCTGAAGGCAAGGAGATCCTGGCGCGTTCACCCGCCGTCGATGTGGTCGTGGGCCCGCAGAACTATCATCGTCTGCCCGATCTTCTGGCTCGTTCCGGCTCGGCGCGCGTCGTCGACACAGAGTTTCCCGTCGAGGACAAGTTCG
Source organism: Methylobacterium sp. Leaf91 (assembly GCF_001422815.1). Lineage (GTDB taxonomy): Bacteria > Pseudomonadota > Alphaproteobacteria > Rhizobiales > Beijerinckiaceae > Methylobacterium. The sequence continues at coordinate 126,656 of NZ_LMMP01000023.1, read as the reverse complement.
ACCACCTGCCCATCAGGCGGACGGCTGCGGTCTCGTCGTTCCTGACCGTGCAGGAAGGCTGCGACAAGTTCTGCGCCTTCTGCGTCGTCCCCTATACGCGCGGGGCCGAGGTCTCGCGCTCGGTGGAGGCGATCCTGGATGAGGCGCAGAAACTCGTTCGGGGCGGTGCTCGCGAGATCACGCTGATCGGGCAGAACGTCAACGCCTATCATGGGGTCGGCGCCGATGGCGCATCGGTGACGCTTCCCACGGTGATGCGCGCGCTCGAAGCGATACCGGGCCTCCTGCGCCTGCGCTACACCACGAGCCACCCTAACGACATGGCTGACGATCTGATCCGGGCGCATGGGGAAATCGCCGCGCTGATGCCTTACTTGCACCTGCCGGTTCAGTCGGGCTCCACCCGCGTGCTGCAGGCGATGAACCGCAAGCATACGGGCGATGCCTATCGCAGGCTCATCGAGCGCGTGCGCCGGGTGCGGCCGGATATCGCCCTGTCCTCCGATTTCATCGTCGGGTTCCCCGGCGAGACCGATGTGGAGTTCGAGGAGACGATGCGCCTCGTTTCCGAGATCGGCTTCGCGTCGGCCTATTCGTTCAAGTACAGCCCGCGCCCCGGTACGCCGGCCGCCGAGCGCGAGGACGCCGTGCCCGAGGCCGTGAAGTCCGAGCGCCTCGCAGCACTCCAGGCCTTGCTCGATGACCAGCGCCACGCCTTCAACGCGTCCGCCGTGGGCCATGTCGTCGAGGTGCTGGTGGAGAAGGCCGGACGTCATCCGGGGCAGGTCGCCGGCAAGACACCGCATCTCCTGCCCGTCCAATTCGACGCTCCGGCCGCCACCATCGGCACGGTCGTGCCCGTGCGCGTGATCCGCGCCGGCTCGAACAGCCTGTTCGGCGAAGCCGTTACCGACGAGGCGGCGGCCGCTTGACGAGGCTCATGCCACGCTACCGCACCTCCATCCCGGGAGACGGGATGGCCGCGTCATGCCGTCCCGACTCCATTCGTGACGCTCAGCGATACTCACAGCAAGGAGCCTCTGCGTGCCGGCATCTGACGGTCTGAGTGGACGGGGAGCGCCCCTTCGTGGGCGTGGTCCGGCGGCGCGAGTGGGAGAGATCGTGGAGACGGTAGACGTCTCCCTGACCTTCGATGACAACCGGCTCGCCAGCCTCGTTTTCGGCCAGTACGACCAGAACGTCGCCCATATCGAACGGCGTCTGGCCGTCACCGCCACGGCTCTGGGCAACCACCTCGTGGTGAAGGGACCGCCGGATGCCGCCGAGAAGGCGCGCAAGGTGTTCGAACGGCTCTATGCGCGTGTGAAGGCCAGCGGCACCGCCCTGACCCTCGGCGATGTCGACGGCGCGATCCAGGAGACGACGCTTCAGGGCAACCTCTTCCCCTCCGCGGAGGTGAGCGCCGAGCCGGATCGCCCGCATTTCGACCAGATCGCCACGCGCAAGCGCGGCGCCGTGCGGGCCAGGAACGCGGCCCAGGACACCTATATCAAGCTTCTTCGCAACCATGAGCTCGTCTTCGCCGAAGGCCCCGCCGGCACCGGTAAGACCTGGCTCGCGGTGGGCTACGCGGTGTCCCTGCTGGAACAAGGCCATGTGGAGCGCCTGATCCTCTCACGGCCCGCCGTCGAGGCCGGCGAGCGTCTCGGCTTCCTGCCCGGCGACATGCGCGAGAAAGTCGATCCCTACCTGCGTCCGATCTACGACGCACTCTACGATTTCATGGAGGCGCGGCACGTGGACCGCAGCCTGCAGACCGGCGTCATCGAGATCGCGCCGCTGGCGTTCATGCGCGGGCGGACCCTGACCAACGCCGTGGTCCTGCTCGACGAGGCGCAGAACACCACCTCGATGCAGATGAAGATGTTTCTCACCCGTCTCGGCGAGAACTCGCGCATGATCATCACCGGAGACCCGAGTCAGGTCGATCTCCCGCCCGGCCAGAAATCCGGGCTCGTCGAGGCCGTGAACATCCTCGACGGTGTCGAGGGGATCGGCCGGGTGACCTTCCGCGACGTGGACGTGGTGCGCCATGACCTCGTTCGCCGCATCGTCACCGCCTACGAGACGGCTGCCCATGGCGAGGGCGATGCGGACCGCTCGTCCATGTCCCGCCGCAGGCCGCTTTCGTGATGCCGGGGTCTGAGATCGAATCCGAGATCGACGTCGCCGTGGAGGACCCACGTTGGGAAACCGTGGTGCCGGACCTCGAGGCTTTCGTCATCCGGGCGGTAGAGGCAGGACTTGCCATCGCGCCCGATACGCCGGCCCATCCGATCGAGGTGAGCGTGCTGCTGACCACGGATGAGGTGGTCCAGGACCTCAACCGGACCTGGCGTGGCAAAGACAAGCCCACCAATGTCCTGTCTTTTCCCGCTTCGCCGCAACCCGCCCATGCGGGTGTCGCGGTGCCGCTCGGCGATGTCGTTCTTGCGTATGACACGATGCTGCGCGAGAGTGCCGAGCAGGGAAAACCGCTTCAAGACCACCTCGCGCATCTTCTGATCCATGGCACGCTTCATCTTCTCGGCCAGGACCACGAGACCGGCGACGCGGACGCGACCGCCATGGAGGCCTTGGAGACCGAAGCCTTGCACGGCCTCGGCATCGCCGACCCCTATGCCGAGTGAGGGGCGATTCCGCCCGCAATTCCAGATCAGAGAGACATGACGAACGATCGAAGTCGCGGCGCGGCTCAGGCTGCGCCCAGTAGCGGTGACGGTGAGGCTCAGGCGCGCGAGCCCTGGTACGACCGTCTGCTGCACGCCTTCCATCTCCGGCCGCGCGATTCGTTGCGCGACGATATCGAGGATGCGCTGGCCGAACCCGATTCGGGTGAGAACCTGTTCTCCCCCCTCGAACGGGCCATGCTCAAGAACGTCCTCGGGCTGCACAAGGTGCGCGTGGACGACGTGATGATCCCGCGCGCCGACATCGTCGCCGTCTCCATGGAGACGAGTCTCGGCGATCTGTTGAAGCTGTTCCGCACCGCCGGCCATTCGCGCCTGCCGGTTTACGGCGAGACGCTCGACGATCCGCGCGGCATGGTCCACATCCGCGACTTCGTCGATCACATCGCCGCCAAGGCCGAAGCGACCACCCGCCGACCGAGCGCCGCGATCGCCACCGCACTTCCCGACACGGCGGGCGATGTCGCAGCCGTGGTACCTCCGCGCCCGCGCCGCGGCACTCGTGCCCTGAAGGCACTCAACCTCGGCAATGTCGATCTTTCGGCGACCCTGGCCTCGACCCGGATCCAGCGCCCGGTCCTGTTCGTGCCGCCGTCCATGCCGGCCATCGATCTCTTGGTACGGATGCAGGCGACGCGCACGCATATGGCCCTCGTCATCGACGAATATGGCGGGACCGACGGGCTCATCTCCATCGAAGACCTCATCGAGATGGTGGTCGGCGATATCGAGGATGAGCACGATGTGGCCGAAGGCCACCTGGTTCAGCGCGTCGAGGGCGATGCCGACATGTTCATCGCCGATGCCCGCGCCGGACTCGCCGAGGTATCCGAGGTGAGCGGCGTCGATCTCGTCGCCGCGGTGGGCGAGATGGCCGAGGAGATCGACACGATCGGCGGCCTCATCGTCACGCTGGCCGGACGCGTTCCCTCGCGCGGCGAACTCATCACCGGGCCGGGCGACCTCGAATTCGAGGTGCTCGATGCCGACCCGCGCCGGGTGAAACGGCTGCGGCTGCATCGCGGGCCGATGAAGATCGCCCCGCTCATACCTCTGGCCCTTCCGCCGCCGAGCAGCAGTCCGATCGCCGAAGCTTCCTAGCGCCTGACTGCGCGCTGCGGACCTCGCGCCAGGCTTTCGTCTCACATCAGCTTTTCACAGGACGTGGCGGACACGCCTCGGGCTGATGCTCCAGCCGGGATGACCCGAAGATGAGCTACGCCTTCGACGGTGCCGGGTCGCGCCCTGCGCCCGTGCCCGGAAGCGCGACGGGGCCGCTCGCACACCTCGCGCAATGGATCATGCTGACCTCCGGCTGGCGTCGCCTGCTCGTGTCGATCGCCGCCGGCGCCGTCGGCGCATTGGCGATGCCGCCTTTCGGTGCCCTGCCCGCCCTCGTCGTTTCGCTGAGCATCGCCGTCTGGTTGATCGACGGGGCGGCAACGGGGCGGCGGGGAAACCGCGGTGCGGTCCTCGCCTGCGCGGTCATCGGCTGGGCCTGGGGCTTCGGCTACCTCACCGCCGGTCTGTGGTGGCTCGGCTCCGCGTTCCTGGTAGAGGCGGACGAGTTCTTATGGGCGTTGCCCCTCGGCGTGATCGGCCTGCCCGCGGTGCTCGCGCTGTTCTACGCCGCGGGTTTCGCGCTGGCGCGCGTGCTCTGGTCACAGGGTCCCGCACGTATCGCCGCTCTCGCGGTCGGCATCTCTGCTTCTGAGTGGCTACGCGGTCACCTCTTTACCGGGTTTCCCTGGAACACCCTCGGCATGGCGCTCGGCCAGAACCTTTGGCTGATGCAATCCGCCTCGGTGATCGGGCTCTACGGCCTTACGCTTCTCGCTGTCCTGATCGCGGCAGCGCCCGCCACCCTCGCGACCGGCACAACGGCACGAGGGCGTTACGCACCGGCCCTGGCGGCCTCCGCCGGACTCGCCGCGATGGCGCTGTTCGGGATCGTTCGTCTGCCGCCGACAGCCACGGCGACAGTGGAAGGGGTACGTCTGCGGCTGGTCCAGCCGAACCTCAACCAGGACGCCAAGTTCCGCCCGGAAAATCGGGCCGACATCATCGACTGGTACATCGGTCTCAGCGATCGTGCCGCCGCGCCGGACCGTACCGGCATCGCGGACGTCACCCACGTGATCTGGCCCGAATCGGCGTTCCCCTTCCTGATCCAGCGCGATCCGGACTCGCTCGCACGCATCGCCGCTGCTTTCCCCCCGGGGCGGCAGCTCATCACCGGCGCGGCCCGCGCCGAGGAGCCATTGCCGAATGAGCGCCCGCGCTTCTTCAATTCGATCCTGACGATCTCGTCCGGTCCGAAGCTCGGCGACATCTACGACAAGGTCCATCTCGTGCCGTTCGGCGAGTATCTGCCGGGGCCCCTCGACGCAGCGTTGAGGGCGGTGGGTCTACGCCAGTTCGTGTCGATTCCCGGCGGATTCACGCCCGGCGCCCGGTCCGGCCAGCGTCTGCTCGACATCGCGGGACTTCCCTCCGTTGTCGCGACGATCTGCTACGAGGCGATCTTTCCCGGCGAAATCCTGCCCGGACACGCGCCCGACGGGTCGTCTCCCGTTCCGGGGCTGATCCTGAACGTCACCAACGATGCCTGGTTCGGCGATACGCCTGGGCCGCGCCAGCACTTCGCCCAGGCCCGATTGCGGGCCGTGGAAGAAGGATTGCCCATGGTGCGCGACGCCAATACCGGCATCTCGGCGGTGGTCGACCCGTATGGACGCATTACTGCCAGCCTGCCCGTGGGGGTAGAAGGCATCCTCGATGCGGATCTCCCCGTTCGGTTGCCCGGCCGCACAGTCTACGCCGTCCTGCGTGACCTGCCCTTCGCCGCGATGCTTGCCGGCCTCGGCCTCATCGCCCTCTTGGTAAGGCGCCGCATCGCGTGACCGACCCCACATTGCGGAACGCCCGCCCGGTCCTCGTCGGGCTCGGGATGATGCTGGTCGCGTTCAACATGCGCCCCGCCCTCACCTCTCTCGGTCCTCTACTCGATGCCATCCGCGCCGAGACTGGCCTGACCGCCGCGGGGGCGGCGTTCCTGACGACCCTGCCGGTCCTCTGCCTCGGCCTCGCCTGCGTGCTCGGCCCCGTCATGGTCCGGCGGACGGGGGCGGAGCGTGGTGTGCTGGTCGCGATCCTAGTCATCGCCCTCGGCTCGGCCCTGCGCGGGCTCGGAGGGCTCCCTCCCCTTTTCGCCGGGGCCTGTATCGCGGCCGTCGGGATCGGCCTTGCGGGCGTCCTGTTGCCCGGATTGGTGAAGCGAGACTTCTCCGGGCAGGCCGGTTTGATGACCGGACTCTACACGATGGTTCTCTGCCTCGGCGCGGCGACGGGCGCCGGATCGGCGGTGCCCCTGGCCGATGCCTTCGGAGGCTGGACGCGGGCGATGGCGGTCTGGGCCGTGCCGGCCGTGGCGGCGGCCATCGCCTGGATCGTCTTCGTGCCCCATCGCGAGAAGGGGCCGCCGCCCGCCCGCCGCCGCCCGCTCTGGCGCGATTCCCTGGCCTGGCAGGTCACCGGGTTCATGGGCCTGCAATCTTCCCTCGCCTACATCACCTTCGGCTGGCTCCCGGTCGTGCTGCAGAGCCGTGGCCTGTCGGCGCTGGAGGCCGGGTTCGTCACCTCCATCATGAGCATCGGACAGGCGCCGAGCGCCCTCCTCGTGCCGGCTTTCGCCGCGCGGCTGCGGGACCAGCGCGGTATCGCGTTCGCCCTTCTCATCCTGTCGGCGGCGAGTTTCCTGGCGCTGGTCGATGGACCGGTCGCACTCGTACTCCCGTTCGGCATCGGGCTCGGTCTCGGAATCGGCGGTTTGTTCGGACTCGCCCTCACCATCGTGGTGCTGCGCGCCCGCGATGCGGTCGGCGCGGCCGATCTCTCGGCGATGTCCCAGGCGGTGGGCTATTCCATCGCCGCCCTCGGCCCGCTGGGATTCGGCCTGGCGCACGACTTGTTCGGGGGCTGGCGCGTCTCGGCCGGTCTGTTCTGTGCCATCGCCCTAGCGTCCGGAATCTTCGCCCTCGGCGCGGGCCGAGACCGGAAGGTCGGCGCGGCTTCCGCCGCGGAATGACCGCATAAAAAATCCCCGCGATCACGAGGATCGCGGGGAGGTCATGGTTCAGTCCGAACTACCGGAGCTTATTCGGCGGCGACGCGATGCGCCTGGCTGCCATCCGTGTAGGTCTCGGCCTGGAGGCGCTTGCCCGGAGCCGCGCGGCCCGGCAGCGGCGGCAGGGCCTTGGCCTTCTCCAGATCGATGCCGGCACCTTCGGCAACGCGACGGCCGTAATCCTCGTCGGCATGCCAGAAGTGCCAGACCATCCGCAGCTGGATGGCTTCCGGGCACTGCTTCATGTCGCCGACGAGATTGGCGATCAGGTCGTCACGCTCCCAATCCTGGAACGAACGGTAGCGGACGCCGGCCTGGGTGTAGTCGTCCTCGGTGCGCGAGGTCTGGTAGCGGCCGAGCTGGCCCTGCACCGGCTGGTGATAGTCCTTGGCGGGCTTCGGAGCCTCGCGCAGGCCCTCGGCCAGCGTCGAAGGCTCGTAGTTGATGTGCCGGTTCGGACCGGTGCCGTCGACCGAGTAGGTCATCTGGCCGTCACGCTGGTTCGAATAGACCTTCACGCCGGGCTGCGGCGCATTGATCGGCAGCTGCAGGTAATTGGCGCCGACGCGGTAACGCTGCGTGTCCGAATAGGATAGCGTCCGGCCCTGGAGCATCTTGTCGTCCGAGAAGTCGATGCCGTCCACGAGCACGCCGGTACCGAAGGCCGACTGCTCGACTTCCGCGAAGAAGTTGTCCGGCACGCGGTCGAGCACCATGCGACCCACAGGCAGAAGCGGGAAGTCCTCGACCGGCCACAGCTTGGTGTCGTCGAGGGGATCGAACGACAGGTGGTCGTTCGGGCCGTCCGGCATGATCTGCACGCAGAATTCCCACTCGGGGAAGTTGCCCTTTGAGATGTTGTCGTAGAGGTCACGCGTGGCGTGGCCGACATCCTTGGCCTGGATTTCGGACGCCTGGGCCGAAGTCAGGTTGCGGACGCCCTGCTTGGGCTCCCAGTGGAACTTGCAGAGCACGGCTTCGCCCTGGTCGTTGACCAGCTTGTAGGTGTTGACGCCCGAGCCCTCCATCTCGCGATAGTTGGCGGGAATGCCCCAGGGCGACTTCAAGTGAGTCACCATGTGGATGGCTTCAGGGTGCTGGGACACGAAGTCGAAGAAGCGCCACGCCTCCTGACGGTTCGTCACCGGGTCCGGCTTGAACGCGTGGATCATGTCGGGGAACTTGATCGCATCGCGGATGAAGAAGACCTTGAGGTTGTTGCCCACGAGGTCCCAGTTGCCGTCGACGGTCTTGAACTTCACCGCGAAGCCGCGCGGGTCGCGCTCGGTCTCCGGGCTCTCCTTGGCACCGGCCACAGTGGAAAAGCGCACGAACATCGGCGTCTTCACGCCGGTCTCGTTCAGGACGCGGGCGCGGGTGTACTTGGAGGCCGGCTCGTTGCCGATCTTGCCATAGGCTTCGAAATAGCCATGGGCGCCGGCGCCGCGGGCATGGACGACACGCTCGGGAATACGCTCACGGTCGAAATGAGTGATCTTCTCGATGAACTGGTAGTTCTCGAGGGTCGCCGGTCCCCGCTCGCCGACCGTGCGCGTGCTCTGGTTGTCACGGACCGGATGGCCCTGGCGGGTGGTCAGTATCGGGCGTTGATCGCTCATGCGGAACTCTCTCCTAGAATGTCGGGACGATCCGGATCGGGCGTGCGGTGTCGCGTCGCCATCCTGGAATCGTTCTGAGACACCCTTATGAACCGTGCCCGATCGTTTGGCTAATGCATCGTCGCAAAGGCTGCGATAGACAGAGCCTATGAATGTATCTGGTCTGTCCCTCCGGGATCTGGAATATGCCGTCGCCGTTGCCGAGGAGAATCACTTCGGACGGGCGGCCGAACGCTGCAATGTGAGCCAGCCCACACTCAGCGTGCAGGTCCGCAAGCTCGAAGAGGCCTTGGGCCTCGTTCTCTTCGAACGCGGCAACCGACGGGTGATGCTGACTCCGGCGGGTCAGAGCATCGTCCGCCAGGCCCGCACGGTGCTGGCCGAGGCGCAGCGGCTGCTGGCTCTGGCGAGCGAAGGGCGCGGCGCGCCCCTTACCGGACGCCTGGTCCTGGCCGCCATCCAGACCCTGGGGCCGTATCTGTTTCCCCTCGTGCTGAGAACATTGCGGCAGGAATTTCCTATCCTGTCCCTGGCATTGAGCGAGGCGAAGACGGCCGAAATCCTGGAGGGGCTGCGCGACGGCAGGGTCGACGCCGCCTTGATCTCCCTGCCGATCCCCACGTCCGGTCTCACCGTCTCGCCGCTCTTCATCGAGCCGTTCCTGCTCGCTTGTCCCGCCGATCATGCCCTCGCCCAGGGCGGGGCGTTGCGGGCGACGGACATTGCCGGGCCGGACCTCCTTCTCCTCGACGAGGGTAATTGCCTTCGCGATCAGGCCGTCGCAGCGTGCGGGGCCGGCTCCGCGGCGGGCCGCCATGCCACCTCGCTCGAAACCCTGCGCTCGATGGTGGCGGCCGGCGCCGGCTACACCCTGCTCCCCGCGCTCGCCGTGCCGGCCGGGGCCGATGCCAGCGGCCTTACCGTGACGCGCGGCTTCGATCTCGACGGGCCGGGCCGGACCATCGCTCTGGCCTGGCGCTCCAGCGACCCGCGCGCCAGCGGCCTTGCGCATCTGGCGAGCTTCTTCAGGGCGCACGCGCCCGCCGGGACAACGGCGTTTCGCGACGATGCCCCGGCGGGTCGTGACAGCGTCGCCGAACCGGTGTAGCGCCGGCTGCCTTCCCAAGAATGGTCTCCCGTGATCAGCCCGCGCTCCCTCGGCCTCTGGACGGCGCTCGTCGCCGCCTCGGCGGTCATCGCCTACAGCCTCACGCTCGCGCAGTTCCCGGCGGCGCTCCTCCTGGGGCCGATGCTCGTCGCCATCGCTTTCGGGGTCGGCGGTGCGAGCCTGTCGTTGGCGAAACCGGGTTTCCAGGCGGCGCAGGCCATCATCGGCTGCCTCGTCGCCAAATCCGTGACCGCCGACATCGTCGGGACACTTCTCGATGACGGGCTGCTGATCCTCGCCGTGGTGTTGGTCACCGTCATGGCCGGCGCCCTTGTCGGCTGGGCGCTGACCCGCCTGCGAATCCTCCCGGGTAGTACCGCCGCCTGGGGCTCGTCCCCTGGCGGAGCCGCCGCCATGACGGCCATGGCGGAAGAATACGGCGCGGATCCGCGCCTCGTCGCCTTCATGCAATATGTCCGCGTCGCTGCCGTGGTCCTGTCGGCCTCGGTGGTCGCCCGCATCCTCACCGACACATCGATTCCGGCAAAGGCCGCATCGCTGGAGGAGGCCAGTATCCTCCCTGTGCTGGTGACGCTCTCAGTCGCCGGGATCGGCGCCGCGCTGGCCCGCTTTCTGCGCCTGCCGGCGAGTGCCCTCGTCGGGCCGATGATCCTGGGTGCCGTGCTCCACGCCATGGGCCTCGTCTCGATGACCCTGCCGGAGCCGCTCCTCGATCTCGCCTATGCTTGCATCGGCTGGTATGTCGGCCTGCGTTTCACCGCGCAGACGTTGCGCGAGACCGTCGCCGCCCTGCCGGGCATCCTCACCGCCACCCTTGCGGTCATCGCCCTTTGCGGCGGCTGGGCCTTCGGCTTGACCTTCCTGCTTCCGGTGGATTTCCTCACGGCGTTTCTCGCGACGAGCCCCGGTGGGCTCGATTCCGTGGCGATCATCGCCGTCGGCTCGAAGGCCGACGTCTCCTTCGTCCTGGCGGTGCAGACCCTGCGCCTGTTCGTCGTCCTGATCACCGGACCGCTTCTGGCCAAGTGGATCGCACGCGGCGCTCCGGCGGATCGCTGAAAGCATGCGCGCGCTCTACTTCGCCTTCCTCAATTCCTGGCGCGGGCTCGTCTTCGGCGCCCGGACGGAACGGGCCCTGCGCCTGGAGCTCGTCCTGTTGGTGGTCGGCGTTCCGGCGGCCCTGCTGCTCGGCGGAACGCTCTGGATCCGCGTGGCACTCCTGGCCGGCCTGCTCCTCATGCTGGCGGCCGAATTCCTGAACACGGCGATCGAGAAACTCTGCGACCACCTCCACCCGGACCACCATGCGCGGATCGGCGTGGTGAAGGATCTCGCCTCCGCCGGGGCCTTTATGGCGCAGGCCGTGGCGGCCCTGGTGTGGCTGGCAGCCCTGGTCGACAGGTTCTTTTAAAGTCGACCCTCGTTTGCCATCTCCGCTACGGGCGGCGCCTTGTCCCACCGGGCCGGTGGATCGCCCCTCGCTTCTTTGTCGCCTCGGGCGTATCCCGAGGCACACCCGACATCGATTCTGAACCCCCGACGGAGCACGCGTCTCCTTGACCGACTATATCCGCAAGATCCTCACCGCCCGCGTCTACGACGTCGCCATCGAGAGTCCGCTCGATCCGATGCCGCGCATGTCCGCGCGCCTGGGGCGCCCGATTCTGCTCAAGCGCGAGGATCTGCAGCCGGTCTTCTCGTTCAAGCTGCGCGGTGCTTACAACAAGATGTCCGGCCTCTCCTCCGAAGTCCTGGCGCGCGGGGTCGTCTGCGCTTCGGCCGGAAACCACGCGCAGGGCGTCGCCCTGGCGGCGGCCCGTCTCACCGTGCGCGCCGTCATCGTGATGCCGCGCACGACCCCCGCCATCAAGGTCGATGCCTGCCGCGCGCGCGGAGCCGAGGTCGTGCTGTTCGGCGATACGTTCGACGAGGCGCTCGGCCATGCCCGCCAATTGGAAGGCGAGCAGGGTCTCACGTTCCTTCACCCGTTCGACGATCCCGATGTGATCGCCGGACAGGGCACCATCGGCATGGAGATCCTGACCCAGCATTCCGGGCCGATCGAGGCGATCTTCGTGCCGGTCGGCGGCGGCGGTCTCGCCGCCGGCATCGCGACTTTCGTGAAGTACTTGCGGCCGGAGACGAAGGTCATCGGTGTCGAGCCGGACGATGCCGCCTGCATGGCGGCGGCCCTGGCCGCCGATGAGCGTGTCGTTCTGCCGACCGTGGGATTGTTCGCCGACGGTGTCGCCGTGCGCCAGGCCGGCGAGGAAACCTTCCGTCTCTGCCGCGAGCATCTCGACGGGGTCATCACCGTCGATACCGACGCCATGTGCGCGGCAGTCAAGGACATCTTCGACGATACCCGCGCCGTCTCCGAGCCGTCCGGCGCCCTGGCTCTGGCCGGTGCCAAGGTCTATGCGGCGCGAGAGGGCGGCTCGGCGGGGACGCTGGTGGCGATCTCCTCCGGGGCCAACCTCAACTTCGATCGTCTGCGGCACATCGCCGAGCGTGCCGAGATCGGCGAACAGCGCGAGGCGCTCCTCGGCGTGACGATCCCCGAAGAGGCGGGTTCCTATCGCGCCTTCATCCGCCATCTCGGCCCGCGTGCGATCACCGAGTTCAACTACCGCTACGCGTCCTCCGCCGAGGCGCAGATCTTCGTGGGCATCAACTTGCCCGGCGGAATCCCGGAGAAGCGTGACCTCATCGCCGGCCTCAGGGCCGACGGCTACAGCGTGGTCGATCTCAGCGACAACGAGATGGCCAAAGTGCATATCCGCTACATGGTCGGCGGTCGCTCGACCGAACTCACCGACGAGCGCATCTACCGCTTCCAGTTCCCGGAGCGTCCGGGTGCCCTCCTGCGGTTCCTCGACGGTTTGGCGGACGGGTTCAACATCACCCTGTTCCACTATCGTAACCACGGCGCCGATTACGGCCGGGTGCTCGCTGGAATCAGCGTTCCCCGAGAAGAGCGCCAGCGCTTCGATACCGCCCTGGACGATCTCGGATACCCGTATGTGGATGAAACGGACAATCTCGCCTACCGCCTGTTCCTGGCAACGGGAGAGATTGCCCGGTCGGAGCTCGAAGTTTCCGGTCGTACTTCTGGCTAATGAAGGCGCTGCAAGTTTCGGTTGAAGCGCGGTCGCGCGGGCACGCTTCAATGAGGGAAAGGCGTCGAGGCCTCGGATGAAACATTTTTTTGATGTTTGCCTTGGCGTCCTTCCACGTAAGCCAAGGGCATGCCGAAACAGCATTCCTCGGCCGTGAAAATTACGCAGTCCCCACTCTAAGGAACACTTTCTAAATTTGTCATAGGATAATTTGCGCCCTAGTTTTCCCAGGGGCCTACTTCCTTATGTCCATAGCCAGCAGTCTCAACGTCCGCCTTCCCGTGATGATCGTCGGTCTGGCAATGGTCAGTACTGCCCTCATGGGCAGCCTGAGCTGGTATTCGGCTAGGTCCGGATTGACATCCGCCGTGCAAGAGCGACTGGAATTCGCCGCTACGGCTCGTAAGACCGGGCTGGAACTGATCGCCGACCGCGCCCGCGGCGATCTGATCGCTACCGCCGGCAATAATCAGGTCTCCAGCAATGTCGGCGATCTGGTCGAAGCCCTCGATCCCAATAAGGCCGATTATGCCGGCCTCGTTCAGGCCTTCACCAGCCCGGCGACCGTGCAGGAACGCATGGCCGTCGAGGGTACGGGCACGATGTATGGCCGACGCCACGCCAAGGTTCAGGAAGTCGCCCGCAAACTCCTGGAGCGTCCCGGCTATGCCGACCTTCTCTTCGTCGATGAGGAGGGGCGCATTGTCTACACCACGACGAAGGGCGCGGATTTCACCCATAGCCTCTCGGAGCCGGACCTGCAGAAATCCGGTCTTGCCAAGCTGATCGAGCGCCTGAAGACCGCCGAGCCCGACAGTGTTCTCTCGCAGGACTTCGCCGCCTATCCCACCGATTCCGGTCCCTCCGCCTTCCTGGGACGTGGCATCTACCGTCGCGCCAACGTCGCCATGGGAACCGGCCAGGCCGCCTCGCGGATCGGCTTCCTCGTGCTGCGCGTGACGCCCGCCCTCTTCGACGCTTCGCTGTCCGAACGGAACGGCCTGGGCGATACGGGACAGGTCATGGCAGTCGGTTCCGATGGGCTGCTGCGTGGTAACCCACCCCTGAACTCTGCCGTGAAGGCGGGCATGCCCGTCACGATGGCCGGGCTTGACGCCGAGAGCCTGAAATCCGGCAAGCCCTTCGTCTACGGCAGCGGCAACAAAGCCCGCCTGGCCGCCACCGCCTCGATCTCGATGCTGGGTTCGCCCTGGACGATCGTCGCCGAGCAGGCCCAGAGCGAGGCGCTGCATTCCGTGAACAGCCTGACGAAATCGCTGCTCATGTCGGCTCTCGCGGTTCTCGCCGCCACGGCTCTTCTCGGCCTGCTCTTCGCCCGCAGCATCGTCCGGCCCCTCGGCGCCCTCGCCCGTGCCCTCCAGGCCTTGGCCCGCCGCGAGACCCTCGACGAGGTCCCCGGCAGCCGTCGTGCCGACGAGATCGGCGAGATCGCCCGCGCCGTCGTCACCATTCGCGACATTTCTCTGGAAGACGCTGCCCAGCAGCTTCAAACCACCGAGGCCTCCCGCATGCGCGCCGAGATCGAGCGCCGCGCCCTGCTCAACGAACTCGCCGACAATTTCGAGCGCTCCGTCGGCCGCATCGTGGATGGCGTGTCGTCCGCCTCGGCGAGCCTGCATGATGCGTCGAACAGCATGACCATGACCGTTGACGGCACGGTCAGCCGTTCGACCTCTGTCGCTGCTACCGCCCACCAGACTGCCGGCAACGTCAACGCGGTGGCCGCGGCCGCCGAGGAACTCGGCGCCACGGTCCAGGAGATCGGCCGTCAGGTCGAGCAGGCCGCCGATATGTCGCGCTCCGCCGTCGAGGAGGCGAGCCGTACCGCGGAGACCATGCGCACGCTGTCGGTTGCCGCGACGCGCATCGGTGACGTGGTCGGCATGGTCCAGCAGATCGCTTCGCAGACCAACCTGTTGGCCCTCAACGCGACCATCGAAGCCGCGCGTGCGGGCGAAGCCGGACGCGGGTTCGCCGTCGTGGCGGCCGAGGTGAAGAGCCTCGCCGAGCAGACCTCCCGTGCCACGGCCGAGATCCACCAGCAGGTGGAGGCGATCCAGGGCGCGACCAACGGCGCATCGGGCGCGATCCAGGGCATCGTCTCGCGGATCGAAAGCATGAGCATGGTGACCAGCAGCATCGCTGCGGCGGTCGAGGAGCAGAGCCTCACCACCCAGGAGATCGTCCGCAACATGGGGCAGGCTTCTGCCGGGACCGGCGCGATGACCACGGATATCGAGGAGGTCGCCCGCTCGGCGGCCGAGGCCGGCACCTCCGCCGGCCGGGTCCTGGTGGCCTCGGAAGACCTGTCGACACAGTCCGACAGCCTGCGTTCGGAAGTCGGTCAATTCCTCGCGACGGTGCGGGCCGCCTGACCCATCATGGGCCTCCCGCGTCGACCGAGGGTTGACGCGGGAGGCCCGGAACGTCCACAGCCGGCCCCATTCCTGGAGGCCAGCCGATGCCGCCGTTGCTCGCCCTGCCCTTTCCCGCCATCGATCCGGTGGCGGTGGCGATCGGCCCGATCACGATCAAGTGGTACGCCCTGTCCTACATTGCCGGCCTCGTCGGCGGCTGGTTCTATGCCCGCCGGCTGGTGGCGGCGGACCGGTTCTGGGGTGTCGTGCGGCGGCCGAGCCTCAACGACATCGACGACCTCATTGTCTGGGTCGCCCTCGGCGTCGTCCTCGGCGGCCGCATCGGCTACGTCCTGTTCTACAATTTGCCGCTTTATCTCGACGATCCCCTCGAGATCCTGGCGATCCGCAACGGCGGCATGTCGTTCCACGGCGGCTTTCTCGGCGCGGTGCTGGCGATGGTGCTGTTCGCCCGATCGCGAAAACTGTCGCCCTATACCCTTCTCGATCTCGCCGCCGTCGTCGTTCCCATCGGCCTGTTCTTCGGCCGCATCGCCAATTTCGTGAATGGCGAATTGTGGGGGCGGATCGCGCCGGATTTTGCCTACGCGGTCGTGTTTCCCTCCGGCGGCCCGCTGGCGCGGCATCCCAGCCAGCTCTACGAGGCGGCCACGGAAGGCGCCCTCCTCTTCGTGGTGATGGCGTTGGCCGTCCGTCGCTTCGGTTTCCGTAAGCCAGGTCTCCTCGGCGGGATCTTCGTCCTCGGCTACGCCCTCGCCCGCACGTTCTGCGAATTCTTTCGCGAACCCGACCGGCAACTCGGATACCTGTTTGGGACGGGGGACTGGCGCTATGGCGGCATCACCATGGGGATGCTGCTCTGCGTGCCCATGGCGCTGATCGGCCTCACCTACATCGCCCTCGCGCTCCGCGGCGTGACGCGGCCGCGCCGGCCCGTCGAGGAGACGGTGCGGGCTGATACGGCATGACCACGCCGCTCTTCGTCGAGATTCGCGACGAGATCGTCGAGGCGGGGCCGATGAGCCTCGCCCGCTACATGGCCCTCTGCCTCGGCCACCCGATCCATGGCTATTACCGCACCCGCGATCCCCTCGGCGCACGCGGCGATTTCGTGACGGCCCCCGAGATCAGTCAGATGTTCGGCGAGTTGATCGGGATCTGGATCGCCGTGACCTGGGCCTCCATGGGAGGGCCGAGCGATCTCGTCCTGACTGAACTCGGCCCCGGGCGCGGTACGTTGATGGCCGATGCCCTGCGGGCGCTGGGCCGGGCGGCGCCGGATTTCCAGCCCGCCGTCCATCTCGTAGAGACGAGCCCCCTGCTTCGGGCGGCACAGGCCTCCCGCCTCGGAGCCGTGTCTCCGACCTGGCACGATGGGATCGAGACCCTGCCCGAAGGGCCGATGATCGTCGTTGCAAACGAATTCTTCGATGCGCTTCCCGTTCGCCAGTTCCAGCGTACGGAACGCGGCTGGTGTGAGCGTCTCGTCGGCCTTTCGCCGGATGGCGGTCGTCTCACGTTCGGTCTGGCCGCCGAGCCCGATCGCGAGATCAGCGCACAGGCGCCGGTCGGCGTGCTGATGACCGTTCCAGCACCGGCCCTCGGCATCTCGCGAAATCTCAGCCGCCGGATCGTCGCCCAGGGCGGCGCGCTGCTGGCCATCGATTACGGGCATGTGCGACCCGGATTCGGCGATACGTTCCAAGCGGTATCGGCTCACCGCTTCGCCGATCCCCTACTGTTTCCCGGTGAGGCGGATCTGACGACCCATGTCGATTTCGCCGCCCTCGGCCGAGCGGCCAGGGGTGAAGGCGCCCGTATCGACGGTCCGCTGGACCAGGGAGCGTTCCTCCTGAACCTGGGACTACGCCAACGCGCCGATCGCCTGAAAGTCGGGGCGAGCCGTGCGCAGGCCGACGCGGTCGATACCGCGTTCCATCGGCTCACAGCATCGGGAAAACGAGGCATGGGCAGCCTGTTCCAGGCCATTGGAATCGCCGGTCCAAGACTGCCCGTTCTCAGCGGTTTCACCCCGTCCTAACTACGATCTCGGCGGTCTGCGACGACGCTCGGGGCACGGGCGATGCGGTCGCGCAGGTCCTGCACCTACCCAGGATCTCTCGAAGACTTCGAACAGATGCGGCGGGAATTGGCGGTCATCGCGCCTATCCGTGCCACTCGAACAGCTTCGCTCTATCGAGCCGAACCTCCTCCGGCCCGGATTGCCGAACATTGGCGCTAGCCCTCGTCCGGCTGAGGATTTGCCGAGATGACGCCTGACGCATAAGAACATTCGCCACACCGGGCGATGAAGCGAGGGCCAAGCGCATGAAGGTTGTCGATCTCGATCGGGAAATGGTCAAACGCGGGCTCGACGACGGATCGATCCTGCTCATCGATGTGCGGGAGCCGCACGAATATTCGGCCGGGCATATTCCGGGTTCGGTCACCCACCCTCTATCGACCTTCGACACGCAAGCGTTGTCCACCCTCATCTCCGAGGACGGGCGCCGCCCGGTCTTTTCGTGCGCGGCCGGTGTCCGTTCGGTTCATGCCTTGGCCGCCGCGCAATCCGCCGGGATCCCGGTGGAGGAGCATTATGTCGGTGGGTTCAAGGACTGGTATCGTGCCGGCGAAACGGTCGAGTCCTGAACATCCGGTGTCCGAAGTCCGGCCGGTCGGCGGTTCGGCGATTATTCCACGCCTCAATCCCATCGCTCCACGGGCTATGTGCGGCAGCGCACGACATCGCGGGAACGGTGCCTTTAGCTCGCTGGGCGCAGGGAAAAGCAACATGATCAAGCGTCCGCTCTCCGGATGGTCGTCCGCGATCCTCCTGTCCGCAGCATTTCTAGCCTTCGCATCTCCGGTCTCCGCGCAGGCGCCCGGCGGGCCGCCTCCCAAAGTCACCACGGCCAAGCCGGTGGTGCGTGAGATCGTCGAAACCGACATGTATACCGGGCGGTTCGATCCGGTAGAGATCGTCGACGTGCGGGCGCGGGTCACCGGCTATCTCGAGAAGGTCAACTTCGTGGATGGCGCGACGGTGAAGAAGGGCGACCTGCTCTTCGTCATCGACCGCCGCCCCTACAAGGCCGCCCTCGACCAGGCCAAGGCCGCCCTCACCTCCGCGCAGGCCGGGCTGACCTTCTCCCAGACCGACCTCGAACGCGCTCAGACCCTGAGCCGCTCGGGCAACATCTCAGAGCAGGTGACGGATCAGCGCCGTCAGGCGTCGCAGACGGCACAAGCCAATGTCGATAGCGCCGACGCCCAGCTTCGACAGGCTCAGCTCAATTACGACTTCACCGAAGTCCGCGCCCCGATCTCTGGCCGGATCAGTCAGCGCCTCGTCACCGAGGGCAACATTGTCATCACCGATCAGACCCAGCTGACGACCATCGTCTCCCTGGACCCGATCTATTTCGGCTTCACCGTCGATGAGCGCTCGTTCCTGAAATACCAGGGCAGCCTCGGCATCGGCATGGGCCAGACCCAGAAGGGCAAGGGCGTTCCGATCCTGATCGCCCTGACGAACGAGACAAAGCCCACCCGCAAGGGCACGCTCGACTTCGTGGATAACCGGGTCGACAACGCCACCGGTACGGTGCTGCTGCGCGCCACGGTCGAGAACCCGGACGGCTTCATCAAGCCGGGCCTGTTCGGCATCGTTTCGCTGCCGGCGACGAAGCCGTTCCAGGGTATCCTGCTCCCCGACGAGGCCATCTCGGCGAACCAGGACAAGCGCATCGTCTACATCGTGGCCGATGATGGCTCGGTGAGCACCCGCGACGTGAAGCTCGGGCCGAAGGTCGATGGATACCGCGTGATCCGCGAAGGCCTGAAGGGCGACGAGAACATCGTCGTCAACGGCCTGTCCCGCGTCCGCCCCGGCGCCAAGGTGACGGCAGAGGCGAGCACGCTGCCGCCGAGCCGCAGCTGACGCGACCCCATTCTAGACCGGGCCCGCTCGTTTCCGCCTTCCGTTTCAGGGGCGTGACATCTGGCGGGTCCGTGACGGCGAACGAAGAAACATTCCCGCAGAGGTGGCCCAGGGTTCCTATGCGGCGAGAGGTTTGACCGATGCGCTTTGCCCACTTCTTCGTCGATCGGCCGATCTTCGCGTCGGTGACGTCGATCATCTTCCTGATCCTCGGCTACGTCTCCTACGAGTCGCTGCCCGTCGCGCAATATCCCGAGATCGTTCCGCCGACCGTCGTCGTGCGCGCCTCGTATCCGGGCGCCAATGCCGAGACGGTGGCGGCGACGATCGCGACGCCGATCGAGCAGGAGGTGAACGGCGTCGACAACATGCTCTACATGACGTCGTTGTCGACCAATGACGGCAACATGCAGCTGACCGTCACCTTCAAGGTCGGCACCAACCTCGATATCGCCAACGTGCTGGTTCAGAACCGCCTCTCGGTGGCGCAACCACGCCTGCCGCCGGACGTGCGCAACCTCGGCGTCACCGTCCGCAAGTCGTCGCCCGATCTGATGATGGTCGTGCATCTGCTTTCACCAGACAACACCTACGACCAGAACTACCTCTCGAACTACATCTACCTGCGAATCCGCGACGAGCTCCTGCGCCTCGATGGCGTCGGCGACATCACCGTGTTCGGCGGCAGCGAATACGCGCTCCGCATCTGGCTCGATCCGAACAAGCTCTCCGCCTACGGGCTCTCGACCACCGATGTCATCTCGGCTCTGCAGGAGCAGAACGTCCAGGTCGCTTCCGGCGCCCTCGGCGCCCCGCCCGCACCGAAGGACAACGCCTTCCAGCTCGTCGTCCAGTCCCAGGGCCGCTTCCAGACCCCGGAGGAGTTCACCGAGGTCATCGTCAAGGCCAGCGACGGCCGCCTCGTGCGCGTGAAGGACATTGCCCGCACCGAGATGGGCCAGAAGGACTACACCACGCAGTCCTTCCTGAACGGGACCCCCGCCGTCGGCGTCGGCGTGTTCCAGCGTCCGGGGACGAACGCACTCGAAGCCGCCTCGCAGGTGCGGGCGACGATGGAGACGATCAAGAAGAGCTTCCCGCCGGGGGTCGAGTACCGTATCGCCTACAACCCCACGGAGTTCATCGAAGAATCGGTCCACGAGGTCTACAAGACCCTGTTCGAAGCCGTGGCCCTCGTGGTCGTCGTGGTCATCGTCTTCCTGCAGAGCTGGCGCACGGCGCTGATCCCCGTGATCGCGATCCCGGTCTCGCTCATCGGCACCTTCGCCGCCATGCAGGCCTTCGGCTTCTCCATCAACAACCTGACCCTGTTCGGGCTCGTTCTCGCCATCGGCATCGTCGTCGACGACGCGATCGTCGTGGTGGAGAATGTCGAGCGCAACATGGCCGAGGGGCTCTCCCCCGGAGACGCCGCGCACAAGACCATGGACGAAGTGGGAGGTGCGGTGCTCGCCATCGCCCTCGTCCTGTCGGCGGTGTTCATCCCGACGGCGTTCATCCCGGGCATTTCCGGCCAGTTCTACAAGCAGTTCGCGTTGACCATCGCGGCTTCGACCATTATCTCGATGTTCAACTCGCTGACGCTGTCACCGGCGCTCTGCAAGCTGCTGCTGAAGCCCCACCACGAACATGCCAAGCCGAAATTCTTCCTGACGCGGTTCTTCGGCTGGCTCGCTGACTTGTTCAATCGGGGCTTCGACAAGCTCTCGCATTGGTATGCGGCGACGATCGGCTTCCTGACCGGACGCATGATCGGCTTGCTCGGTATGATGGTGGTGTATGCCGCGATCATCGCCGGAACGCTGCATGTGGCCACCACGACGCCCACCGGCTTCATCCCGCAACAGGACCAGGGCTACCTCATCGGCGTCGTCCAGCTGCCGGCGGGCTCGGCTCTGGAGCGCACTACCGCCGTGGTGCGGCGGGCCGCCGACATGGCCCTGAAGGTCGACGGCGTCGCCGATGCCGTCATCATCTCGGGCTTCGACGGGGCGACCTTCACCAACACCACCAACGGCGCCGTGATGTTCCTGGTCCTGAAGGGGGCAAAGGAGCGTGCCACGACGGGTAGGACGGCGGCGGCCATCACCGGCGACGTGTTCAAGGCCACGGCCTCGATCCAAGAGGCCCGCGTCCTGTTCATTCCGCCGCCGCCCGTCCGAGGCCTCGGTACCGGCGGTGGCTTCAAGATGCAGATCGAGAGCCGCCAGAACTCGGCCATCGCTCCGCTGCTGGCCGCCACGAACGAGATTCTCGGTCAGGCGAACCAGAGCAACGACGTCCAGCGCGTGTTCACCACCTTCGGCAACGACACACCTCAGCTCTTCATCGACATCGATCGCACGATGGCGCGGATGCTGAACGTGCCGCTCGCCTCGGTCTTCGCCACGCTGCAGACCAATCTCGGCGGTGCCTACGTCAACGACTTCAACACGTTCGGCCGTATCTATCAGGTACGTGCCCAGGCCGACGCGGCCTTCCGCCTGGAGAAGGGCGATATCGAGCGGCTGAAGGTGCGTTCCTCCACCGGCGCCCTGGTGCCGATGGGAACCCTCGCTTCGATCCGCGAGATCAGCGGGCCGCAGATCGTCCAGCGGTTCAACCTGTTCTACTCGGTGCCGATCCAGGGCGATGCCAAGCCCGGCGTGTCGACCGGCCAGGCGCTCGCAGCGATGGAGAAGATCGCTCAGTCCCTGCCGGAAGGCTACGCCTACGACTGGACCGAGATCGCCTTCCAGCAGAAGGCGACGGGCAACACCGCGATCTACGTCTTCGGTCTCGGCGTGCTCCTCGTCTTCCTGGTGCTCGCGGCGCAGTACGAATCCTGGGCGCTGCCGCTGGCGATCATCCTCGTCGTGCCGACAGGTGTGCTCTCGGCCTTGGGCGCGGTCCAGTTCAGGGGGCAGGACAACAACATCCTGACCCAGATCGGGCTGATCGTGCTCATCGGTCTGGCGGCGAAGAACGCAATCCTGATCGTGGAATTCGCTCACCAGCTCGAGGAGACGGAGAAGAAGGGGCCGGTTGCCGCTGCGGTGGAAGCCTGCCGCCTGCGCCTGCGCCCGATCCTGATGACGGCCTTCGCCTTCATCCTCGGTACGGTCCCCCTCGTTATCGCCACCGGTCCCGGCGCGGAGATGCGTCAAGCTCTCGGAACCGCCGTCTGTTTCGGTATGATCGGCGCGACGTTCTTCGGGCTGTTCCTGACCCCGGTCTTCTATGTGGCGATCCGCAACATACTGATCTGGTTCGCCAAGAAGCGTGGCAAGGATCCGCACGACACCACCCCCGACAAGCACGATCCCCACGCGACGCCGTCGCACGCGTGAAGACGACAAGGTCCGGCGCATGAAGCTCTGCGCCGGACTCGCGGAAAAGGGGTTGCACGGGAAGGACCGTGAAGCTAAGACCCCTCAGCCCGTTACAGGGCGTCGAAGCGGAGCGCAGCCCAGTCAGCGCGTTGGTCCTCGGACCAAGGACTGGATCGGTGTTTTTCGCAGTCGATCGGTAGTCAGGACGGTTCTTGACGGAGTATAGCGCAGCCCGGTAGCGCACCTGTCTGGGGGACAGGGGGTCGCAGGTTCAAGTCCTGCTACTCCGACCATTAAAACGCGGTGACATTGGCCTTCGAGCTTATGTCGTCCGTCCTGACGGAAAGGCCGGGGTGCGCAGCCCCGGCCTTTTTCGTTTGCCTGAGAATTCCGGATTTCGGCATCGACTCCGGATGCATCGCGATACGGCCGAATCGATATCAGACGCCGATCGGGCTGCGGGGACGGCTGCGCCGACGGCGAGGTCCGGTGTACCGAGCCTCAGGCCGTCACCCTGCTGAAGGTCGCACCGATGGTCTCCTCGCCGCGCCATACCACGCGGCAAACTTCCATCCCCGCGACACAGGAGGAGTACAGGATGAACGTGTCAGGGACCTGGATGGCTTCCGGGAGGGTGAGGCGCACACCGGAGGCGGATATGTCGTAGACGATGCAGGGGATCGTCGTGTGTTCGTCTATGGCGATCAGGCCAGCCTCGTCCTTGCGGAGCCGCTCATCGATCCGACGCTCTCTCATACAAACCTCGCCATTTGCGCCTTCGAGGATGGGTGAGCGCCTGCGAAGGAAAGGCGAGCGCGATGGATCAAATACGATGCATCGCGGCTCAATCCCGTGTGTTCCGGCCCGTCAGAAGAAGATCGGCCGCGCCGCCGCGTGATGTTCGGCGAGGATCGCGCCCGTCGCCGGGTCGATTTCTTTCAGCACCGCGTCGTAGCCCCAGAGATCCGCCAGATGCTGCAGGACGCGTCTGGCATCGTCGGCCTGGAGCGTGATGCGGTTCAGCGCCTTGTGATGGACGATGAGGCGGCGGTCGCCCTCCAGGTCGACATCCACCACCTCGATATCGGGATCGAGCCAGGCGACGTCGTATTGTCGTGCGAAGGATCGGCGTAGCTTGCGGTAACCGCGCTCGTCATGGATCGCCTCGACGCGCAGTTCGGCTTCGTCGGGATCGTCGACGACGTGGAACAGGCGCATGTCGCGCATGAGCTTTGGGCTGAGGAACTGCACGATGAAGCTCTCGTCCCGATAATTCGCCCAGATGTCGCGCAGGGTCGCCATCGCGTCGCCCGTGCCGGCGATCTCGGGGAACCAATGCCGGTCTTCCTCCGTCGGCTGCTCCACGATGCGGGCGATGTCCTGCATCATCGCGAAGCCGATGGCGTAGGGATTGTGCCCGCCATAGCCGCGCTCGTTGTAGTTCGGCTGGCGGATGACGTTGGTGTGCGACTGCAGGAATTCGAGATAGGCGGCTTCGTTGATGAGCCCCTTCTCCGACAGCGAGGTCATGATCCGATAGTGGCAGTAGGTGGCGCAGCCCTCGTTCATCACCTTGGTCTGGCGCTGGGGATAGAAATACTGCGCCACGAGACGGACGATGCGCAGGATCTCGCGCTGCCAGGGCCGGAGCCTGGGGGCGGCCTTCTCGAGGAAATAGAGCAGGTTCTCCTGCGGTAGCTCCAGCAGCGCCTTGCGGCGCTCCAGGGCCGCATCCGGCCTGGCGCCGGCGGTCTTTTGCGGGAGGGTTCGCCAGAGATCGTTGTAGATCTGTTCGCCATGCTCAGCCCGCTCCCGCTCGCGACGTTGCTCGGAGGCGAGGTCGGGCCGTTTCTTGCGGGGATAGCGATGGATGCCCTGGCTCATCAGCGCATGCGCGGCGTCCAGCACCTGCTCCACGGCATGGTGGCCGTAGCGCTCCTCGCATCGGGAGATGAAGCCCTTCGCGAAGTCGAGGTAATCGAGGATACCCTCGGCATCGGTCCATTGCTTGAACAGGTAATTGTTCTTGAAGAAGTGGTTATGGCCGAAGGCGGCATGCGCGATCACCAGCGTCTGCATCGTCGCCGTGTTCTCCTCCATGATGTAGGAGATGCACGGATCGGAATTGATGACGATCTCGTAGGCGAGCCCCATCATCCCCCGCCGGTAACCGGCCTCGTGCTGGGCGAAATGCTTGCCGAAGGACCAGTGCTTGTAGAAGAGCGGCATGCCGATGGAGGCATAGGCGTCGAGCATCTGCTCGGCGGTGATGATCTCGATCTGGTTCGGGTACCAGGACAGGCCGAGTTCCCGCGCCTCGGCCTCGCACGCGTCATGAATGCGGCGGATGGTGTCGAAATCCCAGTCGTTCCCGCTGAACAGGGGTGTCTGGCGGCCCGAGATCGTTTGGGGAAGCGTGAGTGTCATGCGTGGTCCCGATCTATGCGTCGGTATAGTCCGCCCGCCTCATCGCTGAAGACCGAGAGGCCGGAACAGGTCTTCCCTCCTCCGTAGCGGGACGAGGGTCGCGCGCGAGAGCGCCGCTCACCCCTCCGCCTCCGCCCGGGCGTCCTTTCGCCCGAACAGGTCGCGGAAGACGGGGTAGATGTCGCGGCGGTGGTTGACCTTGCGCATGGCGATGGCGCCGCCCGATTTGGCGAGCCCCTCATAGGTGCGCCAAAGGGTGGTGCGGTGCTCCACGAAGCCGGCGCGAGGACCGTTCTCGTCGCCGACTTCGAGATAGGCGAAGTGCTGACAGGCGGGCAGGATATGCGCCCGCAGCAATTCGGTGGCAGTCGGCCCGTCGCTGGAGACGTTGTCGCCATCAGAGGCCTGCGCGGCGTAGATATTCCAATCATCCGGGCTGTAGCGCTCGGTGATGACCCGCTTCATCTCCACCAGGGCCGAAGAGACCAGCGTCCCGCCGGTCTCGCGGGATCCGAAGAACGTTTCCTCGTCCACCTCCGTCGCCTTGTCGGTATGGCGGATGAAGACGATCTCGACGTGGCGGTAGCGCCGCGTGAGGAAGATGTGCAGCAGGATGTAGAAGCGCTTGGCCAGATCCTTCATGTGCTCGGTCATCGAACCGGACACATCCATTAGGCAGAACATGACCGCCTGCGCGATGGGGCGCGGATAAGGCTCGAAGCGGCGGTAACGAAGATCGATCGGGTCGACATAGGGAATGCGCCGGGTGCGCTCGCGCAGGGCTTCGAGGGCGAGCTTCATGTCCGGAAGAAGCGGATCGGTCCCGTGGGCGTCGGCGATCCGCGCCTCGAGTTCCGCGATCTCGTTCGGCTTCGGCCGCTTCAGAGCGATGCGGCGCGACATGGAATTGCGCAGGGTGCGCGTCAGGGCGAGGTTGGCGGGCGAGCCGGACACCGTATAGCCCGCCCGACGCAGTCCCTCGGTTTCCACCACGGAGAGGCGGCGCTTGGCAAGGTCGGGGAGTTCCAGGTCTTCGAGGAAGAGTTCGAGGAACTCATCCCGCGTCAGCACGAAGTTGAAGGCGTCCTCGCTGTTCTCGGAGCCCTCACCGCCCTCCCCCGAACCCTTTCCACCGCCGCCGCCGGGTGGACGCTCGATCCGGTCTCCCTCCACGTAGGTCTTGTTGCCGGGAAGAATGTAGTCCTGAAATCCGGTGCCGGATTGCCGGCTGAATCTCGGTTCGCGAACGCCGTCGCCCGGAACCGTGACGCGGCCATCCTTGCCGAGATCTTTGATGTCCTTCTCGCGGGCCGATTCTCGCACGGCACGTTGGGCCATGTCTTTGACCCGGCGCAGGAAGCGCTGACGGTTCGCGAGGCTCTTGCCTCCTGGATTCAATCGACGGTCGACGATGTGCATCCGGTGTTTTCGCCCTCGCCTTCAAGACTCTGGCAGTTCGCTGGTCGTGGCGGGCGGACATCGATGATGCCCGCCCGTCTGTCCGTCGCGACGGGACGCGCTCGGAAAGCTAGCCCGCCTGTTTCACCCTCATGTACCATTCGACCAGCCGTCGGACCTGCCTTTCGGTGTAGCCGCGCGCCACCATGCGGTCGACGAACTCGCCATGCTTCTTCTCGGTGTCGCCGTCCTTCTTCGAACCAAAGGAGATCACCGGAAGCAGTTCCTCCACCTGGCTGAACATCCGGCGCTCGATCACCTCCCGCAGCTTCTCGTAGGAGGTCCATGACGGGTTGCGGCCGCCATGCTGTGCCCGCGAGCGAAGGGCGAACTTCACCACCTCGTTGCGGAAATCCTTGGGATTCGCGATGCCGGCCGGCTTCTCGATCTTGGTGAGCTCCTGGTTCAGGAGTTCACGATTGAGGAGCTGCCCCGTCTCGGAATCCTTGAAGTCCTGGTCCTCGATCCACGCATCGGCGTAGTCGATGTAACGGTCGAACAGGTTCTGGCCGTAATCATGGTAGGATTCGAGATAGGCTTTCTGGATCTCGTGGCCGATGAACTCGGCATAACGCGGCGCTAGCTCGGTCTTGATGAATTCGAGGTAGCGCTTCTCCGTCTCCGGCGGCAATTGCTCGCGGCGCAAGGCCTGTTCGAGCACGTACATGAGGTGCACGGGATCGGCGGAAACTTCGGTGGTGTCGTGGTTGAACGTCGCCGCCATCACCTTAAAGGCGAAGCGCGTGGAGATGCCGTCCATGCCCTCGTCGACGCCCGCCGAATCCTTGTATTCCTGCATGGAACGGGCACGGGGATCGACCTCGCGCAGGGATTCGCCGTCATAGACGCGCATCTTCGAGAAGGCGTTGGAATTCGCGTGTTCGCGCAGGCGCGAGAGCACGGAGAAACGCGCCAGCATCTCCAGCGTGCCGGGAGCGCAGGCCGCGTCCGCCAGTTCGGAGCCCGAGACCAGCTTCTCGTAGATCCGCTGCTCTTCCGTCACCCGCAGGCAGTACGGCACCTTGATCACGTAGATGCGGTCGATGAAGGCTTCGTTGTTCTTGTTGGTCTTGAAGGTCTGCCACTCGGACTCGTTCGAGTGCGCCAGGATGATCCCGGTGAAGGGGATCGCGCCGATATTTTCGGTCCCGACGTAATTGCCCTCCTGCGTCGCCGTGAGCAGCGGGTGCAGCATCTTGATGGGCGCCTTGAACATCTCGACGAATTCGAGAACGCCCTGGTTCGCCCGGTTGAGGCCGCCCGAGTAGGAATAGGCATCGGGGTCGGCCTGGGACAGCGTCTCCAGGCGGCGGATATCCACCTTGCCGACCAGGCTCGAGATGTCCTGATTGTTCTCGTCGCCGGGCTCGGTCTTGGCGATGCCGATCTGGCGCAGGCGTGAGGGCCGGACCTTGATGACCTTGAACTGCGAGATATCGCCGTTGAACTCGTCGAGGCGCTTCAGAGCCCAGGGGCTCATCAGCCCGGTGAGACGGCGGCGGGGAATGCCGTAGCGCTCCTGGATCTCGGCCCCCAGCACTTCGGGGTCGAAGAGGCCGAGGGGGCTTTCGAAGACGGGCGAGACCTCGTTACCGGCCTTGAGCACATAAATGGGGTGGACCTCCATCAGCGCCTTCAGCCGCTCGGCCAAAGACGACTTGCCGCCACCCACCGGGCCGAGCAGGTAGAGGATCTGCTTGCGCTCCTCCAAACCTTGCGCGGCGTGCCGGAAGAACGAGACGATCCGCTCGATCGTCTCCTCCATGCCGTAGAATTCAGAGAAGGCAGGGTAGATCCGGATCGTCCGGTTCATGAACACCCGGCCGAGGCGGGCATCCTTGGACGTATCGACGAATTCCGGTTTGCCGATCGCATCGAGGATGCGTTCGGCCGCTGTCGCATACATCAGGGGTTCGTCGCGGCAGGCCTCGAGAAATTCGGAGAGGCTCATCTCCGTGTCGCGGCGTGCTTCGTAACCCCGGGTAAAGCTCTGGAACAGGTCGTTCGTCGATGGCATTGGCATCCCGATCCCTTCACGACTGACGTAGCTTCATCCTGTCTCGGCTAGGATGCAACTGACAGGCCCAGTTTTGTCGCAGTGCGGTCGCGACGGCAATTGAGCGTGGGAAGCTTGCCACAGTGCGGAGTCCGGCGGCGTGGATACAGGCCGCCGGACGCGTCATGCCTGAATGGTCTCAGGCTAGGCTCACAGGTCGGTGGCGCCCTTCTTGCTCTCGTCACCGCCCTTTGTGGCCGAACCGCCGACGGTGATGTTGATCGTCTGGGTCGTGGTCTTCCCATCGGCCTTCTTCACCTCGACCACGACTTCGTCGGTTCCGGTGAACCCGTCCTTGCTCTGGTAGAAGACACCCGTCGCGGCGGTCTTCTTGTTCGGGCATTTGTGGCTCGACGGGGTCGTGACGCTGCCGGTCTTGGTGATGAGCGATCCGTTCTTGGGCGACGTGCTGATGCGGATCTCGGGCATCGAGCCCGGCTTGCAATCGTCCTTCAGGTTCGAGGCGATGAGAATGCGGACGCTCTTGCCGGGTGCCGCGGTCTCAGAGCGGGTCGCGGTGTCCTGGGCGATAGCCGGGACGCTGGCCAGGGCGAGAAACAGGCCTGCTGCGAGAGAGGTCTTCGATTTGACGGCGTACATCGGGCGGTCTCCGGTGATGCCTGGCGACCTTATGGGACGAAAAAAGTGCGACCGCCGTGGCCGGATGCATGTGGGAAGGCGCCTGCCCGCCGTCGAGGGCACCGGAACGTTTCCTTCGCGAGCAGGATTCCGCACGCTCCCGGACACAAACGATCCATCAGGTGCAAAACGTCCCTCGCGCCGACCCCGATGGACGTCTCAGGAGTGAGCCGAAGGATCCGACGGGTCGCGGAGATGCCGTAGAGCATCCCGGCACGCGTAAAGGTCGTCCAGCACTGCCCTCAGAGCCTGTCGATCGAGGCTCTGGCGCTCGTCGCCGGCGAGATGGCTGACCGCTTCGTCCTCTGCCTCAGAATCCCCGGCGTCCAGATCGCGCTGGCTCGGCGCCGCCACCTCCGCTTCGCCTCGGCCGACCGATTGCACGAAGCGGATGCCATTCTCCTTCAGGACACGCTGGGCACCACGGATCGTGTAGCCCTGGTCGTGAAGCAGGCGGCGGATGCCCTTGATCAGGTCGACGTCTTCGGGCCGATAGTAGCGCCGACCACCGGCACGCTTGACCGGCCTGACCTGGGTGAACTTGGTTTCCCAGAACCGAAGGACGTGCTGCGGAACGTCGATATCGTCGGCGACTTCGCTGATGGTGCGGAAGGCGCCGGGGCGCTTCTCCACGGTGTCGCGGTGATCCATCAGGCCGGGGATGCTCGCCTCGAAGGAGCCATCCCTGCCGGAGGTCGGATCGGTCGGAACCTTGGCTGCCAGCGGCATGATGGACCTCAATCGTCGTCCTGTTCCGCGACGCCGTTCACGCCGTTGATCCGGGCCTTGAGCACGTTGGAAGGTTTGAACACCATCACCTGGCGCGGCTCGATGGCAACCTCGACGCCGGTCTTGGGGTTGCGGCCGACGCGCCGGCCTTTGCCGCGAACGACGAAGGAACCGAACGAGGACAGCTTCACCGTTTCACCGGATGCGAGGCAGCTGCAGATTTCCGACAACACGGTCTCGACGAGAGCCGCGGATTCCGTCCGCGACAGGCCGACCTGCTGATAGACGGCCTCGCTCAGATCGGCGCGTGTGACCGTCTTCCCTGCCATGCGTCATTCCCCAAACGAATCGTATTTTCTAACGTATCTCTATGATCGGACACGCTAATCTTCGTTTGCCCCGCGGTCAACCGCGCGTCCGATCCAAAGCTTGGCCATGCCATGGAAGCGTGGCGCGCCCTACCAACGGATGAGTGAGGCGCCCCAGGTGAAACCACCGCCGATGGCTTCGATCATCACGAGATCGCGGCGCTTGATCCGACCGTCCTTGCGGGCCGCATCGAGGGCGAGCGGGATGGAGGCCGCCGAGGTGTTGCCGTGCTGGTCGACAGTGAGGACGACCTTGCTCCGGTCGATGCCGAGCTTGTCGGCGGAGGCTTCGATGATGCGCCGGTTGGCTTGATGCGGCACGAACCATGTCAGGTCGTCCGCGCTCGTCCCCGTGGCGGCGAACGCGTCGGCGATGACATCCGTCACCGAGCCTACCGCGAAGCGGAAGACCTCCTTGCCTTCCATCCGCAGGTGGCCGGTCGTGCCGGTGGAGCCGGGGCCGCCATCGACGTAGAGCTTCTCCCGGTGCCGTCCATCGGACCGCAGGTGGCTGGTGAGTACGCCACGATCGTCACTCGTCCCTTCGCCGTCCTGGGCTTCGAGCACGATCGCCCCTGCCCCATCGCCGAACAGCACGCAGGTCGTGCGGTCTTCCCAATCGAGGATTCGCGAAAAGGTCTCGGCGCCGACCACGAGCGCGCGTTTCACGCTCCCGGAGGCAATGAACTTGTCGGCGGTGGCGACGCCGTAGACGAACCCGGCGCAGACTGCCTGGAGGTCGAAGGCGAAACCCGACCGTATCCCCAGCCCCGCCTGGATCTGGGTCGCCACGGACGGAAAGGTATGGTCCGGCGTGGACGTGGCGCAGATGACGAGGTCGATATCCTCCGGACCGAGCCCGGCGTCTTCCAGGGCAGCGGCAGCGGCCTTGATGCCCAGGGTCGATGTGGTCTCACCGGCATCGGCCAAGTAGCGCTGACGGATGCCCGTGCGCTGGACGATCCATTCGTCGGAAGTGTCGACGGTCTTCGTCAACTCGTCGTTCGTCACCAGGCGTGCGGGAAGGGCCGAGCCCGTTCCCGCCACTACGGAGCGTATAACCGCCATGTCAGATCCGATCCGGCATCGACCACCTCATGCGGAGGCGGCCATGGGCGTGAGTTCGAGCATGTCGCGAATGGTCCGCATCAGGTCGTGACGCGCCATATCGTGCGCAAGATCGACGGCGGCTGCGAAACCATGGGCATCTTCCGAGCCGTGGCTCTTGATGACGATACCCTCCAGACCGAGGAAGACGCCACCGTTTGCCCGGCTCGGGTTCATCTTGTCGCGGAGTGCCTTGAAAGCCTGCCGGGCGAAAAAGTATCCGATCTTGGCCGAGAGGGTCCGGCTCATGGCCGCGCGCAGGTAGCTGCCGATCTGCTTGGCCGTGCCCTCCGCGGTCTTCAGCGCGATATTGCCGGTGAAGCCTTCGGTGACCACCACGTCCACGGTGCCCTTGCCGAGGTCGTTGCCCTCCACGAAGCCGTGATAGGTCAGGTTCGGCAGATCGCTTTCACGGAGGCGCCGGGCGGCTTCCTTCACCGCCTCGTTGCCCTTCATCTCCTCGGTCCCGACATTGAGCAGGCCCACGGTAGGCTTGTCGAGATCGAAGACGATCCGGGCCATGGCGGCGCCCATCAGGGCCATCTCCACCAGATGCTCCGCGTCGGTACCGATGGTGGCGCCGACATCGAGGACGACGCTCTCCCCGCGCACGGTGGGCCAGAGGCAGGCGATGGCGGGGCGCTCGATACCGGCCAAGGTCTTCAGGCAGATTTTCGACATTGCCATGAGCGCACCGGTATTGCCGGCGGAGACGGCCGCGTCGGCCTCCCCGTCCTTCACGGCCTGGATCGCGCGCCACATCGAGGACTTGCCTCGGCCCGAACGCACGGCTTGGCTCGGCTTCTCGTCCATGGAGATCGCCACGGTGGTATGGCGGATCTCCACGGCGCCCTTCAGGCGCGGTTCGGCCGCCACCAGCGGGGCGAGGATGGCCTCGTCCCCGAACATCAGGAACGTCATCTCGGGATGGCGCTCGCGCGCGATGGCGGCGCCGGGGACCACGGTCGTAGGACCGTGATCGCCGCCCATGGCGTCGAGCGAGATGCACACTCTTTGAGACATGTGGTTCGGCCGGAGGCCTCTTTCAGGACGGACAGACCCCTCTTGCAAAAGGGTCGATGAGACGCCCTTCGGCGAGAAGGGATGGTCGAGAGGCATGGACCCGCATGGGCGGGCCCCTCCTCGGCGCGGCGGAAAATAGCGGTTCGAGCCCGGCGGGCAAACGAAATCTCAGCTTTTCCGGAATCCGTATCGCGACTTCGGCGCCGGAACCCTGAAAATCCGTCGCTCGGGCCGAGCGTCAGGCCTCGTCGCGCTTCAACGTCTTGAGGATGGCCAGCGGCGATTCCGTCGCGTCGGTGACGGGCTCGAAGTCGATGCCGGGCTTACGCGGATACGGATCGAGGCCAAGCGCCAGGAATTCGGCGGTGACCTGTCCGAGGTCGATCGTACCGTTGACGATCGGGTCCGGGATATCGGCCTCCTCGTCTCCGGCGTCCTTTTCCGGCTCGTGATCACTGAACACGATCTCGACCGGTTCGGAGATTTCCGCCTCGAACGGTTCGAGGCTGATTGTGCAGACCTGCGTGACGAAGGCCGAGACCGTGCCGGTGATGACGAGGCGGGCGGACGTTCCGCTCCAGTGTAGCCGGCCCACGAGATCGCGGATGGCCGGAATCCGGAAATCCGCCGCCAGCGCCGCTTCTTCCTCGGGGGTCGCATCGATGACGATCCCTGCCCTGTCCCTGGGCAGGCGGTCGACCCGGAATGGCCGCGACAATGGCCCGGCCGTCGACTTTGCCGTCATGTCAGATGTCTCCTGATTGGCTGAGGGTGAGCGGGGAGGGAAAGCCCGGCCCGTGCGAGACGATTTGGTCGAGGTCGCGCGCATCGAGAAGATCGACGCTTATCAGCACGTAGCGCGCGAGGCCCGCGGCCGCCTCCGGTGTCTCGGTGCCGATGACGTTGCGGGCCAGGGCAGCCTTGAGGCCGTCCTCGTCCCTCGCATCCAGCGCGCCGTCGTAACCCGCCGCGCGACCGTAGAAGGCCGCACCCAGTTTCTTCATGCGCTTCGGCACGCCGAAATCGCCGACACCGAGTTCGCGCAGCGAGGAATCGAGCTGGAGGAAGACCGCGTTGACCAGGTCCTGGGCGATGTCCGCCGCGGGAGCCGGCAATTGGTTCATCCGTCGCAGAACCATGATGACGTGGAGCGTCAGGCATTCGAAACGGCCCTCCACGGTGTCGGGGACGCCGAGATGGGTATAGAGCCCCGGCGCCCGCGAGGCTTCGTTGATCCGCAGATGCAACGCCTCGACGACGCTGGCGCGCGCGGAGCTTCGCTTGAAGAAGCGCGAAATCATGCCGTCCACCGGAGGCGCGAGGGGTGTGGCCGAGCTTGCCTTGTCAAAACCATAACCTCGCGGTACGGCAACCGACAGCCGGGGCGCAAGCTCCACCGGAACGTCCAGGTGGAGATCTGCACCGAGCTATGACGTTCAAACGTCGTGTTGTCTCAACGGATCAAGGGTGGCTGATGTCGCGCCGTTTCGTCTCGTCGATCAGCCGTCTCGCCGTCATCGGCCTTGTCGGAGTGGGAATCTCCGGCTGCATCGGTGAGGATCTCCGGCACGGATACCAGATCGATCAAGCCGCTCTCGCCACGGTGAAGCCTGGCATGAGCGCGGAGCAGGTGCTCCAGATCCTCGGTACGCCCTCCACGGTATCCACCGTCGGCAACAAGACTTGGTACTACATCACCCAGAACTCGCGCCGCACGGTGCTGTTCCTCGGGGAACAGGTGGAGGACCAGAAGGTCACCACCGTCTATTTCAACGCCGGCTTCAAAGTGGAGCGCATCGCTCTCTACGGCCTCCAGGACGGCAAGGTGTTCGACTTCATCGAGCGCACCACGCCCACGAGCGGCGCCGATCGTGCCTTCCTCGGCCAGTTGTTCCGCGGCCTCACCCGCTACGAGCCCTTCGGTAGCGGCTCGGGCGCTAGCATTGTGCCCGGGGCCAAGAACGGCCTGTAACCCCGTTTCCTAGGGAAACGAAAAAGCCGCGCGCCCCATGGGCGCGCGGCTTTTTCATGTCGATTCTGACTGTGGCGCGATGACGTCCTATACGAAGTCCCGGTGAGCCCGCCCCATGAGGGGCCCTCACCAAGGCCGGGTGTTACGCCGCTTTCCGGGCGATGGCGGCGAGCGCTTCGCGCGGATCGATGCGGCCGTCATAGAGCGCACGCCCGGTGATCGCCCCGGCGAGCATGGCGCAATCGGGTTCGAGCAGGCGATGGACGTCGTCGATCGAGGCCAGGCCGCCAGACGCGATCACGGGGATCGTCACGGCCTGCGCGAGGGCGAGGGTCATCTCGATGTTCAGGCCCTTGAGGATGCCGTCGCGTGCGATGTCGGTGTAGATGATGGCGGCGACGCCCGCATCCTCGAACCGGCGCCCCAGTTCCTCGGCCGTGGTGCTCGAGGTCTTCGCCCAGCCTTCCACCGCCACGCGACCGTCCTTGGCATCGACGCCGACGGCGATCTTGCCCGGATACAGGCGGGCTGCTTCGCGTACGAAGGCCGGGTCGCGTACGGCGGCCGTGCCGATGATGACCCGGCTGACGCCCTTCTCGATCCAGGCTTCGACCGTACGCATCTCGCGGATGCCGCCGCCGAGCTGAACCGGAAGGTTGGTGCGGGCGAGGATGGCGTCCACCGCCGACGCATTCATCGGCGCGCCCGCGAAGGCGCCGTCGAGGTCGACGACGTGAAGCCAGGAGAAGCCCTGCTCCTCGAACACGCTCGCCTGCGCGGCCGGATCGTCGCTGAAGACGATGGCCTGCGCCATGTCACCCTGGACGAGGCGAACGCAACGCCCTTCCTTCAGATCGATCGCCGGAAACAGGATCACGGTGAATGTCGCTTTCTGAATGTCGATGAGCGGTGGGGCGTCTACGGACGCCAACGCAGGAAGTTCGCGATCAGCGCCAGACCGAGATGCTGGCTCTTCTCGGGGTGGAACTGGGTTCCGGCGACGTTGTCGCGCGCAACGAGGGCGGTGACCGGACCGCCATACTCGCTATCGGCCACGACATCGCGCCGGTCGACCGGATCGAGGGCATAGCTATGGACGAAATAGGCATGCAGCCCGTTCTCGCCCGTGGCGATGCCATCGAGAAGCGCATGCGGACGCTCGAGCCGAAGGGTGTTCCAACCCATATGGGGAACCTTCAGGTCGGGGTCGGACGGGCGGATCGGGCTGACATCGCCGGCGATCCAGCCGAGCCCCGGCGTGACCTCGTATTCGAGGCCCCGGCTGGCGAGGAGCTGCATGCCGACGCAGATCCCGATAAATGGGCGGCCGCGTTCGTGGGCAGCATGCGTCATCGCCTCGACCATGCCGGAGACGGAATCGAGGCCCTTGCGGCAATCGGCATAGGCGCCGACGCCGGGCAGCACGACGCGGTCGGCGGACGACACCACGTCGGGATCGCTGGTGACGACGATGCGGGTCGCGCTTAGTCCAGCCTCCCGGGCGGCGCGCTCGAACGCCTTGGCGGCCGAATGCAGGTTGCCCGATCCGTAATCGATGATGGCGACGGTCTCGGACATCACGAACGACGCGGCTCGGCGAAGGGGAACATGCCGATGGCCGTATCGACCGGTCGCGCCGATGCGGCGGGATAGGCGCTCGGACCCGGACGGACCACGGGGGGAGCCGTCAGCCAGCGGTTCACGGCCTTCATCTCGGCCTCTTCAGCGGAATGGGCGACCACGGCGTCACGGGCGGGACGACCGCGCCTGGCATAGGTCCAACGGCGCAGGCTGGATGCCTCCATCCCCACTAGAAGGAGCAGGAGAATCGTGATGAGGAAGCCCGCGAAGGTGCCGAGCCCCAGGAAACGGCCGGCGAAACCGGCTGCCACGAGGAGGGCCAGCACACCGAGACCGGCCAGCCAGAGTCGGTGAAAAAAGAACCAGAGCGGACCGAAGACGAAGGCCTGGAGCGAGAACCCGTCGGGGACCAGGACCGCCCGGTCGAGACCGTGAGATTCGCCCGCGACGGCATCCGACGGCAGATGAATGGTGTAGGTGCGCATGCGTCTGTCCGCCTCTTCCCGCCCGTGAAGGCCCTACAGAGAACCCTTCGTCGAGGGAATCCGACCGTCTTCGCGGGGATCGACCGCAACCGCTTTCCGCAAGGCACGGGCCAAGCCCTTGAAGCAGCTCTCCGCGATATGGTGCGCGTTGTCGCCGTACAAAGTCTCCACATGCAGGGTGATCCCTGCATTCATGGCGAAAGCCTGGAACCACTCACGCACCAGCTCGGTGTCGAACTGCCCGATCTTCTCCACCTTGAACGTGGTGCGGAACACGAGGAAAGGTCGCCCGGAAATGTCGATGGCGACCCGCGTCAGTGCCTCGTCCATGGGCATGTGGATATCGGCGTAGCGCGCAATTCCACGCTTGTCGCCCAACGCCCGCGCAAAGGCCTGCCCCAGAGCGATGCCGGTATCCTCGACGGTGTGGTGGTGGTCCACATGGAGATCGCCGGTGACCTTGGCCTCCACGTCGAACAGCCCGTGCCGGGCGAAGAGTTCGAGCATGTGGTCGAAGAAGCCGACTCCCGTCGAGATCGTCGATCGGCCGGTTCCATCGAGTCCGATGGACACGCTGACGTCGGTCTCCGCCGTCCGGCGGCTGATGCTTGCGGAGCGCATCGCTGAGGGTTCGCTCATGGTTTGACCGTCACGGACAGGGCCGCCTTCAAGAGCATCGGCTCATGGGGGACATCGCCCACGAGCCTATGCCGAACGAGAACTCCGGACCGTCGATCCGGATCGCTATCGGGACCGACGCTCTAGAGGCAAATGCCTTCCTCTGGAAAGGCCTTACTGTCTAATGCTGCCGGGTCAGGCGTCGAGTACGCGTCCCGCCACGGCATCGAGCTTGGCCAGGAGCTCCGGATCGCGGTGGGACGGTGCGGTCATGATTGCGCCGTCCAGGGCACGGTGGGAGCCCGCCGGGCATTCCTCGCGCTCGGCCGGGAAGTCGCGGGCGATCCGCGAGATGAGGCGGGCCGCCTTGTCCGCATTCGCGCGCGCGACCGCGACGACCGAGGCGACGTCGACATCGGCATGGCCCGGATGCCAGCAATCGAAATCCGTCACCATGGCGATGGTGGCGAAGGTGATCTCCGCCTCGCGGGCGAGCTTGGCCTCCGGCATGTTGGTCATGCCGATTACATCGTAGCCCAGGCCCTTGTAGGTCCGGGATTCGGCGAAGGACGAGAATTGTGGGCCTTCCATGCAGACATAAGTCCCGCCGCGATGGACAGGCAGCTCCTCGGCAGCGGCGGCTGCCGCGATGCGCGCCTGAAGGGCCGGCCCTACCGGATGGGCGAAGGGCACGTGCGCCACGCAGCCATTGCCGAAGAACGACGATTCCCGGCCGTGAGTCCGGTCGACGAACTGGTCGACGAGGACGAACAGGCCGGGATGAAGCTCGCTCTTGAACGAGCCGCAGGCCGAGACCGAGACGATGTCGGTGACGCCGGCGCGTTTCATCACATCGATATTGGCGCGGTAATTGATGCCGGAGGGGGAGAGGCGATGGCCCCGTCCGTGACGGGCGAGAAAGACCACCTTGGTCGCGCCGATCCGACCGATCCGCAGCGAATCGGAGGGTTCGCCCCAGGGCGAGACGATGGCTTCCTCACGGATGTCTTCGAGACCGGGCAGATCGTAGACACCGGATCCGCCTATCACGCCGAGCGCTGCTGCGGTCATGCCGAATCTCCTGTGTTCGTCATCGAGGGCGCGCCGGGCGTGCCCGCAGGGTGGAAACGAAAACGGGCCCGCCACAGCGAGCCCGTCGGTCGTGAACCGCCTTTAAGGGGCTCAGCTCGTCTTGTGAAGCTCAGGCTGCAGGCCGTGGACCTCGCCGCCCACATCCGCCCAGACCTTCTTCTTCACGTAGTAGAGAAGGCCCGACAAAATGAGCAGGAACAGGATCACACGGAAGCCGAGGGCCTTGCGGGCTTCCATATGCGGCTCGGCCGCCCAGGACATGAACGCCGCTACGTCGTGCGAATATTGCTCGACCGTTTCGGGAACGACGGGGTTGCCCTCTGCACCCTTGGCGTAGGTCACCTGGCCGTCGCTCAGGGGCTTTGCCATCGCGATGAGGTGGCCGGGATAGTACTTGTTGTAGTTCGTTCCCGCCGGGACATCCATTCCCTTCGGCGCGTCCTCGTAGCCGTTCAGGAGCGCGTGGATGTAGTCCACGCCCTGTTCCGAATAGCCGATGAAGGGCATCGCATCGAAGATGAAGTAGGGGAAACCGCGCTCGTAGGTGCGAGCCTTGGCCAGCACCGAGAAATCGGGCGGGGCCTTGCCGCCATTGGCGGCCGCCGCCGCCTTATCGTTCGGGAAGGGAGACGGGAAGGCGTCGGCCGGGCGGCCGGGCCGCTCGAACATGTCACCCGCGTCGTTGGGGCCGTCCTTGATCTTGTACTCGGCTGCCAGAGCCTTGACCTGACCGGCCGTGAAACCCGGCCCGCCCTTCTCGGCGAGGTTGCGGAACTTCACGAGGCTCATGCTGTGGCAGTTCGAGCAGACCTCACGATAGACCTGGAAGCCGCGCTGCAGCTGGGCCTCGTCGAACTTGCCGAAGATTCCGGCGAAGCTCCACTTCTCCCGCGGCGGGTTGGGCGTGGAGTGACCGTCCTCGGCGCTGACCGAGGCAGAGCCGAGAAGGGTCGCGACGAGCGTGACGGCGAGGATGCGCGATGTGTTCATGCTTTTCACGATCCGCACCTCAACCCTTCGACGATGGTGCGGCGGCCGCACCGGCTGGCATGCCCGAACCGCCATATTGCGGATGTGGTCCGGTCACGCTTTCCAGGATCGATCCCGGCATCGCCTTCGGCGTTTCGAACAGCCCCACCAGCGGCATCACGATGAGGAAATGCGCGAAGTAGTAGGCAGTGCAGATCCGCGACGCGAGGACGTAGCCACCCTCGGGCGGCTTGGCGCCGAGCCAGCCGAGCACCACGCATACCGCCACGAACAGCCAGAAGAACTGGCGGTAGATCGGACGGTAGTTGGACGAGCGGACACGGGACGTGTCGAGCCAGGGCGCGAAGGCGAGGATGATCACGGCGCTGAACATCAGGATGACGCCGCCGAGCTTGTCCGGAACCGCGCGAAGGATCGCGTAGAAGGGCAGGAAGTACCATTCCGGCACGATGTGGGCCGGCGTCACCGAGGCGTTGGCGGGAATGTAGTTGTCCGCGTGGCCAAGGTAGTTCGGCTGGTAGAAGATCCAGTAGGCGAAGAAGACGAAGAACACGACGGTGGCGAACACGTCCTTGATCGTCGCGTAGGGCGTGAACGGCACCGCGTCCTTGCCGGTCTTGATCGGAATACCGGTCGGGTTGTTCTGGCCGGTCACATGAAGCGCCCAGACGTGAAGAACCACGACGCCGAGGATCATGAAGGGCATCAGGTAGTGCAGCGAGAAGAACCGATTGATCGTCGGGTTACCGACGGAATAGCCGCCCCAGAGCAGGCTCTGGATGGTGTCGCCCACGACCGGGATCGCGGCCAGGATGTTGGTGATGACGGTGGCGCCCCAGAAGCTCATCTGGCCCCACGGCAGGGTGTAGCCGAGGAAGGCGGTGGCCATCATCAGGAGGTAGATGATCACGCCCAGGATGTAGAGCACCTCGCGCGGGGCCTTGTACGACCCGTAATAGAGCGCGCGGAAAATGTGGATGTAGACCGCCACGAAGAACATCGAGGCGCCGTTGGCGTGCATGTAGCGCAGCAGCCAGCCGTAATTCACGTCGCGCATGATGTGCTCGACGGAGTTGAAGGCGTTGCCGGCCGAGGGGTCGTAATGCATCGCCAACCAGATGCCGGTGACGATCTGCGCCATCAGCATGGCGATCAGGATCGCGCCGAAGGTCCAGAAATAGTTCAGGTTGCGCGGGACGGGGAACGAGACGAACGACGAATGGACCAGCCCGACGATGGGCAGCCGCGATTCGAACCACTTGGCGATCCGACTCTTGGGGACGTAGGTGGCGTGACCGCTCATGAGGTTACCCGCTTCGAAGTCTGTTTCGCTCAGGTCCGTCGCTGCCGGACCCCCTCCCTCATCGCTCGTAAGCGATGCTGCCGAAGTCAGGCGACGGCCTTGCCGCCGTCTTCACCGATCCGGATCTTGGTGTCGTTCAGGAATGCGTAGGGCGGGATCGGCAGGTTGGTCGGTGCCGGTCCACGGCGCACGCGCCCGGACGTGTCGTAGAGCGAGCCGTGGCAAGGGCACGACCAGCCTTCATACTGGCCCTGGTGCCCGATCGGCACGCAGCCGAGATGGGTGCAGTTGCCGTAGACCACGAGCCACTTGGCGTGGCCTTCCTTCACGCGGGCGGAATCGGGCTGCGGATCCATGAGCTCGCTGAGCTTCGTGTCCTCCGATTCCTTGATTTCCTTCTCGGAGCGGTTGCGCACGAAGATCAGCTTGCCGCGCCAGAACACGTTGACGATCTGGCCTTCCTGGATCGGCGACAGGTCGACCTCGAGGGGCGCACCGGCGGCGATCACCTCCGCATCCGGGGCCATGGACGCCACGAAAGGCCAGGCCAGGGCACCGGCGCCCACGGCGAGACCGGCACCGGTCGCCAGGAACAGGAAGTCGCGGCGGGACCCGTCGTGACCTGATGAGGGAGGGGTGTTCGCCAAGATCGACACTCCGGTACAGGATGGCTCCGGTTCGGCGACCCGCAGAGTGAGGGCGCGCCGCTTCCGTTCGCCGAGATTTAGAGGCGCTCGAAAGAAGCGCGTAGGGCAGACGCAGACACGATTGCACAAATCTGTGCAATGCGACCGGGCGTCACCCGAGACGAGCCTTCTGAGGCAGGTTTCTCTGGCACGCCAGATGCGAACCTGTCCAGAGTAGGCCCGTGACGGGAAACAGTATTCGTCACGAGCGCGAAATGACGCTGCCGCTGAGCCATAGCCAGCGCCGCACCAGCATCACGGCGACCACCGCCAGACCGGCGCAGAACCCCATCCAGATCCCTGATCCGCCGAAGCCCAGGCCCCAGGCGGCGAGGATGCCGGACGGGATTCCGACGATCCAGTAGCCGAACAGGGCGATGGCCATGGGCACGCGTGTATCCTGCATGCCGCGCAGCGCGCCGAGGGCGACCGATTGGATGCCGTCCGCCATGGCGAAGAGCGCGGCAAAGCTGATGAAGGTGACGGCGTAGGGGATGACGTCGACATTTCCCGGCGCGTCGAGGTCGAGAAAGAGGCCGATGAGCGGTCGCGGCAGCGTCACCTGGACGAGCGCGCATGCGCTCATGAAGCCGAATCCGAGGAGGATCGCGATGGCGCCGGCCCGGCGCATGGCCATGCGGTCCCCGGCCCCGAAGGCCCGGCCGACCCTCACCGTGGCCGCCTGGCCGATGCCGTTGGGCACCATGAAGCAGATCGCGGCGATCTGGATCGTCACCGCATGGGCCGCAAGCGGGGCCGTACCGAACAGGCCCATCCCCAGAACGGCCGCCTCGAACAGGCTCGCCTCGGCCAGACCCGTCGCCGCCATGGGCAGGCCGAGGCGGAACATGGTGGAGAGACGCGCGGCATTGGGACGCCAGACACCGAGGAAGAGCCGTCGCCGGCGAAGGGACGGCGCCAGCATCATCACGCCGACGAGGGCGGCCAAGGACAGAAACGCGGCGAGCGTCGTGGCGAGGCCGACACCGACCATGCCGAGGCCGAGCAGCCCCGGCCCCTCGAAGGCGAGCCAGATCGCCAGGCCAACATTCACCGGCAGCGCCGCGATGCTGATGGCGAGGGGCCAGCCCGGTCGTTCCAGGGCGGACAGACTGGCGCGCAACGCCATGAAGGCGAGTGCCGGCCACATCGACCATTGCAGGGCGCGCATGTAGAGCCCGGCATCCTCCGCGAGCTTCGGTTGCTGCCCCATGGCGAGCAACAGCGACTCGGTGTGCCAGAGCGCCAGCATCACCGGGACGATCGCGATGGTGACGGCCCAAAGCCCGGCGCCGACGATACGGCGCACGTCGTGCTCGGCCGAATCGCCCCGGCCGAGCGCGCCCGCGATCAGGGGAGAGACCGCCGAGGCGAGGCCGATCCCGCAGATGAACAGGATGAAGTAGAGGCTCGTCGCCAGGGCCCCGGCGGCGAGCGGCTCCGCCCCGAGACGCCCGAGCAGAACCACATCGGCCGTGACCAATCCGTGCTGAGCGAGATTGGTCAGGATCAGAGGCGCGGCGAGCACCAGCGTCGCCCGCAGTTCGGTGAGCCACGGACCGCGTGAGGGACGCCGCCTCTCGCTCGCCCCAGCCGAAACGTCGAGGGCGATCATTCCGCCGCGTCCTCGTAGACGGTTGGCGAGACGTCACCGAGAAAGCCGCCGGACTGGCGCTCCCACAGGCGTGCATAGAGCCCGCCGGTGCGGATCAGCTCCGCATGGGTCCCCTCCTCCACGATGCGGCCGGCATCGATCACGATCAGCCGGTCGAGAGCAGCGATGGTGGAAAGCCGGTGCGCGATGGCGAGCACCGTCTTGCCCTGCATGAGGGTGTCGAGACTGTCCTGGATCGCCGCCTCGACCTGGCTGTCGAGGGCGGATGTCGCTTCGTCGAGGATCAGGATCGGCGCGTTCTTCAGGATGACGCGCGCGATGGCGATGCGCTGGCGTTGGCCGCCGGAGAGCTTCACGCCCCGCTCGCCGACCTGGGCGTCGTAGCCTGTCCGGCCCCTGTTATCGACGAGACCGGCGATGAATCCGTCGGCCTCCGCGAGTTGCGCCGCCCGCTGGATCTCCTCCAGCGTCGCGTCCGGCCTGCCATAGGCGATGTTGTCACGGATCGAGCGGTGCAAGAGCGAGGTGTCCTGGGTGACCATGGCGATCGCCTCGCGCAAGGAATCCTGCGTGACGCCCGCGATGTCCTGACCGTCGATGAGGATCCGGCCGTTCTGAATGTCGTGCAGCCGAAGCAAGAGCGCGGTCAGGGTGGTCTTGCCCGCGCCGCTGACGCCAACGAGACCGACCTTCTCGCCCGGACGGATATGGAGGCTGAAATCCTGGATGACCGACGGCGTGCCGTCGCCGTAGCGGAAGCCGACCCTGTCGAAGCGGATGTCGCCCCCGTCGACCACGAGCGTCCGCGCGTTCGGAACATCCACGATCCCGTGCGGGCGCGAGATCGTCTGCATGCTCTCCTGGATCACGCCGACATTCTCGAAGATGCCGCGCACCGTCTGCATGACCCAACCGGACATCGCCATCAGCCGCAGCACGAGGGCGAGACCCGCCGCCGCCTCGCCGGTGGTCATTCCACCGCTGCGCCAGAGCAGGAGACAGGCGGTGGCGGTGGCGACGATGAGCGCGCTGTTGAGGATGCCGAGCAGCGTCGTCGTGGTCGTCACGAGCCGGAACTGGTGGAGATGCGCCGTGGTGTGGACGTCGATGGC
The DNA here is from genome assembly GCF_001422815.1 of Methylobacterium sp. Leaf91. Taxonomy (GTDB): domain Bacteria; phylum Pseudomonadota; class Alphaproteobacteria; order Rhizobiales; family Beijerinckiaceae; genus Methylobacterium. Next base: position 83,017 of record NZ_LMMP01000023.1, on the reverse strand, counting down.
GTCGCGCACGGCCGCGCGTTCTTCCCGGTCGCGGGCGAAGAGCTTCACGGTGAGGATGTTGGTGTAGCTGTCGACGATCCGCCCGATGAGAATCGACCGCGTGTCGGCCGTCACGAGGGAGCGCGCTCGGGCACGGGGCACGAACCACCAGGTCAGCACCGAATAGGCCGCCACCCAGACGATGACCGGCAGGGCCATCCATAACGAGATGGAGCCGAATAGTCCCACCGCCGTCACCGCGTAGATCGCCACGTAAAGAAGCGTATCGATGAAAACCACGGCCAGTTCGCGCACGGCCGGTCCGACCTGCACGACCCGGTTGGCGAGCCGTCCGGCGAAATCGGCCTGGAAATACGAGAGCGAGTGGCCGAGCGTATAGAGATGCGTACGCCAGCGGACCTGGTTGGTCGCCTGCGGCACGAGCAGCTGGTTGGACATCACCTCGTGCAGCCAGATCGTGAAGGGACGAACCACGAGGAGCAGCATTGCCGCGAGGCCGAGCTTCCATCCGTGGTCCTGCAGGATCGTGACCCGGTCGGCATTGTTCAAGAGGTCGATGAACCAGCCCATGAGCAGGTAGAGCGATGCCTCAACCGTCCCGGCAGCCACTGCCACGAGGAACAGCATCACCAAGGCGGTCCGCATCGGCCTGAGATAGAAAGCGGCGAAGCCCGTCACCGTCTTGGGCGGCATCCGCCCGTCTTCGAAAGACGCGAACGGGTCGATGCGGCGCTCGAGCCAATCGAGAAACATAATCTGGTCCGGTGTTGGAGACTTGCCTGAGGTAGTGGGCCTTGACGACGTGCCAACCGCGAGGCGATGCCGCAGACGCAATGCAGCCGCCCGGTCCGATGCTCCGTCTCGCCCTCTACCAGCCCGACATTCCCCAGAATACGGGGACGATCCTGCGGATGGCAGCGTGCCTCGACGTGGCCGTCGACATCATCGAGCCGGCGGGATTCGATGTGTCCGACCGGCACCTGCGCCGCTCAGGACTCGATTATCTCGACCATGTGGCGATCACGAGGCATCGCTCCTGGGCCGCCTTCTCGCAGTGGCGGGAAGAGACCGGAACACGGCTCGTCCTCGCCACCACCGCCGGCGCCCTTCCCTACACCGCCTTTGGCTTCCTCCCCGGTGACTGCATCCTGCTCGGACGGGAATCTGCGGGTGTCCCCGCATCCGTCCACGAGGTGGCCGATGCCCGGATCGTCATTCCCATCCGCGAGGGAATGCGCTCACTCAACATCGCCGTGGCGGCGGCGATGATCCTCGGCGAGGGGCTGAGACAGATCGGGTCGAGCGCGTGACATGATTTTGAACGGTGTGCAGTTCAGCACTTGAACGCCGTTCAAATATCGTCGAGACCATGAGTGTGAACATCGTTCAAACGCCGGAGGCACACCATGCTCAAGTTGTTTCGGCTCCTCGCCCGCGGCGCAGCCGCCCAGGCTGAGGAAGCGGTGATCGATCGCCACGCCTTGCTCATCCTCGACCAGCAGATCCGGGAGACGCGAGTCTCACTGGAGCGCAGCCGTCAGGCCCTCGCCGCCGCAATGGCGGGTGACAAGGCGGAAGAACGGCGCTTCGCCGAGGTCGAAGCCCGCGCGGCGGATCTCGAAGAGCGTGCCCTGGCGGCGCTGACGGCGGGACGCGAGGAACTGGCGTCTGAGGCGGCTGAGGCCATCGCCGAGCTCGAAGCCGAACGGGACGCCATCGGTGAGGCGCGTCTGAGATTTGCCCGCGAAGTCGCCCGCATCCGCTCCGTCGTCGCCGACGCGACCCGTCGTCAGAGCGAGTTGGAGCGTGGACGCCGCATCGCCGCCGCGGCGGAGGCGGCACGACGCCTCGGCGTTCAGGCCAACCCCAATGATCGGGCGACGCTGAAGGAGGCGGAGGCGACCCTGAACCGGCTGCGTGCTCTCCAGACCGAGGCCGCCGACACGGAAGCGGCGCTCGCCGAGACCGAGCCCGGACTCTCCATCGCCGAACGGCTCGAGCGCGAAGGCTTCGGCGCCAGCACCCGCCCGAGCGGCGGCGCCGTCCTCGACCGCCTGCGGCGCAAGGTCGAGGCGCGTGCTGCATGAAAGTTGATGCGACGCGGACTCGATGGGTCTGGGCAGGTCATCGGAGCATCAAGACATGGGAAACACCATTCTCCCACCCGCCACCTCATCCTGAGGCGCCGGAGCGCAGCGGAGGCCTCGAAGGAGCCCTCCAGCAAGCTCGCTCTAACTGGAGGCCTCCTTCGAGGCTGCTTCGCAGCACCTCAGGATGAGGTCGAGGTGAGGAATAACCTTCAGAACCACCAAATCCGGGGCGATCGACATTCGAAAATATCGCCGATGACTTGAACAGAACTCACGCAACTCAGCTCTCTCCCATCAAGGACCACGACCATGACCATGAACAACGAGACCACTCAGCATTCCGGCGCCTGGGTCACCTTCACCTACGCCTCCTTCATCGGCTCGGCCGCGATGGTCGCCCTCGGCATCCTGTTCATGCCCATGGACATCTGGATCAAGGGCTACCTCGCCATGGGAACGATCATGCTGGTCCAGTCCTGCATCACCGCCACGAAGACGATTCGCGACGTCCATGAGGGTCGCCGCATGGTCAACCGGATCGAGGACGCCAAGACCGAGCGTCTGCTGATGTCGGTGGGTAAAGATTGACCGGACCTCGATTGACGATGGGCGGGAGGGATGGGACATCCCTCCCCCATGACGATGTCCGACACGACTCCGCCACCGCCCCCCGAGGCCGAACTCGCGCTCCTCAAGGACGAGGTGACCACGTGGTTCGCGAGCCTGCGCGACCGGATCCTGGCGGAGCTAGAAGCGATCGAGGCGGAGGCCGTAGGGCCGTTCCATCCCGATGCCCCGGCCGAGGCCGGACGCTTCGTGAAGACCCCCTGGAAGCGCACGGACCATAGCGGCACGCCCGGCGGCGGCGGCACCATGTCGATGCTGCACGGGCGCGTGTTCGAGAAGGCCGGTGTCCACGTCTCGCAGGTCTTCGGCGAGTTCGCGCCGGAATTTCGCGCTCAGATGCCGGGCGCATCGGAAGACCCGCGCTTCTACGCCACAGGCATCTCGCTCATCGTCCATCCCTGGAACCCGCATGTTCCGACGGTTCACATGAACACCCGCTTCGTCTCCACGACGAAGACGTGGTTCGGCGGCGGGGCCGACCTGACCCCCGTCCTCGACCGGCGCCGGACGCAGGACGATCCGGATACGCTGCGGTTCCACGCGGCGATGAAGGCGGCGTGCGACGCCCATGCGCCGGCGGCGGATTACGACCGCTACAAGGCGTGGTGCGAGGAATACTTCTTCCTCAAGCACCGCAACGAGCCGCGCGGGATCGGTGGAATCTTCTACGACTACCACTGGACCGGCGATCCGAAGGCCGATCTCGCCTTCACCAAGGATGTCGGCCTCGCCTTCCTCGATGCCTATCCGGCGATTGTGCGCGCGAACCTCTCGACGCCGTGGACGGAGGAAGACCGGTTGGAGCAGCAGGTGCGGCGCGGGCGCTACGTGGAATTCAACCTGCTCTACGACCGGGGCACCATCTTCGGCCTGAAAACGGGCGGCAACGTCGCCTCGATCCTGTCCTCGCTGCCGCCCACCGTGCGCTGGCCGTGAGCGACGACCTTCCGACCCGGTTCGCGCCCCAGCAGGACGCGGCGCTCAAAGCCATCGCCGAGTGGCGCAAGGCCGGCGGTCCGCAGGTGTTCCGCCTGTTCGGCTATGCCGGCACCGGCAAGACCACCCTGGCGCGTCGGATCGCCGACGATGTCGAGGGCAATGTCGTCTTCGGCGCCTTCACGGGCAAGGCCGCCTCTGTGATGCGGTCCAAGGGCTGCCACGACGCCGCGACGATCCACAGCCTGATCTATCGCAGCAAGGAGACCGAGGAGGGAGGACCGGCCTTCACCCTCAACCGCACCGGGCCGGTCTCGAAGGCGGAGCTCGTCGTCATCGACGAATGCTCCATGGTCGATTCGGATCTCGGCAACGACCTGCTCTCCTTCGACAGGCCGGTCCTGGTTCTCGGCGACCCCGCCCAATTGCCGCCTGTGCGCGGCGGCGGCTTCTTCACCGAGGCCGAGCCCGACGTGATGTTGACCGACGTCCACCGGCAGGCCGCCGACGACCCGATCGTGCGTATGGCCATGACGATCCGTGAGGGCGGCCGGCTCAGCATTGGCGAGTATGGCGAGAGCCGCGTCGTCTCGCGCCGCTCCCTCGACCCGTCGAGCGTGCTCGAATGCGACCAGGTCCTCGTCGGGATGAACAAGACGCGGCGGCTCTACAACAACCGCCTGCGGGAACTCGCGGGCCATACCGATCCGATGCCGGCGGTGGGCGAGAAACTGGTCTGCCTGCGTAACGACCGCACCAAGGGCCTGCTCAACGGCTCGACCTGGACGGTCCATGCCCTCCGGGCCGCGCCACGCGCCGACACGATCCGCCTCGATGTCGTGCCCGACGACGACCCGGCCCTGCGCCGCCGGCCCATCGACATCAAGGTCCTGCGGGCGGTGATGTCGGGCTCCGAGGAGGAGATCCCGGCCTTCCTCAAGCGCGAGACCGACGAGTTCACTTATGGCTACGCCCTCACCGTGCATAAGGCTCAGGGCTCGCAATGGGACAACGTCGTCCTGTTCGACGAATCCTTCGCCTTCCGTGAGCACCGGGCCCGCTGGCTCTATACCGGGCTGACCCGTGCCGCCCGCGCCATCACCGTGGTTGTGTGAGCGAGGGCGATGCCGTCTTGCCCGCGTCATCGTCCTCTGAGACAACGGCGAGAACGAAGGGGGAACTCACATGGTCTTGACGGGACGGTGCCGCTGCGGAGCGATCCATTACAGCGCCGAGGGCGAGCCGAGCCATAGCGCCCTGTGTCATTGCGCCGATTGCCGGCGCTCGTCCGGTGCTCCGGTGGTGGCCTTTGCCCTGTTCCCGGCCGAGCGGGTGACGATCGCGGGTCACCCGACCGATTACGAATCCTCGCCCGGCGTTATCCGGCAGTTCTGCGGCACCTGCGGCACGGGGCTGTTCTATCGTAACGAGGCGGTCTTTCCTGGCCAGATCGACATCCATACCGCGACCCTGGACGATCCCGAGGCGCTGCCGCCCCAGGTCAGGATTCAGATCGCCGAGGCCGCCTCGTGGTTCGCTCGGTTCGAGACCCTGCCGGCCTTCCAACGCTACCCGGAATAGCGCGGTAACGCTCCGGCGGAGGTTGGAGTCCGCGTTCCGAAAGACTACCTGACACCGGTCAGAACCAGACCGGAGTCAGCCTTGTCCCATTCCGCATCCGGCGGCCCGCCGCAAATGCACGCCACCACGATCCTGATGGTCCGCAAGGGCGGCAAGGTGGTGATCGGCGGCGACGGGCAGGTCAGCCTCGGCCAGACCATCGTGAAGGGCAATGCCCGCAAGGTGCGCCGCCTCGCCAAAGGCTCCGTCATCGGCGGATTCGCCGGGGCAACGGCCGATGCCTTCACCCTGTTCGAGCGGCTCGAAGCCAAGCTCGATCAGTATCCCGGTCAACTGACCCGCGCCTGCGTCGAACTCACGAAGGATTGGCGCACCGACCGCTACCTGCGTCGTCTCGAAGCGATGATGTTGGTGGCGGACAAGGATGTGAGCCTGCTTCTGTCGGGCGCGGGCGACGTGCTCGAGCCGGAAGGCGGCGTCATGGCGATCGGATCGGGGGGAAATTATGCCCTCGCCGCTGCCCGCGCCCTGGAAGATGGCGAGCACGATGCAGAGGCGATCGTCCGGCGAGCACTCGGCATCGCGGCGGAAATCTGCGTCTACACGAACGGCAATCTCGTCATCGAGCAACTGGAGTTTTCTGCATCTTAGTGCCAGATTGCAGCTCCGATTAACGTAAACTTGCGGATGTTCCCCTAGCGCTATCGGCTGTCTTTTCTGGAAAGCTGGCCGACGGCGATGCGCATCAAAGCTAAAATTCTAGGTTTCGTCGGTCTCTGCTCGATGGTGACGCTCGTCGTCGCCACGATTAGCATCATGTCGCTCCAGACCTTCAACACTGCGCTCACGGATGCGAAACTCGCCTCCCAGCGGGCCCTCGATGCCGCGAACATGAACCGGCTCGTCACCAGCGTCGTGGTCGAGTCGCGCGGCATCTACGCGGCCAAGGATACGCAGGATGCCGAGAAATACGCGGCCCGGCTGAAGAAGAACCTCGAGGCGATGAACGCTCTCCTGACCGCATGGGCTCCGAAAGTGCCCGTGAGCGAGCGGGCGCTCTTCGAGAAGATCACCGCCGAAGCCGCCGGCTTCACCACTCTGCGTACGGAAACCGCACGTCTCGGCACGCAGGTTTCGCCGAAGGCCGCCGCCGAACAGGGCTTCAACGAGGCCAACCGCGCCAACCGTCAGGCTTTCCAGGACAGTATCGAGACGCTCGTGGCGCATAGCTCGGCCGAGGTCGAGGCTATCGACCGCTGGACGGACACGCTCTACGCCGAGCGCCTGAACCTGCTCCTGGCCTTGGCGATCGGCGGAACCCTGGGCAGTCTTCTCATCGGCGGCTTCGTCGGAGCGCGGGCGATCGCCCGGCCCCTGGCCGGCGTCTCCGCCGCGATCCGCCGCCTGTCCGAGGGTGATCTCACCCTTCCCGAGACGAAGGCCCGACGCGACGAGATCGGCGAGATCTGGACCAGCATGCGGGTCTTCTCGGCAACGATGAAAGAGGCAGCGGCGCTGCGGATCCAACAGAACGAGGCCGACGGTATCGCGGGCCGACGTCGCCATGCCGAGATGGGCGCCCTGGCGGATCGCTTCCAGGGAAGCGTCGGCCAGATGGTGGGCACCCTGGCCGGCTCGGCCGCCGAGATGGAACTCACCGCCCGCACCATGGCCGCCACCGCCGACCAGACCAACCGGCAATCCACCGCCGTGATGAACGCGGCAAACGAGACCGCCATGAACGTTCAGGCCGTCGCGGCGGCGACCGAGGAACTCGCGGCGACGGCCAACGAGATCGGCGCGCAAGTGTCCCAGACGTCTGCCGCCGCCGCCGGCGCGGTGGAGAGCGCGCGCCGAACTTCGGAGCGTGTCCGCGTCCTCGCCGACAGCGCGTCCCGCATCGGCGACGTGGTCGCCTTGATCTCCAACATCGCCAGCCAGACCAACCTGCTCGCCCTGAACGCCACCATCGAGGCTGCTCGCGCCGGTGAGGCCGGTCGCGGCTTCGCCGTGGTCGCAGCCGAGGTGAAAGGGCTCGCCGCCCAGACTGCGAAGGCGACGGACGAGATCACGGTTCAGATCGCCACGATCCAGGAGGCGACCCGCGACACGGTGGGCGCCATCGAGGAGATCGGCTCCACCATCGGCACCGTCCATACGATCGCGATGGGTGTCGCGGCGGCGGTGGAGCAGCAGCAAGTGGCCACGCAGGAGATCGCCCGGAGCGTCAACGATGCCGCGCGCGGAACCCAGGCCGTCACCGAAACGATCGCGGACGTGCAGCTGGCCGCCGTTCAGACCGGGGCCGGCGCGTCCCAGGTTCTGGCCGCCGCCGAGCAATTGACGCAGCAATCCAACAGCCTGGGCAACGAGGTCGAGGATTTCGTCGGCGGCATCCGCGCAGCCTGAACCGTCTTGCCCGACCATCTGGAAAGGGCGGGTGCCGACGCTTAGATCGGGGTCGTGCAAGACCGCGTGCTTCTCCTGACCCACCGCAACGATCCCGCCGCAGGCTCGCCGCATCTGGCCGCATCTGGCCGGGCCGGCGGCGTTCCTGCATGAATGGGCTGGCACTTCCGACAGGTCGGCGTGTCGTCTCATCGCTGGCCTGTCCCGGTGCTCGCCCGCTGCAGGCCGCGTCAGGTATCATTCGCTGACGGATCGGCTCGGCGCCCTCCCCTCATCTCGGGCAGCTCAACTGCCGCATTCGACCGGAGCGTGATGACAACTTTCTCTCCCCGCGAAATCGTCTCGGAACTCGACCGGTTCATCGTCGGCCAGCATGACGCCAAGCGTGCGGTCGCTATTGCCTTGCGGAACCGCTGGCGCCGTCAGCAGCTCGTGGGGCCATTGCGCGAGGAAGTCGCGCCGAAGAACATCCTGATGATCGGCCCCACTGGCTGCGGCAAGACCGAGATCGCCCGTCGACTGGCCAAGCTCGCCGGAGCGCCGTTCCTCAAGATCGAGGCGACGAAATTCACCGAGGTCGGCTATGTCGGCCGCGACGTCGAGCAGATCGTGCGCGACCTCGTGGAGGTCGGTATCGGCCTCAAGCGCGAGGAGAAGCGTCGTTCGGTCAAGGCGAAGGCCGAGGCGGCGGCGGAATCGCGCATCCTCGATGCCCTGGTCGGACCGACATCGGGCCAGGCCACCCGCGAGAGCTTCCGTAAGAAGCTGAGGGCCAGCGAGCTCGACGACAAGGAGGTCGAGATCGAATTGTCGGGCGGATCGCCAACCGGTTTGCCGATGTTCGAGATTCCCGGAATGCCCGGAGCCTCCATGGGGGCAGTCAATATCGGCGACATGCTCGGCAAGGCGCTCGGCGGCCAGAAGGGCAAGCCGAGGCGTATGACCGTGCGCGAGGCCTACGCTCCCCTGCTCGCCGAGGAATCCGACAAGCTGGTCGATTCGGAATCGCTGACGCAGGAGGCGATCCGCGAAGTCGAGAACAACGGCATCGTGTTCCTCGACGAGATCGACAAGATCTGCGCGAAGGAAGGCCGCTCATCGGCAGATGTTTCGCGGGAAGGCGTACAGCGCGACCTGCTGCCGCTGATCGAGGGAACCACGGTGGCGACGAAGCACGGTCCGGTGAAGACCGACCACGTGCTGTTCATCGCCAGCGGCGCTTTCCACGTCTCCAAGCCGTCCGATCTTCTGCCCGAGCTACAGGGGCGCCTGCCGATCCGCGTCGAGCTGCAGCCTCTGACGGTAGAGGATTTCAAGCAGATCCTCACCACCACGGAGGCGAGCCTGCTGAAGCAGACCGTGGCGCTGATGGCCACGGAAGGCGTGACCCTGGATTTCACGGACGATGCCGTGGACGCGCTCGCACGGGTCGCCGTGGAGGTAAACAATTCGGTGGAGAATATCGGCGCGCGCCGGCTCCAGACCGTGCTGGAACGGGTGATCGACGACATCTCCTTCACCGCCACCGACCGGTCCGGGGAGACCGTGGCGATCGACGCCGCCTATGTTCGCGAGCGTGTCGAAAGCCTCGCCGCGAACGCCGATCTCAGCCGGTTCATCCTGTAGTTCTCGTCCCGGCGAGGATTCAGGCCGCCACGGCCGTGAGGAAGCGTCCGATCTCGGCTTCGAGTTCGGCCGCGACGTTTTCCACCTGGGCGGCGCTGCCCTGGACACTTTCGGCCATCGTGGCCGTGCTGCGGGCTGCCCCCGTGACGGTGCCGAGATCGCGTGCGATCTCCACTGAGGTGGCGGCGGTGTTCCCGGCATTGCGTGAGATCTCGCCGGTCGCCGCGCCTTGTGCGGCGACGGCTGTCGCGAGCTCGGTGGTCATCGCGCTGATCGCACCCATCCGATCCGTCACGCGACCGATGGCATGGGCGGCCTGATCCGTCGAAGTCTGGACGGATGCGACCTGACTGGCGATCTCGTCCGTCGCCTTCGCGGTCTGGCTCGCCAGGGCTTTCACCTCCGCCGCCACGACCGCGAAACCACGGCCGGACTCGCCGGCCCGCGCGGCCTCGATGGTGGCGTTCAGGGCGAGGAGGTTGGTCTGTTCCGCGATGGCCCGGATGAGACCCACGACGGTGCCGATGCGTTGCGCGGTATCGGCGAGCTGCCCCATCTGCTGGTTGGTGGCGGACGCTTCGCTAAAGGCTGCGTCGATCTCGCCCTTGGCGACATCGAGGCGGGCGCCGATCTCCACGATCGAAGCGGAGAGTTCTTCGGCGGCGCTTGCGACGGTCTGCACGTTGGCGGAAGCCTCGCGCGAGCCGGCCGAGGCGCCTTCCACCGCACGGGTGGCATCCGAAGACGCGTCCGACATGGCGGCGGCGCGGGTCCGAAGCTCGCCCGTCTGCGCACCGACCAGGCGGACAGATTTTGCGACCTGGGCTCGGAAACGGGCGATCTCCGCATCGATGACCGCACGGCGCTCTTCAATGTCTTTGGCACTCGCCATCCGCTCGGCTTGCAGTTCACGCGCCTTCAGGCTGGTTTCGCGCAACGCCTCGAGCGCACGGGCCACGGCACCGACTTCGTCCCGTGCGTCGCGATAGGGAATCGCACCCTCGAGATCCCCTGCCACGAGGTGAGAGGTCCGCTCCGCGAGCACGCGAATGGGACGAAACATGCGGAACGCTGCAAAGCCCAGGACGAGACAGGCCAGAACGGCCACGGACAGGATCGTCCAGCGCAGGGTCGAGAGGGTCTGCGCCTGGACGGCGTCATAGGTTTCGAGGGGTACGCCCACGAACAGGATGCCGTTGATCCTACCCTTCGCATCCTGCATCGGTTGATAGACTGTGAGATACCGGCGGCCGAAAAGAGTTGCAGGCCCGAAATATGCCTTGCCGCTTCGAATGAGTGACTGCGCCGGGTGATCGGCGGCGAGGGCGGTGCCCACGGCTCGTTCGCCATTCTCCTTCTTCACCGTCGTGACGCGCCGCACGAAACGGTCGCCCGCGGGGTCGTAGGTGAAAACCGTGGCGGTTCCCCCGACATAGGCGACGGTGCGGTCGACGATGGATTGATCGTCTAATGCGCCGAGGTCCGGCGATCTGGCCAAGGTTACCCGATCCCCATCGAATTCGATCTCCGCCCCGGGGACCGCATCTCGGTACACTAAACTCAGTGTTCGCAGATGAAGGTTCCCATCCGCAGCGTGCTTTTCCTTGAGTTGATGGTCGATCTCCCAGTTGGTGACCATGAGAAGTATCATGGAGACTAGAATTATCATTGCCGCCGTGAGGAGTATCACTTTTCCGGTCAATGATCGGAGGTACACCATCATGCCGCAATCCAAATATAGAAATATGATCGAGGCTTGTATTGAAGCACAATAAGTTTATCGGCCTATTAATGCTTTATGTTGATTTGACAAAGCAGTCTAAGTTTTCATCTACAATTATATTTCTGATTTCTACTCGATCCGCGGCAGATAAGGAGATGAATTGTGCTGTTAATAGTCGCCCCTATGGAATTGCCGGGCGCCGAACCGCTATCCGTCTCACCGAGGTTCCCAGACTTGTCCCGGACGCAGGGCAACGAACCGCTCCGGCGGAATTCCGCCCGCCGCGCATGCCGCCGCCAAAGCCTCCACCGGTTGTTCGATGCCCTCATCGGTGAGGCGGAACGTGCCCCAATGGTGCCCGAGTACCTGGTCCGCCCCGAGCAACCCGGCCGCGACGACGGCGTCGGCCGGGTTCATGTGCTGGGCTTTCATGAACCACCGTGGCTCGTAAGCCCCGATCGGCAGGGTCGCGAGGCGGGGAGGACCGAAGCGCTCGCGGGCATCGCGGAAGATCGCGCCATCGGCGAGACCGGTATCGCCGGAATGATAGACGACACCGGACGGGCTGGTCAGGACGTAGGAGCACCACAGCGCCATGCGCTTGTCGTTCAGCCCTCGCGCCGACCAATGGTTGGCCGGTGTCATATGCACGCTCAGGTCGCCGCCGAGATCGATGGACTGACCCCAGTCACGCGTCTCCACATGCATCGTATCGTCGTAGGACCGAAGGATGCTGTCATTGCCCAGGGGCGCGACGATCAGGGGCTGATAGCTTTGCCAGAGCCGCGCCACGGTCGGCCCGTCGAGATGGTCGTAATGGTTGTGAGTGATGAGCACGACGTCGATGGGCGGAAGAGCGTCGAAGGCGATGCCCGGAGGATTGACCCGCTTCGGACCCGCCAGGGAAAACGGGCTGGCGCGGGGGGCGAAAACCGGATCGACGAGGATGTTGCGGCGCGCGACCTGAAACAGGTAGCTCGCATGGCCGATGAACGAGACGCGCAACCCGTCGACGCGCTCGGGCGGCGTATCGCTGAAGGGGCTCGGAAACGACGTCGGCCAGGCGATCCCGGCCCGCTCCCGCTTCCAGCGCAGGATGTCACCCAGCACCTTGTCGGGCGGCTGATCGACGCCGTGGAATTGAAGCCCGTCGAAATTATCGGTGACGGGGCCGTTGTAATAGGGGTTTCGGCCCTTGCTGCGCCGGTGCGCCGCGTAGCCGACGCCGCCTAGCGTCATGACGGTGACCGCGGACAGGGTCGCGAGAAGGCTTTGCCGTTTCATCGTTCCGAGATGGCGGTGGCCGCCGGGCAATCAAGACGCGTTCGTCAGGCTTCGCACTCCTTCGGCATCACGGCGACCAGTTCACCGGCGAGCGCGCGGATCTTGCGATGAGCCTCGACCTCGACCTCCTCGCGGGTCTTGTTCTCGGTGGGAATGGCGACCACGCCGGTGATCCGCCCATGCGCGCCGATGAGCGTGAAATTGAATCGTCCCATGCGGCTGCGGCGAACGACGTAATGCGGCAACGGTTCCGTCCCTTCCAGAAGGCATCGGCCTGAAAGGAGCAGCTACGGGGCGGCTGACGGAAAAGTTTCAGGACCGCCAGCGCAATTCCTGCTGAACCAGCGGGTTGCGGAAGGGCCGCGTCTCGCGCGCCGCCTGAAGGGCTTCCCGCTTGAGACGGAAGTACCATTGCGACGGGAGATCGCTCTGGCCGAACAGCACCATGGTCGGCTTCCGGTCGAGGCCGGCCTGGGCGTGCTGGAGCACCTGCTGGTCCTGCGTCAGGAACTGCCGCATGAGCGGCCGCGCAAGCGGCTTCAGCAGGTTGAGGAGCGGCATGTTCCAATAGAGGGCGTTCGTCAGCAGGGTGCGATTGTGCGTGAGCGGCGTCGCGAAGGTGTAGTTGGCCACCCGCTTGGCTCCGGCCTCGATCCGCTCCAGCCGCACGCCCGGCAGGCGAAACTCGATCTCGACCTCGGGTACACCGCCCAGCAACTTGTAGACCGGCGAACTCGTCGTCGTGGAATGGCTCGACATGGTGAAGCCGTGCGGCGTCGGCGTGAACGTCTTCACCTTCTCCCGTAATTCCTTCGACGGCCGGAACCACCAGGAATCGTGGACGAAGGCCACGTGGCCGGGGTCGACGAGGCTCAATGTGGTGAGGTCGAACGAGGCCTCGACCACGAGTTCGACCACGAGGGAGCCCGCCGCCTCGAAGCCGAGCTCCGGCAGGGGCGGCAGGTCACCGCCCGGCGCACCCAGGAAGGGATTCACCCAGACGAAGCCGGCGCTCTCGCGAATGGGGAAGCGCTGGACCGTGATCCGCGTAAAATCCGCCGCATCGGCGGAGGAGAGGGTCGGTACGTCGCGGCAGCGTCCGTCCGTGCCGAAGCGCCAGCCATGGAACGGGCAGGTCACGGCGTCGCCATCGAAGCGTCCCTTCGACAGGGCCATGCCCCGGTGCGGGCAGCGGTCGCGCATGGCGAAGGCGGCTCCAGCCTTGTCGCGGCCGAGCACGATCTGCTCGCCGTTGAGTTCGACCGCCCGCAAGGTGCCGGCTTTCAGCGTGTCGGAGCGGCCGACGCAGTAGAAGGCGTCGGGCAGCGGCTGGCGCATGGCGTCCGGGTCGAGGGCCGCGTCGTCGGTCGCCGAATGCGTCGCCGTATCGGCCTTTGCCTGGGTCGGCAGGGATGAGAGCATGACGGGCTGCGATTGTCCTGTATCGGTCTCGCCTCCGGCGACGCCCGATCCGTTCGGATATAGGCCGATGCGTGGCGAAGAGCGCCCCGTCTTACGCTTCGGTGGCGGCGGTGACCATAAGCGGAAAAGGCCAGCCGGGACCGTGGTCCCCACATGATCGGAATTGTGCGCCGTCCCGCTCGCCGACGGAGATCTAGCCCGCTCCTCGTGCCGGTCTTCGGCACAGGGAAGCGACGAGCCATCAATTCCTGAAGGAGCTGTCGCGGGATGTGGACATGCAGGAAACCGCCGCTGGCAAAATTAAATGTAGCGCAACTAAATAACGGTCATTTGTTATGATCGCTCCATCGTTTTAACAATTTTTTAATCTCCATCATTTCACTTATGTAGTCCGGTGATCCCTATTGAGAAGCTGCGATGATCGGATCGACAATATACAGCTCTTCTTCCGCAACGCGGACGGGCTTTGCCGTGGCCGACCCGAAACAGGCCGCCGTGACGTCGCCTCAAGCCCGCAGCAGTCAAGCGGAGGGCTCGAATCAGTCGGTCGGCACAGTCTCGCCAACTCAGACGACCGCGCAATCTGCTCGCGCCAAACTTGATGCGGATTATGACAAGGCAGTAACGCAAGGAACAAACATTGTCGCGGATACCGCGCATGGCGGCCGCCACCTCGACGTATCGTCTCTGAATGACGAAGAACTGGCCGCCGTATCAGCAGGTGGTGGCTTCAGCGATGATGAAAGCCTGACAGCGAAAGCAGAATTGGCTGGACGCATGTGGGCTACCTTGGCGCCTTTCGAGGGGAATCCGCGCGCATCGGCTATGGCTGTCAGGGCCCTCTATCCGGCGCTTAGCGCCACTGTTCGCGAAGCGCTCGGTTGGAACGAGGAAACTCTCTCTTCAAGCGACGCGCTTATCCGGAATTTTAGTGGATCCGACCAGAACCGGGAAAAAGACACCGTCCTCGAGAAGCTGCGAACTATGCCGCAGTCTTTAGATACGTTGAAATTCGATGCCTCTCTGATGCCTTTGAAAGGCGGTACGGTCGATGTTCTAGCCTAGTCTGGAAGACTGAGCATTGGGCGCTCGCATTGCTGAATGCGAGTTCAGAAGGAGATCAATTCTGCCGATTGCCGCCGATGCCCCTCGGCAGAGTTTCGTGGATAAGTCGACGATATTGAGGGAGTACGCGTGGAACTCCGGATGGCAGCGGGAAGTGCGCGGGCGGGACCGCTCCAGAACATCTCGACCGGCTCGTCGACATTCGCCACGGAATAGGAGTGTCCAGAGGAGCACGGAGAGCAACAGGCCGATACGCAGATAATCGAAGCCCGACGTGAAACCGGATCCCTTCGCCATTTTGCCGTCGATGGACGTCATTGCCCGAAAGCCCATGGCCAGCAACGAAGCCTTCACCACCATGGAAATCGTGTCGTAAAAAGGCTCCATCGTGACGCGATCACAATCGGTGTGATTCGAACCGCTAGCATCAACGGCATCGCGCCGCGCGGGCATCCGCCGCATCCCTCGAGGGTTCCTCTCACGGAGCATGCGCGGGCGGTCCGAAGCCCCCCAGCGGCGAGGCGCCGCGCCCACCGCATCGGGGCTTTTCAAGCCGCGGATGCGTGACTACCTTGGGGTTCTCGCAACGAACGAAAGGAGGTGATCCAGTGTCTCATTGCCTAAATCAGCCGCTTACCTCGGCTAACCGGACCTGGAACGTCGCCTCCGGCGCGCACGCCTAGCACGTCAGAGGACCCCTCATCGGGTTCGGCCGAACGGATAAGTGGTTCGGCAATGGAAGGGCCGCCCTCATGGGGCGGCCCTTCGTCGTTTGGGTGTTGGCGGTTGGAGCGTTCAGCGCTTCTGGAAGAGAGGCTGCGCGAGCGCCTCCGCACGGGCCATCCAGAGATCGCGGTCCGAGCAGGCCTCGGCGAGTTCGGCGGCCTCTCTCTCGGAGCGCATGCGCGCCTCGTCGAGTTCCTCGATCAGAAGGGCCTGCAATTCGCTGAGACGGTCGCGCTCGGCGCGCAACTCATGAAGTTCGGCCATCTCCTTCTCCACATGGGAGCGCAGGCGGCGTAGTTCCTGGGCGAGAACCCCTTGGAGCTGGTCGTACCGGTCGCCCTCGACCTGGAGCTTGGCCTTGAGCATGAGATTCTCGGCCATGAGTTCCGAGAGGTCGTCCTCTGCCGGTTCGGCTTGAGCGGGCGGCGGGACGACCCGGGGCGACCAGGACTGAGCCTGCGGCTCGGGCTTCTCGACCGCGGCCGGCCTCTCGAACAGCGCGACCTTGTCAGCCGCCGGCCTGTGCGGCTCGGCATGCTGCGACGCGACCGCCGCCTGTTCCTGTGCGGTGGTGGCGGCCTTCATGGCCGCCAGCCAATCCCGCAGGGGTCCGGGTGCCGGACGCCCATTTACTTCCTGTGCCTGGTTGTGACGGGCTGGTTCCGACATCGCTCGCGTCCTCATGTGTGAGGAGCATTGGATCAAACCATGCTTAACGAACCGTAAAAGTTAAAGAAAATTAGCTGTCCCGAAACGCGGAAAATCCGAGGCCCTCGCATCGAGACGGACATCCCCGCGTCGTCTTTGCACGGCGTGGATCGCCCGGGATGGAACCTGCGTCATCGGGCCTCCGGCGACTGGCACTGACCGGGCGCAATCCGCCAGTGCCGCCAAGCCACTCCCCTCTCCGGCGGGAGCCGGTGCTATAGGGTGGCCGACATTCTCCGAAGGACGGACACGGCGCATGCATATCGAAGCCCCCAGCCTCGCGGGCCAACCCGGGATCAGGCACGCCTTCTTCACCCGTCTTGGCGGCGTCTCGGACGGATTCTATGCCAGCCTCAATGGCGGCCTCGGCTCCCATGACGAGCCGTCCCTTGTCGTCGAGAACCGCCGTCGCATGGCCGAGCATCTCGGGGTCCCGGCGAGCCACCTCGTCAGCCTGTATCAGGTCCATTCGGCCGAGGTCGCCGTGATCGAAGGCCCGATGGCCTTCGCCGAACGTCCCCGCGCCGACGCCATGGTGACGCGGGTGCCGAACTTGGCCCTCGGCATCGCCACGGCCGATTGCGGCCCGATCCTCTTCGCCGATCCGGTCGGTCGTGTCGTCGGCGCCGCCCATGCGGGATGGAAAGGGGCGCTGACCGGCGTGATCGCCGCCACCGTCGATGCCATGGTGCGCCTCGGATCGGAGCGGAGCGACATCGTCGCCGTGCTCGGCCCGACGATCTCTCAATCCGCCTATGAAGTCGGGGACGATTTCCGCAGCCGCTTTTCCGCGGAGGTTCCGGGTTCCGATGTCCACTTCTCGGAAGGCGCGCGCGAGGGGCATGCCCAGTTCGATCTGCCGGGCTTCATCGCCCGTCGCCTGGGTGAGGCCGGTATGGAGAAGGCATCGGTCCTGGGCCTCTGCACCTACGCGGACGCGGAGCGCTTCTATAGCTATCGCCGTACTACCCATCGGGGCGAGGCAGATTACGGCCGCCTGATCTCCGCGATCAGCCTCGCTGCATAGCGGCCACCGTCATACGTTCCCTCGGTGCGACATCTTGTCATGATCTCTAGGCGAAAAAAGCGTGGCCGTAGTTGAACCTTGGCCGTTCATCTGAGTTTTCGGAGTGCACGACCTCCAGCGAGGTGGTCGCTGCCACAAAGGGGCCGTGTTCAACACACGCGGCGTGGTTGCGATGCAACAGCTTCCTGAGGGATGCTGAGATATAGACGGGGAACTGCGCAGGACCGCTCCGAAAAAAGCGGCCGCGCTAACGAGTAGAGGACCAGTCCATGAAATCCTTCCTTCGCGGCACCACCGCCCTTGCCGGCATCGTCATCGCCGGCTCCGCTTTCGCTGCCGATCTGCCGCGCCGCGCCGCTCCGCCGGTCTTCGTTCCCGTGCCGGTCTTCACCTGGACGGGCGCCTACTTCGGTATCAACGCCGGTTACGGCTTCGACGCTGGCAGCAACAGCGACCGTTACAACCTGCCGGCCGGCTCCGTGCTGAACGGCGGCCCGGTCAACCGGGTGTTCAACGCGAACAGCAGCAACGACCTCGAAGGCTTCGTCGGCGGTGGTCAGGTCGGCTACAACTACCAGTTCACCCCGGGTTCGGGCGTGGTCGTCGGTATCGAAGCTGACGCCCAGTACACCGATTTCGGCAACAAGACCCGCACCGTGAACGGCACGTTCAGCCCGGTCGTCGGCGGCCTCAACGGCACCACCGCCGTTCGCCTCCCCGGCAACGAGATGAACTTCTTCGGTACCGTCCGCGGCCGCATCGGTTACGCCTTCGACCGCACCCTCGTGTACGGCACCGGCGGCTTTGCTTACGGCGACGGCGGCACCGGCTCCGACGATTTCCGCACCGGCTACACCGCTGGTGGTGGTATCGAGTACGCTCTCCCCACGGACTCTTTCTTCAACTTCTTCAAGTCGTCCGCTGTGACGCTGAAGGTCGAAGGCCTGTACGTGAACCTCGAGCAGGACGGCCGCGGCAACCGCTCCGTCTACAACCCCACCACGAACGTGCTTTCGCTCAGCCCTTCGGCTCGCGAAGCCGAGTTCGCCGTGGTCCGCGCCGGCCTGAACTACAAGTTCGGCTCGTACTAGGCCTTACAGAACCAACGCTCCGCCTCATGGCGGAGCACGAGGTCTCTCAGAAGGAGCCCGGCCGAAAGGCCGGGCTCTTTTTGTTGCGTGGCGAAGATGCGTAGCCTCCGGCTCCGTCACCTTTCCGAAATTTCATGCTCCGAACCGGAGCTCCCGTGCATCCGCAACGGCGAAGTTCGCGTTGACCCCCTGACAAAGCCAGTGGCGCCACCCCATCTCGGAGGCGCCGGGGCGGCATGGCCCGCAGGCTTCTCTCAGGAGGACGACCCCATGAATAGCGAAGAACGCGAGGTCATCGGCGGCATTTTCCAGCGTCTGGAGCAGGCCGCGAGCCAGCCCCGCGACGCCGATGCCGAGCGCTTCATCGCGGACAAGCTCCGCGCTCAGCCCTACGCGCCGTACGCGATGGCGCAGCTGATCTATGTCCAGGAAGAGGCGATCAAAAGCTTGAACGAGCAGCTCGAGCAGGCGCGTCAGGCGGCACAGCAGCCGCAGGGCGGCGGCGGCGGCTTCCTGTCGAGCATCTTCGGCGGCGGGTCTCGCCAGCCGGAGCCCCAGCGCCCGTCCGGTCAACCGTGGGGTGGCCAGGGCGGACCTCAGCAAGGATATGGTCAGCAGCCGGGCTATGGGCAGCAGCCCGGTTACGGCCAGCAGCCGGGTTATGGCGGACCGCAGCAGGGTGGCCCATGGGCCGGCCAGCAGGCGGCACCCGCTCGCGGCGGCGGCTTCATGGCGACGGCCCTTCCGATGGCGGCCGGCGCGGCCGGCGGCATGCTGCTCGGCAGCGCCTTGTCCAACGCCTTCGCGGGCGGTCATTCGGCTCTCGGCAGCGCGGCGGCGGCGGGACTTCCCTCTGCGGGCGCGGCAGCCGGTAACGAAGATCTCGGTTCGGCCCTCGGCGGCGGCAACGACTTCCAAGACGCGTCGTTCGACAGCGATCCGGGCGGGGATTTCGGCGGCGACCTGGGTGGCGGCGGTGACGACGACTGGGTGTGAGCGAAAGCCACATCCATCACCGCACGTGATGGCTCCCTGACAAGAAAGGCCCGGTGCGTGGAGACGCGCCGGGCCTTTCTCATGAGCGGCCCGGCGGCCGTTAGAGGACTTCGACCCGTGTTCCCACGGGGGTCCGTTCATACAGGTCGATGACATCCTCGTTCATCATCCGGATGCAGCCCGACGAGACGGATTGCCCGATCGTGTGCGGCTCGTTGGTGCCGTGGATGCGATAGAGGGACGAGCCGAGATAGAGCGCCCGCGCACCCAGAGGGTTGGCCGGGCCGCCGGCCATGTGGCGCGGCAGGTCGGGGCGACGCTGGAGCATCTCCGCCGGGGGCGTCCAATCCGGCCATTCGCGCTTCTGGCTGATCGTCTTCATTCCCGACCAGGCAAAACCCGGCCGACCGACGCCGATACCGTATCGGATGGCCTGACCGCCTGGCTGGACGAGATAGAGAAACTTCGTCTGGGTATCGATGACGATGGAGCCGGGCTTCTGCCGGCCATCGAACGAGACGACCTGTCGGGCAAAGCGCGCGTCGGGCGCGCGCTCGATTCCCGCGATTTGTCTTTCGGGATCGGCTTGAGCCGGCAGAGCTTGTGACGGCAAGGCAGCGAGCCGCGTGCGAACGGGGGCCTGGTAGAGATCGGGATCGGGGATGCGATCGCCCGAATGGAGCACGCGCGGCATCGGCTCGCCACCGTAACCCTGGGCCGCCGGATGTCGTGGAAGCACGCCGTCATCCGCGAGGCCGGGACGCCGGGCGCGCGGCGGCGTTCCATGACCCGTCACCAGGAATTCGATGAAGCCCCCGCCGTATTGGCCGGAGGGAACCTGGGCTTGTGCGGCCCCTCCCACCACCGTGGCGGACAGGCAGGCCATAGCGACGCACAATTCGAGACGCTTCAACACGCGCGGTACTCCGAACCAACACGAACCTCGCGCTCAAGCTGGCCGGACGGGACGAGAATCGGGTGAAAGAACGTGGTGAATCATTCAGGTCACCGCTGCTCTACTGCTAGCTTCAAAGAACAGCATGAATTGTTTGTAAAAGTGCATCGGCCGTTCTCTGTGTTGAAGAAATGGCAACGACTTTGTCGCATGGTGGCTCGAAGGCTTCTCGTATCGGGATTCGCGTCGTTCACCAGGATGACGGCCCCCGGTCCATGCTGCCCTGTCGCTGACCCAGTTACTCCTGCCGGCTGATCATCCCCGATGAACATGAAGCGCTACCGCATCGAAGACAGCCTCGGTTTGGCAAGCGTGCGACCCGTCGTGGAGGTCGCGCACGCCAAGGAGCGTTCCGGCTCCGACGACGTGAAGCTCGATGAGATCCTCTCGGCGATCCAGGAGCTTCGCCGTGTCACGCAGACGAGCACGGTCGAGACCATCGAAGCCTGCCGGAAGGAGCTCAACGAGGCCTTCGCGATGCGCTCCGAACTCGACGTGATGAAAGATGCGATCACCCGGACGAAGAAGGAGATCGCGACGCTCTACCACTCGGAGAATACCGGGAAGGGAATGAAGCGGGTCGCGGGAGAACTCGACGCGGTGGTGGAATCCACCGAACTGGCGACGAGCACGATCCTCGGCGCCCTGGAAGAGATCGAGACGAATGCCAGCGCGTTGCGGGCCATGCGGCAGGCCGCCGGCGGCGAAAACATCGACATGATCCTCGAGCGGGTGATCGTCGCCTACGAGGCCTGCAACTTCCAGGACCTGACCGGCCAGCGCATCAACAAGATCGTGGGTGTGCTCAAGTTCATCGAGGAACATCTCGACCGCATGATCGAGGCCTGGGGCGGCCTCAATTCGTTCAGCGAGATCCTCGGCGTCGTGCCGCAGGGCCCCAGCATCGACGACGAGAGCTCACTCCTCAACGGACCCAAGCTCGACAGCGATCCGGGACATGTGGACCAGGGCGATATCGACGCGCTGTTCGATTAAGACGCGCATGCGCCGACCTTCCCGGGTCGGCGAGACCGGGAGCCCCTTCCCTCTCGAATCCCCGGCGCTTAAGTCTCGGGCATGAGCCGCCAGCCCGCGAAAGACCTGTCTTCCCAACGAGACCTGCCGCCGGATTCGTTCGACGAGCGTGAGGACGCGGACGAGACCCCGGAACGTATCGACGACGGACCGGAGATCGATTTCGATTTCGAGGAAGGCGCTGTCAAAGCCGGCACGGAGATCATCCGCCGGTTCTGGACGACGCTGCCGTCGGGACCGGGCGTCTACCGCATGTTCGACGAGAAGGGTGATGTCCTCTACGTCGGCAAGGCAAAGAACCTGAAGGCCCGAGTCGGCTCCTATGCGAGGGGCCAAGCCCATTCCAATCGCATCGCCCGGATGATCTCACAGACGGCGGCGATGGAGTTCGTCACCACGGCCACCGAGACCGAGGCGCTGCTGCTCGAGGCCAACCTCATCAAGCAGTTGAAGCCGCGCTTCAACGTGCTGATGCGGGACGACAAATCGTTTCCCTACATCCTGGTCACGGCCGATTCCGAGGCGCCGCAGATCGTCAAGCACCGCGGCGCACGGCGGCGCAAGGGCAGCTATTACGGCCCGTTCGCCACCGTCTGGGCTGTGAACCGCACGGTCAACGCGCTCCAGCGCGCCTTCCTGCTGCGCACCTGCACCGACAGCTATTACGAGAACCGCACGCGGCCCTGCCTGCTCTACCAGATCAAGCGCTGCTCGGGACCCTGCACCGGGGAGATCGGCCTGCCGGAATATCAGGCGCTCGCCGAGAATGCGAAGAGCTTCCTCGCGGGCAAGTCCAACGCGGTGAAGGACCGTATGCGCGAGGAGATGCAGGACGCCTCCGAGAAGCTCGAATTCGAGCGTGCCGCCCGCTTCCGGGACAGGATCAGCGCGCTCTCGGCGATCCAGGGGACCCAGGGCGTCAACACCCAGGGCATCGAGGAGGCGGATGTGTTCGCCCTCGACGAACAGGCCGGCCAGTTCTGCATCGAGGTGTTCTTCTTCCGGAACTTCCAGAACTGGGGCAACCGCGCCTATTTCCCGAAGGCCGATCGCAGCATGACGCCGGACGAGGTGCTCGCCTCCTTCATCAGCCAGTTCTACGACGACAAGCCGGCCCCCCGGATCGTCCTCGTCTCCCATGCGATCGAGGATGCGGAGCTGATGGCAGCCGCCCTGTCGAGCCGCGCCGAGAACAGGGTTGAGGTTCACCAGCCCCAGCGCGGCGAGCGCAAGGCCCTGGTGGAATATGCCCAGCGCAACGCCAAGGAGGCCCTGGCGCGCAGGCTCGCGGACACCGCCTCGCAGGGCAAACTACTGGTGGCGCTCGGGCAATCGTTCGGATTGCCCGCCCCACCCCGCCGCATCGAGGTTTACGACAACTCTCACATCATGGGCACGAACGCGGTCGGGGGCATGATCGTCGCCGGCCCGTCGGGTTTTGCGAAGACGCATTACCGCACCTTCAACATCAAGTCGGAGGAGCTGACGCCGGGCGACGATTTCGGGATGATGAAGGAGGTGCTCCAGCGCCGCTTCAAGCGTCTCGTGAAGGAAAACCCCCGTACCGCCAACGAGGCGGCGATCTCAGCGAGCGAAGGCGGTGCGGCCGAGCCGGTTCCCGAATCGGACAGCGAGACCATGCCGGCTTGGCCGGATCTCGTCCTCATCGACGGTGGCAAGGGCCAGCTCGAAGCCGCCCGCACGGCGCTGGAGGAACTCGGAGTCACCGATGTCGCCCTCGTGGGCATCGCCAAGGGTCGCGATCGCGATGCCGGACGCGAGACCTTCTTCGTGCCCGGAAAGGCCCCGTTCAAGCTACCGCCGCGCGATCCGACCCTCTACTTCGTCCAGCGCCTGCGGGACGAGGCCCATCGCTTCGCCATCGGCACGCATAGGGCCAAGCGCAAGCGCGAGATGATCAAGAACCCCCTCGACGAGATCGCCGGCATCGGCCCGACCCGCAAGCGCGCCCTGCTTCACCATTTCGGGACGGTGAAGGCGATCCAGCGGGCCTCCCTGGAGGATCTGGCGACCACGCCCGGCGTCAACGCAGCCACGGCACGTGCAGTGTATGATTTCTTCCATGCCGGAGGCTGAGGCTCATAAACGCCTGGGTCAGGTGGGTTCGGTGCCGGGGTCGTCGTCTGACCGGCGATACAGAGCCTCGTAATCCTTCCCGCCATAGAAGATGTTGGTGATCCGGACCCTGTCGTCCTCGACCAGATAAGCGATCACGGCGGAACGCTCGAATGGCACTGTGCGAAGGCCGGATACGAGGTCGTCGCGTGGTCGACCGGCAGGAGGCGCATCTCCGATCCGATCACATCGGAACTTGATGCGTCGTACGAACGACGCGGCGACCGAGACGCTTCCACTCGCTTCGCGAACGAAGCGAAAAATGTCGCCAAGGTCGTCCAACGCATCCGGCCGGAAGGAGACCGGGAGTCTACGCACCCGAGGGCTTGGCGCCCTCGCCGGCGAACAGGCGTGCGAGGTGAAGGTCCGCTTCCATCGCCGTCAGATCCTGCCGGGCGTCACCAAGTGAGCGGCGAACACGAGCCCGTATCTCGGTCAAGCGCTCCGCTTCTTCGAGCCGTTGCCGCTGCCACAGTCGCAGCGCATCACGCATGACCTCGTTGGTCGATGAATACTCACCTGCCTCGATGCTTTCACGTACCGCCTGTTGGAGATCGGGCGTCATGGTGATGCTGATCGTGTCTGCGGACGACATGCGTGAGCACTCTATTCCCTCAGCGCATTGGTAGCACAAAATCCGGCTCGCCACATTCGGTTGCGATGGGCCCAGCGCGACGGCCTAGGTGCTATCGAAGCAGCTTGTCCGTTTGCATCATCGTGGTTGACCCCTCCCCCCCGCCCATGGTTTCACCGCGTCGATGACTGTCCTTCCTCTCCGACGCCGGTCACCGGCCTGGACGCTGGCGAATTGCCTGACCTACGGGCGGCTCGTCGCCGTCCCCGTCGTCGTGGCGCTGATGTACTGGCCGGACGAGCATGCGGCACGGTTCGCGGCTCTCGGCGTCTTCATCGCGGCCGCCATCACCGATTATCTCGACGGCTACGTCGCCCGGACCTACGATCAGAGCTCGGCCCTGGGACGCATGCTCGATCCGATCGCCGACAAGCTCCTGGTCGCCGCCTGTCTGCTGATGCTGGTGGCCGACAAGACGATCCATGACTGGAGCCTGTGGGCGGCCATCGTCATCCTGTGCCGCGAGATCCTCGTCTCGGGCCTGCGCGAATATCTGGCGGAGTTGAAGGTCAGCGTGCCGGTCAGCCGCGTCGCCAAATGGAAGACCACCCTTCAACTCGTGGCGATCGGCTTCCTCGTGGCCGGAAAGGCGGGGGAGACGATCCTCCCCCATACCGTCATCGCCGGAGAGGCCCTGCTCTGGATCGCCGCGGCCCTGACGCTCTACACGGGCTACGATTATATGAGAGCCGGCATCCGGCACGTGATGGACGATCCGCGCTGACCCGCCGATGCCACAGCCGGAAGGGCAGACCATGAAGCTCGTCTATTTCGCCTGGGTGCGCGAACGCATCGGCAAGGCCGAAGAGGTTGTGACCCCGCCGGCCGGTACCGAGACGGTCGCCGACCTCGTGGCCTGGCTGAGTGGAAGGGGCGAGGAATACGCCTACGCGTTCGAGAATGCCGGCATCGTGCGGGCGGCCATCGACCGCGTCCATGCCAAGCCGGATGCGCCCATCGCCGGGGCCACCGAGATCGCGTTCTTCCCGCCGATGACGGGCGGCTGAGCCGCCTCAAATCGTCTGCGAGGAGACCCTCACGCGATGACGCCCGTGATCCGTGAATTCCAGGACGCCGATTTCGATGGCGTCGCGGCCCTATGGCTCGCAGCCGGAATCTCTCGGCCGTGGAACGATGCGGGCAAGGACATCGCCTTCGCCCGCCGCGATCCGCACTCGACCATCCTGGTCGTCGAGCGCGAGGGGGCCGTCGCCGCCACCGCCATGGTGGGCGAGGACGGTCACCGGGGATGGCTCTATTACGTCGCCGTCGACCCGCGGTATCGCGACCTCGGCCTGGGCAGGGCGATCATGGAAGCAGCCGAGCGGTGGCTGTCCGCGCGTGGCGTCTGGAAGGTTCAGCTTCTCGTGCGCGAAGAGAACGAAGCGATCCGCCACTTCTACGAACATCTCGGCTACCGGGACACCCGGACGATCTGTCTGCAGAAAGTCATCGGCGAGACGGCGGGGTGAGTGGCTCCAGCCCAAAACCCCGCCGGGCACTCACTTCTTGCCGAGAGCCGCGCTGAAGGCGGCGATATTGCTGCGCATCATGGCCACGTAGGTGGCCGCCGGACCATCGGGACCCGACAGGGCGTCGGAATAGACCTTGCCGCCCACAATGGCTCCGCTCTCCCGCGAAATCTGCTGCATCAGGCGGGGATCGGCCACGTTCTCGAGGAAGACGGCCGGGATCTTGTCGCGCCGGATCTGCCGGATGATGCGAGCCACATCCTTCGGGCTCGCCTCGCTGTCGGTGGAGACGCCCTGCGGCGCGATGAAGTCGAGGCCGTAGGCGGCGGTGAAATAGCCGAACGCATCGTGCGTGGTGATGATCTTGCGATGTTCGGGGGGAATCGCCGCGATGGCCGCGCGGATGTCGGTCTCCAAACCCGCCAGGGTCGTCAGATAGGCCTTCGCGTTGGCTGCGTAGTCGGCGGCGTGTTCGGGATCGATGGTCGAGAGCCCGTCGCTGATGTTGCCGATGTAGATCCGCACATTGGCGATGCTCTGCCAGGCATGGGGATCGTCATGATGCGCGTGCCCCGCATGCCCTCCGCCATGGTCGTCGTCACCCTCGATGGGCTTCACACCCTTGGTCGCGACGATGACGGGCGCCTTCGTCCCGGAGGCCTTGATCAGCCTGTCGAGCCAGCCTTCCAGGCCGAGGCCGTTGACCACGACGAGATTGGCGGCCGTGAGTTTGCGCGCGTCCCCGGGGGCCGGGTTGTAGCCATGTGCGTCGGCATCGGGGCCGACGAGGGTCGAGACCTCGACGCGGTCGCCACCCACCTGCTTCACCAGGTCGCCGAGGATCGAGAAGGTCGCCACCGCCTTCAGCGGCTCGGCGGCATCCGCATTCCCGCCGAAGGCCGTGAGAGCGAGGGCGATACCGACCCACGCCGTAAGGCCCGTCTTCATGGCGTGACGTCTCGATCGCATACCCGTCGTCCTTCGCATCGGCTCCCGGAAACGGGCAGACCAGATGATCCGTCGCGCCGTGTAATGTAACACTATCACATTGCCAAGCCCGATGGCCTCGCTTGATCTTCCGGTCTCCGACCGGCAAACCCCCGACCGAGAGCCGGGAGCCCCCCCGCGCGACAGACAACGGATGAGCATGGCCCGTCGGCCGCTTCTGAGGGGTGAGACCCTCCCCCTCCTCGGCCGGGTCTGGCGCGAATGGCTGCGGCCGCATCGGGGCACCCTCGCCGTGGTGCTGGTGCTCATCGCCATCATCGGAGCGGCGACAGGCTTGTATCCCGCCCTGATCAAGGGGGCGTTCGATGCGTTCGACCACAAGGACCCGTCGGCCCTCACCTACGGACCGCTCATCGTCATCGCCATTACCTCGATCCGGGGCTTCGCCCTGTTCGGGCAGACGGTGCTGACCAATCGGGTCGTCACGCGGGTCGAAGCCGACATGCAGGCGGCGCTCTACGGCCACCTCATCGATTCCGACCTCGCCCAGCTCGGCCGCGAGAGCCCGGCGGCGTTCACCCAGCGCTTCACCACGGATTTCGCCTTCATCAAAGAGGCGCTGACCCGCATCTCCACGGTGCTGCTGCGCGATCTCGCCATGCTGATCGCCCTTGTCGTCGCGCTGCTCTGGATGGACCCGGTGCTCACCCTCGTGGCCGGCGTGGTCGTGCCCTTCGTCGCCGGCCCCATCGGCCGCATCGGCAAGAAGCTGAGGCGGGTCTCCACCACCACGCAGGAGCAGATGGGCCTCACCGCCAGCCTCATCACAGAGAGCCTGCAGGGCGCGCGCATCGCCAAGACCTACGCGCTGGAATCCTACCTGAAGGGCCGTGCATCGGGCGCGTTCGATACCGTCCGCCGCTTGAAGATGAAGGCGGCCAATGCCCGGGGACGCCTCGACCCGTTGATGGAGATCGGCGGGGGCTTCGCCGTGGCGGCGGTGCTGGTCCTGGTGGGCCAGCGCGTCATGTCCGGTGACCGCACGGTGGGCGATTTCACCGGCTACGTGGCGGCCCTGCTCCTGGCCGCGCAGCCCGCCCGCGCTTTGGGCACCCTCAACGCCATCCTTCAGGAAGCCGGGGCGGCGCTCCATCGCTACTTCGCCCTGATGGACGAAGCACCGCGCATTCGTGAAAAGCCCGATGCCGTGCCGCTGGTCATCACCGGCGGCGAGATCCGCTTCGAGGAGGTCCGCTTCCGATATCGCGAGGATGCGCCGGCGCTGGAGGGCATCGACCTCACCGTTCCCGCAGGCGCCACCGTCGCCCTGGTCGGCCGTTCCGGCTCCGGCAAGTCGTCTCTGCTGAACCTCGTTCCGCGTCTCTACGACGTGACGGGGGGCCGCGTTCTCATCGACGGCGCGGATCTGCGCGACGTGACGATCCCATCCCTGCGCGCGGCCGTGGCAGTGGTCTCCCAGGACGTGGTGCTGTTCGACGATACCATCGCGGCCAATATCGGGTTCGGCCGCCCCGGTGCGACCCGCGCCGGGATCGAGGCCGCTGCGGAGGCCGCCGCAGCGCATGGATTCATCACCCGGCTGACGGAGGGCTACGAGTTCCGCGTCGGCCCCTCCGGCGGGCGGCTGTCCGGTGGCGAACGCCAGCGCATCTCCCTGGCCCGCGCCTTCCTCAAGGACGCGCCGATCCTGCTTCTGGATGAGGCGACGAGCGCCCTCGATTCCGAATCCGAGCGGCTGGTCCAGGGCGCGCTGCTGCACCTGATGCAGGGGCGGACCACCCTCGTCATCGCGCACCGCCTCTCCACCGTGCGCGATGCCGACATGATCGTGGTGATGGAGGCCGGCCGCATCATCGAGACGGGGACGCATGACGCCCTGATGGCCTCGCAGGGTGGCTATGCCCGTCTGCATCGCATGCAATTATCCGGAGATGCGGAAGAGCCCGCCGCCCCCTGATCCGCATTCCGCGCGTTGAAGCGTCACGAATCCTCGCGCGTGAAACGGATGCCGGCATGGCAGGACAGGCCTTCGGACGAACGAAGGATGGGAGCCCCGTCACTCGATACAGGCTCGCCCGGTCTCGCCTGCGTGTCGACATCCTCGATTATGGCGGCGTGGTCAGCCGGATCGATACGCCCGACAGCGAGGGAGCCTGGACCAATGTCGTCCTCGGTGCGCGTGACGTCGCGGGCTACGAGGCCAGCGACGCGCATTTCGGCGCCATCATCGGACGCTACGCCAACCGCATCGCCGGAGGGCGCTTCAGCCTCGACGGACACGAATACCAATTGCCGCGCAATGTCGGTGGCAACACCATGCATGGCGGGACGAATGGGTTCGACCGTCGCGTCTGGCGGGTGATCCAGGCGGACGAGACGACCGTGGTTCTCGGCTATCGCTCAATCGACGGCGAAGAGGGTTTCCCCGGCAATCTCGATGTGGAAGTCGCTTACTCCCTCAGCGACGACCAGACCCTGCGGATCGACTACAGGGCCTGGACCGACCGGCCGACCATCCTCAACCTCACCAACCACAGCTATTTCAACCTCTCCGGCGAGGGCTCCGGTGACGTGATGCAGCATCGGGTCGCCATCGCGGCGGACCATTACCTCCCCACCGATGCCGACCAGATCCCCACGGGCGAGATCAGACCCGTGGCGGGCACCGCCTTCGATTTCCGCGAGCCCGAAGCCCTGGGCTCGCGCATCCGCGACGGGGATTCGCAACTCGCTCTGGCCCACGGCTACGACCACACCTTCGTGTTGCGCGAACCCGGCTCCCTCCGGCATGTGACGTCCGCCGTCGATCCTGCGAGCGGGAGACGGCTCGACGTCGCCACCACCCAGCCGGGCCTGCAACTCTACACCGCCAACATGCTCGACGGCACGGTGATCGGGTCCGGCGGGCGGCTGTACCGAGCCGGCGATGCGGTCTGTTTCGAGGCGCAGGGGTTTCCCGACGCGCCGAACCGGGCGGAGTTTCCCTCCACGACGCTCCGCCCTGGCGAGGTCTTCACCGTGACGACGACCTATCGTTTCAGCGCGGGCTGACGCACCGCCCGTCATCGCCCTAAGCGGCGGTCGCTTGACTTGGGTTCTTTTGTGTCTGTAATTTCTGTCATGACAGAAATTACAGACATCCCAGAAAAGCTCCCCGTGGCGGTGGAGCGCTTCATCCTCCACTGGGGCGATCTCGGCGGGCAATGGGGCGTCAACCGTTCCGTCGCCCAGATTCACGCCCTGCTCTACCTGTCGGACAGGCCCCTGGCAGCGGAGGAGATCGCGGCGACCCTCGGCATCGCGCGCTCCAACGTCTCGACGTCGCTCAAGGAGCTGTCGGGCTGGAACCTGATCCGGCGCGTCCCCGTGCTGGGCGAGCGCCGCGATCACTTCGTCGCCGAGACCGACCTGTGGGAGATGGTCACGCGCATCGCCGCCGGCCGCAAGGAGCGCGAGATCGATCCGGCGATCGCGGCCCTGCGCACCTGCGTGGCGCAGGCCGAGGGCGATCCGACCATCGGCGCCGTCGCATCCCGCCGCCTCAAGGCGATGCTCGAATTCACCGAGACCATGGATCGCTGGCACAGCCAGATGCTCGGCGTTCCGCACGCGACCCTCGCCAAGCTGATCCGCCTCGGCAGCCGGATCGTGCGCTTCCTGCCCTCCAAGCCCGAAGGCTGAACCGGGGACTGCGATCATGACCCTGACGGCGATGAGAGGGCCTTCCATGGGCCGGACGCCGCCTCCCCTCGGCGATAGTCCGGTGATGGCCCGTGCGCACGAGGCCGACCTCCGCGACCTGCGCTTTCGCAGCCTGATCGCGGACGAGGACTGGACCACTCTGTCGCCTGCGATCCGCCGGCGCTTCACCAAGCGTCTCCAACCCGGCACCGGCTCCGTCTATGTGGGCACCGTGGTCGAGACGCGGATGAGCCGTCTCGGCTGGGTCGTGGCACAAGCTGCCCGCCTCATCGGCGGCCCGCTCCCTACCTCACGGGCCAAGGGCCTCGCCAGCGTCGTCTCCGTGACGGAGGACCGGTCGGGGGGCGGGCAGGTCTGGACGCGGCTCTACGCGCGGCCGGACGGATTTCCCCAGACCGTCAATTCGGCCAAGCGCTTCGCCGGGCCCACCGGCCTCGAAGAGCATGTGGGCGGCGGTCTCGGCATGAGCCTCGATGTCTCCGTCGTCGAAGGCAGGCTGGTCTTTTCGAGCCGCCGCTACTTCCTCCGGCTGGGCGGATGGCGTCTGCCGCTTCCCGGTTTCCTGACGCCGGGCACCCTCACGGTGACCCACGGCGAGACCGGGACGAACCGCTTCGCCTTCATCCTCATCGTTCGTCATCCCTGGTTCGGCACGCTGATCCGCCAGGAGGCGGAGTTCCGCGACGTCGTCGACGCCTGATCCATCACGGGGGAGACCCGACATCATGACCTCGACCTTGCTGTGGTGGCTGATCGCCGTGCAGATCGCCATGGGGGCCTTCGACACCCTCTACCACCACGAACTAACCGAGCGCCTCGCCTGGCGACCGTCCCAGCGCGGCGAGTTGCGTCTCCATGCCGTGCGCAACTGGCTCTATGCCCTGCTCTTCCTCACCCTCGGTTTCGCCGAACCCAAGGGACTGCTCGCCTGGGCCATCATGGGCGTGCTCATCGTCGAGGTCGTCATCACGCTGATGGACTTTGTCGAGGAGGATCTGAGTCGGCGCCTACCGGCCACCGAACGGGTGAACCACACCCTCCTGGCGCTGAATTACGGTGCGATCCTCGTCCTCATTCTGCCGGTGCTGCTCGGCTGGGCCAGGGAGGCCACGGGCATCGCCTGGGTGAGCCACGGAGCCTGGAGCGCCCTCGCCCTCGCCGCCTCGCTCTCCGTCGCGATCTTCGGCCTGCGCGACTGGTTCGCCG
This sequence comes from Methylobacterium sp. Leaf91, assembly GCF_001422815.1. Lineage (GTDB taxonomy): Bacteria > Pseudomonadota > Alphaproteobacteria > Rhizobiales > Beijerinckiaceae > Methylobacterium. The sequence continues at coordinate 51,597 of NZ_LMMP01000023.1, read as the reverse complement.
CCGGGCGGTCCGAGCGCCTGGGCCTGCCCGCGCCGGCCGGGCTCGCGGACGTGCTCGCTCCGGCGCGGTCGATCCTGGTAACGGGCGCCACCGGCTTCGTCGGCCAGCGCCTCGTGGCGAGCCTCGTGGCGGCCGGCCACGAGGTGACGGTCCTGACCCGTGACGGGGCGAAAGCCGCGGCACTGCCCGCGCCGTTGCGGATCGTCACCTCCCTCGACCAACTGCCGGACGGCGCGCGGCTCGATGCCATCGTGAATCTCGCGGGCGAACCGATCGCCGACGGGCTGTGGACGCCCGCCAAGCGCCGCGCGATCCTCGCGTCGCGCCTGAGGATGACTCGGAGGCTCGCCAAACTGGTGGCCCGCCTCGACAGGGCACCTTCCGTCGTCGTCAGCGGCTCGGCCGTCGGATGGTACGGCCTGCGCGGCGATGACAGCCTCACCGAATCGAGCCCGGCGGCTTCGGCCTTCACCCAAAGGGTGTGCGCGGCCTGGGAGCGGGAGGCGATGGCAATCGCGGCCCTCGGCCCACGGGTCGTCCTCCTGCGCACCGGGCTGGTGCTCGGAATCGAGGGCGGCCTCCTCGCGCGACTTCTCATGCCGTTCGAGTTCGGCCTCGGGGGACGGATCGGCTCCGGGCGGCAATGGATGTCGTGGATTTCCCGCGACGACCTCGTCCGCCTGATCTGCCACGCCATCGCGACGCCGACCATGGCGGGACCGGTGAACGCCACCGCGCCGGAGCCGGTCCGCAATGCCGATTTCGCCGCATCCCTGGCGCGGCAGCTCCACCGCCCGGCAATCTTCCCGCTTCCGGCGCGGCTCCTGCGCTGGCTGGGCGGCGACTTCGCCGAGGAGATGCTCCTGGGCGGGCAGAGGGTGCTGCCCGAGAAAGCGCTCGCCAGCGGGTTCGCCTTCCGGCATGCCCGGCTGGATTCGGCACTCGGATCCATTCTGGGCCGGAGTGTCGGGCGGGAGGCGGAGGCCCGGCCCTCGCGGGCCGTCATCCCGCTGAGAGAATGACCGGCATGGGAACGCGGCGCGCGGCCCCCCTTTCGTGATGGAGCGAACCCCTGATTACCGCCCTCGTCTATACCGGCGCCGCTTTGGCCGAGATCGCCGGGTGCTTCGCCTTCTGGGCCTGGCTGCGACTCGGCCGGTCGGCCTGGTGGACCCTGCCGGGCGTGGCGTCCCTCGTCCTCTTCGCCGTGCTGCTCACCAGGGTGGAGAGCGACGCGGCGGGCCGGGCCTATGCCGCCTATGGCGGCGTCTACATCGCCGCCTCCATCCTGTGGCTGTGGCTCGCCGAGAGCCAGAGGCCGGACCGGTGGGATATGACCGGTGCCGCGATCTGCCTCGTCGGCACCGGGATCATCCTGTTCGCGCCGCGCGCCTGACGGCGCGCATCACATCTCGTGCGGATCGGGCTCGACCAGGATCTCGCGTTTGCCCGCGTGGTTGGCCGAACCGACGATCCCCTCAACCTCCATCCGCTCCATGAGCGAGGCGGCGCGGTTGTAGCCGATCTGCAGGCGGCGCTGGATGTAGCTGGTGGAGGCTTTCTTGTCCCGCATCACCACCTGCACCGCCTGGGCGTAGAGATCGCCGCCGCTCTCGCCGAAGCTGCCCTGGTCGAAGACCGCGCCGTCGACCTCGATCTCGTCGATCGAGCCCTTGGCCGATTTTCCGCCTTTGGTCCCCTTGTCGTCGTCCTCGCCATCGTCGGCGGTGACAGCTTCGAGATAGGACGGCCGTCCCTGGCGTTTCAGGTGGGCAACGACGCTCTCGACTTCCGAATCCGAGCAGAACGGGCCGTGGACACGGGTGGTGCGGCCACCACCGGCCATGAACAGCATGTCACCCTGGCCCAGCAGCTGCTCGGCGCCCATCTCGCCGAGGATCGTGCGGCTGTCGATCTTGGACGTGACCTGGAAGGAGATCCGGGTCGGGAAGTTCGCCTTGATCGTGCCGGTGATGACGTCCACCGACGGGCGCTGCGTCGCCATGATGAGGTGGATGCCGGCTGCGCGCGCCATCTGAGCCAGGCGCTGGATCGCGCCTTCGATGTCCTTGCCCGCCACCATCATCAGGTCGGCCATCTCGTCGACCACGATGACGATGTAGGGGAGCGGATTGAGGTCCATCTCCTCGGTCTCGTAGACCGCCTCACCCGTCTCGCGGTCGAACCCGGTCTGGACCGTACGGGTCAGGACCTCGCCGCGCCCACGGGCCTCGGCGAGGCGCGCGTTGAACCCGTCGATGTTGCGCACACCGACCTTCGACATCTTTTTGTAGCGCTCTTCCATCTCGCGCACGGCCCATTTGAGGGCGATGACCGCCTTCTTCGGGTCGGTGACGACGGGGGAGAGCAGGTGCGGGATGCCGTCATAGNTAGCGCTCTTCCATCTCGCGCACGGCCCATTTGAGGGCGATGACCGCCTTCTTCGGGTCGGTGACGACGGGGGAGAGCAGGTGCGGGATGCCGTCATAGACGGAGAGTTCCAGCATCTTCGGGTCGACCATGATCAGGCGGCACTCTTCCGGCTTCATCCGGTAGAGGAGCGACAGGATCATCGTGTTGATGGCCACCGACTTGCCGGAGCCGGTGGTGCCGGCGACGAGCAGGTGGGGCATCTTGGCGAGATCGGCGATGATCGGCTCACCGCCGATATTCTTGCCGAGGCACAAAGCGAGGCTCTGCTTCGTCTCGACGAAATCCGCCGAAGCGAGAAGCTCGCGCAGATACACGGTCTCGCGCCTGGCATTGGGCAGTTCGATGCCGATGGCGTTGCGGCCGGGAACGACCGCCACGCGAGCCGAGACCGCCGACATGGAGCGGGCGATGTCGTCCGAGAGCGAGATCACGCGGCTCGACTTGGTGCCGGGGGCCGGCTCTAGTTCGTAGAGCGTGACCACCGGGCCGGGGCGGACGGCGAGGATGTCGCCGCGCACGCCGAAATCGCTGAGCGTCGCCTCGAGCAGGGTCGCGTTCTGCTCCAGGGCTTCCGTCGAGACCTGGCTCGCCAGGGACAGGCTCGGTGCTTCGGCGAGCAATTCGAGAGCCGGATGGGCGTAGCTCTCCGCGCCATAGTTCTGGGCGACGGGCGCGCGCCGGATCGGCGCCGGAGCGGGAGACGGTGCCACAGGGGCGACGCGGGAGCGCGGGGGCGGCACAGACGCGGCCGGTTCCTCGGACGCATAGAACTCCTCGCCGCCATCATCCGGCTCGTCGTCGTGCAGGATCGGCTCCGGGAGGGGCCGGCGTGTCACCGGCCGGGGCTCCGCCACGGGCTGCGGCTCGAAGACCGGCTCGCGACGCGCCGAGGCGGCATCGCCTCTCGCCGGGTTTCCCATCTCCTGCGGTGCGTGGGTCGACCAGGGCGCGTCGTCTCCATCCGAGAACGCGCGGCGCGCGGCCAGAGCCGGCGAGGCGCCCGCATAGGCGAGGTCCGTGGCCGCCGCCGCCCTTTCGGCACGCCATTCGGCGATGCGCCTGGCGAGGGCGGTCCGGCCGCCCATGAGGAGATGCGCCAGGGTGCCGAGGGAGACGATGCCGAGGCTCGGCTCGTCCTCCTCATAGCGGCCGTCATGCCGTGCCGAGGATGGCGGACGCTGGTTGGACGCGGACGGAAGGGGCTGATCGTAGGGCTCCTCCTCCGGCTCCGCTCCGGCGCGGCAGGCACCCGTGAGGCAGAGGATCGCTACGGCCGCGAAGGCGAAGCCCACGAGGGCAGCCGCCGGCGACGCGATGGCGCCGACGATGAGTCGCGCGGTATGGATCAGGGCATCGCCCGCCACCCCGCCGAGACCGGTGGGAAGAGGCCAGCGGGCGGTGGGCGGTAGAGCGCTCGCCACCGCGCTCGCGGCAAAGAATCCGATGATCCAGAGGGTGAGCCGCAGCCCGCCCCGGGGTAATTCGCGCGATCGCATCAGCTGCACGCCCCAGAAGGCGGGCGGCAGGGCGAAAGCGAGAGAGCCCAGACCGAGGAGCTGCATCGCGAGGTCCGACACCACCGCACCGCCGGTGCCGAGCACGTTGTGCGCGGCATGATCGGTGGCGTGGTTGATGCTCGGATCGTCGATGGACCAGGTCGCCAGAGCGACCGTGAGCGCGGTCGCGCCGGCAAAGAGGATGAGACCGCCCATCTCCGTCATCCGCTTGGCCAAAAATGGCCGAAAGCTGTCGACGAAGGTGTCGTAAGGCGATGCGGAACGGCGGAGCGAGCGCATACGGGACCAGACGCAGGGAGAAACGATCCGGTAACGCTATGGCGACCGAGTTAACGGCTGTTTAAGGCTTAGAGATCGTTAGCGCGGTGCGTACAGATGTCCGTGCTTTCATGCACTGTCACGACGCGCCTTGCCGGAATTCATCCGCGCCGCCAACGAAGAAAGGCCCCGGATCGCTCCGGGGCCTTCTTTGTCCGTCGCTGAGCTTGGGGCTTAGCGGAAGAGGTTCAGGAGGCCGCCCGGCTCGGCATAGATGCCAGGAGCTGCAGTCGACGTCTGGAAGGTGATCGAGCCGATGACGGCATCGCCACACCACTTGGAGGTTCCGCCGTTGTTGAAGCCGCGGTAGTCGCCGGTGAAGTTGAAGCAGTCGGTCTTGCTCAGGTTGGTGTTGTGGTAGCGAACGTCGAGGACGATGTTCTTGTAGGTGTAGGACAGGCCGACGTTGCCGTAGAGGTAGCTCGGCAGGTTGAACGCGGTCTGGCCGGTGGCCGAGGTCTTGGCAGCGGTCAGGAAGTAGTAGCCCAGCTCGGACGAGAGCGAGAAGCCGCCCGAATAGGCCTCGGGAAGGAACGAGAACCAGTTCGCCGGCAGGGTGTAGGCGGCGGTACCCGAGGTGTAGGTGCCGTTGGCGTGCTGGCCGAGGAAGTTCGGCGAGAAGAACACGTTGAGGCCGAGGGTCAGCGCATCCGACGCTGCCCAGGTGCCCTTGGCGGCATATTCCATGAAGTCGGTGTTGGCGGTGGTCAGGAACGCGCCGCCGGGGCCGAGCAGGCGCTTCTCGTTCGGGTAGAAGTAGTAGAGCACGCCGAGATCGAGGGTGAACTTGTCGAAGGTCGGACGGATACCGGCGGCGAGATCGAACTCCATGTCCGGCTGCGTGGGCAGGCGGGTCTGGTAGGTGGCGAGGCCGGTATAGGCGAAGCCGCCGAAATACTGGGCCTCGAAGAAGGACTGGTAGCTGCCCTGGCGGTTCGACTGCGACACACCGCGGAAGTTGTAGTCCGTCTGGTAGCGCGAGCCGAACGAGAAGCCGATCAGCGGGTCGGCGACCTTCGCCTCGACCGGCATGACCTTCGGAGCGGCAAGGTCGGCGGCGTTGACGCTGCCAACGCTCAGGAACGCGGCGAGGGAAGCGGCAGTCCCCAGTGAAGTCAGCTTCAGTGTCATTAGAGTTCAGCCCCAGTTATTCTGTGAGAGCCAAGTTGCCCAATCCCGCCGATCTTCGCAAAACTAACTTTGATGCAATTGCCCAGCAAATAGGCAAATACGGCTTCTGGCGGGACTTGCCATCGGGATGTTGCATTTGCATCACATTCTCGCCCCAGTCCGGCGGGGTGAGCCGGCCCTGCCCGTATACCGAGGGGCGGTCGATGCCTCTTCGCGGGCCTTCACGGCCATGAAAAAGGCCCCGGTCGCATGGCGACCGGGGCCTCTCGGTGCGGTGAGATCGCGCTAGAGCAGGATCAGTAGTTGTAGGCGCGCTCGCCGTGATCGGCGATGTCGAGGCCTTCGCGCTCTTCGTCCTGGGTCACGCGCAGACCGATGGTCAGGTCGACGAGCTTGTACAGGATGGCGGAGCCGATGGCGGACCACAGGATGGTGAAGCCGACGGCCTTACCTTGGGCGAGGAGCTGGGCCGCCATATCGTAGGCGCCCACAACCAGTTCGCCGGGCTTGCTGGTGTAGTCGGGGATGCCGACGCCGCCGAGGTCCGGGCTCACAAGGATACCGGTGGCCAGGGCGCCGAGGATGCCGCCGATGCAGTGGACGCCGAAGACGTCGAGCGAATCGTCGTAGCCGAGGGCGTTCTTGACGGTGGAGCACATGATGAAGCAGGCGCCGCCGGCGACGAAGCCGAGGACGATCGATCCCATCGGGCCGGCGAAGCCGGCAGCGGGCGTGACGGCGACGAGGCCGGCAATGGCGCCCGAGAGCATGCCCAGGAGAGAGGGCTTGCCCTTCAGCATCCACTCGACGAACAGCCAGGAGACGGCGGCGGCGGCGGTGGCGACGAAGGTGTTGATCATGGCCAGACCGGCCGAGCCGTTGGCTTCGAGGTTGGAACCGACGTTGAAGCCGAACCAGCCGACCCAGAGCAGCGAAGCGCCGATCGTGGTCATGGTCAGCGAATGCGGGGCGAGCAGGTCACGGCCGTAGCCGATACGCTTGCCGAGCATCAGGCAGCCGACGAAGCCGGCGATGCCCGCATTGATGTGCACGACGGTGCCGCCGGCGAAGTCGAGGGCGCCCCACTTGAAGAGCATTCCGGCATCGGCGTTGACGGCGTCCAGGGCAGCCTGAGCGGTTGCCTTCGAGGCATCGTCGGTCGCGGCCGCAAGAGCCTTGGCCGCATCGCCGACGACGTCCGGACCACCCCAGTACCAGACCATGTGAGCCATCGGGAAGTAGATCAGCGTGACCCACAGGATGGAGAACACGAGCAGGGCCGAGAACTTCATCCGCTCGGCGAAGGCACCGACGATGAGGCCGGGCGTGATCATCGCGAACGTCATCTGGAAGCAGATGTAGACGTATTCGGGGATCACGACGCCGTTGGAGAAGGTCGCCACGGTGGTGGACGGATCGACCCCCTTCAGGAAGACCTTGGAGAAGCCGCCGACGAAGTCGTTGAGACCGCCGCCATTGGTGAAGGCCATGCTGTAGCCGAAGGCGACCCACAGAAGGCTGACGACCGCCGCGATGGCGAAGACCTGCGTCAGGATCGAGAGCATGTTCTTGGTGCGCACGAGGCCGCCGTAGAACAGCGCCAGGCCGGGCACCGTCATCAGCAGCACCAGGACCGCCGAGATCATCACCCAGGCGGTGTCGCCCTTGTTCGGAACGGGTGCGGCGGCAGCCGGGGCCGAGACGACTTCTGGCGTCGGCGACTGTGCGAGGGATGGCTCGACGAACAGGAGGGCCAGCGCGGCGCCTCCCATCCCGAGCGCAAGGGCATTGCGAAGTTTCATGGAAACGGAACTCCCGGTCGCGGTGCGATGGTGATGTGGGGAAAGCAGGGGAAGGCAGGCCGGAGCGTCGTCCAGCCGGGCCTTTGGATCAGAGCGCGTCGACGTCGGTCTCGCCCGTGCGGATGCGGACGGCCTTCTCGAGCGGCACGACGAAGATCTTACCGTCGCCGATCTGGCCGGTGCGGGCGGCAGCGGCGATGGCGTCGATGACGCTGCTGGTGAGGTCTGACGCGACGGCGACCTCGATCTTCAGCTTCGGCAGGAAGCTCACCGCGTATTCGGCGCCGCGATAAATCTCGGTATGGCCCTTCTGGCGGCCGTAACCCTTGACCTCGGTCACCGTGAGGCCGTGCACGCCGATCCCGGTCAGCGCATCCCTGACCTCCTCGAGCTTGAACGGCTTGATGATAGCCATCACGATCTTCATGGGCGGCGCCCCCTTTGTTCTGGATGCCCCCGGTCACCGGCGCGATCTACGTCGCGGCCCGGCGATCCGGCATTTTCGCACCAGCCAGAATGGCCAAGCGATCGGCGCCCATCATTCAAGGATTATGCCAAAGGGAACTTTTCCCCATTTTGCCATCTGCACACAAAGTGACCGATCACTGACGCGGGATCGGGCGAAATTTCTGCGTCAATCGCCTAAAGAATACTCATTCAGACGATATCGTGAGCAGAGTGGCAGCCAGTAAAGCAAAGGTTGCAGAGGTTCAGGATCCATCGCCGGTCGGGCGTATCAGGCCTTCCTGAGCGACCGACGCCACCAGCTCGCCACGTCGAGTGAAGAGCGATCCTCTGGCGAAACCGCGCGCGCCGGAGGCGGACGGGCTGTCATGGACATAGAGCAGCCAATCATCGGCGCGGAACGATCGGTGGAACCAGAGCGCGTGATCTAGGCTGGCGGATTGGATCGACGCGTCGAACACCGTCTTGCCATGCGGAATCAGGGTGGCGTCGAGAAGCATCAAGTCGGAAGCATAGGCGAGTACGGCCCTGTGTAGCGCCGGCTCGTCCGGTAGCCGCTCTCGCGCCCGCATCCAGACGTGGAACCGAGGCTCGCGCGGATCGCGCGACAGATAGCGTTCGACCTCCACCGGCCTCAACTCGATCGGGGTGGCCCGTCCGAGATAGGCCCGCATGGTCGCGGGGATCGCCGGCCCCGCCGCCGCGGCGAGAGCGGGGGCGTCGAGCAGCGCCTCGGGGGGCGGCACGTCCGGCATGCCGGCCTGATGGAGAGCACCGTCCTCCTCGATGTGGAACGAGGCCGAGAGGGTGAAGATCGCACGGCCATGCTGGTGGGCCAAGACCCGCCGCGTAGCGAAGCTGCGCCCATCGCGAATCCGCTCCACCGCGTAATCGATCGGGGCGGCGGGATCGCCGCCGAGGATGAAATAGGCGTGGAGGGAATGGGCCGGGCGGCTGGCCTCCACGGTGCGCGACGCGGCCACCAGGGCCTGCCCGAGCACCTGGCCGCCGAAGACGCGGAACCAGCCGGTCTGGATGCTCTGGCCGCGGAACAGGTTGTCAGCGAGCGGTTCAAGGTCGAGGCAGGCGAGGAGTTCGTCGACGGATCCGGTCATGCGGGCCTTTGCAGGACAGTGACACCGAGGGTGTCGTGCAACGCGTATTATTGGGCATTGGCATCGCCACACCGGGCACGGAATGCAAGGCTCGCGGGTGAAAGCCACGCATCGGACGTCTCGCCCACGTATCGAGCCTCGCCAATGCACCAAGCCTCGCCTTCGCGCGTTGGCTCCGGCAAAGCGCATGGCCTCGGGCAAGAAACGTTGCCTCGGATGAAACGCGGTGCCAGTGCAGGCCCGTCGGATCGCAGCCGGCGCGGAGGGGGACGAGGTGAAGAGCATGGGCGGATCGATGGACGGTCGCGCACCTCGCAAGGTGATCGTCGCGGGCGGCGGTATTCCCGGCCTCAGCCTCGCGCTGGCTCTGCGCCAGGCCCATGGCGAATCGTTGGATGTGGCCGTCTTCGATCCGGGGCTGGATCGTGCGGCTTTACGCCATCGGGGACGTGCCTTCGCGGTAGCCGCCGGCGGCCGGCGCATGCTGACGAGGCTGGGGGTCTGGGACGACATCGCCCATGCGGCCGAACCGATCCTCGACATGGCGATCAGCGACAGTCGGCTGACGGACCCGGTCCGGCCCATCTTTCTCACCTTTGGCGGACATGGCGCCGATGACGGAGCGGAGGCCGGCGAGCCCTTCGCACACATGGTCGAAGCGCAGTTCCTGGTGGAATCCCTGCTCTCGGCATCGAGAGCCTGCGGCGTTGTCCTGGAACGGGTCGGCATCCGCCATGCGCAGGCGCGGGGTGCCGGCATCGCCGTCGCCCTGTCCGACGGGCGCGGGGCCGTTGCCTCCCTGCTGGTGGCCGCCGATGGATCGCGTTCGAGATTGCGCGAGGCCGCGGGGATCGGTTGGGTCGGACGCTCCTATCCGCAGATGGGCATCGTCGCGACGATCGGGCATGAGCGTCCGCATGGTGGCCGCGCCTTCGAACATTTTCTGCCGAGCGGCCCCTTCGCCATCCTGCCGCTGGTGGATGGCGGCGCGCTGGGTCATCGCTCCTCCATCGTCTGGACCGAGCGGACCTCGGATGTGGAGGCGCTGATCGGCGGCAGCCGGGAAGAAACGCTTGCGGAAATCGAACGGCGCTTCGGGCTCAATCTCGGTCGTCTCGTCCTCGAGGACGGGCCGAGCGCCCACCCGCTGTCCCTCGGCATGGCGCGGAGCTTCCGGGGCGAGCGACTTGCCTTGCTCGGCGACGCGGCCCACGTGATCCACCCCATCGCCGGGCAGGGATTGAATCTCGGCCTCGCGGATGCCGCTTCGCTGGCGGAGGAGATCACGGAGGCCCTGCGTCTCGGCCTCGACCCGGGGGCGAAGGATGTGCTGCAACGCTACGAGCGCAGCCGGCGCTTCGACACCTTCGCCATGGCGGCGGCCACGGATGGACTGAACCGGCTGTTTTCCAACGATGTCCTGCCGGTTCGCCTCGTGCGCGATCTCGGGCTCGGCCTCGTCGACAGGCTCCCCGGCCTGAAGTCGCTGTTCATCGGCGAGGCCTCGGCCTCGCGGGCTGCCTCGCCCCGGCTGATGCGGGGTGAGGCTTTGTGAGGCGATTACGCGGCCTCTTTAGGTTCTCTTTCCAAGGCTTTACCTCATCCTGAGGCGCCGCGTAGCGGCCTCGAAGGAGACCTCCAGGGATCGAGCGATGACTGGAAGCTCCTTCGAGGCCCTTTGCTGAAGCAAAGGGCGCCTCAGGATGAGGTGGTCGGCTTGGATGATCGCCTTTGGCATCGGCCGCCGCTGAGAGATCCGATCCAAAAAGGCTCTCAGGCCTTCTCGGCCTTGGCGCGCTCGATACCCTCGTTGATGAGGCGCTGGGCCTCGGCCTTGTCGCCCCAGCGCTTGATCTTGACCCACTTGCCGGGTTCCAGATCCTTGTAATGCTCGAAGAAGTGCTGGATCTGCTGGATCGTGATGTCCGGCAGGTCGGTGTAGTTCTCGATCCGGTCGTAGCGCATCGTCAGGTGGCGGGACGGCACGGCGATGATCTTCTCGTCCTCGCCGGCATTGTCCTCCATCACGAGGACGCCCACCGGCCGAACGCTGATGACCGCGCCGGGAGCGATGGCGCGCGTATTGGCCACGAGAACGTCGCACGGATCACCGTCACCCGAGAGCGTGTGCGGGATGAAGCCGTAATTCCCCGGGTAATGCATCGCGGTGTAAAGAAACCGGTCGACCACCAGAGCACCGGATTCCTTGTCCATCTCGTACTTGATCGGATCACCGCCGATCGGAACCTCGATAATGACGTTGACGTCGTCTGGCGGATTCTTACCGATCGAGATGGAATCGATGATCATGGGGTCCTCTCTCTAACCTGCAGCAACCTGGGGCGCTGTTTGACGCGTCTCTTAAATCCCTTCCCGGTTAAAAGAAATCGGCCTTCGCCCGTTGCGCGGGGCTTTTGCCCCGAATCGTTACCTCAGGGTGCAGCGATGCTCGCCCGGTGAAGCGTCCATCGAGCCCGCTTCCGGTTGATCGCCACGACGTCCACGTCGTCGATCAGGGCTTGTTCTTGCGCGAGCCGAACCAGCGCTGCCAGACGCCCTCGATCCAACGGGCCGAGCGTTCGAGCGGGACCTTGAGTGCCGGGATGTCCTGGCTGAGGAGAGCCAGTCCCACCGGCAGCATCCAAAGCCCGAGCACGGGCAGGATGGAGAAGATTCCGCCGAGGATGAACAGCAGCGCCGCGCCGATCCTGATCCAGCGGCGATGGGGTTCGCGAAGCCACTCGATGGCCTTGCGCAAAGTGTCCGGCAGCTTCTCGGTGAGGCGGGTGACGCGGTCGTCCCAATCCTGCGCCGTGCAATCGCGGCGCGACACGTCCTGCTGACTGGTGGTCATTGTGGTCCTTGTTCCGGCGCAGGGAAGTCCGGGCCGGCCCCCGACATGTGGGAGCGGTCCGGCTTCAGCGCAGGATCAACGATCCATGCCGTGCTTAGGGTTCCGTGACGGGGACTTCTGACCGGCCCGGCGGCCGGATGTCATTCGAAGCGGTAGGCCGCCTTGTCGAGGACGGCGCCGGCCATGCGGTCGACGGCCTCGGCCACCCTCTTGCCGCCGAGACCGGCGTAGAACGCGCAGGCGCGCTCGTTGCCCGTCAGCGTCCAGACCCCGATCCGTGTCAGGCCGTGGTCGATCAGGTCGTTGCGGATCGCGCGGAACAGGCGGCGGCCGAGCCCCAGGCCCTGATAGGCCGGCAGGATGTAGAGCTCGTCGATCTCGCCCGCTGCCTTGAGCGCGCTCCCCCTCGCCTGCCCGTAGATGGCGTATCCGACGATCTCGTCGCCGATCTCGACCACGACCAGGGGGCGGTTGCGCTGGGCCGCGCCGACCCACCATTGCGACGAGCGCTGGGAGATCATCCGCTCCAGGGAAATGCCGGGGATGATGCCGCGATAGGCCTCCCGCCAGGTTTCGTCGAAGACGTCGCTCAGCCGGTCGGCGTCTCCCGAACGGGCGCGGCGGATGCTGGTGGTGCTCGTCTTCATGACTGTCCCTACGCTCGGTGGAAACGGGAACGACGTCGCATCGAAATCCACGATACGGGCATGATGAAGGCAAGCCGGATGCCGAATTCTCGTGGCCGGGAATATCGATGCCCGATGGCGCCCTTCCGCGACACGCGTTTGCCCGATCCTCTACCGGCTGTTAGAGCCGCAGCACTGTCCTCCCGACCGGTTCCAGCAGCCACCCGTGTTCAACAGATTCATCAAGCCCGAGATCCGCTATGCCCGGCGCATGGCGCGGATCGCCCGCTTCGAGCAGCCGATCTCCGGTCGGAGCGCACGCGTGCGGGCCTGGGCCAACATGCTGCTCGTCGACCACGGCGTGTTCCGTCTCGCCTATCTGAACCGTCACAAGATCGGGACCGGCAAGATCTGGCGCTCGGCCCAGCCCACACCCCACCAGCTCGCCTGGTTCCGGCGGCAGGGCGTGCGCACGGTGATCTCCCTGCGTGGCGGCCGCGAGCACGGCTCCTGGCCGCTCCAGCGCGAGGCCTGCGCCCATCAGGGGCTGAACCTCGTCGAATTCGTGCTGCGCTCCCGCGAAGCGCCCTCGAAGGAGACGATCCTCGCCGCGAAGGCGTTTTTCGACGGCGTCCAGTATCCCGCCGTGATGCATTGCAAGTCGGGAGCGGACCGGGCCGGCCTCGGCGCTGCCCTGTTCCTCATCCTGCACGAAGGCGTGCCGGTCTCGGAGGCGATGCAGCAGCTCTCGGCCCGGTACGGCCATTTCCGCTTCGCCAAGACCGGGATTCTCGACGCCTTCTTCGACCTCTACCTGCGCGACGGCGAGGCGAAGGGTCTGGATTTCCTGACCTGGGTCGAGGCGGTCTACGACCCCGAGGCCTTGAAGCGCGATTTCCGCCCCGGCTTCTGGTCCGACTTCGTGGTCGACCGGGTGATCAAGCGGGAATAGGTCCGCCTCCCGCGCCTACTCCGCCGCCAGCCGCGTCGTCTCGCGGAACGGATGGGCCGGGTAGGTGCCGATGATGCGTAATTCGCGCGAGAAATACGCGAGTTCGTCCAGCGCGCGGGCGAGACCCGGATCCTCCGGATGGCCGTCGACCTCCGCATAGAACTGCGTCGCCGAGAACTGGCCTTCGACCATGTAGCTTTCGAGCTTCGACATGTTGACGCCGTTGGTGGCAAAGCCCCCGAGCGCCTTGTAGAGCGCGGCCGGGATGTTGCGGACGCGGAAGATGAAGCTCGTCACCGTCGGTCCGGTATTGGCCGGTACCTCCACAGCCTCGGGCGAGAACACCACGAAGCGCGTGGTGTTGTGGCTCTCGTCCTCCACGTCACGGGCGAGGATATCGAGCCCGTAGACGCCTGCCGCCATGGCCGGCGCCAGCGCGCCGCGACTGGGATCCCCGGCCTCGGCGACTTCGCGCGCCGCGCCCGCCGTGTCGCCGGCCACGATGGCCTTCAGCCCCAGCCGCCGGATGATCTTGCGGCACTGGCCGAGGGCGTGGACATGGCTGTGCACCGTCCTGATCGCCTCGATCGGCGTGCCGGGAAGCGCCATCAACTGGAAATGGATCGGCAGGAAATGCTCGGCCACGATGTGCAGGCCGGATGTGGGGATGAGATGATGGATGTCGGCGACACGGCCGGCGATGGAGTTCTCGATCGGGATCATCGCCAGCGCCGCGCGGCCGTCATTCACCGCCGCGAAGGCTTCTTCGAACGAGGCGCAGGGCAGCGGGGTCCAGTCCGGATAGGCCTGGGCGCAGATGATGTGCGAGTTCGCGCCGGGCTCACCCTGGTAGGAGATCGTCTTACGGGATTCGGACGTGCGGGATTCGGACGTGCGGGGCTCGGTCGTCTGGGACATTGAGGTGATGACTCGGTTCGTCAGTTGAGGCGCCGGGCATTGAGCACGGCCCGCGCGCGCTCGAGGTCGGCGGGGGTGTCGACGCCCAGCGGCAGGTCGTCGACGATGGTGGCGTCGATGCGCATGCCCGCCTCCAGCGCCCGCAGCTGTTCCAGCTTCTCGCGGGTCTCGAGCTCCCCGGGCGGCAGGGCCATGAAGCGGGTGAGCGCACGGCGGCGATAGGCGTAAAGGCCGATATGGTGGAACAGCGGCCCCTCCCCCCAGGGCGCCTGCGCCCTGGTGAAATAGAGGGCGCGCAAGCGGTTCGGCGTCACGTGATGGCCCACGAGTTTCACCACGTTGGGATCGTGCCGCTCCTCGTCGCGGGTGATGAGGGCGCAGAGGGTGGCGATATCCACAGCCCGATCCGCGAGTGGCAGGATCGCGGCCGCGATGGCCGCCGGGTCGATCGTCGGCAGGTCGCCCTGCACGTTGACGATGACGTCGTGGTTGCCCTGCGGATCGATGATCTCGAGGGCCTCGGCCAGCCGGTCCGATCCGGAGGGATGATCGGCCCGGGTGAGGGTCGCGAGGCCTCCGACCCGCTCGATGGCATCGACGATCTCGACGGCATCAGTCGCCACCACCACGGGGCCGATGCCGGCCTCCACGGCCCGGCGCCAGACATGCACGATCATCGGCTCGCCGGCGATGTCGGCCATGGGCTTGTCGGGCAGCCGCGTGGCCGCCATGCGGGCGGGGATCAGGACGAGGGGATCTGACATCGACCGGCGGATCTCTCCAGTGAGGGGGCGGATTAGCAGGGGCGATGCGGGTTGTCATCGTCGCCGGGGCGGCGCACGGGTGACAGCTTCGCCTCTGCGACTACGCGGCCCGTGACTCCGGCATTGTCAAGATCGGTCGAGTACCGCTATTCACCCTCGAACATTTCCAGAGTCCGGGGCATCCGCTCACCGGGCCTCGCATGCCGCCGCAACCGGCGGACGCCCCCGGAGTTGTCGAGAATGGACTCTTTCGAGCTGAACAAGGTCGCGGGCGCCGTTCTCGGCACTCTTCTTCTCGCCATGGGCTCCGGGTTTGTCGCCGAGTTGATTTATTCTCCGAAGCCCGCCGGCAGCGCGGGCTACGCCCTCCCCGAGCCTCAGCCCGAGGCGGCGGGCGGTGGTGCGGCCGCCGCTGCCAAGGTCGAGCCGCTTCCGGTTCGCCTCGCCAGCGCTAGCGTCGAGAAAGGCACCGGCGCCGCCAAGAAGTGCGCCGCCTGCCACAGTTTCGAGAAGGGCGGCCCCAACAAGGTCGGCCCGCATCTCTGGGGCGTGGTCGATCGTCAGCGCGCGCATGAAGGCGGGTTCGAGTATTCCGCTGCCCTGAAGGAAAAGGGCGGCACCTGGACCTACAACGAGCTCGACCACTTCCTCGCCAATCCGAAGACCTACGTGCCCGGCACCAAGATGGCCTTCGCCGGGATCCAGGCTCCGCAGGAGCGCGCCGATGTGATCGCTTACCTGCGCTCGCTCGCCGATACGCCGGCTCCGCTCCCCGCCGTGGAGAAGGCCGCGGCTGCAGACAGCCCGGCTGGCGACAAGCCTGCCGATCAGAAAGCGCCGGAAGAGAAGCCCGCGCAGTAGGCTACGCGACTGGGGGAAGTTCCCGCATCGATGAACGATCGGAAAGGCCGGGCTTGTCCCGGCCTTTTGCGTTCCAGGACATGCGCCGCGTTTCCAACGAGGGAATCACCCGGGCCGACAGCATCCCGCACTGCAGCAAAATAATGTGAAAGCCGGCTCACCCGGTGACTGAGGCGGTGCGGATCGCATGATCGTGATGACAGCAAATTAAGCACGATAATCCTGCGCTGTGAGTCGAAAAACAGTCTCCCTGTCGACTTTGTGGAAGGATTTCCCGGTAGGACGGGGGAGTGGGACACCACCACATTGAGTTAGAATTATATCAGTTATTGCATTGCACAATAAAAATGATGCAGGAAAGCCCCGTAATCTGGGCCGTGGAAACGGCGCATAGGTCGAACGGATTTGAAGGGCAGAGTGTTATGAGCGAGCATGCATCGATCCACCGTCGCAAGCTGCTGACGTATTTCTCGACCAGCCCGCTTTTCGCACCGAGCGCTGCCCGCGCCCTGGCCGGCATCGCCGCTTTCGGAACCACCGAAGCCGTGGCCCAGAGCTACGACGTGCTCCGCGCCGCTCCCGTGATGAACGGCGACCTCATCGCCTCCCCGGCGCAGGCCCTCAACGTGTTCGATTTCGAGCCCGTGGCGAAGAAGGAATTGCCGCCGGCGCATTACGGCTACCTTGCCAGCGGCGTCGACGCCGACAAGACGCTGAAGGCCAACCGTGACGATTTCGACAGGATCCACGTCCGTGCCCGTCGCCTGATCGACGTGCGCAAGATCGACACCACCGTGAAGATCTTCGGCGAGACCTGGGCCAGCCCCATCGCCCTGGCGCCCGTCAGCAGCGTAGGCGCGTTCCACCCCGAGGCGGAGTCCGCCGCCGCCCGCGCCTGCAAGGTCAAGGGTCATCAGATGATCCTGTCCACGGTGGGCAGCACCTCGATCGAGGATGTCATCAAGGAGCGCGGCGCGCCCGTCTGGTACATGCTCTACCCGACCGACGATTGGGCTGTGACCGAGAAGCTGGTGAAACGGGCCGAGGCGGCCGGCGCGCCGGCCATCGTGCTCACCGTGGATCGCCAGGGCGGCCGCAACACCGAGACGCTGTTCCGCGAGCGCCGCGCCGACACCCGCACCTGTACCGATTGCCACACGCCCGGCTTCAAGAACGAAGTCAGCCGCAAGCCGATGTTCGACGAGATCGACGTGTCGAAGGTCACCAACCTCTACGGCACCGGCATGACCTGGGATTACGTGAAGCGCCTGCGCGGCATCGTGAAGGGCAAGCTCGTCCTCAAGGGCATCATGACCCAGGAAGATGCCAAGATCGCCCTTACCCACGGCGTCGACGCGATCATCGTCTCCAACCACGGCGGCCGCGCCGAGGAGAGCCTGCAATCGACCATCGGCGCGCTGCCCGAGGTGGTCGCTGCCGTGAACGGCAAGGTGCCGGTCCTCATCGATGGCGGGTTCCGCCGCGGCACCGACGTGCTCAAGGCCCTGGCGCTCGGCGCCACCGCCGTCTGCGTCGGTCGTCCCTACATCTGGGGCCTCGCCGCCTTCGGCCAGCCGGGCGTCGAGATGGTGCTCACCCTGATGCAGCGCGAGTTCGAGACGATCATGCGCCAGGTCGGCGCCACCAAGATCGCCGAGATCACGCCCAAGAGCGTTCAGATCGTCTGACGTCCGGTCGATCGGATTTGTCCTACGGATGATCAGGCGTGAGCGGATCATCCGTAGCAGTCGATTATCCAATCAGACCACCTCATCCTGAGGTGCCCTTTGCCTGAGCAAAGGGCCTCGAAGGAGCCCTCCAGTCTGCTCTATGGGTTCTGGAGGCCTCCTTCGAGGCCGCTGCGCGGCACCTCAGGATGAGGTAAGCCCTTGGGAAAACAGCCTAAACAGGTTCTTCCCCTCTCTCACGAAACTCCCGCTCCCGCTCCCGCTACGGTGTGGTACGTCGCGGGAAAATCGACCCTGATCTAGAGTTGCGTCAAGCACTCCGACGTCCTTCGGAGGACGGTCCTCCCACGCGTTCAACCGACGCGCCTGGGACTTGCCCGCTTGGCGTGCCCCGCCCCGGCGTCCTAGAAGGACATGCCGCCTGAGCCCTCTACGGCTTCGGCCATGGAATTCGGGAGACAGCCGCCTCGTGAAGCGAACAGCCCTGATCGGACGCCTACTCGCCGCTACCTTGGCAGTCTCCCTCGCCGTGGCGAGCTTCGCGGAGAGTGCGCGCGCCGCCACGCAGGAAAGCGGGTGGGCCCATGCCCTCACGCTGATGGGCGAGCCGAAATATCCGGCCGATTTCAAGCATTTCGATTACGCGGACCCGAAGGCCCCCAAGGGCGGCCTCGTCCGCCTCGGGGCCCAGGGCGGGTTCGACAATTTCAATCTCGTCGTCTCCGGGCTGAAGGGCGATCTCGAGAGCGGGATCGGCCAGATCTACGATACCCTCATGACGGAATCGCTCGACGAGCCCTTCACCTCCTACGGCCTGCTGGCCGAGGGGGCGAAACTCGCCGACGACCTCTCCTCCGTGACCTACCGCCTGCGCGAGAACGCCCGCTGGCACGACGGCAAGCCGATCACGCCGGAGGATGTGGTCTGGTCCTACGAGACCCTGAAGGCCAACAGCCCGTTCTACGCCGCCTATTACCAGACGGTGGCGAAGGGCGAAGTCACCGGCCCGCGCGAGGTCACCTTCACCTTCGCCGAGAAGGGCAACCGCGAATTACCGCAGGTGCTCGGCCAGCTCCGCGTGCTGCCCAAGCACTGGTGGACGGGCAAGGACGCGGAAGGGCGCCAGCGCGACGTTACCCAGACCACCCTCGAGATGCCGCTGGGCTCCGGCCCCTACCGCCTCGCCAAGTTCGAGCCGGGCCGCAGCGCCACCTATGAGCGCGTGGCCGATTACTGGGGCGCCGACATGCCGGTGAATGCCGGACGCAACAATTTCGGCACGATGCGCAACGAGTATTTTCGCGATTCCACCGTGCTGATCGAGGCGCTGAAGGGCGACCTGTTCGACTTCCGGGCCGAGAACGTCGCCCGCAACTGGGCCACGGCCTATGACGATTTCCCCGCCGTGAAGGAGGGGCGCCTGATCAAGGAGGAGTTCCCCGATCGCGGGAACGGCACCATGCAGGCCTTCGTCTTCAACACCCGCAAGGCGAAATTCGCCGACGAGCGGGTGAGGCGCGCCTTCAACCTCGCCATGAATTTCGAGGAGATGAACCGCTCGCTGTTCTACGGCCTCTACAAGCGGATCGACTCCTACTACTTCGGCTCGGAACTCGCCTCGTCGGGGCTCCCCCAGGGTGAGGAACTGGCGATCCTCGAGGCGGTGAAGGACAAAGTCCCGGCCTCCGTCTTCACGACCCCTTACGCGAACCCGGTCAACGGCACGCCCGATGCCGTGCGCGCCAACCTGCGCGAGGCGGTGCGCCTCCTCAAGGAGGCCGGCTACGAGCTTCGCGACGGGCGCATGACCAACGTGAAGACCGGTGAACCGCTCACGGTCGAGTTCCTGGAGTTCCAGAGCGTGTTCGAGCGGGTGATCCTGCCCTTCTCGGCTCAGTTGAAGCTCATCGGCATCCAGACCTCGCTGCGCGTCATCGACCAGGCGCAATACCAGAACCGGCTGCGCGGCTTCGACTTCGACGTGACCACGAGTTCCTGGGGCCAGTCGCTTTCGCCCGGTAACGAGCAGCGCGAATATTGGGGCTCGGCCGCGGCCGACAAGCAGGGATCGCGCAACCTGATCGGCATCAAGGACCCGGCCATCGATACGCTGATCGAGCGTGTGATCTTCGCCAAGGACCGCCCGGGCGTGCTTGCCGCCACCCACGCCCTCGACCGGGTGCTCCTCGCCCACAACTTCGTCGTGCCGCAATGGGCCTCGAACGTGTGGCGGACCCTGCGCTGGAACCGGTTCGCGCACCCGGCGACCCTCCCGCTCTACGGTTCGTCCGGCTTCCCGACCACGTGGTGGTACGACGAGGCGCTCGCCGCCAAGACCGGGGCGCCGCGGTGAGGTTCGCGCCGACCCGCCGGGACTTCGTCGCCGGGGCCGGCGCCCTCGGCATCGCCACCGCCCTGACGAAGCCGGCGGGGGCCGCCCTCACCGGGGCGAGACACGGCATGTCGAGTTTCGGGGAACTGAAATACCCGGCCGACTTCCCGCATTTCGCCTATGTGAACCCGGCCGCGCCACGCGGCGGCCGGTTCTCGGCGCAGCTCTCGGCGACCCTCGGCAACCAGGCCGGCGACACGTTCAACACCCTCAACATCTACGTCCTGCGCGGCGACGGCGCCGCCGGCATGAACCTCACCTTCGATACGCTGATGGTGCGGGCGCTGGACGAGCCCGATTCGCTCTATGGCCTCGTCGCCCGCAGCGTGGAAGCGAGCGAGGACGGCCTCACCTACCGCTTCACCCTTCGCCCCCAGGCGCGGTTCCACGATGGCACGCGCCTCACCGCCGCCGATGTCGCCTTCTCCCTGAATCTACTGAAGGAGAAGGGCCACCCCGAGATTTCGCAGGTGATCCGCGACATGGCGGATGCCGTGGCCGAGAGCGACGAGATGTTGGTCGTGCGATTCGAGAAGGGCCGCAGCCGCGATCTGCCGCTCTTCGTCGCCACCCTGCCGATCTTCTCGAAGGCCTATTACGCGGGCCGCGACTTCGAAGCCTCCACCCTGGAGCCGCCGATGGGGTCCGGCCCCTACAAGGTCGGGCGCCTGGAAGCCGGCCGCTTCATCGAGCTGGAGCGGGTGGCCGATTACTGGGCCGCCGACCTGCCGGTGATGGTGGGCCAGAACAATTTCGAGCAGATCCGCTACGAGTATTTCCGCGATCGTCAGGTGGCGTTCGAGGCGTTCAAGAGCGGCATCTTCACCTTCCGCGAGGAGTTCACCGCCCGCGTCTGGGCGACGGGCTACGATTTCCCCGCCTTCCGCGAGGGCCGCGTGCGCAAGGAGGTCGTGCCCGATGCGCGCCCTTCCGGCACGCAGGGCTGGTGGATCAATACGCGGCGCGAAGCCTTCAAGGATCGCCGGGTCCGCGAGGCGATCGGCCTGTGTTTCGACTTCCCCTGGGCGAACAAGAACCTGATGTTCGGCGCCTATATCCGCACGGCCTCCTTCTTCGAGAATTCCGACCTCAAGGCCACCGGAAAGCCCTCGGCCGAGGAGCTCGCGCTGCTCGACCCCATGCGCGCCGGACTACCGGACGAGGTCTTCGGCGAAGCCTGGCAGCCGGCGCAGTCCGACGGCTCCGGCCAGGACCGGGCACTGCTCAGCCGCGCCGTGGCGCTCTTGCGCGAGGCGGGCTGCACGCGGGAGGGCGGCACCATCGCGCTGCCGGGAGGCAAGCCCCTGGAGATCGAGTTCCTCGACGCGGATCCGGCCCTCGAGCCGCACACCCAATCCTTCATCCGTAATCTCGGCCTGATCGGGATCAAGGCCACCATCCGGCGGGTGGACACCTCCCAGTATCAGTCCCGCCTGAAGGATTTCGACTTCGACATCACCTCGCGCCGCTATAGCAACGGCCCGACGCCCGGGCCGGAACTGAGGCAGGTCTACGGCTCGGCCAGCGCCGCCACGCCGGGCTCGGACAACCTCGCCGGGATCTCCAACGCCACGGTGGACGCCCTGATCGGCCGGGTGCTCGATGCGTCCACCCGCGCCGATCTCACCGTCGCCGCCCGCGCCCTCGACCGGGTGCTGCGCTCGGGCCGCTACTGGATTCCGATGTGGTACAAGGCCGATCACCGCCTTGCCCTCTGGGACGTCTACGGCCACCCCTCCCCCGGACCGGCCTACGATCTCGGCGCGCCGGCGATCTGGTGGCACGATGCCGACAAGGCCCGGCGAATCGGCAGGAATTGAGGACCAGACGTGCTCGCCTACATCCTGCGCCGCATCGCCCTCATGGTACCGACGATCTTCGGGATCATGCTCATCACCTTCGTCATCGTCCAGTTCGCCCCCGGCGGGCCGGTGGAGCGCGTGCTGGCGCAGCTTCAGGGCCAGAACGAGGGCAGCCTGTCCCGCGTCACCGGCGGGGCCGGCGATCTCGGCGGCGGCGGGCGCTCGGCCGGCGGCGGCTCGGAGACGAGCTCGCGCTATCGCGGCGCACAGGGGCTCGACCCGGCCTTCATCAAGAAGCTCGAACAGCAATTCGGCTTCGACAAGCCGGCACCCGAGCGCTTCGCCAAGATGCTGTGGGACTACGCCACCTTCGATTTCGGTAAGAGCTATTTTCGCGACGTCTCGGTGCTGCAGCTGATCCGCGAGCGGTTGCCGGTCTCGATCTCCCTCGGCCTGTGGATGACTCTGCTGTCCTACGCAATCTCGATTCCGCTGGGCATCCGCAAGGCGGTGAAGGACGGCTCGCGCTTCGACCTGTGGACCTCCAGCATCGTCATCGTCGGCTACGCGATCCCGAGCTTCCTGTTCGGCATCGCCCTCATCATCCTGTTCGCCGGCGGCTCGTTCCTGCAGGTCTTCCCGATCCGGGGCCTCACCAGCGAGGGCTGGGAGAACTTCACCCTCTGGGGCAAGATCGTCGATTACGCCTGGCACATGACGCTGCCCCTCACCGCCCTGGTGCTCGGCGCCTTCGCCACCTCGACGCTCCTTACCAAAAACTCGTTCCTCGACGAGATCCGTAAGCAATACGTGATGACGGCGCGGATGAAGGGCCTCACCGAGCGGCGTGTGCTCTACGGACACGTGTTCCGCAACGCCATGCTGATCGTGGTGGCGGGCTTTCCCGGCGCGTTCATCTCGGCCTTTTTCGCCGGCTCCCTGCTCATCGAGACGATCTTCTCCCTCGACGGGCTCGGCCTCCTGTCCTTTACCGCCATCGTCGGGCGCGATTACCCGATCGTCTTCGCCACGCTCTACATCTTCTCGCTGATGGGTCTGGCGGTGAACCTGCTCTCCGACTTGATCTACACCTGGATCGATCCGCGCATCGATTTCTCGGCGCGGGCGACATGACCAGCCTGCCCCTCGTCATCCGGCCCGAGCGGCCGGGCGACGCCGATTCCATCGAACGCCTCCACGCCCGCGCCTTCGGGCCGGGACGTTTCGCCCGCACCGCCTATCGCCTGCGCGAAGGCGCCCGGCCCATGGCGGATCTCTGCTTCACCGCGCTCGTCGGCACGTATCTCGTCGGCTCGGTCCGTGTCGCTCCGGCGGAGGCGGGAGGGCCGCTTTTGGTGCTGGGGCCGCTCACGGTGGATCCGAGTTTCGGTAAGCGCGGCATCGGCGGATCGTTGATGCAGGCGAGCCTCGACGCCGCGCGGGCCGGCGGCCACGGGCTCGTCATTCTGGTGGGAGACGCGCCCTACTACCGCCGCTTCGGCTTCGCGCCCGTGCCGCCGGGCCGCCTGCTGCCGCCGGGACCGGTCGACCCCGCGCGCTTCCTCTGGCTCGAACTCCGTCCCGGCGCCTTGGAGACGGTATCGGGGACCGTCAGGCCCGTTCGTCCGCTCGCAATCTTGGGCGGCGAGACGCGAGGCTGACCCTCCCCAGAGGGTGAGACGCACGCCACTCCTTCTCCCCTCTGCGGGAGAAGGTGGCCCGCAGCCAAGTCGGATGAGGGGAGCGCCATCATCGGAGAGGTCGCCCCCTCTCCCGGTCGCTCCGCGACCACCCTCCCCCGCAGAGGGGGGAGGGTCGACAACCTCTACGCCACCCGGCCGCGCCGGCCCTCCACCAGCCACATCGCCAGCACCGCACCGGCCAAAGCCACCAGCGCCCACAGACCGAGCGCCAGGGGATAGACCTCGACGCCGCGAATGACGGCGCCGTCGCTGGGGCGGAAGCCGATCCAGTCGGCGCCGGCCAGACGCCCGCTGCGCACGGCCTGAAGGCGCGGCACCACGGTGGTCCCGCCCGCATCGGCGACGCGGCGGATCGAGCCGCCGGTCCCTTCGGCCAGGGCCTTCAGACGCTCGGTATCGCTGAACACGTCGGTGAGTTCGCGCGGGTTCGGCGGCCCGACGCTGACGAAGGCGATGAGCGAGCCGGAGCGCAGGGTATGGAGCCCGAGTTCCGTCGCTTCGAAGGTCGTGCTGAACAGGCCGGGCTCCCCGGCCGTGAGGGTCAGTGTCCGCTCCGGTCCGGTCGGTCCCTTCACGGTGACGGGGTCGGTGGTCTCGGCCATGGTCTGGCGCTCGACGCGGACTTCGCGGCCATGCCCCGTCGTCTGCGCCCGCAGGGCCTCCTCTTCGAGGGCCGGCTCCTTCATCAGCCAATGGCCGAGGCGGCGCAGCAGGTCGAGATAGGGGCCGCCCTCCTGGTATCCCCGCGCCCAGAGCCAGGCATGGTCGGAGAGGAGCAGGGCGACCCGACCCTTGTCCTCCCGCGAGAGAGCGAGGAGCGGCAAGGCGTTCGGCCCCTGCAGGATCGGCTGGATGCCGGGCTTGGTCTGGGCCGAGACGATGCGCAGCCAGTCACCCCAGGCCGGGGGAGAGGCTTCCGAGCCCGGCAGGGCGCGGGTGACGGGGTGGCGGGTGCCGGTGCCCGTCAGCGCCGCCTTGTAGGGCTGCTCCACCACCCGACCATTGGGCTCGCCCGGCAGGATCTGGGAGAGCCGGGTACGGGCGAGGCTCGACGAGGAGGCGAATTCCGGCCCTGCCGCGATGAGCAGCGCGCCGCCATCGCGGACATAGCGGACGATGTTGTCGAAATAGGCCGAGGGCAGCACGCTCTGGTTGGCGTAGCGGTCGAAGATGATGAGGTCGAAATCCTTGATCTTCTGGACGAACAATTCGCGCGTCGGGAAGGCGATGAGCGACAGTTCGGAGATCGGCGTGCCATCCTGCTTCTCCGGTGGCCGCAGGATGGTGAAGTGGACGAGATCGACGTTCGCGTCCGATTTCAGCAGGTTGCGCCAGGTCCGCTCACCCTGGTGCGGCTCGCCCGAGACGAGGAGCACGCGCAGCTTCTCGCGGATGCCCTCGATGGGCAGGACCGCGCGGTTGTTGATTGTGGTCAACTCACCGGGCAGCGGCTCGACCTCGATCTCCACGACGTTGGGGCCGCCATGCTCGATCTTGGTCGTCAGCGAGAAGGGCTGGCCGGTGGGGAAGGTGCGGCGTCCGATCTCCTCGCCGTCGCGGCGCACGGTGACGGTGGCGTTGCCGGTGCCGCCCCGCTCCATCACCTCGGCGCGAATGGTGAGATCGCGCCCGACGATGCCGAATCGCGGCGCCTCGATCAGCTTGATCTGCCGGTCGCGCTCGTCGGGATGGCCGGTGACGAGGACATGGAGGGGCGCCTTGATGCCGAGCGCCGCGACATTGGCCGGGATGTCGTGGACCACGCCGTCCGTCAGCATCACCACCCCGGCGAGCCGATCCGGCGGAACGTCGGCAAGCCCCTGGGACAGGGCCGTGAACAGCTTGGTGCCGTCATCGCCGTCCTTGGCGTCGGGCACATCGATGAAGCGGGGCTCGATGTTGCTGAGCGATCCGAAGCGCCTCTGCAACTCGGCCCGCACCGTATCGGTCATGGCCGGACGGTCACCGAGACTTTGCGACCCCGACCGGTCGACCACGATGGCCGCGATGTCCTTCACCGGCTCGCGGTCCTCGCGCACCAGCGACGGGTTGGCGATGGCCAGCAGCACGAGCCCGAGGGCCAGCGCCCGCAGGATCGCCGTGCGCCCCCGCGCCACGAAGGCGAGGACGACGAAGATCGCCACCAGAACGCCGAACCCGGCAATGACTGGCCACGGGATGAGGGGGGGGAAGCTGAGGCTCAGCATGGGCTAGCGGCCTCTGTGGTTCGGGTTCCCGCACTTTCCCGCCAGACCACCTCATCCTGAGGTGCCCGCAAAGCGGGTCTCCGGATGAGGTCGGAGGCCAAGCGATTGCAAACGCCGACAACCCAATCGTAGCAGGCAGTCATCCCGGGGCCGCGCAGCGGAGCCCGGGATCCAGAAACACAGGTGGTGGTGGACTTTGCACCATCAGCGGATCTGGATTCTGGGCTCGCCTGCGGCGCCCCAGAATGACGGAGTCGTGTCACTTGCGATTGCCCTGGGACAAAGGGGAGTACGCCGCGCATCATGTGGCTCATCACTGTCCCAACCGCTCCAGCAGGGCCGGGACGTGGACCTGATCCGCCTTGTAGTTGCCGGTGAGCGTGTAGATCACGAGGTTGATGCCGCCGCGAAACGACATCTCGCGCTGGCGCTGGTCGCCGCCGACAATGGGGTAGAGCGCCTCGCCGCGCTTGCCCACCGCCCAGGCGGAAGCCAGGTCGTTGCCCGTGATGACGATGGGGGAGACGCCGTCGCCGGCCCGCGCGGGGCGGCGTTCGGCCCCGTCTCCGGCGGGCGGCAGGGTCTCGACCCAGGTCTGGCCGGTGGCGTAGCGGCCGGGAAAATCGTCCACGAGGTAGAAGGCCTTGGTGAGCACATGGTCCGCCGGAACCGGCTCCAGTTCGGGCACTTCCAGCGTGGAGAGCATCTTGCGCAGATAGGCCCCCTCCGGTGTCGGCGGGCCGCCCGGCCGAGCCGTGAGCGCGTCGCGGGTGTCGAACAGGACAGTCCCGCCATTGCGCATGAAGGCGTCGATCCGGCGGATCGCAGCTTCGCTCGGCTGCGGACGGCTGGCGACGATGGGCCAGTAGATGATCGGATAGAAGGCGAGCTCGTCCTTGCCCGGATCGATGCCGATCGGGTCGCCCGGCTCCAGGGCGGTCCGGCTGGCCAGCATCTGCGTCAGGCCGTTGAGCCCGGCGCGGCTGGCCGTATCCGTCGCCTCGTCGCCGGTGACGACGTAGGCCAGACGAGTGGCGAGGGCCGAGTCGAACGTGTTCGGCCGCGCCCCCTCCTGCGCATGGGTGCCGCTCGACAGGCCGGCGACGCCGATGCCGGCCACGATGAGCACAGCCGCCGCCCGTCCGGCGAAGCGTCCGAACAGCCCCCCGCGCGAACGGTTGAAGAGGCCGCCAAGCCAGAGGCCGGCGAGGGTGTCGAGGATGAGGAGCATCAGCGCCAGGGTAAACAGCGTGGCGCGCAAGTCGAGAGTGTCTCCGCCGGTGAGCGAACCGGTGCGTGCGTCGGTGAAGGCCGAAAGGTCGAGGGGTTTCAGGCGGTCGTCGGGCCTGAGCGCGTTCACGGCGACGCCGCCGTCGGCCGGGCCATAGAATCCGGCCGGGTGTTCGAGGCTGGCCCGCTCGCCGTAATCGTCCGGCACCGCCGTGGCGCCGGCGGGTGGGCTGCCGAGTGCCCCGAAACCGTCGAGGGTGAGGCGAGGCGCCAGGACGGCGGCGGCGGGCCGGGTCGACCCCTCCCCTCCGTTCGGCGCAGCGCTGCCCGACAGGGCGACCACGCGGCGCAGCATGTCGATGAACAGGCCGGAGAGCGGCAGGTTCGACCAGGTCGTGTCGGCAGTGACGTGGAACAGAACGATCTGCCCCTTGCCGCGCTTCTCGGCGGTGACGATGGGCGTGCCATCCTGCAGCGAGGCCCAGGTGCGGCCCGGCAAGTCGCCATCCGGTTCGGCCAGGATCTGGCGGCGCACCCCGATATCCGCCGGGGGGACCAGCCCGGCAAACGGACTTTCCGGGGCAAAGGTCGCGAGCGTCTTGGGGCTGTCCCAGGACAGGGTGCCGCCCAAGGTCCTGCCTCCCCGGCGCAGGCGCACGGGCACCAAGGTGTCGTTGCCGGCCGCCAAGCGCGGCCCGGCGAAGCGCAGCAGCAGGCCACCGTCGTCCACGAAACTCGCCACCCGGCGCATGGTCGCCTCGTCGAGGGCGCCCACATCGGCTAGCACCAGCACCGAGACCTGATTGTCGAGGAGCTGCCCGACTGATTCGGCCACGCCCTTGGCCCCGCGTGCTTCCTGCACATCCGCGAACGGGGTCAGTGCACGGGAGAGATAGTAGGTCGGGGCCAGGAGTGGCTGGGCCTGATCGTTGGTGCCGCCGAAGACCAACCCGACGCGGCGGCGCTTGCCACGCTCATCCATCAGCGTCACCGCGCCGGCCGAGCGCTCGGCGGCGATCTCGAGCCGGCTGATGCCGTTGCGGAGCTCCACCGGAAGCTCGAACTGAACCTCGGTTTCGGTGGCCCCGTCGGCGAAGCGGAAATCGTGCTCGGCCAGGGGCAGGCCCTTCTGATCCAGGGCACGGACCGCGCCGGCATCGCGGCCATTGGCCGAAGCGCGCAGCACATGGGCGGTCAGCTTGCCGCCGCTCTCGGCCGCGGCGAGGGCCAGAGCCGGTGGATTTTCCGCGCGCAGGATGGTGAGACGGGCGCCGGCTTTGTTCAACGCGTCGGACAAACCCTTGCCGAACGCGTCGGATGCGGCACCCGCTACGCCATCGGTGATCCAGACCACAGCGACCGCCGGATGGCGGTCGAGGAAGGCTCCGATGGCGGTCAAATGGACGTCGCGTTGCGGTAGATGCGAGCGCGGCGCGACGGCCCGGAGACGGTCCAGGGCGGCGGCGGGCGTCTTCGCCTCTATAGCCGCCGGGGCGTCGGCAAGCGCGATCACGGCCACAGGGCGACCGTCCCGCGAGGCCGCCTCGATTTCGTCGGTGGCGGCCCGCATGCGCTCGCGCCAATCATGTGCGGCTGAAAACCCGTTATCGATCATGACGATAAGAGGCGTCCGCCCCGAAGTCGCGCCGGTGCCCGACGGGTTCCAGACCGGCCCCGACACGGCGAGGATCAGGCAGGCGGCGGCGATCATCCGGAGGATCAGCAGCCAGGGCGGGGTCCGCGCCGGAGTCTCGCGCTTGGCCAGGAGGTCGGCCATGATCCGCAAGGGCGGAAACTCGATCCGCTGCGGCCGCGGCGGGGTCACCCGGAGCAAATACCACAATGCCGGCAATACGATAAGCGCCGCGAGCGCCAGCGGCGCGGCGAAGGTCAGGGGCAATCCGAACATGCGCTGCTCCTCACCCCGTCCCGCGCGCGGCGGCGACCAGCGTGAGGAGACGCAGGGCCGCCTCGCTAGCCGGCCGGTCGGTACGATGGATCGTCAGGGTCCAGCCCTGGGCTCGGGCGATCTCGGCGAGACCCTCCCGATGCGCGGCGATGCGGGTGCGATAGGCCGCCCCCCACGACACCGCGTCACCGATATCGAGGCTCATCTTGGTCTCAGGATCGTGCAGCACGGCTTGCCCCGCGAAGGGAAAGGTCTCCTCCACCGGGTCGACCACCATGACGAGATGGCCTCTCGTGCCGGAGCCCGCCAGCGAGCCCACAGACTCTCTAACCTGTTCCAGAGGCGAGAGAAAATCGCTGATTAGGATCGCCTCGTCGAAGCGGCCCGGTGTGGCGCGCGGCGGCATGTCCTGCGTAAGACCTGCTTTGTCGGCCACCAGGGCGTGCGCCATCGTCTCGACAATGCGGCGTGAGGCCGTGGCTCTGGTGAGACCGAGAAGCCCCGCCCGCTCACCCCCCTCGACCAAGGCATCGGCGACGGCAAGGCCGAGCACGAGGGCGCGCTCGACCTTCGGCCCCTGTCCGAGGCTCGACGAGAACCCCATGGAGGCGGAACGGTCGATCCAGAACCAGATATTGTGGGTCGCCTCCCATTCGCGCTCGCGCACGTAGAGCCGGTCGTCGCGGGCGGAGCGGCGCCAATCCACCCGCGCCGCCGCTTCGCCAGCCACGAAGGGTCTGAACTGCCAGAAGCTTTCCCCCTGCCCCGCCCGGCGTCTGCCATGCAGGCCATGCGCGAGCGTCGAGGAGACACGGCGCGATTCAAGGATCAAACGCGGCATCCGCTCGGCGAGAGAGAGCGCGCCTTCGGTCTCGTGTCGCCCAGGAGCGCGCTGGGCCGCGTCGAGAACCCGGGTCGCGATCATCCGGCTAAAGCTTCGCAGCCAGCTGGGCGATGATCCCCGGCACGGTCTCACCGTCGGCGCGCGCCGCAAAGCTCAGCGCCATGCGGTGCTTGAGCACGGGCTCCGCGAGCGCCTTCACATCGGCGACCGAGGGTGCGACGCGGCCTTCGATCAAGGCGCGAGCGCGCACCGCCAGCGTCAATGCCTGACTGGCGCGGGGACCAGGCCCCCATAGGAGCTTTCCCTTCAGAGAAGGATCGCCCCCTTCCGGTCTTGCGGAGCGGACAAGGTCGAGGATCGCGTCCACCACGGCGTCGCCGACTGGCAGGCGACGCACGAGGCGCTGCGCCGTGAGAAGCGCCTCCGTGGACATCACCGCCTGCGGGCTATGGTCCCCGATTCCCGTCGTCTCGATGAGGATCCGACGCTCAGCCGCGCGGTCAGGATAGCCGACATCGATCTCGAGCAGGAAACGGTCGAGCTGCGCCTCGGGGAGCGGGTAAGTACCCTCCTGCTCGATCGGGTTCTGCGTCGCCAGCACATGGAACGGGCGCGGAAGGTCGTGCCGCTCACCGGCCACCGAGACGAAATTCTCCTGCATCGCCTGCAGCAGAGCGGATTGGGTGCGCGGGCTGGCCCGGTTGATCTCGTCCGCCATCAGCAATTGCGTGAAGACAGGGCCGCGCACGAAACGGAACGAGCGGCGGCGGTCTTGGTCCTCGTCGAGGATCTCGGTGCCGAGGATGTCGGAAGGCATCAGGTCGGGGGTGAATTGAACGCGCCGGGCATCGAGCCCGAGCACGGTGCCGAGCGTCTCGACGAGCTTGGTCTTTGCCAGACCGGGCAGTCCGACGAGCAGGCCGTGGCCACCCGCCAGAATGGTGATGAGGGCGAGGTCGACCACTTTTTCCTGGCCGAAGATGACCTTGTGGATCGCGTCGCGGGCCTGTCCCACCTGGCCGAGACACGCCTCCGCGGTGGCAACGATGCCGTCGTCGAGAGAGGTGGCCGTCGCCGGCGTGGAGCCTGAAGTCATGCGTTCGATCCCGGTTTGCCGCGCGGCCGATGGTCAGGATCGCGGTGGCACGTGGGTGCAGCCTGGCGGCGGCATTGGGAGAGAGTGTGGCGTTCTTTCCCGCATGCTGGCAAGGTCGGCGCGACGACGCAGGCATTTTGCGGTCCCTCGTCGACGGCGAAGGACGATTTCGCGTCTCGGCTACCGCGGGACCCGCTACAAGAATGGCGCATCCGCGATCAGGCTGGAGACGTGCAACGTCGGCAACTCACGCTTCTCACCGCTGCGGGAAGTTGCCCGGTGATTCAGAAGTGGCTGAAGGAGCGCGTGGCGAAGGCGTACTCACTGCCGTCCGGCCGGCGGAACGCAGGCGGGCGGTCGCCTTCGACGACCGATCCTATCCGCGCCAGCGGAACCCCCAACGAGAGGGCTTCAGCGATGAACGCCTCAACCCGGTCCGGTGCCACCGCGCAAAGGATCTCGTAATCGTCGCCACCGGTTACAATCGGGCTGATCAGCGCCGGGTCGAGAGCAAGTGCAGCACGGGCGGCATTGGAAAGCGGCACATCGGAAAGCGTGATCTCGGCGGTCCGGCCGGCACCCATCAGCATCTTCGTCAGATCGCCGGCAAGCCCATCGGAGACGTCCATAGCGGCCCGCGCATGGCGGCGGAGAAGCGGTGCGAGCGCGCTACGCGGGCGCGGATGGCGATAGCGGTCGATCAGGACATCTCGACCCTCCCTCCCCAAGCGCTCGGCCCATTCCGGCATCACCCCATTCAGGGCCAGTAAGCCGAGGGCCGCGTCGCCGATCGTGCCGCTGACGCAGAGGACGTCACCGATCTCCGCACTCATCCGCCGAACCATGCTGCCGCGCGGCACTTCCCCGAGGGCGGTCACGCCAATGAGGGCGGGACCCGCCGCGCGGACGGTATCGCCTCCTAGAAGCGGGCAATCGAAAGCAGTCGCTGCTTCCCTGAGGCCGTCGGCGAAGCCGGCAAGCCACGCTTCCGTCCAGTCGTCAGGCAGGGCGAGCGTCAGGAGGAACCCACGCGGCATCGCCCCCTTAGCGGCGATATCGGACAGGTTCACCCCGAGCGCTTTGCGCCCGATGGATGCGGGAGGGTCGCCGGCCAGGTAGTGGACGCCCGCCACGATAGCGTCTGCAGTCAACACCAGATCGCAGCCTGGACTTGGCACGAGGGTGGCGGCATCATCCCGCAGCCTATCCGCGCCATAGCCAGCCCAGGGCGCAAAGTAGCGCGCGATCAGCCCGTTCTCATCGGAACGAACGGTGGGGGGCGTGATCGTCAAGCGCGCCCGGAGCCGGGGAGCCCGGCGAATTCCGATCCGCGAACCTCACGGGCGACCTTATCGAGGACCGCGTTGACCATGCCAGGCTCGTCGCCGGCATAAAAGCTATGGGCGACGTCGACATACTCCGAGATCGCAGCGCGAGCTGGCACATCCTTGCGGAACATGAGTTCGTAGGCCCCAGCGCGCAGGATAGCGCGCAAAACTGCTTCGATGCGCTTCAGCGGCCAGCCGCTCGACAATGCCTTGTCCAATTGCGGATCGATCGCACGCTGCTCCTCGACGACACCACGCAAGAGATCGCGGAAGAATGAGATTTCGGCGGGGGGCTGTTCGACGCCGTCGACGTCGCGGCCGATCCAATACGCCTCGAACTCGGCAAGCGCTTCGATGACGCCCTTGTCGGAGATTTCCATCTCATACAGCGCTTGAACCACGGTGAGGCGTGCGCCGCTGCGCTCGATCGTCTTGGCCATGGGGTTCTCAATCCTCTCCCACGGGCGCGGCAGCCGCGGCACGTTTGAGCGCCAGGACGGCCAGGGCTGCCTCCGCGGCACCCGCACCCTTGTTCAGGTCGGAAACGCGGGCGCGGGCAAGCGCCTGCTCCATCGTTTCCACCGTCAGAATGCCGTTTCCGAGGGGAAGGCGACCCACCACGGACAAGTCCATGAGAGCCCGCGCGCTCTCAGTCGCTACGATGTCGTAATGGCCGGTCTCGCCACGGATGACGCAGCCCAAGGCAACGGCAGCGTCATAGGGCTGACCTGCACGGGCGGCCTCCTCCACCAGAATGGCAATGGCGGCTGGGATCTCGAGGGCACCTGGCACCGTCACCACGATGCCCTCGGCCTCCGCTGCGTCGAGGGCACCCTGTGCTCCGGCAAGAAGCTCATCGGAAATGTCGTCGTAATATCGCGCTTCTACCACGAGGACGCGCGCGCCCTTCACGTTCGTAGGCGTTGCCGGCCGGGCGGCGGGTGAGGGCGAAACCATCGTAGGCCTTGTCTGTAGTGGCGAAGGGCAAGATCGGCACGGATGTGACGAATGAGCCGTTAGCGCGGATCGTCGGCGTCGCCACCCAGTATGACCGGGTCGACCCGGTTCGAAATCTTGCGACCGATGACGCCTGAGACGCGGACCGGCGACGTGTCGTTCGCGGTGGGCGAGCGATAGACTGAAGGGTGGCGTATCACAAGATAGCGCGTCAGGAGGCACGATTCTCGAATAGGCGGGCAGCATAGCGAGCGATCAGGTCGACCTCTAGATTGAGCTTGTGGCCGGTTCGCCGGTCACCCCAGGTCGTAACCGCCAGGGTGTGCGGAATGAGCAGGACCGAGAAGAGGTCGCCATCCACAGAGTTGACCGTGAGTGACGTTCCGTCGAGGCAGATCGAACCCTTCTCTGCAATGAAGCGCGATACGGATGATGGCGCACGCAACACGAATCGGTCGCTTGGTGCCCATTGCGGATCGCCGGTCCCACCCGTCACGCTCTCGCGAGCGACGATCTCGGTGACGCCGTCCACATGCCCGGTCACAAGATGGCCGCCGAGTTCATCCCCGATCTTCAACGAACGTTCGAGGTTGAGGCGCGTACCT
Organism: Methylobacterium sp. Leaf91; assembly: GCF_001422815.1. Taxonomy (GTDB): domain Bacteria; phylum Pseudomonadota; class Alphaproteobacteria; order Rhizobiales; family Beijerinckiaceae; genus Methylobacterium. The sequence continues at coordinate 18,080 of NZ_LMMP01000023.1, read as the reverse complement.
TCAGCCCAGCCGCCAACGGTGGTCCGCGCTAAAGTTTCGGCCGCGGCGTCAATGGCAAAGATACAGCCCTTGGCCTCGCGCTCGATCGCCACCACGGTGAGGCAGGGACCGGAACACGCGATGGATGCACCGAGGGCGATAGTTGCGGGATTGTAGGAGGACCGGATGCGGATTCGGCGCAGACGCTCATCACCCTCGACACTGAGGACCGATCCCACATCGCTTACCAAGCCAGTGAACATCTAGATGCTCCGTTCGTAGGTAACACACTGGTCCGGTCCGAAAGCGCGAGTTTCGGTAATGCTGAATTCGGGCTCTTGGAGGCGCGCCGTCAACGCATCGCCGACTGCCGGAAGGCCTCCCCCGCCGATGGCACGGGGGCCAGTCACGAGTGTGCAGACATCCACCAGATCTGCGGCTGCGAGAGAATCGGCGAGGTGGGGACCACCTTCGCAGCAGATCCGCGTCACTCCACGCTCGGCCAGTTGTGAGAGCGCGGCACACAGGTCGATCCGACCATGTGAGCAGGCCTCGACCTGGATCGTTTCGACCCCAAAAGAGACGAGCATCCGCTTGGCGTGAATGGGAGCCGATCGTGTCGTCACCACAAGAGTCGGGATGTCCCGTGCGCTTCGCACGAGGTGAGAGGCCGGCGAGAGACGAAGTGTCGAATCGAGGATGATGCGCAGCGGCGATCGTTGTGAGAGACCAGGTAATCGCACCGTCAGCGACGGGTCGTCAGCCCGCGCCGTTCCAATCCCTACGAGAATTGCGTCGGCATGAGCGCGCCAGAGATGGACCGCGCCATCGGCAATGGGGCCCGTGATGCGAAGGCGCTCATCCGGCGCGCCAGCCGCAAATCCGTCAAGGGTACGGGCAAGCTTGAGATGTAGGCTGGGACGTTTCTTCGTCACGCGCGTGACGTGTCCGCGATGATCCCTCGCGGCCTCGTCGCAGAGTACATCCTGTGTCACGGCGATACCGGCCTGGGCGAGGCGGGCATGGCCCCTCCCCGCCACGCGCGGATCCGGGTCTGCGATCGCAGTGACGACTCGAGTGATTCCCGAAGCGATGATAGCGTCGACACAAGGGGGGGTGGCCCCGTGGTGAGAGCAGGGCTCGAGTGTGACGTAGAGAGTCGCGCCGCGCGCGCGCTCTCCGGCCATTGCGAGAGCAAGAGGCTCTGCATGGGGACGTCCTCCCGGTGCCGTTACGCCCTGCCCGACGATGCGCTCCTTGCCCCTCTCACCCGCGACCACCACCGCGCCGACGGACGGATTAGGCCAGGTCCGCCCGAGATTGCGCCTGCCGATCGCCAGAGCCAGGCGCATGAAGCGGCGATCATCCGTGCTGGCTGTCTGATAGTCGTTCATGACCGCCCCCGCGTCTGGCGCTTCGCAGGTGGTTTGGCCGGCGGGCTACCACTTGACATGACTTCATGGAGAGCGTGTTGGTCGCTCATTCCATCGTCTCGTAGCCTTGCGATATCGGGAGTATCACCGAGGGTTCCGAGCAGCGCCTTGAAGTCGCTCGCCTCACGGAAGTTCTTGTAAACCGAGGCGAAGCGGACATAGGCTACGTCGTCTAGGCCCTTCAGCCCCTCCATCACCAATTCACCGATGGCCTCGCTGGCAATCTCAGCCTCGCCGCCGCTTTCGAGTTGGCGGGTGATGCCACTGACCAGACGTTCGATCCGTTCCGGATCCACCGGCCGTTTGCGGACGGCCACGTCGATAGAACGTTGAAGCTTATCGCGATCAAACGGTACGCGCTTACCCGAGCGCTTGAGCACCGTCAGTTCCCGCAGCTGCACCCGCTCGAAAGTGGTGAAGCGGCCGCCGCAGTCCGGGCAGACCCGCCGCCGGCGGATTGCCGCTGAATCATCGCTGGGACGCGAATCCTTCACCTGGGTGTCGGGACCGCCGCAATAGGGACACCGCATCGGGCGGATACCTGCATGGTTGGTGAAAAAATGAGAACGGCCGCGGATATGGCGATCCGCGGCCGTCTCTATCATGACGTCATCTGCGGGGGCACCCGCAGACGGAGGCTTCAGCCGTAGATCGGGAAGCGGTGCGTGAGGGCGTGGACCTTGTCCTTCACCGCGGCCTCGATCGCCGGATCTCCGCCTTCACCTTTGGCCACCAGACCGTCGAGTACCTCAATGATGAGGGCACCGATCTGCTTGAACTCCGCGACGCCGAAGCCGCGCGAGGTGCCGGCAGGTGTGCCGAGGCGGATGCCCGACGTGATCGTCGGCTTGGCCGGATCGAAGGGCACGCCGTTCTTGTTGCAGGTGATGTGGGCGCGGCTGAGTGCGGCTTCCGCCGCCTTGCCGGTCAGGCCCTTCTTCTGAAGGTCCACCAGCATGAGGTGGTTGTCGGTCCCACCGGACGTGATGTCGTAGCCGCCGGAAATGAGGGTATCGGCGAGCGCCTTGGCGTTCTCGATCACCTGCTTGGCGTAGATCTTGAACTCGGGCTTTAGCGCCTCACCGAAGGCCACGGCCTTGCCGGCGATGACGTGCATGAGCGGTCCGCCCTGCAGGCCGGGGAAGATCGCCGAATTGAACTTCTTGGCGAGCGCCTCGTCGTTCGTCAGGATCATTCCGCCGCGCGGGCCGCGGAGTGTCTTGTGGGTCGTCGTAGTGGCGACATGGGCGTGTGGGAACGGCGACGGGTGGACACCGGCCGCGACGAGACCCGCGAAATGGGCCATGTCCACGAAGAAATAGGCTCCGACCGCATCGGCGATCTCGCGGAACTTGGCAAAGTCCCAATGACGCGGGTAGCCCGAGCCGCCAGCGATGATGACCTTGGGCTTATGTTCATGGGCCAGACGCTCAACCTGTTCCATGTCGATGCGCTGGTCGTCGCGACGCACGGTGTAGGAGACGGGCTTGAACCATTTGCCGGACACATTCGGCGGGGCGCCGTGGGTCAAGTGGCCGCCAGCAGCGAGGTCGAGGCCCAGGAAGGTGTCACCCGGCTGCATAAGAGCCATGAACACGCCTTGGTTCGCCTGACTCCCGGAATTCGGCTGAACGTTTGCGAATCCGCAATCGAACAAGCGCTTAGCGCGCTCGATTGCAAGGTTCTCAGCGATGTCGACGAACTCGCAACCACCATAATAGCGACGGCCGGGATAGCCTTCCGCATACTTGTTGGTGAGGACCGAGCCCTGGGCTTCCAGGACCGCACGGGAGACGATGTTCTCCGACGCGATCAGTTCGATCTCGTGCTGCTGCCGACCGAGTTCCTGGCCCACCGCCTTCGCGACTTCCGGATCCGCGTCGGCCAAGGATGCGCTGAAGAAGGAATTCGAAAAATGCTTGTCGCTTGCAGTACCGGCGCTCATGGAAAGCCTCGATTGTTGAACGGGCGAGGGCGTCCGTTATCCGCTGGCGTAGGGCGGGCGGTCGCTCGAAGCGTGATTTACTACACGTGCCGCGGGGCGAGGCCAAGCACAGCTAATTTGTAGCCCCGGGCAAAAAAAATTCGGTGCATCCTGTATTTGTCGGTGCGCCAATGACATCCGCGGGATACTGGCCGCGCCGATCGAGAGTTTGGCGACCCTATGTCGCGACGCTTGCATGCATGTGTCGCGCTCGAAAGCTGTCGGCGTCTCGCGACTAAGGGGTGAGCAGGAGCCGCGTCATACCATGGCGGCGAACCAAGCTTTCTCGAGGCGATCTGTTTTTCAAGACCTGCGATCGTAAATCAAAACCAAAGAGGCGGGATTCGCTCTCGAATCCCGCCACCGGCTTTCGCGCACATAAGTGAAGTGATCAGTTCTCTTCGTCACCCGGTTCGAAGGTCTGAACTTGCTCAGCGCTGGCGACCGGAGTCGGCCCAGACAAGGTTGAAGGCACATTGACACCGTCGCGCTTGTAGATGTCGTCGCGGAACTGGACGAGACCGTCTGGGGTCGCCCAGGCCGTGATGTAGGTCCAGTAGACCGGAACCGGGCTGCTCAGAGTCGCGTCGACGCGCTTGCCGCTCTCGATCGCCTGTTCCACTTGGTCGCGGCCCCAACCGGGCGTGTCCTTAAGAAGCCAGGTGATGTACTCGCGCACATTCTGCACGCGAACACATCCGGAGGAGATGAATCGGAAATCGTCTCCGTACACACCCTTCGAATTCGTGTCGTGCATGAACACGCCGTGCGGGTTCGGGATATTGATGCGGACGATTCCCATCGAGTTGAAATCGGCGCCCGAGTCCTGACGGTAGCGATAGCGCGTACCTTCATCCGAGTTCCAGTTTACCGAGGCCGGTGAAATCTCAGTGTCCCCAGTGAAGATGCGGATCTTATTCTCGGTGAGGTAATTCGGATCCTTCTGCATCTTGGGGATGAGGTCCTTCTTCACGATGGAAGCCGGAACCGTCCAGAAGGGATTGAAATTGATCTGCGTCGCCTTGGTATTCATGATCGGCGACTGACGGTCGATCTTGCCGACGCCGGCGGCGTGCAAGGTCACGACTTGGCCATTCTCTACCGTCTGGACCAGGGCGGCGGGAATGTTGGTGATGACGAAGCGATTGCCGAGATTGCCCGCGTAGGAGCGGAGGCGGACGGCGTTCACCTCGAGCTGCTTCAGGCGGATATCGGCCGAGACGTTCATGGCCTGCTGGGTGGCCATGCTCATGGAGCCGGTCTGGCTCAGACCGTGACGGGCCTGGAAGCGCTTCACCGCGGCGGCGACGTAGGAATCGTAGACACCCGAGCTGCCCGAGGCCGAGTCGATGTCGCCGGTCACGGCGAGACGAGCGCGCAGAGCCGCCACAGCTGGACCCTTGGCGCCGACGCGCAGGCGATCCGCGCCGGAGACCGGGCGCCAACCGCCGCGTGCGACGATGTCCTTGTAGCGTTCGACCATCTGCTCTGTCGCCGCCATCGTCTGCGGAGAAAGAATCGGTGTCGAGGAACGCTGCACCTGCATCGTTGCAGGCGAGGCATAATCCTGGGCCCACTCCGCCTGAGCGAAGCCGGCCGCTTCGCGCGCAGTGGCCGTTTGGGCGAAGGCGGCGGCGCTGGCGAGAAGCGCGAAGCCCAGCGAGCGGGCGATGGGAGCCTGTTTCAGCATCGGACGGAAACTCTAATCTGACCTGTGAAGCGGCACGAGGCCGTCGGGGCATGGTTGGGGTGGATACCGACCACCGAAAGTCCTGTGCCGCGAACGTGTCGGGGCACGGTTAAGAAGTCATGCCGTCCGGGCTAGATTGTGGCGCGGCCGCGATAAATCACAGGCTGTGCTGTACTGCAGCGCACATGCAACATGACGGCTCGTCCGATTGTGAAAGAGATGGCGGGATTATGTCCGTTGCGCTAAGCGCTGAAGGATGATGTCGCGGGATTCAGGGGCTGGCGGCTTGCGCGCGATCACTGCTGTGATCGCGCTCTACGCGTTGGTTCTTCAGGTCTTCCTTGGCACCCTAATGCCGTTGCCCTCCCTCGGCCATGTCGGTCCGCTCTGCTCGAGTCTGACCGATGGGACGGATACCGATCAGAGCCCGGCGAAGTCCGGGCACGGCAAACACGACTTCTGCTGTACGTCCGCGTCCGCCGTTGCAGTGGCGACAGTGATTGGGCTCGTCTCGAGCCCGACGGTCTGGCCGCTCCCGGCGGGCATCCGCCTGACATGGCTTACTGAGGCCCGACCCGGTGGGCGCGGTCCCCCTGGCACCATTCCTCAACCGCGTGGTCCTCCTATCGTCTGAAGTGATCCGAAATCTCGATCCCTTCAGACACGGACAGCCATCATGAAACGGATAGTGCGGGCAGAACTTGCCGCGACCCTTCTCCTCACCGTCTCGACCAATGTCGCTTTCTCTCACGCCACGCTCGAGCGGAAGGAGGCCAGCCCGAACGCCACTTATCGGGGCGTCATTCAGATCACCCATGGCTGCGAAGGCACGCCGACGAAACGCGTGAGCGTGACCATTCCAGAGGGCGTCATCGGTGCCAAACCGATGCCGAAGCCCGGCTGGACCCTGTCCTTGGAAAAAGCTCCCTATGCCAAGGCCTATCCATATTACCACGGCGATATTTCAGAAGGCGTGAAAACCATAACCTGGAGCGGAGGAGAACTGCCCGACGATCAAGTCGACGAGTTTACGTTCCTCGCCCGTGTCACGGATACATTCGCCCCCGGTGCGACCGTGTATTTTCCTGTGGAGCAGGATTGCGTGAAGGGCGCGTATCGCTGGAGCGAGATTCCCGCACCGGGCCAGAACGCTCACTCGTTGCAGTCTCCCGCTCCCGGCGTGACCATCGTTGCCGCGCGCACTAAATCGTCGTCGAGCGCTGCGTCCTCCCCTGCGAACACCATCCAGGCCGGTGATCTCGTCATCGATACACCGTGGATGCGTGCCACTCCCGGTGGCGCTAGGGTTGCTGGCGGCTACGTCCGGATCACGAATACCGGAACGCGCCCGGACACGCTGATTTCCGCCTCCATTCCGTTGGCTAGCACCGGTTCAATCCATTCCATGACCATGGATGGCGGGGTGATGAAGATGGCCGCGGTGGATGGCGGCCTCGTCATCAAGCCCGGCGAAACCGTGGAGCTCAAGCCCGGCGGCTTCCACTTGATGTTCGAAGGGCTGAGTGCGTCGCCGAAGGTCGGTGAACCGGTTTCCGGAACACTGGGCTTTCAGCGCACGGGTGAGGTGCGAGTCACCTTCGCCGTCGCTCCCATCGGCGCCAAGGCCCCTAATGCGCCTGCTGCGACCGAACCCGCGGCCGGACATCATCAGCACTGACCAATCACGTCGACGAATGGGTTTCCCCTGGGGAAACGTGCTGAAGCGTCGATACTGGATTTGATCCCAGGCTTTCCGCTGCCGCGTGATCGCCTGGGCTAAGGCCGATCCCATCTCTTTCTCTTTCAGGATCCGCTGCTCCTCCGCGCCGACTGCACGGAGTGATTCAGGGCGCGGGGTCCGGAGCCTACTTCCATGCAGAACTCCTATTTCGGAAGTGCGCTCGCCTTCCTACTTTTTTCCTCGACATCGGCCCTCGCCCAAGAAGTGGCCAATGCCGAACTGCCAGAACTCAGCGTTCAGGGCGCTTCGGCCGGGTCCCTCACGGTGCCGAGCGTCGCGGCGCAACGCGCTACGGTGAATGCCACCGTCGGGTCCGTCGCCTTCGTCGATGCCAAGGACTTTCAGAACCGCTACGCCAATACGCTACGCGATGTTCTCAAGGATACGCCCGGTGTCTTTGTGCAGCAGCGTTATGGTCAGGAAATGCGCCTTTCCCTGCGCGGATCGGGCATCTCGCGCGGTTTTCACCTCCGCGGCATCGAGCTGCTTCAGGACGGATTTCCGGTGAATGCCGCCGATGGAAGCGGTGATTTCTACCAGATCGATCCCCTCGCCCTGCGCGCCGTCGAGGTCTACAAAGGCGGCAACGCCTTGACCTACGGCGCCACGACGCTCGGCGGGGCGATCAACTTCGTGACACCGACGGCGCAGACCGCCCTTGCGCCAAACGTCGTGCGCGTCGATGGCGGCAGCTTTGGTACGATCCGCGAGCATTTCCAGTTCTCGCGTTTATCAGGACCAGCCGATTTCCTCATCAGTGGTACGATCACCAATGCTGATGGGTTTCGGGATCACGAGGCCCAGCGGACGCAGAACTTCAACGCCAATCTCGGCTATCAGCTAGCCCCCGGTGTCGAAACGAGATTCTATGTTGGAGTTTACCTTACAGACCAGAAGCTCCCCGGCACCCTGAGCCTGTTCAACAGTCTGAAAAATCCGACCATCGCGAATCCTGGCGCCATCGCGGGCAATCAGTCCCGGAAGGTGGAGACTGAGCGCGTCGCCAACCGAACCTCGTTTGCCCTCGACGTCGGCAAGCTCGATATCGATACCTGGGCGATCCACAAGTCGCTCTACCATCCGATCTTTCAGGTCATCGACGAGGATGGCTGGACATACGGTATCTCACCTCACTGGGCCGGCACCTTCGACATCGCCGGCTACCGCAACGACACGATACTGGGTCTGCGCGCGTTTGCCGGGCAGAACTCGTCGCTTCGCTTCACCAATCTTGCCGGTCAGCGGGGCGCGCTGACTCTGAATGCGCTGCAAAGTTCATCGAATTACGAGGCTTACGGTGAGAACCGCTTCTGGTTCCTGCCTGATGTCGCGCTGATGACGGGCGCGAAGGCCTTCTCGTCGAACCGGACTTATAGCGACAAGGGCGGCTTCAGCTCGAACTCCGGCGCCAAATTTGACAACCAGACCTATCAGGGCGTCAACCCGAAACTTGGTGTGATCTGGCAGCCTGTGCCGGATGTCCAGGTCTTCGCCGACATCACACGTTCACGCGATGTGCCCGACTTCACTGATCTGACCCAGACCATCGGGGTAACGACGCAGTTCGTGCCGCTTCAGGCTCAACGCGCCTGGACTTACGAAGCAGGCACGCGCGGCCGGCTCGATGGGATTGCCTGGGACGTGACGCTCTATCGGTCGGAAGTTCGGGATGAGCTAGTCAATTTCAGCGTCAATCCGGGACTGAACATTCCGGCAGCTACGTTCAATTCACCGCGTACGATCCACCAGGGTGTCGAGGCGGCAATGACCCTCGACCTCGTTCGCGACGTCACCGGCAGTGGCGACCGTATCTCGGCTTCGCAGATCTGGACGCATAACGACTTTCGCTTCGTAAGCGACCCACAATTCGGAGACAACCGCATCGCCGGAATCCCGCAGGACGTGTTGCGGAGCGTCGTGACCTACACCCATCCGAGCGGTTTTCACCTGAGCCCATCAGTCGATTGGGTACCGCGCGGAGCTTTCGCGGATCATGCCAACACCCTTCAGGTGCCCGGCTACACCCTCGTCAACGTCCAGGCCGGTTTTGACTTTGCCAACGGAGTTTCGCTGTTCCTGGATGCGAGAAACCTGGGGGATATCCGATATGTCTCTGACATTTCGGTGTTGAACGACGCGGCCGCGATGGGCGGCAATCCGATCGCGTTCTATCCCGGCACCGGCCGCAGCGTATTCGGGGGGATCCGCGCCTCGTTTTGACGGCAGGTCGAATGAAGCCGCCTATTCACGCCAGCAGAAGGGCGTTTGATATCGGCACTTTTCTTCGATCGACCGGCGCCGTTATGGCGACACTTCCCGGACCACCGCTCGCCCGAGCGTCGGGTGTCCGGGAAGGGAGAGAGGCAGCCTAATACAATCCGCCCGCCTGCGCCGCACGGTCTGCATCCGCAGGTACGGCAGCGGGCGCGGAAGGTGCCGCCACATAAGCGTCCGGCGGGGCAGTGCCCGGCTTGAAGGCTTCGAGGATCGTACCTGAACCCTCGCCCGAGCCGGCGCGCATGCCGGAGGCGACATTGACGCGGATCAGCTTGATCCCCGGAGGCACGCGGAAGGGGGTCGGTGGCTTGTCCTTGAGAGCCTGCTTGAGGAAGTCGAGCGCGATGGGCGCCGACAACCCGCCGCCGGTGGCCCGGTCGCCGAGTGAGCGAGGCTTGTCGAAGCCGAGATAGACACCGACCGCGAGATCCGGCGAGAAGCCCACGAACCACGCATCCTTGGCGTCGTTCGTCGTTCCGGTCTTACCGGCCAGGGGCTTCCCAACCTGTTTCAGGATCGTCGCCGTGCCGCGCTGGACCACACCCTCCATGATCGAGACCATCTGGTAAGCCGTCAGCGGATCGAGGACCTGCTCTGAATCGTCCACGAGCTTGGGCTCATCCTGGCCGGACCACTTCTCGGCATCGCAGCCAAGGCACTTACGGTTGTCGTGCTTATAGATGGTCTCGCCGACGCGGTCCTGAATCCGGTCGATCAAGGTCGGACGGATGCGGCGGCCACCATTGGCCAGCATGGAATAGGCCGTGACCATACGCATGACCGTGGTCTCGCCGGCCCCAAGGGACATTGGCAGGACAGGGAGCATGTCGTCATAGACGCCGAAGCGGCGGGCATATTCGGCGATGAGCGGCATGCCGACATCCTTGGCCAGCCGAACGGTCATCAGGTTCTTCGAATGCTCAATGCCGTAGCGCAGCGTGTGTGGACCACCCGACTTGCCGTCATAGTTCGAGGGCGACCACGCTTCCTGGCCTGGTCCAGCCTCGATGGTGATCGGTGAATCCTGCACGATCGAGGACGGGGTGTAACCATTGTCCAGGGCCGCCGAGTAGACGATCGGCTTGAACGAAGAGCCCGGCTGGCGCTGGGCCTGTGTCGCTCGGTTGAACTGGCTCTCGTCATAGGAGAAGCCGCCGACCATGGCGTGGACGCGCCCGGTGAACGGGTCCATCGCGACGATGGCACCAGAGATTTCGGGGCGCTGACGGAGGCGATATTGTCCGCGACCGCCGTCTATCGCTTCGACATAAATGACATCACCGGCGTTCAGCGCGGCCGAGGGTGAGCGACCGGTCCAACGAGTACCGTCAGCGGCGATTGTTCCGGTCTCGCGCTCCTTCGAGACTTGGCCAGAGGCTTCGCGGCGGGGCTGAAGACCGATCTGGGCGACGCCGCCCGTGGTGCTCAGGACGACGGCAAGCCGCCATGGCTGCACGTCGCCAAGGCCCGGAACTTCCGCTACGGCGAGGCCCCAATCACGACCGACGAGATCGACCTTGGCCTGCGCACCGCGCCAGCCATGCGACTGGTCGTATCGGATAAGGCCGTCCACCAGTGCCTTGCGCGCCCAGGCCTGCATCTTTGGATCGAGGGTCGCGCGTACGGAGAGGCCACCCTCATACAGCTTCTTCTCGCCGTAGCGCTCGGTGATCTCTCGCCGGACCTCTTCGGTGAAGTAGTTGGCGTTCGCCGCGTTGGCAAAGGCGACGCGCGGGTTCACGCCCAGCGGCATCTTGCGGGCAGCCTCACCTTCTTCCTTGGTGATGTACCCGTTCTGGGCCATCAGGCCGATGATCTCATTGCGGCGGTCGAGGGCCTTCTGGGTCTGACGGTAGGGGTGGTAGTTGTTCGGGCCCTTCGGCAAAGCGGCGAGATAAGCGGCCTCGTTGATGGTCAGCTCGTGGACGGACTTGCCGAAATAATCGAGCGCCGCGGCGGCAACCCCGTGTAGGTTGCGACCGGGCACGATGGTGCCGAGGAAGATTTCGTTCAGATAGAGTTCGAGGATCTTGTCCTTCGAATAGGTCGATTCGATCCGAAGCGCGATCAGCGCCTCCTTGATCTTGCGGTCGAAGGTCTGCTCGTTGGTGAGCAGGAAGTTCTTCGCCACCTGCTGTGTGATGGTCGAGGCGCCCTGCTTTTTGCCGCTCTTGGCATTGGTCAGAATTGCGCGAACGACACCTTCGGGGTCGATGCCGCCATGCTTATAGAAATTCTTGTCCTCGGCCGAGAGGAAGGCCGCCACCACGACCTTCGGCATCGCCTGGATCGGTAGGTAGAGACGGCGCTCGTTGGCATATTCGGCGAGCAGGCTGCCATCCGCCGCGTGGACGCGGCTCATCACCGGCGGCTCGTAATTGGCGAGCGCGGCGTGGTCGGGCAGGTCCTGGCTGTAGGTGTAGTAAAAATACGCCCCGGCTGCGGATAGCAGTACGAACAGCATCGCACCGATGCTGAACAGGAAGCCGAAGAAACGAAGGATGAAGCGCATCCGGGTCCCGTCCGTCGATGATCTGCCGCTGCCGGTCCGGCCGAGAGGCGAGGATGACCGAGACCTCGATTATCCCGGAAAGGCAAGAGTGACGCGACGACCCGTGATCGACCGGAGGCGGTGGAACGCCTGTTCCGAGGCCGGGGCGCCGTGAGCCCCGGTTTCACACCGTATCTATGGTGAAACTGGGGCGATTGCCGCAGAGCGGCGCGGCGGCACAGGCCGGGTCAGCGAAGTGCGGTTGGCGAAGAACGCGTCGATCGCCTTCGCCATGCCTCCGGTGACGTCAGCGCGCCAAGCTTCGGATTGAAGCATCTCAAGGTCGCGCTTGCTCGATAGGTAGCCGAGCTCAACCAGCACCGAAGGCACGTCGGGCGAGCGTAGGACCACGAAGCCGGCCTCACGATGAGGCTTGTTGCTCAGCTCCATCACGGGGCTGAGATAGGACATCAGCCCTTTGGCAAAGCCCGACGAGAAGGTCCGCGTCTCCCGCAGGGTCAGTTCCTGGAGGATGTCGGCGATGTGGCCGGGGCCTTCGCTGGAATCCGTGCCGGCGGTCGAATCCGCTTTGTTCTCACGCTCAGCGAGCTTGGCCGATTCGGCGTCAGTGGCCTTCTCGGAGCCCGTATAAATGGTGGCGCCACGCACCTGCGGCGCGGAGGAAATGGAATCGGCGTGAATCGAGACGAAGAGGTCGGCGCTCGCCTCGCGGGCGATCCGCACGCGCTCTGACAGCGGCACGAACACGTCACGATCTCTGGTCATCCGGACGCGGTAACGGCCGGAGGCTTCGAGCTTCCCAACCAGAGCCTGGGCGAAGCCGAAGACGATGTCCTTTTCAAAAACACCGCTGGCGGCGATAGCGCCCGGATCGATTCCGCCATGGCCAGCATCGATCATGATGAGTGGTCGGGAATCGGTCGGCTCCGCCACGGCTTCCTTCCGGCTTGGCGGAGATGGGTCGTTGGAAACGGCGGCTCGGCGGAAGGCGTCGCGGTCTGCTTTCTGGAAATCGACCGTCAGCAGAATGGCGCCGTCACGCGTACGTGTCGTCGTCTCGATTCGTCCGACTGTAGCTGGTTGCGCGAGATCGACGACGATGCGGGAGCGTCCGGGCGCAAACAGGCCGTAGCGGAACGAGGAAACCAAGCCTTCGCGGCGGCGGCCGGTTTCTGGCCCAAGCTGAAAGTTCACTTCCGCGAGGTCGATGACCGCCCGGTCCGGCCGCTCCATAACGAAGACGCGTGCCTCGATGGGTTTTGACAATGTCAGTGTCAGCTTCGTCGAGCCGCTCGAACCGACGGAAAGGTCAGCGGCAATGGCGACCGCCGATTGTTGGCTGGATGCCGCTGGATTGGTTCGCAGACCGTCCTGGGCCACGACCGGAGCAGTCGTCGCGACAACACACAGAATAAATGCGGAACGGAGCAGGCGAGCGAGAGGCGGCATCGGTCCGGCAGTCGTTGTCCTGGAACCATAAGGTCCTTCGGAAGCGCGAGCGTTCGTTAAGGGATACGATCAGGATGGTTAACCGTTCCTATCGTCCCTGATTCGCAAAGTGGCTAGTATGCTGCCGTGGGGCGACAGGTGCGAGTCGGATGCCGCGCACCCGACCACGGCGGCAAAGTTGAGGCGGCGGCTGCGTTGCTGCTTGCCAAGCGCCCGCGACGATCTGTAATGGTAATGTCCCTTCCCGGGTGCCGTGCGGTCGTCACCGTGGCCCGCGGGTGCGTCATGGCCTTTCGCCGCGTCGCCTCGCAGTCGGCTCTCCGCGTCAAGTTCGCCGGTAACTTCAATCCGGGTGGGTATCGGTGCATGCGGCGATTGTTTCGCCGAAGCGCCGTTCTTGAAATCAGCGGCCGGCGATTGCTCGGCTTCAAATTATTCGTGAGGTCAGGGAGCGGATGGGCGGACGCACAGCATCGGTTGCCGTTGCTCGTGTTCAAAGCGTACGCGATTCGCGTGGCGCCGGTTCCCCGTCGGCCTTGGCCAGGTTCAACCCCAGTCGCGCCGATCACCGGCGCCTAGCGGCGGTTGACGGCAATCCCTTCCCTAAAGCCCCCTTGGCCCGCTTCTGTGGGCCTAAGCGTGCTCTCCCCTCGACGGCCGATGGGCCGGGATCGGGCAGCGCTTCGCCGGGACAATTCGGCTGCAGAAGGACGACGTCGACCGCCATGAAAGTTCGTCATGGCCAACAACAACAAGATGCTCATCGATGCGATGCACCCGGAAGAGACCCGGGTCGTCACGGTGCATGGTTCCCGGGTTGAGGAGTTCGACTTCGAGGCGGCGAACCGCCGGCAGCTTCGGGGCAATATCTACCTCGCGAAGGTGACCCGAGTGGAGCCATCGCTCCAGGCTGCGTTCATCGAATATGGCGGTAACCGCCACGGCTTCCTCGCCTTCAGTGAGATTCATCCCGACTATTACCAGATCCCCCTCGCGGATCGTCAGGCACTGTTGGAAGACGAGGCGCGGGACGCCGAGGAGCATCGCGAGCGCGAGGAGCGTAAGCCACGCCGGCGCTCGCGCGGTCGCCGCGCTGAAGCCGCATCCGCCAAGACCAGCGATACGGTGAGCGTCGAGGACGTGTCCGAGGCCGTCGCGGCGCGTTCTTCCGACGACGCGACGCAGCAGGATCACACACCGCAGAACAACGAATCGGGTGAACATCCCATTGTGCCCGAGGCTGTCGGGACGCCTGATTCTGTCGTGTCCTCGGAGAATGCCGTCGACGAGTCTGTGAAGGACGAGGCCACTTCAGCCGATCCCTTCGCGCCTGACGCCACTTTCATCGAGCCCGGTTCGGACGCGTCGTCGGACCTGCCACCCGCATCCCTCGAAGGCGAGGCTGCTGCTCCCGTCGAGGCCCCTGCCCTCAACTTGGAGAGGACGGCTCCCTCAGAGGATGCTGTTGAAGAGCCGTCGCCTGAAGCCCATCCGGATGCCTCGGTTGCCGAAGACGAGACCGATGAGGACGACGATTCCGATGAAGACGATGATTCGGACGACGAGGACGACTCCGATGACGAAGATTCGGACGACGAGCATGAAGGCGAGGATGGCGAGCACAAGATCGCCCAGGTAGGTGGCAACGGCGACGCGTTGGCCGAGATCCCCGAGCGGCCGCGCACCTATCGCCGTCATTATAAGATCCAGGAGGTCATCAAGCGTCGCCAGATCATCCTGGTTCAGGTCGTCAAGGAAGAGCGCGGCACCAAAGGCGCGGCGCTCACCACGTACTTGTCGCTGGCGGGTCGGTACTCGGTGCTGATGCCCAATACCGGTCGTGGTGGCGGCATATCCCGCAAGATCACTTCGGCAGCGGACCGTAAGCGCCTCAAGGAAGTCGCTCAGGATCTCGAAGTGCCGGAGGGCATGGGCGTAATCCTTCGCACCGCCGGTGCGTCTCGGACCAAGCCCGAGATCAAGCGCGATTTCGAGTATCTGATGCGCCTTTGGGAGAGCGTTCGCGAATTGACGCTGTCCTCATCCGCGCCGGCTCTGGTCTATGAGGAAGGCTCACTGATCAAACGCGCGATCCGCGACCTCTATAACAAGGATATCGACGATATCCTTGTGGCTGGCGACGAGGCCTACCGCGAAGCACGCGACTTCATGCGCATGCTGATGCCGGGCCAGTCCAAGGTGGTGCAGCCCTACCGGGACGCGACGCCGATCTTTGCGCGCCACGGTGTCGAGCAACAGCTCGACGCGATGTTCTCGACCCATGTGACACTCAAATCCGGCGGCTACCTCGTCATCAATCCGACGGAGGCGCTCGTCTCCATCGACGTGAATTCGGGCCGTTCGACCCGCGAGCACGACATTGAGGATACGGCGCTCCGCACCAATCTGGAGGCGGCCGAGGAAGTCGCCCGCCAACTCCGTCTGCGCGACCTCGCTGGCCTCGTCGTCATCGACTTCATCGACATGGAGGAGAAGCGCAACAACCGCGCTGTCGAGAAGAAGCTGAACGATTGTCTGAAAAACGATCGCGCCCGTATCCAAGTCGGTCGGATCTCGCCGTTCGGTCTGCTTGAAATGAGCCGCCAGCGCATTCGCACCGGCATGCTCGAGAGTTCGTCGCTCCCATGTGTCCATTGCGGCGGTTCGGGCTACGTCCGGGCTACGGCATCGGTTGCCCTGCAAATCCTGCGCGCCATTGAGGAATCGCTCCTCAAGAGCACGACGCACAACCTTATCCTGCGTACCCGTACCGAGGTGGCGCTCTACATCCTCAACCAGAAGCGCGCGCATCTGCGCGAGCTGGAGATCCGCTTCGGCGTCAGCGTTACCATTGCTGCAGACGAGCGCTTGGCCGCGACATCCGCGTTCCAGCTCGATCGAGGTGAGCCGGCGATCCGAAGCGAGGGGACCGCAACTGGTATCCGCGCCGTGGCGATTTCGCCCCAGGTGGATACCGACGACGATTTCGACGGCGACGAGGAAGAAGAGGCCGTCGTCGACGCCGAGGCTGAGGCGTCCGAGGTTGACGGTTCGCGTGAGAATTCGAGTGACGGCAATGGCGAGGGGCGCTCCGGTGGCCGCCGCCGCCGTCGGCGCCGTCGGGGTGGTCGTCACGAGACCGGCGAATCGACGGGTGAGCACTCCGCTAGCGGCGATGATCATTCCGGTGACGAGGACGTCGATGGAGAGAGTCAAGATCTAGGCGATCAGGCCGGCGACGCCCAGGACAATACGGCTCGCGAGAATGCGGCCGACGAGATCGTCGTTGGGGATGCTCCGGACAGCGAGACGACGCCCCGCTCCGAACTGTCAGAAGACGAAGGCGCTGGCCGCCGGCGTCGCCGCGGACGCAGGGGTGGACGCGGTCGGGATCGTAACGAGAGCCGCCCGCGCGACGATGCCGATGAGGAGCAGAACGTTTCAGACCCCGTCCAAGAGGGGGCTCCGGTTTCGGTCGATCTTCCGCCAGATGCATCGGAAGCGGCACTCGCACCTGTTTCGGTGGACTTGCCTATTGCTGACGAACCCTCGCTCAAGCCCATCGAGGCGGCGACTCGCGAGGCCCCGGACAACCTTCACGACACGTCTACATCGGACTTGTCCCCTGAGCCGGCTCCGGCGCCAATTCCTGCTCCCGAGCCGGTAGCGGTGGTGCTGACGCCGATCGATCCCGATCGTCCGAAGCGCGCCGGATGGTGGTCGCGGACCAAGGCTGCGCTCACAGGCGAATAATCCAACCTCCGACGACGCCGAGCGAACCAAAATGGGCCGCATCCTAACTGGATGCGGCCCATTTCATTTCCGGCTCCGTGTGCACCGTGCGAGACCACCGCGCGCGACTAGAGCCGTGCCCTGGCGGGTTGAATCGCTTGGGGTAGGCGATCTGGCTGGCGTGTGATTCACTGGACGGGCTTATGAGGGAGGATTGCCATGCCGTCCCTAGAGCCGTGCCCTGGCGGGTTGAATCGCTTGGGGTAGGCGATCTGGCTGGCGTGTGATTCACTGGACGGGCTTATGAGGGAGGATTGCCATGCCGTCAGCCCTGTCGGTCGATCTGCGCGAGCGTGTGGTCGCCGCGATTGACGCAGGTGCATCGCGGCGTCAGGCTGCCAAACGCTTCGGGGTCGGGGCAGCCAGCGCGATCCGTTGGCACGAGCGCTTTCGGCAGGACGGGCGGATCGCGCCCAGGCCCATGGGCGGCGACCGCAACTCGCAGCGCCTGGAAGCGCAGGCGACCCTGATCCTTCGGATCTACGAAGAGCACCCGCTCTCTTTCCTGCGGGAACTGCGCGACAGGCTCTCGGAACGGGGCGTCCGGGCAAGCACGAGCAGCCTGTCACGCTTCTTCGCCCGGCATGGGATCACCCGTAAAAAGGGGCTGTCCACGCGGCCGAGCAGGAGCGGCCGGATGTGAAGGCCGCACGCGAGGACTGGTTCGAGCGCCAACCCGATCTCGATCCGGATCGCTTGGTCTTCCTCGACGAGACGGCCGCCACGACCAAGATGGCCCGCCGCTATGGTCGTGCTCCGCGCGGCGAACGCTGCCGGATCGCCGTGCCTCACGGGCACTACAAGACCACTACCATCACCGCCGCCCTGCGCGCCACGGGACTGATCGCCAGAACCGTCTTCGATGGAGCCACGAATGGTATGCGCTTCCGGGCCTACGTCACCGACACCCTGGCTCCGGTGCTCAAGCCCGGCGATACCGTCATCCTCGACAACCTGAACGCCCACAAGGTCGCTGGGGTGCGCGAGGCCATCGAGGCGGTCGGCGCACGAGTTCTCTACCTCCCGCCCTACAGTCCCGAGTTCAATCCCATCGAGCAAGTCTTTGCCAAGGTCAAAGCCCTCCTTCGGACCGCCGCAGCGCGAACCGCCGACGACCTGACCATCGCCATTCGAGAGGCTTTCTCTGCCTTCCGGCCGAACGAGTGCCGCAACTATCTCACCGCCGCTGGATACGATGCCTATGATCCAAGCTGAGCGGGCAC
>NZ_LMMP01000022.1 GCF_001422815.1 Methylobacterium sp. Leaf91 | reverse complement strand
CCAAGGGTCCGCTGGCCTATCTGCTGCGCAACCGGGTCTATATCGGCGAGGTGATCCACAAGGACCGGCACTATCCCGGAGAGCACGAGGGCATCGTCACGCGCGAGCTGTTCGATGCGGTCCAGGCGGCGCTGAGCGAGAAGGCGCAGGCGCAAGGTTCCCTCCGGGGCAACACCGGCTCGTGGCTGACCGGTCTGCTCTACGATGACCGCGGCAATCGGATGACGCCGAGCTCGGCCAGGAAGGGGGCTCTCCACTACCGCTACTACGTCTCGCGCGCCCTCGAGACGGGGCAGCGCAGCGAGGCCGGCTCGGTCTCGCGGGTGTCGGCGCCCGAGATCGAACAGGCCGTGCGGGAGGCGCTACACATGCCCTCCCCTGACCAACCTTCCGCATCCGACGAGATGCCTCTGCTCGCCCAGGTCAGCCGGATCGTCGTTCACCCGAGCTCCCTCACGATCAGCTTCGTTGAACCGGATGAGGCAGGGCACGATGGCAGGGCTTGCGGAGTAGGAAGCAAAGAGCCCTCCCCGCTCAACGTGCCTTGGTCGGCCCGACCAAGCCGTCGTCGGCGCGAGGTCATCCGCACTGACGGTGATGACGGAGCAGCGCCGCTGCGGCCGATGCGGGTCGAGACCCGAGCCCGTCTCGTCGACGGGATCGCCAAGGCGCGCTTCTGGCTCGACGATCTCCTCACCGGTCGTGCGGCTGACACCCATGCCATCGCCCTAGCGGAAGGCTGCAGCGAGCGCTCGGTGCGCATGACCCTCAACCTCGCCTTCCTGGCTCCATCCGTCGTCCAGGCGGCGATCGCTGGCACCTTGCCGGAAGGGTCCGGCATTTCCGCGCTCATAAATGTGCCAATAGCCTGGAGCGAATATCCTGACGCTTGCGGCGGCAATGCAGCGTGAAGGAGCACGTGCTGCGATTGACTGGCAGCGCATGGTCATACTGGCAGTCGGACGCTCGTTGTCATATTGCTGCGGAAGTAATGCGCCATAAGCGGAAGTTTACCGCCTGCCCGGAAGCGGACGTTCCGCATGCAACCCAATCCGGGCGTTCAACGGACATTTTGGCGTTCTCGGAGGTGGACCTAAGCCAAACGGCTCCTTGGGCAGGACTACACCTGATCTGGAGCCATTGAGCAGTTTCCAAAATATGACGCGGTAAGCTCTATCCCGCGCGCTTGAGTGGTTCCTTCCCAGGACTGGAACGCACGGTCAAATGAGTTCGTGTCCTCATAACCCAGTACTGGCTTTTTGTTGTAGTGAACGGTACCTCAGTTGATGATCGACTGCGAGTCGACGAAGCCAGTGAAGGTATATCGCTACAGGCGCCGACGGGTCAGGCCCCAGAAGAAGCCCTGGATATTGTTAAGGAGGCGGTTGAGCGTGCCGTGGTGATGATGCTGCGTGCAGTGGCCGAGCAAGGTACCGTCCAGGACGTTGAAGGCGGCAAACAGCGCTGCCGTGTATGCCCATCTCTTCATAAAGGAAGTCGCTGTGATGGCTGACTCACTTCCTCGAATGCATGGGCTATGCAAAGCAGCGCCCTGTCCTGTCCCGGCCTTCCGATGAGCTGCAACCCCGATGATCGTCCGTCCGGTGCCCATGGACCTAACGGCAGGCAGATTGTGGGGCATCCGGACAAGGTCGCTGGCACCACCACTTCCATCCAACGATGATACGTATCCATGGACGTGCCAGCGATGATCGTGGGCCAGGGCTCGGCCTGAGCAAACGGAAAGACCTGAGCGCTCGGCAGGGCCAGCGCGTCGAAATCGGCGAAGAGCGCAAGGAAGCGCTGGTAGAGGCGCGTCCGCGCCACCGACGCTCGATAGAGATCGTCGGCGGAAAGACCGAGGCTGCCTTCGATCTCCCAGATCAGTTCCGGCTTCATCTGCTCGCGTTTGATTAGATCGTCATAGAGCGGTCGGTAGCGGCTGCCGACCAGGACGTGGCGCCAGACCAGCCAGGATGCCCAGATCTCGTCCCGGCTGATCCCGAGACCGGTCTCCTCGATGCGGCATCCCGCGGCTTCGAGGGCGGAGAGGCCCGTGTGGGACAGCGGCAGGATGCCGTCTTCCAGGGGAAGAGCACTGACGAAATCGCCGAGCCAGCCGATGCGGGCACCCTCCACTCTGCCCGGCAGCAACTCGGCAGTGAGGCCCGGCTCTGCCAGGGAGAGGGGTGCGCGAGGATCAGGCCCACTCATCACCGATAAGAGGAGCGCGAGATCGGTGACGTTCCGCGCCATGGGACCATCCGTGGCAAGTTGCTGGATATAGCCCTCCGGTCCCGGCAGCGACGGGACCCTGCCCATAGAGGGCCGGAGCCCGAAGATACCGTTCCAGCCGGCAGGGTTGCGGAGGGAGCCGGCAAAGTCGCTGCCATCGGCTATGGGCACCATGCGCAGGGCCGTTGCGACAGCGGTGCCGCCTGAACTTCCTCCAGCGCTTAAAGCGGGATCATGGGCGTTGAGCGTAGTGCCCCAGACGGGGTTGCAGCTATGCGAGCCAAGGCCGAACTCGGAGACGTTCGTCTTGCCGATGAGAATCGCCCCCGCCGTGCGCAGGCGTTCTACGAATAGCGCATCCTCCTTTGGAACATGCTTCGCGAAGATCGGCGAGCCGAAGGTGGTGCGAAGCCCGCTCGTCGGCGCCAAGTCTTTCACCGCGTGGGGCAATCCATGCATCGGTCCACGCCACAGCCCGCGCCGAAGGTCGGCATCGGCCGCGTCGGGCTCGGTTAGAATGTTCCTCCCGGTCGCGCAGGGACACGATGGCGTTCACACGCCCGTTCACCAGCGCGATGCGATCGAGATAAGTCTCCATCACCTCCCGGCAGGAGATCTGCCGGTTGTGGATCGCCGCCGCCATCCGCGTCGCGTCGAGGCTGACGATCCCGCCATCCGGCAGGCTCGGCATCGTAGAAATCCCGCTCATCCCATCACTCTTGGGTTGGCGCACGGCTTGCCAGAACGCCGAATACAGGATGGAACTGCATACATGATACGTGCCGCAGGCCGACAACACTGTCCGAAGCCGCGCCGATGGAATCCGCGCTGATGGCGGCGATCCCGGGCCTGGACGGCCCTGCCTTCATCATCGAGGGGTTGGCTGCGCCCGCCGAGATCCGCCTCGACAGATGGGGTGTCGCCCATATCCGGGCAGAATCGCAGGACGACGCGTTCCTCGTGCAGGGGTTCAACGCGGGTCGCGACCGCCTCTGGCAGCTTGACCTGTGGCGCAAGCGCGGATTGGGCCTGCTCGCCGCCGACTTCGGGCCGGGCTACCTGGCTCAAGATCGGGCCGCGCGGTTGTTCCTGTATCGCGGGGACATGGATGCCGAATGGGCGGCCTATGGCCATCCCCGCGCAAAGGGCATCGTCGAGGCCTTCGTCCGTGGGCTCAACGCGTTCATCGTCCTGACGCGTGACAGGGACGATCTGCTGCCGCCGGAATTCGCATCCATGGGCACGCGGCCCGCCTTTTGGGATGCGGAGGACGTGGTGCGGATCCGCAGCCATGCCCTCGTGCGCAACGTCGCCTCGGAGGTCGCCCGCGCCCGTGTCCTGGCGCGTTGCGGCCTTGCGACGGATGTCCTGCGCAAGTCGTTGAGCCCGGACCACGATCCCGTGATTCCCGAAGGTTTGGCGCCCGAGCGGTTGCCCCAAGACCTCCTCACGGTTTTCCGTCTCGCCACTGCGCCGGTGAGCTTCGATGCGGCCCGACTCGCCGCCCAACGCGCCGATGCCTGGGTATGGAGTGAGGTCGATGCGTTCGGCGCCGTCCATCGCTCGGATCGCCAACCTGTCGTGGCGCTGGCAGAGGCCAACGAAGGTTCGAACAACTGGGCGGTCTCGGGGGCACGGACCGCCTCCGGCCGTCCGATCCTGGCGAGCGACCCGCATCGCGCCTACCAGCTCCCCTCCCTGCGCTACGTCGTTCACCTCACCGCGCCGGGGCTCGACGTGATCGGAGCCGGAGAACCGGCGCTGCCGGGCATCTCCATCGGCCATAACGGCACCGCCGCCTTCAGCCTCACCATCGCGCCGATCGATCAGGAAGACCTGTTCGTCTACGAGACCCATCCGGATGATCCCGGCCTCTACCACTATGGAACGGGCTGGGAGGCAATGGCGCGGGTCGTTGAGCGCATTCCCGTGCGCGACGGCCCCGACGAGGAGGTCACCCTCGCTTTCACCCGTCACGGGCCGGTGGTCTGTGAGGATGTGTCCGGGCGCCAGGCCTTCGCCGTGCGGACGGTCTGGTCCGAGCCGGGGACAGCCGCCTATCTCGGCAGCCTCGCCTATCTCGGCGCCACCACGGTGACGGAATTTCGTGAGGCGTTGCGCGATTGGTCGGCACCCTCCACCAACCAGGTCTATGCGGATACCGGTGGCACCATCGCATGGTTCATGGCCGGCAAGGCGCCCGTGCGCTCGAACTGGGACGGGCTGCTCCCGGTGCCCGGTCACGGGCGTTACGAATGGGCGGGTTTCCACGATCCGTTCGTGCTGCCGCACCATGTGGACCCCGAATGCGGCTTCGTCTTCAGCGCGAACGAGATGAACCTGCCCGCGGATTATCCCGCTGAAACGCGCAAGCTGAGCTTCGAGTGGCTTGAACCCTGGAGGGCCCGGCGCATCCGCTCCGTCCTCGATGACGATGCCGGGCATACAGTCGACGCCTCGACCCGCCTGCAGGCCGACGTGTTCTCGGAACCCGCCCTCCGCCTCGGCCGACTCGTAGCCGCCCTGCCCCCGGCCGACGATGCTGCGTCCCGCGCCGCCATCCACCTGCTCCTCGGTTTCGACGGATACTTGCATGCGGAGAGCGCCGCCGCCTGCCTCATCGAGACGCTCTGGGTCTGTCACCTGCGTCCGGCCCTCGTGACCGCCCTGGCGCCCGAGCCGGCCGATGCAGACCTGTTCCGGCCCGGTGACACGGAGACCCTGCTCGACGCCCTCGACCATGGTCACCCGCACCTCGACGAAGCGACGCGCACGGCGCTCGTCACCCGCGCCCTCGCCTCGGCCTGGCTCGATTGCGAGGCGCGGTTCGGCACCGATCCTACCGGATGGGAATGGGGCCGGTTCCATCATGGATTCTTCCGGCATCCCCTCTCCGGCATCGGCGGCACGGCCAGCGAGAATGTCGGTCCGCTGCCTGTCGGCGGGTCGGCCGCCTCCGTGATGCATGCGGATTACCGCCCCCATGACGGTGCCCTCACCACGGGTGCTTCGTTCCGCATGGTCGTCGATGTGGGCGACTGGGACGCCAGCGTGTTCGTGAATGCGCCGGGCCAGTCAGGCCGCACCGACAGCCGCCATTACGCCGACCACGCCGTGTCCTGGGCGGCGGGCGAGACCGTGCCCTTGCTCTATTCCCGCGAGGCCGTGGACGCGGTCACCGAGAGCATCATCACCCTTCGACCCAGCCAGTCCCTTCGACCCAGCCAGCCCCTTCGACCTAGCCAGGAGTTGCCGAGCACGTGAAGATCTTCATCGCCGGCCTCGCCACCGAGACGAACACCTTCGCTCCCCTGCCCACGGGCAGGGCCGCCTTCCTCGCCGATTACGCCCGCCGCGATGGGAGCCTCGGACCGCCGAGCCTCAGCAATATCGGCCTCAAGGCCTGGCGGGAGATGGCCGAGAGCGACGGGCACATCGTGGTCGAAAGCCTGTCCACCTTCGCCCAGCCCGGTGGCATCACCCTGCGCGCGGTCTACGAAGACTTGCGCGACACGCTGCTGTCTGATCTCGAAGCGGCGCTACCCGTCGATGCGGTGCTGCTGTTCATGCATGGCGCCATGGTCGCGCAGGGCTACGACGATTGCGAGGGCGACACGCTGGAGCGGGTCCGCGCCCTGGTCGGGCCGAAAGTGGCGGTCGGGGTCGAACTCGACCTGCATTGCCATCTGACCGAGACGATCCGCCGGGCGGCCGACGTCGTCGTGATCTATAAGGAATACCCGCATACGGACATCGTGGCGCGGGCGCGCGACCTCTATCCGCTCGTCATCGGCACGGCCGAGGGGACGATCCGCCCGGTCATGGCGATCCAGGATTGCCGCATGGTCAATATGTGGCGCACCACGGCGGAGCCGGTCGCTGGGTTCGTGCGGCGGATGGAGGCGCTGGAGGGCAGGGATGGCATCCTGTCCGTCTCGTTCGGACACGGTTTTCCATGGGGGGACGTCGCCGAGGTCGGCGCCCGGATGCTCGTGGTGGCCAACGGCGATACGGCCAAGGCCGCGTCCCTCGCCCGAATTCTCGCCGCCGAGATCTGGGCGATGCGCGGGGAGGCCGCGACACGGGTTGATACGGTCGACGCCGCTCTCGACGCGGCGCTAGCCTCCACCGATCCGCGCCCGATGGTGCTCGCGGACATCGCGGACAATGCCGGGGCGGGCGCTCCCTCCGACAACACCGCTCTCCTCGCCCGGATGGTCGAGCGCGGCATCCGCGACGCCGTCACCGGCCTGTACTGGGATCCGGGCGCGGTAGGCATCTGTCACGAGGCCGGAATCGGCGCCACGTTCGATCTGCGCATCGCTGGCAAGTGCGGTGTCACCTCCGGCGATCCCCTCGACCTGCGCATCACCGTGCGCGGACTCTCCGAGGCTCATAGCCAGGGCGGCCTCAGCGGCGGCCGCGCGCAACTCGGTCCCTGCGCCTGGATCGAGGCGGACGGCATCCATATCGTTCTGGCCTCGCAGCGCCAGCAGCCCTTCGCCCCGGATGCCTATACTGGCCTCGGCCTCACCCTCGACGACAAGCGCATCGTCGTGGTGAAATCGATGCAGCACTTCCACGCGGCCTTCGCGCCCATCGCCAGCGAGATTCGCTACGTCGCCGCCCCCGGCGCGGTTCCACCGGATTACGGAGCGATCCCCTACACCAAACGCGACTCGGCCTATTGGCCCCGCATCGCCGACCCGTTCGCACAGGATTGATCGATGGCTCTTGAGGATCTCGCTCTGAACGACCTTCCGTTCGAACTCGGCGACCTGCTCGCCGGCCTTCGCCCCTGGATCGAGTGCGAGAGCCCGACCCATGACAGGGCGGCGGTGAACCGGATGATGAGCCTTGCCGCGCGCGACCTCGCCATGGCCGGTGCGTCGGTGGAGTCGATCCCCGGACGCATGGATTTCGGCGATTGCGTCCGCGCCCGGTTCCCGCATCCGCGCCGGGACGAGCCGGGCATCCTCGTCCTCGGCCATCTGGACACGGTCCATCCCCTCGGCACCCTGGCCGCCCTCCCCTGGCGGGTGGAAGGCGATCGCTGCTACGGCCCGGGCATCCTCGATATGAAGGGGGGCAACTTCATCGCCCTCGAGGCCGTGAAGGCGCTGCGCAAAGCTGCCGTCGAGACACCGCTCCCGGTCACTTTCCTGCTCACGAGCGACGAAGAGGTCGGCAGCCCTTCGACCCGCGACCTGATCGAGGCGGAGGCCCAGCGCCATCGCTACGTTCTGGTGCCCGAGCCCGGCCAGCCGGGGGACGGAGTGCTCACGGGGCGCTACGCCATCGCCCGCTTCGATCTCACCGCCACCGGCCGTCCGAGCCATGCGGGAGCGCGACTGGGTGACGGACGCTCGGCCATCCGGGCCATGGCGCAGCAGATCATCGCCATCGAGGCGATGTCGGATGCCGATTGCACCTTCAGCGTCGGCATCGTCCAGGGCGGGCAATGGGTGAACTGCGTCGCCACCACATGCCGGGCCGAGGTGCTGAGCATGGCCAAGCGCCAGGGCGATCTCGACCGCGGCGTCCAGCGGATGCTCGCCCTATCCGGAGAGGCGGACGGCGTCGCCCTCACGGTAACGCGCGGTGTCACTCGCCCGGTCTGGAAGCCCGATGCCGGCACCATGGCGCTCTACGAGACCGCTCGGACGATCGCTGCCGGCCTTGGCTCGGCCCTCCCGCATGAGAGCTTCGGCGGCGGCTCCGACGGTAATTTCACGGCCAATCTGGGCATTCCGACCCTCGACGGACTCGGTCCCTGCGGGGCGGGCTACCATACCCTGGAAGAGTACGTGGGCATCGCGTCGCTGACCCATCGCGCGCGGTTGCTTGCTGGCCTCATGACGAAGCTCGGCCGGCCATAACGGCCCGCATCCTGCATACACTTTCGCAAGAGAGCCGCATCGCGGCAGGGGGAATGAGTTCATGGACAAGGGGATCAGGACAGGTTTCCAGGCGGCACTCGCCCTTGCCGCCGCCACGGTCGGCGTGATGCCGGGCGCGGCGATGGCACAGGCCAAGCCCGTCACCATCCGCGCCGTGATGCATTCGGGCCTGCGGATCACCGATCCGATCATCACCACGGCCTACATCGCCCGTAACCACGGCTACATGATCTACGACACGCTGTTCGCCACGGACGCGAACTTCAAGGTCCAGCCGCAGATGGTGAAGGAGTACAGCGTCAGCGACGACAAGCTCACCTACACCTTCACCTTGCGCGACGGGCTCAAGTTCCATGACGGCGCGCCGGTCACCTCGGCCGATTGCATCGCGTCGATTCACCGTTGGGGCAAGCGCGACAGCATGGGCCAGAAGCTCATGGAATACACCGTCTCCCTGGATGCAGTGGACGACAAGACCTTCACGCTCAAGCTCAAGCAGCCCTACGGGCTTGTCCTGACTTCGCTCGGCAAGCCCTCGTCCAACGTGCCGTTCATCATGCCGAAGCGCATCGCCGAGACCCCGGCGGACAAGAACGTTCCGGAGGAGATCGGCTCCGGCCCGTTCCGCTTCGTGAAGGGCGAGTTCCAGCCCGGCCTGAAGGTCGTCTACGAGAAAAACCCGGATTACGTACCGCGTAGCGAAGCGCCGAGCTGGGCCGCTGGTGCCAAGGTGGTGAAGGTCGACCGGGTCGAGTGGCTCAACATCCCCGATTACCAGACCGCCGTGAACGCGCTCATCAACGGCGAGATCGATTATATCGAGCAGCCGCCGCACGACTTCCTGCCGATCCTGAAGGCCGCGTCCGGCATCCAGATCGTCAATTACAACACCTTGGGCGTGTCCGGCATGCTGCGCATGAACTGGCTCAACCCGCCTTTCGACAACGAGAAGATCCGCCAAGCGGCGCTGCTGGCGGTCAACCAGCAGGATTATCTCGACGCCCAGATCGGCGACCCAGACTACATGGTGCCCTGTCTGGCCATGTTCGTCTGCAACACCCCCAACGCGACAGATGCGGGGGCACCCAAGACCGACCTTGCCCGCGCGAAGCAGCTCCTCAAGGAGGGCGGCTATGACGGGAAGCCCGTTGTCGTGATGCAGCCGACGGATCTTGCCATCGCCGCACCGCTCGGGCCGGTGACGGCGCAGGCCCTGCGCAAGATCGGCATGAACGTCGATCTGCAATCGATGGACTGGCAGACCCTGGTGGGACGCCGCGCGAAGCAGGACCCGGTGGATCAAGGCGGCTGGAACATCTTCCACACCTTCTGGGTCAACGCGGACATGCTCAACCCAGTGAGCAATGTCGGCATCAATGCGAAGGGCCGGAAAGGCGGGTTCTTCGGCTGGGCGGAGGACGCCGAGATCGAGACGATGCGCAATGCCTATGCGCTGGAATCCGATCCTGCCAAGCAGGCCGCCATCGCCAAGGCAGTGCAGGAGCGGGCCTACGCAGTCGGCATGTATTATCCGACGGGCCAGTTCATCAGCCCGCTCGCGGTCAGCCCCAAGCTGACGGGGATCCTCGAAGCCCCGGCGCCGGTATTCTGGAACATCGAGAAGAAGTGAGCGGGCGCTTCGTCTCCTATCTCCTTTCGATCTCCCCCCGATTGGGTTCGGGGGGAACCGGAGAGGCGAGGGAAGTGCCGGGCCGCTACGGGCTCTCATAATCCGCCGGAGATCTGAATGGGTCGTTTTCTCGCCGGACGTCTCGCCGCCACCCTCCCCGTGATGGGCATCGTGGCCGTCATCGTGTTCCTGTTGCTGCGGCTCGCACCGGGGGATCCCGCGGCCATCCTGGCCGGCGATGCCGCGAGCCCCGAACAGATCGCGGCGATCCGCGCCAATCTAGGCCTCGACAAGCCGATCCTGACCCAGTTCCTGTCCTGGAGCGGACGCCTCCTCCAGGGGGATCTCGGCTCCTCGATCATCTCGAACCAGCCCGTCGCGAAACTCATCTTCGAGCGGATCGAGCCGACCCTGGCTCTCGCCACCACCACCATCGTGTTCGCCGTCATCGTAGCGGTGCCCCTCGGGGTGCTGGCGGCCTGGTGGCACGGCACCTGGATCGATCGGGCCATCATGGCCGTCTCGGTGCTGGGCTTCTCGGTGCCGGTCTTCGTGCTCGGCTACCTGCTGATCTTCGGTTTCGCCATGCAGCTCCGGTTCTTGCCGGTGCAGGGGTATGTCAGCATCACAGAAGGGATCTGGCCTTTCCTGTCGCGGCTGATCCTGCCGACCCTCACCCTGTCGGTGATCTACGTCGCCCTTATCGCCCGCACGACCCGCTCGAGCGTGCTGGAGGTTCTGGGCGAGGATTACATCCGCACCGCCCGCGCCAAGGGAATCGGCGAGAGCCAGGTGCTGTGGCGCCATGCGTTGCGCAATGCAGCCGTCCCGGTGGTCTCGGTGATCGGCCTCGGCATCGCCCTGCTCATCAGCGGCGTCGTCGTCACCGAGAGCGTGTTCAACCTGCCGGGTCTCGGCCGACTCACCGTCGATGCCGTGCTGGCGCACGATTACCCCGTCATTCAGGGCGTGATCCTGCTCTTTTCCGCCCTCTACGTGGTGGTGAACCTCGCCATCGACCTGTCCTACCTGCTGTTTGACCCGAGGATACGCTATTGAGCCGGCAGGAACGGACGATGTCTTCCCCCGCTGTCGCGCGGTTCACGACCCTGCCTCCGGTCCTACGCCATCCGGGCGTGCTCTTCGGCCTCGCGGTCCTGCTGATCGTCGGAGGAGCGGCGCTGCTCGCGCCGTACCTCTGGACCGGCGATCCGATCCTGCTGCGCCCGCGCCTGCGCCACAGGCCACCCTCGGCACCGGCATGGCTCGGCACCGACGCGTATGGCCGCGACGTCTGGAGCCGGGTCGTCTACGGTGCCCGCGTCTCGCTCGGCATCGGCTTCTCGGTGGCTGCCGCCGCGGTGCTCATCGGTCTCGTCATCGGCCTCGTCGCCGGTTACTTGCGCCGGCTCGACGCGGTGGTGATGCGGATCATGGATGGACTCATGGCCATCCCCTCGATTCTGCTCGCCATTGCCATGGTGACCCTATCGGGAGCCGGGATCGCCACGGTGATCGTCGCCATCACCATCCCGGAGATCCCGCGCGTGGCCCGTCTGGTGCGCAGTGTCGTGCTATCGGTCCGCTCGGAGCCCTATGTCGAGGCCGCCATCGGCGCTGGGACGCGCCTGCCGATGCTGCTGACGCGGCACGTCCTCCCCAACACCATCGCGCCCCTCATCGTCCAGGGCACCTATGTTTGCGCTTCGGCGATCCTCACCGAGGCGATCCTGAGCTTCCTCGGGGCCGGGATCCCCACCGAGATCCCGAGCTGGGGCAACATCATGGCCGAAGGCCGGCAGGCCTTTCAGATCGCGCCTTGGGTGATCCTGTTCCCGGGCCTCTGCGTCGCCGCCACGGTGCTCGCCGTCAACATCATCGGCGACGGCCTGCGCGATGCCCTCGACCCGCGCACTGCCCGGCGCGTGGGAGCCCTGCGATGATACGATCCCCGGCAATGAAGGAGCCCGTCCTGTCCATCACCGGCCTCACCGTTCCGCTTCCGCTTGGCGCCGACCGGGCCAATGCCATTGAGGGCCTGTCGCTCAGCGTAGGTCCGAACGAGATCGTCTGCGTCGTTGGTGAATCCGGCTCGGGCAAATCCGTCACCGCCAGCGCGGTGATGGGGCTCCTGCCGCCGGGTCTGACCCCATCGGCCGGGCGGATCCTGTTGCAGGGCGAGGACGTGCTGACGGTCGGTCCCGCGCGCCTGCGCGCCCTGCGCGGCAGCCGCATGGCGATGGTGTTCCAGGAGCCGATGACGGCCTTGAACCCGGTTCTGAAGGTCGGCGACCAAATCGCCGAGATGCTGGAAGCCCATTCCGGCCGGGGCGACCGCGAGACACGGCGTCGTCGCGTTCTCGACCTTCTCGCCGATGTCCACCTGCCCGATCCACCGAGCTTGGCGAAGGCCTACCCGCACCAACTGTCCGGCGGCCAGCGCCAGCGGGTGATGATCGCCATGGCCCTTGCCAACGACCCGTCCCTGATCATCGCCGACGAGCCGACCACCGCCCTCGATGTCACCACCCAGGCGCAGATCCTGAAGCTGCTGAAGGAACTCCAAGCTCGGCGCAACGCCGGCATCCTGTTCATCACCCATGATTTCGGCGTGGTCTCCCAGATCGCCGACCGGGTGGTGGTGATGCAGAAGGGGCGGCTCGTAGAGGAAGGCAGCGTCGAGGACGTGCTCACCCGGCCGCGCGACCCCTATACCCGCATGCTCATCGCGGCGGTTCCCCGTGCCGAGCCTCCACCGCCCAGGCCGCGCCCTCAGCCTTCGGCGCCGATCCTCACCGTGCGCGACCTCACCAAGACTTATGGCGGGCGCGGCCTCTTCGGTGGCGGCCGCGCCGTGACGGCCTTGGACAGTGTCAGCCTCGCGTTGCAACCAGGGGAAACCCTCGGCATCGTCGGGGAATCGGGCTCCGGCAAATCGACCCTGGCGCGCTGCGTCGCCCGCTTCGTCGATCCGTCCGCCGGTCATATCCGTATCGGTGGCGACGACATCGCCCTGTTGCCGACGCGGGAACTTCGCCCCTATCGGCGTCGCATCCAGATGGTGTTCCAAGATCCCTACCGCTCGCTCAATCCACGCCGGACGGTGGGGCAGTCGATCATCGAGGGACCGATGAATTACGGTCTGTCGAAAGATGCAGCTTGGGCGCGCGCGACGCGCCTCCTCGATCTCGTCCATCTCGATACCGGCGCGCTCGACCGCTATCCGCACGAATTCTCCGGCGGCCAGCGCCAGCGCATCGCCATTGCGCGGGCGTTGGCCATGGAACCCGATGTACTCATCGCGGATGAGGCCGTATCGGCACTGGACGTCTCGGTGCAGCGCCAGGTGCTGGAATTGCTGGAGGATATCCGCGAGCGTCTCAACCTCTCGATCCTTTTCATCACGCACGACCTGCGCGTGGCTGCACGCCTCTGCGACCGCCTCGTGGTCATGCTCGGCGGACGGATCGTCGAGGAAGGGGCGACCGCCGCACTTTTCGCCAACCCGCGCCACGCCTATACGCAGGCACTGTTCGCAGCGGCTCCAAAGCTTCGTCTTGCCCAGGAGTGATCGGACATGTCCTCCCTGAGGATTCAGCTGCGCCATCACAGCTCAGACGAAGATTACCCAGGGTACAAAGAGGAAGTTTGCTACGGCGCCTAGTTCGTGCCGGAGAGCGGAGAGCGGAGAGCGGAGAGCAAGAGGAGTGGCTCGTCGTCGACACGGCAAGGGACACAACGGACTTGACCGTTCTCCACGTATACGTTTGAGGCGCCGCCTATCGCCATGGACGAGCTGGGGCACCGGATGCCGCCAAGGATGCCACGGAAACCGGTTTCCGAACCATGAGGCCGAATGACGATCTCCAGTGACGCGGACGCCGACGCGCGCGTTCACGTGCCGCAGAATGTCCGGTAGTCCGCCCCGCCGCCCTCGGGCGCCTCGGCATAGCAGGCGTGGGCGGGCTGGTCGTCGTAGGGCCGCGACAGCACCGCCAATAGCTCCTCAAACGGGCCGAAGTCGCCTTGCTCGACCGCCGCCGCGATCATCGCTTCGACGTGGTGGTTGCGCGGGATGAAGGCCGGGTTGATGGCGCGCATCGCTGACGCCGTCGCCGCGGGGGTCCGTCCCTCTTCATCCAACAGCTTCCGCCAGCGTACGGCCCAGGCGTCGTACTCGGTCGGGTCGACGAACAGGTCGCGCACCCCGGCGTCCGCCTCCGGCCGCTCGGCCGCGTCGCACAGGCGGCGGAAGGTCAGAGTAAAATCCGCCCGGTTCTCCGCCATCCGCGCCAGCAAGTCGTCCGCGAGCGCGACGGCTCCGTCCCGATCCGCGGACAGCCCGAGCTTGTGCGCCAGGCCATCGTGATACGCTTTCTCGAAGCGCGGGCCGAACCCGGCGAGCAGCGCCTCGGCCGCTTCGACCGCCGCCTCGTCGTCGGCCAGCAGCGGCAAGAGGGCCTCGGCCAGACGGGTGAGGTTCCAAAGGGCGATCCCGGGCTGCTGGCCGTAGGCGTAGCGCCCGTGCGCGTCGATCGAGCTAAAGCTCGTGCGCGGATCGTAGGCGTCGAGGAAGGCGCAGGGACCGTAGTCGATCGTCTCGCCGGCCACCGACATGTTGTCGGTGTTCATCACCCCGTGGACGAAGCCGACCAGCAGCCAGCTCGCCACGAGCTCGGCTTGGCGGGCCACGACGCCGTCGAGCAGCGCTCGGTAGGGATGTTCCGCGGAGGATGCCTCGGGATAGTGCCGGGCGAGAGCATGATCGGCGAGCGTCCGCACCGCCTCCGCGTCGCCCCGGGCGGCGAAGTATTGGAAGGTGCCAACTCTGATGTGGCTAGCCGCCACGCGAGCGAGCACCGCCCCAGGTAGCCGGGTCTCACGCACGACCAACTCGCCGGTGGCAACCGCCGCCAGCGCCCGTGTGGTGGGGATGCCGAGCGCGGCCATGGCCTCGCTCACGAGATACTCGCGCAGCACCGGCCCAAGCGCCGCGCGCCCGTCGCCACGGCGGGAGAACGGGGTCGGGCCCGCGCCCTTGAGCTGGATGTCGCGGCGCTGCCCGTCACGGTCGACGACCTCGCCGAGCAGAACGGCGCGCCCGTCACCGAGCTGCGGCACGAAGTTGCCGAACTGGTGCCCGGCGTAAGCTGTCGCGATCGGCTCGGCGCCTTCAGGGACGCTGTTCCCCGCGAGCATCCTCACCCCAGCGGATCCGGCGAGCCAATCCGGGTCCATGCCAAGGTTCGCCGCCAGCGCGCGGTTCAAACGGATCAGGCGCGGGGCTGCGACAGGTGTCGGGGCGCGGCGGACGAAGAAGCCGTCCGGTAAGCGGACGTAGCTGTTGTCGAAAGGGATCTTGGTCATAGTCGAGAGCTATGAGCGATCGCGCCGGTGGACAAGCGCCTTCCGGGAACCCAGTGGGGCAGTGCGCGCGAGAAGGCGCGTGTCCGTGTCGCCTCCTCTACTTCACGGCCAATGCCAGCATGGTCGAGCGACAGTCATGGGCTTTATCCGGCCCAGCGGCTTCGGAGGCCCTCTCCGCATTGCCGTCGAGATGGCTCGCTCTATGATTTCGGTTCCTTCTGCTAGAGCGAACGCGTCTTCGACGTCCATATCAAGGTAGCGTACCGTACTTTCGATCTTCGAATGCCCGAGCAGAATCTGCACCGCGCAGGTTGCCAGTTCCCTTGTCGATCAACGATGCCTCTGTTCGGCGCAGCGACGGAACTCCTCGTGCGCTTCGTCCAGGCAAAGGCCGACGGCGATCCGTCAGAGGTCGCGGATACTACGGCGCTGGCGCGATTGCTGTTGACGGTGGCCTCCGCCATGGGCGTCATCGCGTCGTCCGAGGCCAATCGCGAGGCCCTGCTAGAGGTGGCGCGCGTCTCGCTCGGCCCCTTCGCCAGGAGCGGTAGGGACCGAACGCTCGGACAATCAGGGCTGCAGGCAGGCGCGGTCGCGCTCAGCCCAAACCGCCGTTGGCCCGTAGAATCGGGCCGTTCACCCAACCGCCGTCCGGTCCGACCAAAAACGCGATAGCGGCGGCGATGTCGCCGGGTTCACTCGGGCGACCGAGCGGGATCATTCTCGTCCCTTGTACAACCTGCTCCTAGGTCCGCCGCTGAGGAACAGTTCGATCGCCTCCGACCCAGGGTCTAGCGCGTTGGCCGCGACTCTCCTCGGGTCTGGCTCCTTGGCAAGGGCATGCGTCATCGCTGAGAGCACTCACCTGCCCCCGTCGAGTGGCTGCGATTGGAGCGTTGCGCACCCTTGTGGCCCGAGCCACCGTCTGTTTCTTGTGTTTTGCTCTCCGAGACCGGACAGGCGGAAAACCACCCAGGGCGGAAGGGCTGGGTTCGTTCGAGAACGCCTATGTCCGGGACGGCATTATGTTGGGGTAACCGACTGCATCAAACGCGCTGCATTCCTGAAGCATGCATGGCCTCCACAACTTTGCCGCCGAGGAGGCCGGGCTTCAGATTTCGGTCCCTTCGGCCAGAGCGAGCGCGTCTTCAACGTCCACGCCGAGGTAGCGTACCGTGCTCACGATTTTCGTATGCCCGAGTAGAAGCTGCACAGCGCGCAAGTTGCCTGTTCGCTTGTAGATCAACGCCGCCTTTGTTCGACGTAGGGAATGTGTTTCGTAGTCCTCGCGCCGTAGCCCTATGCCCGTCACCCATTCATCTACCAGACGGGCGTACTGTCGGGTGCTTATGTGCGCTTCATGGTCGATCCGGCTGGGAAAAGCGTAATCATCAAGCCCGCCTCCTCGACACCCCAGCCAAGTCAGAATGCTGGTACGTGCTGGTTCAAGCAGTTCGAACTGTACAGGCCGTCCTGTCTTTCGCTGAACGACGATGACTCGCGGCCGCACCTGCTCACCGCTGACAAGCTCACCGATCTTCAATTTGACGATGTCACAACCGCGCAGCTTGCTGTCGATGGCGAGGTCAAACATGGCGCGGTCGCGTACGCGCCGCTCTCCATCAAGCCAGAAACGGATGGCCCAAACCTGCTGAGGCTTGAGAGCGCGCTTTGCGCCGAGCTTCCGTCCTGCGTTCCACGGACGGCGGTTCTTGAAGGCTGGGTCGTGCTCTGAATGTCCCATCTCTCATCTCCCAACCGGCAGATGCCGGCAGAGAGAGAAGGGGTGCTGCGAACGTAGCCTGCGCATTACCGGTCAGACGTTCGGGATGTGTGCAACGCAGCTGCCAGGCTTGAAATGCAGCCCTGCTGCGTCCGACACGACTACGCCGTTTGAGCCAGTTGCCCCACCGTCCAGAGGCGGACATTCGATCTTTCGCGCAGGTGGAAACGTAGAGGTTGTGAAAGCGCTCTTGCCATCGCAGCCATGCATCAACTTAGGATTACTTCAGCTTTGAAGCGCTCTAAGTGTCTGATTTCTATCACGTTTTCGCCTTGCCTCGCAACGCAACAAAAGCAATGGAACAGTCACTGCGCCGCTTGAGGCGCCTACCAGCGTGCTCCATGTCCCATCGCCCCCCGCTCTTCGCTCTGCTTCTTGCCACGACCGCCCTCACGGGACCTGTGACGGCACAGGAAGTGAGCGTGCAGCTCAACCAATTGACGGTCGAGGGTACGGCACCTGCGCCCGTGCTGGGGGGCGGGGCCAATCTCAGCGGTGGGGATGGCGGTACGGCGGCGACCAGCGGCGGCGGGGGCGGCCCTTCCGGGGTCACCGGTTACACCGCCCGCACCAGCCCCACGGCGACCAAGACTAACACGCCGCTGCTCGAGACGCCCCAATCGGTCACGGTGCTCACCCGCGAGGCGCTCAACGACCGCAACGTCCAGACCCTCAACGAGGCCATCGGCTACGTGGCCGGCGTCTCCTCGAACGTCTTCGGCTTCGATCCCCGCTTCGATTCGTTCTTTGTGCGCGGCTTCAGTCTGACCTATGACGGCATGTTCCGCGACGGCCTGCGCCAGGTGGCGTCGGGTCTGACGGTGCCCCGCATCGAGCCCTACGGTATCGAGGCGGCAACGATCCTGCGCGGACCGGCCTCCGGACTCTACGGCCTCGGCTCGCCCGGCGGCATCCTCGATGTCACCACGAAGCGGCCGGTCTTCACGCCCTTCGGCGAGGTCCAGTTGCAGGTCGGCAACTACGACCGCTACCAGGGCAATTTCGATATCGGCGGCCCGGTCGAAGGCACGGGTGGCACGCTCGCCTACCGCGTCACGGGCATCAAGCGGCAGTCCGACACCTTCATCCCCGGTGGCTCAGATGATCGGGGCTATATCGCGCCGTCGTTTACCTGGAAGCCCTCGGCCGACACGACCTTCACGTTCCTGAGCGAGTACCAGGAAACCAAGCTTCCGGGCTCGACGACGTTCTTCAACCAGAACCTGCGACCGACCCGCATCTATTCGGGCGATCCGGCCTTCAACGACTTCAAACAGCAGCAGGGCCGCGTCGGCTACGCGTTCGAGCACCGCTTCGATCCGGATCTGGTCTTCCGGCAGAACTTCCGCTTCTACGACATCAGCAACGACTATCGCTACGCGTCGATCGCCATGCTCAGCCCCGACGGCCTGAGCGCGAGCCGGTCGACCGGATACTCCCGGCAGTTCCTCAGCCAGTTCACCCTCGACAACCAGATCGAGGCACATGTCACCACCGGGCCGGTCCAGCACACGCTAGTGGCGGGGCTCGACTACGCGCATTCCGACTTCAACTACCGCTTCGGCTTCGGCGCGGCCCCCGATCTCAACCTCGTCACGCGCAATTACGGTCAGCAGCCGATCCTGGCGCCGGTGCTGGGGCCCCGCACCGCGCAGAGCCAGGATCAGGTCGGGCTGTACCTGCAGGAGCAGGCCAAATTCGACCGCTTCGTGCTCACCCTCACCGGCCGCTACGACTGGGTCTCCCAGAACACGACCACAGCCGCCGCCGCAACCGAGCAGAACGACCAGGCCTTCACCGGCCGCGTCGGCCTCAACTATCTCCTGGCCCCCGGGCTGGTGCCCTATGTCAGCTACGCGACCACCTTCGCGCCGCAGCCGGGCGTCGATGTCGCCGGGCGCGCCTTCAAGCCGGCGACCGGCGATCAGATCGAGGCGGGCATCGAGTACCTGATTCCAGGCACGAACATCCAGGCAGGATTTGCCGGCTTCGACATCGTCCAGAGCAGCGTGCTGCGCACGGACCCGAACAACGTCGCCTTCCAGGTGGCGACGGGCGCCGTCGAATCGCGAGGCTTCGAGATGGAGGCGATCGCCAATTTCGCGCCCGGCACCAACCTGACCCTTGCCTACACCCATCTCGACCTGCGCTATCTCAGCCAGACCTCGTTCGCGGGCCAGTCCCTGGACGGCAACGCGCTCTCCGGCATTCCGGGAGATACGTTCACCGGCTTTCTGACCTACCTGTTCCCGCCGGGCTCGGCTTTGCGCGGACTGACGCTCGGAGGCGGCCTCCGCTTCAACGCCAACAGCTTCGCCAATGACGAGAACACGGTCCGTAACCCGACCGTGACGCTGTTCGATGCGCTGCTCGCCTACGACTTTGCCGCCCTCGATCCCAAGTATAAGGGCTTCCGTGCGCAGGTGAACGCCAACAATGTCCTCGACCGCGACTACTTCACCTGCCAAGCCGGCTTCTGCTATCGGGGCGCACCGGCCACTGTCATCGGCAGCCTGATCTACCGGTGGTGACGTGATCTTCCGTGACGCCGTTGCAGGATCTGTGTGAATGATGATCGAGACTTGCCAGGACCATGTCCGGTGACGACGCTCGTCTCGCGACGTGCCCTTGCGGGCCTTCTGGCGGCAGCCTCGCTGACGCTTGAGCAGCGTTCGGTGATGGCAGCCGCCGGCCCGGACGAGCCCGCACGGCTCGCCGGCGCGGTCAGCTTCGATCTCGGGGGCGACAAAGGGCAGGCCCCATGGCGGATCACGCTTTACATCCCACCCGGCGAGCCGCCGGCCGCCGGCTGGCCCGTCCTGTATCTCCTCGACGGTAACGCGGTGACGGCCACTGCGATCGATATCGAGCGCGTGCAGGCCCCCTATCCGGATGCAACCGGGATCGGGTCTCGATTCGTCATCGTGGGGGTCGGATACCTAGGCGACGAGGCCTATGACAGCCGGCGCCGCTCCTGGGATTACACGCCTCCGCCGGGCCGGTCCTACCCGACGTCCACGCCCGACGGGCCGGTGCTGAGGACGGGGGGCGCCGAGGGGTTCCTGCGTTTCGTCGTCGATGACCTCAAGCCCGTGATCGCGCAGCGCTGTCGAATCGACCCGTCACGGCAGGGCTTGTTCGGACATTCCTTCGGCGGGCTCTTCGTCCTCTACGCTTTGGCCCATATGCCCACACTGTTCTCGCACTGGGTCGCGGCGAGCCCATCCATCTATTGGGAGGATCTCGTCTTGCTGAAGAGCATCGAGCGCCTCGAAGCTGGTCCCTCCGTCCGCGCCCGCACGCTTCTCCTCGCGGGGACTTTCGAGGAGGAACTCGCCCCGTTTCAGCGCGAGGCGCCCGATCGCGAGGCGCGCCTCGACCGCTTGAAGTCGGCGCGGACGGTCGAGCTTACCCGTGCCATGGCAGACCGGCTTAGTCAGATTCCTGGATTAACAAGTCAGTTCCGGCTGATTTCCGGACGAACGCACATGACCGTTTTGCCCGATGCCGTGAACGAGGCTGTCGCCTTCGTTATGCAACGAGATGGATAGGCTGGTGATAAGGAAAGCCGCCTTACACAGACGGTGGCCCCATCGCGAGTTGACTGGCCACAAAGCCGTCGATCGCTCTCGCTCGTTCGAATGTCTGCCTTTCTTATTCCGCGCCATGTAAGCAGTCCGTGTGAAAGCCATTCATCATCGCAGCTGCGCGCCATGAACGGACATCAGCTGACCGCCCGGTAGCGGAATTCAGTTTCGGATGACCGTCGCCGTGTCGGCCCCTGGAGCGGGCCGCTCCTATGCGATCAGTTCAACCAAGCTATCAGCCGAACTGCGGGGACACGGAGTGTCCTCTCCTCCCCTGGCGCTTCTGACAGCGCAAACCACTTACGGCTGCGGGTGGGCCTGTGGCGTGGGAGCCATTTTCGGCTTGGCGGGCGTTGACCGAGCCGGATCGGGTGGCGGGCTTGGCTTAGGCGGTGACGCGTTCGTCGGTGTGTTGGCTGGCGAGACAGGCGACGGAGGCGCCGGAGCCGGTGCGACAGGCGTCACAGCCGGCGGGATCGGTGTTGGTGCCGACGCCGAGACCTAACCCGACCAACAGCTCATGTACGGGACGTTGGTCACTCGATACGCGACGAACGTGGCCACCGCTGCCCCGACGACTGCGAGCACGCCAACAAACCCCAGAAACCTTCGCTGCCATTTGATCCGACCGGCGAGGGTGACGAAAATCGTATCGAACTGATCGCTGAGCGCCGCAAAGTCCCGCTGAAACTTGGTTTTTTGGCGCGCGATATCGTCGGATATGGACGCCAGCGTCGCCCATTGGTTTCCGATGGCAATCGCCAAGAGCGCGACGAAGATCCACGCTCCCACGACGACGGCGAAGTTGGTCTAGAACTCGACGCCGCAGGCGGATGTGACTTTCAGCTGCGAGGCGACGATGACCGTCGCGACAGGGATACCGAGCAACTGCGTCTGGATATCGATAATCGTTTTATGGATCTTGTTGAGATAATCGATGCGTGCGGCTTCGATCTCGTTGCGGATCTTTGAGTAAGAGAAGCTGGACGCGAACAGCTGATAGCCGTTGCGAACTTCCTCGTTCGCCGAACCGAGGTTTGCGGTGAGGTGGCGAAACCGGACTGCGACCGGCTGAGACGCGCAGGTCCCGATGACGGCTTCGGCGAGGATCGCGAGCTTCTGGTCTCGGTGAATCTCGTCGGCGCACGCGCTGAGAATGGCGTCGGCGTCGGAGACGCTCACACGGTCCAAGCCGGCGGCCTTATACGCCAGCGGAACGCTGAACTTGCCATCCTTGATGAAGATCAATTCCCTTTTGGATTGATCGACATAGGCCGCTGCTTCGCCGACGAGCTTCGTGAACTCGAGGACCTTGCGATAGGTCGCTAAGCGCTCTGGACAGGGATCGATGTCCGGTGTGATACCGCCGTCGATGACGAAGTAGGCGCGCGGTTCTTTGACCCGCGCTTCCGGGGTATCGAGCAACCCGTCGAAGTCGCGAACGAGGGAGCCGAGCGCAGTCCGGGGTGGGCCGACGCGGACTGATACGATCTGACCGACTTGAAGCGCGTCGTCGTCGAGCACCACGATGTCTGCGTCAACAGCGACATCCTGGTCATCTTCGATGAGTTGGATGACCTCCAGGACTTCTGGGGTCGCAATCGACAGCCTTCCCTGATCGCCGTTCTGATCGAAGGCGATATGACGATACAGCAGGATCAGCTGGTCGAATGTGATCTTAGCCATCTTGGCTGTACTCAGTGCGCAGCTGCGCTGTGAGATCCTCGGGCAGGCCGGTCAACGTGAGGGTGTTGTCCTCAGCGTTGAACCGCACATTTCCGCGGGTGATCGCGTGGCGGTTGAACTCGATGCTCCAGGTCGGGGTCTTGCCCTTGAATTTGATCAGCGGTCCGAGGGCGCGGCGATCAGGCACGAAGCCGTCGTTGAGGCGTAGATCAGGATCGGCCAGAACGCTCATCAGCCTCTCGGGATCCTGCGGGCTCAGTTCGTTGGCCAGCGCCTCGAAGCTAAGTTCCTCCTGAGCCTTGGCCGAACGCTCGCAGATGGTTTTCGCGCGGGCGAGGAAATCGTCCTTGCTTGGGGTGTCCATGCCATCATCGGTGGCGAATGCCATCAGCGCCTGGACGAGCTCGGCTGTGTCGCGGCGGTTCTGGACCGTGGTGT
The DNA here is from genome assembly GCF_001422815.1 of Methylobacterium sp. Leaf91. Taxonomy (GTDB): domain Bacteria; phylum Pseudomonadota; class Alphaproteobacteria; order Rhizobiales; family Beijerinckiaceae; genus Methylobacterium. The sequence goes on along the minus strand of NZ_LMMP01000022.1, from coordinate 508 downwards.
CACAGCCGAGGAATTCCTTGAAGTACTCGGAGACCTCCCGCATGCCCTTCAAGAAGCCAATGTAGCGCTCCTCGCCGTTGGTCCAGCCGGTCATGTTGATGCGGCCCGCGAACCGAAAACCGTCCATGTCGAGATGGCGGACATCCTGGACATCGAGGTCGCTCGTCATCGACGCGCCGAGCTTCTCGTTGACGATCGCGATGAGGAGGTACTGCCGTTCTTCGCGCTCGAAGTGAGCGAAGAAGACGTGGCCGCCCGTGGCAGCACCCTTGTAGGGCCTGTCGTCGCTTGAACGGATTGGCGCGTTTTGCGTTTTCGTCTCTCTGATTGCGGGAGGGACGATGCTGAGCGATGCGCAATGGTCTGAACTGGAGCCGCTGGTCGAGGCCTGCCGGCCCAAGGCCAAGACGCACCGCAGCACCTGCAACGCACGCTCTCGGCGATCCTCTGGCGGCATCAGAACGGGGCCAAATGGCGGGCGATCCCGGAGGAACTGGGTCCGTGGTGG
>NZ_LMMP01000021.1 GCF_001422815.1 Methylobacterium sp. Leaf91 | reverse complement strand
GGGGGCCTTGTCGATCTGGTCGTAGGCCGTGAACGTCGCGCCACCCGACTCCGCCAGGACCTTCGTGATCGCAGCCGTCAGCGACGTCTTGCCGTGGTCAACGTGACCAATCGTGCCAATGTTGCAGTGCGGCTTGGTGCGGGCAAATTTCTCTTTGGCCATCGTAGCCTCCGTAATCTCAGTGTTTCAGGTGATGCTGCTGCGGTCCGGAAAAGGCGGGAAGCCTTAAGCGTACTTCGCGACGACCTTCTCGGCCTCGCCGCGCGGCACCTCTTCGTAATGGTCAAACTGCATCGTGAAGTTCGCGCGGCCCTGGGAGAAGGAGCGCAGCTGGTTCACGTAGCCGAACATGTTGGCAAGCGGCACCATCGCGTTGATGACGTTCGCATTGCCGCGCATGTCCTGGCCCTGGATCTGGCCACGGCGGGAATTCAGATCGCCGATCACCGAACCGGTATATTCTTCCGGCGAGACGACCTCGACCTTCATGACCGGCTCGAGCAGGACCGATCCGCCCTTCTGGAGAGCTTCACGGAGCGCCGCACGAGAGGCGATTTCGAAGGCCAGGGCCGACGAGTCGACATCGTGATAGGCGCCGTCGATCAGCTCGACCTTGATGTCCACGACCGGGAAGCCGGCGAGGATGCCGGCGCCGAGCACCGAGTTGAGACCCTTTTCGACGCCCGGGATGTATTCCTTGGGCACCGTGCCGCCGATGATCTTCGAGGAGAACTCGAAGCCCTTACCCGGCTCGTTCGGCTCGACCACAAACTTCACCCGAGCGAACTGACCGGTACCACCGGTCTGCTTCTTGTGGGTGTAGTCGATCTCGGTGCGCTTCGTGAGCTTCTCACGATACGCCACCTGCGGCTGGCCGATGTTCGCGTCGACCATGTAGGTACGGCGCAGGATGTCGACCTTGATGTCGAGGTGGAGCTCGCCCATCCCGCGAAGGATGGTCTGGCCCGATTCCTGGTCCGTGGAAACGCGGAAGGACGGATCCTCAGCAGCGAGCTTGGCAAGAGCAATGCCCAGCTTCTCCTGATCGGCCTTGGACTTCGGCTCCACCGCGATCTCGATGACGGGCTCGGGGAACTCCATCTTCTCGAGGATGACGGCATCCTTCGGGTCGCACAGCGTATCGCCGGTACGAGTTTCCTTGAGACCAGCCAGAGCCACGATGTCGCCGGTGAAGGCTTCCTTCACGTCTTCGCGGTTGTTGGCGTGCATGAGAAGCATGCGGCCGACACGCTCCTTCTTGTCGCGCGACGAGTTGATGACGTTGGCGCCAGACTCGACCTTGCCCGAATAGACACGGCAGAACGTGATCGTGCCGACATGCGGGTCGTCCATGATCTTGAACGCCAGCATCGAGAAAGGATCGCTGTCGGACGGATGACGAACGGTCTCTTCTTCGGTCTTGAAGTCGAGGCCCTTGATCTCGCCGCGATCGGCGGGAGACGGAAGGTAGTCGACGACGGCGTCGAGCAGGGGCTGAACGCCCTTGTTCTTGAAGGCCGAGCCACAGAGCACGGGGTGGAAGGCGCGACGCTGGACTGCGGTGCGCACGAGGCGATGCATCGTCTCGGCATCCGGCTCGACACCGTCGAGATAGGCCGACATGGCATCGTCATCCATCTCGACGCAGGCTTCGACGAGCTTGATCCGGTATTCGGCAGCCTGATCGGCGAGGTCGGCCGGGATCTCGGTCTCCGAGAAATCCGCACCGAGCTTCTCGGACGTCCAGACGATGGCCTTCATCTTGATCAGGTCGATGACGCCCTTGAAGGTCGTCTCGGCGCCGATCGGAAGCTGGAGGCAAACGGGCTTGCCGGCGACGCGGTCGATGATGTCGGCGACGCATTTGAAGAAGTCGGCGCCGATCTTGTCCATCTTGTTGACGAACACGACACGCGGAACGTCGTACTTGTCAGCCTGACGCCAGACGGTCTCTGTCTGGGGCTCGACGCCCTGGTTGCCGTCAAGCACGCAAACGGCGCCGTCGAGGACGCGCAGCGAGCGCTCCACTTCGATGGTGAAGTCCACGTGGCCGGGGGTGTCGATGATGTTCAGGCGCTTGTCGCGCCAGAAGCAGGTGGTCGCAGCGGAGGTGATCGTGATGCCACGCTCCTGCTCCTGCGTCATCCAATCCATCGTCGCGGCGCCGTCATGGACTTCGCCGATCTTATGGGACTTACCGGTGTAGTAGAGGATCCGCTCAGTGGTCGTGGTTTTTCCAGCATCAATGTGAGCCATGATGCCGAAATTACGGTAGTCCTCGATCGCATGCGTGCGGGGCATCGGATTGCTCCTGAAAGGGTCCGGGGCCGCTTACCAGCGGTAGTGCGAGAAGGCGCGGTTGGCTTCAGCCATCCGGTGCGTGTCTTCCCGCTTCTTGACCGCGTTGCCACGGTTATTCGCGGCATCGAGGAGTTCGGCCGAGAGGCGCTCGACCATGGTGCGGTCGTTGCGGCCACGGGCGGCCTGGATGAGCCAACGGATCGCCAGAGCCTGACGACGCTCGGTACGGACTTCGACGGGGACCTGGTAGGTCGCGCCGCCGACGCGACGGGACCGCACTTCGATCGCCGGAGCGACGTTCTCGAGAGCGGCGCGGAACACCTCGATCGGGTTCGCACGGGCGCGGTTCTCGACGATGTCGAACGCGCCGTACACGATGCCCTCGGCGATCGACTTCTTGCCCTCGTACATGATGGAATTCATGAACTTGGTGAGCACGATGTCGCCGTACTTGGCGTCCGGGATGATCTCACGCTTTTCAGCAGAATGGCGGCGGGACATCGCTCGCTCCGTCTATAAATCAAGGTCTTGAAACCACCCCGCGCAGGCCGCCTGAACCTCGTCGAGGTCGGCGACATCCTTACGGGATGAGCGAAATTCTTACTTCGGACGCTTGGCGCCGTACTTGGAGCGGCGCTGCTTACGACCCTTGACGCCCTGCGTGTCGAGCACGCCGCGCAGGATGTGGTAGCGAACGCCGGGAAGATCCTTCACGCGGCCGCCGCGGATCATGACCACGGAGTGCTCTTGAAGGTTGTGACCTTCGCCGGGGATGTACCCGATGACTTCGAAACCGTTGGTCAGACGGACCTTGGCGACCTTACGGAGAGCCGAGTTCGGCTTCTTCGGCGTCGTCGTGTAGACGCGGGTGCAAACGCCACGCTTCTGCGGGCAAGCGTCGAGCGCCGGCACCTTGTTGCGGCTCTTCTGCGCTTTACGCGGCTGAGCGATCAGCTGGTTGATCGTCGGCATACTCTGCCCTCTTCATTCGGACCGCTTAGGCGCGATCCCATGTTCGGCTTCACGATGCAGCCCGTTTCCGAGCTGTCGCGGATCTCGATAAGAAGATCCGCAAAACGAATATGCGCCATGGATCGGTGAGGACCCGTGGCGCGTGTTCGGCAGAGGATCACGCCTTACGACGCGCTCGTACCTACTGATCTGACAAGGACGTCAGTCGATGTGAGTGCCGGAACCGGATTAGCGATTGTCTTTCGGCCCGAGGGTCGCGACTCGCTATGTCCTGCTGTTGTGCCGGAGTGGCGTGCTTCTATGCGGGGGACGGCGGAACGTCAATCCCGAAGCGCGATAAAGTTTGGTCTGACCGGCGGTTAACGCCCGATTATTATATGGTTTTGGAGTTCTGCGCCAGGACGAGGCGATCCAGGGCGGTGTCACGGTCTCGGATCAACCTGCCGATCAGCTGGGCGGAGTCCTGGATGGCGGTTCACGTGCGGTGGATGGGTCCTGGTGGGCTGTCGGATGAGGCCGCACAGATGCTGCGATTCGTTGAGGTGCGGCCGGTACCGGGGAGCTCTCTCCGGTCCGAAGGCGGTGTTGCGAAATAAGAAGGGGCGGCCATCGCTGGCCGCCCCTTGTCTCGTTTGAAGGCTACGCGGAGATCACTCAGCGGCCGGCGGCAGCTCGCTGAGGGGCTGGGCGCCACTCTCGGCGGCCTTCTGCTGAAGGATCATGGCATCGCGACGCCGCGCCACGGCGCGGATGTCGGCTGCCATGGAGCCCGTACCGGCCGGAATGAGCGAGCCGACGATGACGTTCTCCTTGAGACCCTCGAGATGGTCGATCTTGCCGTTGACGGCCGCCTCGGTGAGCACGCGGGTGGTTTCCTGGAACGAGGCCGCCGAGATGAACGACTTCGTCTGCAGGGACGCCTTGGTGATGCCGAGCAACACCGGCACACCCACGACGGGCTTCTTGTTCTCGGCGAGCAGCTTCTCGTTGATGTCCGCGAGTTCCGTCCGGTCGATCTGGTCGCCCGTCAGGATCTCCGAATCGCCGCCATCGGTGATTTCCACCTTCTGCAGCATCTGACGGACGATCACCTCGATGTGCTTGTCGTTGATGGACACGCCCTGGAGCCGGTAGACCTCCTGGATCTCGTTGACGAGGTAGGCAGCGAGCTCCTCCACGCCCTTGATCGCCAGGATGTCGTGCGGCGCCGGGTTGCCGTCGACGATGTAGTCGCCGAGCTCCACGACGTCGCCGTCTTGGAGGTGGATGTGCTTGCCCTTCGGGATCAGGTACTCGACCGCATCCGAACCGTCATGCGGAGTCAGCGTTAGGCGACGCTTGTTCTTGTAGTCGCGCCCGAACTGAATCGTGCCCGACTTCTCCGCAATGATCGCCGCGTCCTTCGGACGACGGGCCTCGAACAGCTCCGCCACCCGCGGCAGACCGCCGGTGATGTCGCGGGTCTTGGCCGAGTCGGTGGAGACACGAGCGAGGATGTCGCCGGCCTTCACCGTGCCGCCCGGGTCGTAGCCGATGATGGCGTCGACTGGGAGGAAGTAGCGGGCGTCCGAGCCGCGCGGCAGCTTCATCGGCTTGCCGTCCTGGTCGAGGACCAGCATGGCCGGCTTGAGGTCTGCCGTACGGGCCGTACCACGCCAGTCGATGACGACGCGCTTGGCGATGCCGGTCGACTCGTCGGTGGTCTCGGTGATCGACTGGCCGTCGATCAGATCCTCGTAGGCCACGATACCGTCGGTCTCGGTGATGATCGGACGGGTATAGGGGTCCCACTCGGCGATGCGCTGGCCACGCTTGACCTTGTCGCCCTCGTCGACCCGCAGTCGTGCGCCGTATTGCAGGCGGTGGACCGCGCGTTCCGCTCCATCGGTACCGACGATGACCACAGCCACGTTACGACCTGTGGCGATGAGATCGCCATCGGTGTTGCGGGCGAGGGCACGGTTGCGGATCTTGATCGTGCCTTCGAAGCTCGACTCGATGAAGGACGAATCCGCGATCTGCGCCGCACCGCCGATGTGGAAGGTACGCATGGTGAGCTGGGTGCCCGGCTCGCCGATGGACTGCGCCGCGATGACGCCGACGGCCTCGCCCATGTTGACGGGCGTTCCACGGGCGAGATCGCGTCCGTAGCAGGTGGCGCAGACGCCGCTCTTGGTGGCGCAGACGAGCACCGAGCGAATCTTCACCTCCTGGATACCGGCCGCCTGGATGGCGGGCAGGTGCTTCTCCTCGATCGTCTCGTTGGTCTTGACGATGACCGTACCGTCCTGCGCCACGAGATCTTCGGCCGTGGCGCGGCCGAGGATGCGGATCGAGAGCGGAGCCACGACCTGGCCGGCATCGACGATGGCGCGCATCTTGATGCCGTTGGTGGTGCCGCAATCGACCTCACGAATGACGGCGTCCTGTGCCACGTCGACGAGGCGGCGGGTCAGGTAACCGGAATTCGCGGTCTTCAAGGCGGTGTCGGCGAGGCCCTTACGGGCTCCGTGCGTCGAGTTGAAGTACTCGAGAACGTCCAAGCCTTCTTTGAAGTTCGAGATGATCGGGGTCTCGATGATTTCGCCCGAGGGCTTGGCCATGAGGCCGCGCATCGCGGCGAGCTGCTTCATCTGCGCCGGCGAACCACGGGCACCGGAATGGCTCATCATGTAGATCGAGTTGATCTGCTTGTCGGCGCCGTTCTCGTCCTTCTGCACCGTGGAGATGCGCAGCATCATCTCGGCGGCGAGCTTGTCCGAGCACTTGGCCCAGGCATCCACCACCTTGTTGTACTTCTCGCCCTGAGTGATCAGGCCGTCATTGTACTGCTGCTCGTAGTCCTTCACCAGCGCGCGGGTGTCGTCCACGATCGGCCACTTGTTGTCCGGCACGACCATGTCGTCCTTGCCGAACGAAATGCCGGCCTTGAACGCGTGGTTGAAGCCGAGCGCCATGATGCGATCACAGAAGATCACCGATTCCTTCTGACCGCAGTGGCGGTAGACGGTGTCGATCATCGCGGAGATCTCCTTCTTCGTCATCAGCTTGTTGACGACGTCGTAGGGGACCTTCTTGTGCAGCGGCAGGGCCGTGGACAGGATCACGCGACCGGGTGTCGTGTCGTAGGTCTGGGTCAGCGGCTCGCCATCGGGGCCGATGCCGTTCCACCGCCAGCGGATCTTCGAGTGCAGCTTCACGGTGTTGGCCGCGAGTGCGTGCTCGAGCTCGCCGATGGTGCCGAAGACACCCTGCATCGGGTTCTTCTTGTTGGTCGGGTCGAAGGCGCCGATGGCGCCCTCGGCGACGATCGACAGGTAGTACAGGCCGAGCACGATATCCTGCGACGGCACGATGATCGGCTGACCGTTTGCCGGGTGCAGGATGTTGTTGGTCGACATCATCAGCACGCGCGCTTCGAGCTGGGCTTCCAGCGAGAGCGGGACGTGGACGGCCATCTGGTCGCCGTCGAAGTCGGCGTTGAAGGCGGCGCAGACGAGCGGGTGAAGCTGGATTGCTTTACCCTCGATCAGCTTGGGCTCGAACGCCTGGATGCCGAGGCGGTGGAGCGTCGGCGCGCGGTTGAGCATCACCGGGTGTTCGCGGATAACCTCATCGAGGATATCCCAGACCTCCGGCTTCTCCTTCTCGACGAGCTTCTTGGCCTGCTTGACGGTGGCCGAGAAACCCTTGGCGTCGAGGCGCGCGTAGATGAAGGGCTTGAACAGCTCCAAGGCCATCTTCTTCGGCAGGCCGCACTGGTGCAGCTTGAGCTCCGGGCCCACCACGATGACCGATCGGCCGGAATAGTCGACGCGCTTGCCGAGCAGGTTCTGGCGGAAGCGGCCCTGCTTGCCCTTGAGCATGTCGGCGAGCGACTTCAGCGGACGCTTGTTGGCACCCGTGATGACGCGGCCGCGGCGGCCGTTGTCGAACAGCGCATCCACCGCTTCCTGAAGCATGCGCTTCTCGTTGCGGATGATGATGTCGGGCGCACGCAGTTCGATCAGCCGTTTCAGGCGGTTGTTGCGGTTGATGACGCGACGGTAGAGGTCGTTCAGATCGGACGTGGCGAAGCGGCCGCCATCCAGGGGGACGAGCGGGCGCAGGTCCGGCGGGATCACCGGAACGACGGTGAGGATCATCCATTCGGGCTTGTTGCCCGACATCTGGAAAGCCTCGATGATCTTCAGGCGCTTGAGAAGCTTCTTGGGCTTCAGCTCGGAGGTCGTGGTGGCGATCTCTTCGCGCAGCGAGTTCGCGATCCCGTCGAGATCGAGCTCCTGCAGGATGCGCCGGATGGCCTCGGCGCCGATCATGGCGGTGAAGCTGTCCTCACCGTACTCTTCCTGCGCGCGCAGGTACTCTTCCTCGGAGAGGAGCTGACGTTCCTTGAGGGGGGTGAGGCCTGGCTCGATGACGCAGTAGGATTCGAAGTAGAGGATGCGCTCGAGGTCCTTGAGCGCCATGTCGAGCAGCAGGCCGATGCGGCTCGGCAGCGACTTCAGGAACCAGATATGGGCGACGGGCGCGGCCAGCTCAATATGGCCCATGCGGTCACGCCGGACGCGCGCGAGGGTGACCTCGACGCCGCACTTCTCACAGATGACGCCCTTGTACTTCATGCGCTTGTACTTGCCGCACAAGCACTCGTAATCCTTGATCGGTCCAAAGATGCGCGCGCAGAACAGGCCGTCACGCTCGGGCTTGAACGTACGGTAGTTGATCGTCTCGGGCTTCTTGATCTCGCCGAAGGACCACGAAAGGATCTTTTCGGGTGAGGAGATCGAAATCTTGATCTGGTCGAAGCTCTGAGGCTGAGCCTGCTGGTTGAAAAGATTCATGACCTCTTGGTTCATGATCTGCTCCTGAGCTGACGGGCTGCACCCTCCGCCGAGGGGATGACCACGTGCTGAAATCGATGAGGCGCTGCGACCGGCCGGGTCGCCGCTGGCCTTCGTCCGTCGAGAGGCGCTTCCCCTCCCCGCTCGAACCGCGCCGGCTCACGGTGAGCCGGCGCGGGAGCGTATCGTGGGTCTTACTCGGCTGCCTCGGCGGGCGGGTCGAGCTGGTCGTTCGCGAGCTTCTTGGAGGAGGTGAGCTCCACGTTGAGGCCGAGCGAACGCATTTCCTTGACGAGCACGTTGAAGGACTCGGGGATGCCGGCCTCGAAGGTATCGTCGCCACGGACGATGGCCTCGTAGACCTTGGTGCGGCCGGCGACATCGTCCGACTTCACCGTGAGCATCTCCTGCAGCGTGTAGGCCGCGCCGTAGGCCTCCAGAGCCCAGACCTCCATCTCGCCGAAGCGCTGGCCGCCGAACTGCGCCTTACCGCCCAGCGGCTGCTGGGTGACGAGGGAGTACGGACCGATCGACCGAGCGTGGATCTTGTCGTCCACGAGGTGGTGGAGCTTCAGCATGTAGATGTAGCCCATCGTCACCTTGCGGTCGAAAGGCTCACCCGTACGCCCGTCATAGAGCGTCGACTGTGCCGAGCGGTCGAGCCCGGCCATCTCCAGCATCGTCTCGATGTCGGCTTCCTTGGCGCCGTTGAACACCGGAGTGGCCATCGGCACGCCACGGCGTACGTTGTTGGCCGCCTCCGCCATGTCCTCGTCCGACAAACCTTCGAGCTCCGACGGCGAGTAGATCGCCTCCATCTCCGCCTTGAGGGGCGCGATGTCGTTGCTGCGGAGGTAGGCGTCCACGGCGAGCCCGACCTTACGGCCGAGACCGGCGGCAGCCCAGCCCAGATGCGTCTCCAGGATCTGACCGACGTTCATGCGCGACGGCACGCCGAGCGGGTTGAGCACGATGTCGGCATGCGTTCCGTCTTCGAGGAACGGCATGTCTTCGATCGGCACGATCCGCGACACGACACCCTTGTTGCCGTGACGGCCGGCCATCTTGTCGCCCGGCTGGATCTTGCGCTTCACCGCAACGAAGACCTTGACCATCTTCATCACGCCGGGGGGCAACTCGTCGCCGCGCTGCAGCTTCTCGACCTTGTCGAGGAAGCGCTGCTCGAGGCGCTTCTTCGACTCGTCGTACTGCTTCTGCATCGCTTCCATCTCGGTCATGAGACGGTCGTCGACAACGGCGAACTGCCACCATTGCGAGCGCGGGTACTCGTTCAGGAGCTCACGGCTGAGCGTGGTCTCCTTCTTGAAGCCCTTCGGACCCGCGATCGGCGACTGGCCGATCAGGACGCCGGCGAGACGGGCGTAGGTGTTGCGGTCGAGGATCGCCTGCTCGTCGTCACGATCCTTGGCGAGACGCTCGATCTCTTCGCGCTCGATGGCCTGGGCGCGCTCGTCCTTGTCGACGCCGTGGCGGTTGAACACCCGGACTTCGACGATCGTGCCGGTCACGCCCGGGGGAACCCGGAGCGAGGTGTCGCGCACGTCGGAGGCCTTCTCGCCGAAGATGGCGCGGAGGAGCTTCTCCTCCGGCGTCATCGGGCTCTCGCCCTTCGGGGTGATCTTGCCGCACAGGATGTCGCCCGCATGGACCTCGGCGCCGATATAGACGATGCCGGCTTCGTCGAGGTTCTTCAGCGCCTCTTCCGAGACGTTGGGGATGTCGCGGGTGATTTCTTCCGGACCGAGCTTGGTGTCTCGGGCCATCACCTCGAACTCCTCGATATGGATCGAGGTGAACACGTCATCCTTCACGATCCGCTCGGAGAGCAGGATCGAGTCCTCGAAGTTGTAGCCGTTCCACGGCATGAACGCGACGAGCACGTTCCGGCCGAGTGCCAGCTCGCCGAACTCCGTCGACGGACCATCGGCGATGATCTCGCCCTTCTTCACCTGCTCGCCCACGCGGACCAGCGGCTTCTGCGTGATGCAGGTCGACTGGTTGGAGCGCTGGAACTTCTGCAGGCGGTAGATGTCGACGCCGGGCTTGTTGGCATCGGCCTCTTCGGTGGCGCGGATGACGATACGGGTCGCATCGACCTGATCGACGATGCCGGAGCGGCGCGCTGCGATGGCGGCACCCGAATCGCGGGCGACCACGGCTTCCATGCCGGTGCCGACAAACGGCGCGTCGGCGCGGACCAGCGGCACCGCCTGGCGCTGCATGTTCGAGCCCATCAAAGCGCGGTTCGCATCGTCGTTCTCGAGGAACGGGATGAGTGCGGCAGCTACCGAGACGAGCTGCTTCGGCGACACGTCCATGAGGTCGACGCGGTCCGGCGGCACAACGATGACGTCGCCGGCCCGACGGCAGACCACGAGGTCTTCCGTCAGCTTGAAGCTCTCGTCCATCTGGGCGTTGGCCTGGGCGACGTAGTACTTCGCCTCTTCCATCGCCGAGAGGTAGGAAACCTCCTTCGTGACCACGCCGTCCTTCACGCGACGGAACGGGGTCTCGATGAAGCCGTACTTGTTCACCCGCGCGAAGGTGGCGAGCGAATTGATGAGACCGATATTCGGACCTTCCGGCGTCTCGATCGGGCAGATGCGGCCGTAATGGGTCGGGTGCACGTCGCGCACCTCGAAGCCGGCGCGCTCACGGGTGAGCCCGCCCGGGCCAAGCGCCGAGAGGCGACGCTTATGCGTCACTTCCGAGAGCGGATTGGTCTGATCCATGAACTGCGACAGCTGCGACGAGCCGAAGAACTCACGCACCGCGGCCGCTGCCGGCTTCGCGTTGATGAGGTCCTGCGGCATCACCGTGTCGATATCGACTGAGGACATACGCTCCTTGATGGCGCGCTCCATGCGGAGAAGACCCAGGCGGTACTGGTTCTCCATGAGCTCGCCCACCGAACGCACACGGCGGTTGCCGAGGTGATCGATGTCGTCGATCTCGCCCTTGCCGTCGCGCAGGTCCACCAGCGCCTTGACGACCGCGAGCATGTCCTCGCGGCGCAGGGTGCGCACGGTATCCTCGGCATCGAGGTCGAGACGCATGTTCATCTTCACGCGACCGACGGCCGAGAGGTCGTAGCGCTCGGAATCGAAGAACAGCGAGTGGAACATCGCCTCTGCCGTGTCGAGCGTCGGCGGCTCGCCGGGACGCATGACGCGGTAGATGTCGAACAGCGCGCCTTCGCGGGATGAGTTCTTGTCCACGGCGAGGGTGTTGCGGATGTAGGGACCGACATTGACGTGGTCGATGTCGAGGACGGGAAGCTCGGAAACGCCGACCTCTTCCAGGCTCTTGAGGAGCTTGTCGGAGATTTCGTCGCCGGCCTCGGCCCAGATCTCGCCGGTCTTCGCATTGACCAGATCTTCTGCGATGTACTGGCCGATCAGGTCTTCGTCGGTGGCCTTCAGGAACTGGACACCGCGCTCGCTGATCTGGCGGGCGTTGCGGGCGTTGAGCTTCTTGCCGGCTTCGAGGACGACTTCGCCCGAATCAGCGTCGACGAGATCGACGGAGGCCTTGAAGCCCTTCAGACGGTCGGCATCGAACGGCACGCGCCATTCGGCGCCGTCGCGATCGTAGATGACGCGGTTGTAGAAGGTGGAGAGGATCTCCTCGCCGTCGAGGCCGAGGGCGAACAGCAGCGACGTCGCCGGAAGCTTGCGCTTACGGTCGATACGCACATGCACGATGTCCTTGGCGTCGAACTCCACATCGAGCCACGAGCCGCGATAGGGGATGATGCGCGCGGCGAAGAGCAGCTTGCCCGAGGAATGGGTCTTGCCCTTGTCGTGGTCGAAGAACACGCCTGGCGAGCGGTGCATCTGCGAGACGATGACGCGCTCGGTGCCGTTGACGATGAAGGTGCCGTTCTCCGTCATCAGGGGCATGTCGCCCATGTAGACGTCCTGCTCCTTGATGTCCTTGACGGACTTGGCACCGGTATCCGGGTCCACATCGAACACGATGAGGCGCAGCGTCACCTTGAGCGGAGCCGCGAAGGTGATGCCACGCTGGCGACACTCGTCGACATCGTATTTCGGCTGCTCGAACGTGTACTTCACGAATTCGAGGAGGGCCGTCGCCGAAAAGTCGGAGATCGGGAAGACCGACTTGAAAACGGTCTGCAGGCCTTCGTCGCCCCGTCCGCCTTCCGGCTCGTCCATCATCAGGAACTGGTCGTAGGACGCCTTCTGAACCTCGATGAGGTTCGGCATCTCGGCGACTTCCTTGATCTTGCCGAAAAACTTGCGAATGCGCTTGCGACCGACCAGCGTGTTGGCCATGGGTGACCTCGCTCCTACGTCCCGCGTACCGGGTGCCCGGGGAAGGCTTTATGCCTCCCGCGACCAGGCGATGAACCTGTCCCGCCGGACGAAGCCCACCCGAAATGAATGCCGCCGGTCCGTTCCAGGACCGCCCGGTCGCTTGAAGCGACCTTAGCCCACGGGTCGGAGACCCGCGGGCGTCGGTGCCGGCCGGCCCCGAAGGGACCGACCGGAAGTGACGGGCCTGATTTGGCCCATCGGCAACTTACTTGAGCTCGACCTTGGCGCCGGCCTTCTCGAGCTGGGCCTTGAGCTTCTCGGCCTCTTCCTTGTTGACGGACTCCTTGACAGCCTTCGGAGCGCCCTCGACGAGGTCCTTGGCTTCCTTGAGGCCGAGGCCGGTGATCGCGCGGACCTCCTTGATGACCTCGATCTTCTTGTCGCCAGCGGCGGTCAGGAGAACCGTGAACTCGGTCTGCTCCTCGACGACGGCGGCCGGGCCGGCGGCCGGGCCGGCAACGGCGACGGCAGCGGCGGCGGAGACGCCCCACTTCTCTTCGAGGAGCTTGGCGAGGTCGGCGGCTTCGAGAACGGTCAGCGAGGACAGGTCGTCGACGAGCTTGGCAAGATCAGCCATGGTGATGTTCCTTTAGATGTCGGTTTGAACGGGTGATGAGGGAAGGGCGATGCGGCCTCAGGCCGCTTCGTCCTGAGCCGCGTCCTTGGTGGCATAGGCTCCGAACACGCGAGCCAGCTTGGCAGCCGGTGCGCTGACGACCTGGGCGATCTTGGTCGCGGGAGCCTGGATGAGGCCCACGATCTTGCCGCGCAGTTCGTCGAGGGACGGGAGCGACGCAAGCGCCTTCACACCGTCCGGGTTCAGAGCGGTCGTTCCCATGGCGCCGCCGAGGATCACGAGCTTGTCGTTACCCTTGGCGAAGTCCACCGCAACCTTCGCAGCCGCGACCGGATCGCTCGAATAAGCGAGCAGGGTCGGGCCCTTCAGGAGGGGCTTGATGGAGGCGACGTCCGTGCCATCGAGAGCGATGTTGGCGATGCGGTTCTTGGTGACCTTCACGGTGGCACCGGCCTGCTTCATCTGCGCGCGCAGCTTCTGCATCTCGGCGACCGTGAGGCCCTTGTAGTGGGCCACGACGACGACGGACGTGTTCGCAAACACGCCGTTGAGCGTCGAGACGAGATCAGCTTTGGCTGTCCTGTCCACTGGGGCTCTCTCCGGTTGGCGGGGCCCCCTCAAGGAGGGTCCGCCGGTTGCACATGCCGCCCGGAACGGAACTCGGCTCAGCGAGAAGCCGGAACGTCCTGGACGACGCTTCACGGCCCTGTCCCCTGACATCCTCCGGAACGGTGGACGGCACGGGCGAGATGGTTCAAACCGATACCTGCCTGCGCCGCGAATCGCGGTGCCGATAGGGTGTTGAATTCGGTCTTCCCCGTCTGTGCAGGCTGGGGAATTAAGCCGGTTGCCCGGCGCCTGCAGTCTCGGACAGGACATGGCCGGACGAGGCTTGAAGGAGCTGCTCGCCCCTTAAAGCCTTCCGGCCATTATCGCCTGGTTGCCCAGGCGAATTCGCATGTCGGATATCGACCGATTGGTCGAATCCTTTCAAAGTGTGAAATACGTGGAGCGGGGTCTATAGGCCCTAGCAAGCGCCCTGCCAAGTGCCCGAGATGAAGAAATCCGCTTCGCATGTACGATTTTGGTTGACGGGATTTTCTCCCGCCTGTTCGGCGGGAGCATCTTCGGGCGCGTACGGAAGTCCCTATGTCGGCAGGAACTTACGCGCGGCCTGCCACCAGGGCGTCCGGGCATTCTCCAGCTTCTGCTCGGCCTTGGCCGCGTAGAACGAGGCGTTATGTTCGCCGCGCAGGGCTTCGCGGGTGAAGCGGATCAGGTGGTGGGCGACGAATCCCATGTTGAAGACCGCCTCGATCTGTCCGCGCTTCAAGGCATGGCCGGCCGCGCGCCAGAATACGCCGCGGTAATCGGACAGGATGCCCACGCGCAGGGCGATGTTGAAACCGAGCACGAGACCGCGGCGGAGATTGGTCCGCGTGAGCTTGCCCCTGGTGGGCGTCTTGATCCGGTGCGGATAGGTCCGTTCCACCTGATAGCGGAAGCGCGCGAACAGGTTCTCCGGCTCGTAGGCATGGGCGATGGCCCGGCGCCAGCTCGCCACCACATCGTCGTGCGGACGCTTGAACAGGACGTTGGATTCCAGCGCCGCGTCATGGGTGAGACGTCCCTCGCGGGTCAGCCGGTCCCAGAGCGGCGTCTTCGGCAGGGCCTGCAGCAGGTTCATCGTCAGCACCGGCACCGCCGACTTGTCGACGAAGTCGATGAGCTTCTGTTCCGAGCCGTCCGTTTCGGTGTCGAGGCCGAGGATGATGCCCGATGTCACTTCGAGGCCGAAGCTGTTGAGCGTCTCGATGGCCTCGTACATCGGCACGGCGGCATTGTGCTTCTTGTCGATGCCCGCCAGCGCGTCCTCTTCCGGCGTCTCGATGCCGACGAAGACGGTCATGAAGTTCGCCTGCCGCATCAGCTCGAGGATGTCGGGCTGCTTGGCCATGTTCAGAGTCGCCTCGCAGGCGAACTGAAGCGGGTAATGGTTCTTCTTCTGCCACTCCACGAGGTGGGGCAGCATGTCCTTCGTCGCCTTGCGGTTGCCGATGAAATTGTCGTCGACGAAGTACACGACGGCCGGATGGCCCGGCTGGGAGATGATCGCATCGAGCTCGCCGAGCATCTGCTCGGGAGTCTTCAGGCGGGGCTGACGGCCGTAGAGCTGCGGGATATCGCAGAACTCGCAGCGATAGGGGCAGCCGGACGAGAATTGCAGGGAGCCGATGAGGTAGCGCTTGAGGGGAGCGGCCTCGTAGGCAGGCGCCGGGAAATCGGAGAGCGGCAGACGCTCCTTGGTTTCGAGGCGAACTTGGCTCGCCGGGATGGACACGTCGCGGTCGAGGATCGACACGAGTTCGTCGGTGGCGTCGCCGATCTCGCCGATATGGAGATAGTCGAACTCGGGATATTGCTCGGGAGATCCGGAGACCGAAGGGCCGCCGAGCGCCGTCACCTTACCGGCCGCATGCGCCCGAGCGTAGATGTCCCGGATCTGGGGTGCCTGGATGTGCATGCCCGATACGAACACCGCATCGGCCCAGGCGAAATCGTCCGGCCCGGCCCGTTTGATGTTCTCGTCGATGAACCGGTACTCCCATTCCTCCGGCATGTAAGCCGCGATGAGGAGCAGGCCCTGAGGCGGCATGAACGCCTTTACCCCACCCATTAACGGGTAGGCGTGGGCGAAAGTCCCGAAGGACGGCGTGTATGCGGGAAAGACGCACAGGATGCGTCGTTTCGAGGTGACGGAGAGGGTGCATCGCATGGCGGCATACCTAGCACAGACAGGTGCGAAGGCGTCACCCTCGCATGTTGATTTCTTTGCCCTTTCCAGGGCGGGTTTTGATCGTGCCCAAGCCGGAGCCGTGACGTTCGCGCGCGTTTGACGCAGCCTCGAACGGGCCGCGTCGATTCAAGCGTGCGATGCGACTGTCCGGCATCGGCCGGTAAGCTTCGAATGGCCCGGAGAGCCTATTCCACCACGGCTTCGTCACCATCGAGGACGAGGCGCCGCAATGTCCGGAGAGCGCTGTCCAGACGCGCGAAAGGTGGCGAGCCGAGGGCGAGGCGCACCCCATTCTCCGGCGTCGAGGTCCCGACGGCGAAGGCGCTGGCGGGGGATACCGCGACACCGTTGCGCGCCGCGGCAGCCGCATAGCGTTCGGCGCTCCAATGGGAGGGCAACGAGAGCCAGAGGTGGAAGGCTCTCGGGTCACCCCGCACGTCGAGGCCCGCCAATGCTTCCCTGGCGGCATGCTGGCGCGCGGTCGCGTCCGCCCGCTTGGCGGTCTCGATCCGCCTCGCGGTTCCGTCGTCGATGAGGTGGAGTGCCATCGCCAGGGGAAGGCCGCTCGCCGTCCAGGCTCCCGTGCGGATCGCGGCGCCGAGCCGCTGCACCAAACCGGAGGGCGCCGCGACGAAGCCCAGGCTCAGGCCGGGAGCCAGCCGTTTCGACAGGCTGTCGATGAGGATCACGCGGTCCGGTGCCAGGGCCGCCAAGGGTTCCTCGTCACACAGGAAGCCGTAGACGGAATCCTCGATACAGATGAGGTCGTGCCGGTGGAGGGCCGACGCTACGGCGCGCCGCCGTTCCGCGCTCATGCTCTGGCCGAGGGGGCTTTGCAGGACGGGCTGCAGATAGAGGGCCCGCATAGGCTTCTCCCCATGCGCTCGCTCGATGGCATCGGGGGTCACCCCCTCCGCATCCATCGGTAGGGCGACGAGCTCGATACCGAGGCGGTGCGCGAGGCCTTTGACGATGGGATAGGTCATGGCCTCCACCCCGATCCGGTCGCCGGGTTGGGCCAGCGCCGCTATGGCCGCAGCGATGCCCTGACGTCCCGTCCCGGTGAAGAGGACGGTTTCGGGATCGGCCGACCACCCTCCCCGCGCGAAGAAACCGGCCGCCTTGGCTCGCGCCGGCCCGGCCGCACCCGGCCTGACGGGTGGGAACGTGGCCTGAATCCGAGCCGGATCGAGAAGAGGCTTGAGGCTGGCGGCGAGATCCGCCGCTTGATGGGGCAGGATGGAGAAGACGTGTTCGAGATTGACGAGGCCGCCTTCCGCCTCTCGTTCGCCTGCCGCGTCCGGCTCCGCGTTGCGGATGAACGTACCGCGGCCGACTTCTCCGGTGACGAGCCCGCGCCGCGTGAGCTCCGCATAGACTCGACTGGCGGTAGAGACGGCGATCCCACGCTCGTATGCGAATTGCCGTTGCGTCGGCATCCGGCTTCCCGGGGCCATGCGCCCCTGCGCGATATCCGCAGCGATCCCGTCCGAAATTATCCGGTAGTCGGCCAAGCTCATATTGCTCCGAGTGCAATGTATTGATTGATTCGATTCAAATTCGGATCAATGACGAGTTGCGAGCGAATGGAGCCCCATCGAAATGCCGAACCGCGATACTCTAGGGCCGATCCTAAGTCCCGATCCGAAGGTCGCTTTCCTTCCTAGCCTAAGGACCTCTTCCGACCAAGCACAGAGGCAACTTTCACCTGGGCCCCTCGGGATCCTATCAATCTGGCTCAGGCGTTTCACCGGGAGGCGTACAATTCGGGAATTGACCTCGGAGCAAGTTAGAGAGCTCGATCTCGATCCGGTGGCCTTGCGCCTGGAAGCCGCGAAACCGTTCTGGCGTGCATGAACCTGAAGACAGCGTCGGAATCCGGGAGCAGGCTCGTGCCGACGGGTCGCAAAGCCCTCGGGCTACCGAGCGAGGAATCCTTCACGCTCAGGTCTCCGGCGCTGCAGGGTATCTCGGACTTGGTTCCGGGTAGCCGCGACGTCATCGGATTCATCGGCTTTCACGGACGGTTCAATGGCGAAGATAATCCCTGTCTTTTTAGGCTCGCATTGAAACCTATATTCCAACATCACGCAAATATTTGAAAAACCATTGTATTGATTCCGCTGGCGATCGGAAACACCATCATATTGTCAAGTTTCGGGGCATGGCCCGTGGTCGACGATACGACCCGGGCGGCACGGTCGACGGCCGAGCACAGCCCACCGCGACGCGACGACCTTATCCTCGCCGGAGCGCGCCCGTGTCCTTCAGAACCCTTCTTGCCGCTCGTATCGCGCTGGCCGCCTTGGCGTTGCCGACGATCGGGCATGTGGCGGCGCATGCCGCCGAACAGAAACAGGCCCAAACCAGCCCCCTCGTATCCACCGAGTGGCTTGAGGCCAACCTAAGCTCGCCGAAGCTGCGGATCGTCGAGGTCAGCGTGGAGCCGGCCGTGTACGAGCGCGGCCACATACCCAATGCGCAGAACGTTCTCTGGCACACGGATCTCGTGGAGACGGTGAGCCGCGACATCGCGGGACCGGACAAGTTCGCCGCTCTGATCCGCCGTCTCGGCATCGACCGCGACACCACGGTGATCCTTTACGGCGACAACAACAATTGGTTCGCCGCCTGGGGGGCTTGGGTGTTCGCGCAGTACGGTCTCGTCGATAACGTGAAGCTGCTCGATGGTGGCCGTAAGAAATGGGAGGCCGAGAAACGGCAGCTCAATACCCGCAGCCCCGACGTGGCCGCCTCGGCTTTCCCCGTCACGCCGGTCTCGACGGGCCAGCGCGCCCGTCTCGCGGACGTGCTCGCCGTGGCGCGCAAGGAGCGGGACGAGACGATCCTCGACATTCGCTCGCCGGATGAGTTCTCGGGCAAGCTCATCGCGCCGGCAGGCGTGCAGGAACTCGCGATCCGGGCAGGGCACATCCCCGGTTCGGTGAACGTGCCCTGGGCCAAGGCCGTGAACCCGGACGGCACCCTGAAATCCGTGCCGGAGCTGAAGAAGCTCTACGCCGATGTGGGGATCGATGGGTCCAAGCCGGTCATCACCTCCTGCCGCATCGGCGAGCGCTCGAGCCATTCCTGGTTCGTGCTCAGCCGCGTCCTCGGCTACCCCGTGCGGAATTACGACGGTTCCTGGACGGAATACGGAAACGCCGTCGGCGTGCCGGTGGTGAACCTCGCCGGGACGGTGTGGTCGGGCAAGTGACGGCCTCGCCGATATCCGAACCTCCAGCGCCCGGTCCTTCGACCGGTCGTTCCCCCGTGCCGTTGCGGGTCGCGTCGGCGGCCCTGATCGGCGCGAGTATCCTGGCCGCCGCCTTGAATCTCTCCGGCGATCCCGGCAGCGGCCGGCTCGCGCTCTCGCTGACATTCGGAGCCCTGTTCGGCTTCGTGCTCCAGCGCTCGCGCTTCTGCTTCTTCTGCCTGTGGCGCGATCTGATCGACCGACGAGACCCGCGCGGCGCCCTCGGCATCCTCGCCGCGCTCGCCGTCGGCACGGTCGGCTACGCTGTCGTGCTGGGGGCATGGCTGCCCGATCCGAGTGGGGTGCGGCTGCCGCCAGACGCCCATATCGGTCCCGTCGGGCCGATTCTCGCCCTTGCCGGTGCCGCCTTTGGAGCAGGCATGGCGATCTCAGGCTCTTGCATCGGCGCTCATCTCTACCGCCTCGGCGAGGGATCTCCCACGGCACCGTTCGCCCTGGTCGGAACAGCCCTGGGCTTCGTCCTCGGCTTTCTCACCTGGAACACGCTCTATCTCGCCAGCATTTCGGAGGCGCCCGTCATCTGGCTGCCCCAGCATCTCGGCTATGCCGGCAGCCTCGTCCTCACTCTCGCGGTCCTGGCGGCTCTCGCGGTGCCTCTTCTGCGGTGGCTGCCGCCCGCCGATGCGGCGCCATCGAGGCGCGTCGCGCCGCTGCTTGCCGTCTTCGTCGAGCGTTGGCCGACCTGGCTCGGCGGACTCGCTGTCGGCGCTCTCGGAACCTTGGCGTATCTCAGGGTCGGCCCCCTCGGCGTCACCGCCGAGATTGGCGGACGGGCGAGGCAGGCCGCTGCCGGGCTCGATCTCCTGCCCACGCGCCTCGAAGGGCTCGACGGGTTTCGTGGCTGCGCCACCGCCATCCGCGATGCGATCCTGACGCCGAACGGGGTATTCATCGCGGGGCTCGTCGCGGCGTCCCTGGCCGCTGCTCTGGCGGCGGGGGAGTTCCGCCCCGCCCTGCCGACGCGGGGCCAGGCCGTGCGCGGTCTCGTCGGCGGCCTTCTCCTCGGCTGGGGCGCCATGACCGGTCTCGGCTGCAGCGTCGGAACGTTGCTATCGGGAATCATGGCCGGAGCCGCATCCGGATGGGTCTTCGGCGCGGCGATGTTCGCCGGCCTCACCGCGACGCTTCTCGCTGGCCGGCGTCTGAAGCTTCTCGCTTAGACAAAAAAAACGCCCGGCCATGACGGCCGGGCGTTTCCTATTTTCGTGAGGTGACTACCGATCAGGCGGTCAGCACGGTCGACGGCTCGACCTTCACACCGGGGCCCATCGACGACGTGACGGCGATGCGCTGGATGTAGGTGCCCTTGGCGCCG
Source organism: Methylobacterium sp. Leaf91 (assembly GCF_001422815.1). Classification (GTDB taxonomy): domain Bacteria; phylum Pseudomonadota; class Alphaproteobacteria; order Rhizobiales; family Beijerinckiaceae; genus Methylobacterium. The sequence continues at coordinate 3,324 of NZ_LMMP01000021.1, read as the reverse complement.
GCCGGCTTGGCCTTGGCCACCGCGTCGGCGAACGCCTTGATGTTCTCGACGAGCTTGGTCTCGTCGAAGGAGACCTTGCCGATGCCGGCATGGACGATGCCAGCCTTCTCGACGCGGAACTCCACCGAGCCGCCCTTGGCGCCGGCGACCGCGGACTTCACGTCCATGGTGACGGTGCCGACCTTCGGGTTCGGCATCAGGCCGCGCGGGCCGAGCACCTTGCCGAGACGACCGACGAGCGGCATCAGGTCCGGGGTCGCGATGCAGCGGTCGAACTCGATCTTGCCGCTCTGGACGATCTCGAGCAGATCCTCTGCGCCGACGATGTCGGCACCGGCTGCCTTGGCCTCGTCGGCCTTGGCGCCGCGGGCGAACACCGCCACCCGCACGGTACGGCCGGAGCCGTTCGGCAGGTTGCAGACGCCGCGGACCATCTGGTCGGCGTGGCGCGGGTCGACGCCGAGGTTCATCGAGATCTCAACGGTCTCGTCGAACTTGGCGCTGGCCTTCTGCTTCACCAGGGCGATCGCCTCGGCGATCGGGTAGAGCTTGAGCGCGTCGATGCCCTCGCGGGCGGCGCGGATGCGCTTGCCTTCATGTGCCATTGTGCCCTCCCCCTTAAGCGACGACGTCGAGGCCCATGGCCCGCGCGGAGCCACGGATCATGGCGACGGCGGCGTCAACCGAGTCGCAGTTCAGGTCGGGCATCTTCTTCTCGGCGATCTCGCGAAGCTGAGCTTCGGTGACCTTGCCCACCGTCGGGCCCTTGCCCGGAGTCTTGGAGCCGGAAGCCGGCTTCTTGCCGATCTTCAGACCGGCAGCCTTCTTCAGGAAGAAGGTGACCGGCGGCTGCTTCATCTCGAAGGTGAAGGAGCGGTCCTGATACGCCGTGATGACGACCGGGATCGGGGTGCCCTTCTCGATCTGAGAGGTCTTCGCGTTGAAGGCCTTGCAGAATTCCATGATGTTGAGGCCGCGCTGACCGAGCGCGGGACCGATGGGCGGCGACGGGTTCGCGGCGCCGGCCGGAACCTGAAGCTTCACGTAGCCCGTGATCTTCTTTGCCATAGGGACTGCTCCCAAATGTAGCCCGTCGCCCGGCTGCCTCGAGCACGGACGATACGAGCGGTTGCAGGTCGCGGTGCGATCCGTGGATCCCGGCGGCAAACCGGGCGGACCTCCCGCGGGTTATGACGAACGCGAATCGCGGACGGCGAGGAGGCTTTGCCTACCTTCGCCATCCGCCTTTCGTCATTCGCCTGACGATCAGACCTTCTCGACCTGAGCGTATTCGAGTTCCACCGGAGTGGCGCGACCGAAGATCGACACGGCGACCTTGAGGCGCGAACGGCTCTCGTCGATTTCCTCGACGGTGCCGTTGAAGGATGCGAAGGGACCGTCGGAGACACGAACGGTCTCGCCGATCTCGAAGGAGATCGAAGGCTTGGGACGATCGACGCCCTCGGCGACCTGCCCCTTGATACGCTCCGCCTCGGAATCGGGAATCGGGACCGGCTTCGACTTGTCGGCGCCGAGGAAGCCCGTGACCTTCGGGGTGTTCTTGATGAGGTGGTAGACTTCGTCGGTGAGGTCGCATTTCACCAGGACGTAGCCCGGGAAAAACTTGCGCTCGGCATCGACCTTGCGGCCGCGGCGAACCTCGACGACCTTCTCGGTCGGAACCATGACCTCGTCGAACAGCTCCATCAGCCCGCGCTGCGCCGCCTGATCCTTGATGGACTGCGCGACCTTGTTCTCGAAATTCGAGTAGGCGTGGACGATGTACCAGCGTTTCGACACGGTTCTCACCAAATCCTGACGTCGGCCTGCCCGGTCGCGACGACGCGCCCAGGAAGACTCAGTTGTTCTAGGCGCCGACCCCGAGGATCAGGGTCACGATGTAGCGCAGTGCCTGGTCCACGACGGTGAAGAAGATGCTCGCCGCCACCACCATGATGAACACCATGATCGTCGTCACGGTAGTCTCCTTGCGGCTCGGCCACGTGACCTTGCGGCCCTCGTCGCGCACCTGGGACAGGAACTCGGCCGGGCCGACGCGCTTGGGCGCGGGCCGCACGGGCGGAGTGCCCCGAGGCGGCGTCGGCGTGGCGGCGCCGCGCTGCGGAGTGCGCGCCAGATCCGCCTTCTTCGTTGCTTCGTTCGATGCCATTGATGCCAACAACAGGGAAAATCGGCCCTGACCGGAAAGCGGACCGGTGCGGAGGCTCTGGTCGAAGCCCGCACCGAACACATTTACCGATCTCGGAATGCGAACGCTCTAGCGCAAGTCCCGGGTCTTGTCGACCGTCGCGGACATGTCGACAGAAAGCTGGAGACACGCTCCGGTTCGACATTCCCGATGGGAGGCCGATCCGGCATTGCGCTTAAGGAAAACACTGGCAGGAGTGGAGGGACTCGAACCCGCAACCTCCGGTTTTGGAGACCGGCGCTCTGACCAGTTGAGCTACACTCCTACGCGGGACGCTCAATGCCCGATCATTTCCGTCGGCGCAAGAGCCCAAGGCGTGCCGCCGCCGAAATTGCGATGGTACAGCTGTCACGGCTCCTCGAACCGGCCAAGATAGGCTGGCGGCACATGCCCGACGAGCCAGACACCGTTGTCCGCACGGTAGAAATGCGTGCCGGCCTGCCACATGCTCTGCGCCGCGACGGTGAGGACGGCTGGTTTCCCGTGCCGCCGGCCGACGCGGCGGGCGGTTTCCGCCTCGGAGGAGAGATGGACGTGGTTCCTCGCGCCGGGCCTGAGGCCGTCGGCCAGGATGGCCGGAACCGCATGGATCGCGGTGCCATGGAACAGGATGGGCGGCGGTTTACAGGGAGCGAGATCCAGGGTCACCTCGACGGAATGCCCCTGGGCCGCCCTAATCCGCGAACCGTCCGGCGACAGGGTGAAGCGTTTCTTGTCACTCGTGGCGACGATCTCGTCGAGGGTAACGCGATCGATGGCTGTCCCGGATCGGAGGGCGGCCGCAAGCAGGGTGTCGATGTCGACCCACCCCTGACGATCCAGGGTGATCCCGATCGCATCCGGGGCATGCCGCAGCACGTAGCTGAGAAACTCGCTGGTTTCCTTGCTCACGACGGGCTCCTGTTTCCCGGTGGCGTTCGCTCAAAACAAAAGAGCCGGCGCGAAGCCGGCTCTTTCGAACATTACAGGTGGGGCGAGCCGCGTCGCCGAAACGGCGCGGCTCTCCGCATTCTCAGTCGTTGATGGCTGCGACGACGCCTGCGCCGACGGTGCGACCGCCTTCACGGATGGCGAAGCGGAGCTTCTCTTCCATGGCGACGGGGACGATGAGGGTG
>NZ_LMMP01000020.1 GCF_001422815.1 Methylobacterium sp. Leaf91 | reverse complement strand
TCCCATCTCGAACTCGGCCGTTAAACACACCAGCGCCTATGGTACTGTGTCTCAAGACACGGGAGAGTCGGTCGCCGCCAGACCTGCACAGAACAGGATAACCATTCCCTCACAACGATCACACCAAAACGCCCGCCTCATCCGAGGCGGGCGTTTTGCGTTCCAAAGTCGCTTTCCTTACCGGATGGTCATGATCCGGCCAAAGGGAGGTAAGGCGAGGCCCGGCACAGTCCCATCCTGTCTCAGAAGAGGGGAGGGGGCTTCGTGCCGATCCACGCTCAAGCGGCTTTCCCGCGCATTCCCGACCACGTATCGTCCGGCCCCATGCGTCTTCTCATCATCGAGGACGACCGCGAGGCGGTCTCCTATCTCGTCAAGGCTTTCAAGGAAGCCGGTCACGTGCCGGACCATGCGGTCGACGGGCTGGATGGCTATGCAATGGCGCGGGAGGGCGATTACGATGTCCTCATCGTCGACCGCATGTTGCCGAAGCTCGACGGATTGTCGCTGGTTCGGTCCCTGCGCGAGCAGGAAGTCACCACGCCGATCTTGATCCTCTCGGCGCTCGGGCAAGTCGACGATCGGGTGAAAGGCCTGCGGGCCGGTGGCGACGATTATCTGCCGAAACCCTATGCCTTCTCCGAGCTGCTCGCCCGCGCCGAGGTGTTGGCGCGGCGCCGTGCATCCACACCCGGCACCGCCGAGGCGACGTCCTATCATGTGGGGGACCTGCATCTCGATCGCCTGTCTCATCGCGTCACCCGTGGCGGTCATGAAATCCTGCTCCAACCGCGCGAATTTCGTCTGCTCGAATATCTCATGCGCCATGCCGGGCAGGTCGTGACCCGCACGATGCTGCTCGAACATGTCTGGGACTATCATTTCGATCCGCAGACCAACGTCATCGATGTCCATGTCTCGCGCCTGCGGGCCAAGCTCGACAAGGATTTCGACACCGCCCTGATCCATACGATCCGCGGTGCCGGCTATATCCTGCGACCGGACGATTCCTCGCGCTCGTCCGACACGCCGTGAGCGAGGCCGACGGTCTGCCCGCGCGTATCCGGAACCTGTTCCGGACGACGGCCTTCAAGCTGTCCTTCGCCTATCTGGTGGTCTTCGCGACCTTCGCCTTCCTGGCTTTGGGCTATGTCGCCTGGAATGCGAGCCGCGTGCTCGACGACCAGATGGTGTCGACCATCGAGGCCGAGATCAACGGCCTATCGGAACAGTACAAGGCAGGAGGTTTGCGCCGGCTGATCTCCGTCGTCGAACGCCGGGCCGGCGAACCGGGAGCCTCCCTCTATCTGGTGACGACGGCGGCGGGAGAGCGCGTCGTCGGCAATGTCGGAGCGCTCGCCGACGGAACCCTGGCCCAGCCCGGTCAGACCGAGGCCGCCTATGCCCGCAGCGGCCAATCCGACGTGCTCGACCGCCACGCCATTCTGCAGGTCTTCGTTCTCCCCGGAGGCTTTCGGCTCGTCGTCGGACGAGACGTGGAGGAGCGTGACCGCCTGCGCTCCATCATCGCGACGACCTTCGGTTCTTCCGTGGCCCTGGTCGTCATCCTCGGGGTCGTCGGGGGATGGTTCGTGGCCAGCCGCGTTCTCCGGCGAGTTGATGCCATGACGGAGACGACGCGCCGGATCATGGCCGGCGACCTCGATGGGCGGCTCGCGGTGGCCGGAAACGGCGACGAACTCGATCGCCTGGCGAGCAATCTCAACGAGATGCTCGAGCGTATCGGCGAGTTGATGCGCGGCTTGCGTGAAGTCTCCGACAATATCGCCCACGATCTCAAGACGCCGCTGACCCGGCTGCGCAACCGCGCCGACGAAGCGCTTCACGGCGCCGACACGCCCGAGCAATTGCGTGCCGCCATGGAGGGCGTCATCGAGGAGAGCGACGGCCTGATCCGGGTCTTCAATGCCCTGCTGATGATCGCGCGGCTGGAGGCCGGAAACGCGCAGGAGATCATGGCCCGGTTCGATCTCGGCCTCGTGGCGCAGGGGGTGGGCGAACTCTATGAGGCACTGGCCTCCGAACGGGGGATGGAACTGGCCATCGAGGCGCCCGAAGGGCTCATGATCCGTGGCAATCGCGAACTCGTGGGCCAGGCCCTCGCCAACCTCATCGACAATGCGGTGAAATATGGCGGCGCCGGCGGAACGGTGCGTGTCACCGCCGAAGAGCGCGGATCCGGCATTGCGGTCATCGTCTCCGACAATGGTCCAGGCATTCCCGAGGATGCGCGCGGGCGCGTGCTCGGCCGGTTCGTCCGCCTGGAGGAAGCGCGGTCGCTACCGGGATTCGGTCTAGGGCTCAGTCTCATCAACGCGGTGGTGCGCCTTCACCAGGGCACACTCGCGCTGGAAGACAATCGGCCGGGACTTCGCGTCGTCATGACCCTCCCGGCCTGAAACTGCCTTACAAAACTTACCGTCACCGTCGTCCCTCGCTCACGGCACAACGGCGCAGCGGGAGTTTTTTTTAGAGATACAAAGCAGGTTCGCGTTGGCGAGCCCATGCTCCATCTGGTGGTCGACATCCGACGGATGGAACCGCCGGCCTGGGTCCGTCCCGACCCCCTTGCCGATTCCCGAAAGGTCCGCTCCCAGGCTGTCGAGGCAAAGGCGAACGACCGGGTTGGTGTGGATTTAAGAATGTCAGCTTGCTGACGTGGATCTTGAAAAGCCGACGTTGTTCGAACGCAGACTTGAGCTTCCCGCCGGGCGTTTGCTCAGGCGAGCGCTGCAAGCTTAAGCGCATAGTCTCGTATGTTCGGGGGCCATGCCGTCATGTGGCTGGCAAAGCCTTTGGCATCCCCGGCGAACAGCGCCCGGATTGCCTCCTCAAACCCGGGTAGATCGCCAGCCAACGCTGAGAGGAAGCGGTATGCGGCCTCTTTCGCTGCCTTCATCCGGGTTTGCCCACCATCTGCCCTCCGCGCTTCGTCAACGAGGCGCCTCAACGCTTGCGATGCGCCGCCCGGCTGGGAGGCAAGCCACTCCCAATGACGGGGAAGCAGCGTCACCTCGCGAGCGATGACCCCGAGCTTCGGGCGACCACGGCTCCTTGGTGCACCATCGGGATCCGGTCGGCTCTCGACGGTGCTCGTGGCGTCTCCCGCATCCGCGAGTTCGGCGAAACGTGCGACGATCTCCGCCTCGGTTCCCCGCAGATCGAGGTCAATGACGGCGCCCGACCTGTCGTCGAAGGCCAAGATCGGATCGCCTTCTTCCGCCGCCTGCGCTTTCATGGCGAGAGCCACGTCTATCAAGCGACCGCTGGCGAGCCGCCGCACCCCCACAAACGCGGTGAACGTCCTCATCTGGTCTTCTGACATGGCACCTCCATCCTGACCGTCATAGCCACAGCGAGCCCTTGTCGTCAATTTTACCCGGATGATATTGCGCGTAAGTATCGGCTTCGATAGCGTCGCTGCCGATCTACGAGGGCATGTGATGAGAACCGAAGACAGAAAGGTGGCTGTTAACGCCTACAAGAAGCGGGAGGTCGAAGGTGGCATCTACGCCGTCCGCTGCGTGGCGTCCGGTGAGGTTTGGGTCGGTGGGTCGCCCGACCTCTCCAAGATCCAGAACCGCCTCTGGTTTACCCTCCGGCAGGGCATGAACACGCACCGTTCGCTCCAGATCGCCTGGAATGCGCATGGAGCAGAGGCGTTCAGCTTCGAGATCGTCGAGCGGTTGGATGCTGAAGAGATTGGATACGTCCGCGACCGAGTGATGAAGGAGCGTCTTCTCCTATGGGCAGAGCAGCTTCGGGCTGTCCGGATATGAGCACAGAACCCAGTCCAGCACGTTTGACGGCCAACGGCGTCACCCTGGCCTATGACAGCTTCGGAGACGAGGCGGCTGAGACGATCCTTCTGATCGCGGGGCTCGGCACGCAGATGATCCGCTGGGCCGTCCCCTTCTGCCGCGAGTTGGTGACGCGCGGCTATCGTGTCGTGCGGTTCGACAACCGGGACACAGGACGCTCGACCCACTTTACCGAGCACGGCGCAATGGATTTCGCGGCCTTGGCCGCGACGCTTGCTGAGGGGCGACGGCCGGAACTCGCCTACACGCTCGACGACATGGCCTCAGACGCGCTCGGCTTGCTCGATGTCCTGTCCATACGCCGAGCCAACGTCGTCGGTCGCTCGATGGGCGGCATGATCGCCCAGATCATGGCAAGCGAGCACCCGTCCCACGTTCTCTCGCTTACCTCGATGATGTCGAGCACAGGCAACCCGTGTCTGCCACCGGCTGCGCCCGACGTGTTGGCAATGATGATGCGTCCCGCTCCCGATCCCGTTTTGGACGAGGCGGGCTTCCTCGATCACGGCGTCACCTTCGCACGCCGCATTGCTGGCACTGCTCATCCGTTCGACGAAGGGGGCTTGCGCGCTCTCCTCCAGCAGGAGATTCGGAGAGGCCGTGCGCCGGGTGGGTTCGGACGACAGGTCGCGGCGGTTGGGGTGGCTGGCGACCGTCGCTCACGGCTTGCCGCGATCACGGCGCCGACACTCGTCATTCACGGGACGGACGATCCTCTCTTTCCTCCTGCCTGCGGTGAGGACACTGCAGCTTCAATCCCGGAAGCGGAGATGATGTTGATCGCCGGGATGAGCCATGATCTGCCGCCATCCTTGTACCGAGCCATTGCCGATGCAATCGAGCGAACCGCTCGTCGTTCGACCATCTCGGCATCAGGAGGGTAGAAGAGCACCATCTCGAGGGGTCGAACGACCGCTTTCGAGAAGGCAGCCGCGCCCATCCTATGACGTTGTCGGGCCGAATACGGAACGTCCGATTCCCGGCGGAGGGCTAAAGCCCGCTTCTCACCCATCGCGGATACTCAAGGCGGGTACCTTCCGTCAGATTTCCACCACGAGCTTAGGCTTTTGAAGTGTCGCGCGTTTTCTGACGTAGAACCAGTGCCCGCTTTTGCTGAACCCGCTGAGCCGGGAAAGGACAGCCTGTGACCGAGGAAGCGCCTTTGACCCAGCGCCTGACGAGGGCGCCCGTCCTGATGGATCCCGAGCGTGCGGCGGCACGGCTCAAGGAGGTCGAGGCCGCGTTCGCCCATCTCGATGAGGCGGGACGAGCGCTGCTTCTTGGCCTCGCCGACCATTCTCCCTTTCTCTGGCAGCGCGTGGTGCGGGACCCCGTGCGCGTCGCCGCGATGCTGGATCGATCGCCCGAACGCGTGGTGGCCGACCTCATCGCCCGGCAGCGCTCTGCCGCACGCCAGGAATCCGGAGAGGTCCGCGATCTCGACGCCGTCGCCGCCGAGCTTCGACGCAACCGCGGTGATCATGCCCTTCTGGTGGCCCTCGCCGATATCGGTGGGCTCTGGCCCCTGGCGACGGTGACCAAGGCGCTCTCCGATTTCGCCGATGCCTCCGTTCATGCGGCCGCCGAAGCTCTTTTGTTGCAGGCAGCGGCGGCCGGGCGGTTTCACCCCCATGACGTCGCGAGCCCGCAGCTCAAATCCGGCCTCGTCATCCTCGGCCTCGGCAAGCTCGGAGCCGGCGAGCTCAACTATTCCAGCGACATCGACCTCGTCGTGTTCTTCGATCCCGATATCGCGCGGTTGAAGGAAGGCCTGGCTCCGACGCCATTCTTCTCCAAACTCGCGCAGGGGATCGCCAAGCTGCTGCAAGAGCGCACCGCCGAGGGGTACGTGCACCGCGTGGATTACCGACTGCGCCCCGATCCCGGATCGACACCGACGGCCATCTCGCTGAACTCCGCCTATCTCTACTACGAGAATCTCGGCCAGAACTGGGAGCGCGCCGCCTATATCAAGGCGCGCGCGATCGCCGGAGACATCGAGGCGGGCGAACACTTCCTGACGGGCTTGCGGCCCTTCGTCTGGCGCAAGTATTTCGACTTCGCCTCCATCGCCGATGTCCATGCGATGAAGCGCCAGATCCATGCCGTGCGCGGGCACGACACGATCGCGGTCGCCGGGCACGACATCAAGCTCGGGCGCGGCGGCATCCGCGAGATCGAGTTTTTCGTCCAGACCCAGCAGCTCGTCTTCGGCGGGAGACGGCCGGACCTGCGCGGCCGCCGAACCATCGCGATGCTGGCGGCGCTCACCGAGGAAGGCTGGATCGACGGCACTGCGCGCGACGAGCTGGGCCAGGCCTACGATTTCCTGCGCACCATCGAGCACCGCCTGCAGATGGTGAATGACGAGCAGACGCAACGATTGCCGACCGAGGAGGCGGGGCTCGAGAGCTTCGCCCGTTTCGCCGGCTTCGCCGATGCCAAGGCCTTCGAGACGGAACTGCTCCATCACGCCCGGCGGGTGCAGGCGCATTATGCGTTGTTGTTCGAGGCGGAGCCGGACCTGTCGGCTTCCGTGGGGAATCTCGTCTTCAGCGGGACGGACAACGATCCGGCGACCCTCGCCACCCTTCGGACCCTGGGCTTTGCCGATCCCGAGCGCGTGGCCGAGACGGTGCGCGGCTGGCATTTCGGTCGTCGCCCCGCTGTCCGCACGGCGCGTGCCCGCGAGGTTCTCACCGAGCTCGTCCCGGCCTTGATGCAGGCGCTCGGCGGCACGCCAAACCCCGATGTGGCGCTGGATACCCTCGACCGCGCCTTCGCGCGGATGCCGGCGGCGGTGGAACTCCTTACCATCCTGCGCTCGAACGATCGTCTGCGCCTGCTCTTCGCCGACCTGTTGGGAAGCGCTCCGCGCCTGGCCGAGACCGTCGCCTTCAGCCCCCATGTCCTCGACACGGTCATCGACCCGGCCTTCGTCGTGCCGAAGGTGGATGCCGAGGACATCGCCGCGCAGTATCACGGGTTGGTCGGCAAACCGGCGGCCTATGAGGATTTCCTCGACCGCAGCCGGGACGCGGCGCGGCAGTTGCGCTTCGTCACGGGGGCGCGACTGCTCACGGGCATCCTGTCGCCGCAGGCGGCGGGGCGGGCCTATGCCGGCATCGCCGATGCCGTCGTGGCGGCCAGCCTCGATGCGGTCTCGCGCCAGTTCTTTGCCGAGCATGGGGAGGTGCCAGGCGGGCGCTGTGTGGTCCTCGGCCTCGGTCGGCTCGGCGCCAACCAGATGACGGCGGAATCCGACATCGACCTCGTCGTGCTCTACGATTTCGATGCGGAGAACCGGACGAGCCTCGGGCCGAAGTCCATCGACGCTGTCATGGCTTACAACCGGTTGACGCAACGCCTCGTCGCGGCGCTGACCGCACTGACCCGGCGCGGCGGTCTCTACGAGGTCGATCTTCGCCTGCGTCCCGGCGGCGGGCAGGGGCCCGTGGCGGTGCAGGTGCGAAGTTTCCTTCCCTATCAGCAGGAGGAGGCCGATCTGTGGGAGCACATGGCGCTCACCCGCGCCCGGGTCATCGCCGGGGATCGGAGCCTCGGCGACGAGGTGATGGGGCAGATCCGGACCATCGTCGGGCTGAAGCGCGAGACGGCGGAAGTCTTCCGCGCGGTTCGCGACATGCGCCAGGTCGTCGCCAGTGAGAAAGGGTTTGCGGGGCCGCTCGATCTCAAGCTGGCGCCGGGAGGATTGCTCGATCTCGACTTCATGGCCCAGGCCCTGACCCTGGCCCATGCCGAGAGCCATCCCGGTCTCGTAGGCCTCGACGCATCCGCCGTCTTCGCCGAGGCTGGTAATCGGGGCCTTCTGCCGGTGAACGAGGCGCGGCGGCTCGGCGAGGCCTATCGCCTCTTCGACGACGTGCTCCATTGGCAGCGTCTCATGGGCGAGGCGGAATCGAAGGCGGGCGCGTCGGTGGCGCTGACGCGGCTCGCCATCGCCATGGGCCTGCCGGATGCCGCGACCCTGGCGGCGGAACTCGATGAACGCCGCGCCGAGGTCAGATCGCTGTTCGAGCGCCTGCTCGGTTGAGCCTCGCAGGCCCGCTCGCGCGGGCCTCCCGCACCGGAATCGGACCCATCTACCGCTTCGTCGTTAATCGCGTCCGATGGCGGTCGAAAGGGGGGTGCTATGGCGGTGATTTCAGAGGAGGCCGCGCGCCTTGGCCAGGGCCACGAGGTCGTGCTGCGGCCGGGCGCCGATATGCTGGATCACCTCCGCCGCCGCCAAGGCTCCGAGCCGGGCGCTCGACACGTTGTCGAGGCCGCGGGCATGTCCGGCGAGGAAACCCGCCGCGAACAGGTCTCCGGCGCCGGTCGTATCCACCAGCTCGGTCACCGGCGCGGCCTCGATGGCGCGGATCTCACCGCCCTTCACCACGATCGCGCCCTCGGCGGAGCGGGTGACGAGGCCGAGGAGATGCATGCCACGCTGGTTGCGCTCGTCGCGCAAAGCTTTGATGGCCGCTTCTTCGTTGTCCGTCTCGTAGAGGCTCTTCAGCTCGCCAATATTGGCGAACAGAATATCGATGCTGCCGTCACGGATGAGGCCCAGAAACTCCTCGCGGTAGCGGCCGACGCAGAACGCATCGGACAAAGTCAGTGCGACGGCGTTGCCGGCATTGTGGGCGATCTTGGCGGCCTTGCGGAAAGCTTCCTTGGCCGCCGGCGGGTCCCACAGATAACCTTCGAGATAGACGGTGCGGGCACTCGCCACGGTGGCCTCGTCGACATCGGCCGGTGACAGACCCTGGCAGGCGCCGAGATAGGTGTTCATGGTGCGCTCGCCATCCGGCGTCACCAAAATGAAGCAGCGGGCGGTGGCGGGGCCTTCCGGAGCGGCCGGCACAGTGAAGGAGACGCCCGTCGCCTTGAGATCATGGGCGAAAAGCCCCCCGAGCTCGTCGTCGCGGACCTTGCCGATGAAGCCGGTCTTCGCGCCGAGGAGAGCCGCGCCCACCGCGGTGTTCGCGCCAGAACCGCCGGAAACGATGGTGGCCGGTCCCATCACCGAGAACAGGCTCTCCGCCCGGTCCTCGTCGATGAGCTGCATCGCGCCCTTAGGGACGCCCTGCTGTTCGAGAAACCCATCATCCGTCCGCGCGATCAGGTCGACGATGGCGTTGCCGAGGACGAGAAGGTCGAGGGGAGCGGACATCGGACATCCTGTCTGGCGCTGGCGATGCCGCAGGCTGTGGCATTGCACCCAAGGAGGGTCAAGCGAGGGAGGGCACCATAGATCGCGGCGGCGTCGGCTATTGCAGCGCCTTCACCTCACACTGCGCGTAGTCGCCGCTCGCTTTCACATAGGCGTTCAGCGCCTTCACATAGGCCTCGGCCAGGGGACGATAGGCCGCGATCTGGAGATTGTAAGCCTTCACCGCGTCGTTGAACGTGTAGGCCTCCCAGCCGGGGCATCCTCCCTTGGCATCGAGGCAAGCCGGCTTGGCGGGGGCGGTCGGCTTCGTCGGGCGCGTCGCCGGGTCCGGCGGCACGGCCTTCGCGCATTCCGCCATGGCGAAGGACGGGAGAAGGGCCGTCAGGACGAGAGCCGCTCCAAGAAGCCTGACATGCATCGCTGGAATTCCCTCACGTTCGAGACGCCCACTCACCCGGACGGCGCTGAGCTTGTGCGTGAGGGACTGCGCTGCAGCAAGCGCTCAGCTCGCCTGGACCGCTTCCCGCCCGGACTGGTGGGGGGCAGGTCTGCCCTTGCCGCCTCTAGTCATGGCGGGACGCATCGCGTTGAGCAGGGGCAGCGCGATGCCGGTGACGAGCACCCACCAAGCCGGGCGCAGGCCATCGTAGAATTCGAGATTGGCTCCGAGCACCGCGCTGGCGGGTACGCCGCTCTTCACCCCATACCACGCCGCTTCCACCAGGGCGGTGACGAGGGAGGCCGCGATGGCGAGGCCGAGGAGGGTGATCGCGTTCATTGGCAGGCGGAAACGCTGCATTCCCCGCCATCCCATCAGCAGAAGAAACAGGCCCGTCCAGTAGACCGGCGCCGACACGTCGATCTTGGCCTGAAGGAAGTAGTGGAACAGGCCGAGCACCGCGATGACGTAGACGGTTTTATGCAGGCGCGGCCAGGCTTTGCCGAGACGGCGGATCATCCCGTCCGTGGAGGTGATCCCCAATACGGTGAGACCGAGCAGGGCCACGAAGCCGATCGTGAGATAGAACCGCGAGACGATCTCGCTCACCACCTTCGACAGGATGAAATTCTGGTCCACGACATAGAGACCTAGATGGACGACACCATAGGCGAGGACGGTGAGGCCGAGCATGCGCCGGACCAGGATCAGCTTCGGATAGTTCGCGATCCGCCGCAGCGGTGTCACTGCGAGCGACAGCAGCAGGAAGCGCACCGCCCACTCTCCTGTGCTGTGAATGAGGGCGGTGATCGGCTTCGGCCCAAGGGCGTCGAGCCCATAGGCGGCGGCGAGCCAGAGGCCGGGCGCCAGCGCGAACAGGAATGTCGCGAGTTTCAAGCCCGAGACACGGCCGGCGCGGTCACGCCAGGGAGCGGAGAAAGCGGGTGTGGCAGGCATGAAGGTCCGTCATCGGAAAAGTCTTCACCCTCAAATAGGCGAGCGTGGGGACGATATAGGGTGGCCAGTCACACGTTCGCGCGAGACTGCCTGTTCCATTCGTATGGCTTCCGCCGAAGGTTACCTCTCCACCGTGCCGCTGCGGCGCATCCGTGGGGCCTCCCGTCGCCGTGCCCGGTTGTGATAAACCCCGCGATGCCCCAGCCAAAGCCGCGAAACGTATTCATGCCAGCATCCGCCTTGTCCGACCCGATCGATGCCATGAGCGCCGAGGAGGCTCGGGCCGAGCACGCCGCATTGTCCGAGCAGATCGCGGAGGCAGACCGGCTCTATCACGGAGAGGACGCACCCGAGATCACGGATGCGGAATACGACGCCCTCCGGCGTCGCCTCGAGACGATCGAGACCCGCTTTCCGGATCTTGCCGGCACCGGACAGGCAAGCGCCTCCGTCGGCGCAAAGGCCTCGGAAAAATTCGCTAAAGTTCGGCATGCGGTGCCGATGCTGTCGCTGGGGAACGCCTTCGCGGATGAGGAGGTCCACGATTTCGTGGGCCGGGTCCGTCGCTTTCTTAACCTGCCCGATGAGCCGCTTGCCTTCACTGCCGAGCCCAAGATCGACGGCCTGTCCCTCTCCCTACGCTATGTCGAGGGTAAGCTTGTCACGGCGGCCACCCGCGGCGATGGCGAGGTCGGCGAGGATGTGACCGCGAATGCGAGAACCGTCTCGGGCATCCCGGAGGTGCTGGCTGGGACGGGTTGGCCGGAGATCTGCGAGGTACGTGGCGAGGTCTATCTCTCGCACGCGGATTTCGCCGCCATCAACGCTCGCCAGGAAGCGGCAGGGAAGGCGCTTTTCGCCAATCCGCGCAATGCGGCGGCTGGGTCCCTGCGCCAGCTCGATTCCCAGATCACCGCCTCGCGGCCGTTGAAATTCTTCGCCTATGCCTGGGGTGAGATGTCGGAGATGCCGGAGACGACGCAGCACGGCATGATCGCGGCCTTCGCCTCCTGGGGATTCGCGGTGAACGACCGCACTGTGCTCTGCACAGACGCGGAAGCCATGCTGGCGCATTACCGCACGATCGAGGAGGATCGCGCCGGCCTCGGCTACGACATCGACGGCATCGTCTACAAGGTCGACGATCTGGCACTTCAGCGACGCCTCGGCTTCGTCTCGCGCAGCCCGCGCTGGGCGCTGGCGCATAAGTTTGCGGCGCAGAAGGCCTTCACGATCCTCGAGGCCATCGAGATCAATGTCGGCCGGACCGGGTCGTTGAATCCGCTGGCGCGGTTGAAGCCCGTAACGGTGGGCGGTGTCGTTGTTTCGAACGCGACGCTTCATAACGAAGGCTACGTCCAGGGCGTTGGCGGGGACGGCGAGCCGATCCGCGACGGTCGCGACATCCGCGTCGGCGATACGGTCATCGTCCAACGTGCCGGCGACGTGATCCCGAAGGTGATGGATGTCGATCTTGCGCGGCGGCCGCCGGAATCGAAGCCCTATGTCTTTCCGGAGACCTGCCCCGCCTGCGGCAGCCGCGCCGTCCGCGAGGTCAATCCACGCACCGGACAGCGCGATGCGGTACGCCGCTGCACTGGCGGGCTCATCTGCCCGGCGCAGGGACTGGAGCGCCTGAAGCATTTCGTCTCGCGCAACGCCTTCGATCTCGAAGGCTTCGGCCAGACCTATATCGAGGTGCTGTTCGAGGCCGGACTCATCAAGCAACCTGCTGACCTGTTCCGCCTGGAATTCGCGCCGTTGAAGGAGGCTATCGTCGCCCGTCGAGAAGCGCTTTCGGCCGAGCGTCGCGCCGAAGGTGAGCCGCCACCGAAAAAGGCGAAGAAGAAGGGGGACGACGAGGACAAGGCCATTAAGAACCTGCTCGCCTCCATCGATGAGCGCCGCAGCCTGGCCCTCAACCGGTTCCTGTTCGCCCTCGGGATTCGCCATATTGGCGAGTCCACCGCCAAAGCCCTGGCCAAACGCTTTCCGGATATGCCGAGCCTGATGCAGGCCCTCGCCGCCGCTGCCGCCGCTCAAGCTGGACCGGACTGGCTCGAACTCTCGGCGGTACCGAGGGTTGGGCCGACGACGCGGGACCGGTTGCTCGAATTCGGTTTCGTGGGCGAGGCGGAGGGCAGCGAGGTCGGGACGGGCCGGCGCCCGACTACGGCGCAGCGGGCTAACCTGATCGCCCATTACGGCGACGAGGCTGCCGTGGAAGCAGCCGTCGCCCGCGCCCGTGACCAGCGTCCCGGCGATCCCTATCGGGTCTTCGCCGACGATGGCGAGATCGGCCCCGTGGCCACCGATTCCCTCATCGCGTTCTTTGCCGAACCTCACAATGCCGATGCGGTCAACGCCCTGCTCGGAGAAGTGAAGACCGAGCCGATGGCGGTGGCCGCCACTGCGACCGCTTTCGCCGGCAAGACCCTTGTCTTCACCGGCACCCTGGAGCGCATGACCCGAGGCGAGGCCAAAGCCACGGCTGAACGCCTCGGCGCCAAGGTCTCGGGCTCCGTCTCGGCCAAGACCGACCTTGTCGTCGCGGGGCCCGGCGCGGGCTCAAAGCTGAAAGATGCCGAGAAGCACGGGGTCAAAGTGGTGAGCGAGGAAGATTGGATCGCCATGGTGGAGACGGCGTGACGACGCTCGCCATCGATTTCGAGACAGCCAACGAACGGCGCGACAGCGCCTGCGCGGTCGGGCTCGCATGGATCGAAGGCGGCGCGGTGGTCCGGCGTGAATCACGCCTGATCCGGCCACGTGAGATTCGGTTCTCGCGAGGCAACATCCGGGTCCACGGTATCCTGCCGGCGGATGTCCGCAAGGAACCGGAATTCCCGGATGTGATGGCGGAGTTCCTGCCCGACCTCTCGTCCGGGCTGGTACTCGCTCACAATGCCGGCTTCGACATGGGTGTGCTCCGGGCCTCGCTCCACGCCTATGGCATGACCGTTCCAGCCTTCGCTTCGCTCTGCACACTTCAAATCGCGCGAAAAGTGTTTCCCGCACCGGAGGGATGCGGCCTCGGCAAGGTCGCCGCCCGGCTCGGCATCCGTTTCGAACATCACGATGCGGGTGAGGACGCCTATGCATGCGCGGAGATCGCCCTGGCTGCGGCGAGGCAGCACGGAGCTCCCGACATCACTGCCCTGGCGAGGGCGATCCATCTGCCGGTCACCCGACTGCCGGCCGGATATGTCGAACGGGAAACAAGGTCGTTCGAGTCACCCGTCTCGCCGATCGGGGCGATGCGGTTCTCCGTGCGGGGTAGCAGCGGCAATCTCTACGCGGTGACCCTGGAGGACCGCCCGAGCGGCCCGCGTCTGCGATGCACCTGTATGGCGGGACGCTACGGTGTCGCCTGCCGTCATGCCAAGGCGCTTCTCGTCGGTGACATCACCGATCTCGTATCGGGCAACCACGCGGACGTGGTCGCCCTCAGCCGGATGTTCGACGAGGCCGCGATACCGCGACCCCGGGACATGTGACCGTTCAGATGACCTTGAGCAGGGCGTCGACGCCGGAAATTTCGGTCTTGGCCGGAGATTCTTCGACGTTCAGGACGCGCACCACGCCATCATCCACCAGCATGGAATAACGCTTAGAGCGCGGTCCGAGACCGAAGCCGGCCCCGTCCATGTCGAGGCCGATGGCCTTGGCGAACTCGGCATTGCCGTCGGCGAGGAACTCGATCCCGTCGGCATTGCTGGCCTTCTGCCAGGCTTCGAGGACGAACACGTCGTTGACGGAGGTCACCGCCACGGCATCGACGCCGCGTGCCTTGATCTCTTCCTGCTTCTCGACGAAGCCGGGCAAGTGGTTGCGGTGGCAACTCGGCGTGAATGCGCCTGGTACGCCGATCAGCACGATGCGGCGCCCCTTGAAGATATCGTCGGTGGTCTTAGCCTCGGGGCCCCCGGCGCCATTCACGCGAAAGGTCACCTGTGGAAGGTGGTCGCCAACCTGGATCGTCATCCGTCGTCGTCTCCTCAGATCGCCTGGAGCCCATGCCCGGTCTCGATGACCGAGTTCTGACACCACGACGCGCGAGAGCTCATGGGCCAATGGAGCCATGATGACCCCCGATAGGTGAGAAGGGTCTAGCCCGAGCCTAGGGGCGTGTCGAGGCGAGCCTCCGCGAAGGAGCCCCCGTCCACATTCCATTGATGGACGTCGACCGTATCGAGCGGGTACGGATAGGTCGTCGTCCTCAACCCAGTCGGGTTCGAGCGAAAAGCGGGATGTGAAAGGTCGTTCCGGTTTCCCGAACTAGCACGGGCTGAAAATCCATGGGAAGGATGATGATTCAGCCCTTCCCGACGCCGCGGACCTCCAACTGCCCGCTTCGATCCTTAGGTCATCGAAGCTTAGGAACTGCGAATTTTCCAGCGATGCATCATTCACGCGCCGCCGCTTCAGCAGGGACAGGGAGGTCGTCATCCTTCTTATCGATGGGCTGGATCGCATCCCTGCTGGACAAGCCATCACGCCCAGGTAGCATGATGCGATGCGACATGATCCGGTCTCCGCCTATCTCGACGGTCAGTTCCTCGTGGCAATGCCCGGCCTTACGGACGAGCGCTTCGCAAGGTCGGTGATCTATCTCTGCGCCCATTCCGCCGATGGTGCGATGGGGATTATCCTTAACAAGCCGGCCAGCGACCTGAACATGCCCGACCTCCTGGTCCAGTTGGACATCGCCAGTGAGGACGACGCGATCCGCCTGCGTGAGAAGGTGGGCCATATTCCTGTGCTCATGGGCGGTCCGGTGGATGCCAAGCGCGGCTTCGTGCTTCACACCGACGACTTCCACATCGATCAGTCGACACTCATCATTGATGATGGGATCTGCCTCACCGCGACCGTGGAGATTCTACGGGCCATCGCGAACGGGGCGGGACCTGCCAGCGCAGTCCTCGCCCTCGGTTATGCAGGGTGGCAGGCAGGCCAGCTCGAGAGCGAGATTCTCGCCAATGGCTGGCTCAACTGCCCTGCAGACCCGGAGATGATTTTCAATGCTGCGCTCGAAACGAAGTACGAACGCACTCTGCGCAGCAACGGTATCGACCCGGCGATGCTATCCTTCAGCGCAGGGCGAGCCTGAACGGATCGGCTCGTATCGCTTCATTCTCCGATCGGCGAACCGTCACTGTCTGGGTTCATACCCTCCACCGGCGGCTTCGCCTTACGAGGCCTGGGCGTCGTGCTCGCGGTCGGTGTGCTCGTATTAGCGCCAAGCCTTGCAGCAAGGGAAAGTGCCCGCGCCTCGGTGAAGCGCACGTTGCAGAAGCCGTGGGCGCCCTCCCGGGCATAGGTCCGGCACGTTTGCTCACGGTCGGAGGAGAAAGCCGCCTGTTCGGTGACGATGGTGCGGACGTCCTGCCCGCGGGCGCGCTGGGTCATCACCTTGTAGTTATCACGCACAGCCTTGTCGGCGACGCCTCGTCCAGAGTCGAATTCGGCGGAGCGAGGGATTAGGGTCGCTGCTGCAGGACCCCATAGGCCGCCCGGATTGGTGGCGCAATCTGCCGATGCGAAGCTGCAGACACGGCCACCGCTAATCGGTGTCACCAAGACGCTGCCTTCGAGGATTTCGAACCGAAGCGGGCATTCACCGCCGGTGATCTCGTAGCGTGCCACGCCCTGGGGACGTCCCTCGGAGGAAAGAGAAATCGGCGAGCCCCCGGATAGCGGTACCTTGCAGGTCTCGCTCGGCTGCGAAATCTTGGTGCCGGGCAAGGTGATCCGCGCGGTGGCCGCATTGCCAGCCTTGTCGATCTTGAGGCTGCCGGTCAGGCCATTGAGCAGGAGTTCCTGGCCAAGGATGTTGTCGTCGCTCGGTGTTTTCAGGACGACGGGGCGCGGGGGCGCAGGGGCCGGCCTTGGAGCTTCAGGGGCTGTTTCTCCTGGTGCGCCCGGCGGCAGCAACGTCCCCGGCTGAGGCGCTCCGGCCGGAGGTACCCCGCGAGGTGGTACTGGAGGCTTAGCCGCCTTGCCGATGCCGAACAGCTCCTCGAAAAAGTTCTGCGCCCCGGCTTCGTTCGCCGGAAGGGCGACGAGAGGCAGGACGAGGAGTGCAGGGAGCAGGTGGAAGGCGCGGGATGGACGCATCAAGTCTTTCATGCCTTTGGAGCTCGCGGCACCGGACTGGTGAACGGTGAATGTGCGTCGGGCTCTCGTTCTGCATCAACTGTTTCGATACCCTGATGGCACATCCGGGGCTGATGCTTTCGCCGACAAACTGACTTTTGACCCGCTTTGACGGCCCGGAAGCCCGTCTTCCACGTTCCAGACTAGCATGTGATGGGTGGCGCGGACGTGGCGTCCCTGCAACATTTTTGAGATCCATGCTGCCGAATATCGATCATTTCCCGTGCAAACATCCCGATTCGCGAAGGAGATAGGATCGGCGTGGCAGTTCGGAACGCTTTGCCTTGCGGCTCCGCATCACCCTTCTTATATCCGGCGGGACGCGGGATTAAGACCTGGATTGGCGCGTTTTAGGCGCTCTGGCTGGTTCGAATTCCGCTCTCACAATCTTTCGTTCTTCACCGCCATGGGCCGGGCCGCTTCGGGGCTCGGCGGTCTGCTTGACCAAATGACATGAGAGGGATCCCGCCATGGGTAAAGTAATCGGCATCGATCTGGGCACCACCAATTCCTGCGTGGCCGTCATGGAAGGCACGCAGCCCAAGGTCATCGAAAACGCGGAAGGCGCGCGCACCACGCCGTCGATCGTCGCCTTCCTCGACGACGGCGAGCGTCTCGTCGGCCAACCGGCCAAGCGTCAGGCCGTCACCAATCCGGAACACACGTTCTTCGCCATCAAGCGTCTCGTGGGCCGTACCTACGACGACCCGATGACGCAGAAGGACAAGGGTCTCGTGCCCTACAAGATCGTCCGCGGCGACAATGGCGATGCCTGGGTCGAGGCCGACGGCAAGAAGTATTCTCCCTCGCAGATCTCGGCTTTCACGCTTCAGAAGATGAAGGAGACTGCTGAGGCACACCTCGGTCAGCCGGTGACGCAGGCCGTCATCACGGTCCCCGCCTATTTCAACGATGCACAGCGTCAGGCGACCAAGGATGCCGGCAAGATCGCCGGCCTCGAAGTCCTGCGCATCATCAACGAGCCGACAGCGGCCGCCCTGGCCTACGGCCTCGATAAGAAGAAGACCGGCACGATCGCAGTTTATGATCTCGGTGGCGGCACGTTCGATGTGTCGATCCTCGAGATCGGTGACGGTGTGTTCGAGGTGAAGTCCACGAACGGCGATACCTTCCTCGGCGGCGAGGATTTCGATAACCGAGTCGTCGAGTACCTGACCTCCGAGTTCAAAAAGGAGCAGGGCATCGATCTGACGAAGGACAAGCTCGCCCTTCAGCGCCTCAAGGAGGCCGCTGAGAAAGCGAAGATCGAGCTGTCTTCGGCTACTCAGACCGAGATCAACCTGCCCTACATCACGGCCGACGCCACGGGGCCTAAGCACCTCGCGCTGAAGCTCAGCCGCGCCAAGTTCGAGTCCCTGGTCGACGACCTCGTCCAGCGCACGATCGAGCCCTGTCGCAAGGCGCTCAAGGATGCCGGCGTCTCGGCCTCCGAGATCGACGAGGTGGTTCTGGTTGGCGGCATGATCCGCATGCCGAAGATCCAGGAAGTGGTGAAGTCCTTCTTCGGTAAGGAGCCCCACAAGGGTGTCAATCCGGATGAGGTCGTGGCCATCGGTGCGGCGGTTCAGGCCGGCGTGCTGCAGGGCGACGTCAAGGACGTGCTGCTCCTCGACGTGACCCCGCTGTCGCTTGGCATCGAGACACTTGGTGGCGTGTTCACTCGCCTGATCGACCGCAACACCACGATCCCGACGAAGAAGTCACAGACTTTCTCGACGGCCGAGGACAACCAGAACGCTGTCACCATCCGGGTCTTCCAGGGTGAGCGCGAGATGGCGGCCGACAACAAGATGCTCGGCCAGTTCGACCTGATGGGCATCCCGCCGGCCCCGCGCGGCATGCCGCAGATCGAGGTGACCTTCGACATCGACGCCAACGGCATCGTCAACGTGACGGCCAAGGATAAGGCGACGAACAAGGAGCACCAGATCCGTATCCAGGCCTCGGGTGGACTCTCGGATGCCGATATCGACCGGATGGTGAAGGATGCCGAGGCCAATGCCGAGGCGGATAAGAAGCGGCGTGAGTTGGTCGAGGTGAAGAACCAGGGCGAAAGCCTGATCCACGCCACCGAGAAGTCGGTGAAGGAGTATGGCGACAAGGTCTCGGCCGACGACAAGGGCGCCATCGAGACCGCTATGACTGCCCTTCGCACGGCCCTCGAGGGTGATGATGCCGAGGTCATCAAGTCCCGCACCACGGATCTGATGCAAGCTTCCATGAAGCTCGGTGAGGCGATGTACGCCGCCAGCCAAACGCCGGAAGGCGGGGCGGATGCCGCTGCCGGTGAGGAGACTAAGAAAGACGATGTCATCGACGCCGACTTCCAGGAAGTCGATGACAAGGACCAGAAGAAGCGGGCATAAGGCGCACGCTGCATGCGGGGCCGGAGTGATCCGGCCCCGCATCACGTCTGGTTATCGACAATGGCGTGATTCCCGCGACGATGGGTGAGATCCGCCGGGGACTTTTGAGGACGGGGAATGTCGAAGCGGGACTACTACGAGATTCTTGGGGTCTCAAAGACCGCGACCGACGGCGAGATGAAGGTCGCCTTCCGCAAGCTGGCGATGACCTACCACCCGGATCGTAATCCGGGGAATGCGGAAGCAGAGCTCAAATTCAAGGAAATCAACGAGGCCTACCAGACGCTCACCGATGGGCAGAAGCGCGCGGCCTACGATCGTTTCGGTCATGCTGCCTTCCAGCAGGGGGGAGCGGGTGGCCCCGGATTTGGAAACGAGTTCGGCGACTTCATGTCGGACATTTTCGATAATTTCTTCGGTGATGGTCGAGGGGGGGCAGCAGCCGGGGGCGCGCGAGGCGGTCGCGGTGGCGCGACCCGTGAGCGCGGCGCAGACCTGCGCTACAATCTAGAGATCTCTCTTGAGGATGCGTTCGCCGGCAAGACCGAAACCATCACGATGGCAACGGCCGTAACCTGCGAAGTTTGCTCCGGCAGCGGTGCGAAGGCCGGGTCCAAGCCGAAGCCCTGCCAGACCTGCGGCGGCTACGGCCGCGTGCGGGCTGCCCAAGGGTTCTTTGCCATTGAGCGTACCTGCCCGGCTTGTCACGGGCGCGGAGAGATCATCGATAATCCGTGCGGTAATTGCTCCGGCGCGGGGCGCGTCACGCGGGAACGCACACTGTCCATCAACGTCCCGGCGGGCGTGGATGACGGTCTGCGCATCCGTCTGGCTGGAGAGGGCGAGACGGGACTGCGAGGTGGGCCGGCAGGCGATCTCTACGTCTTCCTGTCGATCAAACCGCATACCTTCTTCCAGCGCGATGGTGCCGATCTTTTCTGTCGCGTCCCGATCTCCATGGTGACAGCCGCCTTGTCGGGCGAAATCACTGTGCCGGTCATCGATGGTTCGCAGACGGAAGTCCGCATCCCCGCGGGGACACAGACCGCCAAGCAGTTTCGCATAAAGGGTCGTGGCATGCCGGTCCTGCGGTCGCGGGATGTCGGCGATCTTTATATTCAGGTCTTCGTAGAGACCCCGCAGAACCTATCGAAGCGCCAGCGCGAGCTCCTCCAAGAATTTAATAGTACGGCCTCCGAAGAGAACCACCCTGAGAGCGCAGGCTTCTTTTCGAAGGTGCGGGACTTCTTCGACGGTCTCAGCGGGGCAGCCCGCTCGTGACGGCCGTCCTCATCCGCGACGGCGGATCGAAACCGGCTCTTTGCCGTTGTAGCTGTGGCGGTGTTGCATCGGCGCCGCGAGCACGCTCCGCCCTCCCTGGTGATACGAGGCTTGTGTCTTGACGGACATCGCTCTTTTGTCGTCTAGCCTTAGCCTCCCACGCGTGATCTGAGGATAGTGGATCTTGTTGCCGCTACGCCGACCCAGCGCCAAAGCCTACGCCGCTACCGGTTCTGTCCGTGAACGGCGGGAGCCGCTGGAGGATGAAGCTCGCTTCCTGCGCTCTTGGTTCGAGAGGCCGCTCGTTACCGGTTCGGTGACGCCGTCGGGCAAGATGCTCGCGCGGATGATGGCATCCTATGTCGATCCTCGTACGCCGGGCCCCGTGATCGAACTCGGACCCGGTACCGGTCCGGTGACCGAGGCACTCATCCGCCGGGGCATCGAGCAAGAACGTCTCGTGCTCGTGGAGTACAATCCGGATTTCTGCAAATTGCTGCAGAAACGTTTTCCTCGCGCTACGATCCTGCGCGGCGACGCCTACAACATGAAACAGACGATCGGTGAGTTGCTCACTTCAAAGGCCGCTGCAACCGTCTCCAGCCTGCCGCTGTTCACCAAACCTCTCGAGCAACGTCTCGATCTTCTCAATGCCGCGCATACGATGATGCATCCGGGTTCGCCCTTCGTGCAGTTCACCTATGCGGTGGTGCCGCCGATCCCCGAACGCTGCGATGCCGGGAGCTATACAGCCAGCCGCTCGAGCCGTGTTTGGCTCAACCTTCCGCCAGCACGGGTCTGGGTTTACCGCCGTCCCTGAGTCATTGCTGCCGAACGTTGGCTGAAGAGCCGGCTCATCCACGGTTCAGCCCATTGCTCCTACGGTCTGGCTACAGCGCCGGGATCGTCCTGGCGTAGCAATCGACGGAGGCTGACATGGCGTTTCGCGCATTCGCACACCGGATGAGAGGTTGGTTTGCCGCTGCGGCCCTCGCCGTCGGCGTTGTTGGCATGTCACCGGGCATCGTTCAGGCAGCACCCCTTTCCCCTTCCGTAGCCTTGGCCGATCCGGCACAGGCCGGTATCGTTCCTGTTCAGTACGGTTGGGGTGGGCACCATCACCATCACCATCGTAGGCACCATGGCTGGGGTGGACATCATCGCCATGGCTGGGGCGGGCACCGTGGGCACGGCTGGGGCGGTCATGGTCATCATGGATGGCGCCCGCGCCATCACGGTTGGGGCCACCATCACCATCACGGGCATCGCCACGGCGGTTACTATCGCTTCTAGTAAAAAAAGCCCCAGCGGGTTCATCCGCTGGGGCTTCTTCTTGGTTTCCCATAGGACCAATCCATCCCTTTCCAGGGCTTAAAGAACCTCGCCTTCGGCATGGGCATCGGTGCCATTCACGACACCCGCGTTCTCTGGCGAGGCCGGCCAGTTCTTGAACTTAAACGGCGCGGGCCGTTCCTCTTTCAACGCCAGCTGTCGTGCTCCTCAAGCGATGCGTTGGGCAATGTCCGGAGGCGGTTGAGGGGCATCGGGGGCGATCCGGTAGGCAGCACGGAGGGCTACTTCAGCGGCATCGGCATGGGCTTCTGTCCGCGCATGAATGATGCCGAGGAGATCAGCTGTATCTCCTGGGCGGGCGAGTGATGAGAAGCCGACTGCCGGATCGATATCGTCTTGTGGCCGGGTACGGCCGCCGCCGAGTGAAATGACGGCAAGCCCGAGTTTGCGAGTCTCTACCCGAGCGACTGTACCGGTCGTGGTCATCTTCACCCGGCGGATCACCGGTGCGACGGAGCAATATTGGTCGGTTTTTTCAATGAAATCCGCAGGTCCCCCCAACTCAGCCAGCATCCGTCCGAAGATTTCGAGCGCCCGTCCGGAGTCGCGTGCCTGCTCGACCCTGCGGGATGCGTCGTCGAAGTCCTTGGCAAGGCCGCCCAGCATCAGCATCTCGGCACAGAGCGCCACGGTTACGGCATGGAAGGCTGGTTCACAGGAGCGACCGGCGAGGTAATCCACCGCATAGGAGACTTCGAGGGCGTTGCCGGCGGAGGAGGCCAGGGGAGCGTCCATGTTAGTGATAAGCGCGACGGTTTTCAGCCCAGCGCCCTTGGCGACGGTAACGATGCTTTCCGCGAGAGCCTGTGCCTCCTTCGTCTCCGCCATGAACGCTCCGGAGCCCGTCTTCACATCCATCACGAGACCGTCGAGCCCGGCCGCGAGCTTCTTCGACAGGATCGATGCCGTAATCAGGTCGAGGGATTCCACCGTGCCGGTGACGTCGCGGATGGCGTAGAGCCGCCGGTCCGCTGGAGCCAGGTCGGCCGTCTGTCCGATGATGGCGCAACCGACGGAGCGGGTGACGCTGCGGAAACGATCGAGGCCGGGTGTCGCGTCGTAGCCGGGAATGCTCGCGAGCTTATCAAGGGTGCCGCCGGTATGGCCCAGGCCGCGGCCGGAGATCATCGGTACGTAACCACCGCAGGCAGCCACCATGGGTGCCAGAGCGAGGCTGACCGTATCGCCGACGCCGCCGGTGGAGTGCTTGTCGAGCACCGGGCCGGGCAAATCCCAATCCAGCACTGAGCCCGAATGAGTCATCGCCCGCGTTAGGGCCACGCGCTCGGCCAGTGACAGGCCACGGAAAAACACGGCCATGGCGAAGGCGGCGGCCTGCCCCTCGGTCACCCGCCCATCGGTGAGACCGGAGATGAAGTCGGCGATCTCGGCATCAGCGAGAATGCGTCCATCCCGCTTGGCCCGGATCAGCTCCTGCGGCAGCATCAAGCGTGGCCTCCGAGGCTCGCAGTCAGCGCGTCATGTAGGCTGCTCGCCCCAATGCGGAAAGTCTGCGGCTCGACCCAGCCCGGCCCCATGATCCGGTCGGCGATGGCGAGATACAGAGCGGCATCGGCCACGGTTCGCAATCCGCCCGAGACCTTAAATCCGACAGGGCGATCACTGTCCCGGATGGCGGCGAGCATCGCCTCCGCGGCCTCCGGCGTTGCCGAGATGACGCTCTTGCCCGTTGAGGTCTTGAGGAAATCCGCCCCCGCGGCGATGGCGAGGCGGCTTGCCTCGGTGACTTGGCCGATCCCCGGCATCGCTCCGGATTCGAGGATCACTTTGAGAATGGAGCGCCCTGCAATCTCCCGCACGGCCTCAATCATCCCTGCCGTAGTCCTCGTGTCACCGGCAAGGTACGCCCGATAGGGTAGGACGAGATCGATCTCATGCGCGCCGTCATGCAGCGCCTCGGCGGTATCCTCCACCGCCCGCTCGATATCCGTGCCTCCGGCGGGGAAGTTGATCACCGTGGCGATACGCACCGGAGTCCCGGCCAGCAACTCGACGCAGCGCCCGATATGCTGGGGCCAGACGCAGACTGCGGCGACACGGCTTGCCCGGGCCTTGCCGCAAAGCGTCGCTATGGCCTGATCCGAACAAGAATCGCCGAGATCGGTTAGATCGAGAAGGGGTAGCGCGCGTCGGGCAACGGCGGTTTCGGAATGATGGGGATCGTCGCTCATGCTCTTTCCTACAGCCGTGCGACGAACGCGTCGATGAGACGGGCGAGGTCGAACGCGGCAGCGGCGGCCGCGCGCTTGGTCTCGTCGTGGTGCGGATCGCCGTCTCCGATCCCGGCGGCAAGGTTCGTAACCACCGAGATGGCCGCGACCCGCAGGCCGAAGAAGCGGGCGAGGATCACCTCCGGAACTGTCGACATGCCCACCAGATCGGCGCCGAGGCGCCCCGCCATACGGATCTCGGCCGGAGTCTCGAAGCTTGGCCCCGAGAACCATGCATAGACTCCGTGATGCAAGGGAATCCCGCATTCCCTTGCCGCCTCGTGGAGGGTTTCGCGCGCAGCCGAATCATAGGCGCCGACAAGGGGGACAAAACGACCATCACCCGTCTCGCCGATCAGCGGATTGAGGCCCGACAAATTGATGTGGTCTGCGACAGCCACAAGGCTGCCCGGGCCCGCCTGCGCCATCAACGATCCAGCCGCATTGGTGAGGAGTAGGAGCGGGACGCCAAGCGCCTTTGCGACCCCCAGAGGCACCTTCATGACGGCGGCGTTGCCGGTTTCGTAGGCGTGGCTCCGTCCTTCGAAAACCAGCACCCGTCGCCCGGAGAGGCGCCCAGCATGGAGGGTGCCGCCGTGACCGGTCACGCCAGGGGAGGGAAAGCCTGGAATCCCCGAATAGGCGAGGGAGATGCTGTCTTCGAGCTTGCCGGCGACCAGCCCGAGGCCCGTGCCGGTGACGATGGCGGCATCGTAGGGCCCGCCGAAACCGTGGCGACGCACCGTGTCGGCGGCGAGGGAGATGGCTGTGTCAGACATCGGCGCACGGCTTGGTACGGTGCAGATTGTCCGGCCCGAAAGACTGAGGGAGTAGTGCCTCCAGGGTGAAGCTGTGCCGGATACCCTCCGGGCCGGCGATGTGGATCGGCGTTCCGGGCTCCGCGAACTCCCTGATGCGCTGGCGGCAGGCGCCGCATGGCGTCACCAGAATTGGGCCGTTGCCTGTGATGAGGATGGTGGCGATGGCGCGTCCGCCGGCCGCGATCATCGCGGCGATGGCGCCCGCCTCGGCGCAGGTGCCGACGGGATAGGCCGCGTTCTCCACGTTGCATCCGGCATGCAGGCGGCCGTGCTCGTCCCTCAGGGCGGCGCCGACGGGAAAGTTCGAATAAGGCGCGTAAGCGCGGGCTTTCGCCGCGCCGGCGGCATCGAACAGAGCAGCGAGATCCGCGTCGATCGTGTCCGCCATCGCATGGGGTCCGGTAGGAGGATTCGACGGCTGTTAGAACAGGAACGCGACCGGCCTGTCGAGCGCCATCGGACGTCATCAAGCGCCATCGACACGGCGTCGGCGCGATCCTAGAACGCTCATTCGATGGTCGCAGTTGAGAAGCGGGCGAGACATGCTGGGTCGGTTCGAACGCAAGGCCTCCGGCGAGGCGACGGTGGAGTACGGCGACGGCACCATGCGCGTCGTCAAGCCCGGAAGCTTCGTGCGCTGCGCGGTCACCGGCGAGCCGATCGCCCTCGACAATCTTCGTTACTGGAGTGCCGAGCTCCAGGAGGCCTACATCACGCCCGAAGCGGTAATGAAGCGTCTGGCCGAACTCGGTCGTTCGGCGGGCTGAACGTCTCGACGACGCGGCTCACCTGCGCAAGCAGTAGGCTCTCGTCGACGAACCGAAGGGTCACACCGAGCGCCGTCACCCCCGCGGCGAAATCCGCGGGCAGGCGCACCATGTCCTTCTCCGTCGTTACCAGCATCGCGCCCAAAGCCTGGGCCCAAGCCGCGAGGCCGGCGACATCCGCGGCGCGATAGGGGTGGTGATCCGGGAAGGACCGGGTCTCGACTAGGGTCGCTCCGGCCTCCGTCAGCGTATCGAAGAATTTCCGCGGCCGCCCGATCCCGGCGAAGGCGAGCACGGGCTTTCCCGCAACCGCAGCCGGCACTGTCGGGACCAGCTTGGCCCGATGGACCGGCAAGCCTCGCGACGCCGCCTCCGTCGAGAGGTCCTCGCCCCGGCCACCATCGCCGATAACGACGAGGCCGTGGAGGTGACGCCATTGGCGCGAGAGCGGTGCGCGGAGAGGACCTGCCGGAAAAGCGAGGCCGTTGCCGATTCCGCTGACGGCGTCGACCACGGCGAGGGAAAGGTCCTTGGCGAGGCTTGGATTCTGGAGCCCGTCATCCATCACCACCACGCCGGCACCGAGCGCGCGGCAGAGTTCCACCCCGGCAGGCCGGTCGCGGGCCAGGATCGTTAAAGCGCTGCGGGCTAGCAGGAGCGGCTCGTCGCCGACATCCGCCGATCCATGCCGAGAGGGATCGACGGCGATCGGCCCGGTCAGACGTCCGCCGTAGCCGCGGGTAAGGAAGGCGGGCTCCAGGCCGATCTTCCGCAGCATCGCTGCCAGGGCGAAAGCGGTCGGGGTCTTGCCCGCGCCACCGAGGGTGAAGTTGCCGACGCAGATGACGGGGCAGGCCGCCTTGTTGCCGGCGCGGTCCATGCGGGCGGCGACGCGCGATCCGTAGATTTCCCCGAGCGGCGCCAGCAATCGGCCGAGGGGATGGCCGGGCAAGTCCCAGAAAACCGGGGCTCGCATTAGGAGGCGATCAGGGCGGAGAGTTTCATCTGGGCGATGAATGGATCGAGGATCGCAAGGGTGCGCTCCACCGCCCCTTCGAACGGACGCAAGGCGGCGTTTCCGGCATCGGCCATGGCGCGGGACCGTCGGGGGTCGAGGAGGAGTGCGCCGACAGCCGCTGCCAACTCCCCGGCATCCGCCACCATCAGGGCCCCGCCGGCCTCGTCCAGGGCGTGGTAGACCTGTGCGAAGTTCTGCACGTTCGGCCCATGCAGGATCGCCGCATCGAGACGGGTCGGTTCGATCGGATTCTGGCCGCCGCGTTGCGTCATGGAACCTCCAAGGAAGACCAGCGGCGCGAGGCGATAAAACAGACCCAATTCCCCGAGCGTATCGGCGACATAGACGTCGACGTTGCCGTGGGGGCGACCGCCGCGGGAGCGAAGTGTGCTTCTAAGCCCGAGGGCGGAGGCGCACGCCGCCACGTCCTCGCCGCGCTGGGGGTGACGCGGCACCACCACGGTAAGAAGATTCGGCACTCTCTCCTGCAAGGCGGCGTGAGCTTCGGCGATCGTGGCATCCTCGCCAGGATGCGTGCTGGCCGCGACCCAGACCGGACGGTCGCCGATGACGTCGCGCAGATAGGCGAGCTGCTGATCGTCTGCAGGGGGCACGGCCGAATCGTATTTTAGGTTGCCGGCGATGCTCACGCGCGGTGCGCCGAGCCTTTCGAAACGCTCAGCATCGTCCCTGGTCTGCGCGAGGCAGATGGCGATGCGCGAGAGCAGGGCTTCGGCGGTGCGCGGCGAGCGAACCCAGCCCTTGAACGACCGCTCCGACATGCGGCCGTTGACGAGGAGCAGCGGGATGCCGCGCCGGTGCAGGGCGATGACGGTGTTCGGCCAGATCTCCGATTCCGCCACCAGCGCCAAGTCCGGTTGCCAGTGATCGAGGAACCGTTCGATCCAGCGCGGCGCGTCGAGGGGCATGTACTGATGGACCGCGCCCGCGGGCAGGCGCCGCCCGATCA
>NZ_LMMP01000019.1 GCF_001422815.1 Methylobacterium sp. Leaf91 | reverse complement strand
CCGTGTATGGATGACTCCTGCGGGTCAAGGATGTCGGATCGGTTCGGGTGAACTGGTCGGTTGCGGCCATGTATACGGCGTCTGATCTGCAGCGGGATCGCTGCGCGCCCTGATGAAGTCCGCTTGGAGAACAGGTCCCATTCAATCGAGCGCGCTTGAAGCGCTTCGGATTGATCGGGGTGTCCTGGTTCTTCCTCTCCGTTTGTTCGCCATCACCTCACGTCGCCCTGACCGTTCGTTTAGCCGTTCAGGCGGTGGTCGCCTGCGGCTGGTAGCGTGAGCCGTCCCTGAGGACAGCGAAGATCGTTCTTGCCATGCGATGTGCCAACGCGATGGCGGCGACTTTCGTCTTCTTTCTGGCCAGCAGGTCGGACAGCCAGTCCTGTCTCGGACCGCACCTGGATCTCACCATGATCTGCGACATGGCGCCCAGATAGAGCAGCCGCCGAATATACCGGTTACCCATCTTYGAGATCCGCCCGAYCCTCTGTTTACCGCCGGTGGAGTGCGGCTTGGGGGTCAGGCCGAGCCAGGCGGCATAGTCCCTCGCGCAGTCGAAGTTGCCGACGTCCGGCGTCGTCGCTGCGATGATCGTCGCCGAAAGCTTGCCGACGCCCGGGATCGTCGCCAGACGCTGGCTCGTCTCACTTTGGGCGTGGGTCGCTTCGATCTCGTCCGTCAACCGCTCGATCCGCGTATCGGTGTCGACCAACTGCTCGAAGAGCAGGTTGACGGGCAATCGGGCCGCTTCCGGTAGTTGGTGCAGTTGCGTTCGCAGCCGATCGACATTCTGCGCGCCCTTGGCTGCGATGACACCGAACTCCGTCATGTGAGCGCGGATCGCGTTGCCGATCTGCGTGCGCTGGCGGACCAGANAGCCGATCGACATTCTGCGCGCCCTTGGCTGCGATGACACCGAACTCCGTCATGTGAGCGCGGATCGCGTTGCCGATCTGCGTGCGCTGGCGGACCAGAGACCTGTGCGCCTGCGACGGCCAACGCCATGCGGTCGCCGCTGTCTGACGATCGACGCCGGACTAGATCTAGCGCTACGAGCTTAGCTTGGTGGTTTGAACGCAGCCCCATCTCCGATCAGATGTAAAGTGAATCTCGCCGCGTGAAAAGTTCGGCGCTGGAAGATTGATCGTTATAGATCGAGAACGGCAAAATGCAATTATAAGTTGATTTTTGCTTCGGCGATTATGCCTCTGGAGGCGGAGCATGCAACTGAGGCGTAGTAGGCGAGCGTCTGTATAAGGGTATTGTCGGTTCCCACGCGAACTGATCATCGGCAGTTCGTTGGAACAGCACATCGTAGTCGAGCCGTTCTGTCAGCTGGTGTTCAGATCGCACCGAAAAAAAGCCTGAGCAGCATAGCCCGCAGGAGCTTCTCCGGCTGGATAGAGGGCCATCAGATCCGGACATAGAACGGCGCAAACTTGCCTCCCAGGGCCGCAAGAGCGTCGTGCACAGTGGTGTGGATCGCGTTCAGCGAGTGATCGCACCGCACCCTGGCCTCCGAATTCACATACCAGAACAGCTCACCCGTCCGCTGATCGAGGCCCCGCATCATTAGCCCCCGCCAACGCCACACAGAGCTGAACCGTGCCCAAAGTGCCGGCGCGAGAGCCTTCCTAAACAACCAGCTATAGAGCCGCACCGTATGCGCACAGGGGTGAAGAGAACACCTTGAAGCCTCTAGGATCCTTTCCGACCCGTTTCAAGATGCTCGCAATTGTTCGGTTCGGATTGGATAGGTGACAAGACTTTAACGCTAAGCTTCAGGCTATGAGCGATGCCGACCCACGAGCATGGGCCGAAGTGATCGCGAGAGCCCTCACCGGCGGGTCGAACGCGTTCCCTTCCAGCGTGTCCTGAGAGCCCACCTGCACGGCCTGGACGCTCTCCGAACGCGTGGCCTGCTCTGGCAGAGCTTGGTCCACCTTCTCCTGCGCGCCGGCGTGCAGCGCCCGCAGGGCCGTCCCTACAGCGCAGACTATCTGCGCGTCTGCGCCAACCGCCTGCAGTTCGCTCCCGTCGATGGACGGATCAGCGCGCCAGCTCTGCCCTGGCGTTGGGATGGGGGGCCGGCGCAAATCCTGAGCCGCGCGACCGACCAGACGGGCTATGTCCAGCCTGCCCGCGCGACGCTGGTCTCGGTGCGCGGAACGCAGTCCTTCTACCACAACAACGCGATGTTCGGCTGGGCAGTCGCTGCCGATGGAGGCGTGAGCCATGCGGGCTAACCTGTTCGGAGCACTCGCCGGCCTCATGCTGACCGGCGCGGCTCTCGCAGATCCCGACGGTCCGGCCTCGCCGCTGCACGCGGCGACCGCCCGCCTCGGGATCGGCCAACCGGCGAGCCCGCAGATCTTGGCCGACTGGGACATTGACGTGCGTGCCGATGGCCGGGGCCTGCCTCCGGGGCACGGCAGCGTCCGTGACGGCGCGGCCCTGTTCGGCACGCGCTGTGCGGCCTGCCACGGCGCGCGCGGCGAGGGTGCGTCGGCCGACGCCCTGGTTGGCGGGCAGGGCAGCCTCGCGACGGCAAAGCCGGTCCGGACGGTGGGGAGCTACTGGCCCTATGCCACCACCCTGTTCCACTACATCCGCCGGGCCATGCCCTTCGATGCGCCGCAATCCCTGAGCGCCAACGAGACCTACGCGCTCAGTGCCTACATCTTGAACCTCAACGGCATTCTGCCCGACGATTCCGTGTTGGACCACGACTCCCTGCCGAAGGTTCAGATGCCGAACCGGAACGGTTTCACTCGAGACGTACGGCCGGACGTACCGTCAGATGTTCGCTGATCCCATCGTTCAAGGCTGTCTCAATCGTAGTAGTCTCATTCGTCGGCCGGATGAGCTAGTATCTTTCAAATAACGAACGCCGCAGTTTGAGACTCTCCACGTGTGTCAAAATCTGAGGTTCGCGTCGAAGAATCCGATCGAGTCAGTATACGGCGCCCTGATGGGTATCAACCGAGACAAAGCCCATCGATGAACGATCGGTTTGGACAAACTCAGATATTGGCATCAACGCTAACGTTGGCTCGAAAGCAGCATGTCCGTTCCAGGCAGACAGCCAACTTCCGCTTATGGCACATTGCAGACGAAATTGCTGCTTGACGAACTTCTGTTTGTTAGGACGGCATGGTCAATCAGTGAAACGCAGCAAATGCTCCATCACGCTGCGTTGGTGCTGCGAGCATCAGAGTGCTCGCTCCAGACAATTGGCGCGTTCATGAGCGTGGAGATGCCGGACCGCTCCGGCAATGTGCCGGCGATTGCCGCCTGTATGACGGATGGGGCGAGGAAGGCGAGGTTGAGGGTCATGCGCACCGAGCGCTCGCTGCAGCCTTCCGTTACGGCGATGGCATGGGTGTCGGCGACACGGCCGTTGACAAGATCATCGAGCCAGAAGCGCGCCTTGGCGATCCCGTCGACGAGACGGGCTCGGGTCTCAACCCGCATCGGCTGCACCGTCGCGGCCCCCTCGTCGCCGTCAGCGCGGATGATCTGGCGCCGACGACGGCTCGGTCGGGCTGACCAGGGAACGTTGAGCGGGGAGGGCTCTATGCTTCCTGCTCCGCAAGCCCTGTCATCGTGCTCAGCCTCGTCCGGCTCAACGAAGCTGATCGTGAGGGAGCTCGGGTGAACGACGATGCGGCCGACCTGGGCGAGCAGCTGCGTCTCATCGATCGGGAAGAGGAGGTCAGCGGAGGGCGCTTGAAGGGCTTCCCGCACCGCTTGCTCGATCTCCGGTGCCGACACCCGCGAGACCGAACCCGCCTCGCTGCGCTGTCCCGTCTCGAGCGCACGTGAGACGTAGTAGCGGTAGTGGAGCGCCCCCTTCCTGGCCGAGCTTGGCGTCATCCGATTGCCGCGGTCATCGTAGAGCAGCCCCGTCAGCCATGAGCCGGTGTTGCCCCGGGCGGAACCTTGCGCCTGCGCCTTCTCGCTCAGCGCCGCCTGGACCGCATCGAACAACTCGCGTGGGACGATGCCCTCGTGCTCTCCGGGATAGTGCCGGTCCTTGTGGATCACCTCGCCGATATAGACCCGGTTGCGCAGGAGATAGGCCAGCGGGCCTTTGGTGAAGGGAATGCCGCCTCGGATCGTGCCATCCCGGCGCGGGGATCGCTTGGTCAGGATGACCCGGTCCTGCAAATCGGCCGCCAATCCGTTCAGGCAGCCGAGCGCGAGGTAGCGTTCGAAGATCGTCCTTACCTGATCCGCCTCGTCGGGGCAGGGGACCAGCTTCTTGTCGTGGACGCGATAGCCCAACGGCACGGGTCCGCCCATGCGCATGCCTTTGCGCTTCGAGGCCGCGATCTTGTCGCGGATGCGCTCGGCCGTGACCTCGCGCTCGAACTGAGCGAACGACAACAGGACGTTGAGCGTCAGCCGCCCCATGCTGTTGGTGGTGTTGAAGGCCTGGGTCACCGAGACGAAGGAGACGCCGTGCGCGTCGAACAGCTCGACGAGCTTGGCAAAGTCCGAGAGGGCGCGGGTGAGCCGATCGACCTTGTAGACCACCACCACATCGACGCGTCCCGCCTCGACCTCGGCGAGGAGCCGCTGCAGGGCCGGACGCTCGAGGCTGCCGCCCGAGACACCGCCATCGTCGTAGGCGTCTGGCAGCAGGCGCCAGCCTTCATGGGCCTGGCTCTTGATGTAGGCCTCGGCGGCCTCGCGCTGGTTGTCGAGGGAGTTGAAGGCCTGATCGAGACCGTGCTCGGTGGATTTGCGGGTGTAGATCGCACAGCGCAGGACCTTGGGGGCCTGGGCCTTCGAAGGCGAGGTCTTGGGATGCGACGGCTTGGACGGATAAGCCATCACGCGATCCCTCCCAACGTCATAGCTATCGATGCCTCGCAAGCGCCGCTTGGAGCTCTGGTGGGCACCTTGTCCCGCAGGCCGAAGAAGCGGGGTCCGTTCCAGCGGGTGCCAGTAATCGCACGAGCCACCTCCGACAGGCTGGCATAGGTCGTCGTCTTCCAGACAAATCCACCGGCCACCACGGTGACGGTGTGAACCTCGCCGCCGAACTCCCGCACCAGCAGCGTGCCGGGCCGAAGCCCCGGAACCGGGATCGGCGGGACGATGGGCGGTGCCTTCGGCTTGGCCGCCCGCTCGTCGGCGGCGCGGCGGCGCAGGCGCTCTTTCGCGATCCGATCGAGCAGTCGGGCGCTGTCGCGATCGAGATCGCCCAGCGCCTTGGCCTGGATACGGTAGGCGAGAAGCCGCACCATCAGGGTGCGGGACAGATGCGGGGGAGGGGCCGTTCGCAGATGCTGCCGCCAGCGGATGCGCAGGTCGCCCAGATCGAGGAAGGCAAGCGCCTCGATCTCGCGCTTGAGCTCGGGGCTGATCACGGCGGCCATCACCGGGCCTCAGTCGCGGCATCGTCGGTCAGGCGATAGACGGTCCGACCCTCGGCATCGCATCCCTTCGTGGGGATCATCCCTCGCTTGCGCAGGCCGGTCAGGGCGGCGCGCGTCGAATGGGCTAGCCAGCCGGTGGCGGCCATCAGGTCGGCGAGCGTGGCTCCCTCGTCACGCCATAGCATCGCGATGATCAGCGCCTGCTTCGTCCCGGATCGCGGCTTTGTCTCGGCTCCCCCCAATGTGGCATCCGCAACCGGCGGCGAGGCGGCGGGGCTGCTTACGTCGGGCCTGAAGCCAAGACTTTCCCGACCGGCTGACGTGAGGCGCAGCCCGATCGGACCGCGCTCATCACTGTGCCAGTGTGGCTCGTCCTCGATGACGACGACCTCGACCGCCAGCGCGGTCTTGCGGAGCTTGGCGAACAGCGCCTTGGCGGCTCTGGTGTTCAGCCCGACCGGACGGGCGATCAGTTGGTCAGGGGATTCGGCGGCTGTCTTCAGCAGCGCGTGGTGGGTTTCGTCGATCATGAAGGTGGGCCTTGCGATAGTGAGGCAGCGGGTCTGCTGCCACCAGCGCAACCCCGCGGATCGCGAAGGATCGGCAGGGGGTCGAGGGCGCACCGCGTCGGCGGCCTCAAGGACGCTGACAGTTCCGCTCCGTTCGCAGCACAAGTCCAGTCCGAAGTGACTGGGATCGCTCACACACCAGTGCACGGCCGCCAACGAACCAGGGCTCCGTCGGCATGCGAACCAGTCTCCAGCACAGCGAGCAGAAATGTTGCGGAAGCTGCACCGGCGGCAGGCGAGAAACCGGCCAAAACCGCCCAGAATCGGGGCCGCAGCACCGCCCAGGAGAAAAGGCCTCAAAACAGCAGCTTTTCGCTATGCCCTTGAGACGCCGCACGTCTCCCGCCAAACGCGAACGTCCTTCGTTCGTGGGGAGTGAGTGGTGGGGCACCCACCCAATCGGAACCGGTCTCTGGCGCCGTTTCCCTGCTAACAGGGAAAACAACAGGGAAAACGGCGCGGTGCAGCTCCCAGGCTCTGTTTGGCCCGGTAATACAGCAGCCAAGGCAATGACTTAAGGAGAAATTCCCTGCGCAGCGGAACAGGGAATTGGTCTCAGCCAAACAGGGACGCGTGTCGTCGAAACAGGCAAGCCGATCGGTGGGATCAGGGATCGCGTCCGGGCCAATGCAAAAAGGGCCGGAGAGCCATGAGGCTCTCCGGCTGCATGGGATTATGAGGCATCAGGGGAGGGGGCTAAGNGGATCAGGGATCGCGTCCGGGCCAATGCAAAAAGGGCCGGAGAGCCATGAGGCTCTCCGGCTGCATGGGATTATGAGGCATCAGGGGAGGGGGCTAAGTTCGCTCCGAGCCTTGAGCGCATATCGCCAGCATCGACGAACCGGACTTCAATGCCAGGGTGGAGCTTCGGACGATCGTCCAGGGCCGCCAGCCGTTCCTCGGGCGACATCCCATCGAACTCGGTCGCCGGTGCCAGGGCCTTGATGGTATCGAAGAGGAGCTTGGCGGCTTTCATGTCGCCCTGCAGTGCCTTCCGGGTGAGCTGCTGGGCAAGCGCCTCGATCTGAGTGGTCCGGATCGTGCGGCCATCCTTGGCCCTGCAGTGCCTTCCGGGTGAGCTGCTGGGCAAGCGCCTCGATCTGAGTGGTCCGGATCGTGCGGCCATCCTTGGTGACAGCAATCGGCTCACGTGCCGCCTGGGTGAACGCGTCCAGAAGATCGCGCCTACCAAGCGGGGCCGAGTGACCCCGGGGCCGGCCGCGAGGATTGCCGGACTGACCTTTCCGGAAGCGATGGTCGGCCGGCGGTTTACCGTAACCTACCTCGTACGCGGCGGGTCGCTTCGGTTTGATCATCGTGGTGTTCGTCGCATCAGCCATCACGCAGCCTCCTCGAGCAGGGCAGGGGCCGTACGCGCCGATCGGACCTCGTCCCAGGTCTCGTCCGTACCGTCGAGAATGGCGTCGCGGCCCGTGAAGGCCTGCCAGCGCCGGATAGCGACATCGACATAGACCGGGTCGAGTTCGAGCACCCTCGCCTCGCGTCCCGTCTTCTCCGCAGCCAGCAGGGTCGTACCGCTGCCGGAGAACGGATCGAGGACGATCGCACCGCGGCGCGTCACGTCCTTGATCGCATCGACGACCAGGGCCACCGGCTTGACNCCGTCTTCTCCGCAGCCAGCAGGGTCGTACCGCTGCCGGAGAACGGATCGAGGACGATCGCACCGCGGCGCGTCACGTCCTTGATCGCATCGACGACCAGGGCCACCGGCTTGACGGTGGGATGCAGCGCCAGATCACCCGCGCCCTTGAAGGTGTTGACCCCGGAATAGGTCCACACGTTCGAACGGTTGCGGCCGTGCCGGCCAAGCTCGACATTGTTGGTGTGGCTCGCCGTGCCGACCTTGTAGAGCGCGATGAGCTCGTGCTGCGAGCGGTAGAGCGAACCCTGCCCCGGATTGGTCTTGCTCCACACGATGAGGTTCTTCTGCTCGCCGTAGAGCGGTCGGGTCGCGGCATGCAGCTCCGGTAGGTGACGCCAATCCATGCAGACGTAGTGCAGAGCCCCATATGATCGCGCCGGAGCCATACAACACCGAGCGNAGCTCGTGCTGCGAGCGGTAGAGCGAGCCCTGCCCCGGATTGGTCTTGCTCCACACGATGAGGTTCTTCTGCTCGCCGTAGAGCGGTCGGGTCGCGGCATGCAGCTCCGGTAGGTGACGCCAATCCATGCAGACGTAGTGCAGAGCCCCATCACACGAGACCGAGACGGCATGGCCGAGGCTCTCGCTCAGGAAGGCGGTGAAGGCCTCCTCCGTCATCTCGCCCGAACCCATGACGAACTCGCGGTGCTGGACCCGGCCGCGGCCCATGACGTGGCCATTGACGGGGACGTTGTAGGGCGGATCGGTGAAGACCATGTCGGCCTCTCGTCCGCCCATCAGACGCTCGATGTCATCCCGGCTGCAGGCACTGCCGCACAGGATCCGGTGCGGGCCGAGCTGCCAGAGGTCACCGAGCTGCGAGACCGGTGCTTCCGGCTCATGCTGCTCGTCCTCGCGCGAGGCGAGGCGCTCCTCTTCGAGATCCCCCGTCAGCAGATCGAGCTCGGCGATCTCGAAGCCGGTGACGGAGAGATCCAGCCCGATCTCGGGCAGGTGGATGGCGAGTTCGCCGAGTTCGAGGGCGAGGGTCGCCCGATCCCAACCGGCGAGGGTCGCGATCCTGTTGTCGGCAATCGCATAGGCGCGCTTCTGCGTGTCGCTCAGGTGATCGAGCCGGACGGTCGGGACGGTGGACAGGCCGAGCTGCTTTGCTGCCAACAAGCGTCCGTGCCCGGCGAGCACGAGCCCGGTCTCGTCGACGACGAGCGGCACGGTGAAGCCGAACGCCCTGATGCTGTCGGCGATCTTGGCGATCTGCTTCTTCGAATGGGTGNGCGAGCACGAGCCCGGTCTCGTCGACGACGAGCGGCACGGTGAAGCCGAACGCCCTGATGCTGTCGGCGATCTTGGCGATCTGCTTCTTCGAATGGGTGCGAGCATTGCGCGGGTTGGGTTTGAGGGAGCTCGGAGCTTGGTCGAGGATGGTCAACCCGGCCGTGGGAAAGGCAGGCGCGTTCGTCGTCATGATGGGGATGTCCTTGGAAAAGCGCGCACGACGACGAGCCCGCGTGCCATACGGCTGCAGGGTCAAAGTCAGCGCAGTACTGTGAGAGAAGGGCCGCTCAGGCCTGGAGACAGAAACGCCCCGGAGCGGGAGCCACGAGGCGAGGAGATATGCGATCGCGAGGCGGGCCGGTCAGGCACACCGTTCGGGGAGGATCACGATTGCAGGTAGGTCCAAGCCGGTCCGCTGCGGACACAGACTTCAAGACATAATAAAAATGCACAGTTTACCCGTCGGGTGTCAAGCCACTTTAGCCGTATTCCATTAACTGAGCCCGCGAACGCCATGTCCGCTATCTGCCGAATAGGGCGGGGCCCACACGGTATCTCGAAACTGCTGACGTTGCCGCGCGACCGATTTAATTTGTGAAGTGATCGGCGCGTCGTTCACCTGGCCAAAGGATTCTGCCTATTGATAACAGCCCGGGCTGCCGCAGAAGGTAAGGCCCGGGTTCTCCTTGCAGCAGCTTACCCTGACGACGAGTTCGTCGGTGCCGTCGAGCAAGCGACTGGATCAGCGATGCCGACATGGCGAGTATGGCCGGCGACATCCGCGAGCATGTGACGTCGAATGGCAGGCGCCTTCAAGATTAATTAAATAGCTTGAAAGGCCGCGCCACGCACTGTGCATACGAGCGATATCCGCAACGAGTAGATTCTTGCCGGTCTACTTCCTGGAACTGAAGCGACAAAACCGGCCCTTCGCTCTGACTGCGGCGGTCAACAGCATCGCGGACGTAGCAGCTTCAGCCGCTTTACGACAGTTAAGGATCGTTAAATGAGCGCTCGGTTTCAGATGGAGAGTCTAAAGAGCGCCCCCCCTCCCGCTGGATCAAGTAACTAATGCAGGTGCATTTGCCGGATTGGGTGATACGAAGTCGCGGATGCCGGTAAATTCGAGCAATGTCCTCAGGGCTCCGCGACTGAAGTTTTTACATCAGACCGGGCCGGCCGCCGGAGCCAGCCTGCGGAACAGGTTGGCATTCCGAAACAGCGTAAGCGTTCCAATAATCGAGATCACCGCAGCGCAGGCGAGCCACAAGCCGGGCATGGCGCGATTGCCGGTCACATGGATGAGATAAGTGCAGATCGCGGGGGTGAAGCCTCCGAAAATCGCCTGGGCCAAGCTGTAGGCTAGCGAGAAGCCGGTGGCGCGTACATCAGCCGGCATGATCTCGGTCAACGTGACGACCATCACGCCCTGGTAGCCGCCGTAAAGGAAAGACATCCACATCAGCGCCGCGAACAGCCGCGCGAAGGATGGGTCCGACACCAGCCATGCCATGACTGGATAGGCCGTGATCGCAATCAGTACCGAGAAGGTGATCAGGACGGGAAGGCGCCCGACGCGATCAGACACGGCACCCATGACGGGCACCCAGATAAAGTTTGCTACGCCGACGCAGACCGTGACAAGAAAGCTGTCGTTAGCGCTCAAGCCTAGCACCTGCCGAGCATAGGTTGGGGTGTAGGCGGTGATCATGTAGAAGAACACGCTCGTCAGCGTGACGAGCAGTACGGCCTTAAACACAATCGCCCAGTTCTGCAGGAGTGAGCCGTAGATCTCGCGTAGCGTCGGCTGACGGCGCTTAGTGCGCTGGGTGAACTCCTCGCTCTCTTGCATCGAGCGTCGAATCCAAAACAGCACAGGAACGATCATGCAGCCGATGAGGAAAGGGATGCGCCAACCCCATTCGAGCATCTGCTGATCGGTCAGGATACCGCGCAGGCTGACACCGATGATGGCGGCGAAAACAACGGCGACCTGCTGGCTTGCGGATTGCCAACTAACGTAGAATCCGCGGTTTCCGGGGGTTGCGATTTCGGAAAGATAGACCGAGACGCCGCCTGACTCGGCCCCTGCCGAGAAGCCTTGAAGTAGACGTCCGACAATAACCAGGAGAGGCGCGCCAAGGCCAATGGACGCGTAGGTTGGGGTGAAGGCAATCATTGCGACGCCGACCGACATGATGGCGAGGCTTAAGATCAGGCCGGCGCGGCGTCCGTGCCGATCGATATAAGCCCCGAGCACGATGGCGCCGAGTGGGCGCATCAGGAAGCCAACGCCGAAAGTCATCAAAGAAAGCATTAACGAGACGAACTCGTTGTCATTCGGAAAGACGGCTTGCG
This sequence comes from Methylobacterium sp. Leaf91, assembly GCF_001422815.1. Classification (GTDB taxonomy): domain Bacteria; phylum Pseudomonadota; class Alphaproteobacteria; order Rhizobiales; family Beijerinckiaceae; genus Methylobacterium. The sequence goes on along the minus strand of NZ_LMMP01000019.1, from coordinate 41,366 downwards.
CTACGTACGAGGCGTAGAAGCCGTAGACCATGAAATCGAACATCTCGAGGAAGTTGCCGCTAACAACGCGGACGACATCCTTCTTGGTCGGCTGTCCCTTTACTGTGGCGTCCATGTTTCCCCTCCCGTAACCCGACATAGTCTCGACCGCCCACACGTCCGGTGGGCAAGAGCTCAAAAACCGACATTCTATTGTTCTAATATTTAGAACGTCGGTCTATGATATGCTACATTAGGTAAATCATGCCGCGCCCGTCAATCAGATGCGGAACCATCGTGCATGAATTTAGGTCCATTGAGTAATATTAAGAAGCATTGTTCAATTTTCTCCCGCAACCGGCTTGACCATGCAGATACGCCAGCGGTATGAGTTTATTCAGGACGCCGTATTGAATATTGGAACGATGGACAGCACACTTCTTAAAGGCCTGACCGTTCTTGAACACCTCGCGGCTAGTGAGGCGCCGCGCGGCGTCAGCGAGCTCGCCCGGGCTCTCGACTTGACCAAAAGTAACGTCCACCGCACGCTGCAGACCTTGGTCGCGGCGGGTTATGTCCGCGCGACTCCGGGTGGCGCCTACGAGTGCACCCTGAAGCTCTTCGAGCTGGCAAGTTCAGTCCTAGCCAGGGTCGATGTGCGGCAGGTCGCCGAGCGTTTCATGCGCTCGCTCGCGGACCAGACCCAAGAGACGATCCACCTGTCGCTGCTCGACAGGGCCGAGGTGATCTACCTGCACAAGATCGAGAGTCCGCATCCGGTGCGGGCCTATTCCTCGATCGGTGGCCGGGCTCCGGCCTATTGCGTCGCCTCCGGCAAGGCGCTGCTCGCCTACCAGGAGGAGGCGCTGGCGCATCTTACCGATCCGCTCCCGACGTATACCCCGCGCACCATCACCAGCCTCGACATGCTGCGGCGCGAGCTGGAGCAGGTGCGGGTGCAGGGCTTCGCGATCAACCGGGGCGAGTGGCGCGAGGGCGTTTGCGGATTGGCCGCCATCGTCCATGACGCGATGCGTAAGCCCATCGCCTCGATTGGTATTTCCGGCCCCTCGGATCGGCTTGATCCGGCGGCTCTACGACGCTTTAGCGACGTGGTCGTCGACGCCGCCCGCGGGTTGTCGCGCGCTCTTGGCTACAACCCCATCGACCTCGCGCCGCGGATCATCCGCACTGGCGTGATGCGCGAACCCGCTTGATTTCAGGAGGACAGGCTTTGGGACCGCTTTCCGGTATCCGCGTCATCGAATTCTGCAGCGTCGCTGCCGGTCCGTTCTGCGCCATGCTGCTCGCCGATATGGGCGCCGACGTCATCAAGGTCGAGAACCCGGAGGGCGGCGACACCATGCGGGCATGGCCTCCAATCAGCGCAGGCTACAGCGAGAACTTCGCCTCGCTCAACCGCAACAAGCGCTCGGTGACCCTAGACCTCAAGGATCCCGCCGGGAACACTCAGGCGCGCGATCTGATCCGCTCCGCGGACGTCGTGCTAGAGAACAACCGCCCCGGCGTGATGCAGCGGCTCGGCCTCGACTACTCTACCGTGAGCACCGACCAGCCCAAGCTCGTCTATTGCTCGATCTCGGCGTACGGCCAGGAGGGTCCACGCTCGCGCGAGGCCGGATTCGACCTGACGCTCCAGGCCATGAGCGGAGTCATGAGCGTGACCGGCGAGCCGGGGGCGCCACCCGTGAAATGCGGAGTGCCGATCTCGGATTTCGGGACTGGCCTCTATGCCGCCTACGCCATTGCGGCCGCGCTGCTGCAGGTGGGCGCCGGCGGCAGAGGCACGCATATCGACGCCTCGATGTTCGGGGCCTCGCTCGCCATGGGCGCTCTCCAGACGAGCCAGTATTTCGGCAGCGGCAAGGCCCCGGAGCGTCTCGGCTCCGCCCATCCGCGCAACGCTCCCTATCAGGCCTTCCGCGCCCAGGACGGTTACATCGCTATGGCCGCGGGCAACAACGCGCTCTATCGCGCGGCCTGCAAGGCCATCGAACGGCCGGACCTGATCGACGATCCGCGCTTCGCCTCAAGTGCCCTGCGCGCCGATCACCAGACCGAACTACTTGAGATTCTCGAACGGGATTTCGCCGCCCATTCCTGCGCAGACCTGCTCGAACGCTTCCGGAAGGCCGGCGTGCCTTGCTCGCCGATCAACAGCTATGCCGAGGCGCTCGCCGACCCGCAGGTCGCGCATATGGGCTGGGTCCAGCCCGTAACGCTGCCCTCGGGTGTCGAGACGCGCACCTTCGTCTCGCCCCTGAAATTCTCGGGTGAAGGTTTCCCAATCTACCGCGACCCTCCGGCGCTCGGCGAACATAATGACGAGGTGTTCGGTACTGCCGCGGCCGTTATCGCGAAGAGCGCATGATGGACGAGCTTCTGATCGCGCGGGACGGCGCCATGCTGACCCTGACACTCAACCGTCCCGACAAGATGAACGCGCTCTCGGCACCGCTCGTCGAGTCGCTGCTCGACCAGATCCAGCAGGCGAGCACATCCGATGTGCGCCTGCTCGTCCTCAAGGGCAACGGGCGCAACTTCAGTGCCGGCTTCGATTTCGGTGGCTACGAGGATCTTTCCGAAGGCGATCTCGTCTTGCGTTTTGTCCGGATCGAACAGTTGCTGCAGGCGGTCTATCACGCGCCCTTCGACACTCTCGCCCTCGCGCATGGCCGGAATTTCGGCGCGGGCGTCGACCTGATCTGCTCCTGTGGCCGGCGCGTCGCCGATCCCGGCGCGACCTTCCGGATGCCGGGCCTGTCCTTCGGGCTCGTGCTTGGTACGCGCCGATACGCCGAGCGGGTCGGCAACGCGCTGGCCCGGCAGGTCTTGGAGGAAGGCCAGGCTTTCGACACGACCGAAGCGCTGGCCGCCGGCTTCCTGACGAAGGCCGCGCCGAAGGAGGACTGGGACGAGGTCGTCGCGTCGGCCGCTGCGACCTCGGTGCGGCTATCCGTAGAAGCGAACGCCGACCTCATCGCTGCCACCTCTACCGACACGCGGGCGATGGATCTCGCCGACCTCGTCACCTCGGCCGCGCGGCCGGGGCTGAAGGAACGGATCCGGGCCTATCGCGCCTGAGACGAAACACCGATCTGGAGAGCCGACGTGGCTTCGCACTCATCGAAAATCATTCCTCTGACGGAGCTCGCGGCCCTCGTCGCCGATGGCAACTCGCTGGCTCTTGGCGGCAGCTTTTTGCACCGCGGCCCCTTCGCCCTGGTGCGCGAACTGATCCGCCAGGGTCGCAAGGACCTCGAAGTCGTCAAGCAATCCCCGGGTTACGACATCGACATCCTGTGCCGCGCCGGCGCGCTGGCGCGAGCCCGGGCCGGCATCGTCGCCATGGAAGGCAATTTCGGCCTCGCGCCCTGGTACCGGAAAGCGGTCGAGAGGGGCGAGATCAGGCTAGAGGAGCATGCCTGCGCAACCCTGACGGCGGGTCTGCGCGCCTCGGCTTTCGGCGTGCCGTTCATGCCCTGTGGCGGCATCCATGGCTCCGATCTGCCAGGGCTGAACGGCTGGAAGCAGATCGAAGACCCCTACGGCACCGGCGAGTCCGTCTATGCCATTCCGAAGATCACGCCGGATTTCGCGGTGATCATGGCCAACGAAGTCAGCGAGGAGGGCGATGTCCGCGTCTACGGCACCTCGCATTGGGACCGGATCATGAGCCGGTCCGCCAAGCGCGTGCTGGTGGTCGCCGAAAAGCTTGCACCGAGCGCTTCCTTCCGCGAGCAGCCAGAGCTGACGCTGATTCCCCATTTCCTCGTCGAAGCAATCAGCGTGGTCGAGAACGGAGCCTGGCCGGGCTCGTGCTGGCCCCATTACGAGGTCGATTACCCGGCCGTGGAAGCGTACATGAAAGATGGCCCGGCCGTGCTGAAACAGCACCTCGACTCTGCCCCCGAGGCACGGGAGGCGGCCCATGCGTGAATGGTCGGGCTTCTCCTACATCGTCACGAACCTCGCCCGGTTCGTCCGCCCCCGCGAGATCACCTTCAGCGGTGTGAACTCGGCGTTGCCGATGCTGGCTTGCCTCGTCGCCAAGCAGGCTTACGATTTCGATTACACCTACATCAACGTCGCTGGCGGCGTGGATCCGCGCCCGTCAAAGGTTCCGATTTCGAGTTCCGACCCAGTACTGGCAGAGGGCTCGCGCTCGATCTTCTCCAACGAGGATTTCTACGACCTTTGCACCCGAGGCCAAATGGACCTCTGCTACCTCGGCGCGGCCCAGGTCGACGGGCTCGGGCGCACCAACGTCTCGGTGATCGGGGATTGGCACGCGCCGAAGGTCCGGCTGCCCGGCGGCGGCGGCGGCGCGGTGATGCTACCGACCGCCAGGCGGGCCGTCACCTGGCGCACTGAGCACTCGATCAGGACGCTTGTCGAGACCCTCGACTTTATCACGGCATCCGGCGGTATGCACGGGGTGGTGACGCCTATCGCGGTGTTCATGAAGCGAGAGGGACGCCTCGTCCTGTCCTCTTGGCATCCGGCGGCGAGCCTCGACGAGGTCCGTGCCCGCACTGGCTTCGCCTTCGAGGCCGACGGTGCCGAGCCCACGGCTCCGCCGACCGACGCGGAAGCGGCCGTGCTGTCCAAGCTCGATGCGGACGGCGACTTCGAACGCAACGCGGCGATCAAGCTGCGCTGAGCCTAAGAACAATCGGGAGGATCCGTCATGGCCGAGTCGATCAGCGCACGCCTCCGCGAGGCCATGACGCGCCATGCTTCAGCCAGCCTGACAGCGATCATCGCTCCGGAACCGGTCAGCTACGCCCATCTCCAGACTCGGATCGATGGCTTCGCGGCGGGATTCCGCACCTGGGGCGTCAGTCGCGGCGCGATGGTCGGCGTGATCGCTCCGAAATCGGTCGACGCCATCGCGGCCTATTTCGGCGCGATGCAGGCCGGCGCCTGCGTCAGCTTCCTCGAACCCGGCCTCGCTCCCGACATCGTTGCGGAACAGGCAGACGTGGTCGGCATGCGCCACCTCGTGGTGGACGAGACGCTAATCGGCCGCTTCGACATTTCGGCACAGACGCGCCTGGCGATCCGCCCCCTAAGCGACCTCGAGGGGGAGGGTGCTTTCATCGACGAGGCGCTCGAACCCCACGACAACGCCATGCTGCTGTTCACCTCAGGCAGCACCGGCCGACCCAAAGGCGTGCTGCTTTGCCATGGTGCGCTGATTTGCAACGCCGATGGCGTCGTGCAGCACACGGGCACCATGTCGGCTGACCGGCTGCTCCACGTCATGCCGCTCTATCACACCAACGGTGTCAACAATCAGCTGATCGTGCCCTTCCTAGCCGGAGCGAGCTTAATCTTGCTTGACCGATTCAAGCCGGAGATGACCCTCGCGCATCTTCGCAACGACCGACCGACCTACTTAACGGGCGTCCCGACGATCTACGCGCGGATGCTGCCCCACTTGATACCGGGTGAGCGTTTTCCTTCGCTGAAGTTCCTGCGCTGCGGCTCGGCCCCGATCACACCGGTCCTCCATAAGCAGATTGAGGAGGCCTTCGGCGTACCCCTCATCGTTTCCTACGGCCTATCAGAGGCGACCTGCACCTCGACAATGAACCCGCCGGAGCGACGCAAGCTTGGAACGATCGGGACGGTCCTAGCGGGCCAGACGGTTTCGTTGTTCGATCCGGTTACGAACGAGCCGGTTCCCGAAGGCAGGGAAGGCGAGATCCGGATTACCGGGCCAGCCTTGATGACTGGCTATCTCGGCAGCGCGGAGCAGCCTATCGTCGATGGCTGGCTGCGCACAGGCGATCTGGGCCGCTTCGACGAAGACGGTTTCCTGGCGATCACCGGCCGGATCAAGGACGTGATCATCCGCGGGGGAGAAAACATCTCGCCGGCCCTGATCGAGCGGCAGCTCGCGACCCACCCAGCGGTACGCGATTGCTGCGTCGTCGGCGCCCAGGATGCCGATCTCGGCGAGGTGCCGGTCGCCTTCGTGGTGCTGCGCGACGGGGAGATTCTCGACGAGACCGGCCTCAAGGACTTCATCCGCGGCTCGCTCGCGCGGATCTACGTTCCGGCCGAAATCCGCAGCCTCGACGTGCTTCCCACGAACGGAGTCGGCAAAACCGACCGCAAGTCGTTGCGGAGCCTGCTGAACGCCTGAGCCATCATCCTCTGAGGGCAGATAGGCAAAAGAGCCTTCTGGCAGTGGGATGTCATCATGCGGATAGTCTCGAAACTGTCGGCGACGCGGCACGACCTCGAATTATTCTTCCGGCGCGGGACAATGATTTCGCATGCTGACCGTTTCGGTCCTAGCCGATCCAGCCAACGACTTCCCGTTCTTCGCAGGCTTCGCCGACGAGACCGGGATGGGGCAGGCGACGGCTTCAGCCTCAACTTTCCACTGCCCCCTGGCGCCGGCGATTACGGGTGGCTCGCCGCGATTGAGCAGGGTCTGGCGCGCATCCTCAGCCATCGTCCGGCAGCAATGGTGTCCGCCTTGGGGCTCGACGCCGCATAAGGCGATCCACTGGGCGTGCTCGCCGTGACGGAATCGGGGTTCTCGTCGGCCGCCTGGCGCATCGCGCCTGTCAGCCTACCGACGGCGATCATCCAGGAGGGCAGTTATCTTTGCAACGCGCTGGCGCCCAATCTAGTGGCGTTCCTCAAGGGCCTCAAACAGGACTGGAAGACGTGTTCGAGTGAAATATTCTCTAACGGATTCAGCAGGGAGAAGGACTCTCTCCATCGCCACCTAAATATAGAAATCGCCGCCATTGCTCCGAGGCTATGCTGTGACGATCTAGAAAGCAGCCATCAAGCACTCGTGATCGTCATGCGTCCCATTCAATTCGACCCCTACGGCGAGCCCGTCGCACAGGGTTGCGACCAAGATCGTCCCGGCGCCGCTTCGCGGATCGCGTTGCGTTCGGGCACCGGCCTTTTTTGGGCGATGGTCGTCGTGATCGTCGCCGCGCGCGCCGTGTATTTCGATCCGGACTTCGCCGAGAAATTCGGCACGGTCGCCTCGCTAGTCAGTCACCTTAAGACGATCGTCGGCGCATAAACTGCTGACATTTCAACGTCGAAAGCGCCGCGGGCTGACAGGCCCGCGGCGCTTTCGACGCAAGGTCTTCGGTCTGTGACTCTGGCCCTGAGTGCCATTGCTGTCGATTGGGTGGTGGCCCCCCGGGTCCGGCTTCGAGCAGGCCTCGGATCTCTGTCGGCGTATCGGCAACGTCGACGCCATCTGCCACGAGCGCGCGGCGGTTGCCGTCGTAACTTCCCACTGTCCCCAACACGATCGCCCCGGCATGGCCCATCTTCACTCCCGGTCGGGAGGCGCGTCCCGCGATGAAGGACACGACGGGCTTCGACATGCCTGAGGCGTATTCCGCCGTCGCCTTTCCATCGCGCCGCCGATCTCGCCGACCAGCACCACCGCACGGGCCCGCAGATCCTCTTCGATGGCCTTCAGCGCGTCGCGAGTCGTGGTGCCAATCATCGGATCGCCACCGATGCCGAGGAAGGTCGATTGGCCGATCCCAGCCCTAGTCAGGTTGAGGCAGATCAGCGTGCCGAGGCTGCCGGAGCGCGAGATCACGCCGAACTCGCGCGGCTGGAAAATGTTCGGGTTGTGCCTAGACATGATGCTGACGAAACCCTCGCCCGGGGTGACAATGCCTGCGGTGTTCGGGCCGATGATGCAGGTATAGTTCGTTGAAGCCGCGTGATGGATCGCGATGAAGTTCCAGACGAAATCTTCGCGAGCGGGCTGACACCGATCATTGCGACCGTGCTGCTGCAGTATTCCGGCGCCGGCAAGTCTTAGCTCATCTGTGCCTATTGAGCCTTCGCGGGCCTTTTCAGCGAGGCCTCCGCCATGTGGAAGGTCCGCAGAAACCGCCAGGCTGCACTATCCGATCCGGCGTGTCCTGAAACCCCTCAATGGGTACAGACCCGCACATCTGAAGAAAGTTCTATTATTTAGGACACTATTGGAAGATCGTTCTCGAAACAGGGTGCGCTTCAGCAAATAATTGCTATGAAGACATAGGAAGAACGGCGCCGTGGCTCGGCGCCGAGGGGTGACAATGCTGCAGGATAATCGTTTCGTGACTCCGAAATCGCCGCATCTGATCATGGGGCGCCTCACGGCCTTGGCACCGGGCATCGCGCTCTGCATCACGGTGACCCTCGCCTCGCTCGGCCTGCAGCATCTGGAGGAGGGCGCCTTCGAGCACCCCTATATCGAGGCCCTCGTCATCGCAATCCTGCTAGGCATGGCGATCCGGACGTTCTGGCAGCCGAGCCCCCTCTGGCGCTCCGGCATCGCTTTCAGTGCAAAGCAATTGCTCGAAGTCGCGGTGATGTTGCTCGGCGCCTCGATCAGCTTTGCGGCGATCGTCGCCTCCGGCCCGCTTCTACTCGCCGCGATCGTCGCGACGGTGATTGTGACGATCGCCGCGAGCTTCGCGATCAGCCGTATGCTTGGCCTCGCCGTGCGGATGTCGATCCTCATCGCCTGCGGCAACTCGATCTGCGGAAACTCTGCGATCGCGGCAGTGGCCCCGGTGATCGGAGCGAGTAGCGACGACATCGCGTCCTCGATCTCCTTCACCGCGATCCTGGGCGTTCTGATGGTGCTGGGCTTGCCGCTCCTGATCCCGCTACTGGGGCTGGGCGCGAGCCAGTATGGAATCCTCGCCGGCCTCACCGTCTACGCAGTACCGCAGGTCCTTGCGGCCACCGTCCCAGCCGGTCTCGTCGCGACACAGATCGGCACGCTGGTCAAGCTCGTACGTGTGCTCATGCTCGGCCCGATCGTCCTCGGCCTCTCGCTTCTCGCCCCGCGCTTCGGCGGCACCCAGGGCGATCCGGCTAAGTCCCGCACGTTCGATCCGTTCAAGCTAGTGCCGTGGTTCATCCTCGGCTTCCTCATCCTCGCGGCCTGCCGCTCGCTCGGCCTGGTGCCAGACGTCGCGCTTGGGCCGATCACGAAGATCGCCGGCTACCTCACCGTCGTCTCGATGGCCGCCCTCGGGCTCGGCGTCGACGTGCGCGTGATCGGGCGCGTCGGCGGTCGCGTCACGGCAGCCGTGACGCTGTCGCTCGTGCTGCTTCTGCTAATCAGCCTCGGACTGATCCACCTACTTCGGCTCGGCTGAGGGCAAATTTCGACAGACATGACCGCCGAAACAGGGCTGAAAACGATGGAGGAAGCCATGTTGCATCGACGCGACGTCCTGCGCGGAGCCAGCGCCGCCGTTCTCGCCCCGGCGGGACAACTCGGAGGGCGCTCTGCCCAAGGGGCGGGCACCGACGACGTCACGTTGCCGTTCGGCAATAGCGAGCGCGCCCTCGTGAAGTATCCGGGTAAACGCCCACTCATCCAGATGACGAGCCGGCCGCCGCAACTCGAGACGCCGTTCTCGATGTTCGACGAAGGTCCGATCACGTCCAACGACGCCTTCTTCGTGCGCTATCACCTCGCCGGCCTGCCCAGCGAGATCGATCTCGAAATGTACCGCCTCGAGATCAAGGGCAGGGTCAACACACACCTGTCGCTCACCCTCGCCGACCTGAAGAGGCTCGACCTAGTCGAGATCACGGCGGTCAACCAATGCTCGGGCGAGAGCGGCGTCAGCTATTCGGCATCATCGCGATCAGGGCGAGGCTGATCAGAATGAGCATGGCCAAGGATGCCGATACCGCCAACGCGATTTGCCGTCCGACACGTATGACCGCCCGCAAATCCACGCTAAGGCCAAGTGCTCCCATGGAGACGACGGTCAGCGTGGCGGCTAAGTCAGAGATCGGCGTCGCAAGCGAAGACGGGACAAGTTCGAGGGACCGCAAAGCGGCGAGGGTTAGAAATCCGAGAATGAACCAGGGCGCCAGCTTGGAGAGAGCGAAGCGCGTGTGCTGGACAGGGGGGGCCGACCTATTGGCACTGCCGCCGACCAGCCGGGGTGCTAATATTGTGAAGGCCATTACCATGGGTCCGAGCATCAGCACTCGTACTAGTTTCACCAAAGTGCCGACCTGCGTGCTAACGAGTCCTACCGGGGAGGTTGCGGCAATGACCTGCGGAACCGCGTACACGGTCAGGCCAGCCAAAACGCCGTACTGGTGCTGGCTGAGGTTCAGCGGTGGACCGAACCAGGGAAGCGCGACTACCAGGAGCACCCCGAGAAGTGCAGTATAGGCGATCGAGGCGGCGACGTCCTGTTCGTCTGCTCCGATCACGGGTGCGAGCGCCACGATAGCTGAGTTTCCACAGATCGCGTTGCCGCAAGCGATCAGGATCGCCATCCGGATCGGGACACGAAGCGCTTGGCAGATCCACAATCCCGCACCGATCGAGATTACGACTATGGCAATGATCCCGGTCACCAAAAGCGGTCCCGTTGCAACAATCTCGTCGATGCTCACAGAGGCGCCGAGAAGCGCTACGGCGAATTCGAGAAGAGGCTTTGCACTGAACTGGATGCCCGGCTGCAAGCCGGAGGGGGGATGCCAAGCGGTTCGTATCGCTGCCCCAACCAGAATCGCGATAATCAGGGCGTCGAGAAAGGGCTGACCGAAGACACCTCGCTCGAGTTCGACAAGCTGGAACGAGATGAACGCGAGACCAGTGCAAAATGCGATGCCCAGCATGCGCGAGACGACCCATACCCAGCAGGCTCGGATGACACTCTGCCTCTTTCTGGCGCGACGGTCTTGCGGGCTCGGCGCGAGTGGATCAACGGGTTCAATTGCACCGGCGTGGGCGATCTTCGGACGCTGCTCGTACGCACTCTGTTCGAGCAATCGGCACGTTTCCTTGAGTAGGGCATCTATTTCCGGGTCGTTGAAACGAAGGCTCACTTCTCGACGAAGGCCTTCTCGATGACGTAGTGGCCGGCCTCACCATGGTTGCCTTCCACGTAACCGCCGCTGGTCAGCATYTCGCGGGTGTCRCGGATCATGTCCGGCGAGCCGCACAGCATGAACCGGTCGTTCTCCACCGACATCGGCGGCAGGCCGATATCCTCGAACAGCTTGCCGGAGGTCATCAGGTCGGTGATCCGGCCGCGGTTGCGGAAGGGCTCGCGGGTGACTGTGGGATAATAGATCAGGCCGGCGGAGATGACCTCGCCGAGGAACTCGTGGTTGGGCAGGTCCTGCGTGATCGTCTCGCCATAAGCGAGTTCCGAGACCTGTCGGCAACCATGGACGAGAACAAGGGCCGGATCATGTCCGGCGAGCCGCACAGCATGAACCGGTCGTTCTCCACCGACATCGGCGGCAGGCCGATATCCTCGAACAGCTTGCCGGAGGTCATCAGGTCGGTGATCCGGCCGCGGTTGCGGAAGGGCTCGCGGGTGACCGTGGGGTAATAGATCAGGCCGGCGGAGATGACCTCGCCGAGGAACTCGTGGTTGGGCAGGTCCTGCGTGATCGTCTCGCCATAGGCGAGTTCCGAGACCTGTCGGCAACCATGGACGAGAACGACCTTCTCGAAGCGCTCGTAGGTCTCCGGGTCCTTGATGATCGACATGAACGGCGCGAGGCCGGTGCCGGTGCCGAGNCGGCAACCATGGACGAGAACGACCTTCTCGAAGCGCTCGTAGGTCTCCGGGTCCTTGATGATCGACATGAACGGCGCGAGGCCGGTGCCGGTGCCGAGAAGATAGAGGTTCTTGCCCGGCATCAAATTATCGAGCACCAGCGTCCCGGTGGGCTTCTTGCCGACGATGATCGGGTCCCCGACCTTGAGGTGCTGCAGCCGGGAGGTGAGCGGGCCGTTCTCGACCTTGATCGAGAAGAACTCGAGCTCTTCCTCGTAATTGGCCGAGACCACGCTGTAGGCGCGCAACAGCGGACGGCCCTCGACTTCGATTCCCATCATCACGAACTCGCCGTTGCGGAAGCGGAACGCGGGGTCACGGGTGGTGCGGAAGGAGAACAGCGTGTCGGTCCAGTGATGGACGCTGAGAACCCGTTCTTCGAGATACTTGCTCATGACATCACCTGCGGCGTCTAAACGAAATCATGCGGCTGCCGGGTCGGAGACGCCGAAGACGACTTCGAGCTTGCCGCTACGTCCGTCCCACTCAGCTGCGTCGGCGAGCGGGTCGAGCTTTTCACTGATATTCGGCCAAATAGCGGAATACTTTGCGTTGAGGGCAAGCCAGCCGTTAAGGGCCGGCTCGGTATCGGCTTTGATCGCCTCGGCGGGACATTCCGGCTCGCAGACGCCGCAATCGATGCACTCGTCGGGATTAATCACAAGCATGGTATCACCGACATAGAAGCAATCGACCGGACAAACTTCGACGCAGTCAGTGTATTTGCAGCGGATACAGTTGTCGGTGACGACATAGGTCATTACAAAACCTTGCTGGATTCTTCAGAATGCTGGCGCGATTAGAGAACAGCCGAGAGATCCTGTCCTTCCAGACTGATCGCAAGCCCCTTGAGCGAATCGAGGCTAACTTCACCGCCCATGGCACGGATGCTTTCCTCGCGGATAAGCGACATCAGCCCTCGGCGCAGGCCCAGAAATTCCGATGACAGGGTCATCGAGGGTTCGCGCGGCCTCGGCAACGGCACGGCAACCTCGGCCTTGATGCCGCCGGGACGGGCCGTCATCACGTAGATGCGGTCCGACAGGAAGATCGCTTCGTCGATGTCGTGCGTCACGAAAAGGACTGAAATCTTTAACCGCTGCCACATGTTGGTGAGGATCTGCTGCATGATCAGCCTGGTCTGCGCGTCAAGCGCCCCGAACGGCTCGTCCAAGAGCAGGATGCGCGGTCCGGTGGCCAGCGCCCGCACGATGCCGACGCGCTGCTTCATGCCGCCGGACAGGCGATCGGGATAGTGGTTCTCGAACGGGGTGAGACCTGCGAGACCAAGCAACGTGCGGGCCCGGCGCTCGCGCTCGCTGCGGGAAACGCCCTTCATCTTAAGGCCGAACTCGACATTCTCGCGGACGGTCTTCCAAGGGAACAGCGAGTATTGTTGGAAGATCATCCCCCGATCCGCGCTAGGGCCAGAGATCGCCTCGCCATCCACGGTCACGGTTCCGCCCGATGGCGTCAGGAAGCCAGCAAGCGCGTTCAGAAGAGTTGACTTCCCGCACCCGGATGGACCGACAATCGAGACGAACTCGCCGGGCTGGACGTTGAGAGAGACGTCGGAGACCGCATCGACGGCGCCCTCCATGGTCTCGTAGCGCAGACAGAAGTCGTGGACCTCGATCAGGCCTCGAGCCGTTCCGGCCATGGCATGTCCCCTTTGTCCAGTGAAACAGGAGGTCGAGTTGGAGTCGGCCTTAGCGGGCCGTCCCCCCGGGCATCACGATGCGGCCGAGCACACGGATTGCGAAGCTCGATCCGAGACCGAGGACGCCGATCGTAATCATCCCAAGTGCGATGTCGGAATACTGGACCAGGGAGTATGCCTCCCAGGTAAAGTAACCGATGCCGAATTGGCCAGAGATCATTTCGGCGGCGATGAGCGAGACCCAGGCGACGCCCATCCCGATCGTCAGGCCGGTGAAAATCTGCGGGAGCGAGGCCGGAAGGTAGACCTCGCGGAAGACCGAGGCCTCCCGAGCACCAAGGCAGCGCGCGGCTCGCACCAGCACCGGATCGACAGTTGCCATACCCTGGAGGGTGTTGATTAGGATCGGGAAGAATGACCCGAGGAAAGTGATGAAGACGATCGATTCCTCGTTCGTCGGCCACAGCATGATCGCCATCGGTACCCAGGCGATAGCCGGGATCGGCCGCGTGAACTCGCAGATCGGAAACACGATCTCGCGAAGGATCTGGAAACGGCCCATCAGCAGACCGAGGGGAATCGCGAGTGCACTGGCCAGCGTGAAGCCGTAGACAATCCTCCGGCAGCTCATCCAGATATGGTCGCCAAATATGGGATTGTGGAACGCAAGGATTGCACGGTCCAGCACGTCGGCAGGGCTCGGGACGTTGGTGAAACGGACGTAGAACGTCGCACGGTTGACAGTCAGAAGCTGCCAGATTGCTACAAAGATGGCGATCGACACGAAACCGAGCGCCATTGCCCGCATCTGTTTACGATGAAGCCGGAGCCAGCGTGCCACGCGATCCGTGGGGACCGCTGGGAGGGGCGCCAGTCCAGCTTTGGCTTTGGCGGGTGCCTCGGCGGGAGGCGTCAACGCTGGCACGGTCTCGGGGAGTTGGCGAAGTGCGGCTTCCATGGGATCAACCTCCCGACACAGCGGCCTTGATGGCCTCGTCGTAGGGCATCACCTTCGCCCCAGATTTTTCAGCCGCAGCCTCGGCATCCCGCTTAAGCAGGTAGGGGGAAATTTCTCCCTTGCCACCGACCGCATAGAACGCCTCCTTGGCGAAAAGCTTGATACCGCGCGATGTATCGAAGACGTAGGCGACGTTGATCTCCTTGCCCTTGGCCTTGAGATCATTGAGAGCGCCCAGCGTGCAAGCTGCACTTGAGTAGGGATAGATATTGCCGCCCTTGACCCAGATTTCGCCGGCCTTCCGCGGATCGGAAACGGGTCTTTTGCAGAAGTCGTCTTCGCCCGAAACCTCGTAATTCGAGGTGCTAACGACCTGCTTCCCGTAGTCGAGCCCGCTGTCGGCAAAGACCTTACGCAGCGGCTTGTCGTTTACCCAGGACGTAACGTCGAACTCCTTCACGCGGTCGAGCTTCTGCAGGACCTTCACGTCTTCCTTGGCCGCGTCGACCAGTTGCGGCTTGATGGTCGGATCGATCGTCATGATCCCGCCCGGACCGAGGAAGATGTAGACGACCTCCTTATCCGTACCGGTCCAGGCCGAGATCTGCTCGGCCGCGCGCTTCGGGTCGGCCTTCACCCAGGCCTGTGCATCGAGGATCGCTCTCAGATAAGCATCGACGATTTCAGGATATTGCTTGGCGAAGTCGGTGCGGACCACGACGCCGTGCCAAGTCGGCAGATTGGTCTCGACGCCGTCGAAGACCTTGCGGGCAAAACCCCGGAACGGCAGCAATTCGGCGAACGGGACGAAATCGGCGTGTGCGTCGATCTTCTTCTCCTGCAGGTTGGTCGAGCCGACTTCGGGACTCTGGTTGACCAGACGGAACCAAGTCTGCGGATAACCTTTGTCCTGTAAGGCCTTGAGCACCATACCGTGCGCGGCTGAGCCGAATGGGACGCTGACGACTTTCCCCTTCAGGTCATCGAAGGAGAACGCGTCGGTCTCCTTGTTGACGACGATACCGTTGCCGGAGCCGTAAAGATTGTAGGCTGCGACAGCGATGAGTTCGGACTGGCTATCTGGGTTGTTCTTGAAGGTGTAGCCGTTCACGACGAGCGGGTAGTCGCCCATCGCTCCGAACTGCAGCTTGCCGGCCATCATGCCGTTGGTGACCGGCGGCCCGGAGGTGAAATTCTGCCAGTCGAGGGTAATCTTGACGCCGGCATACTTGCCGGTCTTCGGTAGGTGCTTCTCGAGTAGCTTGAGCTGTCGGATTATGACGCCGACGGTGGCGGTGTTCGTCGTGGTATCCTGCGTGCCGATGCCGACCGTCAGAGCGGTCTCGGCACAGGCGGGGGTTGCGAGCATCGCACTGGCTGCCGCGAGCAGCGCAATTGCAGAGACCGCACTTCGTCCAACCCAAGTCGACGTCATCATGCGCTCCGTTCTCTAAAATGCCGTCTCGACATCCAGGGCATGATCGGGCGCTTGATGGATCGCGATCAAATGGAGAGACCAATGTCGAGTTGATTAGTTGCCCAAAAAGTTTGGCCCGCCGCTGACGTGATGGAAATTTGAGCGAGAAGCATTCTAATTAAGCGTCTTTCCTGACTCCCGGCATACGCGCAAGGACATCGGGACGCTGGATCAGGATCTGGGAGCGGCGGGTGGAGACGATGCCCTGCTCCGTCAACCGCTTGAGGCTGATCGTGACCCATTGGCGGGTGGCGCCGACCATGTGCGCGAGATCGGCATGGGTGAAATCGGCGGCAATCAAGATGCCGCCTTCCTCCTCTACGCCGTAGAGCCCTGAGAGGTGCATCAGCAGGAAGGCGAGACGATCCGTGATGGATCGCGTGCCGAGCATTTGAGCGAGCGCCGAATAGCAGCGGCCCTTGAAGGTGAGGCCGTCGATGATCCCGAAAGCCAGTGCAGGGATCTTCGTCACCAGTTGGCGAAGCGCCGCGCCTGGAAGATGGAGAACAGTCGAGTTGCTCGCAGCCATCCCCGACCAGCTATGGGTACCTGTTCCAAACACCTCGGGCCCGCCGACAAAATTCCCGGGATACCAATAGGCTAGGGTGATCTCGCGCCCGGTCGGCGCGGCATAGAATACGCGGATACGTCCGGTCTCGATCAGCCAGATGCCGTCGTTCGGCGCCTCCTGGGTGAAAAGCGTCGCACCACGGTAAAGGACCCGGCGACGACCCTGCTCAAGCACTAGGTTACGCTCGAGTTCGCTCAGCCCATGGAGCAGCGGTCGAGGGCCGGCTGGCTGCGGAAACGCCTCCATGGGGTTCGGGCCTCCGGAGGATGTCAGTAGCGAAAGGCCCGAAGAGAAATGGGCCGTCTCCGTCCGAACGGGCGTGGGCTGCATCGCTGAACCTCGCAGGTGACCAAGGGCGATGCAGCAAAGCCTATACCAGCTCTAAACTACGAAGCAGTCCGCTACCCAAAGAGTGTGAGACTCAAGGGCGCAGGACCTTGGAGGTCCTGCGCCGCTTCTTTGTGGACATGGGCTGAGGTGGGCGTTCAAACCTCAGCCCGACATCGGCCGATGGCCCAGCGGATCAACTTGCGAACGTCCGGATCGGGATCCTCGGACGCGCGTTCGAGGAAGCTAAGTGCCTCTGGATGGGCGATCTCGCCGAGAGCCGCAGCAGATTCCTTGCGCAGGTTACTGATGTCCGAATCAAGGGCCCGGCCGAGCACGTCTATGGCCGCAGTCGACTTGATCCGCCCAAGGGCATTGGCCGCCTTAGTCTTCACCTGCCATACTTGATCAGTCATAGCTGCGATCAGCGGCTCGACGGCCTCAGGAAGCCGGCTCTTCGCGATGGAAACGGCGGCCTCCTCTCGCACCTGCCAGTTCTCATCCTGCAGGCCCGCTAGCAGCGTCGAGACGCCGGGCCCACCAGAACGCAGGAAGACGAGGGCCGCCATCGTGGCGCGGCGCACACTCGCATCGTTGTCGCGTGCCGTCGCGAGCAGGGCTGGAAGCGCCTCCTCGGCCTTGAGATAGCCAATCACCCCGAGCCCTTCGCGGCGCACTTCGGGTGAGCCGCTGCATAGGGCTTTCAGCGCGGCGGAGAGAGCATCCGGGATAATTAACTCCCGGAGCGCCCGGAGGGCTGCGGCCTGAACAAAGGGATCGCTATGCTCTGCCCGCTCGATGAGCAGCGGTCCACAGGTCGGCTCCTTTTTCTCGGAGAGGGTCTCGGCTGCGGTGCGGCGCACGTCCTCGTCCGCATCCTCGAGCGAAGCCACCAGGCCCTCGACCACATCGGGACCGTCATGTTCGTCAAGCGCCTTGGCGGCGGCGGCGCGGACCGTCGCATCGTCGTCGCCGAGCCCCTTAAGTAAAAGGACCTTAGCCTCGGATCCTACGGCCTCAGCGAGTTCCATCATCGCCACACGGCGAATGCCGGCATCGGGGCTGGCTGCGCGCTCGGCGAGATCCTCAAGATCATCGTCGAAGGTTTCGATTACGGGGCTCATTTTGACCTCTTGGATCACGACGTGGTGGTCTGGCCGGAGCCAATGCTCAGCGGAGCAAGTAGGGAATATTGACCTTCACAGCATTCGTTGGGCAATCGACTTCGCATGGCATGCAATACCAGCACTCATCGTACTTCATATAAGCTTTCTGTCGCGTTTCATCGATCGCGAGGATGTCGAGCGGGCAGACATCGACACATACGCGACACCCCTTCTCCGCGATGCACTTCTCGTCGTCGATGACGACCGCTGCGCTCTTGGCTTGTGTGATAATGGGCATGGAGGTCTCCGTGTCTCTTGGAAAAGGGCCGTCGCGGCGCGCTACTCGGCGGCGACTGGCGTCTTGATGCGGAGTTGATGGTAGGCGCTCATCTCTTCGTCCGCGACGGGAACGATGAAGGGGTCAACTTCGCGCTTGGCACTCGCCATGCGGCCGTACTCGTCCTTGAACAAGACCGTATGGCAGGCCCAGTTCGGGTCGGTTTCGGGGTGGTCGACGCGCATGTGGTAGAAGCCCCAGCGGCTCTCGGTGCGGTACAGAGAAGCGTGGGCTGCCATGTCGGCGCAATCAAGAATGGTCTGTGTCTCCAAAGCCCGCAGCAATTCGTGCGGGTCGCGAGCAACGAGGTGGCCAAGATCCTCGCGGATCTCCGCAAACCGGCGCTGGCCGAGCTCCATTTTGGCCGTGACCTTCGGCGGCTCGAGATAGTCGTTCACGAAGCGCCGGGTCTTGAACTCCATCTCGTTCGGGGTGATGCCATCCTCGCGCCGTGTTGGGGCCAGCACTCGCTCCTGCTCGGTCAGGAAGTCGCTCTCGTCATAATTGGCGAGGGTCGTTGAGGCGCAATAGGCTGCCGCATCTGCGCCGGCGATGCCGCCATTCACGAAGGCGCCGAGCATGTAGTTATGCGGTACGGCCGCCATGTCGCCCACGGCGTAGAGGCCGGGAATGGTGGTACGTGCATACTCGTCGACCCAAACGCCCGAGGCGGAATGGCCGGAGCAGAAGCCGATCTCCGATATGTGCATCTCGACGGCACGCTGACGGTAGTTGGTGCCGCGGCGCTCGTGGAAGCGGCCTCGCGAGGGGCGCTCGTTCGAGTGCAGGATCGTTTCAATTTCCGAGATTGTCTCCTCGCGCAGGTGGTCCATCTTGAGGAAGACCGGGCCGTTGCCCCCCTGCAGTTCCCGCCAGAATTCGAGCATCATCTGGCCCGACCAGTAGTCGCACTCGATGAAGCGCTCGCCTTTGTTGTTAGCTGTGAAGCCGCCGAACGGGCCGGTAACGTAGGCGCAGGACGGGCCGTTGTAATCCTTGATGAGAGGGTTGATCTGGTAGCATTCGAGGTTCGCGAGCTGCGCACCGGCGTGGTAGGCCATCGCATAGCCGTCGCCGCAATTGGCCGCGTTCTCGTAGGTGCCGAACAGATAACCTGAAGCGGGCAGGCCGAGCCGCCCGGCAGCACCGCAGGCCAGCACCACCGCCTTGGCCTTGATCACGAGGAATTCGGAGGTGCGTGTGTTGACGCCGATCGCCCCCGCAATGCGGCCGTCTGGCCCCTTCAGCAGCCGGGTCGCCATGTAGCGATTGGTGACCGCGACCTGGAGGCGACGCAGCTGCCTATAAAGCACCTTCTTGACGTTGTGCCCCTCTGGCATGGGCAGCACGTAGGTCCCCATATGGTGGACCTTGCGCATGTTGTATTCGCCCGAGCCGTCCTTCTCGAACTTGACCCCGAGCTTGTCGAGATACTGGATCATCGGGAAGGAGCCTTGGGCGTAGGCCATCACCGCCTTTTGATTGACGATGCCGTCATTTGCGACGGTGATTTCCTTCACATATTGCTCGGGCGTGGCATAGCCCGGCACGACGGCGTTGTTCAGCCCATCCATGCCCATGCTGATTGCGCCTGAGCGCTTCACATTCGCTTTCTCCATCAGCAGCACCCGCAGCTTCGGATCCGCCTCCTTGGCCTTGATCGCGGCCATCGGACCGCCCGTGCCGCCGCCGATGACGAGAAGATCGGTCTCGATGATTTCGACCTTGGGGCTGGTGACGCTCATGATGTGCACTCGCATGTCGGGCGCAGATGCAGACCGCGCGCTCGGGAAAGGAAAGACGGGTCAGCGATCACGCAGCCTTGGGCGTCCGGTCATCGGCCGTGCCGATTTCCAGTTTTGCGGCCTCGCGAGCCAGATCGCGGAGATAGACCCACGGGAAGATTCCACGCGCGTGTCCGTCGGAGAACCCGAGGTTCACCGCATATCCGCCCATCGGGTCGATTTTGGTAACGGCGACGGTCTCGAAGGATATAGGAAAATTGCCCTGTACTCGGTCCCGCGTGCACCAGGCGCAGCGGCAGCGCAGCCGCAGCGTCTCCGCCTGCAGTACAGCTTCCTCACCATTGGGCCAGACAAGGCGCATATCGCGACCACCGCGGGAGACCACGGCATCGGTCGGGATCGCTTCCGGATCAAACGGCGGCTGTTCGGGCATTCTCATCGGCATGTCCGTTATCTTCTGGTGCCAGAAGGCAAACGGATTAGACCCGGCGAGGCGGATGCCAGCGAGCAATTAGTTGCCGAAAGCGACCGAAAGAATTATGAAAGGTAGAAGCGAGTGCCCTGCGGGATTTATAAATTCGAGGGGTGCACAAGCCCGTCATTGATGGCGCCCCAATGCACACCCAACGTCAAGCCAACAACATCCAATAGCTTATCGCATTGGCGACACTGCGGTCATGCCTTCTAACCATTATCCAACACCAAAAATAAATATTATATAAATATAACTTTCACGTTATATATAATACTTATTATTTATTGTTGTAATCATTGACAATTTGCCGCATGTATTTTTTGGATATAATCAAATACAAATATGTACGCGCCGCAAGCAGCAGGCTTCAGTCGCTCAATGACTCCTAACTCTTCGAAAGCCTTGGGCATTACGTCAATTAAGTAGAACTCCTTTGCTGGTTCAAACCCTGCATCACTGATTTGGACAGTCGAACTAGAGAAGAGGCCGTTGAACGCAAATTTTCAATGGTTCCTGACCTAGAGGGGACGCAGGGACGGTCCGCCTGTCGGCGTCGAGCCAGAGTTTGGCGAAAGCGCTATGTGGCGACAGTTGATGGTCGCAAATGTCAAGGACGATCGCTTCAGGCGTCTCACCGGGGGTATGCGATCTACGCTCGCGCCAGCCGCTTAATTGCTTCGTCGATCTGCGTGTCACCTTTGATCAGCTCAATGCTGGCCCGGCTCTCCTGGCCGACGAGGGAAGAGATCAAGGCGATCTGTGCATCCCGGCGCTGCTGGGCCTCCTCGATATCCCAATTCAGGTTGAGAAGGCGGCAGCAATCGACAATCGCGCCGTTACCAGGCGGGCTCGACCAGCAGGCAGGGGCGGGGATCATGGTCGGCCTCCGGAACTGGAGGCGCCATGCAGGCTCTATGGTCAACGCGGGGCAAACACCGGCACGATCGCGTTTGCGACAAGCCCCGCGCTCGTGATCGTCCGGAAGGCAAGGCCGAGCTGAACTATTCGGCGGCTGCGCTGCGGGACGTCTCGTCCTCGTCTTGGCTGTCGTCGGCGGCCGCGCCCGAGACACCGAGCTCGATGTGGCGCGCGAAGTGTTCGGCGGCCTGGGACAGCCCCTGCATTCGTCGCCAAAGCATGATCTCGACCTCCGGCAGTTCGGGGAGCCCGGAGTCCGGCGGCAACCGCTCCAGGCCGTTAACGTGGACCGAAGCGGACAGCACGAGCACGGCTGCATCGGCGAGCGCCATCGCCTGAAGCCCCGCGATGCTTTCCGATACGCAGGCGATGCGCCAGCCGACGCCTGCCTCGTTCAACGCCGCGAGCGCGACGTCGCGGTAGAGATTGCCCTCGGGCAGCAAAGCGAGTGGCACGGACGAGCGGCGGTGCGCCTCGCCGTTTACCGCGCCGAGCCAGACCAACCGTTCAGAGCGCAGCCGCGTGGCGTTGCCGGTCTTCGGTCCGACGCCCGGCATGCGGGTCGCGATCGCCACATCCACGAGGCCTGCGTCCATATCGACTGCAATCTGCCGCGAGAGCGAGCAGCGCACCGAGACCTCGACGCGCGGATAGGCGCGGCGGAAGCTCGCTAGCGTCTTGGGCAGCAGATAGGCGGCATAGAGATCCGGGCAGCCGAGCGTGACGCGGCCGTCGATCTCCTCCGACGAAAGCTTCATCTGCGCCTCGTCGTGCATCTTCAGCACCGCGCGCGCGTAAGGCAGCAGCGTCTCGCCCTGCGGCGTCAGCCTCAAATGCCGGAGGTCGCTTTCGAAGAGGGGGCGACCGGCAGCGTCTTCGAGCCGCTTGATCTGCAGGCTGATGGCCGGCTGCGTCCTGAACAGCATCCGCGCTACGCGCGTCACGCTGCGCTCCTCGACCAGCAACACAAAGGTTCGGAGCAAAGAGATTTCGAGCGGTCTCACCATACAAGATAAATATTACTTTGCTTTATGCAAAGCAATATAAATTTGCGTTGATGTATCGTCGGGCAATAAGATTGACGAGATTGAAGAATGAAGGACAATTATTTAGCGCATGCGTAAAATCATAGCAATACTTGCACCGCGAATGGGCAATCGCCCGGCCGCGACTGCATCGTGCCTCGCGAGGCGCACGTCGTGACCGCAGGCTCGTTGCTCGAAGTCCGCGACGTCGCTAAACGGTTCGGCGGGCTTGCTGCGCTCGACGGTTGCTCGCTTGCTCTGGAGGCCGGGCAGGTTACCGGGCTCATCGGCCCGAACGGCGCCGGCAAGTCCACGCTGCTCAACGTCATGACCGGGCTCGTTCGTGCCGACCAGGGTTCCGTCCTGTTCGAGGGTCGGGACGTCACGGCCGTTTCGGCGCATCGTTTCCCGACCCTAGGTATGGCGCGCACGTTCCAGATCGTGCGTGAGCTCGGCAGCCTCACCGTTTTTGAGAACCTGCTGCTCGCTCCGCGCCTCCAGACCGGTGAAGGCGTCGTCGCAAGCATCTTTTCGCGCCGCAAATGGTGGGCGCAGGAAAGCGGCAACGCCCAGAAGGCTAAGGTGCTGCTCGAACGCGTCGGCCTGTTCCAGCTCGCCGACCACCCGTCCGGCGGTCTCTCTGGCGGTCAGAAGAAGCTGCTGGATCTCGCCCGCGCGCTGTTGCTTGAGCCTAAGCTCATTCTGCTCGACGAGCCGGGCGCCGGCGTCGCACCACCACTAAAGCTCGAGATGATCCGGCTGATCCGCGAACTGAAGGCTGAGGGCGTGTCGTTCGGCCTCGTCGAGCACGACATGCATTTCGTCGGCGAACTCTGCGACCACGTCCATGTGATGGCCGAGGGCAAGCGGCTCGTATCCGGGACCTTCGACGAGGTTTCGAAGGATCGCCGCGTCGTCGAAGCCTATCTCGGAGTGGCGGCGTGAGCGTGGTCCCGGCCTTGTCCGTTAGCGAGCTTCGCGCGGGCTATGGCCGCGGCGACGACATCGTGCGCGGCATAACGCTAAATCAGAACCCTGAAACCATCCTAGCGGTGATCGGCCCGAACGGGTCGGGCAAGTCGAGCTTCGTGAAGACGCTCGCGGGCCTGCTCGACATCCGCCAGGGCCGCGTCTCGGTGACTGGAACCGATGTCACCTCCGAGACGCCTGCCAAGCGCGTCGCGGCCGGCATGGCCTATGTGCCGCAAGAGCAGAACGTCTTCCCGAGCCTCACCATTGGCGAGAATCTGAAGCTCGCCACCGAATTCCTGCGCGGTCGCGCAGGCGTCGGGCCTGAGCAACGCGAGCGTGTGCTGGCGCTGTTCCCGGAGCTTGCCGCCCGGCTCAAAACCCGAGCGGGCGATCTTTCGGGCGGCCAGCGCCAAATGCTCGCTTTCGCAAGCGCGCTGCTGGCGAACCCCGAAGTGCTGCTGCTCGACGAGCCTTCGGCGGGCCTAAGCCCCAAGTTCGTCGGTCAGACCATGGAGGCGATCGTTCGCGTGCGGGCGGCCGGCGTCACGGTGCTGCTCGTTGAGCAGAATGTCGCGGCAGCGCTCGAGATCGCCGACGAGGCGGTGGTGCTGGTCGCGGGGCAGGTCAGCTTGCGCGACACCGCCGCGGCCGTGCGAACGGCTGATCTCGGCAACCTCTTCTTCGCGAAGGTCGCCTGAGATGGCCGCGCAGCTCTTCTTCAACGGCCTCGTCACCGGCCTTCTGCTCGCTCTGCCGGCGCTCGCGCTGACGCTCGTGTTCGGCGTGCTGAAATTCGCGAACTTTGCGGTCGGCGCGATGCTCACCCTCGGCGCTTATGCGGCCTGGGTCGCCAACGTCCAGCTCGGCATGCCGATGACCGCTGCCGCCGCCATCGCGGCCGTCACAGTGGCGGGCGCGGGACTTATCGCCGACCAGCTCGCCTTCGAGCGCTTGCGGCTGCGCGGCTCGATCACGCTGCTGGTCGCATCGATGGGCGTCTCGCTCGTGATCGAGAACGTCTGCCGCTTCTTCTTCGGCAACGCCAGCCGCGGCTTCGACGTCGCGCTCTCCCGCCCGATCCGCTGGGAGGGGATCCGCATCAATCAGGAGCAGATCACCATCGCGATCACCGTGGTGGCCTGCCTCGTCGCGGTCGACGTGCTGCTGCGCTTCACGCCGCTCGGCCGCGCCATGCGGGCGGTCGCGGACAACGCCTCGCTTGCGGCCGTCCGCGGGGTCGAGCGTCGGACCATCGCGCGGCTTACCTGGGTGCTCGTCGGCGCGCTGCTAGGGCTCGCCGGCGTGCTCGCCGGGCTCGACCGCTCGATCGATCCGCTGATCGGCTGGAACTACCAAATCGCGATCTTCGCGGCCGCGATCCTCGGCGGCCTCGGCTCGCCGATCGGCGCCGTGCTTGGGGCGCTCACGATCGGCGTCGCCGAGGAAATGTCGGCGCTCGTCATCCCCACGAACTATCGGCAGGTCGTCAGCTTCGCGGTGATCCTCGCGCTGCTGCTGTTCCGGGCGAACGGGCTTCTCGGAGCGAAGGCGGCGCGCAAATGATCGCTTATCTCATCACCATCGCAATCCTGGTCTGCATCGCGGCACTCGTCGGCCTCGCACTTAACCTCCAATGGGGCCAGGCCGGGCTAGTCAATTTCGGCGTCGTCGGCTTCGTAGCGATCGGCGCCTATGCGACCGCGCTGCTCGCCCCGCAGATCGGCTGGTTCCCGGCCATGCTGGTCGCCGGCGCACTGTCGGCGATCTTGAGCGCAGGCCTCGCGCTTCTCTCGATCCGGCTTGAGGAAAACTACCTCGCGATCGTCACGATCGGGTTCGGGGAGGTTGTGCGCCTCGTTATCCTCAACGAGGGCTGGCTCACCAACGGCGCGCTCGGCATCCCGGACATTCCACGCCCTTTCGCGGCACTCGGGCAGACGATCGGCGGCGACACGGTGTTCATCGTCTTCGCGCTGGCGCTGGTCGCGATCGTGTTCGTCCTGCTGGAAGCCATGGCCCGCTCGCCCTTCGGCCGGGTGCTCAGGGCGATTCGTGACGACGCGACGGTGACGTCCGCGCTCGGTAAAAACGTCTTCGCGCTCCGCGTTCGGGCCTTCGCGGTCGGCGGGGCCGTGATGGGGATCGCCGGCGCGCTCCAAGCCTTTTACCTCACTTATATCGACCCGGGTCAGTTCACCCCGATCGTCACGGCTTACGCGTTCATGGCTGTGATCGCGGGCGGCCGCGGCTCCAATGTCGGCCTTCTGATCGGCGCCTGCTCCATCATGGCGCTACTCGAAGGCACACGATTCCTGAAGGACTTCGTCACCGTCATTGACGGCGTGCAGCTCTCCGCGGTCCGGCTCGGGATGATCGGGGCTGGCATTGTGCTGCTGCTGATCCTGCGGCCGCAGGGCCTTGCGCCGGAGCCGAAGCGCCGCGCCGCGGATATGCTTCCGCAAGAAAATAGGAGCGTCTGATGCCTCGCGTCGCCCCGCTGCCGTCATCACGCCTACCGCCGCATCTCGCCGAACTCTACGAGACCTTCGCATCGGGCTATGCCGACTTCAGCGACCAGGCAGCGGTGATGGCTCATGTTCCAGCGGCGCTCGAAGGCCTGTTCGGCATGCTGCTCGAACTGCGCGAACAGGGAAATCTCCCTCTGCGCTATGTCGAGCTAGGCGTCGTCACCGTCTCAGTCATGAACGCCTGCCCCTACTGCGTCACCCATCACGCGCCGCTGCTCGCCGTCGAAGGCGTGCCCGCAGAGGCGATCGCGCAGCTGCCGTCTGCTGACCACCCAGCCTTCGACGACACCGATCGGCTCGTCGTCGAGTACGCCACGCTCGTCACGAGCCGCGCCTGGGGCATCCGCGACGCCGTGTTCGAGCGGCTGAAAGCGCGGTTCGAGGACTCCCAGATCGTCGAGCTGACGCTGCGCATCGCTCTCGCGGGCTTCTTCAACCGCTTCAACGACGCCCTACAGATCGACGACGGCCGCGCGGCCGCCGCCATGAACCTCCCAAGCCCGCCGTCACATTGAAAAGGACGCTCTCGATGACTGACAGTAGATTCGTGGTGAACCGTCGGACCGTCCTCGCGGGGGTCGGCTCGCTGCCGCTCGTAGCCGCGCTCGGAAAGCCGGCCATCGCGCAAGGGGCCACCGGCAACGTGCCTCTCGGCATGGTCCTGCCATTCTCGGGCGCGACCGGCTCCTATGGGCCGGCGATGAAGCAGGCGGCAGAACTCGTCGTCTCGAAGGTCAACGAGGCGGGCGGAATTCTCGGCGGCCGCAAGGTCAAACTCTTCATCGAGGACAGCGAGACGAGCGCCACCGCGAGCGTCGCGGCGTCGAAGAAGCTGCTCGAGGTCAACAAGGTTGAACTCGTGGGCGGCTTCTGGGGTAGCCCCGAGGCGCTAGCCGCGAAACCCGTGATCCTCGCGGCTAATAAAGTTCAGATGCTATCCTGCGCGGCGAACGCCGTGACCGAGGGCGACACCAAGGGCCTGATCTACCGGCTGCAGGCGAAGTCGAGCCAATGGGGCCCAGCTGGTGCCAAAGTGATGGACAAGATCGGGGCGAAAAAGGTCACGGTGCTGGCCCAGCAGAACCCGTTCATCGTCGCGATGGTCGAGCCGTTCAAGTCAGAGATGAAAAAGATCGGCGGTGAGGTGGTCGACGTCGTGATGTACAATCCCGACCAAGCCTCCTATCGCGCCGAGGTCGAGAAGGCCTTCGGGCGGGAGCCCGACGCGGTGTTCGTGCTGCCGCTGCTGACCGATATGGTGTCGATCTCCAAAGAGATCTTCCGCGGGGGCTTCAGTTCGAAGATCGTGTCGCTCGGAACCGGCGCGGACGCGGAAGGCAAGTTCCTGCAGGCGGTCGGCCCGGAGGTCGCGGAAGGCATCTACCACCTCCAGCCCTCACCCTCGATCGACAGCCCGTCCTACGCCCGCTTCGTCAAGGAAATGGGCGCGCCGGAAGGCACGGTGTTCCTGTTCGCGGGCAACGCCTGGGATCAGGTCTGCGTCACCGTGCTGGCCATGGAGCACGCGAAGACGCAGGAGGCGGACGTGTGGACCAAGTCGGTCCGCGAGGTCTGCAACCCTCCCGGCGAACCCATCGACGACATCGTCGAGGCGCTAAAGATGGTCCGTCAAGGCAAATCCATCAATTTCAACGGTGCCGGCTCCACCTGCGACTTTGACGAGAAGGGAGACTCCCTGAACCGCTCCTTCTACGTGCAGCTCATCAAGGGCGGGAAGAACACGCCGTTCGGCGTGGTCAGCTGACGCGAGGCTGATCCGGCCGTCATCCTCGGGCTTCACCCGAGATCCAACGACCGCGGACGCGGCCGAAGCGATGGATGCCCCGGTCAAGCCCGGGCATGACGGCCAAAGCGACCGAAGTCCTTACGCGGGACCGGCGCGCCATCGCTCATAAGTAAAACTTTGCTTTATGCAAAACAATATAAATTTGCGTTTGTATGAGGCGATTACTAGGATTTTTAAGAGCGCCCGATCCTGTCGCTTAAGTAAAATTGAAACAATAGAAAGCTATGGCTTGCAAGAGGCGCACATGACCAAGTCAAAGCCAATCCATTTTTGCGGATTTCTCGTCGCGGGCCCGGTGGTCCACAGTCATGCGATCTGGCGCAACCCCGCGCATGAGACGCCGTTCCTGAGTCTCGCGCACTATGCCGGCATCGCGAAGACGCTGGAGCGGGGTTTTTTCGACTTCGTGTTCTTCGCCGACCGGCTCGCGATCGCGGACCGCTACGGCGACAGCCACGAGATGGGCCTGCGTCTCGGCGATCAGGACGCGACCCGCATGGACCCGCTGCCGATCCTCGGGGCGATGGCGGCCGTGACGAGCCATCTCGGCCTCGGCGCGACGCGCTCTACCACCTATGACGCGCCGTTCAACATCGCGCGTGAATTCGCCACCCTCGACCACATATCGGGCGGCCGCGCCGCCTGGAACGTCGTCACCTCGATGAACGACGGAGAGGCGCTCAACTTCGGCGATGTGCCGCACCTCAGCCATGACGAGCGCTACGACCGCGCCGATGAATTCATGGAGGTCGCGTTCAAACTCTGGGACAGCTGGGATCCGGACGCGCTGGTGCTCGATCGCGCGGGCGGCGTCTACGCCGACCCGTCGAAGGTTCATTACGCCAACCACAAAGGCCGGTGGTTCAAGGCGCGCGGGCCGCTCAACATCCCGCGTAGCCCGCAGGGTCGGCCGCTAATCATCCAGGCCGGTTCGTCGGGCCGCGGCAAAGCCTTCGCGGCGCGTTGGTCGGAGGTGATCTTCGCGCTGCAGCCGAGCATGACGCGCATGACCGCCTTTACCAAGGACGTCCGCGCCGCGTTGGAGACAGCCGGCCGCGCGCCCGACGCGGCACGCGTAATGATGGCCGTGATGCCGTTCATCGGCGAGACGCGCGAGGAGGCGCAAGCCAAGCGTGACCTCCACGACAGTCTGATTGATCCGCGCGTCGGCCTGTCGACGCTCGCCGCCCACGCCAACGCGGACTTCGGCGCGCTGCCGCTCGACGCCACGATCGACGAGATCGCCGACACCGGCAGCCAGGGCAATCTCGCAGCGCTTCGCTCGATCGCCGGCGACGGCTCGATGACGATCGCGGACGCAGGGAAAATCTACGGTCGCGGCGTGATGTGTCCGCGCCTCGTCGGCACCGCGGGAGACGTAGCGGACGAGTTGATCGCGATCGTGGATTCCGGCGCGGCCGACGGCTTCGTCATCTCGCCCGCCTTCCTGCCCGACACGTTCGACGATTTCGTCGACAAGGTCGTGCCGATCCTTCAGACGCGCGGCCGCGCTCGCACAGACTATGGGGCTGGTTCGCTGCGCGAGCGTCTCGGAACGTCTGGTGCACGGCCGTGAGCGCGGCCGCTGTCATGCGCGCCGCGCCGGAGCCGGGCTTCGACCCGGCTGCCTTCAAAGCCGCGATGCGCCGCTTGGCGGCCGGGGTAACCGTAGTGACCAGCCGCCATGACGCAACCGTCAACGGCATGACCGCGACTGCGGTCTGCAGCGTCAGCGTCGAGCCACCACTGGTGCTCGTGGTGCTGAACCAGTCGAGCGCGTCGCATGGCGTCGTCTCGCGGGGAGGGGCTTTCGCGCTCAACTTCCTGAGCGAGACGCAAAGCGAGCTCGCGACATACTTCGCGGGTCGCGACGGCAAAACCTTCGACGCCGTTTCGCACCATCTCGGCGCGACCGGTTGTCCGCTGATCGAGGGTTGCGCGGCGCGGCTCGATTGCGTGTTGGAAAGCCGCCACGACGAGGGAACCCACACGATCTTCGTCGGCAGGGTGCTTCGTGCCGAGACCGGCGACGGCTCGCCGCTCATCTATGGCGACTCGGCGTTCCACGGCCTGAAGCCGATCTAGTGGTGAAAATCTGACATTTCGTACCCAATGCCGGAGCTGCTTTTGACCCATTCCGGGCATTGGGAATGTCCGCTTGTGGGCGGACAGCCCGCGGCTATGAACCTTCGGCGGGGTTGGGCACGACGCTGCTGCTGCGCACCACCCGCAGCATCTCCCTGACGGAAGCCGGCAGCCTGTATCTGGACCGCGCGCGATCCCTCCTCGCGGAGGTCGAGGAGGCCAAGCAGGCGGCCCGGGGAGTGGTACTCGCTGCAGGGCGTGATCCGTCTCGCGATGCCGGTGCTCTACGGCTCCCGGGCCGTCGTCCCCGCGCTCGCGACGTTCCTGGCCCGGCATCCGGGCCTCCGGATCGAGATCACCATGAGCGACGCGCGCCAGAACCTCGTCACGGACGGGGTCGACATCGCCATCCGCCTGGGCGTAGGCCCATTGGCGGACTCCACCTTCGGTGCCCGCAGGCTTGCGGCGGTCGAACGTCTGGTGGTCGCGGCGCCGGCCTATCTCTCATCCCGCGGCACACCCGTTAACCCGGCCGAACTCGCCCAGCACGATTGCATCGTGCAGCATGGCCTGTTCGGTCGCGAGAGCTGGCGCTTCACGCGCGACGGGACCGTTACCTCCGTCGATGCCCCCGCGCGCCTCTGGATCAACTCGGCGCCGGGGATCCTAGCCGCTGCGGTGGCGGGCATGGGCATGGCGCTGGCGACCCGCGTCATGGCCGGGGATGAACTGCGAGCCGGCCAGCTTATCCAGGTGCTTGAGCCCTATCGGCTCGATCCTGCCGAGGTCTACGCGGTCTTCCCGGCGGGTCCGAAACCGTCTGCGAAGGTCCGGGCGATCATGGATCACCTTGGTGCGTCGCTTAATCGGGGCTGATCGAACCGCTCTCGGCTGAGACCAGAGGCGCGAGGGGCGTATCGCTACCGGAGCAGTGATGGGATGTAAGTCCGCTTTTGGGAGCCTCGAAGCCACAATTGTACGGCTGGGGCGGGTCGGGTCTCGACCGTCTGCTCTACGACCGAGCCGGGTGGACTTCCGCTAGTCCTCTCTCGGACGGGAACGTACTTGAGCAGACGTTGCAGCCGCGCCCGGTCACGACCCTTTGCGAAAGCTGAGAACTTCCGCTTTTGGGTAGCCTGACAAAAAGGGCTGAACAAGTGTACCGCTGCTATCCACTCCAGGTGCAGTAAGCGTCGCTAACTGCTTGAAATGCGCCATCATAAATCGCGGAGCCCACTTCTCAAATTACCGCGGGGCTGGCATTGCAGAGTGCCTTAGCGACGGGAGTGGGCGTGGCCGGCATCGGTGAAGAGACGGCCGGAATTCTGCTCGCTGAGGGCGACGACATCATCGCGCGCCGCGCTAGCCTCATCGAGCTTCTTCCAGCCGAAGCTCAGGCTCGTGTGAAGGCGCATGGACGGCAGCAGATCCTCGCCCCAGGCGACCATTTGTTTCGGCAGGGCGATCCGCACGATGGAATTGCGATCATCGAAACGGGGATGATCCGGAGCTTCTACGCAGCTCCGTCTGGGCGTGAGATAACGCTCGCCTATTGGCTTCCTGGCAATTTCGTTGGCGGACCTGACGTCTTCGTCGGGGGCGTCCACATGTGGTCCGCCATCGCCGCCAAGGCGAGCACGGTGACATGGCTGCCAGGTGCCGGGTTACGAGAGCTCGCCCGCGACGTGCCGGATCTCGCGCTCGGTATAATCGATGCGCTGGTCTTCAAGGCGCGCTGCTATTCCTCGCTAGCGCAGATGCTGGGGACACGCTCGCTTAAACAAAGGCTCGCGCACGTCCTGTTACATCTCGCTCAGACTTACGGGTTTGAGGAATCTGACGAGGGAGCCGGTATCCTCGTCGCCGCGGCTTTCACGCATGCCGAGATCGCGAACCTCATCGGCGCCACGCGGCAATGGGTCACCATTAGCCTCAATCGCCTACAGGCGGCTGGGATCCTCACCCAGCGTCGCGGACTGCTGGTGATTAAGCGCATCGATCTTCTCTCCGCCACATTGTCCTCCGAATAATTCGGCCAATCCTGCTGCTTTGAAATTGCCAGCAAAACGCCAAACCTCGCCTTAAAAAGATTCAGCAGCGACACGAAGGAAATTTTCAGACACTGAGATGGTCCCATAAGTTTCTGATTTATATCAAGTGCTTATTCACTTTGGCGCGCGACTCTCGGCCCCAATAATGCAACCGAAGTCTTTGGCACATCGATTGCCATTCTCGATGTTAAAATCATCGAGAACTTTCCATGCACCAATCTCCCTTCTCTCCACGCAACGACACGCTGTCCCCGGTCGAACGCCGGGTGTTGGACCACATCACCGAGGAAACCTGGCTGGACCTCGCCTGCGAGCTCATCCCGGCCGGTCAGCCCGAAGCCGAGAACCCGCTCGATCCCGATGAACCGCCGGGGCGCGAAGAGGGGGCGGCCTTGTTCATCGCGAGCAAGCTCAAAGAGATGGGCTTTGCTGTCACGCTGCCAACCAAGCGGGAAGGCCGGCCGAACGTCGTCGGCGTGCTCGATGGTACGGTGGGCGGGCCGAGCCTCATCCTGAATGACCACCTCGATACCTATCCCGCTGGCGATTGGGCGGCCTGGACGATGACAGGCGGGCATCCGTTCCGGCCGACGCGCTATGGAGACAAGCTTTACGCGCGAGGGACCTCAGATACGCGGGGCAATCTCGCCTGCACCCTTCTTGCCACCCGGGCCATTCGTGAGGCAGGAATTGCACTCAACGGCACGTTGAAGTGCGTTTATACGGCCGACGAGGAGAAGAACGGCCCCGACGGCTCGATCTACCTGCTCGACGAATGCGGGCTCGCCGCCGACTACACGATCGTGTGCGAGCCGACCGGCTGGACGAAGCCCGACGGGACATGGGGCATGGGGGTCGCCGTCGCGAACGGGGGTAATTTCCTCGTCGAGATCGAGACTCGGGGCGTTAAGACACATCTCTGGCGGCCCGATACCGGCGTGAATGCCGTTGCCAAGATGGCGTATCTGCTCTCAGCATTTGAGACGATGACGTTCACGCACCGGCCGGCGCGTCTTGCCGGCGGGACGCCCCCCATGGCCGCGATCATGCGCATCAACGGCGGCATCCGGCGTGAAATGCAGTTCACGCCTGACATCTGCCATGCGGTCCTAGCCATCGTAGGCATCTTGCCCGGCATGACGCAGGCGAGCGTAATGACCGACATTCAGGCCGTATTGGACGCGGCGGCTGCGCGCGATCCCGACCTCCAGGCGACGGCGCGCCCTTATCCGGGCGCGCTTTTCGTCGACGGCACCCTAGAGCGGGACGAGACCGCCAATCCGACGGCCGCCCTGAGCCGTGCCTATGGCCGTCTGCTCGGCGAGGCGCCGACAATCTATCGCAAGAATGCCTTCAACGACACGATCCGCTTCGCCGAGCGCGGCCATGCCGCGATCACGTTTGGGCCGGGCGAGGACGGCTGGCCGCCAATCAATGAATACATTCACATCGGCAAATCCGTCGCCGCCACCCAGATCCTCGCCCTAACTGTTCTCGATCTCCTAGGGGTCGCTGAGTGAGGCTGCCATCCTGGCCGTTTAGAAACTGGAGATCCTAATGAAAACCGCCGCCCGCTGGCTCGCCGCCGCCTTGAGCCTTGCCCTGCTTCCGATCAGCCTCGCCTCGGCGCAGGACTTAAAGCCCATCCGTCTAAGCTACCAGACCGGCGAGACCAATGTCCTGATCTCCTATGCGTTAGGCACTGGACTGTTCAAGCAGCACGGACTCGACGTGAAGGTCGTGAACTTCCCAGCGGGGCCTGCGGCTCTCCCGGCCTTTGCGGCCGGTGAAATCGACGTAGGTTGGATGGGCGAGTTTTCCGCGGTTACCGGCTACACAAGCGGCATACCGATCGAAATCCTCTTCATGGAGCGTATCGACGCGACCAATGTCCGCCTCTCCGCCAACCCGGCCGCGGGCATCAGCAGTCTCCCCGATCTAAAGGGCAAACGCATCGGGGTCTCCATCGGCTCCACGAGCCATTACCACCTGCTGAAGGCACTGGAGAAGGCGAACCTAAAAACGGCTGACGTCACCCCCGTCAACTTGTCGCCTGCCAATATGCCCCCGGCTTACGCCGCAGGGCAGATCGATGCCGCCTTTACCTGGGAGCCGAACATCGGCGCTGTCGAGAGCGCGGGAGCGAAGACCCTCGCCACAACTCAAAGCCTCGGCATCATCACCGGCGGGGTCTGGATCGCTCGCAAGGCCTTTACAAGCGCACAGCCCGAGACGGTGCAGCGCTTCCTCAAGGCATGGAATCAAGCGCAGAAAGACTACAAAGCCAAAAGTGCCGAGGTGAGGCAGTTCGAGGCTAAACGACTTAATTTGACCTCTGAGCAGTTCGACCGCCTCGTCGAAGGCCAGAGCGTCGCCCATCCCAGCTTCGAGGAGACCCTCACCGCCGACTTCCTCGGCGTCCCGGGCCAGGAGCTCGATTCACGGCTGATGAAACACGTGCAGGGCATGGGCGCCTTCCTGCTCGCCGAGAAGCGCATCCAGGCGATGCCTAGCGATTGGTCCGCCTTCTTCAACACCAAGCCGATCCAAGCCTACCTGGCAGGCCAGAAATGATGAGTTCTTATAAAGCGCTAAGCGTGGTCGCTGATCAACCGTTCGAGACGCCGGAGCCTAATTCTTCCAAAGCTCCGTCCGTGATGAACCCTGTTCTAAAGTTTGAGAAGGTCGGCTTTCAGTATGATGGCCGTCCGATCATGCGCGATGTCTCTTTTGCGATGCAACCCGGCGAGATCGTGGCGGTGCTCGGACCATCGGGATGCGGCAAGACAACTATCCTCAACATGGTAGCGGGTTTTCTTGATCCAACGGACGGTGTCGCCCTCATTGACGGACGCGAGATCAGGGGTCCCGGCCCTGACCGAGGCGTAGTGTTCCAGGCTGCAGCACTTTTCGACTGGATGACGGTCGCCGACAACATCAGCTTCAGCCTGCGCTGCGCAGGTCGGCCACGTGCAGAGCGGCGGCAGGTTGCCGAGGAGATGGCAGCGCTAGTTGGGCTGACAGGCTTCGAGGACGCATACCCCTACCAGCTTTCCGGCGGGATGCGGCAACGCGTGGGCCTCGCCCGCGTGCTCGCGGCGAAGCCAAAAGTGATGCTCATGGACGAGCCCTTCTCGGCACTCGACGTGCAGACCCGCGAGGTACTGCAGGAGGAGGTTCTGCGTATCCGAGAGCGCACGGGCTGCACGACGCTATTCGTGACTCACAGCATCGATGAGGCCGTATTCCTGGGCGATCGAATTTTCCTGCTTACCGACCTGAAGGATGGCGCCTTCGACACCTTCTCAGTCGATTTGCCCGCTCCCCGCGGCAATCCCGAGAACCGCCTTCATCCCGCCTTCATCCGCCTACGCGAGGCGATCTATCGGAGGATGCGTCATTGACCTCGACCACCGCGGCGACGCGCGCTAAGCGCCAGTACCTTGCGATCGCCATCCTCTCGCCCCTCGCCATCTTTCTGGCCTGGACGCTCGTGACCGCGCAAGGAGGAGTGGCGCCCATCATTCTGCCCTCGCCCGGAGCGGTGGCAGCGAGCTTCCTCGACATGGTTCAGAACGGATACTCTGGCGTGGACCTGTGGATGCACGTGGGCGTGAGCCTGCAGCGTGTCGGTGTCGCCTTTGTTACGGGCACGACGCTTGGGGTTACGATCGGCCTACTGCGCGGACGAATTCCGAATGTTGATGCCCTCTTCCTCGTTCCATTCGAACTGGTGAGGCCTATTCCACCTCTTGGACTTATCCCTCTCTTCATTCTCTGGTTCGGCATCGGAGAATTGTCGAAGATATTGCTGATCTTCCTCTCTGTATTCCTCATCATGATGGTGAACGCGCAAGCGGGCTCCCGTTCCTGCGCCGTCGATGCCTTGCGCGCGGCTCAATCGATGGGCGCGAAGCGCTGGCAGATCTTCCGCTTCGTCGTCCTGCCTTCCGCTCTGCCGCAAATCATGACCGGGCTGCGCATCGCGATGGGAACTGCGCTGACGATCCTAGTTGCCGCGGAGCTTCTAGGCGGGGACCGGGGGCTCGGCTTCGTGATCCTCGATGCATCGAGCTTCTTCCGCACGACGTACGTGTTCGCTGGCATCATCTTGATCGGCCTCATCGGGCTTCTTAGTGACCGCGTCATCGCTTGGTTCAGCCGCAGGATCGTCCATTGGGAAGGCAAACGGTGAGCCGTAGCATCTCCCAACCGCAAACTGACCTAAAGGGGACGTCGTGGCGAGCGCGGTAGCAGGTCTTGACCCTCTCGGCCTGTCTCAGGGCAACTTTCTGGTAATTGCGTCGCTGGCTGGAGTGTTCGGCGGGTTCGTGCGGAGTTATTCGGGTTTCGGCTTCGCGCTCGCCGCCGTGCCGGTTCTCTGCCTGGTGATGCCGCCCGTCGGGGCCATCCCGGCGGTCCTTCCCGTCGAACTCGCGATCGGCCTTCTGACGCTGCCTGGCGAACGCTCGCGTGTAGCGTGGACTGCGCTGACCTGGCTCGTACTCGGGACGCTGGTTGGAACGCCCATCGGTGTTGCGCTGCTCTCGCGGATCCCGGCCGAGCAGATGCGCATCGCGATCTCACTCGTCGTGATCCTCGCGGTCGTGATCCTATGGCGCCGCCCTCGCCTGCCGCTCGACATGCTAGGACGTCCCGCGCTTGCGGTCGCGGGTCTGACCTCCGGCCTCTTCAATGGTGGGACGGCGATGGGCGCCCCGCCAGCCATCATCGCGATACTCGGCAGTCCGCTCGATCCGCGCGACGCCCGCGCGACGCTGGTCGCCTTCGTCGCTTTCAGCGCGGCGCTCGGGACGGCGCTCGGAATCGCCACTGGTTTGCTGAACGAGGCTTCGCTCGGAACAACGCTCGCGATGGCGCCCGGAGCGGCGCTCGGCGGCTTCCTTGGAATTAGGATTTTCGCTCGTACCGCACCCGAAAGCTATCGCGGACACAGCCTCGCGATCCTCCTCATTGTGAGCATCAGCGCTAGCGGCTCGGCCGCCTTCGTCCTGATGCGATCTCTCTATTACTGATCACAAATAACGGATGGCGCAAATGATGGATCTCGCTGATTTAACACTCGATTTCGCATCCGTTCGGGCCGGTATGGCCGAGGGCGTGACGGTTCGTGCCGTTGTAGCGGAAAGTTTCAGGCGCGCGCGGGCAGCGGGACCCAGCGTTTTCACTGCCCTGGCCGACGAGGCTGCGGCACTCCGCCAGGCCGAACACCTGCAGGATGCTGCCGGGGACGGCGCGGCCCTGCCGCTGCTTGGCCTCACGTTCGCGGTCAAGGACAACATCCACGTTGCCGGCATAGCGACGACCAGCAACTGCCCGGCTCTCTCCATCATGCCGCAAGAGAGCGCGCTTTGTTACACCACCCTCGTGGCGGCGGGCGCGATCCTTGTCGGCAAGAACACGATGGATCAGTTCGCGACGGGGCTGAACGGGACGAGAAGCCCCGAGCCTCTTTGCAGGAATGCCGTGAACGCCGACTATATCCCCGGCGGCTCTAGCTCCGGCTCAGCTGTGGCAGTTGCGCGGGATGTCGTCAGCTTCAGCCTTGGCAGCGACACGGGTGGATCGGGACGCGTTCCCGCAGCATGCAATGGCATCGTCGGCCTAAAGCCGACGCTCGGCCTCGTAAGCACGCGCGGGCTCCTCTACAACAGCCGTTTTTTCGATTGCGTGCCGGTCTTCGCCCGCACCTGCGACGAAGCGTACGAAATCTTGCAACTCATCGCCGGGTATGACGAACAGGACCCGTTCAGCCGCCCCGACGCCGATCGCATCATCCTCTCGCGCCGTCCCAGCGACGAACGGCCCATCGGGATACCGAGGCCGGACCAACTGACGTTCGTTGGCGACGTGCAAGCGGAACGCGCCTTCAACGAGAATATCGCCCTGCTTCGCACGGCCGGTCACGAATTACGTGAGATCGACATCTCCGTTTTCCTGGAAGCGGGCAGCACCGTCTTTCAGTCGGCCATGGTGGCCGAGCGCCTCTGCGACTACTCCGACGTGATCACCAATCACCGAGACGCCGTCCATCCCGCCGTCCTAGCTGCCATTGAACCCGGCTTGACCTACTCTGCGCGGGACGCCTTCCTGGCCGTTTATGATCTGAAACGGCTTCAGCGCGCTGCGACTGTCCAGATGGACGAAATTTCAGCACTCGTCGTGCCGACGGTCCCGACGATCTTCACGATTGCCGATATGCTCGCCGAACCAATGACGCGAAACAGCATCATGGGGACGTATACTTATTTCGCCAATCCGCTCGATCTTTGCGCGATTTCGGTACCTGGCCGCACACGCGCGGACGGTCTGCCATCCGCGCTTTGCTTCCTCGGACGCGCGACCGAAGACGGCATCGTTCGGAACTTCGCTGAAAGCTTCGAGCTTAGTGTCTCCGCACGATAGACATCAGTCGACCTCCGCACCCAGCTTGACGACGGCGCTGACCGCCGGATCTCTCTTTTAGGCTGATCGAGTGGAGCCGCTACGACTAAGTTAGGACGAGATGCGGAATGTCCGCTTCTCGTTAAGTGGCCAAGGACTGCTACCCACCCCGAGCTGAAGTTGCCGGACGGCCGACGAACGTCCGCTTCGGAAAAGCGATGATTGCTGCCCAGGCATCTCGGTTGGGTCGAATGCGGAACGTCCGCTTCCTGGCGGGCGCCCAACTTCCGCTATTGGCGCAGAGCTGTGGCGCGTTCGGATTGCGGTTGGGGTGAGATGCTGATGGCTCCTCGAAAACGGAGTCCAATCATGCCCTCAACCACTGACACAACCCGCCGACCTTGGAACCTTGGCCGCCTCATCGGTCCCAAACCGCCGTTAAAGCCAAAGCACATTTGGGCGATCCGCACCCGACTGCAGCACGAGGGCCGCACTCGCGACCTCGCCCTGTTCAACACCGCCATCGATAGCAAACTGCGTGGCTGCGATCTCGTCCGCTTGCGCGTGTCAGACGTCCACCTCGGCGACGGCGTCCGCCTGCGCACCACCATCGTCCAGCAGAAGACGGGCCGACCCGTCCCGTTCGAGTTGACCGAGACCACCCGTGAGACGCTGACTGCCTGGCTCAAGCTGCGGGGGCTTCGTGCGAGTGATTGGCTGTTTCCGAGTCGCAGCCGCCCGGGCGAGCACCTGACGACGCGCCAGTATGGTTGGCTCGTCGACGAATGGGTAGCGCTGATAGGCCTCGACCCGGCGGGGTACGGCACGCACAGCCTGCGTCGGACGAAGGTCGCACTCATCTACCGGCGGACAGGCAACCTACGTGCCTGTCAGCTGCTGCTCGGCCACACCAAGCTGGAGAGCACGGTGCGCTACCTCGGTATCGAAGCAGACGACGCGCTGGTCATGTCCGAGCAGACCGACATTTAGCGAACATCGCGGCGGCTTACCCGCAGGCCGCCGCACCCAGTTCCGCGTCGGCCCATAAGGCTGCCGAGCAGCGAATTAGGTCTGACCGGAGAGAGATAGTGCGCTTCCCAGTAAGCGCGACTGGAAATCCGGCGCTCGCCCCGGAGGTTTTAAAACGGCAGGAGCCGCCGATAGCGGGCAATATTTACGAGCGCAACGAGTGACGAGGCCACGTAAGTAAGAGCGGCGGCGCGCAGTACGGTGCGGGCACCGGGCATGTCGCTGGCGTCGAGGTAGCGACCCGTCTCCAGGATGGGCAGGGCCCGGCGAAAGCTCGCATCAAGTTCAACGGGCAGCGTTAGAAAGTGAAACAGGACGCGAACGCCGAGGAGCGCGATGCCGATACCCACCTGCAGGGCGAGCAGGATAGGCGAATGGACGAAGGCGAGCACCACGGGCGCGGTCATCATCACCACGGCTGCGGCGAACTCGAAGCCCTGCACAACTGGGGCGAACCTCACCCGCGCCGCAAGGAGCCGGTCCCCCGCCGCGTGCTGGAGCGCGTGGGCGACCTCGTGCGCCGCGACCGCGACCGCTGTGATCGAGCGGCCGTCATGGCTCTCCGGCGATAGCCGCACGACGTTCGCAACCGGATCGTAATGGTCGGCTGGCGCGACCTCGACGAGGACGTGCTCCAGCCGCGCCAGATCGAGCAGATGGCGGGCGAGCTCGCCGCCAGTCCCGGGCAAATCCGGCCGCTCGGTGGCGTGTTGCCGCATCGCCCGGCGCACCCACCACTGGGGGCTAAACACGAGACCGAACAGGAGGGCGCCGCCAAGCGCGAGGAGGATGGGCACGTGGGGTATGTAGTCCCGCAGCCGCAGCCGTGGAAGCGCGGCACCCTACTCGGGATGTTCGCTGTCTGACAATCGCGCGGCCGGCGTCAAAGACCGGACTGGGTGGAAAGCAGACTTAGACTATGACGCGGAAACCTGACATTCCACTCTCAACCCTCTACATTATTGCGGTAAATTCAACATCAGAAATAAGAGCATTTCGATCCCGGCCATAGTCTGGTAAGTTAAAAACCTGCGCGGAAAAGCTATCTTGTGGCCGTATCCACCAGCATATGTTTGGTGGCTTAAATCTTATGGATCACCGGCATTTTAGGTCTAGGCCCGTGTCGCCCACCATCTTCCCACGCAATTGATGACCTAAGCCAGGATGCCATAGTGTTCAGGTTATCTGCCTTTTGCTCAATCTCCCCTAAAAGCATCAGGGCAATTTCTTTGCTCCGTGCTGGAGACAAGCCTTCAGCATCGTGCTCTTTCTTCAAAGCGAGCATTTGGTTGAGTGACAGACCCAGCATTTGGCCAAGGCGGATGTCTTCAACCGTCCTTACGTGCTCGCTTGTGAAGACGCTATAGGGCGTCCGTCCCCCCTTGCTAGTTCTGTCGGGCAGCAGAAGGCCTAAGCGGACGTAGAACCGCACCGTGTCAGGCGTCAGACCAACGACCCGAGCGAACTCTGAGATTAGCATCAACTGGCCTTGACCATGGACTACACTCCAACCTTATACGATTTAGCATCCACGTTGCGAAGTTGACGAAATGACACCAATCACCGTCCGTACCGCCACGGCCATGCTTATCTCGATAGGCGTCTTGGCGAGTTCTCAATGCCATAGTGCGCCAGCCACCGTTCCGACTGGGACTTGGGTGACAGAGGATGGCCGTGCGCGCGTGCGGACCGAGCGATGCGGTTCCGATGCGACCCGCCTATGCGGTTTCGTCGTCTGGGGTAGGGAGCCACTT
The DNA here is from genome assembly GCF_001422815.1 of Methylobacterium sp. Leaf91. Lineage (GTDB taxonomy): Bacteria > Pseudomonadota > Alphaproteobacteria > Rhizobiales > Beijerinckiaceae > Methylobacterium. Next base: position 530 of record NZ_LMMP01000019.1, on the reverse strand, counting down.
GGCGCAGACGGCCAGGCAAAGGTCGACCGGTCTAATCCAGACCCAAGCAAGCAAGCACGCCCCCAACTCGGTCATCAGATGCTGATGGGGCTGAAGGCGAACTCGGACGGACGCTTCGAGGGCAAAATTTACAACGCTGATAATGGTAAGTCTTATGACGTTGCAATCTGGAGCGACCAGCCGTCGACGTTGACGGTGAAGGGTTGCATGTTGGTGTTTTGCGCATCTCAGACATGGACGCGCGCTACAAACGTCGCCCCTGGCGAACTGCAAGGTGCAACAGACGCTACTGACGGACCACGGTCAGACCGTGAGTGGGCAGTCAAGGCCAACCCGTCAGCGAAGAAAGGTACTCCTGCCGAGAGCTCGCCAGCCCGGCCAAAGTAAAGTTCGCGCACGCTGCGGCGTGTGCATCCGCCATTGCACGCCCTTAGGGCGTGTCATCGCTTGAGCCAATCGAGTGCGGCGGCGAGGTAGAGGATGCCCATGAAGCTGGCGGCTGTCTTTTCGTAGCGTGTGGCGATGGCCCG
>NZ_LMMP01000018.1 GCF_001422815.1 Methylobacterium sp. Leaf91 | reverse complement strand
TCCGTCGATTTCACCCTCGGGCGCTTCGTCGAGAACCTGACGCTGACCGGCAACGCCAGGGCCGGCACCGGCAACGACCTCGCCAACAAGATCACGGGTAACGTTGCCGACAACGTCATCGTCGGCAACGCCGGCGACGACAAGCTGTATGGTGGAGGAGGGGCCGATACCCTTCGCGGGGGTACCGGTAACGACAAGCTTTACGGTCAGGATGGCAACGACATCCTGGAGGGGGAAGCYAATGCGGATACCCTCGACGGGGGCACGGGCGGAGACGTGATGCGGGGCGGCGCCGGTGCCGACAAGTACGTAGTCGAGGACAGCGGCGACGTGGTGGACCAATGCGGATACCCTCGACGGGGGCACGGGCGGAGACGTGATGCGGGGCGGCGCCGGTGCCGACAAGTACGTAGTCGAGGACAGCGGCGACGTGGTGGACGAGGCCTATGGGCAGGACGTAGATGACGGCGCGGTAGACAGCGTGACTACCTCCGTCGATTTCACCCTCGGGCGCTTCGTCGAGAACCTGACGCTGACCGGCAACGCCAGGGCCGGCACCGGCAACGACCTCGCCAACAAGATCACGGGNCTCCGTCGATTTCACCCTCGGGCGCTTCGTCGAGAACCTGACGCTGACCGGCAACGCCAGGGCCGGCACCGGCAACGACCTCGCCAACAAGATCACGGGCAACGTTGCCGACAATCGCCTTGAAGGCGACTCAGGCAACGACACCCTGATCGGCGGTGGCGGGCGCGACGTGCTCTACGGGGGAGCGGGCAATGACGTTCTAACGGGTGGGGACGGCGCGGACATATTCGAGTTCAGCCGGGCGGACGCCACAAGCACTGACCGGGTCACGGATTTCTCCGTGGCCGCGGGCGATCGGGTCAGCTTCGATGCGTCGGGATTCGGCCTGTCCCTCGGCCAGGGTCTCGATGCGCTCGGTGCTTTGGCGGCGGATCGGTTCGAGTTTGGAACGACTGCGTCCAAGGGACACGCGGAGTTCTTCTTCAATACGAAATCCAAGACACTCTACTGGGACGCGGACGGTAATGCGGGACATGAAATCGCCGTCGCTTCTTTCTCGAACGCAGTCGACCTGACGCACCACAGCTTCGTGATCGTGTGAATTATCGGAGCGCAGGTTTGGAACACGGCATTAAGCGGGTCGGCGATGCCGGCCCGCTTAATGCCATTCAGGTGGCGACGTGCCCCGGGGTCCTTGACGGGCGTCCTACGGTCCAGGGTACACCCTCGGAGGGTGCCGCGGGCGATGCCGCGTGACCCCGACCGAACCGACTACCGATCGGCAATCATCCGTCGATAGACCGCGATCATATCCACGACGAGTCGGTCGGGTGCGAAACGCTCCCACGCATCCTCCCGCGCCCGCCGCGTCATCGCCCCCCCGTTCTCCGTTAGCGCCGTAGTCATCGCGCGGGCCAGCGCCACGGCGCTGCGTGGCTCCACAATGAAGCCGGTCTCCCCGTCCTTGAGCGCGTCCCTGATTCCACCGACATCGGTCGCGACCACAGAGATGCCGAGGTACAAGGCCTCGAGCACGACGACGCTCAGGGACTCGTTCGAAACCGAGGGCAGGACGACGAGATCCATTGCCTTCATCCAGCGCTCGACGTTGTGTTGATGACCGACGAAACGCAGGTGTTCCGAGACGCCCCGCGCTTGCGCTAAACTGACCAAGTGCTGGGCGTACGACACTTTGTCCTCGAACTGAGGACCGCCGACGATCCAGAACTTGGCGTCCGGATAGACGTCGATCAGCAGCGGAACGGCGTCGATCAGGTAGTTCTGTCCCTTACGCGGCTCCAGGACGCCGAAGATCCCGATATGCGGTCCGGGCCCCCGGGCATCCTCACACGGTACCACCTCCGCCCGCGTGAAATCGTAATCTACGGCATTCTTCACGACCTGCGCCTTGGCCGGATCGCCACCGGCATTGCGCAAGAGATCCAGCCCCGCCGACGATGCGCAAACGATGCGATCGGCGAACCTAGCGGCAACCTTCAGGGCGATCAGGTCGAAGATGCGCCCCGGGGGTCCCTCATGCAGATGGAGCAGCAGTGGCACCTTGTGGCGGCGGCAACTCGAACAGGCATACAGCACCATGACCGGGTGGTGGGCATGGACCAGATCGACCGTTCCTCCCACGAGGATCGTTTCGATCTGTCGATGCGCCCGCCAGACCTCGGCAATGTACCCGAGAAGCCGCAACGGATTGTAGGTTCCCCGCATCCTGTTCCACGAACAGGGCACGTATCGAACCGACCTTCTACGCGCCTCCTCGGGAAAATTTCCATCCGGGCAAGCCAGGACCGGTTCCCAGTTTTTCTTATGAAGGCCCGCGAGAATCGTCAGTGCAATACGCTCGGCTCCACCAATAAAGCCGACCCGGGCAACGTGTAAAACACATGGGCCACGGGCGACTACACTGTCATTCATTCATCGCCTCACCCTCGAGCCGCTTCCCCTAATCCCACTGATACGCCAAGGGCTGCGCCCTCTACAAGGGCCTGTAGCTCCGAAGGAGAGCAGGACCGCCTCAAATGGGGGAGAGCGAAAAGCGGATCATCAATCGCATACTGGCTCCTCGTGCGAATGCTGGTCTCCCTACGAATGAACGACGGCTTGAAACAGTCGAGATGCGCATTGCGAAATCACGATCGCCAGTCCGAATTCATATGGCGTCATCATAGAATCGATCTTGTTAGTAAAGTTATCATTAAAGCTCGGCCGCAACTGGAGATCCAAGCAGCCGAACTCCCAAGGCTCGATGCGTGTCACTCCGCTCATGCTAGCTCACCGTAGCACCGTGCGTAGCCGTGCGATCCGGACATTCGAGGCGTTCGTGGCGCTCAAGCACGAAGCCTCGTCCGGTAGAGTTCGAGGAGACTATCGGTCCAACTGGCCGGATCCGAGGCGATTTGCGGAATTTCGCCAAACGCCTTGCGGCTCATGCGGGCGACGGCTTCGTCGTCGGCCATCAGCGTCGCCAAGGTGGCCCCGAATTCCGAGGTCTCGAACGGGTTGGCGGATGCTCCTACGCCCAGGCGATCAATCTCCTCCGCCAGGAGTGCATCCCGGGCAACGACGACCGGGAGCCCGCTCCAGAGGGCTTCAATCAGGACGAGGCCGAAGGGTTCTGGATATCGGCTCGTCATGAGGAGGAGACGGGCATCGCTCACGAGGCGGCCGATGTCCTCCCGGGTCTGCCAGCCCGCAAATTCGACGTTCGGATGGGCCTGCGCAATCTGAGCGCGCAGCGGTCCGTCGCCGATGATCTGAAGCGCCGTTCCAGCGGCCGCGGCGGCGGCGGCGGCGAGGTCCGGTCCCTTCTCGTGGTCTAGGCGGCCGATGAAGACGGCCTTGCGGTTGTGCTCCGCGCGGACCCTATCTGTGCGGAAGGGGACGACGGGGTTGCGCAGGACGACGATGTTCCTCTCGGCTAAGCCACCCAACGTCAGGAGCGGCACCATGCCCTCGTGGATTGCAACGATCGGCACGTCGCGCATGTGGCGGTGACGCAGATAATTGGCAACCGCCTGGCGTGCCACGCGCCAGATCTTCTGAGCGTAGTTCCGCTTGTCGCAATTCGTCGTCAGACAATCCCCCCCAAGCGGCACGCGCCGGCACGCTTCGTTTTTAGGAAAGACCGTGAAACCACCGTTCGGGCAGACCAGGAAGAAGTCGTGCGCCGAAACCACGACTCTCCGACGGACGGGCCCGAGAGCCGCGAAGACAGAAGGGGAAAGGATCTTCGACCAGCCATGGAGGTGATAGACGACGCCCGGCCCGTCGTTCGCTTCGATCCAGGCACCGATGATCATCTCGGCGCGCCTGTTGTAGAGCCCCTTCACAAGGCTCGCGGCGGGGGGAGCCACAGTCAGCGCTTGGCCGCCGGCAGCCACGATCTCCACGCCCATCGCGACGAGTTCGGGATTAGCTCCGCCGTCACCGACGATCATGGTGACGGGAACGTCACGCTCTCGAAACCACCGGATTGACGCGATCGCGAGGCCGGTAGCGCCCCCCTTCGCCACCGACGCATCGTTGAGGACCACCACTCGGGACGGCTGTCGAACACAATTCGTCATGTGGCGAGGAAGGTCTCGTGCGCGGTATGAGTATCGGCGAAGCCGGTTGCAACGGACGGCCGGGCCGGTCGAGAATTGTTATGCGCGATACCTTCACCCCCGTCCATGGTAGCGGCGTATCTTCAATCCACGGATATCGTGCCAGTCTGCGAGGAGTGAACGTCCGCTCCGCGTGACCGACGTGGCGTTTGTGGAGCGATGACGTAATGGGCCGAGCGCCACCTAGGATACCGCGAACGCCGCCCGGTCGATCACAGCAAGCGGCCCTACCGAGCGTTAATGGTTCTGGCAATGTCGGCCTGCGCCTTGCCTGGACCGGACACACGCTTCTCGTGTAAGAAATCGTCTTCGCGCGCTGCGCGGACTACCGTGAGGGGGTTCGTTCGCGCACTCGGCAGTTGGCCGCCTGAATTCGGTCGATAAGGAGCGTGCGTCGCTTGGGGGACATCGGATTGACGATTGCGATTGCACACGATTGGATTCCAGCCTTCCAAGGCCGTGAGCGCGTCGTTTCAGAAAGTTGCGAGGCCTATCCCGAAGTGGCTATTTTCACGCTTCTCGACTTCGCGACGGATGATGAGGGTCGGACGCATTTCGAAGGCATCACGTTTCAGACGTCTGTGATGGACTGTTTAAAGTGTGAGCTACGAGACGCATTCAAAGAAACCTCTATTTTGGTCCGCGCTTGACCGACATGCGTATTTGCATCGTAATCCCGACTTATGGACGCAAGTCCGTTCTGTCCTCGTTGCTCGCGCAACTGGAACAGCAGCACAGGCCGCCCGACGAAGTCGTTATCTCCGCCCCCGATGCGGGTCATGTCGAGCGTCTTACAGCGGAGAAATTTCCGCTCACGTATCTGTACGGCCGTACTGGCCTCTGCGCCCAACGCAATCGGGCCTTGGATGACGTGTCGGACCGATGCGACGTCGTCACGTTCTTCGATGACGATTTCGTCCCGGCTAAGGATTATCTGGCCGTTCTGGAGGCAGCGTTCCGTGAACATCCGGATTGGGCCGCCGTGACAGGCAACGTCGTTCTCGACGGAGCGCGAAACGCCGGGGTGGCCCTAGAAGACGCGCTGAACGCCGTGGCACAGGCTCCCGCGGGGCCGTACGACCAGATCATCCGCGAGCGGGAGGGTGCCTACGGCTGCAACATGTCGTTCCGCACAGCCATGATCGCAGGGCGTCGCTTCGACGAGGCGCTGCCCCTGTACGGCTGGCTGGAGGACATTGATTTCTCCAGCCAGATGGCGACCCGGGGCAAGGTCGTATGGATCAGCAACCTCGTCGGTGCCCATCTCGGGGTCAAGGGCGGCAGGTCGAGCGGCGTCCGGCTCGGGTACTCGCAGGTCGTCAACCCGCTCTACCTAATCCGCAAGGGCACGCTCAGCTTGCGCTTCGGGCTCCAGCTTTTGATCCAGAACGTTGGTTCCAACATCGCGCGCAGCGTTTCACCAGAACCCTACGTCGACCGGCGGGGACGTCTGCGCGGAAATCTCCTCGCCGTCGCCCATCTGCTGCGCCTGCGCCTCGATCCGACCCATATCCTCAAGCTCTGAGGAACGGCAGACACGCCACCCGCTCGCGGAAAGCGGATGGCGTAAGACTTATCCTATTTGCGATGCCGATCGCCTCTGGCCCGCCAGTCGGAAATCGCACGGGCCGAGGCAGATGTGGGGGGAGGGCGATCTCGGCCGGGGCACCGGCTAATACCAATCCTCGTTGAGCGAGACTCACGCGGGGTATCGTCGATATCCGGTTCATGATTCTGTCCTCTGGTTTTGGAGCCTGAGGAGGATGCGATGGCTGCTCCGGTACCGCTGCGGTCGGATTTTGATGCTGAGACCCTGCGCGTCCTGGCCAAGAGGTCGCGTGACCCGGCCCAGACCCGCCGCCTGTTTGGCGCTGTCCGTGATCGCCGCGGGCGGTATGCGCTCGGAGGCGGCCGAGAACGGCGGGGTGGAGTTGCAGACGGTGCGTGATTGGGTCGTGACCTTCAACACCGATGGCCCGGGCGGGCTGAACGACGGCAAGGCCCCGGGTGCCCGTCCGCGCCTGAACGTCGACCAGCGCGAGGTTCTCAGGACCCTGGTCGAACAGGGGCCGACGCCCGCCGCCCACGGCGTGGTGCGCTGGCGCTTGTACGATCTGGCCCAGATCCTGTGCGAGGATCACGGCGTGTCGGTCTCTGAGCAAACCTTGAGCCGAGTCTTACGGGCGATGGGCTACGCAAACTCTCGGCTCGCCCGCGCCATCACGCCCAGGACCCAGACGCCGCAGCTGTTTTCAGAAAGGTTTCCCCGACCGTTTGGCGCAGATCGCGCAGGCTGTCGGGGCTAAGCCTGTAGAGATTTGGTTCTGCGACGAGGCCCGTGTCGGCCAGAAGAACACGCTCACCCGACGCTGGGCCAATCGTGGAACGCGTCCCTCGGCCCCGAAGGATCACCGCACGGCCTTGGCCTAAATCTTCCGGAGCGATCTGTCGGGCCCGGGGCGTCGGCGCAGGCTTGGTCATGCCCCGCTGCACCACCGAGGCCATGGCCCATTGCTTCGAAGAGATCGCAGCGACCGTCGCTCCGGGTGCCCACGCCGCGCTCCTGCTTGACCAAGCCGGCTGGCACACCACCAGGAAGCTGACCGTCCCCGACAACATCACCCTGCTGCCCCTGCCGGCGCGCTCACCCGAACTCAATCCGGTCGAAAACTTCTGGCAGTTCATGTGGGACAACTGGCTCGGCGACCGCGTCTTCCGATCGCATACCGGCATCCTCAGGCACCGTTGCAACACGTGGAACATGATCATTGCTCAGCTATGGACGCATCACGTCCATCGGACTGCCCCAATGGGCTCACGCGTGTTGATCAATTAAAGTTGGTATAACTGCTGACCGATGCGGACCGCGGCGCGTTCGCGTCGGAAGGTGCAGCGAGCCTCGGCGCTCAATCCCGTAAGATGGAGTCCAGCGGAATTTTTATCTCCACAACGTCGCCGGGCAGCATCTCGGTTTCTTCATCGACGCGACTGCTGATCCGCTGCTTCCGGTTCGCCCTTACAAGCGTCAACTCGGGCCGCATCGAACCGGTAAGCAGCTGGGATCGGACGTTGCCAACAACGACGAGCTTTTCCTTGGCGCTCTGCAACTTCGCGCGAAGGGTGGCGACGCGGACGATGACCTCCTCCAGCTCCTTCAAGTTGTCGATCTTGCGCTGGTCGTCGAGGTGTTGGAGTTTACGCGCATTGTCGTCGCGGTCGCGCTCGGATTGCAGTGCCTGCGCGCCCGTCTGCAAAGCGCGCGTCGACGAAAGCAACAGGGCACGCCGAACGTCCGTGAGGCGTCCGGCGGCCGCCAATCCCTTTCCGTAGAGTTCCCGCACGCGCTCTAGATCCTCTGCGTCGGCTTGAAGTCCTTCGGTTTCCTTCTGTTGCTGATCGACGAGTGTCCGCCGACGCTCCTCGGCCTTCGTGACCTGCCGCCGGAGGTAGACCTTCTCGTTCTCGACGTCCGAGAGCGTCGTCGCGAGTTGCTCGACCTCCAGGGAGATCGTATCGCGCGTGATGCCCGGCTGGAGCCCGGGCACATTGTCGGGCTTCACGCCGGCCGCGCCCTGGCCGTTCAGATCGCTGCGCAATCGCTTCTCGCGGGCCTGATTGAACGCCAGTTCCGACGACACCGATGCGAGGTCGCTCCGCAGTTCCGCGAGTTCGACCAGCGGATTATTCGATCGGAGTTTCACCACATCGAAACCGCCCGCGACCGCGACGGCCTGACGGATTGTCATGCCCGGCCGATAGATCTGCTCGCCAGGCTTGGCTACGTCGCCGTTAAGGTAGACGGGCCGATATTCGACCACCTGAACGCTGATCTCGCTCGGGTCGATGAACGAGGTGCTTTCTTTACCTTCTGCGTTCCGCTGCCGAACCGGCTTGCCCGGCATGACTTGCTGAAGCTTGGCGCGCAGATCGGTCAGGGTCAGGTCGCCTGCCACGACCGAACCAACCAGCGGCACCGAGATCTCGCCATCGATGCTCAGGGTCGTCTTCTGTCGCAGATCCGGGTGCCCGGCGATGACGACCTCGACCGTGTCTCCCGATGTCAGCCGATACGCTTCCTGCTCCGCGGCGGCGCAGAGGGACCCTGAGCACAGCAGCGCGACCACGGAGGATCTGAGGAGGGAGGACATTGGATGAACCTAAGAAAAGCGACGCATTCGGTGGTTACGACTCCGCTAAGATCGCAACCGGCTTTCCGTGAAGTTGTATGACCGACCTCACGATGTCACGGGTCGACTCGGAACGACCTGATCAGACGTGACGGGTTTGAGATCCCGATGATATGTTCGAGCCGTTGCTGTGCACAGCTATCTGGACACATCGGAGGTATGGTTCACACGCTGCGTCTGCTGATGTTGGTACCGAAAAATTTACGGCTTTTCAAATGAGCAAGGTAGCGAAATCACCGCTGCAATACGGGCTGGGAACAAGATGCCTCCGCCACGATCGCTTCGTCCAGAACCGCCGCGGCTCGCCCGATCATGGTTCGGGCGTCAACCTGGAGGCGCTCGTGCGTCGCAAGAGGCAGACCGTTTTCGATATCGCGCTTCAGGAGCGCAACGATCGGGGCGACGTTGTCCTGCGTCGCGGACATCGCGCACTCCGCGCGCGCCGTCGCACGAAAGAAGCTCGTGAGCTTCGCGTCCCAGGTGAGTCCAATATGCACCTTGCGATACGCGAATGCGAGAATGTTGGCGTGAAGACGATGACTTACGATACCATCGCACTCCGCGATTGACTTGGCCAACGCCTGGGGATGAAGCGGACGCGGGATACGGGCATGGTTCGAGGCGCCGATCCCGCCGACCTTCGGCATCAGCTGATCGAGATAGATCTCGTCTTCTTCCGCGCCATTCGTGAACCAGGCGATGTCGAAGCCGGCTTTCACGAGACCGACCGCAAGCGAAGCCCAGAAGTCGTCCAGCGTCTTCGCGTCGAAATGCTGGTCAAGCGCGTGATGCGCGAGCACAAGTGGGGCGGCAACGCCAACACCGATCCGGTATCGCTTCCGTGTCATCGACGACAGGGGGGGGACGACTGCATCCATCAGAACGGCCGGATCCCAACACAGCCTTGCCCTGGGGATGTCCGGCTGTGCGAAATGCCGGTCCCACGCGGCCTGCGATTCCGTGTCGCGAACGAAAACCGCGGACAGACTTCCAGCGAATGCCCGCCGGAATAGGCGCGCCGCCTCCGGCGAAAGCGTCTGCGCGACGCCGACGCCATAGACGAGGCAAGGCAGCTTACGGCGCCGGACTTCCCGCATCGCTGCATTCAGCTTCACTGGAAAATTTAGGTCGGTTCCCTGAATTAGCTGTCCGCCGCCGATCACGACGGCGTTCTGCCCGTCCAGACATTTCCTCCAGACCGGCCTCAAGCGAAATTCTGTCAGGGCTCGGAGCAAGACCGAGGACACCGCGTCCCGCAAACTCGGGCTCAGCCGTTGCAGAACTGCCAATACGGTCCCACGATGCCTCAGACCATGTCCGTAAGCGCTCCGCCCGGCAAGGTCGATCGACGTGACGCGTTCTATGGAAGCGTGACGGGCAAGTTCAGTCTCCAACGATTCTGCAATGGCGCCGTCTCCGACATTCGGGCTATACTTGACGTTGAAGATCGCGATCCGGTGACGCAGGCTCGCAAGGGGTCTAGGATCAGACATTGTCAGCGACATTTACCAGGTCCACGAGGATGACTGACATCACATAAATCATAATTTTGTGCAATGTTATAACGTCTACTTGCAAGTGGATTCCATCTTCCATTTAGAATCACGACTCTAGGCCCAAGCTCGAGATCTCAGACCTAATTTCGAAAACCGGATTCGATTGTCTTTTTTAACATGGAAATGAATGTAGGCCAAGGATGGCACAGCGATCAAGGCTTGCGGTTCGAGGGGAAGATAACAGCAATTACGATTATTGTATAATAGTATTGTAATTATATAGAAGCGCATATCATTGTTGGTGCTTGATCTAAAATTGTCTGCCAAACATTTGTGTTTCCGGTCGCTCCTGGGATCGATCTTTCCAAGCCATTGGATTACGGGTCCGGCATCGGCACGCAAATTCGCGCGGGCTGCACGGCCAGGTCGATTTCCCGCTTGGGACGATCCAAGAAAAGGAGCGTTCCTCCAGTCGAGCACCGGCCGCAAGGCACAAACCTTTGCGCGAACTTTAGAAAAGAAGCGGCGGCTTTCTCCCATCCGACTTTTCCGTCGAAGGCGCGCGTAATGGCGGTCACCACATCTGGCCGCACAAGGTGCAGTGCGCCAAGCGTGGTCCTTACTTGTCGCATCGGCTTCGATCGGAACACTCCGGCTTCCGCTTAGCGGTCCCCTCTAAGCGGATCTAAAGATTAACGGCGTCTGCCTTCTGCATGAGCATCAGGTACTGCTCCGCGATGGTTCGCCAGGAAAACCGAGCGACCTGCGCGCGTCCGTCGCAGGCCATCCGTTCGCTGAGGCCGGGCTCCGTGACGATCCGCCGGACCGCCTCGATCCATGCGCCGTCGCTTTCAGGATCTGCATAGAGTGCGGCGTCGCCACAAACCTCAGGGAGGCTCGCGACCGGTGAAACGACGAGCGGGCAACCCCAGGCCATGGCCTCCACCGCCGGGAGGCCGAAACCTTCCATCCGCGTGGGGAAGAGGAAGCAGCGCGCCTCCCGAAGGAGCTGGGCGAGATCGTCGTCCGATACGCGTCCGAGCAGGTGGACGTTCGGCGCGATCCCAGCATCACCCGCGATCGCGACTGCGTCGAATGCGCCGGTGATGTAAAGATCGAGTCCCAACGCACTTAGCGCATCGGCGATGCGAAAGACGAGCTTGGTGTTCTTGTACGGGAGATCCCTCCCGAGCGTCACAACGAACGGCCGAGGTCCGATCGCGATAGTGCCCCGCTCCGGCTGCCATCGCAACGCGTGCTCGTGTCCGTTATACGTCACCATCACCCGCTCGCGGGGCGCGACCCCGTGTGCGGCCAGGGTATCAGCCGCGAAGCGCGAGACCGTCGTCACTGTCGATGCGCGACGACCGACGAACGGCAGGATCACGTCATGGACCAGCCGAAACGCGCGGCCATAGCTCTCTGGCATCAGCTTCGTGTGCAGGTCGTGAATACAGACGATCTGCTTTCGCACCGCGACCGGACCGAGGTTGCAAAAGCTAATCAGCCCGCCCTTAACGTGGCGAGGCAGCTGTATCTGAGACCAGACCTGAGGCAACCGAGGTCGATCAAATTCTGGCACGATCCTAAGTGGGATATTGCGGGGCGCGCCCGTCGCGGGCGGATACGGCGCGATGATCTCGATGGATAGGCCGGCGGCGGACGGATGTCCCTCCGCGAGAAGGGCATCCATTGCCCAAACCGTTTCCCAGGCATACCGGGCGACCCCGGTTGGCTTGAGCGTGATGAAATCACCGTTCAAGGTCCAGGTCCGCGTTGGGCCGGCAACGTTGGCTTTGGCGAATAACACGGGCGATGAGTCGCGCAAAGTCAGCCCTCCTGCTTCTTCTGCATCATGCAAGAATTCACGCCGGTCTCACCCCGATGATGCTCGTCATCCGGCGTGCGAAACCTGTACCGTTCGCAACGGCAATGGCGACAATCTTTTGCACGTTGTCTCGGATGAGCGAACGCACGGGCCCGTGGGACCATCAGTTTTCGATGGTCGCGTTCGCGGGATCGGCGAGGTCGTTCTGAGCGGGCTGCGGCTTTTTCACCGGCGGCTTCGGTCGTGGCCGTGGTGGCACCGGAGAACGCCGGACCTTCGCATCCGTCGCCGCCCGTGCGGCCTCCCCGTCGGCGCTCCGCTTCGGGGCCCCTTGGACCGTGTTAGACGCGGGCGTCTCCGAAGATTGCGGGGGCGCGGCCTGGATCCCCTTCGGCACGGGCATGGTCTCCCGTAGCACGGGCCTAACCTCTTGCGGCGACGCCTTGGTCTCCCGTGGCGCCGCCAGGCCGGGAGGTCCGGGAGGACCCGGTGGGCCCGCTGGTCCGGGGGGACCCGGTGGGCCCGCTGGTCCGGGGGGCCCGGCGGGTCCGCTCTGCGTGTCCTGAGCCGGCACGGCCCCGACGCGCTGCGCCCCCGCGGCATCGGCGGCGGGGCCCTGCTGCCCGCAATTGCTGACCACCGCCTCGTAGACCTTCCCCTCGATCTCGACGCCGACGATGCATCGCACCGGATGATAGATCACCTGAAACTGGTATTTCCCAGCGTCGTCGGACTCCGTGCGAAATCGACCTTCGAGGACGACGCCGGTATGGGCGAGTTCGGTGCTCCCCACGACGTAGAGCTTGCCTAACGCGATTGCCGCTGTAGCGACATCCGAGGTTGCCCACGCGGGCGCCGTAAATCCCCCTGTTCCGACCACGAAAAGTACCGCAGTGAGGCCATTGACGCAGGAGAAACATTTCAAAGCGATGCGCTCACATTTTTGGACAATGACGGAGCCATAGGCGCTACGCTGTAGGCGCACTCAAATCAACCCGAACGCTTCAGGCGGACATAATTGATCATATGCTGTGACATCATCGCTCTGCAAGTTCGTCAGAACTTCCGTCGAATCGAGGGTTGCTGTATCATGAAAGCATCCATAGATCTGGATGTTCGCGCATGGAAAACGGCCATACCCGGAACAAGTAATAACCCATCCCCTTGGGCGGGCCGGAATTCGCGGACTCCCTCGGGGGATGGGTTGAAGCGATATTGATCGGCTGAGCCGCGAGGAGTTGATCGATCCGGTCCGGCAGCTTGGATCTCGGACCGCTAGATGGCTCGGCATGGCAATGCGCCAGCGCACTAGGCCTACCTTGACCATCTCGCCGGCGACGTCGCCTATGTCGCCGAGACCAGCGATGCTCGACATAAGCTCTTGGTGTTCCTCGGCCACACTGGCGCGGTCGAACCGGCCAACAACCGTTCAGAGAAGCTACTGCGCCCGTCCGTAGTCCAGCAGAAAGTCACCAACGGCTACCTCGCGATGGGGGCGGTCGAGGGCGAAGCTACCATACGCACTGTGGTCGATACCGCCCGCCTCACAGGCAATAGCCCCTTCGGCACCATCCTCAAAACCGTCGCCATTTGAACCCTGCGGTCATATGAGGGGTAGTTACCTCCGTCAGACCGGATGGCGCTGACCCAACGATCGGGGACGCTACCGGTGCGCAGTAATGATTCTCTGCGCGCGATCATGCGCGCGGATTCTTCCGGTCCTCAATCGCGTCGAGGACGCGCTGCGTCCAGGTCTCAGGGCTGGGGCCCGCCTCGACCCGGACGTCCCAGGTTTCGGGGGGCACGAAGAGGCGATTCGTATCCGCGAACCGGCCTTCCTTAATCCGGTCGATCCAGACCGTGAACGTCGCTCCGAAGGCCGCGCGCGTCTCTTGCGTCGGACAGATGAAGTCGGCGATGACGTCGACACCGCCCTGCACGATGCGTTCGCACAGCCATCCCATGCGCCGGGCATGTTCGAGGCGGTCTTCCAAGGAATAGCCCAGATCCCTGTAGAGGTGACGGCGCACCTCGTCGGCATTGAGGTGGACACATCCGAGCCGCGCGCGAAGAAGGCGGGCCAAGGTCGTTTTGCCGGCGCCGGGAAGCCCCATGACGAGGATCTTCATACCGCGCCGGAGACCATCGGCCGGGCCTTGCGGATTGTGGGGTAGGGACATCGTCCTCCTCAGATGCGTCTCGCGCGCCGAGCCCTGTGACGGGACAGGGTGCCACCGGGTCGCTCATTCGAACGCGCCCCGGCGCGAAGACCCAGGAGCATTCTCATACCACCGCCAACGCGGTAACCCCGATCCGTTGCTCTTACGCCATAACGTACCATGTCCGTAGCACGCGCAGCGATCCGGACGATGATCGAGGACGGCGTCGGGATCCTTGCTTATCACGCGGCTGTAGCCCTCGTGCCCGGGCTTGGCACCGCCCCGCTTGGCCTGCGCGCGTCTCTCCTTGCGGTCGGTCGCCGGCGGCTTCAAGGAGGTGCGCGAGGTCTTCTCCGGGCGTTGCAGTCGTAACACAAGCTCTATCAGCAGCTCGCGGCTCAACCGCTCAAAATCGCTTCAGCCCATTATACGAAAAAATCAGCGAAATCCGCCCCGCGTAAGGGGGTGGGTAATTACCGAACCAGTCCATCCTTTATCCTTAGCTGCCGTCTCGAGAATCTTCCGTTGTGTTGTATTTGTGGTTGATATCCGAGGCTTGCATCGATGGCCTTGGGTCCCGCAATCCAAGCATCGAGCCGGCGGCGCCTCTACGCGACGTCGCGGCAAACCCGAGACTCCTTCCATTCGTAACAGGCAAACAGCGGCTGCACCCGACACCGAGGCAGCGGGCGCCGGTCACGACCCGAGGCCGACCCGGCCAACTTGGGCGCGGGCTGTCCGCATGAGGCGGGCCATCGAGCGGGACCGCTCAAGACGCAACAAGCCTACTACGATGCCTAATAAAATCTTCTGCTAAAGTTAATATATACTAAATAGAATTTCATAAATTTTTACGATCGGATTACATCTATTCACAAACTTACCAGCCAAGACATTTCTGTATTGGCTAGGTGGTTGAGCACGATGATCCTGGGTACAGCGACGCATTTTTCCCAGGGGTGGAATACGTCCATGATGGGAAGCGCAGCCGTCATCGGCGCGACGGCCATCCGCGATTCTGTGTCGTGGGCCAAGATCGAGACCACCCCCGGCGTCTACGATTTTTCCGATCCGAGCGTCGCTTACGTTCGGAAGGCCCTTGATCAGGGGCTCGATGTCACGCTCGTCTTCTCAGCGACCAACTCGCTCTACGACGGCGGCACCACGCCGAACACGTCGGCGGGTCTGGTAGCCTACGCCAAGTTCGTTACCGCGACCGTGCATCACTTCAAGGGTGTTTCCGCGATCGAGATCGGCAACGAGTTCAACGGCAACAACTTCGTCAGCGGTGTTGTACAGAAGGACAGCTACAGCCTGCGCGACGACCATTACATGGACATCCTCACCGCCGTAGCACGGAGCATCTCGGAGTCCTCCCCTACGGTGAAGATCCTCGGAGGCGCCACCCACTCCATTCCCGTCGCCTACCTCACCGAACTCTTCAACAAGGGTGCGCTGGACCTCATCGACGGCGTAACGATCCACCCCTACACCAGCACGCCCGAGCAGTTGGGGGATCAACTCGACGTGCTTAAGGCGGCGATGGGCGCACACCAGACACCCATCTACGTCACGGAGTTCGGCCAGAACTTTAAGAGTCTAGAGGAGGCCCCCGCCTATCTCGTGAAGATGACCGCCGTTATGGCGGCAGCTGGCGTCGCATCCGCCGACTGGTACGCCCTGCAGGAGCAGAAGTGGTTTCCGAACATGGAACTGGTGGACCGCGCCGGAGCCGTGACGCCGGCCGGCAAAGCGTTTGCATTCATCCAGGATCATCTCCTCAATCTCGGCACGCCGACCAAGATCAGCACCGACAGCGCGACATACGGCTATCTTTTCGGTCGCAGCACGCTCGTGATCTGGGGCGAAGATCAGACGATCGAGCTGACCGGGCCGACCACCTACTATAAGGCGTCGGGCGAGAAGATCGAGCATTTCGACGGCAAAATCGCTTTCGGCGAGCCAATCATCGCTATCTCTGAGACGCCGATCGTGGCAGGCGAGACGTTCTTCTCCACCGGGACCGGCATCGTCGCCGACAGTCTGCACGATTTCGACGTCAGCAACGCCAAGGGCTCGGCGGCCGGTTTCGAGGGATACTGGTCGTACTATCAGCTGAGCGGCACCGGCGTTATGACCCCGCTTTACACGATGTCGGGCGGCGCGCGGGCCGACGAGCCCTGGACACCCTACATCGGCACCGAGGGCCTGCGCCCCTTGCGGGTCGACGCGGCCTCGGTAAATCCGGTCGATTTCGGCAACGGCCATACGCCGTCGGCCAAATACGCGGTGGTGGAGCGCTTCACCGCCAAGACAGCCGACGACCTGCGCATCGTCGGCCACTGGGACGTCTCGGACAAGTCGACGGACGGAGCCGACCTGAAGATCCTGCACAACGGCAAGGCGATCTACCGCTCGGTCATATTCGATCCCCTGAACGGCAACGTCCTCGATCTCAATCTTGAGCACATCGCCGTCTCGGCCGGTGACACAATCGACTTCGTCTTTGGCAGCAACACCTCCAGCACCGGCGGCGACCTCACCGCGCGCCGGATTACAATCCTGAGCGAAAGCCCGCTCGCCACCCTGCCGGAGGCTGGCGACGACGCCCCGTCGCCGTCGCCTCCCAGGACCGAGATCCGCGCGGGTAACACCGTCGAGGGCACGCTCGGCAAGGATGTCCTGACGCCGTCGAAATTCGTGCTCGGCCGCACGGCGGTCACGCACTACGACGATACGCTGTACGGGCGCGACGGCGACGACCGCCTCGACGGTGGCGCCGGCGCCGATCGGATGTACGGTGGCGCCGGTAAAGACACCTACACCGTCGACAACGTCTTGGACCGGGCCATCGAGATCCAGAGCGACGGCTCCGATGAGGGCGGCGTCGATCTCGTAAAAGCTAGCGCCGATTTCACCCTGGAGCGCTACGTTGAGAAACTTACGCTGACCGGCACGACCGACATCAACGGCATGGGCAACAACATGGCCAACTCGATCAAGGGCAATGCCGGATCCAACATTCTGCGGGGCGAGGACGGCGCCGACAAGCTCTACAGCGGCGACGGCGACGACCGGCTCTACGGCGGCGAGGGACACGACCACATGGATGGCGGCGCGGGCGCAGACGCGATGTTCGGCGGCGCGGGCAACGACACCTATGTCGTGGATGACCTGCGCGACACCGTCGACGAAGACGACGACCCCACCGGTATCGACCTTGTCAAGAGTTCGGTACCCTTCGCGCTGGGCAAGAACATCGAGAACCTCACGCAAACGGGCACCGCGGCGATCGACGGCCGGGGCAACGAACTCGCCAACAAGATCACGGGGACCGTCGCCGGCAACACCATCAACGGCGGCGCCGGTGACGATACCCTGTCCGGCGGCGGCGGTGCGGACGTCCTCTTTGGCGATACCGGCAACGACACGCTGTCCGGTGGCGCGGAGGGCGACACCCTCTACGGTGGCGCGGGCAATGACAGGCTCGACGGGGGAGCCGGTGCGGACGCGATGCACGGCGGCACGGGCAACGACACCTACATCGTCGTCGATCTCAGCGACACCGTCGGTGAGATCGACGACGCCACCGGCGTGGATAGCGTCAGCAGTTCCGTCTCGTTCGCCCTCGGCCTGAACGTCGAGAACCTATCGCTGACCGGCACGGCCGCCGTGGACGGCACCGGCAACGCCCTGGCGAACAAGATCGCCGGCAACGCCGGCGCCAATGCTCTGAGCGGTGGCGGCGGCAACGACAGACTCTCGGGGGGCGCGGGCGACGACGTGCTGGCGGGTGGCGCCGGGCTCGATATTCTCACCGGCGGCGTGGGGGCCGACACCTTCGTCTTCAGCCAGGCCAGCGCCACGAGCACCGACAAGGTGAGTGACTTCTGCTCAGCTGAGGGAGACCGCCTTATGTTCCAGGCCTCCAATCTTGACCTCGACCTCGGCCACGGCTTGGATCCCGACGGAACGCTAAGCGCCGACTATTTTGCGATTGTATCGGGAAAGACGATGCAATCCACGCAGAACCATGGCCAATTCTTGTTCAACGTAATGAGCAAAACGCTGTTCTGGGATGCAGATGGTGATTCGGGTGGGTCGCAATCGCAAGCTGCCGTTGCAATTGCGAGCTTCAATTTCGCATCAGACATCATCGCAAAAAATCTTCTTGACGGCTGGGATTTTGGATTTCAATAAATCCACAATTCCTGGGTCTGCCTACCAATTGTCTCTATCGCACAAAAGACTTTGGAAATAATATTCTAATATGGATGCACATCAGAATACGCTGACATATCTAAATTAAAGCAACACCAAAACTTATGATGAAGACACCATCATCTGAGAGGCCCGGGAAAAATTCCCGAGCCACTTAGATAATTTAACGACGACTCATATAATCCAAACTAATATAGCTGCTAAACCCCAAAAATCATGTCGGTTGGCAGCGGAACACCGTCGGCTGCATCAATTAGATCCCTCAACTCGGCGTAATCCAAGCTAAAGGTCTTATTATTATCTCCGGTTACCGGGTCAATGTTGCGGAATGTGAAGGATTCTGCGCCATAAAAGGTAACCGCGGCTCCGTCGGTGGTTCCGATGTAGTGAATTTTTATCCCACCGTCTGATCGCAGTGTAAACTCATAGTCAGAAATTTGGTTAGCAAGATAAACTTGGTCGTTGTCGCCCAAGCCATCAGTTTGTTTATCGCCGAACTTTACAATACCATTGACATCTTCTGTAGCCTTGAGGAGAAGGTTGCCATTAGTATCAAAGGTATCAGCGCCTGCGCGAGCTCCTTCAGCTCCGTTCCAGCGAAAAAGGTCGTTCCCCGATCCCGTATTGATAACTTGATCCGAGTCTTTTTGAAGATCGGAAATCGTGATTACATCGTTACCACTCGATCCAGACACCTTGACCGATTCGCCAGAGCCTTTCGACGTGGCAAAGCTGTAACCCTTTGTTGGGGTCACATCACCACCGGGCGACGCCTCAGGAGCGCTGGGGAATGCTGCAGAATCAAGTCTGACTGCCATTTTGTAACTCCAATTCTCGAAGAAGCGAACGCTTCTGATTAACAGGTTCTAAACGACGCGGCAAAGTATATTGCTAAATTTACCGCATTTTTGCTTATTCTAGATCATGATCCTCAAGAATAAAAAAATTACACATTGTTATCTTGAGTACTTAAGCTAGAATTTTCTATCAAAAAATCGATTTTTAAGGCTGCATAAGACGATCTGAAGGTGATTTAGTTGATAATCTTCTTCGGCAAAATCAATAACTACCCTTCTGACGAAGAACCGCCGGGACGGTCTTGAACAGGATCGCGACATCGCGGCTGAGGTTCCAGCCCTGGGCGTAGCTGAGATCAAGGGCAACGCGATCGCTGTACGCGATTTCGCTCCGGCCACTAACCTGCCACATGCCAGTGATGCCCGGGGGGACCGAGAAGCACTGCGCAAACGCTTCGCCGTAGCGCGCGACCTCAGCCTCTACGATGGGACGGGGTCCGACCAGACTCATCTCGCCCCAGAGAACGTTAAAGAGCTGCGGCAGCTCATCGAGGCTGCTCTTGCGCAGGAACTTCCCCAGTGCCGTGACGCGCGGATCGTCGACGAGCTTGTGGTTCAGCGCCCACTCGACGCGGGCATCGGCATTCTCTTCCAGGTGCCGGCGCAGGACCTCGTCTGAGTTGCTCACCATCGAGCGAATCTTCAGGCACGAGAAATACGTGCCGTTGCGACCAATTCGGCGGTGCTTGAAGATCGGCGAGCGGCCGTCGCTGAGCCAGACCGCGGCACATAGCAGACCGAGAAGAGGCAGGAGCGTCAGGATCGAGACTGCAGAAACAGCGATGTCGATGCCGCGCTTACCAATCAGACCCAGTGGCTTGCTGCGGATTGGAAAAGCACCCGAAACCAACCTCGGCATCTTCCGCGAAAATAAATCGTCGATGCGAACAAGATTGCTCATATTCAATAACAACTTAAATTGAGTGCGGGTCGGTAGTAGTTTCTTAACTGTGTTCACAAGCAAGTCAAGCCCGGATCGGCATCTCCCGACCGTGGCGCAGCGCGCTGGTACGACGATGTCTACTTAGAAGCTCAAAATTTTTGCTTATCTGGAAAACTCTAAACTTTGTAACGACTGCGTTTATTACGCGAAATCGGACTTGGCCCGTTGTTAGCCCATGCTCGGCGCTCGGCCCCGATCAGCGGGAAGGCTCGGCGATACGACGCGGAGCACCGGCGATTTTCACCGTGAATGGGCAGGATCATGCATTTATTGAACCCGTCGCCGAAGGCGATGGCGTGCCTGGGTCCATTCGTTAGATGCAGTGCACAAGAGGGATGTTAGCGGCAGTCCATGAATCCAGGGGACCGACTGTCTCTCGAACGCGGCGGGCGAGCGGCGATCAAGATAACGCCTATCTTACGGAATCGTTCCGTCAGGCAGGGGGCCTAGATGACGAGGGTCGTACTAACTACGAACATCGCTTGAGTGCTCGACGGAACGACAGAACATTTGGTTTGCTTGTCGCACATCGATGGGGCAACATCTCCCCTACCAGTCTGGCACGCTCGATCGCCGAAGCAATTCTGATCGTTCGGCGACACGTATGCTTGCCGATTCGGAGCGTGCAGCGCCAGATGTTATTAGACACCTGTCGGCAGAGCCCGCGCCACGCTAGCGGAGACGCATCCTTTAGATGTTTTAGCAACTCCAGTTACGCTTGAGCGCTAAAAGCGCGCCCGCGAGACCGGCAGACACGCTCGCGCCGAGCGATGCGCCGACGAGTGCCGCGAGGCCTCCCCATTCCAGAAGCCCAAAGAAGCTGACGATTCCTCCAATGATGGCACTGGCGAGAATCAAAGGCATGACATGTCGGGTCCTTTCTCAGGGTAATAATTCTACAGCCGCAGCTGCTATTTGGACAGGCGCTTACCCTTTGATCCTGGGTTGCTTAAATCGGCGACGTTGTAACTATAAGGGGGTTAATCCTCCATGAAATATTGGGCGTGCATTAGGTAAATGAAATAAAATTCTGATAAATTTGGGGTGTACAATAAATTATTTTTGCATTTTTCAAGTTTACAAATTTTTAGGTTACCCCGGTAGATGCGTTGTTGCAGACTTGTTGAATTTTAATTTACCTTTACTTTTAAAAACTCTGCAGGCGAGCTTTCCACCGGAGAAGTACTCCCTCGCCGTGTAAGGCATGTGATCAATCGGTAGTGTCGCGACAAAATTGATCGGCATCGCGGCGTCGACCCGAACCCAATCGGCGATCGGGACTATCCAGGTCGGACCGTGCGGTGCGACACTTGCGCCGGACATCGCTGCTTAAGCTGGTTGAATTTCTCGATATGTATTGCGCAGCCGCACAACGGTTAACGCTGCCTTAAAGCTTCAATCGACACTCCACCCGCCCTGTGCCATAGCGGAAATGCGTTCTCCGTCTTCGAGGCATCGCAAGTGTATATCGTGTCATCCGAAAGAAATTCGCGCTGGTACGATCCGGAAGACCCAAACGAGCTTATGGTATCGCTCCGTGTCGGCACCTGTCTCAGCCTTATGTGGCTCACCAATCTTATGTTTCTGCCAGCGAAACTGTTCGCGTCGGTTGAAGGGCGCGTAGGGTTGTCCATTCGCGACGTCGAGCCCTTGCGGCGGTCGTTGGATACCAAGCGTCACAAGGTTGGCGCGAACGGCCAGATATCGTGCTGACTCGAGGGGTGTCGGTCGATAGTCGCATTACTTGCAGACCGGCACGGAACACGATCACTATTGTACTAAACTGGAACCGTTCCTGCGGACGCGCTACCCCGAGCGCACCGACACCCAGCCGCCTTCGTCGCCCCCAGCCGACCTGGCCTCAATGGCGATTGAGCTTTCGGCGGGCGTGCAGGCCCGTTCTGAACGCCGGGTCCACCGACAGGCGCGGGGGATTACTTCCATGGTACGGCGTGGTTCAGGGTCGCGGCGTCGGCTCGCAACCCCACTGAGAAAGTTCGAATGCGTAACGTCGTCATCGCCTCGGGCGATCTAAATAATATCGGCGATTTCGCGCTCCTCATGCAGTGCGTGGAGGGTCTAAGGCGTCTTGGCCTGACGAACCCGATGCTTGTTCGGCAATGGGTCATGCCCCCCCCGGGCATTCTGCAGGAATTGCGCGACGCTGATATCGGCGTCCTTTCTGGCAAGGATATCCCAGGTTCGCTCGCGGCCGCGCGGGGGGGGCTCGTAGTGGTCGGCGGCGGGCAGATGGTGCGAGACAACGCATCGACGAGTTCCCTGGCCCTTCTTGCGGCGATGATGGAAACCGCTCGGCGCACGGGCGGGATGTCAGCCGTGCTGGGGTGCGGCGTGAGCCGACTGACGCGCATGCCGCACCGCATGCTTTGGCGGCGGATGTTGTCCTCGGCTTCCGTTCTGACCGTCCGGGACGATGCCTCGCTTGCGGAGGTTGAGGGCTTGTGCGGCCGGGCTGCGAAGCCAGTCCTAACAGCCGACCTCGCTTTCTGTCCGACGACGCTTCATGCGGCCCTTGCGCGTTCCACGGGGGCGGGGCCGATTATCGTCGCTCCGTGCGATGATGCCTCGGAGGACCGGTGCATCGACATCGCGGCACTGGCCCGGTTGTCCATCTCAGCGGCGCACGCGTTCGATGCCAGTGGGATCAGCCTTGTCGCACACGATTCCGCGCCCCGGATGGACCCGGTGGTGTGTCAAGCGCTCGATCGGGAGATCAGGTCGCGGGCACCTGCCATCACCGTCAACCATGTCGCCTCGAACGCTCTGGCCGACTACATGAATGCCTATGCGGGAGCGTCCCTCGTCGTCACGAACCGGCTTCACGCGACCATTTTCGGACTGCTTGCGCGCAAGCCGATCCTCATCGTTGACGACGGAGGGACGAAGACAATGGCGGCCGCCCGGCAGTTCGACATCGCGACGGTCAAGCTGGCCTCCGCGGAATCCGCCGGCCTCTTCGACCGGCTTCTGGTTGATAACGCCGACGGCCCGCCCGAACGCCGTGGCCGGAACATCGAGGCGGCAGGGATCGCGAGTGCCAGCAACTTTGATCTCTTGAACGCCGCGCTCGAGGCGCGCGCATGAGCGGTGGCCCTCGGCGCGGTGCGAGCGTCGCAGCCTTCGGGATCGGCGCTCGCGCGATCACCCAGGTCGTCACGGTCGCCATCACGATCGCCGCCGCGCGCAGCCTCGATCCCGAGAGTTTCGGCGTCTTCAGCCTCGCGGCGATCCTCACTGTGTTCGGCCGCACCCTGCTCTACGTTGGCGCCTACGAATACCTGATGAAGTCGGACGAGCCCGACTGTTACGTGTCGTCAGGACTTGTCCTCAACGTGACTGCTGCGGTGTTCTTCGGCGCGCTCCTAACAGTCATCGGCTGGGCGGCCGCACCCTATTTCGGCGGCGACGCGTTCCTCAGCCTTTTGGTGATGCTGATGCCGTCGAATGTCCTTGCCGCCTTCTCGGCATGGCAGGAGGCGATGATCCTGCGGGGGGGGAAACTGTCTCGCTACTACCTCATCACGATCGTAGCCGAAATCGCGGCAGGCACGATCACCATCGTGCTGATCGAGCGGGGACTGGGGCTGACCGCCCTCGTCATCCAGCTGTATCTGCGCGCCATCCTCCTCTCCATTGGCTTCCTCCTGGTGGACAGGCCGGCCCTCGGCAACGCACCATCGGTCGCGAGCCTGCGCACGATCATGGGCTGGTCCCGGTCCCGCTACGGGGCGGTGTTCACGAATTATCTATCGAACTACGCGGCCGACTTCATCATCGGGGCGCTTCTGTCGCCGAGTGCCACCGGCCTCTACAGAACCGGTAGCCGGATCGTCACCGCCGCCTCCGATCTCTTCGCGCAACCTGCGAACCTGATTTCCCGAACAGCCTTCTCTCGCTTGGTGCGAGAAGGGAAGCGCCCGGAGGAAGTCTGGCCCGATGCGCTGTTGGTCTTCGGCATCCTGGCCTTCCCGGCTCTCGCCGGGCTCGCGATCATGTCCGGAGAGATCGTCTCTCTGGTCCTCGGGCCGACGTGGCAGGGGGCGGCTCAGGTGATCGCGACCCTTTGCGTCGCGCGCGGGGCCGGCCTTGTCCCGGCGATCCTCGGACCGCTCTTCATCGTGCGTGATCTGCAACGCACCGTCCTCGCGGTCCAGACCTTCGCCGCCGTCGCGACCGTGCTGGGACTTCTATGGTCGTCGCGCCTCGGTCTCCTCCACGCCGCCGCGACCGTCGCGATCGTGCAGGTCGTCATCGCGGCGGTCATGATAGTGCGGCTTGCGCGGCTGAACGGACTGGATATCGCCCGGCTGGCGAGGATCGGCGGCATACTTGCCGGCGTCTCCGCCTTCGTCGCGGCCACGGCCAAGGCGACCCTGATGATCCCGATGACCCATGGGCCGATATCGATCGCTGCGGCGATCGCCGCGGGATCAGTGGCTTGGGCCTGCGTCGCATTCGCGATGCGTCGCCGTCTCATTCAAAGTCTTCACGGTCTCCAATGAGGCCGCGCGTTCCCAACGAACCGTGGCCGACAAGCAGACCCGTTAGCCGACTAGGTGATCTAGAAGGAGTAAATCCGTGATCGACTGCCTCACCAACATAGCGCCTCGCGACGCGCGTTTGGCCAGTCTCCTCGTCGCCGGGATATGCTTGGTTACACTTCCGGCGCGAAGCGAAACGCTGCGAAGCCTCGCGAGCGCGCAAGTCGTGACCAATCTTCCCTTCGACATCCAACTCGCCGCAGCGAAGGACCTTGGTCTGCGTCGCGCGCGCATTGGGATCCGCATCTACGAGGTCGAAAAGGCCGGCGGTACCTACGATTGGTCAGTGACCGACATCCGCATTCGGGGCCTGATGACCGCCGGTCTGACACCGATCGTAACCTTGTTCGGCCGGACGCGCCTGACCGAGCGGGCACCCGCTGAATCGGACGGACGCGTGCCGCTGTCGGACCGTGAGATCCGAGCTTTCGCCGATTTCTCGGCCCAGGTGGCGCGGCGCTACGGCGCCATGCACGAGGGACGCAAGATCGTCTACGAGATCTGGAACGAGCCCAACACGAAGACCTTCTGGGGCTCGCCGCCGGACCCAGAAGCCTATGCGCGACTCGCGGAGACGACCTGCCGCGCGATCCACGATCAAGCACCGACGGCGACGGTGGTCGGGCTCGCGATGGAGGGGACACCTCTGAACAAACCGTATTACGTCCGAAGCTACGGGCTCGACATCTATCGTGAATGGTCAGCGCGCGCCGCCACGCAACAACTGATGAAATGCCTCGACGGCATCAGCCTCCATCCGTATCGGCGGGAGCCGGAGACATACCTGACGGAGAATGCGGATCTCCTGCGTTTCCTGTCCGAACACGGACGGAAGGAAACAAATCCGCTTATAGTCAATTCCGAATGGGGCTACTCGGTCGGCGCCAAGAGCGCGGCGGATGCAACCGAGCAGGCCGCCCTCGATTTGCGGCTGCTGCTAATCGGCGCGGGATTCCAGCGCATCACCAATCTCTATCAGCTGATCGACGGGGGCACCGATCCCGGCGACGTTCGCCATCAATACGGTCTCTTTACGTCCACAGGAACGTCGAAGCCCGCAGGCTCTGCGATCACGCGGCTTCTGAAGGCGATCGGCGATTACGAGATCGACAGCGTCGAATCCGTGCCGGAACTGTCGGGCGTGATCCGCTTCAGGGCGCACCAGAACGGTCAACAAAAGCGGGTCGCGGAGGTGCTCTGGCGTTCCTCCGGTGAGACGGCGGTTTCGGTCGATCAACTTGGAGCCGGACGCCCCGTCCTCGTTAAGGAT
The DNA here is from genome assembly GCF_001422815.1 of Methylobacterium sp. Leaf91. Taxonomy (GTDB): domain Bacteria; phylum Pseudomonadota; class Alphaproteobacteria; order Rhizobiales; family Beijerinckiaceae; genus Methylobacterium. The sequence goes on along the minus strand of NZ_LMMP01000018.1, from coordinate 12,123 downwards.
TTGGTATCCAATCGTGATCTCCCGCTGGATGCTCCGACCCTCACGGTCGGCCGGAGTCCTCTGCTTTTACTGTTCGAGGCCGCACCATAAACCCGTCAGCGATCACGTTGGTCGTACCCGGGCCCCGACAGACAAGCGCCGTCGGCGCGCCCTTACCGCGCCCGCCGTCTGTGGCTTCAGCGAGCATGTTCCGCCGCCTCACCTTGATGACCCGCTGCCCCATGGACAGGCGCGATCACGCCATCACGCCGGCGCTCGACCAGCAACCTCCGGGGCGTGGGATCGCTCCATGCCGCGTTCCCACAGGATGTAAAGGGTCTCGCCCCGTTCGATGCGGCGTGCAGCGACAGCACAGCCGGCGGCGACGTAGAACGCACCGCCCAGGTCGAACAGCGAAGACGAGATGCAGGCTGCGACAAGGAACGCGAACAGCATTATCTGACAGGATAGCCTGACCCCGGCCAAGTATCGATCCCGGGACGGTTTCGCGATGCCAACCGGCGCGAACAGGCTCGCGACGAAGGCCCCGTAGCTCAAGGCGCCGATCAACCCGAGTTCGGCCAACAGGGTCAGGATCCAGCTGGACGAGCGCAGGCTACCCAGGCCGGCCCCCATTCCGTAGGTCTGCAAGAAGTTCGTGACCGCCTGCATGTTCCAGCCGAACCGCTGACGCGCCGACTCGCTGTCGGCCTTGTTGAACACCATTCGCTGGATCAGATCCTGATACGGCTCCAACAGTTTGGGCGCGAAAATGATTAGGGCCAGGATCAGAGCTATGACCAGCAGGACGGCCAGGACCAACGAGACCGACAGAACCTCGACGTATCCGGTGGTCGACTGCTTGATCAGCACGATCGCGTAAACGATGGCAAGGAAGAACAGACAGAAATACGCCGTGCTCGAAGTCGAGACCGCCAGGCATCCAAGGACAGAGAAGAACAGAAATCCGCTAAGCGGAATGCCCATGATCCGCCAGAATCCGAACATCAGCGCCGTGTAAGCGATGGACGCGTAGGCGAAAGACGACGCTTCCGGATAGAGGCCGACGATCCGTTTGAAATTGAGCACGTCGACATCAATCAGCATCGCGTATTTCGCTGTCCTCAGGAAATCGAGGAGATCGAACCCGACGCCGTACTTACTTACGAAATCGACCGCGCCACCCAAGGTGTGGACGATGACGAGGCCCTTGAGGCCGGCCACCACCATGTCCAGCGTCCTTCGCGATTGGCTCAGCACCAGGACTGAGAGGAACCCCGCAAGGTTGCCGAGGAAGTAGAAGGGCTGCGTGATGTTTCCCGAACTTGGCGACAGGGGGACCGTGCTCAAGACGTTGCCCCGTCCGCTGCTGCTGCGGGCGAGCGAGAAGACTTCTGTCACGTCAGTGAACAACCGAGGCATGATGTAGGCTCCCACCACGGCGAAAATGGTGAAGAGCGCGATAATCTGGGCCGAAGCTTCGGTCTTGAAAATGTTCGAGATCTTTGGCGCCAGATCGCCGCTCGATAGTGCAGTAATGAAGAGGCAGACGAGGCCGAATTGCGGGACGGTAATGCTTGACCCGCCCAAGGAGGTGAGTGTGACCAGCGCCGTTGACGGAAAGGCGAAAGCGCAGATCGACGTGATGATGGCAACGCGACGCCCGAACATGCAGATCGTCGCAATCAACGCGGCGATGATCATGCCCGCGATGGAAACTTCCAAGCTATCCTCCTCCCGGCCCTGACGATGGCTCCCGCGTCTAACCCACGGGGACGGTCGCCGGCATCTACCGTTTCATCAGGTAAACCTTCGCTCTGCGCGAAAGCGAACTGAACCTGTCCGTTCGCCGCAGATAGACGGCGAGCGTCCGAAACGTGTGATCGAGCATCTGAACGCCATGGGCCGCATAAGCGCGCAGCATCGCGAAGCGCGATGGTGCGGTGACTGTGGGCGCGTAGCCGAACTGCCGCATCTCGGGCGCGCAAAGCGCCTCCACGACGGCGACAGCCCGCTCCGGCAGTTCGGCCGCCCAACCGGACGCCCGCTCCTCAATGAACGGCCGGAAGACGTGCGCATGAAGGTCGCGGTCGAGCTTCGAGATGCGATACCTCCGTTGTAGCGGCCCATGTCGCGAGGTCGGCAATCCGAGGAAGTCAGAGAGGCTGGCCAACACCGCCTCCTGCTCACGGCCGATGCTCTCGAAGCGAATCGTGAGGAGGGACTGGGCTCGGCCCACGGCGGAGGCCCGGCGCACATAGCTCCGCCAGTGCCTTGCCGCGAAGATCAGGCTGTTCCGGGCCATGTTGAATCCGGGTTTTTCGGGTAGATCCGAGCGAAGCATGGACCCCACCACCGCACGTGGGTCTCGGACGAGATGAATCGTCTTGAGGCCCGGAAATGCCTTCAGGACCTCATCGTGCAGGTAGAGCAGCGTCTCGAACTTGAAGACGATGACGCGGTACGCGTCCCGTCCACCCGACTCCACGGCCAGTTCCGTCAGGAATGCGGCGAGATCCTCGGAACTGGAGCGGCAGCAGATAGCGTGAAGCGCCGCCGGATCAAGCCCGAGCGCATCGATACGCGGATCGGCGGAGACGACGTCGAATAGGGATTGACCCTGGTGGATCTTGCCCCGGGCTCGATCGAGCATGAGGTGCAGCAGGAACGAGATCTCTGGGAAGACGAAGGCGTCCTCGAACCACTCCGTAAGAAGCCGGGACAAGAGCGTCGAACCTGAGCGGTTGACGTAGAGGATCATCGCGAACCGAGCGCCCATCCGAACGACCCCTGATCTGCGTCACCCGCGCATCGTAACGCTCAACGGCTTTCCACCACTTATGCGATACCGCGTCACGTGATGCGTCCGTCGCCGGAGAGCGAGGAAGCCGAGTATTCCGAACCCTTCAACCATGTGGAATCCTAATGCAAGAGTCAGGCAAAATTTAAGTGTCGGGCGAAATCAGCCGCTAGGCACTGACGACAGTTCCGCACGGACAGGCGTCACGCGACGACGACGGCGCACTTTGCGAGGCGACGACGCGGGAACCAACTCATCGATTAACTAGGACTACCTGGGCACTCTGTAGTGTCGTGCTGCGTTGACTTTCATAATGATTTGGCAGGCAGCGATGGATCAGGATCGCGGGGGCTGACGAGCTCGATGCGTGGCTGGAGCCATTCCTTGCGGTGAAGCGGTCCTGCCAGCGCCAGACCACCCCACCGTCTTGGACGCGCCCGCCTCACGCATGATCGCGTGCGTTCCGAGCCCAGCAGCGCTCAACAACACAGTACGGGCCCACCAGACGTTCTTCTGCAGCGTGTTTCGATTCGCAACGAGCGCTTCGAGCCGGAAGCTTCCGAATTAGAGAGCGTGAAGGAGATGCCATTGCGCATCCTGCCTGTCTCGCAGGACAGGTCCCAAACCGAAACTCCGCACTTACTCAATCGTCAGACCTCAATCACTGTGATGCGCTAGAAATGCAGCGATTGATCTTCGGCGGACACGATAAGGTCTTAGTTGCTGACACCGTTAAAGAGCCTACAGACGGTCTGAGCCATTGCCCAACCGCGCATGCGTCACCGGCCTCGCAAATTCGCTGACTGCTTCAGTTCACGCAGGCCTCCGCATTTAACGAGATGACGTTATTTCACCAATAAAAAGCGCAACCACTCTGAGAGACGAAATACTAACAATAAATATATCATTTACCATAAGTCATTTACTTTCTTTATGCAGAAATAGTATTTTCTGCAGCTCGAAAAAGTATTTTTCCATCTTTCGAAAACTGGCACAATTTGTTGCCTGTTTTGGCCGGAGCATGTCCTGCGCAAGATTTTCCAGGGTGCGGGACTGGCTGCTCATGACCGAGTTCGAAAGCATGCCGAAGGCCTGGGCGGCGCTCGCATCCATGATGGCCGAGATCAGGCGCTAGGTGGGCGTCGGCTCGTGATCCAGCTCGCACATTGTAGGCTGAGGGGGCCGGACGTGGCGGCTTGATGCGGGGTACGGCGCGGAGCGGAGGCAGCGGCTTTAAATTTGGCTCGTCATCGTCAAGGAAGATCGCACCGAAGTCGATTTATCCGTCCTTAATGGACTCTTTGCGGAACGCGATCTCGGGTTCATCGATGGGGACGGGCTGGGCGACCTCGGCGAGGTCCAGGACATCGTCGTTCTCGGGCATCGACGCGGGTGCCTGCCACGGAACCACCTCGGCCTTGGCGATTCGATCGTCGGCGATGATGCGCCGGATCGACGCCAGGATCTCCTCCATGGATGGTTCCTGCGCCCTGTCCGATACCTTGGGGCTCTCGGCGCTCAGGATCTGGGGGAAACGGTTGCGACATTCGGCGTGTATTTAGCGCTCCCGCCCCGACACAAGCGCTGGATACAACACGGCGCGAGATAAGCTCGCGACGCCGTAAGACTACAGGGCGCAGCTCAGCCATCCCGGCCAGCGCAGCTTGGATGTCGGCGACCGCGAAGTCGCCGAACCTCAGCGTCCGTCAGGCGTGCGCACGCCGTACCAGAGGTCCTTGACTTGATCGAAGTGCTTCTTCGGGCTGTAGACCGCTACCGGCAGCGACGTGAAGCGTACCGTCAGGCGGCCGATCGCCTGGACGACGCCGTAGGAGAAGATCACCCGGTTGCGCTGGGCGACGATCAGGTTGGTTCGCGCGTTCAGCAACTCCTGCTGCGCGTTCAGCACGTCGAGGGTGGTGCGCTGTCCCACGCGGGCCTCTTCGCGCACGCCGTTCAGCGCCACCTCGTTGGCCTGCACCTGTGCCTGTGAGGCGATGACCTGTGCCTTGGATGCCTCGAGCTGGCCCCAGACTGTCACGATTGCCGAGCGAACCTGATCCCGGGTGTCCTCGGCATCGAGCCGTCGCTGGCCAACCGTCTCTTTGGCCTGGCGGATCTGAGAGTAGGTCTGACCGCCCTCGTAGAGAGGGATCGTCAGACGTCCGACGATCGAAGCGCTTACGGCGCTGTCGCCCTGGAACTGGCTGTCGAAGCGCTGCTGGACCGAGCCCTGCAGGCCGGCGGTCGGGTACAGAGCGCCTTCGAGGACTTTAACCTGCGCCTCGGCCACATCGACGAGATGCAGGGACGACAGGATCTGCGGGTGTTCCTTAATGCCGATATTGATCGCGGCATCGAGGCTGCCCGGAACGTAGCGGTCGAGGGGCCGGCCCGGCGCAAGCTGGCGCGGCTCCACGCCGATGTAGCGGCGGTAGGTGCCGATGCTGGCGCGCAGGGTTGCCTCGGCGCCGCTAACGTCGGAGCGGGCGCCGGCGAGACGGGCCTCGGCTTGGGCGACGTCGGTGCGGGTCACCTCACCGACGTTGAAGCGGTCGCGAGTCTGGCGAAGTTGCTCCTCGAGCACCTCGACGTTGTTCCGTCGCAGCTCCAGGTTCGCCGTGTCGCTGAGGACCGACATGTAGGACTGGGCGGCGTTGAACAGAGTGTTCATCTCGGTGGCGCGCAGCGCCTCCCGGACACGGAGCACGTCGGATTCCGCCTGACGGGTCTGGTTGTCGGTGCGAAAGCCGTTGAACAGGGTCTGGTTGATGGTGAGCCCTGCACCGCCTGGACGTCTGACATTGCTCAGCTGGACTCTGGTCGTCCCGGGCTTAGATTGAGTCAGGCCAATATCGGCATCAAGACTCACGGTCGGGCGGTAGCCGGATTTGGCCTGCGCGACGTTCTCATCGGTGGCGCGGACGCCAGCACGATCGGAATTGAGGGTCGGATTGGCGTCATACGCCCGCGAGAGCGCGCTCTCCAGCGTCTCGGCACCAGCCGAGCTAGCGACGGCAAGGGCCAATACAGCGAGGCCGGCAGGCCGAAGCCTCGTGCGCATCGCAGGTTTCCAGTCTCTCACGCTCATCAGCCCTTGCGGTTTCTCGATGAACCGGACGGCCTCGCAAATGGCCGCAGCGCCTTGGCGCGATACCGCTTTACCCACCATGAGGCAACAATATCGGACCTTCGCTGTTGCAGAGAAGCGGAATGAGCTGGCGATTAGACGAAGAGTCGAGAGTGGAGCAAAAAAGGTACAGCCCCCCGCTGTAGGGGTTCAGACGAGCATCGCACTTCGCGGGCATGGCGGCGGCAATTGATGAACTATAAAAATCAGCCCTTACCGGAGTAATGTCTGGTTTGAATTTCTGGCCGTGAGACTTTTATCAGCATCTTCAATGACGCGCATGGCTGGTTTGATGATACTGGGACTGGCTAATTTGTAAGCGGGATTGCAAGCGCGGGCTCAGCGTCAAAGCGCAGCCTATTAGCGTGCGCTGCAACAAGGAGACATAACTCTGTTTTCTTTCTTGCTTCACGAGTCATGCCAACCTCGAAAATAGTCCTCATGGCCTATGATGCAAACATAGAACGGGTCGGATTCGTACAGAATCAGGACGGTAATAGCCCCCCGCCGGGGATGCCCGGCCGCCTACGGCAGCGCCTTGATAACTGTTGAGCCCTAGATGTTTGGTCCCAGCATTTGGTGGAGTGGGTTTGACCTGAATCTACTTGGGTCGGCAGACCATGCTTTGCAGATGGCCTCGTAGGGCGTGAGACCCCGCAGGGTCTTTAGGCGGCGGCCAAAGTTGTAGGCGCTGACGAAGTCGGCCAGATGGGCGCGGAGCTGCTCGTGGCTGTCATAGTGGTAGCGCTTGCCCATGCGCGCCTCTAAGAGGTGGCGCACGTGCTGGAATGCCTCGGGCAGATCCCAGCCCTAGAGCGCGGCAGCCTTGTCGAATGCGTTCGGTTTGGTCTCGATCAGCGCGAGGTAATGCAGCGGATCGGACACGAACACGCCGGTGCCGTAGATGCGCTCATGCCGGGCGATCTCGATGCCGCCGCACAGGATCACGACCTCCTCGACGAAGCCCTTCACCAGCACGTCCCGGAAGCCGTAGGCGGTCGGCACCGAATAGTCGTTGCAGCGGTAGCGAACCAGCGCAGTCGAAGAGACCCAGGCAGTCGCGGTCGTCGCGCGCGTCCTGCAGGATACCGAGGCGGCCAAGGTCGTCGATCTTGGCCCAGGTTCTGCCGGATCGTCCGGAGCCGCTGTGGCCAGCAGCCATCAGGAACATCAGATGTCACGACGTTCGATCAATGGCTGGTCGAAGCGCAAACTTGCGGTGTCCGGATCGTCGAGAGCTTCGCTGCTAGCCTCGGTCAGGATAGAGATGCTGTTCGGTCCGCGCTGACACTGCCTTGGAGCAGTGGACAAGCCGAAGGTCAGATCACGCGTCTCAAGCTCTTGAAGCGCGCCATGTACGGCCGCGCCAAACTTGACCTCCTACGACGACGGTTCCTCCTCGCAACATAATTCACCAAACATGGCAAAGAACCACTTTTCACGGGGTAGCCCCCCCCTGCAATGTACTTACCTTACCACGTTTGATCTGCTATATAGCCAATCATGTCGCTTGCACTTGTTGTCGCCCTCCTCAGAACGCTCCGCATCGCTGGTTGGCTATGTATTAGCGTACTCATACTACTTTCTTGGATACCACGGGAGTGGGAAACAAGAACGGGCCTACCCGGACAAATGGAGCATGCCATTGCCTATTGGGGCACGGCCGCGATCTTCGCGTTCTCCTATCAGGACACACACCGCGGACGTCTGATCGCTGCGCTTGTTGCGGTCGCTGGTGTACTTGAGATGGGTCAGTTATGGGTGCCGGGGCGGACCTCGCAGTTAATTGATTTTGCCGCCAGCAGTATCGGGGCAATCGCGGGAGTTTTCTCAGGCCGGGCAGCCATTGCCTGGCTTATTGGCTTTATCATGCGCCCTCGGCATTAAGATCACGTCATTTTCAGGACAGAAAGCGATTAGGGCATCTCTGCAAAGTCGCATGATCTGGAGCATGGTCGTGCCGAGTGTTGCCATGGCGGGGTAGCTGGCCTCCCGGTTCTCATAGCTAGAGCAGTGTCCGATCTTCGTGAATCGTTTGGGGTTTCGAGAGCGGTGCAGATGTAATTCGATACCCGGCTCTCCGAGGAGAAGAACCGGATGCCTTCAGCCTTGTCAGCGGATCTGCGTGAGCGCGTCGTAGTAGCGATCGAGGCAGGAGCCTCATGCCGGGAAGCCGCCAGACGGTTCGAGGTCAGTCCCGCCAGCGCCGTGCGCTGGTACGAGGCCTTCGTGCTGGAAGGACGTACACGGGGCAAGCCAAGGGGCGGTGATCAGCGTTCGCATACCATCGAGGCCCAGGCCGACCTGGTCCGGCAGACCTACGAGGCCAAGCCCGAACTGTTCCTGCGCGAGTTGCGCGCCCGACTGGCCGAACGTGGCCTGCGGGTCGGGGTCAGCAGCCTGTCCCGCTTCTTCAAGCGCCACGGCATCACGCGAAAAAACGTATGGCCCGCCCCGCCTGCAAGATGGTCGATGAAGATGCCTGTGATCGGTCTGCACAAACGTATCCGGCATGTCGGCGCGGTGGCCACCGCCAAGATTGAGGGCCGCACATCCCGAGCCTCATATACACCTCGCGGCCTTATTAGGCCGCTTTTTTGCCAGGCTTTCGGAACGCTGCTCGACCGTTAGGCCATCTTCACTGTCCTCCCGCAAACCTTGTAGACATGGGCCAAGCGATCATGCTCCGCCTCAGGTCGACCTCTGTCGATGGTCAATGCGGCGGCCGACTCGGGCCGCCGCTCGAAGCTCACCCCTTTGCGCTGCGTCGCCCACGCGATCCGGGCGAGTTTGGCTGCGAGCGCGACGACCACGACGTTGTAGTGCGCCCGCGCTAGCAACCCGCGCAGCCATCGGCCGGCCGCCTCCTCAGTCTTGGATAGCGAAGCAAGAGCCGCGCGAGCACCGTGGATGAAGAGGCCACGTAGGTAGGCGTTGCTTCGCTTGCTGATGCCAAGCAACTTCGGTCCGCCCGTCCGCAGGTGCCAGACGATCTCGCCCTGCGAGGCGATGAGGATGACACGCCAGTTGGCTCAGCTCTCACTGGGGAGGATCGGCCCGAAGATGTCCGGGCTCTCCAATGCTTCGCGCATCGTCATGAGACGCTTCATAGCCGGCGCTCTCCCTGGCCGATGATCTGATCGCGGACGCTATTGCGACCCAGCTTCAGCGGCTGCCCCATCCGGCGGCTCTGACGGTCCCTCAGGTCGCAAAGCCGGCCATAGGCTTCAGGGTTCACGGCACTGCCCGCGGCCATGTCCGCCTCGATCAGCTCACGCTGGACACTCAGCATGGCGAAGGCCCGCACCGCCTGGCGCTCTACCACGCCGAGGGCTTCCGTACCGCCGCGCTCGGCTTCCAGGTCCGCAATGATGTCGGCGAAGCGCCGGGCAACGTCCGCGCGGCCATCGACACGGCCAAGGAACAGCTTGCCGTTGGATACGGCAGAGCGCTGGCGGGGTGGTTTGGGCTTCTGGATCAAGGTTGGCCTCGTGGAATTGGTGAAGGTGCGATCATCCCCGGCTTGACCGCTTCATGACGCACGACGCGCGCGGGGCAGCGGAGCCAGGGTTTTCGTTGTTGAACGGATCGCTTTGCCCTCAGGACATCCGGCTCCGCAATCGTTGAAACTTGCGCAAGGCCATTCCATCCACGCTCATATCAAATACTTCGCAAACAAAATCCCTGTCAATACTTGTAATATACTAACCGCAGACGTCCGCTCCCGCTTATCGCAGTCCAAAAAAGCACCCGATCGCGACGATATCGTCAGTTGCTCGTTCGCTTTCCGTAGGCTCAAAGGGCCGCTTCAGCATTCGATCCCTGCCCCTAGGAGGCCCACCGTTTCCGACACCCTGCTCCTGCTCGCCCTAGCGACCGAGAATGCCGAGCTTCGCGCCCGACTCGCAGAGGTCCAGGAGCAATGCATCGAACTGGCGGTGGATGCAGGCGAGCTGCACGTCAAGGTCGAGGCGCTGCGGCAGGAATTGGCTGAGATGCGTGTTAGCCGAGAGCAGGCCATCGAGAACAGAACTCACGGACGCGACGCCCATGCTTAGCGCCACTCCGCCATACCTGCCCGACGCGCTACCGCGCCTGTCGGTCATCCTGAGAGCACGATAGGGCCTCGTTCAGCTTCGGCCGGGCGAGGCCGCTTTCATTAGATAATTCAGCGTTAGGCATCAAAAGCCTAGTTCTGGAAATTCCTGCTGTGCCCAGAAGGCGAAGATTGCGCCCTCTATGCGGTCGCCATCGCTAACAATCTCGATCTGTCCATTGGGCTTCGAAACCGCAAGCATCCAACGAGATGCAGCTATCGCAAATCCCCTCGCCATATCGAGGGATGGAAAGTCCGCCGACCCAAGGTAAATGGCCTCGCCAGAATGCGTCAAAGCCCGAACCTCGTACACGCTGATAAGACTCCTGCTGGGCGCTGAACATACGTCTGCTCGAGGCCTCACGCGAGCCAACGAAATGGGGGCATAATGCTTAACCGTTCCGCTTTAAATTGAACTTGAGATTACCCCTTCTGGAAGACCTGACATCCCCGAGCGCGCCGCGTAAGCTGAGCACTTTCTCATGTACTGCGAACCCATCTCGATCTCGCCCGGCGAAAGCTGGTGCGGGGTCTTTAAATGTCCGGCAGTCCATGCGAAGCGTGCGCTTCCTAGGCGTCTCGCCTTGGAGCCCGACCTTGCCCGCCCGGCTCACGCCGAGGCGGGTTTTTCGATCTCAATCGAACCAGCGTCGAGGTGTAAATCCGTAGGCAGCGAGTAGCGCTAGCATTGCAAGGAGCCAAGGGAGATCGCTGAGCAGCGCGAAGACCAATAGGCTGACGTAGGCAATAGCCGTTAAGACCATGATCGCCGCCACACGTGAGTTCATTATGCTGTGCTCGCCTCAGGGATTGCGACGGGCAACATACTCAGATCAGAAGCGTGCGAATTCGTCCGAAACCGGACACTTCTGCGAAATTCGCACGATAATGCCAATACAATCTTGCGTCCCTATCGGTCGACACGTAGAACCGCAAAAACACACGTCGGACGATAATTTTAATGCAAATTTTTATCATTAGAAGAATAGACCGACTAATCACTTGGACTGTAGATTTATTATTTTCGATGCATCCTGGGCGTAGACTGCGTAAAGTTGAGACTGATCTGTCAAGTATAGAGCGAGCAATTAATAAGGAACTGATGATGAGCACCCCCAAGGAAGCGGTTATTACTGCACTTGAGTTAAGGCTCAATCAACGAAAGGCAGACAGGGCAAAAATTCTGAAGCAGTGATAAGATATTTGCCGCGATGCATGCTCAAGCCCCGCCGCCGTAAGGGCAGGGAGGGGTTCAAACGATCCGCACCTCGCCGACCTTGAGCTTCATACGCTTGACGATAGCAGTGCCTAGCAAGCCGATGTGGCGAGGCGCAGGCCCTGTCGGCTCTTGCTGAGCCGCGATCTGGATTGCATTTCCCACCGCCATCGCCAGGATTGCATAAATACGATCGGTCTCGTCAGGCTGACGGACAGCAATCAGGCGGGCGAAGTGAGGAGGCTTTTTCGGCATGGCTTTGCGGATGCCACGCGGGGGCCATCGCGGGAAGCCGAACTTAAGCGCCGCGAGCGCAAGAAGCCCCACCCGTAGATATTATCAGGCGGGTTTCCCTCCCTTCCTAGCGCCATCCTTAGGAGTTTTCCGTGAACAATAATCCAGATCATCTTTACGATGTGCAGTATGAACCCGGCGGCTGGTCGGTTATCAATCGCGAAACGAAGGATGCGACGCTGGTACATGGCGTTCGTCAGGTGGGCCTATCTAGAGAAGACGCCGACAACGTCGCTGAGGCATTCAATGCTATAGGATCCACGAAGCCGGGATCATCTGCCACTTCGACGGATAGCCTGAGCGAGGTTCACGCTCCCCAAACTCCACCGTTAGCGCCCTTGCGATCATCTTCGCCATCTGCACCGCCTCGTCTCGCGTGACGCGCTTCACGCTTTGTCGGCGGATCGGTTCGTTCTCCCAGTACGTGTAGCTCACATGCGTCCCCACCGCGTCCAGCACGGCGATGGCCTCGCCTACCTCTGTAATGCGAAGGGGAAAGCGGATCGTGGGGGCTAGAGCCGTGCCCTGGCGGGTTGAATCGCTTGGGGTAGGCGATCTGGCTGGCGTGTGATTCACTGGACGGGCTTATGAGGGAGGATTGCCATGCC
>NZ_LMMP01000017.1 GCF_001422815.1 Methylobacterium sp. Leaf91 | reverse complement strand
GGCAACGATATCTTCGGGGCCATCGCGATCGGCAGCAACGGTGCAAACGGGAGCACCGATGCGGGCGGGTCTCACACCCACTCGGTGACCATCAACGCGGGCGGCGATCACCAGCACAGGTTCACGACCGATAGCGCTGGCGGGCACACCCACACGATCCCGAACGCCCCGAACCACGCCCACACCATCACGGCGGCTGCGGACCACACCCACACGCTGAGCCTCAACGACGCCGGCTCGGGTGCTGCGCACGCGAACATGCCTCCCGGCGCCGTCGTCGCCTTCGCCATCAAAACCTGACCCCACCCCTGTCCGCCACCACGCTTCGCCTCGTCTGGGGCCGCTTTTGCACGTCTGGAGATGCCCCGATGGGTGCGACGAACTGGTCTCGAACCCCCGAGGAGAACGGGTTCGCCGACTCCCTGATCGCGGCCAACGACGGGGCCTCGTCGCGCGAGTTCGCCCGATCGATCCGCGCCACGATGTCGGGGGTCCGTAAGCTGGCGGACGACCAGGGCGGCGCGCTGAAGTCGTCCGGGACTGGTAACACCTATCGCATCCGAACCTATTCCGGACTCGTCGAGGTACGAGCCGGCGTCTCGTTCGCCTTTGTCCCCCATCAGGGAAACACCGGCCCGGTCGCCCTCGAGGTCGACGGCCTGGGGTCCATGCCGCTTCTCAGCCGTGACGGCAGTCCCGTGCCTGCCGGCTACATCCGTGAAGGCCAGATCGTCCGCGTCTTCTACGACGACGCCTCGGATGCCTGGCGCGTCGAGGGCCTCGGCGGTGTCGCGAACGTCGACCTCGTTCCCTCGCCTGAGAACACCCTAAAGGGCAATGCCGGCGATGGCACCGACGACTTGCCGGCCTCGACCGTGCGGTCCCTGCTCGACCTGGACCGCGTTCCGAATAAATCCGAGGAGGACCTTCTCGCGTCCGGGCCTGTCGCGGAGGAGTTCGCGAAGCGGGCCTCCCTCGATGCCGTCGATCAGGCCCGTGCGGCAGCCATCGAGGCCGTCCGAGGAGGCGCACCGAGCTCGGCGGACACCCTGTCGAAGCTCAACGCCCTCGTCGGCGCCAAGGCAACCCCGGAACAGGTGGATGCAGCCAAGGCGGACGCCATCGCTGCCGTCCGGGGCTCTGAGCCGGGTGTTCCCGGCACGCTGAGCGAGCTGAACACCCGCAAGGCCGACCGCGCCGAACTCGCCAGCCTCAACGCCGAGGTCGGTGGCGCCGTGTCCGAGGCCAAGGCCGCCGCCGGCCGCTCGGAAATGGCGGCCGTCGCTGCCGCCCTCAATGGCCCGATCTACGAGACGCAGGCCGCTGGTGAAGCGGCAACCGCCACCGGTGTCGACTTCAAATGCTACGGGCCGGCCCCGTACAAGGAGGTGCAGTTCCGACGCCGCACCGCATCCGGGTCCGATCCGATCACCGCGACGGTGGCAAGCCTGCGCGTTGCTGATGTCGAGACATCCGCGGCGACGTCGACGACGCGTCTGAACGAGATCGCGGCCGAGCCGGTCAAAGAGCTCGCGATCTACTTCTTCGGCTACAAGAGCTTCGACGTGTCCGGGAACTCCCCGGCGGTGATCCTGCGCCAGGTCGATGACGTGGGGAACGTCACCTTAGGTCCGATCGATCCGCTCGCGCCCGTGAGCGCCCGGCTCGATACGCTGGCCGAGAAGGTCAGCGATAGTTTCTATTGGTTCGGCGCCAAAGACGTCCTCGCGACCGATCTTCAGCCGAACGGCAAGGCGATCCTGCTGTCGATCGTCGACGCGAACGGCGTGCCCGATGTCGGCGTGACGCTGGAGCGCGAATGGCGCGCAGGCGTGATGGGCGGCGATGCCTATGCGTTCGACAAGGATGGCAGGAAGGTTCGGCTGACGGCGACCGGGGATGTTCTCGGTGCCAGGATACGCGGCGCGTCGATCGAGTACGACCGGGCCATCTCCGGGCCGGGCTCGCGGGTGTCGGCCAAGCTGTATGCGACGACCTCGATCTCGACGGCGGCGACCGAGCTCGTCGTCGATGTCGGTCTGAGCCAGTCGCTCGGCGTCGGCAACTCCGGCATTCCGGTGCTGACCACGGGGCCGGTCTTTCCCGGCCGCGCGCTGATGTGGAACGCGGGCGTGCTGACCTACGGCACCGATCACAACAGTGTCTATCTCACCAACGGCGTGCCCAACGCGCCGCTGCCGGACGCCAATATCGAGACCATCGTCGACTGCTACGAGCAGCACAGCGAGACCTACATGTCCGCCGTCGCCGAGTACGTGACGCGGCCGGGCAAGCTGCCGGCGACCAGTGTCACGCTCGAAGGCGCCTACGGCATCGGCGGTGTGGCCATCGACAAGCTCCAGGAGGGCATGTTCCCCTTCGAGAACGCGGTGAAGGCCGTTCAGCGCGCCTCTCTGATCGCGCAGATCCTCGGGCTTACGCTGCGCGTGCGACTGCGGCTCGTGCACGGCGAGAGCAACGTCAACAGCGACCTGGCCTACTACAAGGGTCAGCTCGTCTTGATGCAGGACCGTTTCCAGGCGCGCGTCCGTGCCGTCACCGGCAATCCGTTGCAGGTCGTGCCGATGTTCATCTGCCAGATGAACTCCTGGACACGCTCGGGGACCATCCGAAGCGCCATCCCCCTGGCCCAGCATCAGGCCGCCTTGGAGAACCCCGGCAGGATCATCCTCGTCGGTTCCAAATACGCCTTCCCCTATGCCGACACGCAGCACCTGACGTCCGTTGGGTACAACAAGAACGGCGCTCAGCACGGCTACGTCTCGGACCTGTACGACAAGGGCGGCAACACCATGCCGCCGGATGCCGTCTCGGCGGTCGTGACCGGCACATCGCTCGCAATCACCTTCCGCGATCTCCCCGGCACCTTCCAGATCGACCGCACCAACATCGTGGACCCCGGCAACGACGGCGTGGTCTGGGGCGACGACAAGAACGGGTCGGTCGTGTCGCTGGTCCAGGGATCGGCGGTCCATGTCGCGGGAACCCGGACCGTCACCTATCAGCTCTCGGCCGTCCCGACCGGGACGAACCCGTTCCTCGAGATCGGGCTCCTCGGCGTCCTCGATGCCCCCGCCGGGGCCGCGACCGGACCGCGTACCTGCTTCCGCTACGACACCGGCGAGCTCGACCGGTTCGGCGAGCCGCTCGCGCGCTACGTCGTCGCCCACAAAATCCCTGTCACCATCAACTCGTAGGCCGCATCATGAGCGTCAAACCGACCCCTCTCCGCAAGCAGGACGCTGCGGGCGTCAGTGATATCGTGGGCGCGAAGACCGTGTCCTGGGACGAGGCCGACAAGTTCTTCGGCCGCCTCGCGAACGGCATCCATGAGTGCAACGTGGATTATATGGCGGCGGGCGCCAATGGCGGGCCGACGGGCCGTTGCAAGGTCTCGGGCTCGACGATGACCACGTCCGCGAAAGGCGTGACGCTGCTCAAGTCCGACCCGATCTTCAACGGGCACAGCTCGCTGGTCTTCGACGGCTCGATCGGCGAAAGCCTCCAGTTCGACAAGAAGGACGCGGTCGGGTCGTTCACCCAGATCCTGGTCCTCTCGCTCGATCCGGAGATGTACGCGCCGACCAATACCAGCTTCAAGTACATCTCGACGGTCTATGACGTCGGCACCGACGGATACAATTGGCGCCACTCCATCAGGAACGTGGGGGGCGTGACGCGTCAGCAGTTCGTTGTCGGCTCGGCGAGCGTCAACACCAACGATGTCCAAGCGGTCCCAGGCGCAGGCGTCGCGCATATTCATATCGTGTCGCACGACAACGTGGGTCACACCTCCCGGATCGCGATCAACGATCCGTCCGTGTTCAAGAACGCCACCCACACCGCGTTGACCGTCTCCGCGAACGATCTCTGGTCGGTGGGAGGCGGCCTGAACGACAACAACGGCGCCGTGTTCAAGGGCCGGCTCGCCAATCAGATCATCGTCGACGAGGCGATGCATCTCAGCCCGGAGAAGTGGGCTTCGCTCGTCACCTGGTCGGGGCTGCTCCGTCCTCGCTACGGCATCACCCTCTGATCGCGTAGCGCGCCCTCGCTCGTCCGTCCGCCGCCTCTGGGCGGTTTTTTTATGCCCGCCTCCTGGAGTTCTACATGACCTCGTCCACCGACGCGGGCGCTTTCGCACGCCTGGACCGCGATCGCTTCGCCTTCTCGAAGACTGTCCTAAGAAAGTCGGGCTTTAACGTCGACGGCAGGCGTCGTAACGAAAAAACGGGCCGAATGTCCTGCACGAACACCCGACCCGCTGTCGCCTCGTTTGCTCGTTGGGGTAGCGCACGAGACGACGCTTCTCAGTACCCACGTGATCTGAGGACGGTCAACGCCTGCGGCTAAGCCAGCTGGAGCAACAATGTTCAGAGTGCTGCCCAACACTCGCCTCGTGCAGCCTCAATCGTCGCGCACCAACCTTCGCGTATGACCAGCTCGTCTAGGTAGACCGCATATCGCCACCCCCCCTCCCGAGCAGGCCATATGGAGGCATTGACAGTGCCACCCGCGGGTAAGGGGATTTCGAAATATATCAGCCGAAAATCAGACGGTATTTCGTCCTCATCACGCATCCCTGCCGTTCTGCCCCGCCCCGCCTCCGTATCTGGCAAAGCCTTAAACTTTAACCGGTTTCTTCAACGGACGTGGCGCAATATTCGGCACCGATCCGGTGATGACGGGATCGTAGTCGATCGTCTTCTTCGCAGCCAAATGAGCCATAGCATTGCGATCAAATCCCGCCCACGGTGACGGTGCTGCTAAAGTATATAGCCCTGCAATTGATGCCATGACTTTGATGCCAAGCCAGAGATGGCGCGGCAGAGCGGACAAGGTTAATTCGGGAAGCATTATTCTAAAATCCCGAGGCAAAGCCGCCTCGAATTGGATCTTAGGCAAAAGTTTCAACAAACTACATCGAATTTGGCGAGTACAGTTAAGGCCGCGGCAACCATAACTGGCCTTCGCCTCGGGCGTTGAGCGAGGCCGTCACCTCGCAGGATCAGGCCACCAGCCAACTGCCAAGGGACACAGCACCAAAGACCATGGCAGCGAGCCCAGCGGCTTCAACACCGACTAAAAAGCTCAGCACAGCGACTGTTCGTAAGCGGTCCACAAAGCCATCGACAAAATGCTCTTCCGGCCCTGGCAAGTGCCCATTGTCGAAGTGCTGCATCTTGATTTTGGCCTCGGTCAGGAAAGCCGACCGTACGCAGTTAATTTTGTATTCACCAATCAGGAGACTACGCATGGCCGCGTCTGCCATCATGACGCCGCTTGGCCTTGCCGCGCTTAAATCGCGCGAAGGCGAGCGGCTGACCGCGTACCGCGATTCCGTCGGCGTCTGGACGATCAGCGTCGGCATCACCTCGGCCTCGGGCCTCATCAAGGTGACGCCTGGGCTGACGATCACGAAGGCGCAGAGCGATGCGTTGTTCGCGAAAGGCGTCGCTCAGTATGCGGGCCCGGTCTCGGCGGCCGTGAAGGTGCCGCTCGCCGACCACCAGTTCGACGCCCTCGTGTCGCTCTGCTTCAACATCGGGGCGCCGTCTTTCGCGAAGTCGACCATCGTGCGCCGCCTCAACGCTGGCGACTATGCCGGGGCGGCCGAGGCGATCCTGATGTGGAACAAGCCGGCGGTGATCATCCCGCGCCGGCAGGCCGAGTACGATCAGTTCCGCACACCCTACTCGGTGAAGCTGCCGAGTCAGGTTCGCGGTGGCGCACCGATCAAAACCGGATCAAGTTCTAGTCCGGCTCCGGCGCCCGCTAAGCCGTTGGCGGATAAGGCCCCGGCCGCGCCCGTGGCCCAGCCGATCAAAACCCCATCAAAAGTAGGCCAGCCCGCCCCGCTCGGGTTCTGGGCCAGCCTCTTCGCGGCCCTCCGCACCAACATGGCGAAAGGAGCCTGACCCATGGGCGCCCTCATCACGATTATCCCGATGCTGCTTCAGTTCCTCGGCCCCGCCCTGGAAAAGGTCATCCCCGACGCCGGCAAGCGCGCCGAGGTCCAGGCCGAGTTCCAGAAGGCCGTGCTCGACAACCAAACCGCGCTGAACCAGGCCATGGCGAGCGTCATGACCGCCGACGCCGCTTCCGAGGGCTGGCTCTCCCGCAACGCCCGGCCGATGGTCGTGGTCTGGGGCCTCTTCATGGTGACCTACGTCGGCGTGATCTCGCCGATGCTGGGCCTACAGAAAGAGGTCATTGCGGCGCTCTCTGCCACGCCGGACAACCTCTGGAACCTGATCTCGATCGGCATCGGCGGGTTCATTCTCGCTCGCACCGTCGAGAAGGGAATCGCGGCGATTACCCCGAAGGCCGCCAAGTAGCAGGACCCTCGACCCCTCCCCTCAAGAGGGGGGAGGGTTGCTCCAGCGCAGCCGGAACACCGGCGCGCCACCGCGCCCGTGGGGGCTTGCATCATGGACACCTCGTTCCTCTCGGGCGGCCCCATCACGTGGGCTGCCCTCTTCGCGTTCGCGCTGTTCCTGGTGGCGGTGCTGAAGGCGGTCGATTGGATCGCTGGCAAGCTCAAGACGCGGGAGAAGGAGGCCGTCAGCCCCCTGGTGCTCGACCTCGCCTCGGTGAAGCTGAACGTCGAACGTCAGGGTGACGCCCTGAACGCCTTCAAGGTCGAAGTCGCACAGAAATACGTGACCGGCGACGTCATCACCCGCCTCGAGGGACGGATCGACGGCATGGTGTCCTCGGTGCGGGAAGAGATGCGCGCGACGCGTTCCGAGCTGCTCGATGCGGTGCTCCACGGACGGCCGCCGAGGTAGCTGTCCCCGCTATCCATAGTCCTGTATGACCGCCCCTGACCCGCCCGGCTCCCGCCGCGGCGGGTTTTTTCATGTCTCTGGGCCTTCGAGGGGCAGTCGCGATATCGACGACTTCATTGGTATATGCGCGCCCAGCTGTTCTCGACGATCCCATCCTCTTCGCCCCAGCAACCGAGAATGGCGAGCTCCGCAGCCAGCTAGCCGAAGCGCAGGGCCAGTGTGTCGAGTTGGCGGTAGATGTCGGCGAGCTACACCCCGAGGTCGAGTCTCTGCGACAGCAGTGAGGTGAGGTCAGGGCAGAGCGGGACGTCCAGTATCCTGAAGTCCGTCAGATGGGGGCAAGACAGATCGTTGTTGCACCCCCGTAAAGCCAGAGTCCGGTAACGCTTAATTAATCATATTAGCGCGAATTTAGGCGGCATTTCTCTGAGTCGTAATCTTCCGAACACTCGAAACCCTGCTGCATCATGAGGACGTCAGTTGACCGTGAAAGCGCTTCCGCCCGTATTGCGTCTGTTCCGGCCGGATAAGCCTGCCATCGCCCTTGGGCTCGCAGTTAGCCACCTTATGCTGAAGCCGGCCTTCGCTAATCTGCGGTTCGGTGATTGGTCACGCATTCTCGTGGGCCAGATCAATCGGGGCCATTACTGCTTTGCTGTCGATGAAGCGGGACAGATACAAGGCTTTGTGGGCTGGGCGCTGACAAATCGCGACAAAGCGGAGGCCTGGGTCGAGGGCCGGGGCGCGTTGTCCTATGATGATAGTTTGGCGGGAGATTGCCTCGTTTTCAACGCTTGGTCAGCGAATTCTACTCGCGTGCACCGGTTCCTCGTTGACGAAGCACGCAAACTGATTAGCGACAAGCAGACTCTGTACTTCAAGCGTCATTATCCGAACGGTACAACGCGCCCTGTTCGCTTGACTGTGAATGATTTTGTTGAGGAGCATATTAGTCGTTCTAAAACCGCGGATCTATAATTTGCTTTGTCGTTTATTTGGGAAGGTATTTCATAGCAAATAAGCAATAGAATGGATTTATATGTCATTATATATATGTATTTGTCACGATAGCACGTTTGCAGCTCACTCTTCTGGCCCTCGACTAAAATCCAAATTGCGGTAAGCTGGCTTGGTAAATAGTGCTCGATTTTTACTTTAAACTGACGCGCGTAAACGATGGTTACAGAAAATTCAACTTTTAAGTTTATATATAACCTTAGAGCAGCAAGTATCAGGGGATTAGTGATATTATGGCGACTATAAAGTACACCCTCGGTGGCAGCTACGACGGGTTGAACAGTGATGACGCAATTTTAGTCAATGGACCAATTGATTTAATAGCTCAACAGATTGTCTCTATTGCCATTCAGGGCGAAAACTTTGTTCTTTCAAATGGTTCAGCTGACTCGCCGCTGGCTACGAACGCACCAATTGCCGAGCAGCAGCTGCTTAGCTCTTCACAAGATGGATTATATGTCGACTTTTCTGATATCTTAGGCCCGCTAGATCTTGATGGCGGGGAGCAGGGGGACGTACTTCTTGCTGGTTCCGGAGATGACAATCTAAAGGGCGGCGGCGGGAACGACTTACTTCAGGGCGCTTCCGGCGATGACTCGCTAAAAGGCGGCGGCGGTGATGACATTTTAGAAGGTGGGCTAGGATCCAATACTATCCAAGGGGGCGGGGATAACGATACCGTCAGCTATGAGCACTTCGATTCACCCTTTGAAATTGTGCCCGGCCGCTTGTTGGGCGTCATTGTCGATCTGAGAAGTGGTTCGGGCTCAGATAATCAAGGGATTTTCTTGAGCGATGCCTTGACCGATATTTCAAATATTCGAGGAAGCATCTATGAAGATGAATTGTATGGTGACGATAACGGAAACGTTATTGAAGGTGGCGCAGGTGCTGACACTATTGCTGGTGGTAACGGTATCGATACGATAAGTTACGCACATTCTACGCAAGGCGTGACAGTCAATTTGTTCCTCGGAATTGCCTCCGGTGGCGATGCTCAGGGGGACACTTTCAGTGGTATGGAAGGTCTTATCGGCAGTGAGAAGGCCGACACCCTCACAGGTGACAACAACGTCAACATCCTGACAGGCCTAGCCGGGAACGATATTCTGCGTAGCATGGGCGGTGCCGACACCCTCAATGGCGGCCTTGGCAACGACCAGCTGATCATCACCGATGGTGGATCGAGTGTTCATGGCGGTGGGGGCACCGACAAGCTACTGCTGCAAAGCTCGGACACCTTCACATTCACCGGCGACACTTTTGATAGCATCGAGTCGGTCTATGTCTCCAAAGGAGCGTCGCTTGACCTGTCGGCCATCACCTCGGGTGTGAGCATCTCATCGCAGAGCATGATTGGCGCGTCCTCGACGATCACGGGCACGCAGGGCGCTGACACCATCTTTTCAGGCAAGGGCACCGACACGGTCAATGGTGGCGCCGGTGATGACGTCATCAGAGGCGGAAGCGGATACGCGGTGCTGTTTGGAGATAATGGCATCGACACTATCCGAGCCGGCGCAAATGGCGCGACGATGGACGGCGGCGTAGGCGGCGATCGCCTCTATGGCGGCGCAGCGTCGGACGCGTTCGTGTTTGGAGCCGATATTGGGCAGGACAACGTCTACAATTTCCAGTCTGGAAGTGATCATCTCGACGTTTCCGCCCTCGTCGATAGCTTCCTCGATGTGAACACCCGTGTGCTGAATGGCGGGAAGGACACCCTGGTCACGTTCGATGGGGTGGATCCGGCGATCAAGTTCGTCCTGCGTGGGGTATCGAGCGTGCAGGAAAGCGACTTCGATTTCGGGACGCAGCCTACGGCGCTGGTTCATCACGACTGGGCCGTTTAGCTGAAGACCAGACGCCGAACCCGCCATCACTAAAGCCCGGCCGCCGTCATGGCGCGCCGGGCTTTTTCGCGTTTAGGCCGCCTCGAGGCTCTCGGCGAAATCGTCCGGGATCTCGCCGAATTGGCCGAGGATCGCCACGCTTTCCAATTCGCCGGTCTCGTCGTCGGCCATGACTTTGATCGCGGCGGTGCCCGGCATCCGACCTGCCATCGCCTCGGCCTTCTTCAACGCACCGAACTCTGTGGGTGCAAGCTCGCGGTCGCCGGGTACCAGGCGCTTCCGCTTGATGGTGAAAGTCTGCACCAGGAACGTCGTCTTGATTGCCATCTCGCGTCTCCTCACGCTGCCATCGGGACGTTGACCACGTCCGTAAATCCAAGGGTCATCACGTGCCGGCCCGCGGCGTCGTGAACGTCGACGACCCAATCCGACCAGTCGAGATTGCGCCCGGTTAGCTCCATGACCTGCCATGCGGCTCGCTCGGCGTGGTGCCAGAGCAGGCCGGTGTTCGGCAGCTTCACACCCGTCTCGTCGATGATCGCGGTGTGTCCGTCGGTGCAGTGAAATCGGTATGTCTGGCGCGCCATCCACAGCTCTCCACAGGCTTGAACAGGCCGCCTGCGGTTAAGATTGACCTGGAACCGTCGGCCTGTTTGTTCTCTTTTCGTTCTAACGGAGAGGGCCATGGGCGTCTATCGAATCGACGAGCTGACGCCGGGCGGTACCGACGTTGTCCACATCCCCATCATGGGTCCGACGCTGTGCGCCGGCTTCCCCTCGCCAGCTGACGACTTCCTCGAAGGCTCGCTCGAACTGCCGCGCTGGCTGGCACCAAACCCACCGGCCACCTTCGCCTGGAACATCTCAGGCGATTCGATGCAGGCGGCCGGGATCTTTGATCGCGACCTTGCCGTGGTCGATCGGAGCCTGAAGCCGTCGCACGGCAGCGTCGTGGTCGCGGCAATCGACGGGCAAATGTCGATCAAGCGGTTCCTGGTCGATGGGAACGTCGCGCGGCTATCGTTCGAGAACCCGGACCTGCCGGCCTTCGCCGTTGAGGAGGCCGGCGAGGCCGAAATCTGGGGCGTGGTACGCTTCTCGATCCGCTGGCACATCGCCCGGGCCGGCCTAGTTCGATGAGCCGTGCCATCGCGCTGATCGACGGCAACAGCTTCTATTGCTCCTGCGAGCGGGTGTTCGACCCGAAGCTCGCTCGCGTCCCGGTGATCGTACTGTCCAACAACGATGGCTGCGCGGTGGCCCGCACCGCCGAGGCCAAGGCGCTCGGGATCAAGATGGGCGAGCCCTGGTTCAAGATCCGCGACCTTTGCAAGCGCGAGGGCGTGCGAGCGTTCTCATCCAACTACACACTCTATGGCGACATGAGTGCCCGGGCGAACGCGGTCTATCGCGACTTCTCGCCGACGGTGGAAATCTATTCCATTGACGAGAGCTTCCTCGACCTGTCCGACGTGCGCGAGGATCGACGCCTCGAGCTCGCGCGTGACCTGCGTGCGACGGTGCGCGCCTGGACCGGCATTCCGACATGCGTGGGGATCGGGCCAACGAAGACGCTGGCGAAGCTCGCCAACCACATCGCCAAGACGATTCCGGATCTCGGCGGGGTGTGTGACCTCTCGGACGAGGACGAGCGGGCGGCTTGGCTCTGTCGCATCCACNAAGCTCGCCAACCACATCGCCAAGACGATTCCGGATCTCGGCGGGGTGTGTGACCTCTCGGACGAGGACGAGCGGGCGGCTTGGCTCTGTCGCATCCACGTCGGCGAGGTCTGGGGGATCGGTCGTGCCTCGCTGGCGAAGCTGGAAGCCATGGGTGTCGATTCCATCGCCGATCTGCGCGACCTCGACCCGCGTCCGGTCCGCAAGGCGATGACGGTGGTTGGCGAGCGCATCATCCATGAGCTGCGCGGCGTGTGCTGCTTACCGCTCGAACTGATGCCGGCCCAGCGGAAGGGCTGCGCCGTTACCCGCTCGTTCTCCAGCCGGATCGAGGACCGGGCGACGATGGAGCAGGCGGTGGCGGCCCACGCGACCCGGCTCGGCGAGAAACTGCGCCGGGGTGGGCTCGGCACGACCCACGTCTCGGTTTTCTATCACACATCCGAGCACGACCGCGGCGACCCGATGCGCTCAGTCTCGACGACGATCACCCTGCCCGAAGCGACGAATGACACGCTGGCGCTGATCAAAGCGGCGCGCGAAGGCGTGGCCCGCACCTGGCGCGAAGCTCCGGGCGAACGGCCGTGGCGCTACAGCAAGGCTGGCGTCATCACCACCGACCTCAAGCTGCTGGAGGACTCCCAGCGCGCCCTGATTGGCCAGCTCGACCGTGAGCGCAGCGCTCCGCTGATGGCGGCGATGGACGAGTGCAATCGGCGCTTCGGCCGCGGTGCCGTCGTGCCGGCCCGGGCGGGCCTTGAAAAAAAGAGGACCTGGTCGACGAAGTTCGAGATGCGGAGTCCACGCTACACCACGCAGGTGTCAGAGCTGCCGACGGCCCACGCCTAATGCTACAGACAGCAAACTCAACTCGCTACCGACTATAACGAGAGGGAATATCGAGCATGGGACGCTAATGGAGATTCAAATCTTTGATAATAGGCCGCTCATGCCTGAGGAACGACGCATGAATTAGACCTAGACGGATCCCTAATTACTTTAAGATCTGGGGGAGAGCGAATAGCATACACGGACTACTGCCAGAGAAATATAAAAATCAGCCAAAAGGGTGTCAAAGTATATTGAACAAGTAGAACATTGTATCGTATTATTTATAATTTCTCGATGCGTCATATTGTTGTTGGACAGTGTCTCCCACGGAAGCGCTGCTCATCGGGGAATCGTTGACTGTGCAGAGCTAAAAGTTCGGCAAGCCTAATGTCGTTAATGGCCGCCGCGCATCGAATCGCATTCTCTAGAGCGGGCCTGAGTTCCGGTTCACGCTGAGCTGCCGAAATTAGCAGCGCGCAGCCTTCTGCGCTGCGTCCCTCCTTCCAACATGCCATTCCCAAGCGATACAACGCTTGCCCTGACAATGCTGAGTGATCTACCAACTTTTCTAGCTCAGCTAACTCTGCAAACTGGCCAGCGGCATACATCGTATTTATTTGCCGCGACTGCTGTTGGACATTCACTCGAACGTGTTGGGACTTCAGTATGCCAGAGTTTCGGATAAAATCGATAATTTCTGTGGCAAAGTCGCGATATTGAACGGCCTTAAAATGAGCCGAGTCATTTCCCCATCTTTCTTCAGGTATATCCCGTAATGGAAGAACTAATGCATCGTGAGGCTGAATAAGTGCACGTTCATAGCGTCGTGCGCGATCAGCTCTTTCGGAATCCTCGCCATATGCGCTGTACGGGAAATTGATGAAAACAATTGCAGCAACAGGCGCTACCGCACGAAAATGGGCGAGCAAACGCGACATGTTGCCGGCCCCCTCCTCCCCGCTTAACAGTTGACCAAGTGTCCAGCCGGGGTGGTCGTCTTGCCAGAGCACGAAACTACCAGCGCGTTCGTCCTCCAATTTTCGGCATAAACGCGCACCTAAATCGACATGATTATCTACGATGATGAGGTCAGGTTGGCTCTCAAGCGCCGAGGGAAAGGGAACGAATACGTCTAGGGCATGCCCGCCAATGCTCAATCGATCCTGATTTAGTATAATCTGTTCAACTGATTCCTCAAGGGTCGATGCCGTAGTCGGCTTTTTGTAAAATGTTTCTTTCAAAACATCTAAACTATATTCTGTCCAATTGTTTTCTATAAATCGACCAATATAAGCATCAGATCGCACGTGATAGACGCTGGATATAATTTCAGCGTGCAACTCTTTGATGATTTGATTGCCAACTATTCTTGATAAACATGATCCAAACGTAGCTAGTCGCAGATATTGCATCAAAATTATACTCCTACTTGAAATCAATTTATCTTATTGGCTAGGCACCTGGGTCTTATGGGATGTATGCCAGTGCACGCATAAGCCGCCTCGGAGAAGTATCCTGATGTTAGTCTGGCTGAGCCAACGGGCCACCTGCCCATAAGGAGCCGGGTCAGTTAACAACATAACGATGGCTATGCCTATGGCTCGAGTCGAGTCGCTCGTGCTGAAGTCGCGGGCCATCCGATGGGGATATGCGCCTTGGCGGGCAGCATCGACGCGGCGAAAAGCGTTTGGCAAACCGGCTCTAAGTCATTGATATTTCGATCACGCCAAACAAGCGGTTTTGCAAAAATATCGTTTATTTTCAACGTTTACGTCTAGCTTGAGGTGCTAGTCCTGCAAGGGGTGGAGGTTCGAGTCCTCTTGGCCGCACCAACTCAATCGAGTTGTTGTACCCCGAAGCGTCTGATCCCGGAGACGGCCACGAGGCCGGATGGGATCGTCGAGCGATCATCAAGAAGAGTGTCGTCGGGTTCGGATCTCGGGTTCAGGCCGGAGGTCTGGAATGCGCATCCGGCCGCAAGCTCCGCAGCCCAGGTTCGATGCGGGCGGATCGCGGCCGCTCCCGAACCACGCGCCCGGCACGCCTCCTCACTCCGCCTTCTGCGTCGGGTAGGTGAAGACCGGCGCGGCTTGCAATTCCGCTTTCGTCTGGCGGATCTCCGCCTCGATCGGCTCGCCGACATGGACGCTCGCCCGGCCCTTCGTGGCTTCGGTCGTGGTGGCGGCGCCCGCGGGGCCGGTGGCCTGGTCGGTATCGCCGGTATTCTCCGCCTTGAGGACGGCATCGCCGGATTTCGCGCCCGGCATGGTCTCGGGTGTCACTTTGGCGGCTCGAGCCTCGGAGGGGGCGTCCTTCGGCTTGACGATGGACGGGTCCGGAAGCTCTCCGGCCTTGGCGTTGGTGTTCCACGCCATCTGGTCGAAGGCCACCGCGACCCGCTTGCCGCCCACACCGAGGAAGCCGCCGACATCGATCACCACCGCCTGGATGCGACCGTTCCCGTCCACCAGCACGTCCTCGATGGTGCCGACCTTGACATGATCCTGGCCCACGACGCGCAGGCCGATGACCTTGGACGCCTTGAAGCTCCCCAGCGGGGCCTGGGTGAGGAAGGCGGATTGTCCCGTCTGGCCGTCCTGTGCGAGCGCCGGAACCGCCGAGGCGGCGACGATGAGGAGCGCGAGGGTACGGACGAATGCCGGCATGTCGGTTCTTCCAGACGATCGGGAGCGATCTGCTGAACCCTCAACACATGCGGCCGGGTCCTGGTTCACCCCGGCCCGCGCCGTCCGGTCGGCGCGGAGGTCCCGTGGTCGACGGGTTCAGTGGCCGAGCACCGATTGCTGCCCGGTCTGGGTCTCGGCCTCGGTCGCCTTCGCCATGGCGACGCCGATCTCGAAGAGCAGGAGATCGACCAATTGGCGCATCACCAGCGTGCCCGACGTTTCGATGATCTCCCGTGCCGCGATGCAATGTCCTGCCAGCGTCTGGAGGTGATCCTCCCGGTTCACTGCCGATGAGTACATGGGGAGCGCCCTTTTGTTCTGTTGTCGAAGACCCTCGTCTTCGAGGTGTCGTCTGCTGTCTGCCGAGTGGCCGCCGCTCAGGCGGCGAGATAGGCGTAGGACGAGGGTGCGAGCACGGAATCCGGGTTGCCGCTGACGCTGCGCAGGCGCGCGAGGGTGCGCTCGTCGAATTCTGCCGTCGCCGCGATGATGTCCTCGCCGCTGATCGTGTGGGGCAGCCCGAGCGGGCGGGCGCGGAAGTGCAGCTGCACCACGTGCAGCAGATAGAGCGTCGGCATCTGCAGCACGAGGCGGTTCACGCCGTGGTGCATGCCCCATTCGACGATGCCCGTGAGCAGGGCGAGGGAGACCGGGTTGACCACCTTGCCGCGGGCCCTGTGCGAGCGCGCCACGGCCTGCCGCGTCCATTCCCAGCTCCGGGTGCCGCACGGACGTTCGCCCTCGCAGAGCTGTGGCATGATTTCGGACAGAAGGTGCGGCCGCGTCGTCGGCAGAAGCCGGCTATAGCCGATCACCCTGCCATCCTCGATCGCCAGGAAATGGATGGCATGGGGCGTATCGAACTGATCGATCTCGCGGCCATCCGGCCTGGCGAGGTCCGACCAGCCTTTCTCGGTCACGAAAATCTCGTGGCGCAGGCGCCAGGCCTGCTCCATCTCGTCGCGGTAATCGCCCTCGTTGGCGGGGGTGATGATGTGGATCATGCCAGCAACTCCGTCCTCGGCGCATGTCTGGCAGTGCCCGGAAAGGTTGCGTACTACGGGAAACCGTAGGGTCGACGATGGCTCGTCTGGGATGGCCGCGTTGGCGGAGAGCGTTCTTCTTCCCGCATCGAGCATCCGACCTCCGAGAGCGGCGTCATGACGCTGACTGACAATCCCTTCGGACGAGAACGATTCTTGGATTGACCCCGGGGCGTTCTTGCGGACACTCCCCACGCCCGCGCCGATCTCCACGAAGGATGGCGGCGGGCGGCCATCTGGCATGCCATTCGCGCTTCTGGCATGCCATTCGCGAAAGCCCATCAATGGAATTCTTCGCCCAGCAATTCATCAACGGCCTGACCCTCGGGTCAATCTACGGCCTGATCGCCATCGGCTACACGATGGTGTTCGGCATCATCGGCATGGTGAATTTCGCGCATGGCGACGTCTTCATGGTCTCGGCCTTCATCGCGCTCATCGCGTTTCTCATCCTCACCACCTGGCTCGGCCTCTCGTCCGTGGCCCTGGTCTTCCTCATTGTCCTCGTCATCGCCATGGCGCTGACTTCCCTGTGGGGATGGGCGATCGAGCGGATGGCCTACCGGCCCTTGCGCGGGTCGTTTCGCCTCGCGCCGCTGATCTCGGCGATCGGCGTGTCGATCTTCCTGTCGAACTTCGTCCAGGTGGTGCAGGGCGCCCGCAACAAGCCGGTGCCGCCCCTCGTGCGCGACGTGGTCGTGCTCTACCAGAACGAGCAATACACCGTGACCCTGTCCTACAAGCAGGCGATCATCATGATCACCACGGCCGTGCTGCTCGCGGGGTTCTGGTACCTCGTGCAGAAGACGCCGTTCGGCCGGGCGCAGCGCGCCGTGGAGCAGGACCGGCGCATGGCGGCGCTGCTCGGCATCAATGTCGACCGCACCATCTCTCTGACCTTCGTGCTCGGCGCGGCCTTGGCCGCCGTCGCGGGCACGCTCTACCTGCTCTATTACGGCGTGGTCTCGTTCTCGGACGGGTTCGTACCCGGCGTGAAGGCCTTCACCGCCGCCGTGCTCGGCGGCATCGGTTCGCTTCCCGGCGCGGTCATCGGCGGGATCATCATCGGCCTGATCGAGACCTTCTGGTCGGCCTATTTCACCATCGAGTACAAGGATGTGGCCGCGTTCCTCATCCTCATCGTCGTGCTCATCTTCAAGCCTTCGGGCATCCTCGGCCGGCCCGAAGTGGAGAAGGTCTGACGTGGCAACCGGTTCGACCACCCCCATCGCCGCGACCGCCCGCGCCGAGGCGTCTCCCCTGCCCGGCCTGATCAAGGATGCGGGGCTGTTCGCCCTGGTGACGCTGGGCCTGTGTGTGCCCATCGTCAGCTACCGCACCGATCTCGGCCAAGGCATCGGCCTCGTCATCACCACCCGCTGGGGCACCGTGCTCGCCCTCTGCGCCGCCATCTTCGTGCTACGCCTCGTGCAGCAACTCTACCTCACCGGGCGGGCGCGGCGGCGGGCCGCCCGTGCGCCGGTGGTGGAAGGGGCGAGCCGCCTCGCCGCGATCCTCGCGCCCATCACCCTCGTGATCGCCCTCACCTTGCCGCTCCTCGCCACCCTCCTCACAGGGTCCCTCGGCGAGGGCCGCTACTGGATCGATCTCGGCATCCTGATCCTGACCTATGTCATGCTCGGATGGGGGCTCAACATCGTGGTCGGCCTCGCGGGCCTCCTCGACCTCGGCTACGTCGCCTTCTACGCGGTGGGGGCCTATTCCTACGCCCTGCTTTCCACCGTGTTCGGCCTGTCCTTCTGGATCTGCCTGCCCCTGGCCGGCCTGTTCGCCGCCGCCTTCGGTGTACTGCTGGGCTTTCCCGTCCTCAGGCTCCGGGGCGATTACCTCGCGATCGTGACCCTGGCCTTCGGCGAGATCATCCGCCTCGTCCTCATCAACTGGACCGACTTCTCGGGGGGCGCGGCCGGCATTTCCTCGATCCCGCGCGTCAGCTTTTTCGGCCTGCCCTTCACGGCGGGAGAGAACGGCTTCGCCGCCACGTTCGGGCTCAGCTTCAACGCCATGCACAGGCTGGTCTTCCTGTATTACCTGATCCTGGTCCTGGCGCTCGTCACCAACCTCGTGACCTTGCGCATGCGGCGCCTGCCCCTCGGGCGGGCCTGGGAGGCGCTGCGCGAGGACGAGATCGCCTGCCGCTCGCTCGGCATCGACACCACCATCACCAAGCTCACCGCCTTCGCCCTCGGGGCGATGTTCGCGGGCTTCGCCGGATCGTTCTTCGCCGTGCGGCAGGCCTTCGTCTCGCCGGAGAGCTTCAACTTCCTGGAGAGCGCCATCATCCTGGCCATCGTCGTGCTCGGCGGTATGGGCAGCCAGATCGGCGTCGCCATCGCCGCCATCGTCATGATCGGCGGCCCCGAACTCCTGCGCAATCTCGGCTTCCTCAAGGCCGTGTTCGGCGAGGGGTTCGACCCCAACGAGTACCGCCTGCTTCTGTTCGGCCTCGCCATGGTGGCGATGATGGTGTTCCGCCCGCGCGGCCTCATCTCCGAGCGAACGCCCTCCGTCACCATCGCGGAGCGCGGCCGATGACCCTCGCCACAGGCATCAACCGGCTCGCGACGTTGCAGGACGAGCCCCCCGCCGCCATTCCCGGCGGCCCCGCCGATCCGGTGCTAATCGTCGACCACCTGACCATGCGGTTCGGTGGCCTCACCGCCGTCAACGACCTCTCGTTCAAGGTCGGGCGCGGCGACATCACGGCCCTGATCGGTCCCAACGGCGCGGGCAAGACCACGGTCTTCAACTGCATCACTGGCTTCTACAAGCCGAGCGAGGGCATGATCCGCCTGGTGCAGAAGGGCGGCGAGACCTACCTCCTCGAGCGCCTGCCCGGCCATGACGTGAACCGGCTCGCCCGCGTCGCCCGCACCTTCCAGAACATCCGCCTGTTCCCGCGCATGACCGTGCTGGAGAACCTGCTGGTGGCCATGCACAAGCCGCTGATGCGTGCCTCGGGATTCTCGATCCTCGGCATCCTCGGCCTGCCGGCCTATCGCAGCGCCGAGAAGGCGGGAATCGAGAAAGCCGCCGCCTGGCTCGACCGGATCGGCCTCACGGCGCGGGCCGACGATGCCGCCGGCGACCTGCCCTACGGCGATCAGCGCCGGCTCGAAATCGCCAGGGCCATGTGCACCGATCCGGTGCTGCTCTGCCTCGACGAGCCCGCCGCCGGCCTCAACCCGCGCGAATCCTCGGAGCTCAACACCCTGCTGCGACTGATCCGGGACGAGTACGACACCTCCGTCCTCCTCATCGAACACGACATGTCGGTGGTGATGCAGATCTCCGACCGGATCGTCGTGCTCGATTACGGCATCAAGATCGCCGACGGCACGCCCGACGACATCCGCACCGATACCCGCGTCATCGCCGCCTATCTGGGCGTCGACGACGAGGAGGTGGCGGCGGTGGAGGCCGAGGTCGGCCTGACGGGAACGCAAGCATGAGTGTCGCCGGCATCAACGTCCTCGTGGAGGAGACCCGCGCGCTTCAGGCGCCGCTCCTCGATGTGCGTGGCGTCTCTGCCTATTACGGCAGCATCCAGGCCCTGAAAGGCGTCGATCTGCACGTCAAAGAGGGCGAGATCGTCGCCCTGATCGGCGCCAACGGGGCCGGCAAGTCGACCCTGATGATGACGATCTTCGGCCAGCCGCAGGCACGGACCGGCAGCATCACCTATGCGGGCCGCGACATCACCCGCATGGCAACCCACGAGATCGCGCGCCTCAACATCGCCCAGTCGCCGGAAGGGCGGCGCATCTTCTCCCGCATGAGCGTGCGCGAGAACCTGCAGATGGGCGCGGCCCTGCATGGCGGGCGATACTTCGCCGAGGATTTGGAGCGCATGTGCGTCCTGTTCCCGCGCCTGAAGGAGCGGCTCGACCAGCGTGGCGGCACCATGTCCGGCGGCGAACAGCAGATGCTCGCCATCGCCCGCGCCCTGATGAGCCGCCCGCGCCTGCTCATGCTCGACGAGCCGTCGCTCGGCCTCGCCCCGCTCATCGTCAAGCAGATCTTCTCGGCCGTGCGCGACCTCAACGAGCGCGAGGGCCTCACCGTCTTCATCGTCGAGCAGAACGCCTACCACGCCCTCAAGCTGGCCCATCGCGGCTACGTCATGGTGACGGGCGCGGTGACGATGAGCGGCACGGGCCGCGAGCTTCTCGACAACCCGCAGGTGAAGGCCGCCTATCTCGAAGGGGGCCAGCATTGAGCGGGTTGGCAATGACGCCCTCACCCTCTCCCCCATGCGGGAGAGGGTGCCTGCGGAGCAGGCGGGAAAGGGGGAGACCTCTCCGGAGCCGTCGCTCCCCTCTCCCGACCCGCTTCGCGGGCCACCCTCCCCCGCTTCGGGGGGAGGGAAGGCGCGTCCCGCTTCGGATGGCATTGCCAGGCAAGACATCATGACCGAGACCCTGTCCCTCGACACGCCCAATCTCGGCATCTTCCTCCTCGTCACGCTGGCGATGGGCGGGGGCGCGGCCTGGATGGCGGGCAGCAGCTTCGCCCGGGGATGGCGTCCGTTCTGGCAGTGCGTGCTGGCGGGGCTCGCCATCGCGGCGGTCTCGCGCTTCCTGCATTATGCCCTGTTCTCGGGCACGCTGCTCTCGCCGGCCGGCTACGCCCTCGACGCGGTGGTGATCCTCGCCATCGGCGCGCTCGGCTACCGGGTCACCCGCACCCGGCAGATGACCACCCAGTATCGCTGGCTCTACGAGCGCACCGGCCCCCTGACCTGGCGGGACCGGCAAGGGGCGTGAATCAGCACCATCTTCATGCAACCATGCGCCATGCGGAGACGGTTCGATCCGCCGCGCTGATCGAGGGGAAATGACCATGAAAAAACTGATGGCGATGAGCGTGGCGCTGGGCGCGCTGATGCTGGCGGGCACCGCGCAGGCCGAGATCAAGATCGGCGTCATCGCGCCGATCACGGGGCCGAGCGCCGCGTTCGGCGCGCAGATCCGGAACGGCGCGGTTCAGGCAGTCGAGGACATCAACAAGGCCGGCGGCGTCAACGGCGAGAAGCTCGTCGTCTCGGTCGGTGACGACGCCTCCGACCCGAAGCAGGGCGTGTCGGTCGCCAACAAGTTCGCCGGCGAGGGCGTGAAGATGGTGGTCGGCGACTTCAATTCCAGCGTCTCGATTCCTGTCTCCGAAGCGCTGATCGAGGCCGGCATCATCC
This sequence comes from Methylobacterium sp. Leaf91, assembly GCF_001422815.1. Lineage (GTDB taxonomy): Bacteria > Pseudomonadota > Alphaproteobacteria > Rhizobiales > Beijerinckiaceae > Methylobacterium. The sequence continues at coordinate 43,399 of NZ_LMMP01000017.1, read as the reverse complement.
AGATCACCCCCGCCTCCACGGCGATCAAGTTCACCGAACGCGGCAACTGGAACACGTTTCGCACCTGTGGCCGTGACGACCAGCAGGGCGCGGTCGCGGCGGCGTATCTCGCCGACAAGTTCAAGGGCAAGAAGGTCGCCTTCATCCACGACAAGAGCACCTACGGTAAGGGGCTGGCCGAAGAGACGTTGAAAGCACTGAAGGCCAAGGGAGGGTCCGCTGCGATCTCCGAGAGCCTCACGCCCGGCGAGAAGGATTTTTCCGCCCTCGTCTCGAAGCTCAAACAGGCCAATGTCGATGTGATCTACTTCGGCGGCTACTACACCGAGGCCGGGCTGCTGATCCGCCAGATGCGCGACCAGGGCCTCCAGGCTCCCCTCATGGGCGGAGATGCCCTCGCCGACCGTGAGTTCGCGCAGGTCGGCGGCCCCGGCTCCGAAGGCACCTTCATGACCTTCTCGCCCGACGCCCGCAAGAACCCCAAGGCCAAGGCCACCATCGATTCCTTCAAGGCGATCAAGTTCGAGCCGGAAGGCTACACGCTCTATTCCTACGCCGCCGTTCAGATCCTGAAACAGGCGATGGAGGCGACGAAATCGACGGATGGGCAGAAGCTCGCCGCACATCTGCACCAGGGCAAGCCGTTCGACACCGTGATCGGCGACATCTCCTACGACAAGAAGGGCGACATCACCCGGCCCGACTACGTCATGTACATGTGGAAGAAGGGCGCCGACGGCTCCATCAACTACGCCGGCAACGAGGTCCCGTAGAACAACGCCTATCCCTCTCCCCGCCGGGCGGGGAGAGGGAATGCTTACCGAGACCGGATCACGGCGTCGGGCTTTCCCCGTGCTGGCCGTCGAGCGCGACTTCGGCGCTCGGCACGCTTTCGTCCACGGCCTGCGCCCGGCGGATATCCGGTGAGGTCGCTTCCGCGAGGAGGTCGGCGAGAGCCGTGTCGAGGGCGGCGGTGCGGGTCTGCTGGCTGCCCAGCCGGCGGATCGAGACGGTGCGCTCCTCGCCTTCCTTGCGGCCGACCACGAGCATGACCGGCACCTTGGCCAGCGAATGCTCGCGGACCTTGTAGTTGATCTTCTCGTTGCGCAGGTCCGACTCGACCCGGAGCCCGGCGCGGTTCAGCGCCGCCACGACCTCGCGGGCGTAACCGTCCGCCTCCTGGGTGATCGTCGCCACCACCACCTGAACCGGCGCGAGCCAGAGTGGGAAATGGCCGGCGAAATGCTCGATCAGGATGCCGGTGAAACGCTCCAGCGAGCCGCAGATCGCCCGGTGCACCATGACCGGTGCCTTCTTCTGGCTGTCGCCATCGACGTAGAACGCCCCGAAGCGCTCCGGCAGGTTGAAATCCACCTGGGTCGTGCCGCATTGCCAGTCGCGGCCGATGGCGTCGCGGAGCACGTATTCGAATTTTGGCCCGTAGAAGGCGCCCTCGCCCGGGTTGATCTCGGTCTTGATCCGGCCGCCCGACTGCTCCTCGATCTGCGCCAGGACGCGGGTCATCACCTCCTCGGCATGGTCCCAGAGGGCGTCCGAACCGACCCGCTTCTCGGGCCGGGTCGAGAGCTTCACCACGATGTCGCCGAAGCCGAAATCGCTATAGGTCGAGAGGATCAGGTCGTTGATCTTGAGGCATTCGTCGGCGAGCTGGTCCTCGGTGCAGAAGACGTGGGCGTCGTCCTGGGTGAAGCCGCGCACGCGCATCAGCCCGTGCATGGCGCCCGACGCCTCGTAGCGGTGGACGATGCCGAACTCGGCCATGCGCAGGGGGAGGTCGCGGTAGGATTTCAGGCCGTGCTTGAAGATCATCACATGGCCGGGGCAGTTCATCGGTTTCAGCGCGAACCAGCGCTTGTCCTCGGCCTCGTCGCCGGCGCTTTGCGCGGCGAACATGTTCTCGCGGTACCAGTCCCAGTGGCCCGAGGTCTCCCAGAGCGACTTGTCGAGGATCTGCGGCGCGTTCACCTCGGCGTAATCGCCCTTCAGGCGGCGACGCATATAGGCGATGAGCTCCTGGAAGATGGTCCAGCCCTTGGCGTGCCAGAACACGACGCCCGGCCCCTCCTCCTGGAAGTGGAACAAGTCCATCTCGCGGCCGAGGCGGCGATGGTCGCGGCGCTCGGCCTCCTCCAGCCGGTGGAGATAGGCGTCGAGGTCTTCCTTCGTGGCCCAGGCGGTGCCGTAGATGCGGGTCAGCATCGGGTTGTTGGAATCGCCGCGCCAATAGGCGCCCGCCACCTTCATCAGCTTGAAGGCGGTGCCGACCTTGCCCGTCGAGGTCATGTGCGGGCCGCGGCACAGATCGAACCACTCGCCCTGGCGGTAGATGTTCAGGTCCTCGCCGGGCGGGATCGCGTCGACGAGCTCGACCTTGTATTGTTCGGCTTTCGACTCGAACAGCGCCCGCACGTCGTCGCGCTTCCACACCTCCTTGGTGAAGGGGGCGTCGCGGGCGATGAGCTCGCGCATCTTCGCCTCGATCTTGGGGAAGTCCTCTGGCGTGAACGGCTGGTCGCGGGCGAAGTCGTAGTAGAACCCGTTCTCGATCACCGGGCCGATGGTGACCTGGGTCTCCGGCCACAGGGATTGCACGGCCTCCGCCAGGACGTGGGCGCAATCGTGCCGGATCAGTTCGAGGCTGCGCGGGTCGGCGCGGTCGAGGAATTCGATGCGCACATCCGCATCGATCAGGTCGTCGAGGTCGCGGACCCGCCCGTCGAGCGCCATGGCGACGGTGCGCTTGGCGAGGCTCTTGGCGATGCCCTCCACGACGGTACGGCCGGTCACCGCGGCGTCGTAGCTGCGGGTATTGCCGTCGGGGAATGTCAGAATGGGCATCGCGAACGAGTCTCCGGGGGCTCACTCCTGCGAACGAGGCAGGTAAGCGGTTTTGGGTTTGAGGTGGCGCGCGGCGTCAGCGCGTGCGGCGCGGTTTAGACCGTTTCGCAGGAGGAAGAAATCCGCGCGGGGCCTCGGCCGGCCTTTTCCGGGCTCTCGCGGACGTGAACGAACTTCCGAGACGATCCGGATCGGTTGATACGAGCTGCGATTGACAAGCTTCCGGCCCGATCCGCCCATGCACGCACCAGGGAGCCGCGGCGGGCCGGTGGCGGGTCTCACTCTTGCCGGTACGCCGTAGAAGCTCCGATCAATCAGGCCGGCCCGACAGGCGACCGGCCGACGGGAGAGTATCGATGGCGAACCCAGCTTCAGCCGCTGCCGCCGAGCCCGTCCCGGCGGCGGAGATGCCCGCGCGCCGGTTCTGGCCGGAGGGCTGGTGGCGGCTCGTCGACATCAAGATCGGCATCATTCCCCTGCCGGTCTATCTCATCCTGGCGATCCTGCTGGCGGTCCTGACCTCGGAGGGCGAGATCAAGCCCGATGCGCCGACGATGATCGCGGTGCTGGCGCTTGGCGGTTTCACCTGCGCCGAGATCGGCAAGCGGCTGCCGGTCCTGAAGAATATCGGGGCGGGCGCGATCTTCGCGACCTTCATCCCCTCGGCCCTGGTCTATTACATGCTGATCCCGACGCCGCTGGTGAAGGCGATCACGGATTTCACCAAGTTCACCAACTTCCTCTACCTGTATATCGCCACGATCATCGTCGGCAGCATCCTGGGTATGGACCGGGACGTGCTGATCAAGGGTTTCCTGAAGATCTTCGTGCCCCTGGCGGCCGGCTCCGTGGCGGCGGCCTGCGTGGGCACGCTGGTCGGCACCCTGCTCGGTCTCGGCGCCTATCACACGTTCTTTTTCCTCGTGGTGCCGATCATGGCCGGCGGCGTCGGCGAGGGGGCGATCCCGCTCTCCATCGGCTACGCCGCCATCCTCGGCCAGGGCCAGGGCGATGTGTTCGCGCAGGTGCTGCCCCCCGTCATGCTCGGCAGCCTGACGGCGATCGTTCTGGCGGGCACCCTCAATGCCGTGGGCAAGCGGATGCCGCATCTCACCGGCGAGGGCCGCCTGCAGCCGGACCGGGACAACGACGTCACCGCCGCCAAGGTCGAGGACACGCCCGTGGATGCGGCAACGGTGGGCGCGGCCGCCCTCACCGCCGTGACACTCTACCTCCTCGGCGTGATGATGCACCACCTCACCGGGCTCCCCGCCCCCGTGGCGATGCTGTTCCTCGCGGTGCTCGCCAAGCTCGCCAGCGCCGTCTCCCCGCGCCTCCAGGCCGGCGGTTTCGTCGCCTACAAGTTCGTGCAGATCAGCATGACCTATCCGCTGCTCTTCGCCATCGGCGTGTCGATGACCCCCTGGGACAAGCTGGTGGCGGCGTTCACGCTGGCGAACCTCGTCACCATCGTCTCGACGGTGGTGACGCTGATGGGCACCGGATTCCTGGTAGGGCGCCGCCTCGGCATGTACCCGATCGAGACCGCCATCGTGAATGCCTGCCATAGCGGCCAGGGCGGCACTGGGGACGTGGCGATCCTCACCGCCGCCAACCGCATGGCGCTGATGCCCTTCGCCCAGATCGCCACCCGCATCGGCGGCGCGCTGACGGTGACTGGGACGCTGGTGGTGATGCGGTGGGTCAGCGGGGGCTGAGGGGAGCGGCCACGACGACCTCCGTCCTCACCGAATTCGCGATGAAGCACTCCTCATGCGCGGCCTCGTGGAGCGCCGCGAGTTGGTTGGCATCCGGCGTGGCGCCGGCCCAGTCGATCTCCGGGCGTAGCTTGACCCGCGTCACCGCGCGACGTCCGGGCCTCGTCTCCTCCAGCACGCCCTCGGCATGGTCCCGATAGGCGGTGACGCTAAAGCCCGCGAGGCGCGCGAGGTGGAGGAAGGTCAGCATGTGGCAGCTCGACAGCGCCGCGACCAGCATCTCCTCCGGGTCGACGGCCTCGCGAGCGGCCCATTTCCCGACCACGTGCTCCGATGCGGTGCCAGCGAGCGTCACGCCGCCATCGAACTCGACCGTGTGCCCCCGGCCGTAGCGCCCGGCGGCGAAATCCTCCCCGGGCTTCAGGGTCCAGGCGACATCCGCGATATGGGTCGACATGGTCGGTCTCTCCGGTTGTCGCCGGCGCGCGTCATGCGCCGTGGGCCGCATTGCTGTCGGCCGGCGCCTCGTCCCGGTCGATCATGCCGTAGTCGCGCAGGACATGGGCGATCCGCAGACGATAATCGCGAAACACTCCGCCACGTCCTTCCGCCTGGGTCGCCCGATGATGCGGGCGTTCACGCCAGGCGCGTACCGCCGCCTCGTCCCGGAAGAACGACAGCGACAGGACCTTGTCAGGCTCGGTGAGGCTTCGGAAACGTTCCACCGACAGGAATCCGTCGATGCCGGCAAGCTCTTCCCTGAGAGAGGCGGCGAGATCGAGATAGCGGTCGGCGCGACCCGGTGCCGGCCAGACCTCGAAGATGACCGCGATCATGCCGGTTCTCCGGTCACGCGGTGCGGGGGCACCCTGTTCCAGGCGCGCATAGATGGCTCGACGGCCTCCGTCCGCGACTTCTCGCTCCCCTCTCGAAGGACACATGCGATCATGAACGCCTCGTCTCCTGCCTTGGCCGAGGCAGGATCATAGGCGATGGCCCGCCGACGATGCTTCGGTTAAGATCGAACGATGCAGGATGGCCCCGTCATCGCCGCCGTCGCCGCGCTTCTCGGCGACCCCGCCCGCGCCAACATGCTCACGGCGCTGATGGACGGGCGCGCCCTCACGGTGAGCGAACTTTCCGAGGTGGCCGGCATCGCCCTGCCGACGGCGAGCGGGCATCTCGCCAAGCTCGAAGCGGCGGCCCTTCTCACCGTCGAGCGGCAGGGACGGCATCGGTATTATCGCTTGTCCGGGTCGGACGTCGCCGTCGTCCTGGAGCACCTGATGGGCTTGGCCCAGCGCACCGGGGCGGTCCGCACCCGAACAGGCCCGCGCGACGCGGCCCTGCGCGAGGCCCGTATCTGCTACGACCATCTGGCCGGCGAGCGCGGCGTCCTGCTCCTGCAGGGCCTCATCGCGCGGGGGTGGATCGACGAGGCGGAGACGAATCTCACCGCCTCCGGCCGTGCCGGCCTGACGAATCGGGGACTCGACGTCGCGTCGCTGGAGCGGGAACGCAGGCCCGTCTGCCGCTATTGTCTCGACTGGAGCGAACGCCGGAATCATCTCGGCGGCGCGCTCGGCGCGGCACTGTTGCACCATGTCCTCGACCGGGCTTGGGCCTCCCGCGCGGACGGCCGCGTGATCGCCTTCACGACGGACGGCGCGCGCGCCCTGTCAGCCGCCTTCGGTCCTCCCGCCTGAAACGCCTCGATCCGTCTCCTCCACCGCCTCGCACGCAAACGGCGAAGGCGGGGCATTCACCCCGCGCCAGCGCCCATACGTCCAGGGGGCATACCAGGCCGAGCGCGGAGGCAGGACGTCCGGCACGAGGTCGATCCCGTGCGTGCCGAACGGGCCGCAGCGGCAGATGCGCGAAAACCCGATCCAGCCGCCCGGCCAGATTCCGTGCCGGCGGATCGCCTCGTCGGTGTAGTCCGAACAGGACGGCCAGTGCCGGCATTGCCGGCCGATCAGGCCCGACAGGGTGAGCTGGTAGCCCCGGATCGCCCAATGGGCCGCGCGGCGGACCATGGCTCTATTCGGCGGCCTGCGTGTCGGGGGAGGCCTGGGCCTTGGCGGCGACCTGATCGAGGGCATTCACCACGGCGTCGAAGGTGAGGAGGGTCGAGGCGTGGCGCGCCTTGAAATCCCGCACCGGCTCCAGCACGGCGAGGTCGGCCCACTCGCCCTGCGGCGCCGGCCCGTTCTCCTTGAGCATGCGACGCACCGTGTCGCGCACCTCCCGTAACTCGTCCGCCGTGGCGCCGACCACGTGGCGGGCCATCAAAGAGGACGAGGCCTGGCCCAGGGCGCAGGCCTTCACCTCATGGGCGAAGTCCGTCACCGTGCCGTCCTTCACCGAGAGATCGACGGTGACGGTGGAGCCGCAGAGCTTGGAATGGGCGGTGGCGCTGGCATCCGGCGCGTCGAGCCGGCCGAGACGCGGGATGTCGGCGGCGAGTTCGAGAATGCGGCGGTTGTAGATATCGTCGAGCATATGGGAGGTCCCGTCGGGGCGCCGACAGACAGCCGGCTTCCGATCACGATGGTCTGATCCGCATTCCCCGCATTGCGCGGCGGCGCGATAACGACGATATAGGCGCCAGCGTACCGTTTCGCGAGGAGGCGGTTCGTCGACCAGGGTCGCGCCCACGGCCAAGGAGACCTTAACGTTCGGGCGCCGGCCTGCGGTAACGCGGCTGAAAACGCGACCGAGATGGTTCGACGATGTACGCAAAACCAGATAGTTCGACGATGAACGCACGTGTCGCCCGTGCGGGAGATGCCATGGATGCCGCGCTCAAATCCCTCTCCTATCGCCTGACCGACACGGATCATCAGGGAATGGACCCGATTGCCACGGCTGCGCCTGCCACCCTGAGCGGCATGCGCAACGACAATTCCCGCCCCGTTGAGGCCCCCGTCGAGGTCGCCCCCCTGCCCGCTTCGGCCAAGCGCGTGCCCGATGCCGTGGCCACCGGCCGTCCGAGCCGGGAGGAGGCCGAGGCCGCCGTGCGCACCCTGCTGCGCTGGGCCGGCGACGACCCGAATCGCGAAGGCCTCAAGGATACGCCCGCCCGTGTGGCGAAGGCCTATGGCCAGCTCTTCGGCGGCTACGAGCAGGATGCCGACGCCCTGCTCGAGCGCGTGTTCGAGGAGGTGGAGGGCTATTCCGACATCGTGCTCGTGCGCGACATCCCGTTCTACTCCCATTGCGAGCACCACATGGTGCCGTTCATGGGCCTCGCCCATATCGCCTATTACCCGACCAAGGGCGTGGTCGGCCTGTCGAAGCTCGCCCGCGTGGTCGACACCTTCGCCCGCCGCCTGCAGACGCAGGAGACCATGACGGCCCAGATCGCCGACGTGATCGAGAGCATCCTCAAGCCGCGCGGCATCGCCGTGATGGTGGAGGCCGAGCATCTCTGCATGGCCATGCGCGGCGTGCAGAAGGCCGGCGTCTCCACCCTGACCACGCAGTTCCGCGGCGTGTTCAAGGACGATGCCAACGAGCAGGTCCGGTTCCTGACCCTCGTCCGCAACAACAAGAACTGACGCGGGCATTCCACGCGATGACGGTGAGCCAAGCTACCGCCGCGCCCGGCGGGTTCTCCCCGCCCGGTTCGCGCAAGGATGTGGAGGAAGGCGCAACGCTGACCCCGCGCTTCGACGCGAACGGTCTCGTCGCCTGCATCGCCGTCGATGCCCATGACGGCCGGGTCCTGATGCTTGCCCACATGAACGCCGAATCCCTGCGGCTCACCCTCGAGACCGGCGAGGCCTGGTACTGGTCGCGCTCGCGGAGCGAGCTCTGGCACAAGGGCGCAACGAGCGGGCAGGTCCAGCGCATCGTTGAGATGCGGGTCGATTGCGACCAGGACGCGCTCCTGATCTCGGTAGTGGTCGGGGGCGATGGCGGATGTTGCCATACCGGGCGACGCTCCTGTTTCTACCGCGCCGTCTCCCTCGATCCGGTATCCGGCGAGGCCCTGCTCGGACCCGCCGGGCCGTGACCTGGGATGGGCTGTCCTTTCGTGGGGTCGCCCTCTACCGCCAGGGCATGCTGTCCACCCTGTCGCAGAAGCCGGTCTTTCCACGGGGCAGTGTCGAGCCCGTGGCCGAACCGAAGCCGTCGGGACCGCGAATCGGTCTGGCTCTGGGCGGCGGTTCCGCGCGGGGCTGGGCGCATATCGGCGTCATCGAGGTGCTGGAAGAGGCCGGCATCCACCCCGATATGGTGGCGGGCTGCTCCATCGGTGCCGTCGTGGGCGGCTGCTACGCCGCCGGCAAGCTCGATCTCCTCAAGGATTTCGCCCTGTCGCTGACGAGGCGGCGGGTCATGGGGCTCCTCGACCTGCGTCTGGGGTCGGGCCTCATCGCCGGCGAGCGGTTGAAGCGCCGCCTCGAAGGCGATCTCGGCACCCGGCGGGTGGAGAACCTGCCGATCCGCTTCGCCAGCGTCGCGACGGATCTCGGCTCGGGCGACGAGGTCTGGCTGACCCGTGGCTCCCTGGTGGAGGCGATCCGGGCCTCTTACGCCCTCCCCGGCCTGTTTCCCCCGGTGCGCCTCGACGGGCGCCTCATGATGGACGGAACGCTGGTGAATCCGGTTCCGGTCAAGCTCGCGCGCGGGCTCGGGGCCGAACTGGTGATCTGCGTGAACCTCAACGGCGATCCGCGGGCCGAGCCCGGTCTGGTGATCGGGCCTGACGGCGACGGGGCTGCCTCGCCGGCCCTGCCCCTCACCACGTCGCGCCGGGGATGGAACCTGCTGAACCGCATGCGCGGCACCGGTCGGCGCGGGCCGGCGCCACGCCCTGCCCCGCCCCGCGAGCCCGGCCCTCCCGGCATGGGGCGGGTGATGTTCGACGCGTTCAATATCACCCAGGACCGGATCTCGCGGGCGAGGCTGGAGCGAGACCCGCCGGATCTCATGCTGTCCCCGCGCCTCGCGGAGATGGGCTTGTTCGAGTTCCACCGCGCCGAAGAGGCGATCTCCCTCGGGCGGGAAGCGGCCAAGGCCGCCCTGCCGCGCATCAGGGAACTCGTCACCCTGGCAGCCGAGCGGGTCTGACCCTGACGAAGCCCCTCCGCTCCGCGTGAGGGATCCCCGACGCCGCGTCAGGCCATGGTGATGTAGTCGCGCATGGCCTGATGCTCCGCCTCCACGGCGGCGATCCGGCGCTTGACCACGTCACCGATGGAGACGAGGCCGGCGAGCCGCCCGTCCTCGACCACCGGCACGTGGCGGAAGCGCCCATCGGTCATCAGCTGCATGACCTCCTCGACGGTGCTCGACCGGGTGCAGGTGGTCACCGACGCCGTCATGTGCTGCGAGATCGGAGCATCGAACGCCCCCGCTCCCTGGCGGGACAGGGCCCGGATGATGTCCCGCTCGGACAGGATGCCGAGGACGGCACCCTCGTCATTGCTCACCACGATGGCGCCGATCCGCTTCTCGGCGAGGAGATGGATGGCGTCGTCCAGGGTCCGGTTCGGCTCCACAGTGACGACTGAGCCGCCCTTCTCGGAAAGGATGCGTGCGACGGTCATGACCATGATCTCCCATAGGCTGTTACGCGGGCCGGGTTGATCCCGGCGCATCACGGAATTGTGTGATGTCATGTCTGATGTGACAACCCACGGGACCGGCCTTCCGATGCCAAAACATGCGGAAAAATTACGCTTTTGCGCCTCCTAAGCGGTCAAGCATCGGAAATAGGAAAAATCCTGCCAGGAACCCGCCCAGATGGGCGTCCCATGCCACGGTCGAGGATTCCGCGCCCAGCGGCAGCGAGATGATCCCGAAGACGAAGTTGGTGACGAGCCAGATGCCGAGGAACATCACCGCCGTGCGATTGCGCAGAAGCTCGGGGATGGTCTGGAGCGGCGGCTGGGCAGCGTGCTGCCAGGGCTGGCTGGCATGGAAAGACGGCGGCGGCTGGAACACGAAGCGCGCGGCGGCGGCCATCAGCGCCGAGACAGCGGCCGAGGCGCCGATCAGCGGGGCCGTGCTCAACGGGTCGATCGCCACGTGGAGCACGCCTCCCGCCACCGCGCCGATGAGGCCGAGGAGGCCGTAGCGCCAGGGGCCGCATCGCCGCGCCACGGGGGAGCCGAAGGCGGCGAGCCAGACCACGTTGAAAATGACATGCGTCCACGAGCCGTGCAGCAACGCATAGGTGGCGAAGGTCCAGAGGCTCGCCGAGGGATTGGCTACGACGTATTGCGCGAAGGCCGCGCGGGCCTGGACCGCATCCGTGTCGCCTATTGCCGAGGAGGCGGCCGACAGGATCTCCGCGGCCCGGTCCGGGTCCACCGAGGCGAGCCAGCGGCCCGGGATCAGGGCCAGGTTCAGCAGAAGCGTGATGTCCCATTCGTCCGGGAGAACGAATTCCCGCAGGGCATGGAGGCCGAGCAGGAGGGCGATCGAGGCCGTCACCGCGCCGGGCATGTTGAAGACGGGGACGCGGCTTTGGCGCGGCAGATCGGGCATGGCATCCATGGCGCCACCATGTCGGCGCGGATGCCGCCGCCGCAAGCCCCCGGCCCATGCAAATTCAGGCGAGCGATGCGCGATTCAGGCGCAGTCCTCCACGACCCGAACGGTCCGACGATGCAGGACATCGCCGCGATGGGTGCCGTGCGGCAGCGTTTCCCCCGCCGCGTTAACCCTAATCAGAGCTTAAGCGAGCGTACCGCCTTGGACGGGCATAGAGTGTGCGGCAGGCTTGTTAACCGAACCGGCAGCTGTGTCCAGCGCCGGATGGATCGGGCCGATTTCGAACAGGTCCCAGCGGGACCGTGCCACGACGGGACGCCATGAAGCATCCGACCAGCCGTATGCTCTATCATTACTGGGACCGGCTTCGTGGTACGCGGGCCGCGCCCGAGAGGAGCGAGATCGAGCCCGGCGAGATCCGCAACCTCCTCTCCGAGAGCCTCATCCTCGAACTCGACATGGCGCGGTCGGCCGCGACGGTCCGGCTCGCGGGGACCCGCGTCTGCGCCCTGTTCGGGCGCGAATTGCGCGGCAGCGCCTTCAGCGACATCTGGGGTGCGGGACAGGCCGATCCCTGGCGCCTCGTGGAGACGGTGGCGGTCGATACGGTGGGGATCGTCGCGGGGCTGCGCGGGATGACCCAGAGGGACGAACAGATCGACCTCGAACTCCTGCTTCTCCCCCTGCGCCATCGTGGGCAGACCCAGGTCCGCATGTTCGGGGCGCTGAGCCCGAAAGTCGTTCCGCAATGGCTGGGGCTTCGGCCCGTGACGCGGCTCGAATCCATCTCCCTCCGCGTCCTCGACCCGACCTACGACGTCATCGATCTCGCCAGGAACGATGCCGCCTCCAGCCTCAGGAACCTGCCCGAACCGGCCAATGACAGCGTTCCGGTGCGGCGCGGACATCTCATGGTGCATCCCGGCGGACGGGCCTGATCGGTACTTTAATGGACCGATCGCGAGACTGATCTGTCTTCGGCAAAGATTTTCGTAACGAGCCGACCTGTAGGATTGTGCTGACGACGATCGAACCCAAGTGCGGATTTCGCGATGATCGAGGCTTTCGCGCCCGCTGAAACCAAGTTTGCGCCCGCTGAAACCAAGCCGGTCCGCTTGTTGCGGCCGTCGGATCTGCGTCGGCATCAGCGCGTCCAAGTCTCCCTCCTCGGCCGCTACATGCTTGCCGACCGGCGTGAATATCCTTGCCAGACGGTCGACATGTCTCCGGGCGGCGTGCGCCTGACCTGCGCGGTCCTGGGCGAACTCGAAGAGCGCGTCGTGCTGTATCTCGAGCGTATCGGGCGGATCGAAGGGACGATCGCCCGGTTTCCCAGCGGGGGCATGGCTGTCCGCCTGAGCGCGACCCAGCGCAAGCGCGACAAGATCGCGTCGCAACTCACCTGGATCTCCAACCGTGAGGCGCTCGGCCTGCCCGAGGGCCGCAACCACGAACGTCTCACGCCACAGGAGACAGGCGTGCTCCTGAAGCTCGAGAACGGGCGCGAGGTCGCGGCCCGCATCATCGACGTCTCCCTGTCCGGCGTCGCCCTCTCGACCCAGGCCCAGCCGCCCGTTGGCATGAGCGTCATGGTCGGGCGGACACCGGGGCGCGTGGTGCGCTATTTCGAGGGCGGCATCGGCGTGGGCTTCATGCTGCCGATCTCGCCCGACCTGTTCCATGAAGGCCTGACGCTCTGAGAGCGTCGTCCCGCCTCTCCGGTTGAGGGTGTTCCGTCTGAGGGTTCTGCCGGCATGGCGCTCCCCTGAAGGTCGGCGTCGTCGCGACAGGATCTCCTCACCGCGTCGCGCGCCGGCTGGCTGTTTCGGCCTGTCTCCCCACTCCGTCGTGACAGCCACGGCGTCCGGCGAGAGCGGGGGCCGCAATCGTCGCCGGTCGATCCCGCCTCGCCATGGTTACGACTTCCTGATCGCCATCGCGCGAATGCGAGTCCTCGATTCAGCGGGTGATTGGCTCTGACCCGCAGGAGCTCCGTCCCGGGGCCGAATCGATAAAATTGCGCGTATCCGCTTCAGCGCGGCGCAGGAAGCGTGGCGGCATCGTGGTCCTCGATGGACGAGGTGGTCGCGATGGCACGGACGAAATCATTCTTGCTGGGGATGCTCGCGGCATTGGCGCTGTTCGGCGCCGGCGCGTCGCAGGCCCAGATCATGGCCGCCCTGCCCTCGCCCTCCCCCTCCGCCGATGTTCTCGGTGTCGCCCGCCCCATCGTCGGCTGGGTCTCGTTCTGCCAGCGTTACCCGGCCGAGTGCGCCATCGACGCGAACGAGCCGCCCCGTATCGCCCTCACCCCCGCCACCTGGAGCCTGATCGTCTCGGTCAATCGTCGGGTGAATACCGGTCTGCGGGCCGTCACCGACACAGAGCATTGGGGTGAAGCCGACCGCTGGGACCTCGCCGAGGACGGAATGGGAGATTGCGAGGATTTCCAGCTGGTCAAGCGCAAGCGTCTCGCCGATGCCGGCCTCTCCCGCCGCGCCATGCGGATGACCGTGGTCATCGACGAGAAGGGCGAAGGGCATGCCGTGCTGACGCTCCTCACCGACCGGGGCGAGTTCATCCTCGACAATAAGACCAGCGAGATCGTGCCCTGGTATCGGACCGGTTACGTCTTCATCAAGCGCGAGAGCCAGGATTCCGTGGCCTGGGTTTCGCTAGGCGGTGTCACGTCTCCGGTGACCACTGCAAACCGCTGAACCGGATTCTCTCCGGTTGCCCGAAAACATCACGTCTGTGCCATGGAACCCATGGCGATGTGGGAAGTTAATTCGAGTTTAACTTTTGGATTGAGCCCTGGCCCTGGCCGTGCCAGTTTCTTGCCTTCGGCAACGAATGGCAGGGCGACCGGAATGCGGCACGCGGTTCTGCGAGGCGTCGACGGCGGAAGCTACTCGGCAAGTGGGCTCTCATACGAAGTTACTTGCGGGGTTACTTGCGGGCTTTCTTGGCGACGCATTGGACGTGCGGCCAAGCTGTCCCTGGTCGGCTCCATCCTGCTCCTCGGTGGGGCCGCGACGCAAGCGCGCCCGGTCGCCGCCCTGCCCGATGCGCCGGCGGTGAACGAGAGTGGCGGCGCCCGCCCGGTGGCGGCCTGGAACGGGTTCTGCGCCAAACACCCCGCCGAGTGCATCGTCGACACGTCGCAGCCCGCGATCATCGCCCTCAATCCGGCGATCTGGCGCACGCTCACCAGCGTCAACCGTCGCGTCAACGCGCGCATCCATCCGATCACCGACATGGCCCATTGGGGCGTCGTCGACCGCTGGGACTTTCCCGATGACGGCTTCGGCGATTGCGAGGATTTTCAGCTTCTGAAGCGTCGGATGCTGGTGGAGCGGGGGCTCCCCCGTCGCGCCCTGCGGATGACCGTGGTCATCGACGATATCGGCGAAGGCCATGCGGTCCTGATGGTCCGCACCGACAAGGGCGATCTCATCCTCGACAACAAGACCACCGCAATCCTGTCCGCGCCGCGCACCGGCTACACCTATGTCAAGCGCGAGGGCCAGGACGGCATGGCCTGGGTCTCGCTCAACGGCGTCGCCTCGCCGGTGGCTACCGCCAACCGCTGAGAGGGGCGCTGCCGATCCGTCCGCGCCGGACGGGCCATGGCGCCAGGCGGTGCGATGTCCCGTATCGTCATCCGGCCGCCGCTGCGGCTCGCCCTGATCAGCCGGTGATGAAATGGGCGAGATCGAGCGCGACCCGGCCCGAGAGCAGGCTCCAGCCGCAGGCGACGATCGTGGCAATCATGACGAAGGGGATCGGGCGGTGCTCGATCCGCCGGCCTCGTACGGTGTTGCGCAGGATGATGAAGGGCGCGCCGAAGGCCAGGATCGGCAGGGCCGCCACCGCTCCGACGCCGCCGCGTTCCAGCAGGCTGAAGCTCGCGCGACGGTCCGAGACGAGTTCGAAGGCGCTGGCGAGGAGGCCCGACAGGGCGAGGCCGACGCACAGGGTCTTGATCGATTCGATGGCGGAGGGGCTGATATCCATGGCGCGCTCGACCGTTGATGACGGATTGAGCACGCACTCTGCCAGAGCGTTTACGAGTTGTTAAGGATGTCCCGGCGTCGGGATGAGCCGACGCACAGGGAGGACTACGTGCATTCGGGCATTGTGCTGGTCGCGGCTTGCGAACGTCCGCGACCGGCTTGCGCGATTCTATGGCTGCTTCGGCTTTAGTCTTCGAGATCGATGTCGAGGATCGCCATGGCGAAGTTGAACGAGCGGTCGCCGTCCTCGTCATCGACGGAGACCACGCCGAGGAATTCCTCGCCGATATAGACCTCGGCGGAATCGTCCTTCTTGGGGCGGGCGACGAGACGGATATTCGTGTTGGCGAATGTCCGGCGCATATAGTCCTGGACCTTCGTGATGTCGGTCTTGTTCACGCGTTCGCCTCTTGATTCGTCGATGGTCGGTGGAGGCCGGGCTCGCTTCGAGCGACCGAGTCCCTCCGGATGGGCACCGCTTGCCACGCCGCTTCGCCACGGGCAAGTCGCTGCGGGCACGCGCGGGCCGGCCGGTTCAGATGCCCTCGGCCATGTGGATGAACTGGTCGATATTGACGAACTGGTCCATGGCGCGCGCCGGCTCGGCGCAACCGGCGGTGCCGACCACGCGGGCGGGCACGCCCACCACGGTGGTGTGGGCCGGCACCGGGCGCAGGACCACAGAACCGGCCGCGACGCGGGCATATTCTCCGACTTCGATGTTGCCCAGGATCTTGGCGCCGGCACCGATCATGACGCCGCGGCGGATCTTGGGGTGGCGATCGCTGCCTTGCTTGCCGGTGCCGCCCAGAGTCACGGCGTGCAGGATCGAGACGTCGTCCTCGATCACGGCGGTGGAGCCGACGACGACGCCGGTGGCATGGTCGAGGAAGATACCGCGTCCGATGCGGGCGGCGGGATGAATGTCGGTCTGGAAGACCTCGGACGAGCGGCTCTGCAGGTAGAGCGCCAGGTCTCGCCGGCCGCTGGTCCAGTACCAATGCGCCAGCCGGTGCGCCTGGATGGCGTGAAATCCCTTGAAGTACAGCACGGGTTCGATGGCGCGGCCCGCCGCCGGGTCACGGTCCAGCACGGCCCCGATATCGGCGCGGAAGCTGTCGCCGATACGCGGGTCGGCGGCGATGGCCTCGTGAAATCCATGCGCCACGAGCTCGGCCGGAAGCGACGGATGGCCGAGGCGTGCGGCCACGCGGTGGGACACGGCGGCTTCGAGCGTCGCCTGGTTGAGGATCGTCGCCACGATGAAGGAGGCGAGTTGAGGTTCCTCGCGAACCACGGCTTCGGCCTCGCCGCGCAGGCGCGACCAGACCGGATCGACGGTGCCGGCGATGGCTTCGTTCCCGATTGCGGGATTCGAGAAGGGGCTGGCGGACATGGATTCCTCCGCGATGCGGGGTCTATGGCGGGCGGGGCCTATGCGGCCGGATCGCCATGTCAGGGGCCGGACGGCCGTGCCGGGAGCCGATACGGGAGAACACTCTCCCCGGGGTACAAGGGAGAACGGAGCACTCCGTTCCCCTTGGGTGCGTCCCATAGCGTGGGGAAAGGCCGCCCCCGTATCAAGGGGATTTCCTGAGCTACCTTCCCGAACCACCTCTCGGTGTTACTCAGCGTGTCAGGCGCTGCGCCGGAAATCGACCGATCCGAAACGCGCATCGATCACGGCGGCGAGCCGGTCGATCATCTCTTCCAGGGGAACGTCGGACGTATCCACCACCGCCGGAGCGCGGGCATAGAGCGGCTCGCGGCTGAGCAGCACGGCACGCAGTTCCTGCATGGCGGAGGCATGGTCGCCCGTGGTGGCGAGCTTGCCCTGGTCGCGCACGCGCTGCATGTGCTCCTCGGGCTTCGCCCTGAGCCAGACGGTGAAGAAGGCCTGGAGAAGCAGGTCGTAAGTCAGGGGCTCGGCGACGATGCCGCCGCTGGTGGCCAGGATCATCGGGCCGGGATGTTCGGTGAGCCGGCGCAAGGCAGCCTGTTCGAGGCGGCGATACCCTTCCTGGCCGTAGATCGCGAAGATCTCCTTCACCGAGAGCGCGTTCTCACGCTCGATCTCGGCGTTGAGCTCGATGAAGGTCCAGCCCAGGCGTTCCGCCACCCGGCGGCCGAGGGTCGATTTGCCCGCTCCGCGCAGGCCGACCAGGGCCACCCGCGGCATCGGGGTGTCACCGTTGGACATGGCGTGGCCGGACAGGATGCCCTTCGCCAGGGTGATCTGTTCCGCCGATGCCGAACCGAGAAGGTCGCGGATCACGTGCCAATCGGGCGGGGTGTCCTGCACGGCGATCATGTCGTCGAGCCGCACGCCCATGGCATCCGCCACGCGACGCAGCAGGATGATCGACACGTTGCCCTGCCCGCTTTCGAGCTGTGCGATGTAGCGCTCCGACAGACCCGAGGTCTGGGAGAGGAGTTTCCGCGAAAGGCCGCGCACTGTCCGCGCATGTCTCACACGCCGACCGAGTTCGGCCAGAAAAATCGATTCTTGTTCAGCCGCGCCGGCCATGCCGTCGTCCGTCTTCCGTGTTCGCGTCCCGGACCTGACCGTCCCGGAGGCTGATGGCCTCACCATATCCCGCCACGCGATCTTGGCTCGGCACGAAATTCGTGCCGGCGAGATCGATTGCAGCAGGCTCCCAAGCGCCGGTCGCGATCCTTCATTCCATGGTCGTTCGACCAAGATCAGGCTCGTGACGAGGCTTCACAATCGTCAGTTTGGGGCCCGATGTACAAGACTTGCACTTCAAGCTCCGCGTTGGAAGCCTGATCTTGCAACCTCATGCGCTCTCGATGCCGCACTGCACCATGTGATGTCGAAAGAGAGCATACGCAAGCGAAACATGCGTGTCCCCGCCGCAATCGGCATGACAGGAGAACATTCACGTATGTTTGTTTCTGAATGGTTTCAGCTTTGTCCCGATCAGGGACAGACGGGGCGCTTGCCGCCTTTCGGGTGAGGCGCTCGACGCGGTGACGGGGCTTTCGAGGGCCTACTGGCTGGGCGGAAGCGCCGAGGCTTCCATGATGGTGCCGGGTGTCGGCGCCTTCTTCGCGACGATCGGGCGGCCCACCGAGGCCAGAACGACCGCCGAAGGACGACGCGGCGGCAGCGGCACTTCCACTTTCTCCGTCACGGAGAACTCGGCGGCGCCCGCGACGGCGGCCGGCTGGGGTATTGCCGGATTCACCGACAGGGCGGCCAAGGCCGTGGCCTGGGGGGTGGCGGCCGGCGCATGGGCGGGGCCGATCTCCGCCACGGCCGGCGCGAGGCCGGACAAGGCGGCCGGACGGCGCGGCGGCAGCGGGACTTCCACCAGCTCGGTCGGCATGGGCGGAGTGGTCAGGCTCGGAGCATAGGCCAGGGCCGTTCCGGCGGCGGTGACGTTCGCATCGGGCTGCGCCTTGCGCTGCGCGCCGAAGCCACGGGTGAACACGTCGCTGAAGGCCGCGCTCGATTGCGGCGAGGCGGCCGTGGTGTCCTCGATGCCGGCGACCAGGGTGCCCTGGCGCTTGCCGGCGTAGTAATAGCCCCGGTTGTAATAAGTATAGGCTTGGTGGGTGTTGCCCTTGGCGGTGCGATAGGCGCCGGCGAGATAGGCAATGCCGTAACGAAGATTGACCTTCGGATCGTAGAGACCCGCCGCATCCCCGCGATATCCCATGCCGCGTGCGGTGGCATGTTTGATCTGCATCAGGCCGAGGGCGCTGCCGCCCTTCGCGTTGGGATTGTAGTTGCTTTCGCGCTTGACGACCTGGTGGACGAAGCTCGCCGGGACGCCGTTTGCCTTTGCCTGCTCCTCGATCAGCGCATCGATGTTGTCGCGGGCCGGGGTGCCTTGGCCGAGAACCGGGCCCGGCAGGACGGCCGCAGCCACGGCGAGGAGCAGGAGGCGCTGATTCATTCGGAGACCCGGTGGCGTCGTTCTTGATCTGAGGCCAAGGGTCGAGGCCAAATGAGGCCGGAAGGCGGCTCCACTGTCATGATTGCGGGAAAGCGGAGCCGTTTCTCCGCGTGCTGTGGCGCACATGGCACAGGCCTGAACGCGACCCCGGCCCGTGGCCCGGCGGATTCGCCAGCATTGCCAACGAGCTGAGCCGTACGGGGCAAGGATCGGCGGGGTTTGCGCGTCAGCGCGTCAAGAGAAATTCATCCACCGCTTTTGCGAACCCGTCCTCGTCATTTCCCGACGTCACCGCCGACGCGGCCCGTTTCACCGCCTCATCGGCATTGCCCATGGCCACCGAGAACCCGCTGCGTGCGAACATCGCCATGTCGTTGGCGGCATCGCCGAGGGTCGCGATCCGTGCATGAGGAATCCCGAGGCGGCGCGCGATCTCGTCGACGAATATCCCCTTGCCCTGCCCGTACGGCGTCACGTCAAGATAATAGGCCTGGGAGCGATGGACGTCGGCGCCGTGTCCCAGAGCCTCGGCGACCCGGCTCTCGCATGCGGCCAGATGATCGGGATCGGCGCTGACGCCGACGATCTTGGATGCGCCCACGAGAAGGGGACCGAGATCCTCGACGCGGGTGGGTTCGGCCTGGAGGGTCCGGCGTTCGAGATCGGTATAGGGTCCATGGGGGTCGCGCAGGTTCCACTGCCCCCGCGCGAACACCCAGATATCGAGGCCGAGCCCGTCGAGGAGCCGCACGGCCTGGCGGGCCGTCTCCTCCGGGAGGAGATGTTCGGCGAGGATCTGCCCATCCGGGGCGAGCAGGGTGCTGCCGTTGAAGGCGCCGATCGGATGACGCAGGCCGAGGTCGGCGATCAGCGACCTGAGCCCCATCGGCGGCCGGGCGGAGGCGATGGTGAAACCGATGCCGGCCGCGTCGAGCCGCCGGACGGCGTCCCGGCTGCGCTGGGTCAGGCTCTTGTCGGAGGTGACGAGGGTTCCGTCCACGTCGGAGATCACGAAGGCGATCGCCCGGTCGCCGGAGGGAGGGCCCGACATCATGCTGTGTCCTGTCTGATGGGATCGTCGGGCTGCAAACCCGATCGGTCCAGGATCGTTGCCACGATGGCCTCCGCGCTGCCGACGATCGGCACCGCCAGCGCGCCCTCCTCCGGGCGCGGCGGTTCGAGCGCGGCGAATTGGCTGTCGAGGAGGGCACCCGGCATGAAGTGGCCGGTGCGGCGGGCGATGCGGGCCGCGATCAGGTCGCGGTCGCCGTCGAGATAGACGATGCGAATGCCCGCCCGCCCCTGGACGAGCGCATCGCGATAGGCCCGCTTCAGGGCCGAGCAGGCGAGAACGCCCGGTTTACCGGTCTCCAGGCGTGTGCCGATCCAGGCCGACATCGCCGCCAGCCATGGGGCGCGGTCGGCATCGTCGAGGGCGTGGCCATCCCGCATCCTGGCCACGTGTTCCGCGCTGTGGAAGGCGTCACCATCGACGAAATCCCACCCGAGGCGCTCGGCCAATAGCCCGGCGATCGTGCTCTTGCCCGAGCCCGAGACGCCCATCACGATGAAAATTCGAGGCGGGCCCTGATCCGGTTCGATGCTCAAGACCCGGTCGCCGTGCCGGTGTCGATCCGGGGGCCTTTCACCCGGTCCCGCAGGCGCTGCGGGCCGAGCGCCATGGCGAAGAAGTCGTATTCGCCGCGACGATCGTTGGCGAAGAGAAACTGGAAATGCATCCGGAACGGCCGCCATCGCACTTTGAGGTAGGTTTCCGGGTCGATGATCTCACGGAACTTGGCCGAGCGCACCAGCGGGTTGCGCGGGGGGCGGCCGCCGAGGTCGAGGGGCAGGCGCTCCACCGGATCGAAATCGGGGAAGTTCATCCAGTCCTGGGGGGCATAATAATCGACCCAGACGATCCGCTCCGAGACGACGAGGCTCGCGATGTCCGATTGCACCCGGCGCGCCTCCTTCTGCAGGGCGACGATGGGCAGGCCCGAGCCGAGGGTCAGCAAGGAAAAGGCCGTCGTTCCCGTGCCGATCGCCGAATCGGCGGCGAGCACGCGGGCGGCGACTTCCACCGCCGTGAGCGCTCCGGTCGAATGGCCGAGGATGAGCACTTCATCGAGCTCCGTACCCTCCGCCCGGAATGCCGCCAGGCGGTTCACGACCAGGGCGGCGAAAGCGTCGACGCGGGTTTCGTAGTCGCGCCGCCGGCCCTGGCCGTGCTGCCAGTTGAAGACCCAGTCGTTGAGCAATTGCCAGAAGAACGCGCGTTCCAGCAGGGCATCGAGGGATTTGATCCAGACGAGGCCGGCCGCGAGGCCCAGCGGCACCGTCACCCAGGCCGGCCATTGCAGGCTGTGCCCGAATCCGTCTCCCAGATGAGCATGGATCTGATGTGCGATCAGGCCGCTCACGAGGGTGAGGAGGAGGATCAGGCCGAGCGGATAGAGGATGACGTTGCCGTATTTCCAGTTCAGCCGGTAGAACTTCACCGCCATGCCGGTGACGATGGCCTGGAGGCTGCCCGCGAACAGCAGGAGGACGCTGACGATGCGCCAGCGGGCGAAATCCTTGAGCACGATGTCGTCCCAGAGCAGGACGTCGTAGCTCGTCTCCGCTCCGCCGACCTCCGGTTCGGCGGCCACGGTCCAGCGCTGGGAAAGCCCGTCCGCTCCCATGACCGCGCGTCCGGGGCGGCGCTTGGGCTCACCGAACCTCTTGGCATGGAGCGTCAGCTCCCGCACGAACAACATGCGGTAGCGGGTACGCCCTTCCGGATCGTAGCCCGGCACATAGAAGACGTGCCGGCGCCGCACGGGGCTTCGTGCGCCGTCACCGTGGGTCCGCTCGGCGCGCGCGCCGGGAGGGCGGTCGGGGATCGTGTCAGACAAAGGCATCCTGCTCGGCTGTCCTCGCAGGTGCCCCCTGCTCGTAGGTCGGGAAATTCGCACGCCGATCCGCCCACCGTCGAGCGATTTCGGCAGTAAGACGAGACAGATGCGGCCAAGTAGCCCCGTACGTCGTCCGTTGCGAAGCGCCGACGGCAAGTCCAGGAGCTCGGCATGTGGGTATCGGGGACGATCCGTTGCACGCGTCCCGACGGGACGGCACTGTGTCCAACCCGCCACGGACAGTGACAAGGCTTTGGTTTAGGCAGCGGATGAGAGAAACCGACAGGCGAAACTGCATGCGCACTCTGCCTATCGTCCTTATCACCACGCTTTCGGTGTCGGGATGCGGCGCTTTCCTGCCCGCCGCCGGCCCGTCGACCACGGCCGTGGTGGACGGCGCGGATCAGGCGACGAGCGAAGGGACCTTCGCCCGCTACGAACTCATCGACATGAACTCCGCCGTGGTGGAGGCCCTGCGCGGACGCTCCCTCGATAGCCTGTTCGCATCCTTCGGCGATCGTCGCGCTCCGGCGGAATCCGTGATCGGCATCGGCGACGCCGTGGCTGTCTCGGTGTTCGAAGCCGGTTCGGGCGGCCTGTTCTCGGGCCCGCTCACGGTCAATTCGTTCTCCGCCGGCTCGAAGGCGGCGCAGCTGCCCGAGCAGGTCGTCTCGCGCGACGGCGCGATCTCGATCCCCTATGCCGGCCGGATCCAGGTGGCCGGACGGCGGACGCAGGACGTCCAGGCGCTGATCGAGACGGAGCTCGCCGGCAAGGCGATCCAGCCTCAGGTGATCGTCACCGTGACCCGGCCGGTCTCGCAATCGGTGACAGTCGGTGGTGAATCCATCGGCGGCGCCCGCGTCCCGCTCGGTACCCAGGGCGATCGCATCCTCGACGTCATCGCCACCGCAGGCGGGGTCAAGACGCCCGTCAACGAGACCTTCGTGCGCCTGTCGCGGGGCGGCACGACGGCGACGGTGCCGCTGACGACGGTGGTGTCGAACCCCAAGGAAAACATCTACCTGCGCCCCAACGACAACCTCACCCTGGTGCGCGATCCCCAGACCTTCCTGGCGGTCGGCGCGCTGGGTCAGGCCACGGAAATCCCGTTCCAGGCCGAGGGCATCACGTTGGCGCAGGCGCTGGCCAAGGCACGCGGTCAGCGCGATGCCGATGCCGATCCGACCGGGACCTTCATCTTCCGCTTCGAGCCGGCGGCGGTGGTCCGTCGCTTGAAGCCCGGAAGCCCGCTTCTCGGGACACCTCTCGTTCCCGTGGTCTATCGCGTCGACATGCGCGACCCGAACAGCCTGTTCCTCACCCAGGCCTTCCGCATGCGCAACCGCGACATGGTCTACGTTTCGAATGCGCCGTTCACCGAGATCAAGAAGGTCCTCTCCGTCTTCTCGGCGGCGGCCCAGCCGGTCATGACCGGCGTACGCGTCGGCGGTTCCTTCGACTGAGGCCGGCCGGATCGTCATGGGTCGGATCGTCATGGGCCGGGGCGTCTTGGACCGGGGCGGTTCGGTTCCGCACCGACCGCGCGGGGTCTTGCACGCACTTGCGTTATGGACCGCCTTGCCTCACGGCTCGACGATGCCATGGGTGCCGGGGGGCAACTCGTAGGGCCCGCTCGTCTTAAGAGTGGACCGGACGGGTTTTGGGGCGGGGCGACATGAGGATGAGACGGGTGGCCTGCTTTTTCGGGCTGGCGAGCGTGGCCCGCCATCTGGCCTCGCGGCGCAAGGCCGCCGCAACGTTACGGAAGGCCGCCGCCACGTCACGGAAGGCCGCCGCCACGCGACCGAACACCGCCGCCACGCTGCTGAGATCCGCTGTCACCACGCGAAGCGCCGCGTGCGGAAGTCTCGCCGTGTTCCTGGCCGTCGCGCCCGCCCATGCCGACGTGACCGTCGGCGTGGCGGTTCCGCAATCGGGTGCCTATGTCGCCGTCGGCGAGCAGGTTCTTCGTGGGGTTCGCGCCGCGGTGCGGGACGCCAACGCCAAGGGCGGCCTCGCCGGGCAGACGATCCAGCTCGACGTCCAAGACGATGCCTGCGATTCCAACAAGGCCGTGGGAGTCGCCAAGCATTATGCCGCGAGCGATGTGCGGCTCGTCGTGGGTCATGTCTGTTCCAACGCCTCGCTGGCGGCGTCCGAAGTCTATGCCGCCAACGGCATCGCCATGGTCACGGCGGCGTCCGTCGCCGCCAAGCTCACCGATCGCGGCCTCCAGAACGTGTTCCGGGTATGCGGGCGCGACGACGATCAGGCCAAGCTCTCGGCCACGGTGCTGGCGGAGCGTTTCCGCGACAAGAAGATCGCCATCCTCAACGACCAGAGCCCCGGCTCCCGGGCGCTCGCCGCCGCCACCAAGGACAACCTCAACCGGATCGGCATCAACGAGGCCCTGGCGACCGCGTTCGTCGCCAGCGACGCGGACGATGCGGCCCTGGCAGACCGGCTGAAGGAAGCGGGGATCTCGGTGGCCTATTACGGGGGCGACGCTCTCGAAATGGGCCGCCTCGTGCGGATCTCGGCGGAACGGGGCTTCCGGCCACAATGGTTCGGCACCTCCGCCATCGCCACGCAGGATTTCGCCACCGCGGCCGGGCCGGCCAGCAACGGCGTGCTGATGACCTTCTACCTCGATCCGCGCCGCAAGCCGGAGGCGGCTGCCGTGGTCCAGGCGCTCAAGGCGCAGGGCGGCGACGTGGAGGGCTCGACGATCTATGGCTACGCCGCCCTTCAGGCCCTGGTGGAGGCGGGGAACTTCGCCCGCAGCACGGATGCACGCCGCATCGTCTCCGCGCTCCATACGGAGCGGTTCGATCTCGTCCTCGGTTCGGTCGGTTTCGACGGCAAGGGCGACGTCACCGCCCAGGGCTACGTGCTCTATGTCTGGAAGGACGGGAGCTTCACCTACGCGCCCCCTCCCTGACGCAGTTCGGCCGGTGAGGCCGAAGGAAGGGCGCGCGCGAAGGAATATCGGATCGTTTTGCCTCCTGCCCCGTTCGTGAACGGACCGAGAGACGGGGGAAGCGAGTTTTTGAAGCGAGTTGTCATGGCCTCACACCCTGCGCGCCGCAGCCTGCTCGCCGCCGGATTGGGCGGTGCCGCCGCCCTGTCGATGGGAGCGGCCCGGGCCGAGACGATGCCCGAGACGCGCTGGCGGCTGGCCTCCCACTATCCGAAATCCCTCGATGTCCTGTTCGGCGCGCCGGAGACGCTCGCGCGCCTCGTGGCCGAGGCGACGGACGGTCGTTTCCAGATCCAGGTGCTTGCGCCGGGTGAGCCGGTCCCGGCCGAGGGCGTGATCGATGCGGTGTCCGCCGCGACGGTGGAGATGGGACACGCGCCGGCCACCCTCGGCAGCGGCAAGGACCCGACCTTCGCTCTCGCCTCCGCCCTGCCCTTCGGCCTCAATGCCCGCGGCCAGAATGCATGGTGGCTCCAGGGCGGCGCAGCCGACCTGTTCGCGGAGGTCTTCGCCAAGCATGGGTTGGTGAGCCTCCCCGGCGGGAATACCGGGGCGCAGATGGGTGGCTGGTTCCGCCGGGAGGTGAAGAGCGCGTCCGATCTCCAGGGCATGAAGATCCGCATCGCGGGTCTCGGTGGTCAGGTGCTGGCGAAGTTCGGCGCGGTGCCCCAGACGACGCCCGGGCCGGAGATCTATGCCAGCCTCGAATCGAAGGCCCTCGATGCGGCGGAGTGGATCGGCCCCTACGACGACGAGAAACTCGGATTGCAGAAGGTGGCGCCCACCTACCATTACCCCGGCTTCTGGGAAGGGAGCGCGATGCTGCATTTCTGGATCGGCGCCGAAGCCTGGAAAGCCTTGCCGAAGGCCTATCGCGCCATCCTCCAGGCCGCCGCCGCCCAGGCCCATGCCGAAGTCCTGGCGAAATACGATGCGCGCAACCCCCGCGCCCTCCGCCGTCTGGTGGCCGCCGGCGCCCAGCTCCGGCCCTTCCCCCAGGACGTCATGGAGACGGCCCTGAAGCATTCCAACGACGTCTATGCCGAGATTTCTGCCAAGAACGCCGATTTCAAGCGCATCTACGAGGCGATGAAGACCTTCCGGAACGAGGAATATCTCTGGTTCCAGGTGGCGGAATACACCTACGACAATTTCATGATCCGGGCCCGCGCTCGCGGATGAGCACCCCGTGCTGACGGGCGCTGCGTGGCTGCGGACAGAAAAAAGGCCGCTCCGAAGAGCGGCCCGAAGTCTAGGGAGGAAACGCCCAAGAAGGGCAGCGGGAGCGCGACGCCATCGCGTTCCCGCAATGCACAATCTGAGCGTCCTGGGCGGAAATGCAAGGCCGTTCGTGCAACGGAGCCATCTGTTTTCGTGTGGCGTCGCACTTCGTAATCCCGCTGTAACGAAAATGTCGCAGGCCAAGATCAGCCCCAGTCTTCCTGGTCATCCGTGTGATGCAAGCCGATGAGTGCATTCGGAAACCAGGCCTCTGCATTGGGTGGAACGCCACGAATTCTAGCGTTTCCATCTCCCTGACCCGCACCTCGCGAGATCATTCATCTTCACCTCCCGCTTGGCGGGAGAGCAAACTTCGACGGAAACGGGGCGGTGTCACACGATGGCGATACAGGCGAAGCGCATACGGGACTTGAACGACGCCGAACCCGATGCGGACGGCTCCTACGTCCTCTACCTGCTGCAGCAGGCCAACCGCGCCCATCGCAACCCGGCCCTGGAACTCGCCATCGAGGAGGCCAACCGGCTCGGTCTTCCCGTCGTCGTCTGTTTCGGACTTCTCGACGGCGCCAACGGGTTTCCCGAAGCCAATGCGCGCCACTACGCCTTCCTGCTGCAAGGGCTCGCCGACGCGAAGGCAGGGCTGGAGGCGCGCGGCATCCATTTCGTGATGCGCAAGGCCTCGCCAGCCGAGATCGCCATCGACCTTTCGGCCAAGGCGGCCCTCCTCGTCCTCGACCGGGGCTATCTCGCCATCCAGAAGCGCTGGTACGGCGAGATCGCGAAAGCCGTGACGATCCGCGTCGTCCAGGTGGAGGGGGACGTAGTGGTGCCGGTGGAGGTCGCCTCCCCGAAGCATGAATTCGCGGCCCGCACCCTGCGCCCCAAGATCCTGAAGCTCCTCGACGAGTATGTGGAGGAGCTCAAACCCCGCACCGTGAAACACAAGGCCGGGCGCGAGCTGCCGAAGAGTGAGATCGACGTGTCGGACCCGGAGGCGGTGCTGGCGGGAATGAGCCTCGACCGCGAGGTCGCTCCGGTGACGCGCTTCACCGGCGGCGAGACGGAGGCGCGCCGGCGCCTGAAGGCCTATCTCGCCGGGCCGTTCGGCTCCTACGGCACCGACCGCAACCGGCCCGAAGCGGGGGCCGCCTCGCATATGAGCCCCTACCTGCATTTCGGGCAGATCTCGCCGGTGGAGATCGCCCTGGCGGTACGGGCCTCGAAGGCGGGTGCGTCGGAGGACAAGGCCTCCTATCTCGAGGAACTCGTGGTGCGGCGGGAGCTCGCCATGAACCATGTGAACTACACGGAGCGCTACGACAGTTTCGAGCATGCGGTGCCGGACTGGGCGCGCAAGGCCCTGGCCGAACACGCCGATGATGAGCGGCCCACGCTCTACACCGAGGCCGAACTCGCCGAGGGCAAGACCCACGATGAATACTGGAACGCCGCCCAGGCCGAGATGCGGGTGACCGGCTACATGCACAACCACCTACGCATGTACTGGGGCAAGAAGATCCTCGAATGGTCTCCGAGCGCGGAGGAAGGGTTCAACCGCACCCTGCGCCTCAACAACCGCTACTTTCTCGACGGGCGCGACGCCAATTCCTTCACTAACGTCGCCTGGGTCTACGGCCTGCACGACCGCCCCTGGGCGCGCCGTCCGATCTTCGGGACGGTGCGCTACCAGAGCGAGAACTCGCTCCGGAAATTCGACGCCAAGGCCTATCTCAAGACCGTCCGCGAACTCTGCCAAGCCGAGGAGAAGGCGGGAAAGACACCGCGCAAGACAAGCTGAGGAGCGGTACACGCCTTGCGTCGCGGGCCTCGCCTAGCAAGTGTCCTTGCTTCGTGAGGGGGCTTGCTTGGCAAGTGTCCCTGGGCCTTCGGTTCGTGCCGGACAAGCGCCGTACACGCTCGTGATCCTTCCCGTCTTTCCGGGGCGCCAGAGGCGAGCCCGGAATCCAGAACTACCGGTGGAGCAGAATGAAGATCGACCTCTGGTCCTGGATTCCGGGCTCCGCTCCGCAGCCCCGGAAAGACGGGGTCGGTTCACGAACGTGTCGCCCATCCGACGATCGATCGCCCACGCAGGCCGGCGATCATGCTTGAGCCCGCTCCCGCCTCCCCTCCGCCGCGCAGGCGACTGGAACGCTGGCGCGGCGCGGCCTCCGATGCGGCGCCGCTATGGCGGCAGCGCCTGCTGTTCCTGTTCGGGGGGCTTTGCGTCGGGCTCGCCGCCGTGGCGATGGCCAAGCTCGCCGATTGGGCGCACGAGATATTCCGCTGGATCGTCTCGCCCTCCCCCCTCGTCGCCCTGGTGCTGACGCCGCTCGGCTTCGCCATCGCGATCCTGCTCGCCATTCGGGTGTTCCCGAACTCGCAAGGCTCGGGGATTCCCCAGGTGATCGCCGCGCGCCATACGGAGGACCCGGCGATCCGCAACGCCCTGGTCTCCCTCAAGACGGCGTTCGGCAAGATCCTGGTCATGACGCTGGGCCTCGTCTGCGGCGCCTCGACGGGGCGCGAGGGGCCGACCGTCCAGGTGGGGGCCGCGATCATGGCGGCATTCGGCCGGCTCGACGCCGAACGCCTGCCGGGTGTCATCCTCGCCGGTGGTGCGGCAGGGGTCGCCGCCGCTTTCAACACCCCCATCGCCGGCATCGTCTTCGGAATCGAGGAGTTGAGCCGGACCTACGAGGCGCGTACCAGCGGCCTCATCGTCGCCACCGTCATCGCGGCCGGGCTGACCGCGCTGGCGATCCAGGGCGACTACACGTATTTCGGCACCACCAAGGCCGCCCTGCCCTTCGGGCCGGGATGGCTCGCGGTGGCGATCCTCGGCGCGCTCGGGGGCATCGCGGGGGGCCTGTTCGGCCGCGTCACCCTCCTCTTCGCCAGGGGGCTGCCCGGTCGGATCGGTGGCGCCATCCGCCGCCACCCCATCGTGTTCGGCGCCCTCTGCGGGCTCGGCGTCGCCCTCTGCGGCCTCGCCTCCGGCGGTACGGTCTACGGCACCGGCTATGAGGAGGCCCGCGCCATGCTGCACGGCACCGATACCGGGCATCCGGCCTATGCCCCGCTGAAATTCCTCGCGACGGTGTTCTCCTCCATCAGCGGCATTCCCGGCGGCCTGTTCGCCCCCTCCCTCAGCGTCGGGGCGGGGATGGGCGTCTGGCTGCACGGCCTGTTCGCGGGCGTGCCCATCGGCGCGCTCGTGCTCATCGGCATGGTCGCCTACCTCACCGGCACGCTCCAGGCGCCGATCACCGCCTTCGTCATCGTCACCGAGATGACCCAGGACCATGCGATGATGATCCCGCTCATGGTCACCGCCCTCATCGCCGACGCGGTCTCCAAGCTGATCTGCCGCGAAGGGCTCTATCACGCGCTGGCCGCCACCATCCTGGAGAAGGCCGAATCCGGTGCCGCGCCCGTCATCGCGACGCCGCACAAGCTTGAGCGGAACGCTTGACCCGACAGGAGGGTTATCGGTCGTTCCGCACGCTGGAGTTTTGCGCGTATGACCCTTCTCAAATGGGCCCTCATCTGTTTCGTCATCTCGCTCCTGGCGGGCGGCCTCGGCTTCACCGGCATCGCCTCGGGCGCGCGCTCCCTGTCGCGCATCCTGTTCGGTGTGTTCCTGGTGATCGCCATCGTGATCGTGGTGCTCGCTTTGGCTGTCGGCCAGGCGGTCTTCTAAGCGGTCATCCGATCGGAAACCGGGCCGGCGGGAGTTCGTGACGTCCATGGCGAACGCCGTACCCATTCCCGGAAAGATCTGTCTCGTGACCGGCGCCACCTCGGGCATCGGCTACGAGACGGCCTTGGGGCTGGCACGGGCGGGGGCCCGTGTCGGGATCGTCGGCCGTGATGCCGGCCGAACCGACGAGGCGGCGTCCCGCATCCGCGACGCGGTGCCGGGCGCCGTCATCGACGTATTTCTCGCCGACCTCTCTTCGCAGGCTGAGATCCGGCGTCTCTCCGCCGAGGTGCGGGCGCTCTATCCACGCCTCGACGTGCTCGTGAACAATGCCGGCGCCATCTTCGATGCCCGGCACGTGACAGTGGATGGCCTGGAGCGGACCTGGGCGCTCGACCATCTCGCCTACATGCAACTGACCCTGGACCTCCTCGACCTGATGAAGGCGAGCGCGCCCGCTCGCATCGTGAACGTCGCCTCGAGGGCGCATAAGCGCGGCCTGATCGATCTCGAGGATCTCGACGGGGCGCGCCGCTACGGCACGTGGAAGGCCTATTCCCAGGCCAAGCTCGGCAACGTGCTGTTCACCGCCGCCCTGGCCCGTCGCCTCGCCGGCACAGGTGTCACCGTGAATTCGCTCCATCCTGGCGTGATCGCCAGCGGTTTCGCCGGCGGCACCGGGGGATGGTTCGGCATCAGTTGGTCGCTGGTCCGGCCCTTCCTCAGCAACCCGGCCGATGGGGCGGCGACCTCCCTGCATCTGGCGACCTCGCCGGAGGTGGCGGGCGTGAGCGGCCTGTACTTCTCGAAATGCAGCCCCGTCCCGACCTCTCGCCACGGACGCGATCAGGCGCTTCAGGAACGGGTCTGGGCGTTGAGCCTGCGGCAGCTCGGACGGGCGGAATAGGGCGGCGGCCGCCCGCCGGTGGGATCGCCTGATTCCGGCCCCTTCTCAATCCGCTCCCATATCAAAAAATGCACCGTTTATGATATTCTTCGCATCGATTCACAGGCGAGGACGGCATGAACGTATCTGTTGGCGACCGGTGGGAGGGGTTTATCTCCCGCATCGTGCAGGATGGCCGCTATGGCTCGGCGAGTGAGGTGGTTCGCGAAGGCCTTCGCCTCGTCGAAGAGCGCGAGGCGAAACTCCAGGCCCTGCGTCGGACCTTGAGCGAGGCCGTTGAGGCGGGCGGTGACGCGAGCGAGGATGAGATCGATGCCGCGCTCGCGGCAAAGAGCGCGGAACTCAAGGCTCTGGGCTATGTGGAGTGAGCAAGGTTCGGTTCCTCGCCTTCGCGCGAACCAACCTCGTCGATATCCTCGGCCACGTCACTGAAATCAGTGGCAGCCTCACCACCGCACAGGGGTTCGTTGCGCGACTTCGCCGGCAATGCCATCGATTGGCGAGGCTCCCGGGACGGCTCGGCCGGTCACGTCCGGAATTGCAGAGCGACCTACGTAGCTTTCCTTGCGAAAGCTACGTGATCTTCTTCCGCTATGAGGCCGGGACTGTAGAGATCGTGGCGATGCTGCATGCCAGCCGGGATCCCGGTCCTCACCTCACCGATCATCCGTCCAGCGAATAATCGGTGAGGTCGAGGATCACGCTAGTGAGGCCGTCTCGCACGAGGCCGGCACGAACGCGCCGGACAGGGCCTTCTCGATCAGCACCTGCGTCTCCGCTACGCCGTAGAGCGCGATGAACGAGCCGAAGCGCGGTCCGCGCGCCTCGCCGAACAGCACGTTGTAGATGGTGGTGAACCAGGCCTGCGACACGCCGGGCCGTCCGTCCGGGCTCTTGGCCTTGCCGGACAGGTCGGGGAAGTGCCGCCGCCCGACCTCGTAGACCACGGCCTGCAGCCCTTCTGGATCGGTGGAGCCCTTGTGGGCATCGAGCGTCTGCGACAGGTCGGCAAGGGCCGCCCTCTCCTCCTCCGTCGCCGCGCGGTAGGTCTTGGCCGGACGCACGAGGTCGCGGAAATACGCGAGCGCATGGCCGACCAGCTTGTCGAGGACCGGATGGGTCTGCGGCCCGATCTCCGGGTCATAGCGGCGGATGAAGCCCCACAGCACCGCCGGGTCCTCGGTATTGGCGACAGCCGCGAGGTTGAGCAACATGGCGAAGTTCAGCGAGCCGCCCTTGCCCACGGCTTCAGCCGCCGGCGGGTGGCCGGCATGGAGGTGCCAGACCGGGTTGCCGAGCTGTTGCGCCGGCTCCTGGCCGGGGAACTTCTCGAGGAAGTTCAGGTAATCGTCGACCTGACGCGGGATCATCTCCACGAACAGGCGCTTGGCCTCGCGCGGCTTGTTGTACATGAACAGGGCAAGACTGTCGGCGGTGCCGTAGACGAGCCAATCGTCGATGGACAGGCCGTTGCCCTTCGACTTCGAGATCTTCTTGCCCTCCTTATCGAGGAAGAGCTCGTAGTTGAATCCCTCCGGCGGCTCGCCGCCGAGGGCACGGGCGATCTCGCCGGAGAGCTTCACCGAATCGATCAGATCCTTGCCGGCCATCTCGTAATCGACGCCGAGCGCCACCCAGCGCATGGCCCAATCCGGCTTCCACTGCAGCTTGGCGTGGCCGCCGGTGACCGAGGTCTCGTAGGCAGTGCCGGTCTTGGGGTCGCGCCAGACCAGGGTGCCGGCGGAGACCCGCACCTCGTCGATGGCCACCTGCATCACCTCCCCGGTCTCCGGGTGCAGCGGCAGGAACGGCGAATAGCTCGCCGAACGCTCGGCCCGGAGCGATGGCAGCATGATCGCCATCACGGCCTCGTAGCGGTCGAGCACCGTCAGCAGGGCCGTGTCGAACAGGCCGGCCTTGTAGCATTCGGTGGCCGAGCGGAACTCGTAGTCGAAGCCGAAGGCGTCGAGGAAGCGGCGCAGCTCGGCATTGTTGTGCGCGCCGAAGCTGTCATGCGTGCCGAACGGGTCGGGCACGCGGGTGAGCGGCTGGTTCAGCGCCGGGATCAGGATCTGCTTGTTCGGAACGTTGTCCGGCACCTTGCGCAGGCCGTCCATGTCGTCCGAGAAGGCGATGAGCCGCGTGGGCACGCTGTCGTTGGTGAGCACGCGGAAGGCGTGGCGCACCATGGAGGTGCGGGCCACCTCGCCGAACGTCCCGATATGCGGCAGGCCCGACGGCCCGTATCCGGTCTCGAACAGCACTTCCGATTTCGGCTTGCGCTCCAGCCGCGCCACGAGCTTGCGCGCCTCCTCGAAGGGCCAGGCAGCCGCATGGGCGGCGGCCTCCACCAGGGCGGGGTCGAGGGCGAGCGGAGACGAGACGGGCGGGGCGGACATGGAATGGGCGTCAGTTCTGCGAGAAGACACGGGACGGCCGGAACCGGCCGGATGCGGCCGGGCACCCTAGGGAGCGGGCCGGGGAGGGTCAACGCGGAGGTGCGATGCGAGTCTTTGGCGAGGCCGGGGCCGAGGTCGCTCGAAGCCAGGCTTTGATGCTCGGTACGTCGAACAAGCGGGCATTCCCGACCCTTGCGGGGGCCGAGCGCGAACGCTCTCAGTCGCTCGCCCCCGAGATCAGCATGTCCAGGCGCATCCGCGTGATCGCGCCGATCTCGTCGAGGGCGGTGGCCTCCTCCTCGGCCTGTCCCCGTCCGAGGCGGGCCTCGAACACCGCGAGGATCTCGGCCCGGCTGCGGCCCCGTACGGCGATGATGAAGGGGAAGCCGAACCTCTCCCGGTAGGCGGCGTTCAGGCGGTCGAAGGCCGCCGCATCCTCCGGCGGGAGGTGGTCGAGGCCGGCGCTGCCCTGCTCGCTCGCCGAGTCGGCCGTCATGGCCCGCGCCCGTGCTTCGGGCCCGGCGAGTTCCGGATGCCCGTTGAGGAAGGCGAGGCGCTGCGCCTCGGGCGCATGGCGCACCGCGTCCATCATCGTGGCGTGCAGGTCGGCCACGCTGGAGAAGGGGCGGGCCGGCGCCACCGCTTCGGCGACCCAGGCCGCGTGTTCGAACACCCCGCCGAGCAGAGCGACGAAGGCGTCCCGGTCGAGACGGTGGATGGCGGCCAGATCCGACAAAGGCTTCAACTCCCGCGATAATCCGTACGACGACCCGGCGTGAACGGCATCGGCACGGGATCATGCTCCCTGGCATCGACCATGGCGAACCCCGCCACCCTTTGTCCACGGCGATCTCCGCCTCGCTCACGGGGGCAGCCTCGTCGGGGCGCGGTCGACGCTCCCGCCCCGGGCACGGCCGTGGCGGTTCAGGCTGGCTCGGGCGCGGCGCCGGTAGTGCCCCGGCGCTCGCCGGCCGGGGTGGCGGGCGGGACGAAGGCGAGGATCAGCACGATCGTCGCGAGCTCGAAGACCGCGATCAGCCACAGGCCGGCGGAGGCCGAGCCGGTATGCTCGCGTAGATAGCCCATCACCGCCGGAGCGCCGAAGCCCGCCAGGTTGGCCACCGAGTTGATCAGCGCGAAGCCGGCCGCGGCGGCGGAGCCTGCCAGGAACCGTCCGGGAATCTGCCAGAAGACGGGGATCGCGCTCATCGTACCGGCGATCGCCACGGCGAGTGCGACCATGGCCAGAACCGGGTTCGACCGGATCAGGAACCCGACGAGGGCGATGGCCAGTGCCCCGATCATGGCCGGCACACCGCAATGCAGGCGCACCTCTCCGGTGTGATCGGAATGGCGCCCGTTGAGCACCATGCCGATGCCGCCGAACAGGAAGGCGGCGGCCATGATCCAGCCGATGGTGAGCGGGTCGGTGAAGCCTGCATCATGCACCACGCTCGGCCCGAAGAAGATCAGCGCCGAGTACCCCATGACGAGGCAGAAATAGATCGCGATGCACTGCCAGACCCGGACATCCTTCAGGGAGGCGAGGACGCCGTGCTCGCGCGGACCCAAGGCCTCGGCGTCGCGGGCGAGGTCGGCTTCGATCAATGCCCGCTGCTCCGGTGTCAGCCAGTTGGCCTTGGCGGGGCGGTCGGTGAGAACGTTGCCGAGGAAGAAGATAGTGACGAGCCCTGCGAGGATCGAAGGGATACCCTCCAGCAGGAACACCCATTGCCAGCCGTCCCAGCCATTCACGCCGTCGAGCCCGGTGAGGATCGCCCCGGCCAGCGGCCCGCCGATCACTCCGGCGATGGCTGCAGCCGACATGAAGAGGCCGAGCACCCTCGCCCGCCGCGCGCTCGGATACCAGTAGGTGAGGTACAGGACCACGCCTGGGAAGAAACCGGCTTCGAACACTCCGAGCAGGAAGCGCAGCACGTAGAAGAAGGCCGGCGTGGTGACGAACATCATCGCCACGCAGCAGGCGCCCCAGAGGAACGTGATCCGCGCGATGGTCTTGCGGGCGCCGACATGTTCCAGAAGCAGGTTGCTCGGTACTTCGCACAGGAAGTAGCCGATGAAGAAGATACCCGCGCCGATGCCGTAGACCGTCTCGCCGAACTTGAGATCGGACAGCATCTGCAGCTTGGCGAAGCCGATATTGACCCGGTCGATCCAGGACAGGATCCAGAGCATCATCAGGAACGGCAGCAGGCGCCAGGTGATCCGGCGGTAGGCCGCGTCGAGTGACGGGTTCTGTCCGACCGATGACGTAGGATGAGTTGGATATGACCGGATCGCCATGGATCGCCCCGAAGATGGTCGCGTCATCGGCGGCGATGAAACTCTCACCGAAGTGCCGAGACGAGATGGACCCTCCCCTTATGCAATCCAAATCCTGATCGGGCCGTAAATCTCGACCCGTTCCGGCATGGTCAGCTTCCGCGATAAGTGGTGCAATTGCCGGGCGTGCACAGCATCGGCACGTGGTAATGCTGCTTGGCGTCGAACACCGCGAACCGCACCACCGGGTTGTCCACGAAGATGTCCGCCTCGCTCACGCCGGGCCGGCTCTTCAGATAGCCGTCGATGAAGAATTCGAGCTGGTACTGGCCGATCTTCGCCTCGGCCGCCGGCAGGATCGGTGTGTCGGTGCGCCCGTCGGCATTGGTGACGACGCTCTTCACGAGGCGCCAGCGCCCCTCCTCCATCACCGAAAAGTCGATGCGTACGCCGGGCGCGGGGCGCCCGCGCTCCGAGTCGAGGATATGTGTCGTGATGCCGGCCATCGGGTCTCTCGGATCATGTCGTGGGTAAGCGGTTGCGGACGGTCGGGGCGCTCAGCTGCCGCGATAATACGAGTAGCCCCAGGGCGTGAACAGGATCGGCAGATGGTAGCGCTGGCTCGCGTCGCGGATGTGGAAGCGGATCGGGACGAGGCTCAGGAAGTTCGGGCTCGGCAGCGCCACGCCGATCCGGGCGAAGTATTCCTCGACATGCATCAGCAATTCGTAGCGCCCGGTCTTCAGGGCGTCGTCGATGAGGAGCGGCTCGGGCGAGCGGCCGTTGGCCCCCGTCGTGATCGTCTTGATCGGCCGGTAGGTGTCGCCCTCGCGCACGGAGAGGTCGCAGACCATGCCCGCGCCCGGTGTGCCGTGGAAATTGTCGATGGCGTGCATGGTGAGGCGCGGGCCGAGGCCGGATTGCATCGTCGGGCCGGTGTTCAGGGCGCCCGGCTGCGCAGGAGCCGGGGCGGGCGCGCCCTGGGCCAGCACGGTGCCGGTGGCGGCGACCGTGCCGCCGAGACCGATTCCGGCAAGGCCGGCGCCTACCAGGCTGCGGCGCGTGAGGTCGGGTCGCTCAGGGGGGTGGTTCAACTGTGTCTCCTGCAGAGGGCCGGTTCCGGCGCGGCCGGGGGCGGGGTCAGGCCGGCTCATGGGCGGCACGGGCGGCGGCCCGGCGCTCCAGCGCCGGGGTTGAGGGTGGGACGAAGGCGAGGATCAGCACGATCGTCGCGAGTTCGAAGGCCGCGACCAGCCACAGGCCGGCGGAGGCCGAGCCGGTATGCTCGCGCAGGTAACCCATGAGGGCGGGGGCGCCGAAGCCTGCGAGGTTGGCCACCGAATTGATCAGGGCGATGCCGGCCGCGGCGGCCGAGCCCGCCAGGAACCGCCCGGGGATCTGCCAGAAGACGGGGATCGCGCTCATCGTACCGACGATCGCCACGGCGAGCGCCAGCATGGCCAGAACCGGGCTCCACGGGACCAGGAACCCGACGAGGGCGATGGCCAGCGCCCCGATCGTCGCCGGGATCCCGCAATGCAGGCGCGCCTCGCCGGTCCGGTCGGAATGGCGCCCGTTGAGGATCATCCCGATGCCACCGCACAGATAGGCCGCCGACATGATCCAGCCGACGGTGAGCGGGTCGGTGAAGCCGGCATCGCGCACCACGCTCGGCCCGAAGAAGGTCAGGGCCGAGTTCGCCATGATGATGCAGAAGAAGATCGCGATGCACTGCCAGACCCGGACATCCTTCAGGGAGGCGAGGATGCGATGTTCGCGTGGACCCAGAGCCTCGGCGTCGCGGGCGAGGTCCGCCTCGACCAGCGCCCGCTGCTCTGTCGTCAGCCATGTGGCCTTGGCGGGACGGTCGGTCAGGTAGAGGAGCGTGACGAACCCTGCGAGGATCGAGGGGATGCCCTCCAGCAGGAACACCCATTGCCAGCCTGCCCAGCCGTTGACGCCGTTCATGCCGGTGAGGATCGCCCCGGCCAGCGGCCCGCCGATCACCCCGGCGATGGCCGAGGCCGACATGAAGAGGCCGAACACCTTCGCCCGCCGCTCACTCGGGTACCAGTAGGTGAGGTACAGGATCACGCCCGGATAGAAGCCGGCTTCGAACACTCCGAGCAGGAAGCGGAGCACGTAGAAGAAGGCCGGTGTGGTGACGAACATCATCGCCACGCAGCAGGCGCCCCAGAGGAGCGTGATCCGCGCGATGGTCTTGCGGGCGCCGATATATTCCAGCAGCAGGTTGCTCGGCACCTCGCACAGGAAATAGCCGATGAAGAAGATACCCGCGCCGATGCCGTAGACCGTCTCGCTGAATTTGAGATCGGACAGCATCTGCAGCTTGGCGAAGCCGATATTGACCCTGTCGATCCAGGACAGGATCCAGAGCATCATCAGGAACGGCAGCAGGCGCCAGGTAATCCGGCGGTAGGCCGCGTCGAGCGACGGACGAGGTCCTGCCGATGACGCATCGGAAACTGGATATGACCGGATCGCCATGGATCGCCTCAGGGTCCGTCACACCATCGGCGCCGATGCAAACCACGCCGAAACATTAGCAATAGTTGGACCATGTTCCCGCGCGATCCGACATCCGACCGGGCCGTGAAACTCGCCTGCGAGCGAGGTTATCCACGCCGGGCGAGGCTTTTCATCGCGTTCCTCAGGGCTGCGGAGCCAACCGGAAACCTTCGCGCTTCGATGGTGTAGACAGACGGTGATCGACGCCTTGCCAAGGAGACCATGCCATGTGGCCCGACAGACGCTTCCTCGATCTCGTCGGTCTGGATCATCCCATCGTCCAGGCCCCGATGGTGGGGCCTCGGGGCCAGCTCACGGCCGCCGTCTCCACCACCGGCGCCCTCGGGTCGCTGGCCTGTGCCGCCCTGAACGCCGAACAGGTGCGCAGCGAGGTCGCGGCGATCCGCCTGAACACGGATCGTCCGTTCAATCTGAATTTCTTCTGCCACGCTCCGGCCGCCGCCGATCCGGCCCGCGAGGCCGCATGGCTCCAGCGCGTGACACCCTATTACCGCGAGCTCGGCCTCGACCCGACAGTACCCGTCGCCATGGCCAACCGCGCGCCCTTCGACGAGGCAATGTGCGCCGTCGTGGAGGATCTGCGCCCGGCGGTGGTCAGCTTCCATTTCGGGCTTCCCGAGGCCGCCCTCCTCCGCCGCGTCAGGGAAGCGGGCTGCCTCGTCGTCTCGTCCGCCACCACGGTGCGTGAGGCACGCTGGCTCGATGAGCGTGGCGTGGACGCGATCATCGCCCAAGGGGCCGATGCCGGGGGCCATCGCGGCATGTTCCTCACCGATGCGGTGGAGTCCCAGGTCGGCACCTTCTCTCTGGTGCCGCAGGTGGTGGACGCGGTGCGCGTCCCAGTCATCGCGGCGGGCGGCATCGCCGATGCGCGCGGGATCGCCGCGGCGCTCATGCTCGGCGCGTCCGCCGTCCAGATCGGCACGGCCTACCTCCTCTGCCCGGAGGCCGGCATCTCCGCCGTTCATCTCGCCGCCCTGCGGGCCGCCCGCGACGAGGATACGGCGCTCACCAACGTCTTCACGGGGCGCCCCGCCCGAGGGCTCGTCAACCGTGCTTTGGCGGAGCTCGGCCCGGTGAGCGCCGACGCTCCCGCCTTTCCCTCCGCCGCCGTGGCGCTCCAGCCCCTGCGCCAGCGCGCGGAGGCGGGAGGCTCGGGCGATTTCTCGCCGCTCTGGTCCGGTCAGGCGGCGTCCCTGGCACGGGAAACGGGGGCTGCGGACCTTACCTTGCGGCTGGCGGACGAGGCGCGCGGGATGCTGAGGATGTAAGGCCAGCCCGGCGCCCTGAGGGGGATGGGCCGGCGAGTCAGAACGGACTGACGGGGAAGAACCGCAGGTACAACTCTGCGTATTTCCCTTCGTCCCAGAGCCTTTGCAGGGCTTCGTCGAGGGCGCGGGAGAGGGCCGTATCCTCTCGGCGGGTGACGAGGCCGATGCCTTCGCCGAAATAGTGGTTTTCGAGGTAGTCGCCGCCCACCAGCGCGCAGCAGTTCGACGAATCGATGCCGCCGATCCATAGGGCGAGGTTGAGCCCGTCGGCGAAGACGTAGTCCACGTCGCCGCGCCGCAGCGCCCCTTCGGCGGTGGCGAGGTCGGTGAACTCGCGCGCCTCCGCCTGGGGAAAGAACGCCTTGAGATAGGCCGCATGCGCGCTCGCCGCGACGATTCCGACGGACTTGCCCGCCAGGGCCTTGGCCGATGGGGCGGGAAGGCCCTTGTCGGTGCGGGCGGCGAAGCGCGCCGGCCAGCGAAAATACGGACGGGTGGCGAGGAACCGGCTGCGCAGGGTCGGCGTCAGCGGGATGGCGGCGGCGACCACGTCGCCCTGCCGGTCGGCCAGCCCGTCGAGCAGCGTATCGAACCGGCGCGCCTGGATGGTGCAGCTGAGCGTCAACCGTTCGCAGACCGCCCGGACGAGTTCCACCACGAAGCCGGTCGGCGCACCGTCAGGGCCGGCGAAATGCAGGGGCGGGAACTCGTCGTCGGTGAGGAAGCGGATGGCGCGCGCCGTCTGCGGCGCCTCGATCCGTTCGAGCCGGCTGCGCGGATTCCAGAAATTCGGGATCGTCACGCCCGGCGAGGTGGCTTCCTGCGCCGACGCCGGCGAAACGGCGAGGAGCGCCGTCACCAGCAAAGCGGCTGCGGACCGCCTGCCTCGGGTTGACGGCCTGGTTGTATCTGTGTCGCACTGGTTGTGCGCGGGAATCGTCTGGCTCACGGCTCTCCCCCTATCACGTTCCCGGGCCTCGGGGAGCCGGTTCCGGTGTCGATCGTCGGTTTCAGGAACCTGCGCGGCAAAACGGTGGCACTGCCTCCGGAGATCGCGTTTCTCCTCAGCCACGCCGCGTCCCCGCTGATGCTGGCGAAGGCTGCGGCCCTGGCCCGGGCGAGCGGCACCGATGCCGCCACCACCCTGATCCAGGCCGGGTTGATGGAAGAGGAGCGCTTCTACCGCGCCCTCGCGCTCACCCTCGGGGCGCGGTTCCTCGGCGGAACCCTACCCCTCGGCGCAGGCGCGCGGTTTCCCGACAGCCTGATCGCGGGCGTCGCCCCCCTCGCACTGGGAATGGGGGCGGCGTTCGTCTATGCCCCTCGGGGGCGCGCGATCGCCGAATTGCTGCAGGGGCGCAGCCCGACGGGGCTGATGCCGGCGATCACCACGCCGACCGCCCTGCGCCACGCGATCTTCGCCCAACGCGCGGCGGGAATCGCCGCCCATGCCTCGGACGACCTTCTCAGGAGGAGGCCGGACTGGGCCTACAATGCCGCCCCCGTGGCGCCGCTCCTCGCTCTGGCCGGTCTCATCTTCGGGGCGCTCGTTCTCGCCATGGCCAGCCTGCCGGCGCTCCTCGTCACGGCGGCCTGGGTCCTGGTGCAGGTCGGGTTCCTCGCCCTCCTCACCTTTCGCGTGGCCGCCATCGGGCCGACCGGCGAGGTTGCGCCGGAAGACCTGCCCGGACCCGGGCTGCCGGATGGCGACCTGCCGGTCTACACGGTGTTCGTGGCGCTCTACCGGGAGGCGGCGGTGGTGCCGCGCTTGCTGGAGGCGCTGACGCGCTTCGATTACCCGGTGGCGAAGCTCGACATCAAGCTCCTCACCGAGGCCGACGATGCCGCCACGGCGGGGGCGCTCGCCTGCCTCGCCCTGCCGGCACATGTGGAGGTCGTCGTCGTGCCGCCGGGGCTGCCAAAGACCAAGCCGCGCGCCCTCAACGCCGCCCTGCCCCTGGCGCGGGGAAGCTGCCTCGTGGTCTACGACGCGGAGGACGTGCCCGATCCCGGCCAGTTGCGGGCGGCAGCCGAGGCCTTCGCCCGCGCCTCCCCGCGCACCGCCTGCCTGCAGGGCCGCCTCGTCATCGACAATGCCCGCGATTCCTGGCTCACACGGTGCTTCGCCCTCGAATACACGGCCCTGTTCGACGTGCTCGGCCCGGCACTGGCGGCGTGGCGGCTGCCGACGCCGCTCGGCGGCACCTCCACCCATTTCCGGACCCATATCCTTCGCGCCGTCCATGGCTGGGATGCCTGGAACGTCACCGAGGATGCCGATCTCGGCCTGCGGCTGGCGCGGGCCGGCTACGATGTGGGTGATCTGCCGAGCAGCACGATCGAGGAGGCGCCGGCCCGCTACAAGGCCTGGCTCAACCAGCGCACCCGCTGGATGAAGGGCTTCCTCCAGACCAGCCTCACCCATGGCCGCACCCCCATGGCGACCTTCCGCGAGCTCGGCCCGCTGGCGAGCCTCTGCGCGCTGGCCCTCATCCCCGGTACGGTGGTCTCGGCCCTGTCCTACCCGTTCCTGATGCTG
Source organism: Methylobacterium sp. Leaf91 (assembly GCF_001422815.1). Classification (GTDB taxonomy): domain Bacteria; phylum Pseudomonadota; class Alphaproteobacteria; order Rhizobiales; family Beijerinckiaceae; genus Methylobacterium. The sequence continues at coordinate 1,599 of NZ_LMMP01000017.1, read as the reverse complement.
CCGGCCGTGGTCTCCCTGTGGCCGGGCCGGATCGAGGCGGGGAGCGATTTCTGGGCGAATCTGCCCACCGGCACCGCGATCACGGTCCTCGTCTCCGGCTTCGTGGCGATGTTGCTGCCCGCCTATATCGGCTGCCGGCGACGGGGCTGGCACGATCTCGTCCCCTTCGTGCCCCTGCTGCCGGCCTATTTCCTGCTCGTCAGCCTCGCCGCCTGGCGCGGGGTGATCGAGCTGATCCTCGCACCCGACCGCTGGAACAAGACCGAACACGGCCTGTCCCGCACCTCGCGCAGCGGGGCGCTGACACCGCACCCGCCGCGATGACGGGGCACAGCACCATGACGCGTTACAGCGCCTTGGCGAGTTCCGCCGCCGTCTGGTCGGCGGGTTTCGTCAGGTTGAGGGCGTTCACGAAGCGGTTCCGGCCATCCATGATGTAGACCAAAGCCGTGTGCTCCATCGTGTAGTCGTCCCCCTTGGTCGGCACCTTGCGGACATAGGCGCGGTAGGCCTTCACGGCGGCGTTGACCTCCTCCTGCGAGCCGGTGAGGCCGACGATGCGGGGATCGAAACTGGCGAGGTAGGTCTTCAGGGCCTCGGGCGTGTCGCGCTCGGGATCGACCGCGATGAACAGCGCCTTCGTGTCCTTGCCCTTCGGCCCTAGCGCCTGGAGCACGTCACCGATCTGCTGCAGCGTCGTCGGGCAGACATCGGGGCAATGCGTGAATCCAAAGAAGACGAGATGGGTCGCCCCGGCGAAATCCCGCTCGGTGACGCGCCGTCCGTCCTGGTCGGTGAGGGTGAAGGGGCCGCCGACGCTGCTGGTCGCCACCTGCCCCGCCTTCGGCACGAGCATCACGGTGGCCGCGACGCCGAGCGCCACGAGGCCGAGGGCGAAGAGGATGAGGGGAAGGGCGCGACGCATGGGGAGCCTTCAAGCCGGTTCCGGAGGGACGCTGCGGCAAGAGCATGGGTCGGGGATGCGGGCAACCGTCAATGTGTCGCCGGGGGGCTGCAGGATCATATGGCAGAGGCGGGAATAGAGGCGCCTGAAATTGCAAGATGCTCAGAATATTGTCCCTTTTTAGTGTAAATTTAGGTGAGAATACCTTTCTTCTGAAGTAGTGCTAGGCGAAGAGCCAGATTGGTATGCCTGTTGTGAACCTCACATTGGAGAGACATTTTTAGGACCGCTACCAGCGGACAGCTCGGCTCGGCAGGTGAGTCTACGTATGTCGATTCCACGGTAAGATTGCCTCTTGTCCGCACGTCAGTGAGCTTGCAAAGCTCTACTCCTGCTTGTGGAGTGATACCTACTGTGATCGGCTATTTTCAGCTTCTCCGGAATATCGGCCAGTTCGATAGCATTCGACCAAACACGCTTTCGTTCAGAAAATTGACTCTGATTTATGCGGAGAATGGCAGGGGCAAAACGACGCTTGCCTCCATATTGCGCTCGGCTGGTACCGGAGACGCTGAGCTGATTGCGGATCGGAGGAGACTAGAGCCGTGCCCGCTCAGCTTGGATCATAGGCATCGTATCCAGCGGCGGTGAGATAGTTGCGGCACTCGTTCGGCCGGAAGGCAGAGAAAGCCTCT
>NZ_LMMP01000016.1 GCF_001422815.1 Methylobacterium sp. Leaf91 | reverse complement strand
CCCGCTTCGCCGGGCTGATCAGGGGCGTCCCGCCATACCCATCCAGGGGGTCAAAGTTCGACGCCGATCCAGGGTCAATGTTCAACGCTGTTTGACAGGTCGACCCAAAAGCCTGCGGGTGGATAATGGACCGGAGTTCGCTGGGCGCATGCTCGACCAGTGGGCCTACCTGAATGGGGTCGAGATCGACTTCTCCCGACCGGGCAAGCCGACCGACAACGCCTACATCGAGTCGTTCAACGGCCGTCTGCGGGCGGAATGCCTGAACGCCTCGTGGTTCCTGTCGCTGGCTGATGCCCGCGAGCGCATCGAGGACTGGAGGTGCCACTACAACGAAGATCGACCCCACACGGCCCTGGGCGGCTTGACGNTCGTGGTTCCTGTCGCTGGCTGATGCCCGCGAGCGCATCGAGGACTGGAGGTGCCACTACAACGAAGATCGACCCCACACGGCCCTGGGCGGCTTGACGCCCCGAGCCTTCGCCGACCAAGCTGTCACTGTCCGAGAACTTGCATAGGTCGTGGACCACAAACGGGGTCAACTCCAAACCGACGATGCACTAACTTCGAACCTGGGCCACCGAATGGGGGCAGGCCAGGTGCCGCGGAGTTCGTGCTCGCGTCGAACCGTCCGCAAAGGCATCAGCCATCACCCAACGAGTTGCTATCTCCGGACGACGTGGCCGGCATCGACGATGTTGCCCTGAGGCATCAGGTCGGGCTCGTCATCGCCCAGAACGGCAGCTTGAAATCGCAACTCGATATCCTGAAGAGCCTGCGCAACGCCCCGACCTTGCGGTTGCCCGGTGATGCCCGTGCGCAGGGCGGCCAGGCCCCTCTCGCCAACCATCTCGCCCTCACCGAAACCGAGGTCGAGGCAGTATAGAATTTCATCGACCCTCGGCGGCTCAACGCACGAGGGCTCACGAGGGCCGAGGACGGTGCCATCGAGAGCAAGGATGGCCGCGCCTTCAGCTCCCCAGGCCTTGCCGATGCCCTGGAAAAAATCGTCAAAAGCTACGGCCGGTATGCCCGACGGATCAGATCGCTCCTGCGTAGCTGGTCATGAACGTTATAGGGGCCGGTAGGTGAACGATCCCGTGGCCTTGTCGAAGGTCTGCAGCTGGACGCGGCGCGGTGGGATGTTCAGCCCCGCGGTCACGATCCGGGTCAGCTCGACCTTGTCGTCGATCTCTTCTAGGGCAGCCTCGCATACTGCACGGGTCACGGTTTCTAGGGCCGTGCCCTCGGCCGCCAGCACGCTCTCGGCAAAGGCAGTCACGTTGGGGTCGGTCGCAAGGTGGGTCTGCAGCCAATTAAGCAGCACGCACTGCTTCCGATCATAGAGATAACCAGGACCGCTATTATCGAGGTGAAGCCAACCTTTCCTCACCCGTTCGTTCCAGAACGCCTCGTCCCTCATGTTCCGCTCGCCGGCCTGGGGTACGATCACGAGGTGCTCGACTGGATTTTCCAGTAGCCCGATGCGAAGCCGATCATTCGGATCCGCCGGCTGGTCCATACACCCCATGGCTGGGACGCCCTGTACAAGGTAGTGGTCTAGGTGTTGCAGCTCAGGAAACGCGGCAGGAGGGTGGATTGCGTTCGAGTGGGGACTTCGATCCTGATCGTACCGGCGTAGCAGCGCATACCCATGGCTGCGGTATCACCCGGCTCCAGGTGCTCGACGTCTATCCGCACCCCGGACTGCGCCTCGATTTCGTCCATGAAACGAATATGATCGGGGCTCAGCGAACTCCTAAAGAGGTCTCTTAGTGCTTCCGACATCTTGAGCCAGTCCGCGAATAATAACCTGAGCCTTTATGTAAAACGAGAACCATGGCGTGCTCCGCGGGGATCTAGCCGGTCTCCATAGCATCAAAGGGCCAATGTCCTCAACCGATCAACGAACGGCGATGATTTATTCGAATTTGAAAGTATTAAGAACCACTAACTATGTATTTTGGCGCTCCCTAGGGGAATCGAACCCCTGTTTTCGCCGTGAGAGGGCGACGTCCTAGACCGCTAGACGAAGGGAGCGCATATAGTCCTAGTACACCGCTAGGACTACTCTTACTAACAACACGAAGTCAACTCCCTTGGATAGGACTTTGGCAGCCAACCTCCGGCCCGCAGGCTTCGATGGTAGGGATACCAACCCTAACCCCTTGAACCTACACACATGGCAGGATGGTTGGGGGTATCAAGACGTCCTAGATCGCTAGACGATGGGAGCTTTCCGGGCGGCTGGCGATCGTATAGCGACGGTCGGGCGGGGGAGCAAGGCCTCCCGAGCGCTTAAATTTCATCGGCATCGAAAGAGATCATATCGTGCAAGAACCGCAGGACCGCCGTGTCGTCCTCGACCTGGACGCACAGGCGGAGCGCATCGACAGGGCGCTCGCCCGCGCGCTGCCGGACGTGTCGCGTTCGCGGTTGCAGGAGCTGATCCGTACCGGTCAGGTGAGCAAGGATGGAATCGTCGTTCTGGACCTCTCCCTGAAGGTCAGCGGAGGCGCCGTCCTCGACGTGACGATTCCTACGCCGGTGGATGCGACGCCGATGGCGGAGGCCCTCGATCTCGCTATCGTTCACGAGGACGACGACCTGATCGTCATCGACAAGCCGGCGGGGCTGGTGGTTCACCCGGCGCCCGGTCACGATGCTGGAACCCTTGTGAATGGCCTCATCGCTCATTGCGGCGAGAGCCTGTCGGGGATCGGCGGTGTACGGAGGCCTGGTATCGTGCACCGGCTCGACAAGGACACGAGCGGTCTCCTCGTCGTCGCCAAGAACGATCTGGCCCATAAGGGGCTCACGGCGCAGTTTGCCGACCATGGCCGTAACGGACCGCTGGAGCGTGCGTATCTCGCCCTGACCTGGGGAGCGCCGGAGCCCCGGCTGGGCACGATCGATGTCGAGCTCGCGCGCAGCCAGCGCAATCGCGAGAAGATCGCCGTCATGCGCCCGGGGAAGGGCCGTACAGCCATCACCCATTACGTCGTCGAGGAGATCCTAAACGCTGGCGCCGAAGTCGCCCTCGTCCGTTGCCGGCTCGAGACCGGACGGACGCATCAGATCCGCGTCCATCTCAGTCATCGCGGCCATCCGCTTCTCGGCGATACGGTCTATGGCAACGCCTTTAAGACCAAGGCCGGCCGACTCGGCGAAGCGGCGCGGGCCAAGCTCGAAGCTTTGGGTCGGCAGGCGCTTCACGCGGCCATATTGGGTTTCGAGCACCCACGCACCGGCGAGGTGCTGCGGTTCGAAAGCCCGATCCCGCCGGATATGGCTGCCCTCATCGCTGCCTTGCGGGTGCCATTGAAGCCTTGAAAAGCTAAGCAGCGTCTTTGGGAATCGGAGCGGAACCGTCGATCCCCACCACTGTTGCGGAGTTGCGCCTGTCAAGGATGGCCGGCAAACAGGTGTGCGGGCGCACCCCGACCCGCGGCCTTTCGTGTCACCTTCGAGCCATCGGCTCACTGGCGCGTTGTTAGCCAGGTTCGAGTCACGGACCGCTACCGTACCGTTTTCTTTCCGGGTAGGCTCGGGGAGTGGGACGGTCGGCTCATAGAGCGGCGGTTCGTTTCTGGTCTGCCCGGATGGGGGACCTTGTAGGGAGAGATGACTATGGCAGGCGCACTACCCGTGCTCGCCACCGAAGGTGGACTTTCGCGCTACCTCGATGAGATCCGCAAGTTTCCGATGCTCGAGCCGAACGAGGAGTTCACGCTTGCCAAGAGCTGGCGTGAAAAGGGCGACCGCGATGCGGCGCACCGGCTCGTGACATCGCATCTCCGGCTCGTGGCCAAGATCGCCATGGGTTACCGTGGTTATGGCCTTCCCATCGGCGAAGTCGTGTCCGAAGGGAATGTCGGCCTCATGCAAGCGGTCAAGCGGTTCGAGCCGGACAAGGGCTTCCGACTCGCCACCTATGCTATGTGGTGGATCAAGGCTGCGATTCAGGAGTACATTCTACGCTCTTGGTCGCTGGTGAAGATGGGCACCACCGCAAACCAGAAGAAGCTGTTCTTCAACCTCCGTAAGGCCAAGGGCAAGATCTCAGCCCTGGATGAAGGGGATCTGAAACCCGACCAGGTGGCTCAGATCGCGGTCAAGCTCGGCGTGCCCGAGCAGGACGTGATCGACATGAATCGCCGTCTGTCCGGCGATACCTCCCTCAACGCTCCCCTCCGCGAGGAAGGTGAGGGCGAGTGGCAGGATTGGCTGGTGGACAACAGCCCGAGTCAGGAAACCGTGCTCGCCCGCGAGGAAGAGGGCCAGAACCGGCTGACCGCCTTGCGCGATGCGCTGTCGGTCCTGAACCCGCGTGAGCGTCGCATCTTCGAGGCGCGCCGACTGGCAGACGACCCGATCACCCTCGAAGATCTGTCAGGCGAGTTTGGAGTCTCGCGCGAGCGCGTCCGACAGATCGAGGTCCGAGCCTTCGAGAAGATCCAGGAGGCGGTGAAACGCAACCTCGCTACCCGCGAGTCTCCGCGGGCGGCAGCTCACGCCTGAAGCTTCCTCCGAGAGGCACTGAGAGAGAAGGCTGGTTTCGCTGATGCGGAACCGGCCTTTTTTTCGCCTATCGACGCCATTGCTCGAAGGCCGAGCGGATGACCTGATTGCCCGAAGTGCCCTTCTCGAAAGTCAGGACGCCACGAGGGCCCGAGACGAACTTCATCGGTAGGTCGAACCAGTTGCGATGCTCCAACAGGTCGGTGTTCCGGTCTACATCGGCCTGAAGCGAGGACAGGCCGATCAGGAACAGGTTCTCCTTGACGCGTACCGGCAGGCCCGAGACAGGCGATCCCCGGCCCCCTTCTTCATCCTTCGCACTCAGAAGGCCGACATCCTGCACCGCATGCGTATCCCCGGCGGGGCTGGTGGTGGTGAAGGCAAGTTCGATGGTGTGGGACGCAGGAAAGGTGGGATCGAGGTTCCGTCGGATCGTCATCACCAGCGACAGGCCAGCATCGGCAAAGGTCACACGCCCCCGGATCACGGTCTCCAGTGGCTGGCCCTGTTCGCCATTCATCGCCTCGAGACGCCAGACCACCATGCCCTGGAAGGTGATCGGCTGTGCATTTCCGCCCGCTGTATTCTCTTCGAAAAGAACGGCCCGCTGTGCGACCGCCACATCGGGCTGGGTCGGTGCCTTGCCGGCATCCGGCGTTGCCGTCGTCGGGCGGGCGGGAGCCTGACGAGAGGTCTGGTCGCGTCGCTCCGGGAGGGCGGGAGCGTCACCGCCGATCCGATCTGCATATTTCGATGCCGCCGGATCGGACCCCTCCTCTTGTGTCTCCGTGATTCCAGGCTGCAGGTCCGAAGGTTTGTCGCGAAGCATGAAGGCCGCTACCGCGATGAGCCCGACGACGACCAGGAGAACGCTTCCCACGAAGACATTCCGGAGAAGGCGAGGGCGGCCCTTACGCGGGGCGACGACGTCGATCCGTGGACGATGCCGCGCATTCGAGGAATCGACAGGCATGCCCGCCGCGTCACGCTCGGCGGGCGGCGCTTCGATCGATGGTTCTATGGGTGATTCCGACTCCGTGGATTGACCAGATGGCGTCTCAGCGCCCGAGGTCATCTTCGCAGCGTCTCGCGCAGCTTTCCGGTCGGCGACCCTGTCGGCAGATTTCGCCTTCCGCGGCTTGATCGGCAAGACCGCAGCAGGGCCATCTGAGACAGGCACCGGTTCCACTGCCGGGGGAGGAGACTCGGGTGGCGACACATCTGCGTTTGCAACACGCGAGCGATCCGGCCGCGAGGGCCGAATGCCCAAGTTGGGCTCAGGTGCGGGCGGCAGGGTCGGTTCGGCGAAGTCGCGCTTGGTCGGTTCCGGTAATCGATCCGGAGCCGCCGCTTCCGGCAGGGTGTCGCGCTCCTCGGGGGCACCGAAGATCGGCGGCACGACATCGTTGGCCGCGGCGGCCGGCGGCTCACCAAATTCGTTCTCGACCCGTTCGATGGCGGTTTCGAGGGCTTTGCTCTCGAGGTCGATGTCGGCTTCGGATAGCGGTGGTTCGAGCGACCGGAGCTGTCCGATCAGAGCGCCGCGCGCCCGGTCATAGACCGCCTTACGCAGGGCGGGAGACCGATCCGGCATCGCTTGAAGCGCTCGTGCCAGCAAAGGGTAATAATCGGCCATCGAACCTCGGTCCGCCCTGTTCTCACCGTCCAGATATGGGCGCCCGGCGGGGCGCGACCGCATGATCCGCAATGCCTGTCCCTCGAACGAGGCACCCACCAGCCCTACAGCGCTTGATCACTCGGGAAATTGCCACCGGTCGCCTTGTCGCTACCCCAAGTGCTGAAGCCTCAGCCGGACGCTCAATCCTCGAAGGGATTGTGCATCAGGATGGTGTCGTTGCGCTCCGGCGACGTCGAGAGCAACGCCACGGGTGCCCCGATCAGTTCTTCGATCCGCCGTACATACTTGATTGCCTGGGCAGGAAGATCGGCCCATGAGCGCGCACCCGCGGTGGTGCCGGACCAGCCTTCGATGATCTCGTAGATCGGCTCGACCTTAGCCTGTGCCGCTTGATTGGCGGGCAAATGGTCGAGAACCTGGCCATCGAGGCGGTACCCGGTGCAGACCTTGATCTCCTCGAACCCGTCGAGGATGTCGAGCTTGGTCAAGGCGATGCCGTCGATGCCTGAGGTTCGGACGGTCTGGCGCACCAGAACGGCGTCGAACCAGCCGCACCGACGTTTGCGCCCCGTATTGACGCCAAATTCGCGGCCTTTGGCCCCGATCGTTTCGCCGATTTCATCGAACAGTTCGGTCGGGAACGGGCCTTCGCCCACGCGCGTCGTATAGGCCTTGGCGATACCCAGCACGTAGCCGATCGCGGACGGCCCCATGCCGGAGCCAGTGGCGGCCTGGGCGGCGACGATGTTGGAGGAGGTAACGAACGGGTAGGTGCCGTGATCGACGTCGAGGAGGGCACCCTGCGCGCCCTCGAACAGGATGCGCTTGCCCGCCCGGCGTTCGTCGTCGAGGAGCTTCCACACGGTGGTGGCGTAGGGGAGGATCGTCGGCGCGATCGCCTTCAATTCTGCGAGCAACGCGCCGGCATCGACCTCGTCGATCCCAAGACCGCGGCGGAGGGCATTGTGGTGGGTGAGCACCCGCTCGATCTTCGATTCCAGCGTGCTTTCGTCGGCCAAGTCGACCACGCGGATGGCCCGACGGCCGACCTTGTCCTCGTAGGCTGGGCCGATACCGCGCTTCGTCGTGCCGATCTTGAGACCGGCATTGGACGTCTCGCGGAAATGGTCGAGTTCCCGGTGAAGCGGAAGGATCAGCGTCGCGTTATCGGCGATGCGGAGGCTCTCGGGCGAGATCTCGACGCCCTGCGCCTGAAGCCGGGCGATCTCGTCCACGAGGTGCCACGGATCGACCACGACGCCATTGCCGATCACCGAGAGCTTTCCGCCCCGGACAACGCCGGAGGGGAGAAGCGCCAGCTTGTAGATCACACCGTCGATGACCAGCGTATGCCCGGCATTGTGGCCGCCCTGAAAGCGAACCACGACGTCAGCCTGCTCCGAGAGCCAGTCGACGATCTTACCCTTGCCTTCGTCGCCCCATTGGGCGCCCACGACGACGACGTTCGCCATTCACTTCAACCTGTCCGGTGCTCGCGTGGAAACGCCCCGCCGCGAAGGCGGGCCGACACGCATCTCCGGGGTCTTTCCGCGATCCCAGGCCGGAAATCAAGCAAACCGCGCCCGAAAGGCTTGGGGCGCGCCCAATTCCTAGCGCGCTTCCGTCCCCGGTTCGCGGCCCGGCAACTGGCCCGGCTTGATCACCGGCATGCCGCTGTTCTCGGACTCGGGAGGCTTAACCACCAGGCCCGGGGCGGAATTACCGGGCGGCGTGATGACGCCGTCGTTCTTCTCGAGCTTGTCGCTCAAGGTCGAGCCGCCGGTCCCTTCCTCGGACGGACGAACCTTCTCCGGCACCGTCTCCGTGGAGGGCGGGATGTTCGGGGAGGTGTCGCGCCCTTTCAGCGGTGCATCGGGCGACTGGGCATAGGCGCCCGACGCCGTCAGGGCGAAAGCAAGCAGTGCGGCGTGACGAAACAGTCTCGGCATCGATGTCCCCCAGAAAGTCGGGAGACAAACCGCTCCGGCGGCGATGCAGTTCCTATGGCGGCGCCGGATGACGGATGAGACCGGCCCGCCCTTATGCCCCGGCCATCTCCAGATAAAGTGCGCGCAGCCGCTTCGTCAGCGCGCCCGGCTTGCCGTCGCCCAGTTCGTGCCCGTCGATGTCGATGACGGGCATTACGAAGGCGGACGCGCTGGTGTAGAAGGCCTCCTCAGCCGCGAACGCCTCCCCCACGGAGAACAGCCGCTCCTCAATCGTCAGGCCTGCTTCCTCGGCAAGGCGCATGACGGCGAGGCGCGTGATGCCGGGCAGCAGGGCGGTGGAGAGCGGGCGGGTGACCACCTTTCCGCCGGTGATGATGAAGGCGGTCGACGAGGAGCCCTCGGTGACGAAACCGTCCTCCACCATCCAGGCCTCCGCGACGCCGGCCTTGGCCGCGTCCTGCTTGGCCAGAACCTGGGCGAGGAGCGCCACCGACTTGATGTCGCGCCGCTTCCAGCGGATGTCGGGGACGGTGATGACCTTGGCGCCCCGCTCCGCCAGCGGGTTCCTGGCCACGGTCTTGGCCTGCGTGAACATCACCACGGTGGGTTCGGTCTCGGCCGGCGGGAAGGCGAAATCCCGCTCGTAGGCGCCCCGTGTCACCTGCATGTAGACGAGACCCTCGTCGACGCCGTTGCGGCGCACCAGTTCGGTCTCGAGCCGGATCCACTCTTCGGTCGGGTAGGGATTGCGAATGCCGATCTCGCCCAGCGACCGGTCGAGCCGGGCCAGATGCGCCGCGTTGTCCACGAGACGGCCGCCGAGGACGGCCGACACTTCATAAATGCCGTCCGCGAACAGGAAGCCCCGGTCCATGATCGACACGGTCGCCGCCTCGAAAGGCACGAACTCGCCGTTGACGTAGACGATGCGCGACATGGAATTCTCTCTCGATCCGGACTGACGCGGCCACCTCGCCGCTACGCGATCCGCGAAGCACGAAATGTGCTCCGCGGATCACCACGTCGGGTTACGGTCCTGGCTCAGGCCGTACCGAAAACGCGCGAAAAAATCGTGTCCACGTGCTTGAAATGGTAGCCGAGGTCGAAGCACTCCTCGATCTGCTCAGGGCTCAGCGACGCGGTGACGCCCGCATCGGCCTTCAGCAGGGTGAGGAAGTCGCCTTCGCCGCGCCAGACCGGCATGGCGTTACGCTGGACCAGGCGATACGCGTCCTCGCGGGATACGCCCGCCTGCGTCAGGGCCAGCAGCACCCGCTGCGAGTGGACGAGGCCGCCGAGCTTGTCGAGATTTCGCTGCATCTGCTCGGGATAGATCAGCAGCTTGTCGATCACGCCGGTCAGTCGCGCCAGAGCGAAATCGAGAGTTACCGTCGCGTCGGGGCCGATCATGCGCTCCACCGAGGAATGCGAGATGTCGCGCTCGTGCCAGAGCGCCACGTTCTCCATGGCGGGGAGGGCGAACGAGCGCACCATGCGGGCGAGACCCGTCAGATTCTCGGTGAGGACGGGATTGCGCTTGTGCGGCATGGCCGACGAGCCCTTCTGGCCCTCGGAGAAGAACTCTTCCGCTTCCAGAACTTCCGTGCGCTGCAGGTGGCGTACCTCGATGGAGAGACGCTCCACCGAGCTCGCGACGACGCCCAGGGTGGCGAAGAACATGGCGTGGCGGTCGCGCGGGATGACCTGCGTGGAGACCGGCTCGGGGGTGAGGCCCATCGCCTTGGCGACATACTCCTCCACGCGCGGGTCGATGTTGGCGAAGGTGCCGACGGCGCCAGAGATCGCGCAGGTGGCGACTTCCTCGCGGGCGGCGACGAGACGGGCGCGGGCGCGCTCGAACTCGGCATAGGCCTGGGCGAGCTTCAGGCCGAAGGTCACCGGCTCGGCATGGATGCCGTGCGAGCGACCGATGGTCGGGGTCAGCTTGTGCTCGAATGCCCGGCGCTTGATCGCGGCAAGAAGCGCATCGACATCTTTGATCAGGATGTCGGCGGCCCGGACGAGCTGCACGTTGAAACAGGTGTCGAGGACGTCCGATGAGGTCATGCCCTGGTGCACGAACCGCGCATCGGGGCCCACAATCTCGGCCAGATGCGTCAGGAAGGCGATGACGTCATGCTTGGTGACCGCCTCGATGGCGTCGATGCGGGCGACGTCGAAGACCGCGTCGCGGCCCTTTTCCCAGATCGTCGCAGCAGCTTCCTTGGGCACGACGCCGATCTCGGCCAGCGCCGTGGTGGCGTGAGCCTCGATCTCGAACCAGATGCGGAAGCGGCTTTCGGGTGACCAGATCGCCGTCATTTCGGGGCGGCTATAGCGGGGGATCATGCGACGCCTCGGGCAGGACGGGTTGGAGCGATGAGGCTGGCGCCTAGCATGAGCGGAGGCTGCGCTCAACGTGACGTCACAGAAGCACTCTGTATGGAGTGATACATTTATGCATCGCAGTGGCGAAACCAGAGGCGTCCGAATAGCCGAGCTGATGCACTAACGACGGGATTTCCATCGCATGTCCTGAAACTTGGGCGATATTCTAGAATAATTATCAAAAGATTCCAAAATCTAGGTCGCTGTCAAACTGGCCGCAACCGGTTGCCGATCAATTTAGCGTGTCTATTAGACAAATAGCATCTGCACGATGAGCGGAATATATCGCTATTTATGCAGAATATTGCAAATATAACTGAGGCGCACCGATGCACCCCTTTGTCCGCCTACGTCTGATCACGGTTCTAACAGCCGTACCTTTCATGTCGGACGTGCGGGCAGCCAAAGCACAGGCAGATATTCCCGATTCCGGTCATCATGCTGAAGTCACGTTAGACCAGCTCAATGTCGAGGGAACAGGGGGACATACTACAGGCTACCGCGCCAACCGCAGCCGGAGCGCGACGAAGACGGACACCCAGCTGATCGACACCCCGCAGGCGGTGACGGTCGTGACGCGCGAGCAAGTCCAGGATCAGGGGTTCCAGGGAGTCACCGAAGCCCTGCGCTACGTGCCCGGCGTGTTCCTGCACCAGGGTGCCGGCAACCGGGACGAGGTCGTGATCCGCGGTCAGCAATCCAGCGCCGATTTCTACGTCAACGGCATGCGCGACGACGCGATGTACTACCGCGATCTCTACAACGTCGAGCGGATCGAAGTGCTCAAGGGACCGAACGCAATGATCTTCGGTCGCGGCGGCGGCGGGGGCGTCGTCAATCGCGTGCTCAAGGACGCCACCGGAACTCCGGTTCGGGAAGTCATCCTTCAGGGTGGACAGTATTTTAATAAAAGGGTGGCCGTGGATGTCGGCGACCGGGTCTCGGACAGCGTGTTCTTCCGCTTCAACGGAATGTTCGAGGATAGTGGCACCTATCGTGACCACGTCGATCTGCGGCGCTGGGGCATCAATCCGACGGCGACGATCCTGCTCGGGCCCGAGACCACGCTGAAACTGTCCTACGAGTATTTCCACGACGATCGGACGGCGGATCGCGGGATCCCGTCCCAGTTCGGGCGGCCCTATCGGTATCGCGACAACATCAGAACGTTCTTCGGCAATCCCGACCTCAGCTACTCCCGCGTGGATGCACATATCGCGACGGCGGTTCTCGATCACCGCTTCGCCTCGGGCGTCGAGATGCGGAGCCAGTTCCGCTACGCCGATTACGCCAAGGCCTATCAGGTCGTGTATCCGAGCATCCGCGCCGGCGGTGCGGTGAACGCCGCCGGGACGACCGTCGATCTCAGCGCGTTCAACAACGACACGCCGAGGACAAACTTCTTCAACCAGAACGATTTCACGTACAAATTCGCCACGGGGCCGCTGGCCCATACGCTGCTCGCGGGTTTCGAACTCGGCAAGCAGGAAGGCATCACCTACCGGGAGGAAGGCTTCTTCGCGACGACCGGAACGCAGACGCTGACCGTCAATCCGCTCTCACCGGTTTCGCGAGTCCCCGTCAGTTTCCGCAACCTGGCTTCGTCCTCCAACAGCCGCTACGACCTCGGACTGGCTGCGGTCTACGTCCAGGATCAGATCGAGATCGGCCCCCATGTCCAGGTGATCGGTGGCCTGCGCTACGATCATTTCGATTTCTCCTCGACGGACCGGCGCACCAACGTCACCAATTCCCGCATCGATGATCTGCTGTCGCCCAGGGTCGGATTGGTGTTCAAGCCGGTGGACAGCCTCGCCTTCTACGGCAACTACAGCATCTCCTACCTGCCATCCGCCGGCGATCAGTTCAGCGCCCTGTCCGAAGGGCTCGCCATCGCCGAGCCGGAGCGGTTCGAGAACCGCGAGGTCGGCGTGAAATGGGACCTCTCGTCGACGCTCCAACTCACCGGCGCGCTCTACGACCTCGACCGGTTCAACCAGCGGCTCGCCGATCCGAACCGCCCTGGCTTCTTCCTGCTGAGCGGCCAGACCAACGCGAAGGGTGTCGAGATCGGCGCGAACGGTTTCGTCACCGATTGGTGGCAGGTCGCGGGCGGCTATGCCTTCACCGATGCGCGCATCGTCAGCGGGTTCAGCTCGGCACTTATCGTCCCGGGCAACCATGTCGGACTGGTGCCGTTCAACGCCGTCACCCTATGGAATAAGTTCGCGGTCACGCCGTCCTTCTCGTTCGGTATCGGCGCGATCCATCAGACCCACACGTTCGCGGCAGCCGACAACACGGTCAGACTCCCAGGCTACACCCGCTTCGATCTCGGCCTCTTCTATCAGGTCACGGATCTGGTGCGGGCGCAGATCAACATCGAGAATCTTTTCGACCGGGGCTACATCGCCACGGCGGACGGCAACAACAACATCAGCCCGGGCGCACCGAGGATCATTCGCGCTCAGGTGATCGCCAAATTCTGACGCGTGGTTCGCGTCGACGCCGCTCCGGTGAGCGATCGGGGCGGCGGACTAATCCACCCGCTGCCAGCCCGGCCCCATCAGGCGCTCCTGGGGTCGGAAGCGGGCCTTGTAATCCATCTTGCGTGAGCCATCCACCCAATAGCCGAGATAGAGATAGGGCAGGCCGAGGGAAGCGGCGCGGCGGATATGGTCGAGGATCATGAAGGTCCCGAGCGAACGCTGGGCCTCCGCCGGATCGTAGAACGAGTAGACCATCGACAATCCGTCGGAGAGCACGTCTGTCAGGCACAAGGCCACGGTCGGCCCGGTACCCCGCCCGTTGATCGCCGTATCGGGACCACGCCGGCGATAGGCCACGAGATGGGTGTCCACATGGCTGTCCTCGATCATCATGGCGTAGTCGAGCACGGTCATGTCGACCATGCCGCCATCGCCATGGCGCGCATCGAGATAACGGCGAAAGAGAGCGTATTGCTCCGAGGCCGGGCGGTTGGGCTCGGGATTGCCGATGAGATCGGCGTTTCGCTGAAGGATGCGGCGATGACTCGCCGAAGGCAGGAAATCCGCCACCACCACTCGCACGGAGATACATGCCCGACAGGTCTCGCAGGCCGGGCGATAGGCTATGGTCTGCGAGCGTCGGAAGCCGCCCTGCGTGAGGATCTCGTTGAGGTCACGGGCGCGCCGACCTACGAGATGGGTGAACACCTTCCGTTCCTCCTGACCCGGCAAATAAGGGCAGGGCGAAGGTGCCGTCAGATAGAATTGCGGGGTGTCTCGGGGATGGCTCGTCACGCTTGCTGCTGACCTCGGGGCCGGCGGGAGCGTTCCCCGCACTCGATGAGTGTACCCGCCCCGTGCCAGGTCTCAAGTGGGTGAACGTCGCGGTATCTCATTTTCAGCGGGAAGGCTGGCATGGTCGGCCCGCCGAGCGTATCACCGCGCCCGGGTGGGGAGCGACCGTATTTCGGAGGCAATTCAGGACGAAATCATCCCATGTCGTGACCGGGGTGATGTCGGTGAGTTGAAACACGATAGCAAAATTCTCACGGGAATTGTGTTCGTTGCCATCAGCGGGGGCAAAATCGTGACGCGACATCGGAGGATCGCGAGACGACCGGCATGCGACTCGGACGCGGTCGATCTACTTTTGCAAGACTGGACAAGGAATTAGTCAGATCAGCTCCCTCCAACTAACGCCGATGCGCTACGACCCGCCGAGTGCCGCGAAGGCCAGTCCCTTCGGGGATGCCGCTCGGTCGGCCGATTATACGCATCATGTCATCGTTATCTTGATCGTCTCGTTCATCGCCCGGCTGGTCGCGGTGCGGTTTCTCGACCTTACCTTCATGGAAACATACGGTGCTGTCGTCGCGAGGAACCCGTCGATCTCGTTCTTCGATCAGCCACCCCTGACATGGTGGACGATCGCCGGTGTCATGCGTCTGTTCGGATCCGACGATGCATTGATCGTGCGCCTCCCATTCCTGGTGATGTCGGTGGTTTCGGGGTGGCTGATCTACCTGATCACACTGCGGATCTTCAATTCGCGTGCCGGTCTCTACGCTGTCTGCGCCTACTCCCTGTCCCCGCTTCTCGGATTGTCGGATGGGAGTCTGGCCCAGACGAACGGGCCGATGACCCTTTTCATCCTCGCCGCCCTGCTTGCCTTCCTTCACATCGATTTCGGCGCCCGAAGACTGCAGGACAACGGGATCTGGTTTGCCTGCGCCTTCCTGTTCGGTTGTGCCCTTGCCTCGAAGTATCTCGCGGTCCTTCTTGTGCCGGGCCTTCTCGTCGCAGTTGCGAGCCAAGCCGAGGGAAGGCGCTGGCTCCTTCGGCCGGCCACCTATTTCGGCCTCGTCTTCCTGTTGCTGCCGCTCCTCCCGGTCATCATCTGGAATGCGGAGCACGGCTGGGTTTCGTTCCTGTATCAGGGTGCGCGCGCCGAAGGGAACGGGAGCGTGAACCTCACGAGAGCGTTCCGCTGGACCCTGACTCAGGTGATGATCGTCCACCCCCTCGTCTTCTTTCCCGCCTTCTACATGCTGTATCGAAGCCTGGGAAAGGGCCCGAGGGAGGCAGGACCCTGGCTTCTCGCCTGTCTCGCGGCGCCCGTTCTTCTGTTCATCCTCGGTGTGATGGTGTGGAGCAGCCATCCACTGCGCGGCTATCACTGGGCGTCCATGGGGTATCTTCCCCTGCTGCCGCTCGTAGGCGCCTGGGCGGACGGCCTCGCAGCCAGCGACCGGCCGGACGCCGCGCGGCGCTGGCTCGCGACGCTGGCCACGACAACGATCGTAGCGATCTGCCTACTCCTGTCACATGCCTTTACCGGCTGGGCCGAGCGGGTCGCTCCGGCTAAAGCGTTCCGAAACCAGGATCCAATCCTCCTGGAACTCTACGATTGGAGCGATCTTCCCTCCGCGCTGACCGCTCGCGGTGTCGATCCCGCCCGCACCTTCATTGCCGCCACTCGTTGGGAAGATTGCGCCAAGGCCTTCTATGCCATCCGACAGCAGTTCCGCAGCCTGTGCCTCGCCGGAGACAATATCCACTTCACCTATCTCGCGGATCCGGCGCGCTTCCGGGGTATGGATGCCATCATCGTCGACAGGTATGCCAATCCCGATGCAATCCGGTATAATCTCGACGGTCATTTCGAGACGTTCTCGGAGGACTCGCCCATCCGTCTGACTTTCAATGGGCGCAAGATGCACGATCTGAAGATCGTCCGGGCGAGCCGTTTCGATGGTACCTGGCCGAAGCCCAGGATCGGCGCGAAAGGCCGCCAGTGACTCTCACTTTGCCCCAGGCGACGTTCGCACCCGATGCGGATCGGCCTCTCGTCACGATCGTCATCCCGACATTCAACGAGCGGGATAACATCGCGGTCATCTGCGGCCGGATCGCCGCCTCGCTCGACCGACATCCGTTCGAGGTGATCGTCGTCGACGACGATTCCCCGGATGGCACCTCAGCCGTCGTCGAGAGCTTGGCCAAGGCCGATTCCCGGATCAGAATCATCACGCGGACCGGACGACGCGGGCTGGCGGGAGCCTGTATCGAGGGGATGCTCGCGGCGCGGTCCGAACTCGTCGCGGTCATGGATGCGGACCTCCAGCACGAGCCTGCGACCCTCGTGCCAATGCTCGACCTGATGGCGTCGACCAAGTGCGACATCGTCATCGCCAGCCGTTATGTCGACGATCCCGACGTGGCGGCCTTTTCGTCCGTCCGACAAGCCTTGAGCAATGCCGGCAACCGTCTGGTACGGGCTCTGCTGCGGGTCCAGACCAGCGATCCCATGAGCGGTTTCTTCCTCATGCGCCGAAGTATTTTGGTGAAAGCCGAGCCGCGCCTGAGCCGCGACGGCTTCAAGCTTCTCGCAGACATCCTTGTTCAGGGTGGGCGGGCGATGAAGATCGAGGAGGTTCCTTACGTCTTCGGGCCCCGGCTTACCGGGCAAAGCAAGCTCGACGAGAGGGTTCTCTTCGACTTCGCCGTCCTTCTCATTGCGAAATCCGTCTTCGGAGCACTTCCGACGCGGTTCGTCTCCTTCGCCCTGGTCGGTGGCCTAGGTGTCATCGTCCATCTGGCCCTTCTGGGGCTGATGCTATACGTCCTGAACGATAATTTCCTGCTGTCTCAGACCGCTGCCACGCTCGGCGCCATGACGGCCAATTTTTTCCTGAACAACGTCCTGACATATCGGGACCAGCGGATCGTCGGGATCGACCTTCTGCGAGGGCTTGCGGTGTTCTGCCTGTCCTGTTCCTGCGGTGCGTTCAACAACATCCTGTTCGCACACCTCATCTATACAGCGACGGGCATCTGGTGGCTGGCTACGGGGGTGGGCATCCTGGTGGGGGCCGCCTGCAACTACGTATTGTCGGCCCTCACGGTCTGGCGGCGTTTCGACAAGCGGCAAGGTCGGGAAAAGCAAGCACCTGAGGGAGACGCCGTTCTATCGAAGGGCGGCGGAGACGTCGGTATCGCGCAGCCCCCTTACGTCTCGCGGTAGAGACGAAATCCTCCTTGGACCTCGTCCCCCGGTGTGATCAGAGCCGCACCACCGCGAGGCCGACGAGAACGTCGTGGCCCAGGCGCCGGTCCGATCTCATGAGGCCGAACAGGATATCGACGAACCAAAGCAGGAACGTCGAGATGGCGACGTAGAACAGCAGGGCGTGGATGGCGGCGGTGAGGAAATCCACCCGTAGGCCGCTGGCCGGAGTCACCACGCGCAAACCCATCATCCGCATGCCCCAGGTGCTCTGGGCGGCGCCGCCCACCGTCACCGCGCTGTAGAGGATGCCGCTGGCGGGAAGGATCGCGAACAGGGTCCAGCCGAGCCCGAAGGTCAGCACCCCGAGCACCGTGATCGCCAGGGTGAGGAGCGCAGTGAAGCCCAGGATGAAGAGAATGTCGAGGAGATAGGCGACGAAACGTGCGCCGAGGCTCGCCCGCACAAAGGGCATCGGAAGGTTGCTCGGAAAGCCGGTCCCGAAACGCTCGGCATAGCCGGCGGGGTCGTAGCCTGGGGGCGTGTTGAGCATGGCCGGTAGCCTTTGAGAGGGGAGACGGTTCTCCTTCATGAGAAGACATGGGAGGGCCCATGCCTTCACTCAAGGTCACATGGGCTTCGTTGCCACTCCGTCAGGCGGATTGCTCGATCACACCGCGCCATCCCAATCCGCGATACGTCTCGTAGCCAGGCGTCTCGTGGAAGGCGACGAGGCGGCCTGCTGCATCGATGTAGCTTCCCTGGCTCTGTCCGTCGGCGCGGAGGGGATAGCGCTCCGTGAGGAGTCCGTTGCCCTTGGAACAGGCGATGACGCGGTTCTCGGCATCGAGCAGCATGACACGGCTATGGGCCCGCTCCGCCGGCGCGAGGCGGACACCCTCGACGATGGTGCGTGCCTGCGGCTCCCAATCGAAATGGATTGCGAGAAAGCCGATCGCCTTGCCGTTCGTCTCACCACCTGCTCGCACGGAGGCGACATAGGTGGCGCTCTGCGCCCCGTTGAGCGCGGCGACCCGCGCCACATTGGCCACGGCGAAGTCATCGCCCGAGGCTAGCGGCTTGGCGCGGGCGAACCACGGCTCATGGCTCACATCCTGGCCGACCACATTGAACCGGTCGGGCCGGCCATTGGCGATGACCTTGCCGTCGAGGCTGCACAGCCAGAGATCGAGATAGACCGTGTAGGCGGAGAGGATGACTCCGAGCCGGTGCGAGGCGTGTTTCCGTGCCGCTTCCGACGGGGCGAGCGCACACTCGACGACCGCGGCATCGGTCGCCCACCACCTTACGTCGCATGTGCGCTCGTAGAGGTTCCGGTCGATGATCTCGACGGCGTTGAGGGCAAGATCGATACAGCGGGCCGAGCGGGTCTCGCTGGCGAGATGCTCCACGGCCTGCGTCAGGTTGTCGACACCGTCTCCCAGGGCGTTGCCGAGGCCTGAGACGAGACCCTCGATCTCACCCGCAACGGTGCGAACCTCATTGGCGACGACGGAGAAGCCGGCCCCGCGTTCCCCCGCATGAGCGGCCTCGATGAGGGC
Organism: Methylobacterium sp. Leaf91; assembly: GCF_001422815.1. Classification (GTDB taxonomy): domain Bacteria; phylum Pseudomonadota; class Alphaproteobacteria; order Rhizobiales; family Beijerinckiaceae; genus Methylobacterium. The sequence continues at coordinate 36,381 of NZ_LMMP01000016.1, read as the reverse complement.
GTTAAGGGCCAGCAGATTCATGCGCCGGGTGATGGACTTGATCGATCCCACGCTGCGGTGAGTGAGGGCTTTCAGCTGCTGGGTCGACGTCTCCACGAGCATCGAAAGACTGTCGGCTGGATGATCTGCCTCGTTGAGTTTTGTCGACATCGCATCCTCAGAATGGACCGCCCAAGCTCAGCGCTTGGTATTTAAATATCGATTCAAGATCGAGATTGGCCGGCAGGCGACTGCGAACGATTCGAGGTCTGCCGGTCAGAGACAATCCTGTCGCCTCCCCAAGGAAACCCAAGCAATAAGAATGCCAGGGCCGCGCGAATGCCTAGCGCGCCGGCACGGGGTCGTTTGCTTCGGAATCTAATGTTTCGAGATAGTATTTCTTAAGCATGAAAAGCGCTCCGCCCGACACCGCCTTGTGGTCCATGCGGACGCCGATGAGACCCGCGCCGCCGTCGAACAGGCAGTCGATGCGGTGCTGGCGTTGGCCCAAAGCGTAATCGACGCGCACGCTGTCGGGCGCCGATCCACGGCCGACATGGAGCAGACGGGGCGGGAGGTCCGATGCCACCAGCGCAGGAAGCGTTCGCCGGCAGGTGGTGATCCGCTGCCGGTCGATGGAGCTGTCGCAGCCTGCCAGGAAGGGGGCGACCAGAAGCAGGAGCGCAGCAGGGCCGATGACGGCCCGTCGGCGCATTTCAGAGGCCGTCGCGCAGGCGCTCGGCCACGCGGGGGGCGTAGTAGGTCAGGATGCCATCGGCGCCGGCGCGTTTGAAGGCGAGGAGGCTCTCGGTCATGGCACGGGTGCCGTCGAGCCAGCCGTTGAGGGCGGCGGCCTCGATCATCGCGTACTCTCCCGAGACCTGATAGGCGAAGGTCGGCACGCCGAACTCGTCCTTCACTCTCCGGATGATGTCGAGATAGGGCAGGCCGGGCTTCACCATCACGGAATCGGCGCCTTCGTCGAGGTCGAGGGCGACTTCCCTGAGGGCTTCGTCCGAATTGCCCGGATCCATCTGGTAGGTGCGCTTGTCGCCCACCAGGGCCGCCGTCGTGCCGATGGCATCTCGGAACGGGCCGTAGAAGGCACTGGCATACTTCGCCGCGTAGGCCATGATCTGGACGTCACGGAAGCCGGCCTTGTCGAGGCCGCTCCGGATCGCGCCGACGCGACCGTCCATCATGTCTGAGGGGGCGATGATGTCGGTTCCCGCCTCGGCCTGGATCAGGCTCTGCTCCACGAGGAGCGCCACCGTCTCGTCGTTGAGGATGGCCCCGTCCTCGATCAGGCCGTCATGGCCGTGGCTGGTATAGGGATCCAGGGCGACGTCGGTCATCACGCCGATCTCGGGCACGGCCTTCTTCACCGCCCGCACCGCGCGGCAGACGAGGTTATTGGAGTTCAGGGATTCCGATCCGGTCGGGTCGCGCAGGGCGGGGTCGGTATAGGGAAAGAACGAAATCGCAGGGATTCCGAGCCGTGCCGCGCGCTCGGCGTCGCGGACCACCTCGTCCACGCTGAGGCGCTCCACCCCCGGCATCGAGGCGATGGGCTCGCGTCGGCCGGTCCCTTCGATCACGAAGAGCGGCCAGATAAGATCATCCACCGTCAGGGTATTTTCCCGCACGAGGCGGCGCGACCACTCCGCCTTGCGGTTGCGGCGGGGGCGCTGCGTGATGCTCAGCGACGCGGCGGAGCTCGCCTTGGCCGTCTCGATGGCGAGGGGACGCGGGGTCGGGGTCGCTTCGGTCATGGTCTTCGTCTCGAATGCTCGTCGCGGGCGCGTCGGAGCCGGCCTAACACATCCCCAAAACTCTTCGAAACCCGGGCCGATCGCCGCTCCCCGACGGACGGGGCATGTTGACGGGTCTCGGCAGAGTTCGTCTAAGCGACCGGGCGAGCGTGGCATGTCCCGATGCTCGCACCACGGACCACGTGGAAACCCGCGAGCCCCCCGAGGGGCGAGACAGCCCCCGCCGGAGGCCAACCGGAGACGATGGATGACAGGCGCAGACGAGCCGGAGATCCTGTTCGAGCGGCGCGGCGAAGCTGGCCTCATCATTCTGAATCGGCCTAAATCCCTGAATGCGCTCACCTTCTCCATGTCGACGGCGATGTATCGCGCCCTGGCCGAATGGGAGCGGGACGACAGGATCACCCGCGTGGTCGTCCGTGGCCGGGGCGGCCGGGCCTTCTGCGCCGGTGGTGACATCCGCCAGATCTACGACCTCGCGCGGCAGGGGCTGGACGAGGAGGTGAGGCAGTTCTGGCTCGCCGAGTACCACCTCAACGCTTATGTGAAGCGCTATACCAAACCTTACATCGCCCTGATCGAGGGGATCGTGATGGGCGGCGGGGTCGGACTGTCCCTGCATGGCAGCCATCGGGTCGCCTCGGAGCGCTACGCGCTGGCGATGCCGGAAGTGGGAATTGGGTTCTTTCCGGATGTGGGAATGACCCATGCGCTGCCGCGCCTGCCCGGTTACGCAGGGCATTATCTCGCCCTCACCGGCGCCCGGATCGGTGCCGGAGATGCCCTCGCTCTGGGGCTCGCCACCCATTGTTCGGCGGCGGAAAACTTCGACGCGATCACGGATGACCTGGCCGAAGGTAGCGTCATCGGACGGGCTTTCGACCGCCACGCGACCGCCTTTCAGGCGGTTGGGCCGATCACGTCGCATGGCGGTACGATCGAGGCCTGTTTCTCCGCCGACAGCGTCGTCGAAATCCTGGCGAGACTCGATTCGGACGGGTCGCCCTTCGCCACGGAGGCCGCCGCATTGATGCGCACGCGCTCCCCGCATTCCCTGTGCATCGCCCACGAACAGATGAAGCGCGGCCTCGCCATGGATTTCGCCGAGGCGATCCAGGCGGAGTATCGCCTGGCCATGCGCGCCATGCACTGGCACGACTTCCGGGAAGGGGTCCGCGCCGTGCTCGTGGACAAGGACAACCGCCCGGACTGGCGACCCGCGACCCTGGCCGAGGTGGACCCGGCGGCGATCGCCGAGGCCTTCACCGATCTGCCCGATGGCGACGCGCCGAAATTCGATGGATCAGAAAGGATCTTATCATGAGGGGACTGACCAAGGTCGGTGCGACGCGGGACGGGCGCGGGCGCGCCAGCGAGATGGCCGGCGACCGGATCGAGCGGTCGCCGCGTGCACCGCAGACGGGCTGGGACGTGGTTCTGGTCTGGTTCATGCGCCTGACGGCGATGTTCTGGCTGGCAAAGGGCGTCTCTACCTGGGCGACGATCCTCGATATCTTTCCCGGAGCCCGTCCTTTCGAGGCCGACCCCCTCGGCCGCCAAGCCGTCATCGTCTATTTCGCGGTGATCGACTTCACGGCGGCGATCGGGATGTGGCTGACCAGCGCCTGGGGCGGTGTGGTCTGGTTGTTGGCCGCCACGAGTGCCGTCACCCTGGCGATCCTCACTCCGCATCTGCTGCCGATGTCGGTCCCGTCCCTTGCTGCGCATGCAAGTATCATTGTTGTCTACTTCGCTTTGTCTTGGGCTGCGGCTCGCGAGGTCAGGTAAACAACACCTTACTGGATTACTTTCATTTTGCATTTACCGACGGAGGTAAATCGCATATTCATCCTATCGCTTAAATCGTCTTTCATCGGTCACTCGTAAATTGGCTTCATAAGCGGTGCCGAACACCACGGCGCCCGAGCAAGAACCCTGACGAGGCAATCAGATGAAGTCCCAGTCCGCCAAGGTGATCGAGACCAATACTTCCACCGAGACCACCCCGGTGCATGGATCCTATCTCGAAGCGCTGCATCTCGTGGAACGGCTCCACCGCCGCCTGCTCGATGTGATCAAGGACGAGTTCGAGCGCCGGGGCCGCGAGGACGTCAACAGCGTTCAGGCGCTGCTGCTCTACAACATCGGCGACAAGGAACTGACGGCCAGCGAGCTGCGGACGAAGGGCTACTATCTCGGCTCCAACGTCTCCTACAACGTCAAGAAGCTCGTCGAGGCCGGCTACCTCCACCACGCCCGGTCGAAGACCGACCGCCGCTCGGTCCGGATCAGCCTCACCGACAAGGGCCGGTCCATCCACGACATCATCCAGGGCCTCTACGACAAGCACGCCCGGACCATCCAGCCGATCGGCGGCATCTCCGACGACGATTTCGGGCGCCTCAACGTCGCCCTCGGCCGTCTCGAGCGCTTCTGGACCGACCAGATCCGCTACCGCCTCTAAGCAGGGTCCCGTTGGCACGCCAACGCTTCATGCTGCTCAGCTCCTTGATGTGTCGCAGGTTTTAATCGCGGAACCGGGGGCCACTTCTGCGAAACCTGCTTAGGACGACAGAGATGGCGAATCGCCGGGAACGAGATATGAACCGGGGCGGCCAGGCATGACCGGAGGCCGCCCGGCGCGCAGCAGGTTCCGACTGGTTTCCTGGGGCCGAGCCTCGCTATCCAGTACCGAAGGCGTGCCGAACCGAAGGACAATGAAGCGATAGCCGCAGAGCCCTCACCAGACTCGCTGTAAACTATATTACCCTGAATCGATTTAGGCGGTTCTGTTGAACGTTCCTAACCCGCAGTGGGAAATTCTTGATTGAAGCTTGTTTGGTGCGCTCTGAGCAAGCTAATCAGGTATGATGACCGTCTCGATTCCAACTCTACAACTGACCGAGCTGATCGTCTTCATGACGTGCGGGCTCGTGTTCGTATACGGCTGGTTTCTTCGTAGAGATGAGTTCTCATTCCTCTGCTTCGGATCGAACTATCTGATCAGCGCCGCGATAACAGTCGGCTTCGACGACTTCGGCCGCTACGGGAGTTGGCTTTCTTCGCTGGGTTGGTCGCTGACGGCTTGCATGTTCTGGGTCGGTTTTCGCGTCTTCGACGGGCGAAGACCTCTGACGCCCGTCATGGCCGTCCTAACCTTGCTGCCGGCTCTCCTGCATGTCGGTCTGGCGGCGATCGGTCGGGATGCCGAGACAGTCAATACGGTGAGTACGCTGGCTTATGCGCAGCTTGAGGCCGCGATAGCCATTTACGTGCTTTCGACCTCGCGAGGATCGGCCATACGGCGCATCGCAGGCCTTGCGCAGGCTGCCATCGCCGCTGCGCTCTGTCTGCCGATCCTGCCGTTCTCGCCCAACGTCGAGCAACTGACGGTGGTGATCGTTGCGATCAACGATCATGTGACGTCGATCGTGCTCACGACAGCGATCCTCGCCCTTCAGTCCGAGAGGGCCTATGCGGCGTTGGAGCAGATTGCGAATCACGATCCCCTGACCGGCGCCCTGAACCGCAAGGGCCTCGATCGCGAACTCAAAAAAGAGCGGAAGGTGGCCGGGGTGATCGTCGCCGATCTCGACCACTTCAAAGCCATCAACGATCGATTCGGCCACGCCGCCGGAGACGACGTTCTGCGCGAGTTCGTCAAATGCGCAAAGTCGGTCCTACCGGAGGCGGCTATTCTCGCTCGCCTCGGCGGCGAGGAATTCGTGATCGTCCTTGAAGGGCACGATCGCCACGCGACTGTCTTCCTCGCCGAACGCCTTCGCTTCACACTTCAAGACAAGCCGATCGCATGGAACGGTCACTCGATTGCGGTCACGGTCAGCCTCGGCGTCGAGATGACGGATGACGGAGCGGAGGTCGTGGCTGCTATCGAACGAGCGGATGCAGCTTTGTACAAGGCCAAGATCAGCGGGCGGAATCGGGTCCAAGTCGTATGAGGGCCAATGCGCGGCTCGTCGCAGATGATGCCTCGGAGTGCCGAACCGAACCGTTCGATCTGGTCGAGCGTGACGAGGCTTGCCGCGAGGCCTGTGAAGGCCTCCTGGATGTCGCGAAATCGTGTTCCCTCGCGTAGCTTTTGGCGGCGCAATACGAGGACCGGCTGAGGTCGGGAAGATAGCTCTGCCGTGGCCGACCCGATGACGGGGTTGCCGGGCGTACCCCGCAACCCAGTCATCGTCCAAAGTCGAGACCAACCCGAATTCGTCTCGGGACAATCGAACGTTCGGCCCGTCGTTACGAAGGCTGCTCCTCCCCGACACGCTCTTCCTCCTCGGAAAGAGCGGGAATGTCGTCGGCATCGTCTCCGACCAGTTCATCGAGTTCATCGATCAGGTCGTTCACCTGATCCTCCGTGGCGAGGATACGGAAGATCTCCCCGTCCACGGTCTCGATGGTCAGTCGATAGCCTCCCGCCGTCTCGTCGGTGAGGACGCGAGCCAGCTTCTTCGTCAGTGTCATGCGAGTTTCCTATCGTCAGGCATCGCCCGACCCCTCTCGTCACACCGTTCGGCGTGGCGAGGGAGGTCGTTCGAACGGGTTCGGCCGGGGGTCAGATCAGGTCGGAAAAGACACGATGGGACCAAGCCGCGAATGAGGCGGGACGAGACGGGGCCTGCTGCATTTCGGCCCGTGCCGGTTTCGGGCGTCTCGGACCGGGCGTCGTCTTCCCCTGCCGCTGGGGCTTGGGAGGGCCGCCCACCGCGTCCCGTTCGAAGAGCAGGCAGGCTCCGTCCACGTCCGAGATCCAGCCGCGATCCGCCCAGCCGATGAAGCGGCCGTCATAGGCGTAGACCTTGTCATCGTGGATGAAAGCCGCGGCCTTGCCGTTCCAGAGATAGAGCGAGTGCCCGTCGTGGCAGAAAACCGCCTCGCCGCCATCTCTGTCGAAGAACTCGATCATGGACGGCTCAAACCCCGATCTGGCTGTTGTGTAGCGTGCGGAGGTCGACGTAGCTCATGGTCTCGCTGCTCCAGGTCGGTCCGTCATCGTCGTGCAGCCTCTTGGCGAGCGGCTTGTGCTTGTCGCCCTGATAGACCCCCAAGATGACGGTCTGGCCATCGGTGTCGTCGCTCTCGATCCGGTAGTGCGGCTGGACTTTCGATCCGACCCGGCTGAGGCGAACACGCAGCGTCGGGTTGCGCGTCTGGTCGGGGACCATGTTGAGGTAGACGCCTTTCAGATATTCCAGACGCTCGGCTTTCCGGCCGGCGAGATCCGCGATGGAGACGTTCTCGGCGAGCAGGTCGGGTTGGTTCATGATGGATCTACTTTCCAATTGTTGTGATGGCACGTGGTCCACCCGCAGAGACTGAATGCATCGACGCGCGATGTTCCCTGCGGGGGCGTTCGTCCTTGGGTGTGACGTGGACTTTGTTCGGCCGGCACTCGAATGTCGGCATGAGGGGCAGGGCGGCGCTGCCATCCACGCCGCGAGATTCCGCGGTGCGGGGGCTACGATATTCACACATCTCGCAGGTTGCGCAGCCCTCCTCCCCAGCGGATCTCGGGCCTGCCCGAGATCCGTCGAGCTTGTGGGGTGGAGGTGGGGCTGGTTGGGCGACCCTCAAGCTGCGGAGGCAAGCGGCGCCCCCCCCAATCCTGACCTCTCCCCACAAGGCGGAGAGGGAGGCGTTTTGCCTGCACAAGTAGATGGGTGAATACCGTCTCCTTGCAGCAGAGGGAACCCGTCGCCCCTATTGTCGAAGAGCTTGGATGAAGCGAACGGCGTTTGAGTCGCTGTGCGAAGCCGGTAGGCGCGTGCGGCGGCGGAAGGCCGATATCGATCTGCGTCAGTGCAAGGTCGGCGGCGGTTCGAGGAACGCGCGCATGCCGTCACCTTCCTCGGCGGCCTCGATGAATGCGTCGAGGGCATCTTCGTCGGAGGCGAAGGTGGTGGCCCAGACCGTCGACCAACCCGTCTGATCGATGACTTCGAGTGTCCACCGATCCTGCGTGCCGGCGAAGCGATAGACGTTCACCGTCACCGTGATGCCGTCCTGGGTCGCCCGTCCTGTGAGGTCCGAGAATTCCATGGCTGGCATCTCGTGGGTCATGGGGTGTTTCTCTCGAATGACGAGTTCACCGCAGGGACCCGAACGTGTCCCCATCTCATGAGCCGAAGTGACCATCCTAGCAGAGTTCTCGGCGGAACGGTCTCGTAAAGTTCACCCTTGCGGCGAGACCAGTGACGTCGACATTCCGATGGGTGACATGACTGACGATCTCTGCACCGACCCGATCCCCTGTCCCGAGCGAACACGAAAAAGGCGGCATTCCCGATGGAATGCCGCCCCTTCAAACCGCTCCAGGGAGCGATCGACTTGGTCGCGATCGACTTAGTTGAAGGTGTCGATCTCAGCCGACTCGTAGCTGGTGACTTCCATGCCGACGCACACTTCCTGAACGATGGGGGCAGACCACGTCATGACGTTTCTCCTGGTTGGTAGTGATGAGGCTTGGTGACACGGGCCCGTGAGGGCGCCGATCCCTTAGTTGAAGGGATCGATTTCCGCCGACTCGTAGCTGGTGACTTCCATGCCGACGCAGATTTCCTGAACAACGGGGGTAGACCATGCCATGGCAGAACTCCTTCGTGCCCGACGCCCTCAACATAAGCAATGAGTTGGGCGCAATACAAGCGGGCACGAGACTTATATTTTTCATATGATGGATCGTAAGGGCCGAATTTTCCCCGATAAGAGGACGATTTTCCTTCTTTAGGGAACTATGATGCAGGATTGTGCTGCTTCGGTACCCCATCCCGGCCGCGGCGCCGCCCGTTCCGAACGTCGAAACGGTGGCTCCCCCGGCCGTCCCGCGCGTCCCGCCGACAGGTCTGAAAGACAGGAGGAAATTCATCTTGACGCGCCCCGTGGCGGAGCGCATGGGGGCGCCGCCGACGGCTTCCCCTCGGCGATCCGCATGTGCGCATCGCAGGTGGAGGCTTTGGAGCCCGAATTCCCCATCCATGCCCAGCGACAGTCCCGTCGATCCAGCCCGCCCGGCCGATTTCGTTCTGACCGCCTGAGGCCCTGACGGGTTCACACGCGGCTCACCGCGATCCGGCCGAACACGGCCCGATCGCACTCCTCCCCCGAGGTGAGCCCATGAACCAGATCGCCCCCTTCCCGACCAAGATCGATCCCTCCGTGCTGGCCGCCCGGTTGTCGGACGAACGCGCGCCCGACATCGTCGAGGCGCTGAACGAGGAGGCACCCGAGGTCGCCGCCGCAATCCTGCTCGGGCTGCCCCATGACCGGGCGGTGGAGGTACTCGACCAGCCGGAACTCGACCTCGCCGCCGACATCATCGAGATGCTGCCGCGCGACCGGGTCGCGTCCTACCTGTCCGGCATGTCGGCGGACCGGGTGACGGACGTGTTCCGCGAGATCGAGGAGCCGGGCCGCTCCGATCTGAGGGCGCGCCTCGATGCGGAGACGCGCGGCACGATCGACCGGCTCAGCGCCTATGGCGAGGAGAGCGTGGGCTCGCTGATGACCACGGAATTCGTCAGCGTGCCGGGCAACTGGACGGTGCAGCAGACCCTCGACCATGTCCGTACCGTCGAGAAGACCCGCGAGACGATCTACGCGATCTTCGTCCTCGACCCGCGCACCCAGGCGCTGACGAAGGCCGTGCCCCTGCGCCGGCTGATCTCCGGCAATCCCGACGACAACGTCCTCAGCGTCGCCGCCGGCCGGCGGCCGCTCGCCGTCTCGCCCACCGCCAGCCGCGAGGAGGCGGCGCGGCTGATCTCGAAATACGATCTGCTGGCCCTGCCGGTGGTGGATGCGGTGGGCCACCTCATCGGCATCGTCACGGTGGACGACATGATCGACGCCATGGTCGAGAAGCAGACGCAGGACGTCCAGCGTTTCGGCGGCATGGAGGCCCTGCCCGAGCCCTATATGGATATCGGCTTCGGCACGATGATCCGGAAGCGCGCCGGCTGGCTCTGTGCCCTGTTCCTCGGCGAGATGATGACGGCCACGGCGATGCAGGGGTTCGAGGGGCAGCTGGAGAAGGCCATCGTCCTCACCCTGTTCATCCCGCTCATCATGAGTTCGGGCGGCAATTCGGGCAGTCAGGCGACCTCGCTCCTCATCCGCGCGCTGGCGCTCCACGAGGTCCGCCTGCGCGACTGGTGGCGGGTGGCCCTGCGGGAAGTGCCCACCGGGTTGCTGCTGGGCGCGATCCTGGGGACGATCGGTGTCATTCGCATCGTCGTCTGGCAGAAGGCGGGGCTCTACGATTACGGCGAGCATTGGATGCTGGTGGCGGCGACGGTGGGGGCCGCCCTGGTGGGGATCGTCACCTTCGGTTCGCTGACGGGATCGATGCTGCCCTTCGTGCTCCAGCGCCTCGGCTTCGATCCGGCGACGGCCTCGGCGCCCTTCGTGGCGACGCTCGTCGATGTCACCGGCCTCGTCATCTATTTCTCGGTGGCGATGCTGATCCTGCGCGGCACGCTGCTCTGACCCTCATCGATCCTCCCGGGCGGAGCGCGCCCGGGAGGAGGCAACGCCTCAGGCCGGCACGCGGCCATCGGGTGTGTAGCGGTCGATGGCCTGCGGCAGGTCGCGCGACAGGCGGGACAGCAATTCCTCGCGGGTCAGTCCCGTCTGCTGCGCGAGGGTCGCCAGGATGTCCGGGCCGATCGCCTTTTCGAGGTTCTGCGGCGCGATCTCCTGGTTCGGACCCTGGTTGACCCAGGACGACGCCGTCTCGCCGTGGCCGTTCTGGGTGAACCGCTCGACGAGTTCGTTCAAGCCACCGCCGAGGAGGCCGCCCGCGCCCGCACCGCCTAGGGCGCTTCCCAGCTGGCCGAGGATGCCGCCGAGCCCGCTTTGATTGAGGCCGCTCTGGCCATCGGTGACGGCTCCCGGCGTGCCCGGAGCCGCGCTCTTGTTCGACGTGCCGCCCAGGAACTCGGCGATCTTGTCCCTGTTCTGGTAGCCCGCCACGGCGAGCAGACCCAGCAAGGCGGTCATGGACGGATATCCGCGGCTCATGCGCTGTCTCCCTTGAGGTTTGCCGCCAGCTGATCGGCGAGGCGACGCTCATCAACGTGCATGTGGCGCTTACCGATGCATCGCGCCGCCGGAACGGGCACAATCATGGATCAATGGCGCGCTGCACATAAAACTTCTCTGCCCGGCGGTTGTCCGCCGCGACCCGCGCATTACGTCGCAAGCGAAGCTGTTCGGTGAGGGAACCAGAGCACCGCGGACAGCCTTCTCACCGCAGGCGGGTGCGACTCCGCCGCGAGGTTTCCCAATGAGCGAGATGGCGGTCTGATGCGGCGCACACACGACATGAACTTCGGTGCCGCCATCGCGGCGGACGGCGTGCGCTTCGCCCTCTGGGCACCCACGGCCAAGGACGTCGCCCTCGTGGTCGACGGGGCCGAGCATCCCATCCCAGAGGCCGGCGAAGGCTGGCGCCGCACCACCGTGCCGGACGTCCGTCCGGGCGCCCGCTACGGTTTCCGCATCGACGGCGACCTCGTGGTGCCGGATCCCGCCTCGCGCTTCCAGCCCGACGACGTGTCGGATCTCAGCGAGGTGATCGATCCGAAGGCGTTCGACTGGAGCGACGGAGAATGGACGGGCCGTCCCTGGGAAGAGGCTGTCCTCTACGAGCTGCATGTGGGCACCGCCACGCCGGAGGGCACCTATGCTGCGCTGGAGGCCAAGCTCGAGGACCTGACTCATCTCGGGGTCACCGCCATCGAGCTTCTGCCGCTCGCCGATTTCAAGGGCACCCGGAACTGGGGTTATGACGGCGTGCTGCCCTACGCTCCGGACGCCGTCTACGGACGCCCGGACGAGCTCAAGCACCTGATCGACAAGGCCCATTCGCTCGGGCTGATGGTTTTCCTCGACGCGGTCTACAACCATTTCGGCCCGGCCGGGAATTACCTCCACGCCTATGCCAAGACCTTCTTCACCGAGCGTCATCAGACGCCCTGGGGCGCCGGCATCAACTTCGACGGCGAGACCAGCGGTAAGGTCGTGCGCGACTACTTCATCGAGAACGCGCTCTACTGGCTGGAAGAATACCATTTCGACGGCATCCGCTTCGATGCGGTCCACGCCATTCTGGACGATTCGCCCAAGCACTTCATCGGCGAGCTCGCCGAGACGATCCGCGCGCGCCTGCCCGGACGGCACATCCATCTCGTCCTCGAGAACGAGGCCAATCAGGCCCGCTGGCTCGAACGCGACGACAACGCCCAGCCGCTCCAGCACACGGCGCAATGGGCCGACGACCTCCACCATTGCTGGCATGTGCTGCTGACCGGCGAGGATGCGGGCTATTACGTCAGCTTCGCCGACAAGCCGGTGGAGCATCTCGCCCGCTGCCTCGCGGAAGGCTTCGCCTATCAGGGCGAGCCGTTCCCGAGCCTCGACAATCATCCGCGCGGCGAGCCCTCTTCCCATCTGCCGCCATCGGCCTTCGTCACCTTCCTCCAGAATCACGATCAGGTGGGAAACCGTGCCCTCGGTGAGCGTCTGAGCGCGCTGAGCGACCCAGACAAGCTCAGCCTCGCCCGCGCCGGCTTCCTGCTCGCTCCGCAGATTCCGATGCTGTGGATGGGCGAGGAATGGTCGGCCACGACGCCGTTCCTCTTCTTCGTCGATTTCGCGCCGGACGAGGAGCTCAACAAAGCCGTGCGCGAGGGGCGTCGTCGCGAGTTCAAGAGCTTCGCCGCCTTCGCGGACGACACGTCGGTCATCCCCGATCCCACGGCGGAACAGACCTTCCTCGATTCGAAGCTCGACTGGTCCGAGCCGGAGCGGCAGCCCCATCGCGGTGTCTGGGCCGACACCCGCAACCTGCTGCAGATCCGGCACCAATCCGTCGTGCCCCTGACGAAGACGCAATATCTCGGGGCCGACGTGACCCGGCCGTCCCCGGATTCCCTCGACGTGACGTGGCGCTATGCGGGGGGAACCCTGCGCTTCGTTGCCAATTTCGGCGCGGATCCCCTCGCCGTCGATTCCCATGGAGGTCAGGTGATCTGGTCGAACGGTCATACGGGCAGCGAGATCGAGCTTCCCACCTGGACGGGTATCGTGCTGACGGGAGCCGCCCGATGAGCCGCGATCTCGAACGCCTGGCCGACCTCCTCGGCATCGCATCGGGCTATACCGACGCGTTCGGCCAGCCCGTGGCGACCGATATCGAGACCCGGCGCGGCATGGTCGCCGCCCTGGGCTTCCCGGCGAGCAACGACGACGAGATCGCGAGCAGCCTCGCGGAGGTCGAATCCGTCCGGCTCGGGCTCGTCCCGTCTCTGAACCCGGTCGAAGCGCGGCGTGCCTCCACGATCCCGCTTCAGGCCGCGGAGGCGCACGGCGCCGTGTCGTGGCGCCTCGTCGACGAGCGCGGCCTCGCGCGGGAGGGGAGGGCGTCGATCACCGGCGCTGGTGAACCCCGTATCGAGTTGCCGCCCCTGACGCCGGGCTACCACCGGCTCACCGTGGCGCTCGGCGAGCGGAAATCGGAAGCCTGGGTCATCTCTGCGCCGCAGCGTTGCTGGCGCCCCGCCGCCTATGCAGACGAGGGCGCGCGGGATTGGGGCCTCGCCGCGCAGCTCTATGGCCTGCGCTCGCCGCACAACCTCGGCATCGGCAGCTACGCCGATGCGGGCCGCGCCGCACGGGATGCCGGCATTCGCGGTGCCTCGTTCCTGGGCCTGAGCCCGGTCCATGCGCTGTTCGAATCGGATCGCAGCAAGATCTCGCCCTATTCGCCGTCCTCGCGCTTATTCTTGGAGACCCTGTTCATCGAACCCGGCGCGTTGCCCGGTTTCACCAATTCGCGTGCCGCCGCGCTACTGGCGGACAAGGCCACCGACATCGCCGGTCTTCAGGCCGCGACCCTGGTGGACCATCCCGGCATCTGGGGCGTGCTGTCCCCCGTGCTGGAGGCGTTCTGGCAGGAATCCCCGGCTCGCGCGGGGCAGGACCCCGCCTTCTCGGCCTTCCGCGAGGAGGGCGGGGCGGATCTCGAAGCCCACGGGACGTTCGAGGCCCTGTCCGCCCATTACAAGGCGCTTGGCGCCTATTGGTCCGGCGACTGGCCGGAGGAGATGCGCCGCGCCGGGACACCGGCGGTGGAGGCGTTCGCGATGGCCCACGCCGAGGCCGTCACCTACCATATCTGGCTGCAATACCTCGCCGATCGCCAATTGGCCGATGCGTCGAAGGCCGCCCTCGAAAGCGGGATGCGGCTCGGCCTCTACCGTGACCTCGCCGTCGGCGCCGACCGCGGCGGGTCGGAAGTCTGGTCGCATCCCGAGCGCTTCGCCAATGGCGTTTCCATCGGAGCGCCGCCCGATCTGCTGGCGCCCAAGGGGCAGGATTGGGGCCTGCCGGCGTTCCACCCCCTCGAAATGGAGCGCAACGGGCTCGCGGCGTTCCGCGCTCTGGTCCAGGCGAACATGCGCCATGCCGGTGCGATCCGCATCGACCACGCGTTCCAGCTCGCCCGGCTCTTCCTCATCCCGGTCACCGGATCGGCGAAGGATGGGGCCTATGTCGCCATGCCGTTCGAGCCCATGCTCGCGGTCCTGCGGCTCGAAAGCCACCGGGCCAAGTGTCTCGTCATCGCCGAGGATCTCGGCACCGCGCCGGAGGGCTTCTCAGACGCGCTGATGCAGGCCGGCATCCTGAGCTACCGCATCCTCGCCTTCGAGCGCGAGCATGGCGGCCGGTTCAAGGGACCCGGCGCCTATCCGCGCGACGCGTTGACGGCGATTACCACGCATGACCTGCCGACCTTCGTCGGCTGGTGGCGTGGCGTCGATACCGACACTCGCCAAGCGCTGGGCCTCTACGACGCCGAGCGGGCGGAAGCGGAGCGGCGCGAGCGCGTCACCGAGCGCGCCCGTCTCACCGAGGCTTTGGCCTCCGAGCAATTGCTGCCGGGCTACGACGTGCCCGAGACGGCGCCGTTCGAAGCGGCGGCGCGCTACCTCGCACGGGCGCCCTCGATGCTGACGGCGGTGCAGTACGAGGACGTCATCTCGGAACTGAGCCAGGCCAACGTGCCGGGCTCGACGGAGGGCTATCCGAACTGGCGGCGCAAGCTCGACCGCAGCCTGGAGGCCATCGCGGCGCCGGGCGGTCCGCTGGCAAAGCTCGCCGCCGCGCTGTCGGCCGAGGAACGCGGCCCCCGTTCGGGAGCGGCGCGTCTCGCCTCGCCGCCGCCGCGCGCCACCTACCGGCTGCAATTCCACAAGGACTTCACCTTCGCCGATGCCGAGCGGATCGTGCCGTATCTGGCCAAACTCGGCATCAGCCACGTCTATGCTTCGCCGATCCAGAAGGCGCGACCCGGCTCGACCCATGGCTACGACATCGTCGACCATTCGACGATCAATCCGGAACTCGGCGGCGAAGAGGGCTTCGTCCACTTCTCCGACGTGATGCAGCGGCACGGCCTGAAGCTGCTCCTCGACATCGTGCCCAACCATATGGGCGTCGGCGGGGCCGACAATCCGTGGTGGCTCTCCGTCCTCGAATGGGGCGATCTCTCGCCGCTCTCGCATGCCTTCGACATCGACTGGCAGCGACAGGGCGCGCGCAACAACCTCGTCATCCCGTTCCTGGGCGACCGTTACGGCGAGGCCCTCGAACACGGCACGCTCGACCTGAAATACGACGACGCCGCCGGCGCCTTCAGCGTCTGGCACTACGAGCATCAATTCCCGATCTGCCCGCTGCAATATCCGTCGATCCTCAACCGCGCCCTGGCGGCGCATGGCGAGATCGGCGACGATGCGGCGGCCGAGGTGCTGGCCGTCTCCGAGCGGCTGCGGCTGATGAGCGAGGAGACGAATGCGGAGCGCCGCCGGGGCTTCCCGGAGGAGGCCGACCACCTCAAGCGCCGGCTCGCCGACGCGGTGGAGGCCTCGCCCGCCATCGCCAAGGCCATTGACCGCACGCTGACCCTGCTCAACGGTTTCGAGGGACGGCCCGACAGTTTCGGGCCGCTCCACCGGCTTCTCGAGCAGCAATCCTATCGCCTCGCCCATTGGCGCGTGGCGGCCAGCGACATCAACTACCGTCGCTTCTTCGACGTGAACGGCCTCGCGGGCCTGCGCGTGGAGAAATCCGACATCTTCCACCGCTCGCACGAGACGGTGTTCCGCCTCATCTCCGAGGGGCGGATCGACGGGCTGCGGATCGACCATATCGACGGTCTCGCCGACCCGCAGGGTTATGCGCGCGCCCTGCAGAGCGCGGTCGGCCCCGGCTTCTACGTCGTGGTCGAGAAGATCCTCGAACCCGGCGAGAAGCTGCGGCCCTGGCCCGTCGCCGGAACCACCGGCTACGACGTGCTGAACCAGCTCGACGGCATCCTGGTGGACCAGGAGAAGCACACCAGGATCACCCGGTTCTATCGCTGGGCCACCGGCATGGACGAGCCCTACAAGGCACAGCTCCGGGCGGCCAAGGCGGAGATCCTCGAGATCAGCTTCGCCAGCGAGCTCGAAGTGCTCACCGCCGACTTGAAGCGGATCGCCGATGCGGACCGGCGCACGCGCGACTTCTCGGTGAACGCCATCCGCCGCGCGCTGATCGAGATCATCGCGCGCTTTCCCACCTACCGCTCCTATCTGCCGGGCGATCTCGACGAGAGCGATGTCGAGGGCGAGGATATCCGCCTGATCGAGGGCGCGGTGGCCAAGGCCAAGCGCTGGAGCGCCCTGCCGGACAGGTCGGTCCACGATTTCGCCTCACAGGCTCTGCTGGGGCGGGTCGATTCCGGCGGGCCGGGGCGGCCCGATCCCGCCGTCATCCTGCGGTTCCGTCGCCGGTTCCAGCAGCTGACCGGGCCGGTCATGGCGAAAAGCCTGGAAGACACGCTGTTCTACCGGTTCTCCGAGTTGCTCGCCCTCAATGAGGTCGGCGGCGATCCGGGCGAATACGGGATCGATCTGGAGCATTTCCACGCGCTCCAGGCGGCGCGGGCCCGCGACTGGCCGAACGCCATGATCACCACGGCGACCCACGACACCAAGCGCGGCGAGGATGCCCGCTCGCGCCTCCTTGCCCTGTCCGAGATCCCGGAGGTGTGGGCCGAGGCCTGGACCATCCTCGGCCAGTCGGCCCGGACCCATCTCACCGCCATGGAGGAGGGCCCCGCGCCCGACGCCAACGATCAGTGGATGTTCCTGCAGGCCATTCTCGGCGCCTGGCCGCTCGAATTGCTGGACGGGGACGACGAGGCCGCCATCGCGGAATTCCGCGAACGTCTCGACGCGTACTCTGAAAAGGCCCTTCGCGAGGGCAAGCGCCGATCGAGCTGGGTCAATGTGGACGAGCAGTACGAGGCGGCGGTCAAGCGGTTCTTCGCCGGCCTGATCGCGCCGGGCGCGAAGTTCATGACGCTCATGCGTCCGATCGCGCGCCGGCTCGCCCATCTCGGCATGATCGCCGGCCTCGGCCGGACGGTGCTGAAGGCCACGCTTCCGGGCTTGCCCGACGTGTACCAGGGGACGGAATTCTGGGACTTCTCCTTCGTGGACCCGGATAACCGTCGCCCCGTGGATTATACGGCCCGTGCCGAAGCCCTGAACGGGAGCGCCGACATCGCCGGCTTGCTCGATCACTGGCCGGACGGGCGGGTCAAGCAGGCGACGCTCGCGCGCCTCCTTGCCGACCGTGCGGAGCGACCCAGCTTCTACGCGGATGCCGACCATCTGGCGGTGACCGCAGAAGGCCGGTTGAGCGCCCATGTCATCGCATTCACACGGTCCGATGCCACAAGCGGTGAGGGCGACCTTCTCGTCGCCGTGCCGCGACTCGTCTCCGGCCTCGTCGACGATGCGGCATGGTCGGGCGAGGCCTTCTCCGGCACCACTCTGCCGGTGCCGGCGGAGAGCCGCTGGGTCGACCTGATGTCGGGGGCCGAGGTGCAGCCGGAGGGAACATCGGTCGATCTCGGCCGGTTGTTCGCGCGTTTGCCCTACGCAGTCCTGAAGCGGATCGCCTGAGCCCGAGTTCGGGACGGCAGCCGAACCCTGAAGGGCGGTCCTCGACGGGGACCGCCCATCCCCACCTCACCCGCCGCCGCGCGGGAGGCTCCTTCGGGAGACGGGGACACGCTATTCAAATGAACGGAGTACGCATGAACGCGCCGAGCCCAGCCAAGATCTCCGCCGCGCGGACCGAAGCCGGAACCGTGGCGCTGCCTGCGGGCCGCGCCCCGCGGGCCGAGGGGCCGCGCATCTACAACCTGTTCCCCCTCCTCGTCGGAAAGGTCTCGGCCTGGACGGCGGAGCTTCCCCGCATCGCCGGGATGGGTTTCGACTGGATCTACCTCAATCCGTTCCACCAGACCGGCGGCTCGCGCAGCCTCTATGCGGTCTCCGACCCGGAAAGGCTCGACGAGCGTTTCCGCGACGATGACGGCACCTCGGACGATGAGCAGATCCGCCGCTTCTGCGCCGCCGCCGCCGCGCACGGCATCCGGGTGATGACCGACCTCGTCATCAATCACACCGCCAAGGACGGCCCCCTGGCGCGGGAGCGGCCGGACCTGTTCCTGCGCGACGAGGCCGGCAACATCGAGAGCCCCGCCGCCGTCGACCCGGACGATCCGTCGATCCGCACGGTCTGGGGCGACCTCGCCGAGCTGAACTATCATTCGGCCGGTGCTCGGGAAGAGCTGACCCGGCTCTGGGCCGGCTACATCAACCGGATGCAGGATCTCGGTGTCGGCGGGTTCCGCTGCGACGCCGCCTACAAGGTGCCGCCGGATGTCTGGCGCTCGCTCATCGGCGCCGCCAAGGCGCTGGAGCCCGATTGCCTGTTCGCCGCCGAGACCCTGGGCTGCACCTTCGAGGAGGCCCAGGCCACGGCGGGCGCCGGGTTCGACTACCTGTTCAATTCCTTCGCCTGGTGGGACCTGAAGGCGCCGTGGGCGCTCGAACAATACGACCGCCTGCGCGTGATCGCCCCCTCCATCGCCTTCCCCGAGAACCACGACATGCCCCGCCTCGCGGGCGGGCTTTCCGGTGGGCCGGACGCCATCGCGCGCCGCCTCAAGGCGCGCTACGCCCTGGCCGCGTTCTTCTCGGCCGGCGTGCTCCTGCCCATCGGCTACGAATGGGGCTACCGCCGCGCCCTGCATGTGGTCGAGACCAATCCCGATTCGCGCGAAACCGACACCGGCATCGACATTTCTGGCTATGTCACGGCGATCAACGCCCTGAAGGCCAGCCTCGCTTCCGCCAATGTCGAGGGTGCGCAGTCGCGGATCTCGGCGCCGGATGCGGCCTATGTGGCGCTGCTGAAATTCGACACCGGACACGGCGCTTCGGCACGCCACGCCACCCTCGTCCTGTTCAATCCCGGCCCCGTGGCGGTGGCGGTGGATGCCGGGCCGCTGGTGGCACGGACAGGCGGGATGCTCGGCCGCTTCAAGGACCTCACCCCCGAGGCGGAGCCGATCGAGTTCCTCCCCGGCACGAGCCTCGACCTCGCGCCCGGTGAGATCCGCATCCTCGCCGCCGAGCGGCGGGTGGTGGCAAAGCCCCCCGCTCCCTCCACGCCGTCGGGCGAAGGCCGCGTCGTCATCGAGGCGGTCTCGCCCGAGATCGACGGGGGCCGTTCGCCGGTCAAGCGCGTGGTCGGCGAGCAGGTGGCGGTCTCCGCCGACATCTTCAGCGACGGCCACGAGATCATCGACGCCGCGATCCTGTCGCGCGTCGTCGGCGAGGAGGAATGGCGCCGAGACCGCATGGTGTTCGTGGACAACGACCGCTGGAGCGGCTCCTTCCCCCTCGAACACAATGCCCGCTACGAATTCACCATCGAGGCTTGGCGCGATGCCTTCTCGTCCTGGATCCGCGACACGCTGAAGAAGCGGGACGCGGGCGTCGACGTGCGCCTCGAGACCATCGAGGGCGTCAGCTTCGTGCAGGGGGCGGCGGACCTCGCCACCGGCCAGGACCAGGCCCGGCTCCAGGCCATCGTCTCGGCCCTCGGGGCGGAGAAGACCGGATCGGCAGCGCAGCTCGATCTCATCCTCGCCCCCGAGACCGCGTCCCTGATCCGCAAGCATGCCGACCGGGTCAACCGCTCGCGCTACCCGGTGAACGTGCCGGTGATCGCCGACCGCCTCGCGGCCCGGTTCTCGGCCTGGTACGAGATCTTCCCGCGCTCGCAATCCATGGACGTCAACCGCCACGGCACGTTCGACGACGTGATCCGGCGTCTGCCCGAGATCCGGGAACTCGGCTTCGACGTGCTCTACTTCACGCCCATCCACCCGATCGGCAAGACCAACCGCAAGGGCAAGAACAACACCCTCACGGCGCTCGAAGGCGATGTCGGCTCGGTCTATGCGGTCGGTTCGGAGGCGGGCGGGCACGAGGCGGTGCATCCCGAACTCGGCACCCTCGACGATTTCCGCCGGCTGGTCGCCGCGAGCCACGCCTACGGCATGGAGATCGCGCTCGATTTCGCGATCCAGTGCTCGCCCGACCACCCGTGGATCAAGAACCACCCAGAATGGTTCGAGTGGCGCCCCGACGGCACTCTGAAATTCGCCGAGAACCCGCCGAAGAAGTACGAGGACATTTCCAACGTCCACTTCTACGGCGGCGCGTTGCCCTCGCTCTGGATCGAACTGCGCGACATCGTCATGGGCTGGGCCGAACTCGGCGCCCGAATCTTCCGCGTCGACAACCCCCACACCAAGCCGATCCCGTTCTGGGAATGGATGATCGCCGAGGTGAATGCCCGCTATCCCGACGTGATCTTCCTCGCCGAGGCCTTCACCCGGCCGAAGATGATGAAGAAGCTCGCCAAGGCCGGCTACCAGCAGAGCTACACCTACTTCACCTGGCGCAACACGAAGCAGGAGCTCATCGACTACTCGACCGAGCTCGCCGGCGAGATGGGCGAATATTACCGGCCGAACTTCTTCGCCAACACGCCGGACATCAATCCGGTCTACCTCCAGACCAGCGGCCGCGCCGGATTCATCGTGCGGGCGACCCTGGCGGCGACGCTGTCCTCGGTCTACGGCATCTATAACGGCTTCGAGATGTGCGAGGCAGCACCTTATCCCGGCAAGGAAGAATATCTCAATTCAGAGAAGTACGAGCTGAAGGCCTGGGATTACCATGCGCCGGGCAACATCCGCGCGCACATCATCAAGCTCAACCGCATCCGGCAGGAGAACCAGGCGCTCTGGGACTTCCGCAACATCACCTTCACGGCGGCCTATAACGACCAGATCGTCGCCTACGCCAAGGCGACGCCCGAGGGCGACAATTGCATTTTCGTGATGGTCAATCTCGATCCGAAGAACCGCCAGGAATGCACCTACGAGGTACCGCTCTGGCTCCTCGGAGAGCCCGACCACGGCGCCGTCGAGGTGGAGGACCTGCTGCTCGGCTACAAGTTCGAGCTGCGCGGCAAGTCCCACCGCATCGCCCTCGATCCGGCGGAGCGGTCCGTCATCGTCTGGCGGCTGCGCGCACCCCAGCGGGTTGCGGAGTAGCCGCCCGCGTGTCAGCACAAAACTTCGAGTTTTCAGCCGTCCGTCGCGTTGTCGCCCAGAAGCTGGTGCCAAAGCTGCGGCCGACGCGGCCAAGCCCTTCGTTTCGGCGAAGGGCGCGCGCCGCGAAGCCGAACACGCCCTTGAACCCGACGCATGAGGCAACGACGCGATGATCGATCGTAGCGATCCGCAATGGTACCGTGACGCCATCATCTACCAGATCCACGTCAAGTCGTTCTTCGACTCGAACAACGATGGGATCGGCGATTTCGAGGGCCTGACGCAGAAACTGGATTACGTGCGGGACCTCGGCGTCACCGCCATCTGGCTGATGCCGTTCTATCCGTCGCCCCTGCGCGACGACGGATACGATATCGGCGATTACCGCGACGTGAATCCGTCCTACGGGACGATGGAGGAGTTCCGGAAGTTCGTGGAGGCCGCGCATGACCGTGGCCTGCGCGTCATCACCGAGCTCGTCATCAACCACACCTCGGACCAGCATCCCTGGTTCCAGCGCGCCCGCGAGGCGCCGGCCGGCAGCCCTGAGCGCGATTTCTACGTCTGGTCGGACACCGACACGCCGTATTCCGACACGCGCATCATCTTCCTCGACACCGAGACCTCGAACTGGACCTGGGACCCGGTCGCCAAGCAGTATTTCTGGCACCGGTTCTACAGCCACCAGCCGGATCTCAACTTCGACAACCCCGCCGTGCTGGAGGGCGTGATCGAGGTCATGCGCTACTGGCTCGACATGGGCGTCGACGGCCTGCGGCTCGACGCGATCCCCTACCTGATCGAGCGCGACGGCACGAATTGCGAGAACCTGCCGGAGACCCACACGGTCATCAAGGCGATCCGCGCCGCCCTCGACGCGAGCTATCCCGACCGCATGCTGCTGGCGGAAGCCAACCAGTGGCCGGAGGAAACCGCGCAGTATTTCGGCGACGGCGACGAATGCCACATGGCGTTCCACTTCCCGCTGATGCCGCGCATGTACATGGCGATCGCCCGCGAGGACCGGCACCCAATCACCGACATCATGCGCCAGACCCCGGAAATCCCCGAGGGATGTCAGTGGGCCATCTTCCTGCGCAACCATGACGAGCTCACCCTCGAAATGGTCACGGCGGAGGAGCGCGATTACCTCTGGTCGTTCTATGCCGCCGAGCGCCGCGCCCGCATCAATCTCGGCATCCGCCGCCGTCTGGCTCCGCTGCTGGAGAACGACCGCCGCAAGATCGAGCTGATGAAGTCCCTCGTCCTGTCGATGCCCGGCACGCCGGTGCTCTACTACGGCGACGAGATCGGCATGGGCGACAACATCTATCTCGGTGACCGCGACGGCGTGCGCACCCCGATGCAATGGTCTCCGGACCGTAACGGCGGCTTCTCCCGCGCCAACCCGGCCAAGCTCTTCCTGCCTTCGGTGCAGGACCCGATCTACGGCTTCGACGCGATCAACGTCGAGGCGCAGACCCAGTCGCAGACGAGCCTGCTGAACTGGACGCGCCGCATGATCGCGATCCGCAACAACTCGGTCGCCCTCGGGCGCGGCGGCATGCAGTTCCTGTATCCGACGAACCGCAAGGTGCTGGCCTGGATCCGCGAGTTCGAGGGGGAGCGCGTCCTCTGCGTCGCCAACCTGTCCCGCGCGCCGCAGGCCGTGCAGCTGGACCTGTCCGAGTTCCGCAGCGCCGTGCCGATCGAGCTGACCGGCGGTTCGGAATTCCCGGCCATCGGCGAGTTGCCCTACCTGCTGACCCTGCCGTCCTACGGGTTCTACTGGTTCTCGCTGAACGCGGCGAATGCCGGGGAGATCGGCCCGCAGCCGGAGACACCGGAGCTCTTCACCCTGGTCCTCACCGGCGGTGTCGAGACCCTCATGGCCGGCCGCGAGCGGACCGCCTTCGAACGCACCGTGGCGCCGCGCTTCATCGGCACCCGCCGCTGGTTCGGCGCCAAGGGAACCCGCATCAAGTCGGTCTCGGTGATCGACAGCGCCACCCTCAAGGATGCCGGCGGCTTCACCCGCTTCCTGCTGCCGCGCGTGGCGGTGCATCTCGCCAATGGCGAGCGCCAGGATTACTTCGTGCCCCTCGGGGTCGATGAGGGCCGCGAGGACGAGACGCTGCTGTCGCATGCGGTCGCCCGCGTCCGTCGCGGACCGCGCACGGGCCTGCTGTTCGGAGCGTCCGCTTCGCCGGCCTTCTCGGTCGCCCTGATCGACGGCATGCGCAACGGCGTCGAGTTGCCGACAGAGACCGGCAAGCTCGTCTTCTCCCATACCTCGGCCTTCGATCGCGATGTCGCCGTGGATCTGGCGGAAGTCCGCAGCCTGAACGCGGAGCAGAGCAACACCTCGATCGCCATCGGCTCGAAGATGATGCTCAAGCTCCTGCGCCGCATGCAGACGGGGGTGCATCCCGAGATCGAGGTCGGCCGGTTCCTCACCGAGCAGGCGGGCTTCGCCAACACTCCGGCCCTGCTCGGCGTCGTCGAGCACGTGGACGGGGACGGGACACGGACGGCGCTCGCCGTGCTCCAGGCCTTCGTGCCGAACCAGGGCGATGCCTGGACCCTCATGCTGGAGGGCTTACGCCGCGACTTCGATACCGTCGTGCTCGCTCCCGAGAGCGAGGCGCCGGAGCCGACCGAAGCCTTCGCCCCGCATCTGCGTTGGGCCGAACTCCTCGGCCGCCGCACCGCCGAGCTCCACAACGCCTTCGCCATCGAGACCGACGACCCGGCTTTCGCGCCCGAACCGTTCACGCATGACGATCTGCGCGACCTCGGAGAGGATGCACGCCGGATGGGCGAGAGGGCCTTCCGTGCCCTCGACGCCCTGGCGGGCCGCACCTCCAGCACGGCGATCACCGAGCTGGCCGGTCGCCGCCGCGAAGTCGAGCTGTTGATCGAGGACATGACGTCGCGTCCGCCGGTTGGGGCAACGAAGACCCGGATCCACGGGGACTTCCACCTCGGCCAGGTTCTCGCCTCCGAGAGCGACCTCATCATCATCGACTTCGAGGGTGAGCCCGCTCGCCCGGCCGATGAGCGCCGCGCCAAGTCGACGCCGCTGCGCGACGTCGCCGGGATGCTGCGCTCCTTCGCCTATGGGGCCGAGACCGTCACCCGCGAGATCGCGGCGCGGTTCGCTGATTCGGAAGACCGGGCTCGCAACGCGTCCATCGCCTGGCGTGGCATGATCGATGCCGCGTTCCTCGATGCCTACCGCGGCGTGGCTTCGACCAGCCGTGCGGCAGTGACCGACCCGGAGACCGAGACGCGGCTGCTCGCGCTCTCGCTCCTGGCGAAGGCGCTCTACGAGGTCGATTACGAGGCCAATAACCGGCCGGATTGGATCGAAATCCCAGCCCGTGGGGTTCTCACAATTCTGGACGACACCAAGAGAGGCGTTTGAATGACGGATATCGACGAGAGCCTGGCGAAGACGTCCGAGCAGGAGCGGAAGCGGTCCGAACGGATCGCGGCCCGCTCGGCCGCGTCGGGGAGTCCCCGCCAGGCCGATGCCGATACGTCGACCGTTCAGGGCGTCCATCCGGACGCGGTCGCCGCTGTGATGAGGGCGGATCACGGCGATCCGTTCTCGGTGCTCGGCCCTCACCAGATCGGCCCCGGCCTCTGGGAGGTGCGTGTCATCCTACCGGAGGCGAAGTCGGCCTCCCTTCTCACCGCGGGCAAGCGCATCCCGTTCGAGCGGCGTCATCAGGACGGGTTCTACGTCGCCCGGGTCGAGAGCCAGGGACGGCCGCTCTATGAGCTGGCCGTGGAAGGCTGGGACGGTACCGAGCGTCCGCGCCATGACCCCTACAGCTTCGGCTCATCGTTGCACCAGCAGGACATCGACAACCTGCGCGAAATCGGCAGCGACGTGACCTATCGGGTGCTCGGCGCCCAATCCATGGAACTCGATGGCATCGCCGGGTTCCGCTTCGCGGTCTGGGCGCCGAATGCCCGCCGGGTGAGCATCGTCGGCGATTTCAACGAGTGGGACGGCCGACGCCACCCGATGCGGCTCTGGCAGAATGGCGGCATCTGGGAATTGTTCGTTCCGGGCCTCGCCGCAGGAGCCCATTACAAGTTCGAGATTCGTGGGGCCGACGGTTCGCTGCTACCGCTGAAGGCCGATCCCGTCGCCTTCGCGGCGCAGAAGCCGCCGGAGACTGCTTCCGTGCTCCAGGGCACGAACGCGCCCGTCTGGAGCGACGACAAGTGGATGGCGACGCGGGGCGAGAAGGATCCGCGCCACACCGCCATCTCGATCTACGAAGTCCATCTCGGCTCCTGGGCACGCGTCGCCGAGGAGGGCAACCGCTACCTGACCTACAAGGAGTTGGGCGAGCGCCTGATCCCCTACGTCAAGGAAATGGGCTTCACCCATATCGAGATGCTGCCGATCACGGAATATCCGTTCGACGGCTCATGGGGCTACCAGCCGGTCTCGCTGTTCGCGCCGACGAGCCGCTTCGGCACGCCGGACGATTTCGCGGCCTTCGTCGATGTGGCTCACGAGGCCGGCATCGGCGTGATGCTGGACTGGGTGCCGGGGCACTTCCCCCTCGACGCGCATGGTCTGGGCCAGTTCGACGGGACGCATCTCTACGAACATGCCGACCCGCGCCAGGGCTTCCACCAGGATTGGGGCACCTACATCTACAATTTCGGCCGCACGGAAGTGTCGAGCTTCCTGGCCGCCAATGCCCGGTTCTGGCTCGAACACTACCATCTCGACGGCCTGCGCGTGGATGCCGTCGCCTCCATGCTCTACCTCGACTATTCGCGCCGGCAGGGCGAGTGGATCCCCAACCAATACGGCGGCAACGAGAATCTCGACGCCATCAACTTCCTGCGCAAGACCAACGAGGCGACCTATAGCCACGCGCCGGGCACGATGACGATCGCCGAGGAATCCACGTCCTGGCCGGGTGTGTCACACCCGACCTATACGGGCGGCCTCGGCTTCGGCTTCAAGTGGAACATGGGGTGGATGCACGACACCCTGGAATTCATGTCGAAGCAGACGATCCATCGCCGCTATCACCACCACGACCTGACCTTCGGCCTGCTCTACGCCTTCTCCGAGAACTTCATCCTGCCGCTCTCGCACGATGAAGTCGTCCACGGGAAAGGCTCGCTGCTGGACAAGATGCCGGGCGACCGCTGGCAGAAATTCGCGAATCTGCGTGCCTATTTCGGCTACATGTGGGGCCATCCGGGCAAGAAGCTGCTCTTCATGGGCGGCGAGTTCGGCCAGCAGAAAGAGTGGAACCACAACCAGAGCCTCGACTGGCACCTGCTCGACGATCCTCTGCATCGCGGCGTGAAGGATCTCGTCCGCGACCTGAACCGCCTCTACACGTCGACGCCCGCCCTCCACGTGAGGGATTGTGAGGCCGCCGGCTTCCAGTGGCTGGTCTCCGACGACCAGGACAACAGCGTCATTGCCTGGGCCCGCAAGGGCAAGTCACCGGGGGAGGTCGCGGTGGTGGTCTCCAACTTCACGCCGATTCCGCGTGAGGGATACCGGATCGGCGTACCGGAGGCGGGGTTCTATCGCGAGGCGATCAACTCGGATTCCGAGCGCTACGGCGGTTCGAATGTCGGCAACATGGGCGGTATCCAGGCGGAAGCCGTGGAGAGCCACGGCCAGCCCTATTCGCTGGTGCTCTCGGCGCCGCCGCTCGGGACGATCATCTTCGTGCGCGAGGGCTGAGATCGGCCTGTATTATCAGGATGCTATGAGAAAGGGCGCCGGTTCGATGAACCGGCGCCCTTTTGTGTTGGAGGCTGTTTGATCGGATTGCTCAGCGGATGCTGACGGGAAAGTCGATCATCCAAACCGACCACCTCATCTTGAGGCGCCGGAGCGTAGCGGAGGCCTTGAGGGAGCCCTCCAGAGACCGAAGCGATCCCTGGAGGGCTCCTTCGAGGCCGCTGCGCGGCACCTCAGGATGAGGTAAAGCTTTGGAAGACAATGCAAATCGGCTGTTCGGACGCTAAGATCGGTCGGAGACCGACTCTCAGACAGTCTGGGCGCGGAGACCGCCGCCATTCCCCAAAGCCCGGGCGTAGAGCGCCGAGTAATCCATGGCGGCGCCGTCCCAGGTGAAGGAGCGGGACATGGCGCGGCGGCGCATGGCGTTGAGGCGCTTCTTCTCGCCGAACGTGTCGAGGGCGCGGCGGACGGCGCCGAGGAAACCCGTCTGCGAGGCTTCGCCGAAGGTGAAGCCGGTCACCCCGTCCTCCACCGTGTCGGCGAGGCCGCCGGTGCGGCGCACGATCGGCAGCGAGCCGAAACGCTGGGCGTACATCTGCGCGAGGCCGCAGGGCTCGAAACGCGAGGGCATCAGCAGGAAGTCGCTCCCGGCGAACATCCGCCGCGCTTCCTTCTCCTCGAACCCCACATGGACCCCGACGGCATCCGGATGGCGGCGGGCGAGGTCGCTGAGCGCGGTCTCGAAGCGGCGCTCACCCTCGCCGATGACGACGATCTGACCGCCCTCGGCCACGATGGTCTCGGCCGCGCTGAGGCTGAGGTCGATGCCCTTCTGATGGACGAGGCGCGAGACGATGGCGAAGAGCGGGCCGCGCGACACGGCGAGGCCGAACTTCCGGCGCACCGTCTCGGCATTGGCGCGCTTGCCCTTCCAATCGTCCGCCTCGAACCGCGTGGCGAGGTGGGGATCGGTGCGCGGGTCCCAGCTCTCATCGATCCCATTGAGGATGCCGGCCAGCCGCCCCTGGGCGGCGCGCGTGCGCAGCAGGCCGTCGAGGCCGCAGCCGGATTCCGGCATCATGATCTCGCGGGCATAGGTCTCGCTCACCGTGGTGACGTGCGAGGCGTAGTAGATGCCAGCCTTGAGGAAGGAGAGATGCCCGTAGAACTCGCAGCCATCCATCTGGAAGGCCCCGTCCGGGATGCCGAGGCGACCGAGGGAATCGCTCGGGAACAGGCCCTGATAGGCGAGGTTGTGGATCGTCAGCACGCTGGGGACGCGCTGCCCGGTCCATTCGAGATAGGCGGGGGCGAGCGCCGTCTGCCAGTCGTTGAGGTGAAGCAGGTCGGCCGACCAGGACGGGTCGACCCCGCCGGTGAGTTCCGCCGCCGCGAGGCTGAGGCGCGCGAAGCGAAGGTCGTTGTCGCGAAAATCCCCCTGCGCGTCGCCATAGGGCGTGCCGTCGCGCTGGTAGAGGTCCGCGCTGAGGATGATGTAGACCTTGAGGCCGTCCCCGGTTTCGATGAGGCCGAGATCGCAGGGCGGGATGCCGGCATGGCCGCGCAGATGGGCGACGACGGGGATGTGGTCGAACCGGTCCACCACCTGGCGATAGCCGGGAATGAGCACGCGGACGTCGTAATGGCGGCGGAGCGACCGGGGCAGGGCGCCGGCGACTTCGCCCAGACCGCCGGTCTTCACGAAATCCGACATTTCCGGGGTGGCGTAGAGGATGCGCGGCTGGAGCGAGAGGCTCCGGATCACCTCGGCGTCGGCCGCGCCGGAGGCGAAAATCGGCGAGGCGAGGTCGGCACTGGAGGTGGTCGTCGCCGGCATATGATGGAGACCTCTAGGGCAGATCGTGCTCTTCGCGATGCACAACTCAAGCCACTGGGTCGGTTAATACTACGTTCAGTTTGCTGCGGCGCGGGGAAAATGTCGCGCCGCGATAGTTTTTTCCGCCTCCCTCGGCGTGGGAGGTTTCAATCCGGGTGTTTGAGCAGGATCACGCCCTCGTTTCCGGCCATGTCGAGTACCTCGGACGTACCGATATCGGCTCGTTCGGGATGGGTGGAGAGGAGAGCGCTCCAGCCTGATTCGCCCACCAGGGGGAACCGGACCGGTGACGCCGAGAAGTTCAGCACGATCCGCACGGTCTCGCCGGCCTCCACCCTTTCATAGGCGAGGACGTGTTCGAGCCCGTCCGTATCGAGCCGGCGGTAGCTTCCCACCGCCAAAGCGAGATAGGCGCGACGGAGATGCAGGAGCCGCCGGTAAAGGGTGAGGATCGAGGTGGAATCGTCGCGCAGGGCCTCCACATGCCGCCTGTCCCGGTCGGCGCTCAGGGGAAGCCAGGGTTCGGCTTCGCTGAAACCGGCATGTTCGGTGTCGTCCCACTGCATCGGGGTCCGTTCCGGGTCGCGGCCATGGCCCGGTTCGTTGAAGCCCCAGGGGTCGCGCATCCGCTCCGGCGGGATATCCACATGGGCGAGGCCGATCTCGTCGCCGTAATAGACCGTGGGCGTGCCGCGAAGCGTAAGGAGGAGGATCGCCGCGATCCGCGCCTGCGCCTCGCCGATCCGCGCGGCGATGCGGGGCTGGTCATGGTTGCCCAGCACCCAGTTCGGCCATCCGCCCGGGGGCAGCGCCTCCTCGTACTCGTCCACCAGGGCCGCCACGGCATCGGCCTGCCACGGGGTCTGGATGAGCTGGAAGTTGAAGGGCAGATCGACGCCGGTCAGACCGGGGCCATAATAGGCCACCAGCCGCTCGATCGGCAGGTAGATCTCGCCGATCAGGACCCGGTCGTCGTAACCGTCCAGCACGCGGCGCATGCCGGCGATGATGTCGAACACTTCCGGGCGGTCGGCGGAATAGACCTGCTCGAACCGGTTGATCTCCGGCTGTTCGGGGTGGAAGGCAGGGTTGGCCGGATTGTCGCGAAAGCCCTCGTCCTTCATCAGGTGCCAGATCACGTCGACGCGGAACCCGTCGATCCCCCGGTCGAGCCAGAAGCGCAGCACGTCGTGCATCGCCTTCCGCACGGCCGGATTGCGCCAGTTCAGGTCCGGCTGCTCGGCCAGGAAGGCATGGTAGTAATACTGGCCGCTCGCCTCGTCGAAGGTCCAGGCCGGCCCGCCGAAATTGCTCAGCCAGTTGTTGGGCGGCCCGCCATCGGGCGCCGGATCGCGCCAGATGTACCAGTCCCGGCGGGGATTCTCGCGCGACGCGCGGCTCTCCGTGAACCAGGGATGCGCGATGGAGGAATGGTTCGGCACGAAATCGAGGATGACCTTGAGCCGCCGGGCATGGGCCTGGGCGACCAGCTCGTCCAGATCGGCGAGGCTGCCGAAGAGCGGGTCGACGCCGCAATAATCGGCGACGTCATAGCCGTAATCGGCCATGGGCGACGGATAGATCGGTGAGATCCAGACGGCGTCGACGCCGAGCCAAGCGAGGTAATCGAGGCGGCGCGTGATGCCGGCGAGATCGCCGACACCGTCGCCGTTGGTGTCCTGGAACGAGCGCGGATAGACCTGATAGACGGTCCCCCGCTTCCACCAGACGGCTTTCGCCAGATCCGGAAAAGTCGTCTCGCCTGACGTCATCCGTCCCCCGGTCTGACCCGATTCACGCCCCGATGGCGGTAACAGCCTAGCCTGCGCGGGAGCGTCAAGCGACCCCGCCGTGGCTGTGTCCGCCTCATGGCGCACCAGCGCTCATCTGCCGCATTCATGAAACCTTCAGCGCGAAATGGTCTCATTCCCGCGCTGTTTCGATGTGAGGTTGGCGAATCGCGAGGATCGGGCGCGGGCAGCGGGACCGCTTGGTCCCATGGGCCGACCTCATCGATATCGCCGTTGCCGAACGGTCACCGCCGGAAGAAGCGGGTGGCGAAATCGGCGTCGCGGCAGCGACACTATGGGGGAACGAGACCATGCTGAACGAAATCCTGGCCGCCTCCGCACGGAGTGACGAGACCGGCACGCGCGCCGCCGCAGCGGAAGCGCCGGCCCGGCCGGGCTGGACCGCTCCCGCCAAGCCCGCTTCCGGCGACCCCGTGGCGGATCTGCGCGAAGCCATCCTCGCCAAGCTCGCCTATGCCATCGGCAAGACCCCCGAGACCGCTCGCGAGCGCGACTGGTTCGCCGCCACCGCCCTGGCCCTGCGCGACCGGATCGTCGATGCCTGCATGGACGGCAGGTCCACGAGCATTCCCAACAAGCGGGTTTATTACCTCTCCCTCGAATTCCTCATCGGCCGGCTCCTGTCCGACGCCATGAACAATCTCGGCCTCGTCGAGACCACCCGACGGGCCTTGCGCGATCTCGGCATCGATCTCGGCGACGTCGAGGCGGCCGAACCGGACGCGGCGCTCGGCAATGGCGGTCTCGGCCGTCTCGCCGCCTGTTTCATGGAGAGCATGGCGAGCCTGTCGATCCCCGCCATCGGCTACGGCATCCGCTACGATCACGGCCTGTTCAAGCAATTCCTGGAGGATGGCTGGCAGAAGGAAGCGCCGGAAACCTGGCTCGCCGAGGGCAATCCCTGGGAGTTCGTGCGGCCCGAGGCGACATACACGATCGGGTTCGGCGGCCATGTCACCATGTCGGCGATCTCGGACGGCGTGATCCGCCGGCACTGGCACCCGGCCGAGACCGTGCGGGCCGTGGCCCATGACGTCCCCGTGGTCGGCTGGCGGGGCAAGCACGTCAACACGCTGCGGCTCTGGAAGGCGGAGGCGGAATCGCCCCTCGAACTCGCGCAGTTCAACGGCGGCGACCATGTGGGCGCGGTGGCGGCTTGCTCCAAGGTCGAAGCGATCTCGCGGGTGCTGTATCCGAGCGATTCCTCCGAGACCGGCCAGGAACTCCGCCTGCGCCAGGAATACTTCTTCACCTCGGCCTCGCTGCAGGACCTCGTTTCCCGGCACGTGGCCGAGCGTGGCGACCTGCGCTCGCTGCCCGACCATGCGGCGATCCAGCTCAACGACACCCATCCGGCCATCGCCGTGCCGGAACTGATGCGCATCCTCCTCGAGGATCACGGCGTGACCTGGGAGGATGCCTGGCACATCACCACCAACACGCTGAGCTACACCAACCACACCCTCCTGCCGGAGGCGCTGGAGACCTGGCCGGTGGAGCTGATGGAGCGGCTGCTGCCGCGCCACATGCAGATCATCTACCTGATCAACTGGATGCATCTCGAAGAGCAGGGACGCCACGGCAGGGCCGATGCGGCACAGCTCGCCTCGGTCTCGCTCATCGACGAGGCCAACGGCAAGCGCGTGCGGATGGGCCATCTCGCCTTCCTGGGCGCCCGCCGGGTGAACGGTGTCTCGGCGCTCCACACCGACCTGATGCGCTCCACGGTGTTCAAGGACCTCCACGCCCTCGACACCGACAAGATCGTCAACAAGACCAACGGGATCACCTTCCGGCGCTGGTTCCACAACTGTAACCCCGAGCTGACGAAGCTCGCCGTGGAGGTGGTGGGCGAGCGCGTCCTCGACGATCCCGAGGCGCTGCTGGGGCTGGCCGATCACGCCGCCGATCCCGCCTTCCAGGCCCGCTACGCCGCCATGCGCACATCCCGCAAGGAGGCCCTCGCCAAGGTGGTGGCCGAGAATACCGGCATCGTCATCGATCCGTCGGCCCTGTTCGACACGCAGATCAAGCGGATCCACGAATACAAGCGCCAGCTCCTCAACGTGATCGAGACCGTGGCGCTCTACCAGGCGATCAAGGCCGAGCCGCACAAGGACTGGACGCCGCGCGTCAAGATCTTCGGCGGAAAGGCGGCGCCGAGCTACGTCCAGGCCAAGCTCATCATCAAGCTCGCCTGCGACGTGGCCAAGCTCGTCAACAGCGACCCGGATATCGCCGGCCGGCTCAAGGTGGTGTTCCTGCCGAATTACCGCGTCAGCCTCGCCGAGGCGATCATCCCCGGTTCCGATCTGTCTGAGCAGATCTCCACCGCCGGTATGGAGGCTTCGGGCACCGGCAACATGAAGCTGGCGCTGAACGGCGCGCTCACCGTGGGCACGCTCGACGGCGCCAATATCGAGATCCGCGACCATGTGGGGGCGGACAACATCTTCATCTTCGGCCTCGACGCGGCCGGGGTTCAGAAGCGCGCGGCCGAGCCGGATTACGCCGCCCGGGCCATCGCGGCCTCGCCGCGCCTCGCCGCTGCCCTCGATTTCATCGAGGCGGGCGGGTTCTCACCGGAGGAGCGGGGCCGCTTCCAGCCGATCGTGGACGACCTGCGCCACAACGACCGCTACCTGCTCACGGTCGATTTCGACGATTACTGGCGCGTCCAGCGCGAGATCGACGCCGCCTGGATCGACAAGGCCAGCTGGTGGAAGAAGGCCATCCTCAACACCGCCCGGATGGCCTGGTTCTCCTCCGACCGTTCCATGCGCGAATACGCCGACGACATCTGGCGGGTGAAGGTGGGGTGAGCCGGAAGGCTCAACCCCACCCGCCGGGTGGTCGAAGACCGACGCAGGGGCTCCGCCCGGAAGGACCCTGCGGGGCCGACTTGCGTCGGTCTGCTTGCACGCTGTCACAGACGACGTCGTCCGGGTCGCGTCGTGTCCCGAAGAGGCCGGTCGCGCCGGCCGCCATGCGCGACCGGTCTCGGGTCGCGGACGGAGACGAACCTCCGTTGCCGCGGAAGGGGTTGGCGCTTTCGGTGCCTACCCCAAGAGAATCGTCGCCTTCGACAGCGTGCTCCATATTCCCCAGGCAATGGGCAGGCCGACGGCGACCCAGGCGAGAACCGCGAGCGGCGTGACGCCGCCGCGGCCGATGCCGAAATCGCCGACCCCGCCCGGCAGGGCGGCGACCCCGTCCTTTGCTGTGGCACCGAGTTCGGCGTCGCTCATGAACCAGCGCGCGGCCAGCGGACGGACCAGCAGATTCGCCACGAAGCCCGCCGCCAGGAAACCGGCGAGGATGTACATGGTCCGGGTGTAGAGCGCCGCGCCCTCGAGGCCCGCATCCACCTGAGCCTGCCGGATCGCCGTGACCACGAAGGGACCGACCACGCCCGCCGTCGACCAAGCGGTGAGCAGGCGCCCGTGGATGGCGCCGACGAACTGCGTGCCGAAGATGTCGGCGATGTAGGCCGGGATCGTGGCGAAGCCGCCGCCATACATCGACAGGATCACGCAGAAGAACGTGACGAACAGTGCCTTCGAACCGATCGACGCCGCCCAGGGCGCGCCGGCATAGAGCAGGCATCCGAGGACGAAGAAGGTCGCATAGGTGACCTTGCGACCGATCTTGTCCGAGATCGACGCCCAGAAGAAACGGCCGAGGATGTTGAACAGCGACAGCAATCCGACGAAGCTGGCCGCCACCGCCGCGATCTGCGTCTTCTGGCCGGCATCGAGCTCCCCGAAGCCGAGGCCGGGCAGGCCGATCAGCGCGCCGCCGAAGATTTCCTGCAACATCGGTGAGGCGAGGGCGAGGACGCCGATGCCGGCGGAGACGTTGAGGCAGAGGATCGCCCATAGCAGCCAGAATTGCGGGGTCTTGTGAGCCTGGTCCAGATGGACGTGGCCGGAGCTGATCATCGCGCTCTTCGCTGCCGGCGCGGTCCATCCCTTGGGTTGCCAGCCGGCCGGCGGCACGCGGTAGCCGAACGCGCCGCACAGCATTGCCACGATGTAGATCCCGCCCATCGCCGAGAGCGTCTGCCAGACGCCGGCCGAGTCCGGTGTCTTGAAAGAGTTGATGAGCAGGGTGGCGAGCGGCGAGCCGATCATGGCGCCGCCGCCGAAGCCCATGATGGCCATTCCCGTGGCCATGCCGCGCCGGTCGGGGAACCATTTCACCAGGGTGGAGACCGGGGAGATGTAGCCGAGCCCGAGGCCGATGCCGCCGAGCACTCCCATGCCGATCCAGATCAGCCAGAGCTGATGCAGGTAGACGCCGAGGCTCCCGATCAGGAAGCCGCCGCCCCAGCACAGGGCTGCAGCGAGGCCGGCCTTGCGCGGGCCGGCCCGCTCCAGCCAGCCGCCGAACACGGCGGCCGAGAGGCCGAGCATCACGATGCCGATGGAGAAGACGATGACGAGGTCGCTGACGCGCCAGTCGCAGGCGGTGGTGAACAGGGAGGTGGCGATGCTCATGTCCGGACAGGCCGCCGGTGCCGTTTGCCCGATACTGAGCGCCCGGGACAGCGGTAGCCAGAACACCGACAATCCGTAGGACATTCCGATGCACAGATGGATGGCCAGTGCCGCGGGAGGCACGAGCCACCGGTTGAACCCGGGCTTGGCGACCGTGGCCTCACGTGAGAGCCAGTGCGGGGCGGCCGCTCCCGCGAAGGCGGCGTCACCGATACGTATGTTCATGAGGCATCTCTCATCCAGACCGAAGAGTGGCCTGGCCCCCGGGATTAACACAGGTTTATAAACGTATTGCTACGCTATGGTGTGGTCCCGGGGTGAGGGTTGTATGCCGCTCGGCCGCCTCGTGGCCGGAGGATGCGTCTGCGCCTCCGTGAAGGGCCATCGTCCGGCGAACGGGGGGGATGCTCATGTCCGCCACGGAGCGAGGGAGCGTCTCCTTTACGGGTGCCCTTGCGCTACGGCTGCCGCATCGGAATCCCGCTCGACGGAGCAGGATGACCGGGTCAGATCCGGCACGCGCCTTCGAGCGCCGTGTTCTCGGCCGCACTACGCGAACGCGTTGAACAGGAGCCCGAGCAGGATGCGATGGGCGTTCATGAACAGCCGCTCCTGCGCGAGACCCATGATGCGTAGACTACTCGTCACCGTGCGCCGACCCGGCGTCAGGATCGCCCCGACCAGTAATAGATGGGCATGCCGCCATGAGTGGTGGACGAACAGCGGCCCGAAGGCCAGGATGAGCCCGGCGAAGTGAGCAGTTAGGGACAGCATAGCGGTGTCTTTTGGCGGAGATGCAACCAGCCCACCTGTCACTCACGCTTCGTCACCTCACACCACCGACAGCCTGCCCCATTGGCCAAAGTCGATATTATTAGCGGTTGGACGACAATCTTACCTGTGGAGTTACAACCGTGAGCGATGTTCAGCGGCATTACGACGATCTTTTAGCAGCGCACTATTCGTGGATGAATGGAATGTCGTTCGCTAGCAAGCTTGCGGAGCAGTGCAACATGTTGGCTGAACTTGGTTTTCCGACTAGCTCTATGGAAGTAGCCATTGATCTTGGCTGCGGACCCGGCTATCAAACGCTAGAGCCGTGCCCTGGCGGGTTGAATCGCTTGGGGTAGGCGATCTGGCTGGCGTGTGATTCACTGGACGGGCTTATGAGGGAGGATTGCCATGCCG
>NZ_LMMP01000015.1 GCF_001422815.1 Methylobacterium sp. Leaf91 | reverse complement strand
GGCGCCCCGAAGCTCCACACCCTCGCCGACAGCTACGGCGCCCGCCGCGCCTGAGCCAATCCCCGGCCGGTCACCCGCGACCGGCCGGACCTCCCCCTACGATCTCATCCCCGAACCGAAGGAGCATCCCCATGAGCAGCACCACGGACAAGCTGAAGGGCCTCGCCAACGAAGCCGCCGGCAACGTCAAGCAGGCCGCCGGCAAGGTCACGGGCAACGACACGCTGGTGGCCGAGGGCAAGGCCCAGGAACTCAAGGGCGAGGCCCAGCGCACCGTCGGCGAGGCCAAGGACGGCGTCGCCTCGGTGGTCGACACGGTCACCGGCAAGCGCTGAACCGGCAAGCGAGGCATAGCACCGCTCTGCCTCCACGCGCATGCGGATATTTCGGCGGAGCCGATTGGGTTCGCGCCGCCTGCCGCACTGTCAAAGAACGTGTCTCGTCGGTCCTCCGTGCAGGCAGCGGTCACCAGCCCCTCGGTCTCACACCAGGTTTGCTGCCGGTCTCGAGCGCCGATCCCCCTCATTCCGGAAAGTCTCGATGCTCCGTAAACTCCTGACCATTTTCGTGCTTCCGAAGATCATCGCCTATATCACCCGCCGTCTCAGCGGCCGGGCCACCACACAGCCGCGTCGGCCCCGCTGACATCGCTCCACCTCGAACTCGCGTGATCCCGCCGGCACGATCTCCACGCTCTGCCCTCCGGCGTGGCATGATGCAGCGTGCCGTCCGGCAAAGCGGCGAGCGGAGTGCCGAGACATGAAATTCGCCGGCCGCATCATTCGCCGTGAATTCGTCTTCCTCCTCCTGGCCGTGCTGCTCGGCCTGGGAGCCGCCACGGCCTACTGGATCTCTCGGGCGACCGTCCTCACCATCGCGGTCGCGCCGAAGGACGGGACCGAGCCGGCGCTGATCCAGGCCTATGCCGATGCTCTTGCCCGGCGGCACAAGGAGATCCGCCTCAAGGTCATCGCCCTCGACGACGTCAGGGACAGTGCCGCCGCCCTACAGGAGGGGCGCGCCGACCTCGCCGTGGTCCGCCCCGATGTCGACTTGCCGGATAATGCTCTGACCCTGGCGATCCTCCGCGATCAGGCCATGATTATCGCGTCTCCCGAGCCATCCGGATTGACGAGTTTCCCCGAACTCGACCGGAAGCGTCTCGCGATCCTCGCGCATCGCGACGCCGACCAAGCACTGATCAAGGCGATGGTGGGGCATTACGGCCTGACGCTGCTCGACAAGGACCCGGACGGACCGCTGCCGCCGGGCCACGTTGCCCTCGTGGAGATGACCGAAGCCGAGCTTCCGGCGGCATTCGCCAAAAAGCGGGTCGATGCCGTGGTTTCGGTCATTTCCCCGACCGCGCCCACGGCACAGCGGATCGTCGGCATCGTTCAGGCGGCCAGCAAGACGCGAAAGGTCGCTTTCGTGACCGTCGAGAACGCCGACGCCATCGTCGCGCGGATGCCGCGTCTGCAATCGGTCACCATGCCGGCCGAGACGTTCGGCGGCAGTCCCAAAGTTCCGGCCGAGGATGTCCACACGGTGGGAGCGTCCTATCGCCTGATGGCGCGGGCCGGCCTGTCCCGCCCTGTCGCGGCAGACGTGACCCAGCATTTGTTCGAGCTGCGCAGCGGCATGGCCAACGTCACCGCCGCCGCCGACTACATGCAGGCGCCGAGCTACGACAGCACGGCCGGCGCGACGAGCGCGCGGCTACCGATCCACCCGGGTGCCGTCGATTTCTACGAGCGCGAACAGCAAGGCTTCATCGAACGCTACGAGACCTGGATCTATCTCGTCGCCTTCCTCGGTGGCGGTATCGGCTCGGCATTGGCCTGGATCGGACAGCGTCTGTCGCGGTTGCGCCGGGAACGGATCGAGGAGGCCACCGACCGCCTCCTGCAGATCCGCCAGGAGGCGCAAGGTATCGCCGACCCGACGCGCCTCGAAGGCCTCGCCCGTGAGATCGACGACCTCGCCGGGGATATCGCCAAGCACGCCCTGGAGCGTCCGACGGAGGCGAAGACCCTCTCGGCCGCCGCCATCGCCATCGATGCCGCGCGGTCCACGGTCAAACGCACGATCGCAGCCGGACATTACGCCCCCGACTCCCCCGGATTGGTCGGGCGCACAACAAACTCGGAATCGGTCGCGGCGGATTGAAGGCAAGCGGTCCGGCCCGCCTGCTCGACCGGCCCGAAGCGCTGCTTATTCATGCTGGTCGAGGAGTAAGAGGGGCGCCGCGCCGGGGGCGTCACCTGCACGTTCACCGAAAGGGAAGGACGGCCTCACCCGGCAACGTCGTTCGCATCGGTCGGGGAAGAAAGTGGAGCGGGTACCGGGAATCGAACCCGGGTATTCAGCTTGGAAGGCTGCTGCTCTACCATTGAGCTACACCCGCATATGGCGCCCGATAGCATGGAGACGCGGTCTTGAGAAGGTGATCCCTTCATCGGCCGTGCTACCAGCGTGTCGGTATGGATTGGTGGGGGAAGTAGGACTCGAACCTACGAAGCTTACGCAGCGGATTTACAGTCCGCCCCCTTTGCCGCTCGGGACATTCCCCCAAACCACCGCCTTTCGGCAGCGCGCGGGCCCTTATGGTGAGGGCTTGCGCGGGTGTCAACACATCCTGCGCATGCGGGCGCGCAAAGTTCAGGGTGTGGCGAGATCACCGATGCGCAATTGCACCCGCTCGCCGCCGCGCCAGGTATCGATGGCGAGGGTGCCGGCCACGTGGAATTCCTGCCCGATCCCGCCGAGGAGCGCCTGCCCCAACGGCCCCTGCGCGGAACGAAAGGCAATGGCGCCGATGGCCTGGCCATCCCGGCTCCTGAAGCGCGCGCGCACATGGCCGTTGCCGACGATGCCCGCATCGACGAGCCGGTGATGCGACAGGGCAAAGACGGGCTCCGGCGCCCCGGCACCGAACGGCCCGGCACGCTGGACCAGGCGAACCACCTCCGCCGTTGCACCGCCCGCGCTCACCGTACCGTCGATGAGGAGCGCTTCCACCGCCCTCGCCTCCGCCACCGCTGCTGCGAGGGCGGTGGCGAGAAACTCGCCGAAGAGCCTGGGATCGTGGCCCGGCAGCGTTGCGCCAGCCGCCATGGAGTGCCCGCCGCCCTTGACGAGAAGGCCCGCATTCACCGCCTCCCGCACCGCAAATCCGAGATCGACCCCGGCTACGGAGCGGCCCGACCCCGTCGCCGTCCCATCCGGCCGTAGGGCGAATGCGAAAGCCGGTCGGCCGAACCGTTCCTTCAGGCGGGCCGCCACGAGGCCGACCACGCCCGGATGCCAAGTGGCGGAGGCGGTCACCAGGACCGGCTTGTCCGGATCCAGGGTCAGGGCGCGATCCATCTCGGCCTCGGCTTCGAGAACGGCCTGCGCCTCGATGCCCTGGCGTTCGCGGTTGAGGAGATCGAGTTCGGTGGCGATGCGGTTCGCCTCGACCGGATCTGTGCTGGTGAGAAGGGCTGCACCGAGCCCCGCATGGCCGATGCGCCCGCCGGCATTGATGCGCGGACCGAGGAGATAGCCGAGATGCCAGGATTCCGGCGGCTCGCTCAAGGATGCCGCATCGAACAGGGCGGCGAGGCCGATCCGGCCCCGGCCGCGCATTACTTTCAGTCCCTGGACGACGAAGGCGCGGTTGAGGCCGGTCAGTGGCACCACGTCGGCCACCGTCGCCAGCGCCACCAGATCCAGGGATTCGGCGAGATCGGGCAGATCATCCCTCCCTCCCCGCCTCAGGCGGCGGTTGAGAGCCACGAGAGTGAGGAAGACGATCCCCGCCGCGCAGAGGTGGCCCAGGCCCGACACATCGTCGAGACGGTTGGGATTCACCAAGGCGCGCACCGAGGGCAGGACCTCCGGTGCGCCGTGATGATCGAGGACGATCACATCGAGGCCGAGCTCGGCCGCGGCTGCGAGGGGCTCGTGGCCGCTCGTGCCGCAATCGACGCAGACGAGGAGCTTTGCCCCGCCCTCCGCCAGCGACGTGACCGCCGCCACGTTGGGGCCGTACCCTTCCGTGATCCGGTCCGGAATGTGGATGTCCACCGTCAGGCCGAGAGAACGTAGGTAGCCGGCGATCAGCGCCGCGCTCGCCGCGCCATCGACGTCGTAATCGCCGAACACCGCCACATGCTCGTGGCTCTCGACCGCACGGGCGAGCCGTTCGGCCGCGCCCTCCATGTCCACCAGGCGGGACGGGTCCGGCATCAGGTCGCGTAGTCGCGGCTGGAGATAGGCCTCCGCTTCGTCAGGCCGGACGCCACGGGAGGCGAGGACACGGGCGAGAAGGTCGGGCAGGCCATGGGCCTGAACCATCGTCGCGGCATAGGCCTGGGCGGCCGCCTCGCCGCAGCGGTCACGCCAGGGCCGCCCCATGATGGAGCGGGTGACGCCGAGGAAGGCGCGGGCTGGGGCGAGGGCTGAGGCGGCTGACACGCAATCAGTCTACCCGGCCGGGGCTACCCGGCGCTACTGCGCTGCCGGCTTCGCGGTGACGCGCGGGGGAAGACCGGAACTCGCTCTTACCCAGACGAGAAAAGGGCCGGCGCATGGCGCCGACCCTTCGCAGTCGAGACTGACGGGGCGGAGTGCCGCCCCACGTCGCTCAAAGGTTCTTGACGATCGAGTCCACGACCTTCTTGGCGTCGCCGAAGAGCATCATGGTGTTGTCGCGGAAGAAGACCTCGTTCTCCACGCCGGCATAGCCGGAGCCCATTCCGCGCTTGATGAAGAGGACCGTCTTGGCCTTCTCCACGTCGAGGATCGGCATGCCGTAGATCGGCGAGGTCTTGTCGGTCTTGGCGGCCGGGTTGGTGACGTCGTTGGCGCCGATGACGAAGGCCACGTCCGCCTGGGGGAAGTCGCCGTTGATGTCCTCGAGCTCGTGGACCTCGTCGTAGGGCACATTGGCTTCCGCCAGCAGCACGTTCATGTGCCCGGGCATGCGGCCGGCGACGGGGTGGATGGCGTATTTCACGTCGACGCCTTCCTTCTTGAGAAGGTCCACCATCTCGCGGAGCGAGTGCTGGGCCTGCGCCACCGCCATGCCGTAGCCGGGGACGATGATGACGCGCTCGGCGTTCTTCATGATGTAGGCCGCATCGTCGGCCGATCCCTGCTTCACGGGGCGCGTCTCGACAGCCCCACCCGCACCGGCCGCAGCGGCGTCGCCGCCGAAGCCACCGAGGATCACGGAGATGAACGAGCGGTTCATCGCCTTGCACATGATGTAGGACAGGATCGCGCCGGAGGAGCCGACGAGGGCGCCGGTGATGATGAGCGCGAGGTTGCCCAGGGTGAAGCCGATGCCGGCCGCCGCCCAACCCGAATAGGAATTGAGCATCGACACGACGACGGGCATGTCCGCGCCGCCGATCGGGATGATCAGCAGCCCGCCGAGCACGAAGGACAGCACCACGATCAGCCAGAAGATCGCCTTGCTCTCGGTGCCGATGAACACGGCGATCAGGCCGACCAGGGCGATGCCCAGGGCGATGTTGATCGCGTGCCGCTGCGGCAGCATGATCGGCTTGCCGGACATGCGTCCGTCGAGCTTGGCGAAGGCGATGACCGAACCGGTGAAGGTGATCGCGCCGATGGCGACGCCGAGCGCCATCTCGAACAGCGATTCCTTATGGATATGGCCGTTCTCGAGGATGCCGACTGCCTGCGGGGCATAGAGCGTGCCGGCCGCACCCGCCACGGCGGCGAGACCCACGAGGGAGTGGAAGGCGGCCACGAGCTGAGGCATGGCGGTCATCGGCACCCGCTTGGCGATCACCGCGCCCGCGCCGCCGCCGATGGCGAGGCCGAGGAGGACGATGATCCAGGCGCCGAATCCGGCTGGCGGATGGCCGACCAGGGTGGTCAGGACCGCGAGGCCCATGCCGACCATGCCGTACAGGTTACCCTGCCGCGACGTGGTCGGGTGCGAGAGCCCCCGCAGCGCCATGATGAACAGGACGCCGGAGACGATGTAGAGAAGGGCGGAGACGTTCTGGGACATCGTCTCAAGCCTTCTTCTTGTACATGGCGAGCATGCGCTGTGTGACGAGGAACCCGCCGAAGATGTTGACGCTGGCGAGCACGATGCCCACGAAGCCGAAGAAGCGAGCCCAGCCGGTTCCCTTCTCGATCAACGGTACGCCCGCCGCCAGCAGCGCGCCGACGATGATGACCGAGGAGATCGCGTTGGTGACCGACATCAGGGGGGTGTGGAGCGCCGGGGTCACCGACCACACCACGTAGTAGCCGACGAAGATCGCGAGCACGAAGATCGCGAGCTGGAAGACGGTGGGATCGACCGCGCCATGGGTGACGACGGAGATGCCATGGCTGAGGCCTTGGCTGAGGCTGTCGGCGATGCTCTGCGCCTGGTCGGCGGAGGCACGGGCGGCGGCAGCGGCGGCGCGTGCCTGCTCGGCGGCCTGTTCGGGGGGAAGGGTGGCCATCTGTCTCTCCGCCGGGGTCAGGCTGCTTTGGGCTGGAAGGCGGGGTGGACTACCTGTCCGTCCCGGGTGAGGTTCGTCGCCTTCACGAGCTCGTCATCCCATTTGATGGCGAGGGCCTTGGCTTCCTTGTCGATCAGAGTCTCGACGAACGCGAACAGGTTTCTGGCGTAGAGGCTGGACGCCGTGGCCGCGAGGCGGCCGGCGACGTTCACGTGGCCCACGATCTTGACGCCGTTCTCGGTGGTGACGATCTCGCCCGCCTCGGCACCGGCGACGTTGCCGCCGCGCTCGACGGCGAGGTCGATGAGCACCGAACCCGGCTTCATGGACGCGACCATGGATTCCGACACGAGCTTCGGGGCCGGCCGACCGGGGATCAGCGCCGTCGTGATGACGATGTCCTGCTTGGCGATATGCGTCGCCACGAGCTCGGCCTGCTTCTTCTGGTATTCGGCAGACATTTCCTTGGCATAGCCACCGGACGTCTCGGCCTGCTTGAACTCGTCGTCCTCCACGGCCACGAATTTGGCCCCGAGGGATTCGACCTGTTCCTTGGTGGCGGGCCGCACATCCGTGGCCGTCACTACCGCTCCCATGCGCCTTGCAGTGGCGATGGCCTGGAGACCGGCGACACCGACACCCATGACGAAGACTCGGGCGGCCGGCACAGTGCCGGCGGCGGTCATCATCATCGGCATGGCGCGCCCGTACTCGGCGGCGCCATCGACCACGGCGCGGTAGCCCGCGAGATTGGCTTGGGAGGACAGGACGTCCATCACCTGGGCGCGGGTGATGCGGGGCATCAGCTCCATCGAGAAAGCGCTGATGCCGGCATCCGCCATGGCCTGCAGCGCGGTCTCGTTCCCGTAGGGATCCATGATGGCGACGACGGTGGCGCCGCTCTTCAGAAGCTTCAGCTCGTCCTCGTTGGGACGCCTGACCTTGAGGACGAGATCGGCGTCCTTCGCCGTCTCCTCGGCCGTGGCGGCGA
Organism: Methylobacterium sp. Leaf91; assembly: GCF_001422815.1. GTDB lineage: Bacteria > Pseudomonadota > Alphaproteobacteria > Rhizobiales > Beijerinckiaceae > Methylobacterium. The sequence continues at coordinate 54,829 of NZ_LMMP01000015.1, read as the reverse complement.
TGCTGGCGCCCACCGCTTCGTATTCCGCGTCCGGAACACCGGCCTTCAGGCCAGCGCCGGACTGGACCGTGACGTCGACGCCGAGTCCTCTGAATTTTTTGATCGTATCGGGCACCGCCGCCACCCGCGGCTCAGCGGGATCCGACTCTGTCAGGACAGCGATGCGCATTCAAAGACCTCCTTCGGCAATCATGCTCGATTGCCGCGGCTTAGCAGGAATATAGAGCCGCGGATCGCTGGTATACCAGCGATCCTGGGCTACGTCACGCGAAGAAGAGGTACAGCGCCAGCAGGAGCGCCACCGCGAACGGTGCCTTCCAGCCGATGCTGGGTACGAATGCACCCACGGCGCCGGCGGCTCCCGACAGGAGAACACCGAAGATGGCGGTGAGCCAAGCCTCGTGAATACCGCCCACGGCCAGGGCGAGCACCCAGCAGATCACCACGCCCGTGCCGATTTCCACAAACCGGACAAAGCCGCGATAGGTCTGTTCGTGGGTCTTCTCGTCCATCGCCGGGCTGTAATGCACGCCGGTCACGCTCTTCGCATCAGCCATCTTGCGCTCGTCCCCTTGGTCATCATCTTGATTGGTTCCAAGCGGATTTAGCGCAAGCCTCGATCGCTCGCAATCGAGATACCGACTGGCGAAAATATGGGAAGCGGGATTTATCCAATGGAATGACAGTTCATCCTCGCCTGTCATGGGCGAGCTTACCGGCAGGCGGTCGTGCGCGCCCCTCGGTGCTTCCCGGTGGCGAACAAGATTCGTGGGAACGGGCCGAAGCGGACCCGCCCGGTCTTCGACGGATCGCCGGTGTTCGAAGGCGGGTTCGCCGGAAGCCGCTTCGCGATTTACCTAGACCGGAAGCGGAAGGCCTGCCGCCATCAGGGCCGTGCCCTGCCGCTCGGTCAGGGTTTCGAGGGAGAAGCGCTCGATCTCGGCCTCGAACAGCCGATGGTAATTCAGCTCCGAACGCAGGTGCAGGAACACCGCGCCGAGCCCCACCGCCGCCCGGTCCATGAAGACGAATTCCTGTGGCACCGTCACGGGGCCGCGCTGCTTCAGGGCTTGGTGCACCTCGAAGGCCTGCCGCCGCCCGTATTCTCCGGGCTTGACCCCATCGGCCACGGTCCTCGTGCGGTCCTCCAGAATTGGGCCGTAGATGAACCGCGCCCAGATGTTGAGGATCTCGATCAGCTCCTTGGTGAGGTTCTTGAACCCCCAGACCTCGTAGGCGTGGACGATCCGGGCGTTGTCGTTGTCGAGAAGACCGCGATAGAGATCGACCACCCCACCCACGAAGCGGGGGTGGAAGATGCGAACGCAGCCGTAATCCAGAAGATTGATGCCGCGCGCCTCACCGTCCTCCGAGAACACGGTATAATTGCCGAGATGCGGGTCGCCATGGATGACGGCGGCTCGGCTGAAAGGGTGCCACCACGCCTTGAACATCGCCTGCGCGAGGCGGTTGCGGATCTCGATCGGCTCCTCGGTGAAGTCGAGGATCCTGTCCCCCTCGAGCCAGCCCAGGGTGAGGAGGCGCTTCGTCGACAGATCCGTGTGGATCGCCGGCACCCTCACATCCGCGATGTCCTGCAATACCGCCCCGTAGAGGGCGGCATGTTTCGCCTCGCGCTCGTAATCGAGTTCCTCCCTGACTCGGGCGCCGATCTCCTTGGCAATCTCGCGGGTATCGAGCCACGAGCTGAGGCGGCGATGGAGGGCGAAGGCAATTTCCAACTGCTTCAGATCGGCCTCCACGGCCGATTGCATGTCGGGATACTGAAGCTTGCAGGCGAAGGGTGTCCCATCGAGGCCGGTCGCGCGATGGACCTGGCCGAGGGAGGCGGCGGCGGCGGGCCTGAGATCGAAGGAGCCGAACCGCTTCTGCCAATCGGGTCCGAGCTCTGCCATCATCCGGCGCTTGACGAACGCCGCTCCCATGGGCGGCGCGTCGGATTGCAGTTTCTGTAGCTCGGTCGCGTATTCCGGTGGCAGCAGATCCGGCACGGTGGCGAGCAGCTGCGCCACCTTCATGATCGGGCCCTTCAGCCCGCCGAGGGCCTGCGCCAACGCCGCCGCGTTGGTCGGGGTCTCGCCCTTGCCGAAGAACTTGGCGCCGGCCATGCGCGCGGCGACGCCGCCCACATTCGCACCCACCCGGGCATAGCGGCTGGCGCGCGCCGAGAAGCGGTTGGCTTCGTTGTCGTGATCGGCCATCGAATCCATTCTGCGCGACGAAGGAGTGTCACCACGAGATAGGCTCCTTCCCCAAGGGTACCAGGGCCATGGGCCCATGGGTCGCGGAACTTGCGTCGCGGAAGGGGCTACGCCGTTGGCCAGTTGTCGCGGATCCAACGCGTGAGGCCGTCCTCGTCGATCTCGCTCGCGGCGAGACCGAAAATCATTCGAGTCGCCTCGGCCTGATCCGGGCGGAAAGCAACGTGGTTGAGCCGTAGGAACAATGTCATCGCCACGAAGGCGATGCGCTTGTTGCCATCGATGAAGGCATGATTGCGCGCGAGACCGAATGCATAGGCCGCAGCCAGTATCGCTAAATCGCCGTCTTCGTACCGCCAGCGATTCACAGGCCGCGCCAAAGCGGATTCGAGTGCGTTCTCGTCTCTGAGACCAGGAGGACCACCAAACCGGACGAGCTGGCGCTCGTGGGCGACTTTGACCTCTTCAGAGGTCAACCAACGGGGCTCGGTCACTGCGCCAGCGCCCGCAAGGTATCCTTATACTCCTCCATGATGTCGTCGACGATCGCCATCGCCTTGTCGAAATCAGGATCGTAAGGGGTCAGCCGCACTCCACCATCGGGCATCTCGGTGATGTGGAGCCACTGGCCCTGCCGCAGATTGAGCTTGGTGATCAATTCCCGTGGCAGGATGAGCCCAGTGGAATTTCCGATCTTTTTTACTTCGAGCTTCATGGCAATTCATCTTTCCGTTGTACGTTCTGTACAACGGAAAGACCGCAGCGCAAAGGCCCCTATCCCTCCATCGCTTCCAACTCCACGATCATCCCCTCGATCATGTTGAGGCCGATCTGCCAGAAGGCGGGGTCGCTGGCGTTGAGGCCGAAGGGGGCCAGGAGCTCACCGTAGGGCTTCGACCCACCGGCAGAGAGCAGCGCGAAGTAGCGGTCGACGAAGCCTTCCTCCGCATTGGCGTAGACGCCGTAGAGCGAGTTCACGAGGCAATCGCCGAACGCGTAGGCGTAGACGTAGAACGGCGAGTGGATGAAGTGTGGAATATACGCCCAGAACGGCTCGTAGCCCGCATCGAGTGAGATCGCCGGGCCGAAGCTCTCGGCCTGCACCGACATCCAGAGGCCGTTGATCTGCTCGGCCGTGAGTTCTCCCTCGGCGCGGGCGAGATGGACCTTCCGCTCGAAGAGATAGAACGCGATCTGGCGCACGACCGTGTTGATCATGTCCTCGACCTTGGCCGCCAGCATGGCCCTGCGCTGGACCGTGTCGGTCGTGGAGGCGAGCAGGCGCCGGAACGTCAGCATCTCGCCGAACACGCTCGCGGTCTCGGCCAGCGTCAGCGGCGTCGGTGCCATCAGCGCCCCGTTGCGCGAGGCCAGAACCTGATGCACCCCGTGGCCGAGTTCGTGCGCGAGGGTCATCACGTCCCGCGGCTTGCCCTGGTAATTCACCAGCACATAGGGATGCGCCGAGGGCACTGTGGGATGAGCGAACGCGCCCGGTGCCTTGCCCGGACGTGTCGGCGCATCGATCCAGCGGCGGTCGAAGAAGGTCTTGGCGATGTCTGCCATGCGCGGTGAGAAGGCCCCGTAGGCGTCGAGCACCATGTCGCGCGCTTCGGCCCAGGGAATCGTGCGCTGCTCCACTCGCGGCAGCGGTGCGTTGCGGTCCCAATAGGGCAGGACGTCGACGCCGAACCACTTCGCCTTCAGCTTGTAATAGCGGTGCGAGAGGCGTGGATAGGCCGCCTGCACGGCGTCTACCATGGCCGCCACCACCTCGGGTTCGACCCGGTTCGACAGGTGGCGGTCGTCGGCCACATCCTTGAACCCGCGCCAGCGGTCGGAAATCTCCTTGTCCTTGGCCAGGGTGTTGGTGATGAGGGCGAAGGTCCGCAGATTGGCGCGGAACACGTCGCCCAGGGCTCCGGCCGCCTCCTTCCGCACCGCCCCGTCCGGGTCCTGCAGCTTGTTGAGCGTCGGCTCCAGGGTGAACATCTCGCCCTGGAGGGGGAAGCGCAGGGAGGCGATCGTGCCATCGAACAGCCGGTTCCAGGCAGAACGTCCGGTCACCGACTTCTCGAGAAACAGCTTCTCGGTGCGGTCGTCGAGTTGGAACGGCTTCTCGCGGCGCAGATCCTCGACCCAGGGGCGGTAATGCGCCAGGGGGCCTTCCGCCATGGCGGCGTCCATCAGGGCGTCGTCGACGCGGTTGATCTCCAGGGCGAAGAACAGGAGGTGGCCCGAGGCCGTGGTCAGGCGTTCCTGAGTGTCACCGTAGAACTTCTGGCGCCGCTCGTCCGTGGTGTCGCCCGAATAGACGAGGCCGGCGAATGACATCAGGCGGCCGAGCCGGTCCTCGATCGCCTCATAGGCGGCTACCGCCTCGGCGAGCCGCGAGGACGCATCGGGCCCCGCGGCGATCTCGGCGATGACGCCGCTCCAGCGCTCCGAGAAATCGCTGCATTCGCGCTCCGCCCGCGCGATGTCGCTACGGAAGTCCGGCGAATCGATTCCGGAATAGAGGTCGCTCAGATCCCATTCGGGAAGCGAGCCGAGGTCGAGAGCAAGAGCGGCAGCCCTCGCGACGTTGGTCCCTTCCGATCGTTGGCCGGCCGGCATCCGGGCGGCGCTGGGCAGGCTGGCATGAACGACGGCTCGGCTCGACATGGTGACTTTGATCCTGAAGCGGCGTTCCCGCGCCGTCGGGGTTGATATCGAGCGCCAGGGCCGCGTGATCAACCGAGTCGGTGCATTCCGCCGCAACGAATCTCCGGCAGAGCCTCCGCCGGCCCAACCCGCCCGAGGAGTGGACCATCAGGAAAGAAAGTGGGATCGTCGTTAAGCACAGCTTTACGCTCTTCGCTCACCCTACGGATCGAAACGAAACACCGGTGGCTGGTTCGCAGGGCGATATCCTGGGGGCGATCACCTTTCACAGCACACGGTCGAGGCTTTCCGCATGTCGACAACGGTCCTCATCGTCGACGACGATCCCGTCCAGCGCCGGCTCGCCGAAGCGATGGTGCGTCGCCTCGGTTTCGAAGTGAAGGTCGCCGAGAGCGGTGAGGACGGGCTGTCCGTGTTGCGGTCCGGCGAGCCTATCGACGTCGTGCTCCTCGATCTGGTGATGCCAGGCGGGCTCGACGGTCTCGCCGTCATGGCCCAGATGCGCCAATCGGGCCTCGACACGCCCGTCATCGTCCAGACGTCCAACGGCTCCATCGACGCCGTCGTCAACGCCATGCGGGCCGGCGCCACCGATTTCGTGGTGAAGCCGGCCGGTGCCGAGCGGCTTCAGGTGTCGATCAAGAACGCGCTCAAGGTCGATCAGCTGGAAGAAGAGGTGCGTCGCATGCGGCGGCGCGCCTCCGGCTCGCTCACCTTCAAGGACCTGTCCTCGCGCAGTCCCGACATGGAGCGTGTGATCCGGCTGGCCGAGCGTTCGGCCAAGTCCAACATCCCGGTCCTCATCGAGGGCGAGTCCGGCGTCGGGAAGGAAGTGCTGGCGCGTGCGATCCAGGGTTCGGGCGATCGGCGCGGCAAGGCTTTCGTCACAGTCAATTGCGGGGCGATCCCCGACAATCTCGTGGAATCGACCCTGTTCGGGCATGAGAAGGGCGCGTTCACGGGCGCGACCGAGCGTCATATGGGCAAGTTCGTCGAAGCCTCGGGCGGAACGCTGTTCCTCGACGAGATCGGCGAGTTGCCGCTCGATGCCCAGGTGAAGCTCCTGCGCGCGCTGCAGGAGGGCGAAGTCGATCCGGTGGGCGCCAAGCGCAGCGTTCGGATCGACATCCGGCTGATCTCGGCCACGAACCGTTCGCTCCTCGACCTCGTCAAGCAGGGTCGCTTCCGCGAGGACCTGTATTACCGCCTCAACGTTTTCCCGATGACCCTGCCCCCGCTCCGGGCGCGCCGCGAGGACATCCCGGACCTGGTGCGCTCGTTCTGTGCGCGCTTCGCGGCCGAGGAAGGAAAGCGCGTCCGTGCGATCACGCCGGAGGCCATGTCGCTGCTCTGCCGCTACGGGTGGCCCGGCAATGTCCGCCAGCTCGAGAACGCCCTGTTCCGCGCCGTGGTGCTCGCCGATAGCGACGAGCTCACCGTGTCCGAGTTCCCGCAGATCGCCGCGCAGGTGGAAGGGTTCGACGTGCGCATTCCGGCCGCCCCGGTCCAGCCCATGGTTCAGGCCGGCATGCCCGAGCCGGTGCGCGAAATCGTCCGCGTCGAAGTCCGCGACCCCCACGCGATGACCCTCGTCACCGAGGAGACCGGCGAGATGAAGCCGATGGACGAGTTGGAGGCGGAGATCATCCGCTACGCTCTGCAATATTACCGGGGGCGCATGTCGGAAGTGTCGAGGCGCCTCGGCATCGGCCGGTCGACGCTCTATCGCAAGCTGAAGGATCTCGGTCTCGACGACGACGAGAAGAGCGACGAAGCCGCCGCCTGAGAGTGAGGCAGCGTTTCCGTCGCGGCCCGTCTGGCCGGGATGTGCGTCAAGGCACTGCGTTTCGGGCCGGGAGATCCCGGCAAGCCTCCACTGTTGCCCGCGCGCCGTTGCAAGCGGTTGCGCAAGCAGCGATTGTTTGACCGCAAACACGGCCGATACGGCCGGTCCCGGGAGTTTCATCATGGGCGCTTCGCGCTCCGCCTCCGTCGCACTGGCCGCCCTCATGGTCGGTTGTGTCGGCTACGCGGCAAGGGCCGAGCCTCGGCTCGACCAGACTCCGTCCGTTGTGCAGAGCGCCGCCACGCCCTCGGTCTCATCCGATCAGGAACAGGCCGATACGGCGGCGACCGGGGCGATCTCCTCGCCCGTATCCCCCTCTCCCAACCCGGCAGAGCCCGCCGTGGCGGGAGATTCCGCGCAGGTCCCATCCGATGCCCCCCGGGAAGGCGCGTCGGAGACCAGAAGCGTCGAGGATTCACCCTCGAAGGCTGAAACGGGCTCCGAGCCCGCCGCCGCGGTGGCCGCCGCTCCGGTGCCGACCGATCCGATGGGGGCGGCCCTGGCCGCTCGTCTCGCCGATCCGGCCCCCCTTCTCGCCCGCCTGAGCACGAAGGATCGGGAGGCGATGCAGGCCTTCTACGGGCTCGGCGCCTTCAAGCCGGTCTGGGTGGTCGATGGAGCCTTCACGGCTGCCGCCAAGGCCGCCGCGTCGCGGCTCGCCCTCGCGGCCGAGGACGGTCTCAACGTTCAGGCCTATCCGGTACCGGTCATCGGCACACAGGGATTGACCGAGGCCCAGACCGCCGAGATCGAGCTGAAACTCTCGGCCGCCATCGTGCTCTACGCCAAGGATGCGCGCGGCGCGCGCGTCAACCTGGCCGCCGTCTCGCGCCTGATCACGCCCACCCTCGACATTCCCGGAGCGGATGCGGTTCTGGCGCGCGTCGCCAGCGCCGGCCCGCAGGCCGGAGCCGCGCTGCAGGGCTACAACCCGGCGCAGGCCGGCTACCTCGCCTTGAAAGCCCGGCTCGCCAGCCTGCGCAATCTTCACGGCGCGCCCATAGCGACGTCGCCCGTGTCGATTCCCGCCGGACCGGTCCTGAAGGTTGGGATGCACGATCCCCGTGTCCCTGCCCTGCGCAAACATTTCGGTCTGCCGACCCGCACCGCCGGTACCCTCGACGCCGCGTCGGGCGAGCCAGTTGCGTTCGACGGGGCCGTGTCCGCCGCGGTGGCGAAGTTTCAGCGGGGCCGTGGTCTGCCGGCCACCGGCACGCTCACGCCACAGACCGTCGCCGCCCTCGGCCGGTCCGAGCCGTCTGCACGCGCGAGCGACGAGGAATCGACGGTTCTCGTCAACATGGAGCGCTGGCGCTGGCTGCCGAGCGATCTCGGACGCGACTACGTTCTGGTCAACATTCCCGAATTTCGCCTGCGTGTGATCCGCAATGGGTCGGTGCGCGACGAGACCCGCGTCATCGTCGGTAAGACCGAGACGCCGACGCCGGTCTTTTCGGGGATGATGGAATACGCCGTCGTCAACCCATCCTGGAACGTGCCACCCTCGATCCTGAAGAACGAGTTCCTGCCCGCCTTGGCCCGTGACCCGAATTACGCGGCTCGTCGCGGCTACGAGGTCGTTTATCGCAACGGCAACATCTCCGTGCGCCAGCCGCCGGGCGAGCGGAATGCGCTCGGCTTCATCAAGTTCCTGTTTCCCAACAACCATGCCGTCTACCTGCACGACACCCCCAACCGCTCACTGTTCTCCGCCTCCCAGCGGGCGATGAGCCATGGTTGTGTGCGCGTGGACGATCCCTTCCGTTTCGCCGATTCGGTGCTTCCCGAAGCCTGGTCGAGCGAGCGCTTGAAGAAGCTCATCGGCAAGGGCGAGCGCACCATCCGCCTGCCGGAGAAGCTGCCGGTCCATCTCGCGTATTTCACCCTCGCGGCGGACGATCACGGGGCTTTGCGCACCTATTCCGATCTCTACGGCCACGACGCGCGTATGAAGATCGCGCTCGGCCTCGCGCCGGGAAGCCTGCTCGTCGCCAAAGCTCCGACCAAGGCACCCACAAAGCCTCCGGCCAAGGTCGCCGCGCGACCCGCGCCATCGGCACCGGGTGCGAGTGCTCCGTCGACAGAGGCTCGTCGTACGGTGTCGCGCCCCGCCGTGTCAGCCGGAGCCGCTCCCGTCCGCGCCTCCCGGTCCGCCGAGGCTGCAGGCGTCGATCCATGGGGAGCCCCCCCAGCCCCTGCCCCGGCCCCGGTCTCCCGCGGCTGGTGGTAGCGCGCCTCCTCTTGTTGCGTGAATGTCACGCGAGCCAGAATGTGTGATGCCGCTCTTGCGGCGTCTTGATCGTGCCGGCGCGCCGGCACGATTTCGCCACGGTTCAAACCTAGCCGTTTTGGAGACCGGCGAATGGCTGAGGACCCGATAACCGTCCATTTACGGTTTTCGGCAACCTTGCGTTCACCATGATCCGCGCGACAACGCGCGGTCTGGCAGAGGTGAGGACGATCGTGGGCAGTTCGCTACGAGAAGAGGCCCAGCCGGCCGATCGATCCACCCAGCCTGCCTCGCGCCTGCTCGTCTATCTTCGCAACGCCTCTTCCCGCCCTCGCCTACGCCGCGCGATCATCGTGGCATCGGGCATCGCCCTGGCGCTCGGCGCGGGCACGCGGGGGACGCAGGATGCGGTCGCCAATGGCGATACCCGCACCCTCTCGATCTACCATACCCATACGAAAGAAAGCGCCACGATCACGTTTAAACGTGACGGACGCTACGACCGGGCCGCGCTGGAACAGCTCAACTGGATGCTGCGCGACTGGCGCATGGACGAGCCCACCAAGATGGACCCGCGCCTGTTCGACACGGTGTGGGAGGCCTACCGGTCGGTAGGCTCGCAGGAGCCGATCACCGTGGTCTCGGCCTATCGGTCACCGGGCACCAACGCCATGCTGCGCCGCCGGTCGCGCGCCGTGGCCGAGTTCAGCCAGCACATGCTCGGCAAGGCGATGGATTTCTACCTGCCGGATGTCTCCATCGACCAGCTTCGTGCGGTGGGTATGCGGATGCAGCGCGGCGGTGTCGGCTGGTATCCCCATGCCGGCTCGCCCTTCGTCCATCTCGATGTCGGGTCGGTCCGTTCCTGGCCGCGCATGAGCCATGACCAGCTGGCGCGCCTGTTCCCCGACGGCAAGACCGTGCACCTGCCCGCCGACAACCGGCCCCTGCCGGGTTACGAGCTTGCCCGTGCCGAAGTGCTGGCCCGTGGCGGCACCGTGCTCGGCGTGACCCAGGTCGCGACGGTGGAGGAGGATGACGGCCCGAGCATCAAGGGCTTCTTCGCCAGCCTCTTCGGTGGCGGCTCCAAGACCCCTGCGCCGCCGCCCGAAGCTCCGGCCAGGGCTCGGGCAAAGCCCACCGTTCTCGTGGCCAGTGCCGATCCGGACGACCAGTCCGGCACGCCCGAGGCTCTGGCTTACGCCGCCCCGGCCGCGTCCGATGCCCTCAAAGGTGCTCTTCTGCGCCGTGACGAACGCGATGCGCAGAGCCTCCTCACCCAGGAGGTCGCCAAACCGACCGCTGCCGCCGATGCAGAATCGAGCCTGATCGACGTGCCGCTGCCGCCACGCCGGCCCTCGGAACTCGCCGCCGTCACCGCTGCGCTCACCATGCCTCTGCCGCCGCCGCGGCCTTCCATCCAGGTGGCGAGCCTCGGCCCCACCGGGATGGCCGCGACGCCGACCGTTCCTGCCGCACCCGCCCGCCTGGCCCGGCCCGTGCCGGCCGATGCCGACGCGAAGACGCAATTGCGCGCCCTGTTCGAGGTGGCCGCCGCTTCGACCGCGCCGGCTAGCCGCGCCTCGCCCGTTCATGTCGCCCCGTCGCGTGCTCGCACCGATGCCGCGCCGGCCGGCTTCGTCGCTCAGGCGGAAAGCGGCGTGCGCAGCCGTTTCTCGGGACGTAGCCCCGGCGACGACCTCACCGCCGCGCGCTTCACCGGATCGTCCACCCGCGCTGTGGCCGCCGGTCGCTGAACGTCGCGACGGCGAGGGTCGCCCACCAGCGTCGATGCCGAAACCGGGGCGGCGGTGATGGGCTGCGCATCGTTGGGTACGGGGAGCCGCCCCGGCTTGACGCGCTGCCGGCCACGGGACACGAAGGCCCTGGCAATGGATTCTGCCGGGCGTAAGCCGAACCGCCATAAGGGCTGATGATTCCTACCCTTTTGCCATTCAGCAAGACGGTGGAGCCATGCTCGCCTTCCTCAAAAATCGGTTTGCCGGGCTTAAGCGCGCCACGAGGCGATGCGCGGCTTGGGTGGTGGCGTTCGCGCGCTGGGCGGTGATCCTCGTGCCGCTGGCGGCCGTCGTCGGCACGCTTTGCGCAGCGTTTCTCTGGAGTCTCGACGTCGCGACGAAAGCCCGGTTCTCGCATCCGTGGCTGCTGTTCCTGCTGCCTGTCGGGGGCTTCGCCATCGGCCTGCTCTACCACCGTGTCGGGCGCAGCGTGGAGGGCGGCAACAACCTCATCGTCGATCAGATTCATGAGCCCGGGGGCGGCGTTCCCCTGCGCATGGCACCGCTGATCTTTCTCGGCACCGTGGTCACACACCTCTTCGGCGGCTCGGCCGGGCGGGAGGGTACGGCGGTGCAACTCGGCGGCAGCCTCGCCAGCGGCATCGGGCGGCTGGCGAAGCTCGATCCGGCGGCCACCCGCATCGTGCTGATGGCAGGCGTGGCCGCAGGGTTCGGGGCGGTGTTCGGCACCCCTATCGCCGGAGCCGTCTTCGCTCTTGAAGTCCTGGCGATCGGCCGGGTGGAATATGGCGCGCTCATTCCCTGCCTGCTGGCGTCTGTCATCGGCGATTGGGCCTGCCAGGCCTGGGGCATCCATCATTCCCTCTTTCGCATCGCCTATCTCGCGGACGTGACCGGCCCGATCGCCCTCGATCCGAGCCTGCTGGCAAAGGCAGCGGTCGCCGGCATCGCCTTCGGGCTCGTGGCGCTCGTCTTCGCGGAAGCCAACCACCTCCTCGGCGGCTGGCTGAAGCGCTTGATTCCCTACGGACCCCTGCGCCCCGTCCTGGGTGGAATGGCCGTGATCGGCCTCGTCTATGCGCTGGGCACCCGTGACTATCTCGGCCTCGGCGTCGCGGCGCCGGATCCGGGAGGCCTGAGCATCGCGAGCTTCTTCGGGCCGGAGGTCCACCCCTGGTCCTGGGCCTGGAAGATCCTCTTCACCGTCGTCACTCTGGCCTCGGGCTTCAAGGGTGGGGAAGTGACGCCACTTTTCTTCATCGGTGCAGCCCTCGGCAATGCGCTGGGTGGCCTGATGGGGGCACCCCTCGACCTGATGGCGGCTCTCGGTTTCGTGGCGGTTTTCGCGGGAGCGGCTAACACCCCCCTTGCCTGTACGCTGATGGGGATCGAACTGTTCGGGGCGACACACGGCGTCGCCATCGCGGTCGCTTGCTTCACCGCCTATGCCTGTTCGGGCCATCGCGGCATCTACCTGTCGCAGCGCATCGCCGTCTCCAAGGGTGGGGCCGTCGAGGCCGGGGCCACCCTGCGCGGCGAACGGACCCGGCGCTGAGGCGGCGGGAGGCACCGAGCACCTCCCGCCCGGTCCTCATTTCTTGTCGTGAGGAAGGAGGTCTGCCGTGTCGCACGCCAGTCCGTGCCGCCGCGCGGAGGCGAGCCCGCCGGGCTCAGTGCGACGTGGCGTGAGCACGGTCAGCATCAGCTCGACCCGTCTTCCGCCCAGTCGGTCAGGGGAAGACGGCCGCCTTCGGCCTCGATGGAGCGCCGCGCGATGTCGGGCTACACCATGCCGAGGGCCTGCATGTAGAGCTCCAGGATGGCTTCTTCCTCCTGCCGCTCGGCATGGTCCTTCTTGCGCAGGGAGATGATCTTGCGCAGGGCCTTCACGTCGAAACCGGTGCCCTTGGCTTCGGCATAGACGTCCTTGATATCGCCGGCGAGGCCGGCCTTTTCCTCCTCCAGGCGCTCGATGCGCTCGATGAAGCTCTTGAGCTGGTCGGCGGCAACCGAGGAGGCATCGACGGCGGGTGCGGCGGAAGCGGCCATGAGCGTCTCAATTCCTGATCTGGGGCGCATCGGGTGGGATGCGCCGGAAGAGGCTGGTTAAGCGATCACGCTTACCGGAAGCTTAGTGCGGCTCGGCTTGCGCCTTCGAGAAGGCCGACTGTTGCTCGGGCGTGGCCTCGGCCTGGTTCAGCCGCTTCCATTCCTCGTAGGGCATTCCGTAGACGCGCTCGCGGGTCTCGTCCTTGCTGAGGCCCAGGCCGCGCTCGTCGGCGGCGTCCTTCATCCAGTTCGACAGGCAGTTGCGGCAGAAGCCGGCCATGTTCATGAGGTCGATATTCTGGACGTCGCTGCGCGTCTGCAGATGCGCCACGAGGCGGCGGAACACCGCGGCTTCCAATTCGGTCTGCGTGGCGGTGTCGATCTCGGTCATGGCAGTTTCCTCATCCTTCGGCTCGCGGGCGGTCACCGCTTTCACGCGAGGATATACCATCGCTGACGCGCGGTCCCGTTTTCGGGCGCATGGCTTTCGGACGCATGGCTTTCCCGGCGTCCCTGCGCGCGCATGACCTCCCGCGAGAATGCGGGAGGCGCCGGACATTTCTCTTCGCTCTCTTGCGCCTGGCGCATCGCAGGGCCTCAAATCAGCGCTCGTCCGGCGTCTCGCGCATGCAGGTGCCAAACCGCACGACGTTGCGGCAGGGTTCGTCCTACATCGGGGCTACACAAGAACTCACGGCCCACCGCCCTCTGACGGAGACCGCGACATTCAATAGGACTTAGTCATGAATACTCGTCTCGCTTCCGCCGTCGCTGCTGTTGCTTTGAGCCTCGGCGTCGTTGCTTCGCCTGCTCTCGCTCAGAGCTATAATGCGCCCGCCGGTATCTCGGCCTATGCGGCTCCCGGCAGTGCAGGCCGTCAGGTCGTCGCCGATGACGACTTGACCACCGGGTCGGTCGTCAGCCGCCGCAGCGTCGATTCCGCCCAGGAAGGCAATGCCGAGCAGAACAGCTTCCCGGTCTGGCAGTACGGCCGTACCTCGGGCGGCCCCCGCTAAACAGAGGCCGACGGAATGACGAAAGCGGCGGGGCCTGAGCTCCGCCGCTTTCGTATGTGCTCTCTGTTCATCGCGGAATGAAGGTCAGCCGTCTTTCGGCATCAGCGGTCGGAGGAGCTTGGCGAAACGCGCCGCCCATTCGATCTGGCCCGGCTCCAGGGCGATGAGATCCTGCCGGATCTCCACGAGGGCGTTGGGAAGGCCGCGTGCGATGGCGTGGCGATCGATCGTGTCACCCGGCAGGCCGCCGCCATAAGGCTCGTTATCGCCCACCGTCAGCCCGGCCGGGTCGGTGCGGAGCCCGGCGATGAGGGGCGCGCTCATACGGTCGTCCCTGTCCCACAGGATGCCCACATGCCAGGGCCGCATATAGCCGCGCCACGAGGCCGTGAAACTGTGCATCGTGACGATGGAGGGCGGCACGCCTGCCTCCGTGGCCTGCGCGACGGCCGTATCCACTGCTTCGTCGAAGGGCACATAGAAGCGCCGGATGCGCTCCTCCTTTCCGGCTTCGTCGATCCTGGCATTGCCCGGCACCACGGCGCCGTCCGACAGACGCATGACCAGCGTCGGGTCCTCGCGCCCCCGGTTGGGATCGATGACCAGGCGTGAGAACCTCGTGAGGATGGCCGGCACGCCGAGATGGGCCGCAAGCCGCCGGGTGACCTCGGCCGCGCCGATATCGTAGGCGATGTGGCGCGCGAATTCCCGCTCGGGCACCCCGAGCTGCGCCAGATCCTCCGGAACGTGATTCGAGGCATGCTCGCAGATAAGGAGGAGACCCGAGGCGGGATCGCCGGGAATCGTCTCGACGGGATGCGGCGGAAACATGAGGCGGGCACGGTCCTTCGGGGCCGATCGGGAGGAAATCCCCCTCTTCAGGCATGAAACACGCCGCCGGTCGGGTCATCGCACGCTTGCCGAGGCGGCAGGGCTCGGGCACAGCACGTATAGGCGATCGCGCCGCCACGGCAATAATCCGGCGGACAAGCAATCCGGCCCGCGCGATCGGACCTTGATGAGACACGGACACGCCATGACCGCGCCTTCACACGCTTCGCCCGCTCCCTCCTCTTCGTCCCACGACGCCGCTCGCGGCCTGCTTCTCGGCTTCCTCGACGAGGCGATCACCGCCGCGCATCCCTCCCGCTGCCTGGTGCCGCATCTGCCCGCCCCCGGCACGGGTCGGCTGATCATCCTCGGTGCCGGCAAGGCCGGCGGAAGCATGGCCGCGGTCGCGAGCCGGTTCTACCGGGAGCAGCACGGCGTCGACGAGAGCCGCATCGTCGGTCTGGCGGTGGCCCGCCACGGCTACGGCGAAGAAGCCCCGATGATCCGCATGGTCGAGGCCGGACACCCGGTACCGGACCAGGCCGGCATCGATGCCACTATCGACGCCCTGAAGATCGCCGCCGATGCCGGTCCGGAGGACGATGTGCTGGTGCTGCTTTCGGGTGGCGGATCGGCGAATTGGATCGCGCCCGCCGGCGATCTCACCCTCGGCGAGAAACAGGCGATCACCAAGGCGTTGCTGCGCTCCGGCGCGCCGATCAACGAGATCAACGCGGTGCGCAAGCACCTGTCCCGGATCAAGGGCGGCCGGCTGGCCATGATGGCCCGCAACGCGCGCTCGATCCTGACGCTGGCGATTTCCGACGTGCCGCATGACGATCCGGCGGTGATCGCCTCGGGCCCGACCGTGCCCGACCCCTCGACGCTCGCCGACGCGCGCGAGATCTGCGAGCGCCGCAACATTCCCTTGCCGGAGACCGCCAAGGCGCTCCTCAACGACCCGGCCAACGAGACGCCGAAGGCGGGCGACCCTTCCTTCGCCCGCGCCGAGTACCGCATCATCGCCCGTCCCATCGACGCCCTGGATGCAGCGGCGGAGGCCGCGAAGCGCGCCGGCTACGAGGTCGTGATGCTCGGCCCCGATGTGGAGGGGGAAGCCCGTGAGGTCGCGGCGGAACACGCCGCCCTCGCCAAGGAGATGAAGGCGGCCGGCCGCAAGGTGGCGATCATCTCCGGTGGCGAACTCACCGTGACCATCGTCGGTGAGGGCCATGGCGGCCCGAACCAGGAATACGCCCTCGCCCTCGCGATCGGCCTCGATGGCGAATCCGGCATCCTCGGCATCGCCGCCGATACCGACGGGACCGATGGCGGACGTGGCGCGGCCACCGATCCAGCCGGCGGGCTTGTCGACCCGACCACACTGGAGCGCGCCCGCGCCGCCGGCCTCGACCCGGCTGCCATGCTGGCGGACAATGATTCGACGAAGTTCTTCGCCACGATCGGCGACCTCGTCCAACCGGGTCCCACACGCACCAATGTCAATGATTGCCGTATCATTCTCGTCGGTTGACGACGTGAGCTGTCGCCGACCCTCTCCCATTTACGGGCGGGGGGCGGTCTTGGCCGGCCTCGTTCTTGCCTGCCTCGTCGCTCGGCCCTTGCCGGCCCAAGCGGACCTCCGTATGTGCAACCAAACCGGGAGCAAGGTCGGCATCGCACTTGGATATCGCGACGGCCAGGGGTGGGTGACGGAAGGCTGGTGGGACGTGGCCCCCAAGGGCTGCGAGACCCTGCTGCGCGGGGCACTCGCCTCGAGATTCTATTACGTGTTCGCCGTGGACTATACTCGCGGCGGAGAATGGAACGGTCGCTCGTTGATGTGCACCAAGGACGCCGAGTTCACGATCCACGGCGTCGAGGATTGCCTCGCCCGCGGGTTCGATCGCAACGGCTTCTATGAGGTCGATACCGGCGAGCAGAAAAGCTGGACGATCCAGCTCACGGATCCGAGCCAGCCGGCGGGGGCCCCGTGATAGACTTTGCGGGCATGGAATGCCAGAAGCCTCGCCGGCTCTACTGGATGAAGAATGCCGACCGCAGCCTGCATGACCAGCTTAGTTCATAAACTCTGCATTGATTAAGGAGCTCATTCATGAAGTCTGATCAGACCAAATATCGAGCGCTGTCCCATCGTAAATCAAAAGTTCTTAAAGTTCATTTTTTTCGCACGCCCAAGCGAACGGAAGTCTTGGAGCTCATTTCAGATTTCAAAGATTTATCCAACGAATCACCGTCTTTGCGCTCAAAGGCTCATCTGGCGATTGCGGACCTCCATAGTGCTCTAGGGGAGGCGCTTCCCGCGCTGGAAGCTTTATCGGAAGTGGATTTAAAAAACAGCTCCCAAGCAGCCGCAAGAGCTGGAAAAGTAATGGCGGAGATCAAGACAAAGAAATACAACAGAGTTAAGCAGGATTACAAGGCGGGAGCCGTCAAGACAGCTGTTGCAAGGATACTCAAGAATTCGAAGAAAGGGTATGATTACAACAAGTTGAAGATTTATGGCCTTTTGTTCCAAAAGAATATTTCAGGCGCATTAAAGGCAGCAGGGGACGGGTTCAAGTACGATCCAGTTCTCGCCACGAGGGACCTTGCCAACGTAGTTAAGACAATTATTTCGCAGTTCCAATATCAAGATAAATCTTATTTCGAGGAAATAGGTGCAGTCATTGGGGCAAACCTGAATGTCATTAAGGATTCGGGAGGGCTCGCATTCATCCAAGGGCTGCGTGAAAAGTTTCGAAACGATGAAGGTAAGCTCCAGGTATTGGGTTTAGCATCCACTCTCTCCGAGGAATCTTTGGCCCAATTCCTAAAAGTCGGTTCTCTGAGTGAGGTTTTGGACTTTGTCAATAATAAAGAGCTATTTACTTATGCGGATGCTGCAGAAGAAGATACGAAACAGCTCATCCTCGAAACTCTGAGATCCCGCATTCGAGACAATCCGGATACGCATTCTCGCGTTGTTCTCTTGTATCTCCAAAAGACAAGTAATACGGTATCATTTTGGGATAATGATAAATATAGAAACGAATTACTTGATTTTGTCGAAGATTTTCTAAAAGGCCGGGATGATTATCATGCTCAGATGGTCCTGGGTATCAGTGCCTTCCTGAAGGGGGATAAACGAGCCGCCTGGAACTGTTTTTCGGCCTGTTCGGCCGATGATAGTCCGTTTGCGCAATCCGGGGCGACGAGTTTCCTGCTCGAAATGAATGAGAGCGATGATGCAGACTATCTCTTGGATAACCGAGACATCGAATTCTATCTTTCCGATTTTACCGATGATGCTTTGGTTTGCTGTGCCGATAGTGTGTATTTTCGTCGGTATGCAACAGATTATATAAAATCATTGCGGGATGTGGGGAGCAAGGCGCGCGTACATTTTCATATATCGGGTTCAAAAGAAGATTTGAAAGATCTCCTTGATGACCTTCTTGCCTTTGCACCCGTTTCTTTCTCCTTCGAGCCTAAAAAAGATGTCAACCCAGCTTATTATGCAAGCATGAGATTCTTGAAGGCGCCCCTGTTCATCGAAAAGGTAGCCTCGCACGTTCTCCTAACAGATATCGATGTCAGCTTTAGAAAAGACCCGATCGAACTCATCACTGGCATAAGGAGTCATAAATTTGATATCGCGCTGCGTATATATGACACCATAAGAACAGTTCAAAATCACCGGAAGATGGGCTTGGGCGACGTAAATAATACGCGACACATTTATCGTTTCCCTCGGACTTGTCCCTGGCTTCAAGTTAACGCCGCGTGTGTATGCCTCACCGATAGCATGAACGGTCGCTATGCCGCGCATCTGATGGCAAAGGATATGGCGGGCCATTTGCACGCTGTATTGAAGAGTGGAAAGAAAGCTTGGTGGGTCGACCAGAATGCAATATTTTATACTTACAACCAGCTCGTAGAAAAGCCATATATCAAGATTGGTAACGTAGAAGATTACGGAATGCCTTATGGCTCCTTTGATTATACAAATTCAACGATTATCGGAGGAACAAGCCCGATCCTTGCTCGAAACACGGGCTCATAATGCCGACTGGTAGATCCAGGATAATTTTGGTTTGATTAAAATAGTCTTGTAAAGCTTCGGCGGCTAGCGCCGAAGCAATCCACTGCGAATTCGAGCATCGAGTTTATCTTATGCAAGATCCTGTCGATATGCCGGAACATAGGCCTGTAACGCGTAGTATTATTTATGATACTAAGGCGGTCCAGCTTGTCAGGGTACAGCAAGCTACCCAAAGCAAAATATTAGTTATAACGTTTACTCCTGCGGTGATTTCTAAAGCCGACATAAGTAAGTTGGGATTTGCTGAGAAATTTCTGTCTTCGCGAGGGTTTGATCTTCTGTGCTTTATTTCAAATTCCAGCCATTGGTGGCACGTTCAGGAGATGGAAGCCGCCCTTGTATTGGGTGAAAAGATCGCATCCGGATATGAAATTGTCTCGTCTTATGGTGTCAGTATGGGGGCGTACGCGTCATTATATTTTTCGGAGAGATTAAAGATCTCCAATATCCTGGCTATTGTTCCTCAGGTGACGCCGAACTTTGAAGAGCCGCCTTTTGACAAACGATGGGCGCGTTTTTCCCATATGGTCAAGTTAAAAAATGAGAGCTTAAATACAGTTCTTAACAAAAGCGCTAATATAACCTTCGTTTACGACCCCCTTCATTTCGATGCAAAGCATATCAATCTCATTGACGCCCCAAATGCTGAGCACATTCCTGTGACGTTCGTTGGGCATGCAGCATCGAGGTACCTCGGACGCCTTGATTTGCTCAAGAAGCTCGCCGTCGACGTGATCTCCGGGCAGCGTAAAAGCCGTGCCTATGTGCGATCAATTCGGCGCGCCCGCCGGAAGGATGTAGAGTTTTTATTAAATATGTCTCAATACTGCTTTGAACATGGAAAAAATCTTGTCGCGTGCCGATTGGCCAATAGAGTTGTGATGAATGCTGAGCCGGAGCATATTCGCAAAGCTATTGTAGTGCTAAGAGCGGCCCGTGATATGTTTTCATTGGGAAATGCATTGCGAAGGCTGGCAGTTATCGATCCGTATGATGCCGAAAGTCGCGATGGGTCAATAGATGCGTTTGCAAGATTTATTCGTAAGAATCAGGGCGTCGATGTGGAGGAGTTGGTTAAGATTATCAAATATGCCAAAAGTGATTTGCATAGTTTGAAGCTTGAACAACTCGCTCGGCGACATCTTAAAATTTTACGTAATAAGGCTGCTGGTCTTGCCGCATTATGAACGGAGCGATGCGCTGATAAGAAAGCTGGCTGCACAGTAAAAACGGGAAAAATAATTATGAATAATACTCAGATTGACTATTCAATATACCTTATAAACCTCGATAGAGATATTAATAGGCTAGAGCGGGCCCGTGAGCGGTTCGCTTCATTCGATTTGTCTTTTGAGCGAGTTTCTGGTGTAGACGGTAGTAAAGTTGACGCTCTGACGCGTTTTTTCTCTCAGACACCGAGTCGTTCGTTAAGCGACGGAGAACTGGGCTGTGCCTTAAGCCATATTAGTGTCTGGCAAAAAATTGCGTCTGGCGATGTCGATAATGCATTGGTCCTTGAGGATGACGCCGCGCCGATCCGGGCTTTTCCGCTTCGCTTTGCAGAGCTTGATATTCCAGAAGACTATGATCTTTGCTACGCGAACAACCGAATGATTTATAAAAAATCGACATTTTACAAGGATACGCAAAAAACTGTGCCAGTGATTCAGGCTATGCTGGAGTTCAATAAGGATTCTAAAGTCCAGGCGGCGGGATTAGATGGCTACTTTCTTAGTCGAAAGGGAGCGCGACGACTTCTTGATATCATCCGTCAAGACCGTATTATAGCACCGATTGATGGACAAGTTATGGTCGTTTCGTTAAATGGGCAGGATATGGATCTGCTGGCTAATAAGCTTGCTCGCCGTGGCGCCACCTTTAAGAATGTTGTTAGGCGACGTGCGATTAAGGATACTATCAGAGCCTATGTTTTGACCCCCTCGCTGGTAAAACAGGACGATGGTGGCGTGAGTACGCGAATGCAGGTAACGCGCGGCCTCGCCGGATAAGTGGTTTGAAGCAATTCCACAGGCTGCTGCGAACCGTTCGACGGTGATCAGCCTCTTTGATTAGAAGGCAGACGTAGGAGCCGATGTGGGGCTTGGCCAGGGTGCTGGATAGCTTTCATAGTCCCTGACGGGGCGGCGGGGGTGGGTTGCGCAGGCGCAAGCTGGCCAAGGTGATCCGCTGGGCGGCTTTGAGCCTGGTGTTCGATGACGGACGGATTCGAGACAGTCTCGAACATGGTTGAGCGTACGAGCCGGCCCCTGGCACGGATGCGCGAGAACGCACTGTTTGCCTGGTCGCACGCGGGGAGCTGGCACTGGGCAGGGATCGCCTCGCTCGTCGAAACCGCCAAACGGAACGGCTTGGCGCCACGCGCCTTCTTCGCCGACGTCATTACCCTCGTCGCCGAGCGCACTCCCAACCCTGCTGTCTCGACAACTTGCTGCCGTGGGCTCACCCGGCCACCCCAGCCCTGAGGGACGGGTCCTGAGGACACCGCTTACGCTCGACTCATCGCATTGCTCCCGCGACCAAAGCTCCAGATCGATCGAAGAATACGTTGGTCGCTACAGAGCCTTGACGCGCGACCCGCCCCGGTGCTTGTGACCGCTCGCCCTCCATTCGTCCGGTCGGTCACGACAGGCGGAATCATAAGAAAACGGGAGACCGGAGTGAAACGCTCGCGCCGCACGAAGATCATCGCCACCCTCGGTCCGGCTTCCGATACGCCGGAGATGATCGAGAAACTGTTCCGCGCCGGTGCGGATGTGTTCCGGCTCAACATGAGCCACCTTCCGCGCGAGAAATTGCCCGAGAAGATCGAGGTGATCCGTACCATCGAGCGCGAGTTGCGCCGGCCCATCGCCGTCCTGGTGGATCTCCAGGGCCCGAAGCTGCGGGTCGCCGCCTTCGCCGAGGGCAGCGCGATCCTCGAGAACGGGGCCTCCTTCGTGCTCGATTCGGATCCGACGCCGGGCGACATCCATCGCGTCTACCTTCCTCACCCCGAGATTCTGTCCGCGCTCGAGCCCGGCCACGTCGTCATCATCGATGACGGAAAGCTGCGCCTCGTCGTGACCGAAGTCTCCGAGGGACGCGCGGTGACCGAGGTCGTCATCGGCGGCAGGATTTCCAACCGCAAGGGCGTGTCCTTGCCCGACACGGTGATCCCGGTTGCGGCGATGACCGAAAAGGACCGCGGCGATCTCGAGGCCGGCCTCAATGCCGGCGCAGACTGGATCGCGGTCTCCTTCGTCCAGCGCCCTGAGGACGTGGCCGAGGTGAAGAAGGTCGCCGCCGGCCGCGCGCTGGTCATGGCGAAGATCGAGAAGCCACAGGCGCTGACCCGTCTCGATGAGATCATCGAGATCTCCGACGGCATCATGGTGGCGCGCGGCGATCTCGGCGTGGAGATGCCGCTCGAACAGGTGCCCGGCGTTCAGAAGCGGATCACGCGTGGTGCGCGGCGTCTGGGCAAGCCCGTCGTGGTCGCGACCCAGATGCTGGAATCGATGATCACCGCGCCGGTCCCCACCCGCGCCGAGGTCTCGGACGTGGCGACGGCAGTCTACGAGGGCGCGGATGCGGTGATGCTGTCGGCGGAGAGCGCCTCCGGCGCCTTCCCGATCGAGGCGATCTCGATGATGAGCCGTATCGCCGAACAGGTGGAGCGCGACGCGCTCTACTGGACGATCCTGACGGCGCAGCGCTCCGAGCCCGATGCCACCGCGTCGGACGCCATCGCGGCGGCGGCGCATCAGATGGTCGGTGCTCTCGGCCTCACCGCCATCATGGCCTGGACGCATTCGGGATCGACGGCCCTGCGTCTCGCCCGCTCGCGGCCCAACGCCACGATCATCGCCCTCACGCCGAAGCGCGAGACCGCCCGGCGGCTGGCCATGTGCTGGGGCACGCACCCGATCGTCACCAACGATGCGAGCGACGTGGACGACATGGCCTTCCGCGCGGCGAAATTCGCCGTTCGCGAGCGCTTCGCCGAGATCGGCGACCGGGTCATCGTCGTGGCGGGCGTGCCGTTCGGGACGCCGGGCGCTACCAACCTGGTGCGGATCGCCTTCGTCACCCGCGATCACGCCGCGAGAGCCTGATCGACTGTCAGGGCGCGACGGGTTCAGTTTCCGTCGCGCCGATCTCGGCGGCGAGGCGCTCAATGGCATCCACGAGCGCATCCGTCGCCATATAGGGCACCATGTGGCCGATGCCTGGCAGCAGAACGAGGCGCGCGCCGGGGATAGTCCTGGCCAAGGGTTCCGCATGGCGCGTCGCCGGCACGGCGGCATCCGCATCGCCGGAGACGATCACCGTCGGCACGGCGATCGTACCGTATCGCGGAGCCTGGGCCGCCAAGGCAGCGGGTAGGCCGATCAGGTCTTCGAGATTCGCCAACATCGTCGCGGGGCGTAGCACCAGGGCTGAGCGGCTACGGTCGAGATAATCTCCGGGAATTTCCTGCGGCCGGAAGGCCGCACGCCCTGCGCGTTCGAGATAGTAGAGGCCGAGCGGTGCCGCGACGGTGCGGCTGAGCAGCCAAGCGACCGGGGGCTTCAACGCGAGGCGGTAATACCATGGTAGAGGCGCCATGGCGGGAAACGGCATCGCCATCGGCGCCACCAGCACGAGGCCGGACACGACCTCCGGATGGTCGAGGGCAATGGCGGTGGCCAGCGCACCGGCCCAGGAATGCCCCATCAGGATCACGCGGCCGGTACCGATACCTTCGATAGCCTGCGCGATGGCGTGTCCCTGTGCGGCCGGACTCGCCATATCGCGGCCGCCGAGGCGGTCGCTCCAGCCGTATCCCGGCCTGTCGAAGGCGATGACGCGAAAACCGCTCTCCGCGAGCCTGCGGCCGACACCTTCCATCGGATCGGCCGCATTGGCCGAAGCCCCGTGCAGGAGCACGATGGTTCCCCTGGAGGAAGGATTCGGACCGGCCTGGATCGTCGCGAGCCGTCCGCCCGCCACTTCCACGGAGGGGCCGAGCGGCGGGAACTTGGTGCCGACCCGCAGGGTGACGATTAAGGTCACGAGAGCGCCGGCCGCGAGCACGCTGACGATCAATCCGAGCATCGCGCCCGCGATCAGGCCGAGCCAGTGCAGAAGAACCATGTCCGGTTACAGGTCCCGTCCGTCGATCTCGGGGACAAGCCGGTCGATGGCGCTCTGGAGCTTCTCCATGCGCGGATAGATGGCGGAGGCGCGCCTGAAAGCGTCGAGGGCACGGCGCTTGTCATCCATCGATAGGTAGATCCGGCCCAGTGCCGCCCAGGCCTCGTAATGTCGCGGTTCCAGCACCAGCGTCCGCTGCAGGTCGGCCACGGCATTGGTCTGGTCGGTGAGCAGCCAGAACACCGTGGCCCGCCGGTTCCAGCCCTCCGCCCATTGCGGCTCGAGGGTGGTGGCGCGGTCCATCAACTCGACGGCGAGGGCATAATCGCGGCCCGACATCGCCTGGCGGGCACGTTCGGTGAGGAGATCCGCAGTGGCGCTGCCGGACCGCCCGAGACGCTGCTCGATCAGGCGGGAGATACCCTTGGCCTCGGCATCGTCCTCGGACGCCTTCAGCCTCGCATAGAGATCTTCGAGGCTCGGCGCCTGCACCTTCCTGGGTGCATCCTTCTCGGTTTCCCTGACCTGTCCGGTCTCCCGGCCCTGACTCGCTTGAGGCAGAGCGTCGGCGGACGATGCCCCGAACGAAAAAAACGCGGCGCTCAGGAGCGCAGCGTTGAAAAGAATGCCGAGGTGCCGGGACAGCGTCATGAGAGCGAGCTTCCTCGCCCTTCACGCCGCCGTCAACAGGCAGGCTTGACGCGGCTGCCCCGAATTGCCGGGCAGCCCGCAGCCTCAGCCCTGGCGGGCCTTGAAGCGCTTCTGCGTCTTGTTGATGACGTAGACGCGGCCCTTACGGCGCACGAGCTGGTTGTCGCGGTGACGGCCACGGAGGGACTTGAGGGAGTTGCGAATCTTCATCGGTCTCACGTCGGCCGGGTTTGAGCCCGCCGCCTGTCCATAGGGTCTCGGGAACGAGGCACCTCGGTAAGGCGTCCTCGGCGATGGCAGTTCACGCATCGCGGAAAGGCGGTTGCCATATCAGGCTTGAGCGCCTGAAGGCAAGATGCAACCGACCTGCCCATGATGCGGATTCTTCAAACTCTCGCCCCGACGCATGGTCGGGGTCTCCATGCTTCGCCTCTCGGAGCCGTCAACGTTCGCGCCAAGCCTTGGCGATCTGGTCCGTCAGAGGCTTAGTCAGGTAGGAGATGACCGAGCGGTCCCCGAGTTGCATGAACGCTTCCACAGGCATGCCGGGCACGAGCTGGACCTTGCCGAGGCGCTCCACCTGATCCTCCGTCATGCGGATGCGCGCGGTGTAGTAGGTCATGCCGCTCTTCGGGTCCTGCGAGACGTCGGCGGAAACCCGGCTCACGATCCCGTCGATCTCGGGCGTCACCCGCTGGTTGAAGGCCGGGAAGCGCAGGACCGCGCGCTGATCCACACGCACGTTGTCGATGTCCTGCGGCTGAATCTTCGCTTCGACGATGAGCTTGTCGGCGTCGGGCACGATCAGCATCGCCGGCTCGCTGGGAACCACGAGACCGCCGATCGTGTGCACGGTCAGTTGGTGGACCGTGCCGTTCTGAGGCGAGCGCATGTCGATGCGCTTGAGTTGATCCTCCGCGGCGATGCGCTTCTCGACATATTCCGACCAGCGGCCGCGAATCTCCGCGAGTTCCTTTCCGGTCTCGGTGCGCATGTCCTGATCGATCTGGAAGATCTGCAGTTCGATCTCGGTGATCTTTCCCTTGGCCGATGCGGTGGAGGCGATGAGCTGCCCGCGCTCGCCCTGCAGCCGGGCGCCGTCGCGTTCGAGCGCCGTGACGCGCGAGAGCGGCACGAGGTTCTTGCCGTAGAGCTCGCGCACCCCTTTCAGCTCGGTCCCGATCAGCGCCGTTTCCCGCTCCTTGGCGGCGGCCTGTTCGGTGAGGCCCTTGATCTCTTCGCCGAGCTGGGAGACGCGCTCGCGCAACTGCGCCTTCTGGCCCTCGCGGCCGGCGACCCTGGCGTGGAACAGGCGGGTTTCGCTGTCCACCAGATGCGCGACGGACGGATCCTTGGCCTTGCGGGCCAGGAGATCCGCCGGGAAGGTGATCTCGGATGCGCCGTCACGCTCCGCCTCGTCGCGGGCGCGGCGGGCCGCGAATTCGTCGAGCGCCTTCAGGATGATGTCGAGATTGGCGCGGGTCTGGGTCTCGTCGAGGCGGATCAGGATGTCGCCGGCCTTGACCCGTGCGCCCTCCTTCACCCGCAACTCACCGACGACGCCGCCGGTGGGATGCTGGACCTTCTTCACATCCGATTCGACCATGAGCTGCCCCGGAGCGATCACCGCTCCCGAGATCATCGTGAAGGTGGCCCAGCCCCCGATGCCGACGACGAGGACGGCGCCGACACCGATGGCGACGGCAAGGTGGCGGCGGATGGACCCGTTGGCCGTGGGGCGGACCTGGGCGGCGGGAAGTCCGACGGGCGACAGTGCGATGGCCATCACGCGCTCTCCTGCAGGGTGGCGACGTTCGCGCCGGTTCGTTGTGCGGCGACGGGCTCGGCGGCGGGAGCCGGGGTCGACCGGAGGACGCGCTTGAGCACCTCGTCCTTGGGGCCGAAGGCCTGGGCCCGCCCGTCGGCCATCATCAGGATCATGTCGACGGCCGCCAGGGCGCTGGGGCGGTGCGCCACGACGATGCAGATGCCGCCGCGCTGCCGCACACCGACGATGGCCTGGGTCAGGGCGTTCTCGCCCTCCCCGTCGAGATTTGAGTTGGGTTCATCCAGCACCACGAGGAAGGGGTCGCCATAAAGCGCCCTCGCCAGGCCGACACGCTGGCGCTGACCCGCCGACAGGCCGGCGCCGCCCTCCCCGATCCGGGTGTCGTAGCCTTCCGTGAGGCGCAGGATCATCTCGTGGATGCCCGCCGATTTGGCCGCCGCGATGACGGCACCCGATTGGGCGTTGGGATCGAACCGGGCGATGTTCTCGGCGATGGTGCCCGCGAACAGCTCCACTTCCTGGGGCAGGAAGCCGATATGCGGTCCGAGATCGGCGCTGGACCATTGGTCGATGGCCGCGCCGTCGATCCTGACCTTGCCGCGAACGGGAGGCCAGACGCCGACGATGGCGCGGACGAGGCTGGACTTGCCCGACGCGCTCGGGCCGATGATTCCGAGCCCCTGTCCGCGCTGCAGCGAAAGGCTGACATCCTGGACGACGATGCGCTGGGTTCCGGGCGGAGCAAGGGTGACGTTCTCGGCGACGAGACTCTGCGACGGAGCGGGCAGCGCGTGGGGCTGTTCGGCGGCAGGCAGTCGCGCGAACAGCTCCGAGAGCCGCGCCCAACTCTGGCGCGCCTGAACGAATCCCTTCCAGTTCGCAATGGCGAGTTCCGCGGGAGCCAGGGCACGGGCGACGAGGATCGACGAGGCGATGATGACGCCGGCCGAAGCCAGATTGTTGATGACGAGCCATGCACCGAGGGCGAGCACACCCGATTGCAGCGCCATGCGGAACACTTTCGAGCCCGCACCGAAACCGCTGGCGACGTCCGAGACGTTCATCTGCGACTGCATGTAGTCGCGGTTGGCACCACCCCAGCGATCGGCGAAACGTCCCTGCATTCCCATGGCGGCGAGCACCTCGGCATTGCGGCGGCCGGCTTCCGCCAATCCGTTGCGGCGCATGCCGTGGGCCGTGGCGGTCTGCGAGGGCCCACGCGTCGAGCGATCCGTGGTCAGGGCGAGGACGGCCAGGACCGCGGCGCCCACGAGCGCGGCGACGCCGATGAGGGGGTGGAAGAGGAAGCAGATGAAGACGTAGATCGGCATCCACGGCAGATCGAAGAAGGCCGAGGGGCCCGTGCCGCCGAGGAAGGCACGCAACTGGTCGAGATCGCGCAGGGGCAGCAGCCCGTCGCCCGGGGTGGCACCCTTCAGGGGAGCCCGTACGACGATGTCGAACACCCGCGCGCTGAGGGCTTCGTCCAGAGCCGCGCCGACGCGTGCAAGGATACGCGAGCGGATCGTCTCCAGAATGCCCTGAAATCCGTAGAGAACGAGGGCGAGGATCACCAGGCCGACCAGTGTCGGCACGCTGCGGCTCGGAATGACGCGGTCGTAGACTTCGAGCATGAAGAACGATCCGGTCAGATATAAAATGTTGACCAAACCGCTCATCACCGCGACGCCGATGAACGCTGTCCGGCAACTTGCCAACGCCGAAATGATCTCGGCCGATTCCCGCCCCTTAGCCACTGCCGCCCCCGCCGTCACGTTCGATTGTCAAGCTTAGTTCGTAGGAAAGTCTGCGATACCGTTTGCGAACGGCGGTCGGACACTCTCTTCCTCTTAGAAGAAAAGTGTGAATTCGAGAACTCGAAAACATGTCCGTGCGGTTGGATTATGACCGCCTGCGTCCGGCGGGTGCTTCTCCAGCAGCGCCTGTGATGGTCCAATCCAGCCTTTGTGGGGGTGATCAGGTGCATCTTTTGGCTGGCGAAGTCCCCTCGCATCTGGGCCGATCCGGAGACGATGAAGTCCGCGATGCCTTATGCTTCGGATCGCGCGACCTCGCGTATCGGTCGCCAAGCACCGCGAGAAATTCCGATTGCCAGTAGATGTCCGTAAACGTTCTCGGCTTATGCCGATGCGAGTAATGGCGAAACGCCGGAGCGTCTTAAGTGCGGTCGGACAAAGAGACGGGCGAGTCGCAGGATCCGGTGCCGCGGCGCGAGGACCGGAACTCAACCAACTGGATCGCCAATATCCGCCTTCCGGACGGCAGCGAAATCCCCTGCACCGTGAAGGACGTCTCCAAATCCGGTGCCAAGCTCGGCATCCCGTCCTACCAAGCTTTGCCGCCTTCCTTTCTGCTCCGCATCATCGGCCGTGACTTCGTCTGCATGGTGAAGCTCGCCTGGAGGCGGGGCGACTATGTCGGCGTCAGGATCGAGCGCGTCGGGAAGGTGGCGCCGTCTCGCGCCAAACAGGTCGCGCAGCTGCCCCCGGCCGTGGAGATCGCCGTAGAGGCGCCCCCAAACGTCGATGAACCGGGCGGCGTCGGCATCCCTTCGCGCAGACGGACCCCCTCCATCTTTTGACGAGGGCCGATGGCGTAGTCTCCGCGCCTCGCGCAGGTCAGGCCCGAAGCAGATCCCTCATGCCGGGGGCCTTCTCGCTGCCGGGGAAGATCTTTTCCGACAGGACCTTCTCCTCGAACCCGAACTGATCGATCAGCAGGCCCTTCATCACGGCGCGCAGATCCGTCGTCGGCGCGAGGTCGCGACCTTCGAACAGGGCGCTTTCCTTCAGGCTCGGCCAATCGGCGATCACCCGTCCCCCTGCCACCGCGCCTCCGACGAGGAAGGCCACCGTCGCCGTTCCGTGATCGGTGCCGGAGGAGCCGTTCACATGCACGGTGCGGCCGAATTCCGTGACGATCAGAACGGAGGTCTGTGCCCATGAGGCGCCGAGTCCCTCCTTGATCGCCGCTATTCCGGCATCGAGGGAGGCCAGGTTCCTGGCGAGACGCCCCTCATAGGGACCCTGGGACGAGTGTGTGTCCCAACCGTCGAAGTTCATCACGGCGATGCGGGGGCCGGTGACGGGCGCCATGAGCGAGGCCGCAGCGCGGGCGGCCGAGGCGAAGCTGTTGGGGCCCCTCAACGGCTGCTTGCCCATCGCCGCCATGCTCGGATCCGAGGCGATGAAATCGTCGACCTGCACACCCTCGCGCAGGGCATTTGCCAGGGCCTGGTCCTTGTCGTCGTAGAGCGCTTGAAGCCGCATCAGCGTATCGGCCGAGGCGTAGGGCAGAGTCTGCGGCTGCCATGTCTCGACCTGGGCCGGACCACGCAGGATCAGCGGTGTCGTCGCGCTGACGGAGAGAGCCTTGGCCGGCCGCAGCTCGATGCCCTTGGCCTTCGGAATGAGGGACAGTGCGCGATTGAGCCAGCCGGTATCGACGCCGGAACTGGAGCGCGTCATCCCGTTCTCGAGGACCTCCTGCGCGTCGAAATGCGAGCGGGCGCGGTAGGGGGTAGCGACGGCATGGAACAGCGTGGCCTCGCGCTTGGCATAGAGGTCGGCCAGGTTCGGCATGGCCGGATTGAGCGAGAACAGCGGATCGAGCCGGAAGGGCGTGTGCATCGGGGACAGCTTGAAGCCAGAGCGGATCGAAGCGAATTGCGGATCGCCCACCGGCATCACGGCCGACAGGCCGTCGAGCCCACCGCGCAGCACCACCACGAGGAAGCGCGGGTCGCGGCCGGACGCGGCCCAGACCTTCGGCACATAGGGCCAGGCGAAGAGGGCGCCGGCGCCGAGCAGCAGGTTGCGGCGCGTCGGCAGGTGGGCGTGTTCCTGAGGATTCATGGGGTCATCGCCTCTCGACCGGCTAGCGCCGCTGGAATTCCGGACTGAGCATCAGCAAGGCCAATGCCTGTTCGGGGCTTTCGCCCTGCCTGATGACGCGCCGGGTCTCATCCGAGAAATAGCCGCCGATCCGGTCGTCCACGAGTTTGCGGATATCGACATGGTTCGCGTTGAACGTCGCGCATTGCTGTGCCCAGTCGATCCGGCTCTTGATGCCATCCGAGGTCGCCCAGGCATCGTCTTCCTCGGCCCATCCTTTGGGTGACGGGGCGGCCAGGAACGGCTGGCCCATCGCGAGAAGCGAGGCTTTCGGCGATGGCCTAACCGGCGCTTGTCCGAGGAGGCGACCGGTCGCGGCGAGGAACTCGATCGGCGAGCGGAGCTTCACGGGAGCGGCGGTCCAGGCCTCGTCGTTTTGGATCAGCGCGGCGGTCACGGCCTTCAGGTCGCCGTCGCTGTCCTGAAAGGCCTTGGCGAGGTTCTTCTGAAGAGAGTCCGACGCCTTTTCCGATACGAACGCACGCGCCATCCGTCGCGTCACGTAGCGTGCCGTGGATGGGTGGCGGACGAGATCGGCTAGGACCGCGGGAAACTCCTCTGCTCCCGCTTCCGCGTAACGCTTACCGAGGATGGTCTTCGGCCCTGGTTGATGCAGCCGTTCACGGAACACCACCTCGCCGAAAGTCTCGGATTTTGGGTTGAGATCCACGGTCCAGCCCGTGAGGACGGAGGCCAATGCCGTGACGTCGGCCTGACTGTAGCCCCCGTCGACGCCGAGTGTGTGGAGTTCGAGCACCTCGCGTCCGAGATTCTCGTTGAGGCCGGATTTCTTGATGCGCCCGACTTTAGAATCGGGGCCGATCGAGGATGCGTTGTCGAGATAATAGAGCATGGAGGCGTGCAGGATCGCCGCCTTGGCCATGTCGTGAAAGCGGCCGAGAATGAATGGCCGAATGGCTTCGCGCTGGAACGAACCCGCCGTAAGGCTGGATTTCCCCTTCCCAGCCCCGATGGTGAAGTGATTGGTCCAGTGTAGAAACAGCCGCTCGTGCAGTGGTGCCTCGGTCGCCGCCGCCAGTCTGAGCCAGGTGATCAGCTCATCGGCGTTCTTCGTGATCGACCCCTGAGTGGCCTTGGCCTCGGAGTCGTTCTCCATCATGCCGCCACCCATTGATGGCTCTGCGCCGGGTGCCATCGCCATGGCACCATCTTGCATATTGCTGCCTAGCTTGACCTTGGCACCGTCCGCATCCGCCATCGCTTCGCGGCGCTGCTTCGCGAGCTGACGACGATGCATCATTGCCTGCAGCTGATCGGTCGTTGACATCAGTTTGGCTTCGGGCGCCGTCACCGACATGTCGAGCTGAGCGCGAACGTAGCCGCGCGGATCGTCGAGGGCGCGCAGATCGATGGCGCTGCATCCGAGGCCGAACCGTCCGACCGCATTCGAGAATGCCAAGTTTCGGCTCATCATTATCTCCGGCATCCGGCACGGTGGCCGAGATGCCCGGCACCGAATGAAAGCGCTCGCCTTACACTCTTTGTCTGAGGCGGTTCTGTGACCGGGACGGCGGCTCACGCAAGCGTGACAGTGGCTGGCATGAGACAACTGCCATTCGCTGCCTGGGGCGCGATGGACGCGGAAGCCTCGACGTACGAGCAAGTCGTGCGTTCACGACGGAGGGGCTGCCAGAACGAGAAAAAGCCCCGTTTCCGGGGCTTTTGTTCTCTCGTCCATCTCGCCCGAAGGGAAATGGTGGGCGCGACAGGGATCGAACCTGTGACCCCTACCATGTCAAGGTAGTGCTCTCCCGCTGAGCTACGCGCCCCGGCTGAAGCGTTTCCGCTGCAGCGAGGAGCGGCGTATAGCTTTCGGCTGGAACGGGCGTCAAGGGCCTTTTCGCGGAAAGCAGGCGTTCCTTCGATCCGGGCCGCGTTTTCTTCGATGGGACCACCCTATCCCATCGAGCTCTAAGTGAGGCATTTATGTTGCGGCGCAGCATAGAGGTGCTTGAATGAATATCGTGAAGGAGCGTAAGTGGATTTTTACTCCAGGCATTATCAATAAGGAAAATGGAAAAATCGACACCTTCATGATAGTCGAAGAATATGCTATAAATCACATTTTACTATACTATCACAAATATGACAGGTGCATTAGCATTGGGGATTTTCTGATGCATAGATTGTTGAGTTATGCAAATTAAGTCACGTTTGTTACTAAGTGTCGATTTTTTATTGTAGTAATACAATAATAATTCTGAAAACCGATGGCGCGGTGCGTTAATAATGTTTGATATTATGCCGATGCGGGATAAGTTTGTACAGTTTCAGACGTGCGGTTGAAGTAGCGGCCTATATTGAATGCTGCCGTAATCATGACTGTGTGATTTTTATCAGCCCGTGAAACTATCCGTATCTTGAAATCCCTCCGGCCTCTCTGCTGCAGCAAAGCTGCCATGGGTTGGACACGGTTCCGGCTGCATATTATGCATCCTCACGTCGGTTGTCCGCTGCAGGTGCGAGACGGCGATGTCCTCGATCAAGAGCGTGTGCGAACCGAACGTGATCAAGCGTACAGACATAGCGATCGTCGGCCGTTCGTGCCGGTTGCCCGGCGCTGCAAGCGTCGATGGCCTGTGGCAGCTTCTGAGCGAGGGCCGCTGCGCCGTCGGGCGTATCCCTGACGATCGCTGGTCGTTGGAGCGGTTCGGCCATCCACGCGCGCAGGAGCGCGGCAAGAGCTACACATGGTCGGCGGGCGTCTTGGACGACATCTGGTCGTTCGATCCCGGCGTCTTCGGCATTTCGCCCCGCGAAGCCGAGCAGATGGACCCGCAGCAGCGGCTCCTCCTCGAACTGACCTGGGAGGCCCTGGAGGATGCGGGTCTGCGTCCCTCCGCCGTGGCGGGGTCGCAGATCGGGGTGTTCGTCGGCGCCTCGTCCCTCGACTACGGAAACCTGCGCGTCCTCGATACCTCGTCGGGTGATGCCTATGCGGCGACCGGCAACACGCTCTCGATCCTGTCCAACCGGATTTCCTACATCTACGACCTGAAGGGGCCGAGCTTCACCGTCGATACAGCTTGCTCCTCTTCGCTCGTAGCGCTCGATGCCGCCGTCGCGGCGATCGCCAGTGGCCGGATCGACACCGCGGTCGTGGCGGGCGTGAACCTGCTCGCCAGCCCCTTCAACTTCATCTGCTTTTCCAACGCGCAGATGCTGTCGCGGACCGGGCTGTGCCAAGCCTTCTCGGCCAATGCCGACGGCTATGTCCGGTCCGAGGGCGGCGTCGTTCTCGTCCTGAAATCGGCGCGGGCCGCTTCGCGCGACGGCGATACCGTGCGTGGCGTCATTGCGGCGAGCGGCGTGAATTCCGACGGCCGGACCACCGGCATCTCCCTGCCTTCCGGCTACGCACAGGGTGCGCTGCTCGAACAGGTCTATCGCGAGGCCGAGATCGATTTCGATGCGGTCGCCTTCGTGGAAGCGCACGGCACCGGCACGGCGGTGGGCGACCCGATCGAGGCCGGCGCCATCGGTGGGAAGATCGGCCGGCCCCGCAAGGAGCCGCTGCCGATCGGCTCGATCAAGAGCAATATCGGACATACCGAGCCGGTCTCGGGCCTCGCCGGTCTTCTGAAGGCAAGTCTCGCCCTCGAGCACGATCTGCTGCCGCCCTCGCTGCATGCGACCGTTCTCAATCCCGACATTCCCTTCACCAAGCTCAATCTCTCGGTGGTCACCGCGCCGCTGGCGATCCCGCGTGGCCGGGGTGAGCGTTTCGCCGGCGTCAACTCCTTCGGCTTCGGCGGCACAAACGCCCACATCGTCCTCACCGACGGCGCGCCGGCCTCTGCCTCGAGCGATGCCGGGCGCGGGCCAGAATTACTACTCCTCTCTGCCCAGAGCCGCGCCGCGCTGAACGAACTCGCTCTCGACTACGCCGATCGGTTCGAACGCGCAGATTCCGCCGAGACCGTGCGGATCGCCGCCGCCGCCGCTCATCGCCGCGAGCGACTGTCGGCCCGCCTCGCCATGCCCATGGACGCAGACCTGCCCGCCACCTTGCGCGCGGTCGCCGATGCCGAGGAGACCGACATCGCCCGGGTCGGCACCGCCGTCGACCGTAGCGCCGAGATCGCGTTCGTCTATTCCGGCAATGGCAGCCAATGGGTCGGGATGGGCCGGGAGGCCTATGACCGCAACGCCATCTACCGGTCGGCCTTCGACCGGATCGACGTCCTGTTCGCCGAGATCTCGGGCTGGTCGCTGAAGGAAGCTCTGTTCGCCGAGGATCTGGCCGAGCGCATGGTCCTCACGCGGGTCTCGCAGCCGCTGATCTTCGCCATTTCCAGCGCTTCGACCACGGCCCTGAAGGCCGCCGGTCTCGTCCCGTCCTACGTGCTCGGCCACAGCGTGGGTGAGATTGCGGCGGCCGAGGGAGCCGGCATCCTGAGCCTGGAACAGGCGGTGAAGGTCATCTTCTACCGCAGCCAGCATCAGGAGACGACGCGCGGCCTCGGCACCATGGCGGTGCTGCTGGCACCCGTGGAGGAGATCGAGATCTTCCTCGAGGATTATCCGAGCCTCGACATCGCCGCCTATAACAGCCCGAAGGCCGTCACCGTGGCGGGCCCGGTCGCCGATATCGACGCGGCCATGAAGGCGCTGGCGCGCAAGCGCCGCCGTGGTCGCAAGCTCGACCTCGCCTACCCCTTCCACGGCCGGCTGATGAACCCGACCGAGAAGCCGCTGCTGCGCGATCTCGGAGGATTGAAGCCGCATCCCGGCACGATCCCCATGGTCTCCACCGTGACCGGGGCCGTGCTGCAGGGCGGGGAGTTCGACGCCGGCTATTGGTGGCGCAACATCCGCGAGCCGGTGCGCTTCTGCGAGGCTGTCCAGGAAGCGACCCGCAAGGGCGCCCGCATCTTCGTCGAGGTCGGCCCAAGGGCGACCCTGCTGCCGCATATCGGCGATTGCATCGAGCCCCTCGGCATCGAGAACGCAACGGTCGGCGTCCTCACCAACAAACCCGTTGGCAGTGACCCCTTCGCCCGCGCCCTGGCCTCGGCCCTCGTCCACGGTGCCGCCGTCGACGAGGCGGCGGTCTTCGGCGAGAACCCGAAGGGCGATGTCGCGCTTCCGACCTATCCCTGGCAGCGTCGGCCGTTCCGGCTGTCGGAGACCTCGGAAGGCGTGGGCGCCGCGACGGCCCGCGCCTATCATCCGCTCTACGGATCGCGCCTTTCGGCCGACGGGCTCGAGTGGAACGGCCATCTCGACATCGCCACGGTGCCGGAACTCGATGACCACCGTATCGACGGCCAAGCGATCCTGCCCGGTGCGGCCTTCATCGAGATGGCTTTGGGTGTCGCCCGCGAGGCGATGCGCAGCGACGACGTCGTCCTCGCCGAGTTCGAAATCCAGTCGCCGATGGTCTTCGGTGAGGACGCCCTCCGCGAAGTCGCCGTGCGGCTCTCGGGCAGCGGCAACCAGATCCAGATCCTCAGCCGGCCTCGGCTGACCCAGGCGGGCTGGCAGTTGCACGCCTCCGCCAAGATCGTGGACGGCACCTTCGCGGCGCGTCCCCGGCAGGACATCATCATCCCGGCCGAGAACGCCGTCGAGGGAGAGGGGCTGTATCGTCTCGCCGCCGCCTCAGGTCTCGATTTCGGGCCGAGCTTCCGCCAAGTGGCCCTCAGCGCCCGTGTGGACGAGACCGTGATCGTCTCCGAACTCAAGCCGGCGGAGCCGGATACGCGCTTCGGCCTCGTGCCGGCGCGGCTCGATGCCTGTTTCCACGGCCTGATCCTGCTCTTCGCCGACCTGTTGGGCGAGGGATCGACCAAGGCCTATGTGCCGGTGCGTTTCGGCGAGATCCGGCTGATTCGGCCCGGTGCCGTCATCGCCCGGGCGATGATCCGCACGCGGCGCTGCAACGAGCGCAGCATTCTCGCTGACTTCACCTTGGTGGATGAGGCCGGCGACGTCATCGCGACCCTGCGGGAAGGCCGGTTCCAGGCCTTGCGCGCCAAGTCCGGCCAGGATCTCGCCGCCTACGCCATCGCGCAGAGGTCGGAACTCGCCACGGAGCCGACCGCGATCCCCCTCGATCGCCGCGCCCGCATCGCCGATGCGGTCCGTCCAGGCATCAAGGCGGCTCTCGCGCCCGCCGATGCTGCACTCTCGCCGGGCCATCTTCTCCTCGAAGGCTGGGCCACCTCCCTCGCCTACCGCATGGCCGAAGGGCTGCAGCGCTCGGGCACCGTCGCCATCGACGATCGTGTGCCGGAATCGATGCGGCCCTGGCTGCTGAACGCCCTCTACGCCCTCGAGAGCAGCGGGCTCGCCACCCTCGACGGAACGCGTTGGACTCTGCGCAAGGACGTGACCCTGCCCGCCCCCGACGAGATCATGCGTTGGATCGCGGCCGACCATCCCGAATTGTCCGCCGAACTGGTGCTCACGGCGGATCTCGGCGCCGTCGTCTCCCGCCTCCTCGACGGTGACCTCGCGAGCCAGCCCACCCTGTCGCAGAACGCTCTCGACGCCTTCGTCCTGCGTAGCGCCAGCGCTCGTGCATCCTCGGATGTGATCGCCGGTATCCTCGACGGCGCCCGCGCCGACCTTCCGACGGACCGGTCCCTGCGCCTGCTTCAGCTCGGGTTCGGGCCGCTCTCGGCCCAGGCGGCCGCCATCGCCGATGGAATCGCCGCGCACCTTACGGTGTTCGAGACCGATCGCCGCCTCGCCGAGCGCGCTCGCCTCGCCCTGCCGCGCGGCGTCACCGTGATCGAGGACGAAGCCGACCTGACGGAAGGCGGCTTCGACGCGATCCTGGCAAGCAACGTCCTGCACCGGACCGAGCGCGGCCTTCTCGGCAAGATCGCCGACGCCCTCGCCACGGGTGGGTTCCTGCTGGCGGTGGAGCCGGGCGCTTCGCTCTTCCGCGATCTCGTTTTCGGTCTGCTGCCGGATTGGTTCGAGAGTCTGGACGGGATGCCCCTGGGACGCCTCGACGACATCACCGGCTGGCAACGTTCGCTCAGCGATACCGGTCTCGTCCGCGTCGCCGTCGACCGGGCGGTCTCGGCCAATGGCGACGATCTTCTCTTCCTCGCCGAGGCACCGGTACGGGCAAAGGCCTCCACCGGCCAGACCTTCACCTTCATCATCGGGTCGCAGGATTCCTTCGCGGCGGAAACCGCCTCGTCGCTGGCGACGCTCCTCGTCGCCGCCGGTGTCCATGTCTCGATCATCCTCGATTCCGAGCAATCGCTGCTCGAACTCGAACGCGAGACCCCCGATACGGTGGTGTTCCTCGCCGGAGCCTTCGACACCAAGGGCGACGCCGCCGACCGGTTGCGCGAACGCTGCCTCGGTCTCAAGCGCTGCGTCGAACATCTCGGGACCCGTCAGACCCGCCTCTGGGTCATCTGTCCGGGCGCGACGCGTCATGACGGAGACGCCGACGGAGCGGTGGAAGCGGGCCTCTGGGCCTTCACCCGCACCCTCGCCAACGAGGTCGCTACCCTCGACATTCGCCGCATCGATCTCACCGCTGCGATGCCGAGCAAGCAGGCATCCGAGCGCCTGCGTGACGTGATCCTGTCCGGCACCACCGAGACGGAGATCATCCTCGACGCGGACGCCACCCGCGTGATCCGGTTCGCGCCGGGGCAGCTTTCACGCCGTCCCGCCTCCGATGCCGTAGCGGCTCCAGCCGCGCAGCTCGAGCGCAGCGTCACCGGCGGCCTCAACGACATGCGTTGGGGACCGGCCGAGCGGCGCACGCCCGGACGCGGCGAGGTCGAGATCGCCGTGGAGGCCACGGGCCTCAACTTCCGCGACGTGCTCTGGGCCCTGTCGATGCTCCCGGAGGAGATCCTGGAGGATGGCTTCGCCGGTCCGCGTCTAGGCCTCGAAGTCGCCGGTCGCGTCGTC
Source organism: Methylobacterium sp. Leaf91 (assembly GCF_001422815.1). Classification (GTDB taxonomy): domain Bacteria; phylum Pseudomonadota; class Alphaproteobacteria; order Rhizobiales; family Beijerinckiaceae; genus Methylobacterium. The sequence goes on along the minus strand of NZ_LMMP01000015.1, from coordinate 16,705 downwards.
TCGGTCGGCAAGGGTGTCGCCGCCTTCAAGGTGGGCGACCCTGTCGTCGCCTTCGCGCAATCGGGCTTCTCGACCCATATCGTGGTGCCCGAGCTCGTGGTGGCGCCGAGCCCACCCGGCCTCGACCCGCAGGCGGCGGCCACCGTGCCGGTGGCCTTCCTCACCGCTTATTACAGCCTCGTCAGCTGCGCCCGGCTGCGGCGCGGCGAATGGGTGCTGGTCCATGGTGGTGCCGGTGGCGTCGGGCTCGCCGCCCTGCAGATCGCCAAGCTGAAGGGAGCCCGCGTCATCGCCACCGCCGGGTCGCGCGAGAAGCGTGCGCTGGTGAAGGCTCTCGGGGCCGAGCACGTCCTCGATTCCCGCTCCCTCGCCTTCGTCGACGAGGTCCGCCGGATCACGGGCGACGGGGTCGGCATCGTGGTGAACAGCCTGTTCGGCGAAGCGATGGAACGCAGCCTGAACTGCCTGAAGCCGTTCGGTCGCTTCATCGAGCTGGGCAAGCGCGACTATGTCGCCAACACCCATATCGGCCTGCGCCCGTTCCGCCGGAACCTCTCCTATTTCGGCGTCGATCTCGATCAGGTGCTCCAGCACCAGGGTGAGGACGGGGCGCGTCTGTTCCGAGAGGTGATGGCCCTGTTCACGGAAGGCGGTCTCAAGCCCCTGCCGTTCCAGCCCTTCACCGCCGACGAGGTCTCGGACGCGTTCCGGCTGATGCAGCAATCCGGGCATGTGGGGAAGATCGTCATCGCCCCGCCGAAGCCGGGCAGCATCGTGGTCGAGCGCAAGTCCGACTTCCGGGTCTCGTCGGAGGGCGTCCATCTCATCACCGGGGGGCTCGGCGGCTTCGGCATCGAGGCAGCCCGGTGGCTCGCCGACCGGGGAGCCCGTCACTTGGTTCTGGTCGGCCGAAAGGGCGCCTCGAGCCCTGAAGCCAAGCAGGTGGTGGCCGATCTGGCGGTCCGTGGCGTCAGCGTCGCGGCGATGGCCTGCGACATCACCAGTCGCGAGGCGGTGGACGATCTCCTTGCCGAGGTCGAGGGCGACGGCCGCAGGCTCGCCGGCGTGATCCATGGGGCGATGGTGCTGCAGGATGGCCTCATCGCCAATCTCGACGCGGCTGCCCTCGACGCGGTCATCCGCCCGAAGGTCGTCGGCGCGGAGCATCTGGATGCAGCCACCCGCGAGCGGCAGCTCGACTACTTCGTGCTGTTCTCCTCGGCCACGACCTTCATCGGCAATCCGGGACAGGGCGCCTACGTCGCGGCCAACGGTTTCATGGAGGGGCTTGCCCGCCGTCGCAAGGCGCTGGGACTGCCCGCCCTCGCGGTCGCCTGGGGCGCGATCGGCGATGTCGGCGTACTGGCGCGCAACCGCGCGGTGATGGAGACCCTGGCCGGCCGCGTCGGCGTGACGCCGATGGATGCCCGCCGCTCCCTCGACCTCATGGCCGGGGCCCTGGAAGGGCAAGGCTCGTCACCCGACGATGCCGTCCTGGCCATTGCCTCGATGCATTGGGGCAAGGCGCGCGAGCGTCTCGCGACCATGCGCTCGCCGAGCTACGGCGATCTCGGTTCCGACCAGCAGGCGGAATCCGGCACCGTGACCGCCATCGATATCGGTGGTTTGCTCAAGAGCCTGGACCTCGATGCGGTGCGCAAGACCGTGTCCGATGCCATCGTTGAGGACATTGCCCGCATCCTGCGTCTGCCCAAGGACGATATCAGCCGTGTCCGCCACCTCTCCGAGATCGGCCTCGACTCGCTGATGGGTGTGGAACTGGGCGCCAGCCTGCAGGAGCGCTTCGCCCTCGACGCGCCGCCTTCGGGTATCTCCTCGGGCCTGACCGTCGTCGAACTGGCAGAAACGCTGATCCAGTCCGTGGCGGCGCCGGTCGATGAGGCCTCGGCGGCGGTAATGAGCCTCGCCCAGCGCCATGCCAGCGAAGGCGTGGATGTCCGCACACTCGAGCCGTTCCACGAGCTCGTCGAGCAGAACAGTCTCCAGATCAAAGAAATTCTGCCATGATCCGCGCGGCCGGCCGAAAGGCCGGTCGCGTTCGGCGGCATCGGTCAATCGGAAGATTCAACACGCATGAGTAATCCAGCCCGCCCCGACGGCGGCCGCGCGGCGCTCGCGGGCTTCGTCACCAACCGGCTCGGCCGCAATGCCAACCGGCAGGCAGCGCCCCGCCCCGAGCCGAAGGCCACGGACGCATCGGTGCAGAAATTCGAGACCCTGCCGGGCTACCGCGAGTTGCGGCTGCAGCGCTCGGCCGCCGACCTGATCGGCCTCGGCAATCCGTTCTTCCGGGTCCACGAGACCAGGGCGGGCGCCACGACGCGCATCGCCGGCAAGGGCTTCGTCAATTTCTCGTCCTACGATTATCTCGGGCTCAACGGACATCCCGACGTCAGCGAGGCGGCGCGCAGGGCCATCGACGAGTTCGGCACCTCGGCCTCCGCGAGCCGGATCGTCGCCGGCGAGCGCCCAGGCCATATCCGCCTCGAACAGGCGCTGGCCGACCATTACGAGACCGAAGCCTGCGTCGTGATGGTGAGCGGCCACGCCACCAACGTCACGACGATCGGTGCGCTGCTGGAACCCGGTGACGTGATCTTTCACGATGCGCTGAGCCATAATAGCATCGTCACCGGGGCCCAGCTCTCGGGAGCCCAGCGTCGCTCCTTCGCCCATAACGATCTCAACGCCCTGGAGACCCTGCTCGGCGCCACGCGCCACGAGCATCGCCGCGCACTGATCGTGGTCGAAGGCCTCTACAGCATGGACGGGGATGCGCCGGACCTCGCCGGCCTCGTCGCCCTGAAACAGCGCTACGATGCCTGGCTGATGGTGGACGATGCCCACGGGCTCGGCGTCCTCGGCCGTACGGGAACCGGGCTCGCTGAGCATTGCGACGTCGATTCGCACCTCGTCGATATCTGGATGGGCACGCTCTCGAAGACCCTGTCGTCCTGCGGCGGCTACATCGCCGGCCCGGCGGCCCTGATCGAGTACCTCAAATGCACCGCCGGGGGCTTCATCTACAGCGTCGGCCTGTCCCCGCCGCTGGCCGCCGCCGCCGAGGCGTCCCTTGCCCTGATGCAGGCCGAGCCGCACCGGGTCGAGCGACTGCGCCAGAACGGCCACCTGTTCCTGTCATGCGCCAAGAAGCATGGGCTCGATACCGGAACGAGCCTCGGCCTCGCCGTGATTCCCGTCATCGTCGGCGATTCGCTGAAATCGGTCACCTTGTCGGACCGCCTGTACAAGCGCGGCATCAACGTGCAGCCGATCATCCATCCGGCGGTGCCCGAGCGCTCTTCGCGCCTGCGCTTCTTCATCACCTCCGAACACACGCCGGAGCAGATCCGCGAGACCGTGACGGCAGTGGCCGAGGAACTCGCGGAGATCGAGAAGGGTGGCTCCCTCATCGAGCAGCTGATGGCCAAGCGCGGCAAGCCCTGAGGTCATTCGACCGGCTCGGCCGACACGTGTCACGGCATCATCCGATGGGATGCCGTGACGATGGGATGACGATGATGGCAATGCGGCCCTGAGCCCAAGCCGTCCGAAGCTCACGCCGGACGCCCCGTCTCCTGTCGGTATGGGCGTACGGGATTGCCGGAGCCCTTGCGCTCCTTCTCAGAACGCTCCGCCCACGCGTGCGCCGGTCGTGATCGGCTGGGCCGCCGCGGCGAAGACGGAGAGGATCTTCTTGATCTCGGTGAACGGCGCGTTCGAGACGTAGACCATATCGCGGTTGCGCATGCGGAAGGCCTGGGTGAGGAACAGGCTGTTCGGGTCGCGCATGTCGAACCGATAGACCACAGGGACGAGCGGCGTACCGAGAAGCGGGCTTCCGGGCTTCAGGCGACGGACCACCGGCGCCGGCTCGAAGCGGAACAGGAACGTGCCGGTGGGGTCGGCATCGGCGTCGCTCTGGCCGCGCGCCTTGGCCAGCGCCTGCGCCAAAGTGATGCCCTCGGCCTGGAACGGGATTTCATTCGACGAGCCCAGGGCCCCGATGGCCAGGAAGGTCTGGGGATCGCGCACCAGGGTGAGGTTGTCGTTGGGGCGCAGGTAGATGTTTTCCTTGGGGTTCGACACCACGGTCGTCAGCGGCACCGTCGCGGTCCTGCCGTTGCGCGACAGACGCACGAAGGTTTCGCTGACCGGGGCTCTTACGCCACCGGCGGTGGCGATGACGTCGAGGATGCGATCGCCCTGGGTGCCGAGCGGAACGCGGGCACCGCCCACCGCCTCGCCGCCTACCGTGACGGATTGCGAGACCGGGCGGCTCACGGTGACGATCACCTGAGGCTGGATCGCCTTGCCGGCGAGCTCGGTCTCGATCAGCGACTGGACGTCCTGGGCGCGGCGCCCCGCGACCTTGATCCGACCGGCATAGGGGACCGAGATCGCGCCATCGCGCGAGACGACCTGCTCGGGCAGCTGCGCCGCCTTCGAGCCGGCGGACATCGAGTTGACCGTGAGCGGTCCGGAATAGAGGCCACCCGATCCGGCTTCGAACACCGAGACGGCCACGGCGTCGCCAATGCCGATCACCGCTTCCGAGGGCATGCGTCCATCCCCGAACGAGGAGAGCAGGCTGTCGAGGGGGCGTCCGCGCAGGGCCTCCACCACCGCGGCGTTCACGTCGATGAACTCGTAGCGGGCGAAGGTCCCTTCGCTCGTCGACTGATCCGCGCCGTCCACCACGGCCGAGGTCGACGGACCGGCGGCGGGCAGGAAGGCGTTGCAGCCGGACACCGTGACGGCGATGGCAATGGCCAGGGTGGCTTTGGGAAACATCGAACTCTCCTAGACCCGCCCCCGCGACGAGTGCCTTGTCAGATCACGTGTCGGGTCGGCGGATACGCACCGTCCGTCATCTCCAGTCTCGCTGGCTGGCCACGTGGGCCTGTGCGAGAGCGGACCTTTCGAACGGTCCACCTTTCATAGCGCCAAAACTCTTCGATCGTTTAACGATCGCTCTACTATCGCATGGTCGAAGCGATGCGCGGTCTCGCGTCGGTCACGTTCGTGTCAGTACGATGGTGAGGCGATAGCCGATCCGGCCTCGTCTGCCGAGCGCTCCCCGATGCGGAATCGGAGGAAACGACCGAGTCCGTCGGCGCTCATATCGATGCGCTGCGGCGTTTCCCTGAACGCTCCGAAGCCGAAGATCGCGTAATCGGTAGCTGTATCGCCGAAGCCGGGCGTGCAGGTCGGCAGGGATGGGGCGTGATCGCCATAGACGCACAGGATCGCATCGCGCCCTTCCAGACCTTCGATCAAGGTCTCGACGGCCCGGCCGGTATGGGCCACGTGGTGGAGATACTGGTCCAGCGGCTCGGTGATGCCGTCGAGCCGCCCGCGTTTCCACGGCCCATGGTTCTCCATGGTCACGGCGAAAACGAAAATGGGCTCTTGCACCGCATCGACCTCCGCCAGGATGCGGGCCATGACGGCCTCATCGGCGATATAGGGCCCGATTCTCGCGGCCCCGATGAAATCATCCTCCATCACCAGCCGGGTGAAACCGAACCGCCGCATCACCTCGGCGCGCTGGAAGAAGTCGCGGTGGAAGGGATGCACGAACACGGTGGCGTACCCTGCCCCCGATGCAAGCCGGGCAAGGCTCGTCGGTTCGTCGCCACCGCCGCTGAGATAGGGATCGTAGCGCCCGAACCCGAGGCTTTCCGGTTCTCGTCCGGTGAGGAGGGCGTGCTCCGTCCGCATCGTGTAGGCACCGTGGGCTGGGACCGTCAGCCGGCCATAGCGCGAGGCACGGTGGCGGATCGTCTCCATCAATGGCAGATCCGGACCGCCGAGCCGGGCCGGATCGACGAAGGATTCGAGCTGGACGACGACAATGACCGGTGCCGGAGCGGCCGGCCCGGGCGCAGCGGTATCGTCCGGTTCGGGAGCCGGCACGTCGCTCGTCCAGCGCAGGGTATAGGCGATGATCGTGGCCGGCAGCCCGTAGCGGGCGCAATCCGCGTCGAGATCGGGTCGGGGAAACCGGGTCGCGAGCCATGGCGCCGCCATTCCAGTGGCGAGGCCGGAGGCCAATCCGACCAGGAGGCAAGGCAGACCGATAAGCGAGACGACGGCGACGCTCGGCTCTTGAGGCAGCGCGCTAGGCTCGATCCAGTACCACAGGGCGACGACGACGAGGCTTGCCCCGAGGGGGACAGCCATGCGCGGGTCGGTAATCGGTCTCGTATAATAGAGGTCCGGATGGCGAGGCACCTGGCGCAACAGGGCGAAATCGCTGAAGACCAGCGGCTCGCCGATCACCGCCTGCTTCAACCGGCTGACCACGACCAGGATCGCGACGGTGAGCAGGCAGGAAAAGGACGCGAGCCAGGGGCGCCAGGAGAAGCAGAACCAGAATATCGTCAGGAGCGCATAGCCGCCAAGTCGTACGGCCAGCTCGCTGGGGCGTCTGCCGATTGGCCGCCGGCCCGCACCATCCCACGCCTCGATGGCGAGGGAGCCGATCAACGCCAAGCTGAGAGCTGCGAGCAGAGTCATCACTTGTCGCCGCCTCGCCCGATCCCCCGTCGCGCCCGGATCAGGCGGACGATGGGGTTCAGAACGGCGTAGCGTAGGCGCATGACGGTCTGTGCCCTGCGACTGAGGGCGAGCTTCGAGGGGGCGGCGGCCTCTCGGCTCTGGCTCAGCCGCTCGAGGAGTTGCTCGGGCGTGCACGGCTTCATCGCCACGGGATCGAGATAGAGCGGGTAGACGAGAAGCGCTCCTGCGACGAGTTCGTCGAGGGCGAGCCGCCGCCCCCTGTCGGCGCCCGGTGCGAGATCCTCGGTGAGCCCCCAGCCGGCATAGAAGGGGCGGCCATGGACCGCCACGCTCAAGCCTCGGATCAGCGCCTCGAATCCGGCAAGCGAGGTCATCGTCTCCACATGGTGCGCCCGGTCGAGGAGGTCGACGATGGAGAGCCCCGCCACGATCCTGTCGGCCAGGGCCAGAACCTCGGCCTCCGGGATCGCGCCCGGCCGGAAGCCGGCCTCCACGTCGGGATGCGGTTTATAGAGTAGAAATGCTCCCGGATTCCGGCTGCGGGCCGCGCGCAGGAGTTCGAGATTCGAGCGGACATGCGGTGAGCCGTGGCGCACCGAGGCATCGTCCTCGACCTGCCCCGGCACCAGCACGATGCGCCGATCCTCGGGCCACCCCGATGCATTTCCGGCGAGCCCGACATTGTATTTCGTCAGGCGCCGTTCCACCACGAGCCGGCGCAGGAGCGAGGCCCTGGCCACGAGCTCGGGCGAGAAATCCTCGTTCTTCAGGATGCGAGCGAGGCGGCTTTCGGTGCGGGGGTCGTAATAGATGCCGCTGTCATCCACGACGATAGAAGCGCCCGGCTGTAGGCTCGCTCCAAGCCCCACCGACCGCAGGAATCCGTCCTCGATCCGGGCCAGGGGAATACCGTGCTCCGCGCAGAGCGACGGCAAATGTGCCGGCATCCGCGTCGCCCAGGCGAGGATGCGGGCCTTTCCGGCTTGTCCCCTGCTCCTCGCCTTCGCCACCGCCTCCTCGGCATTCATGGCGTAAACGGGCTTACCCGCCGGTCCGCCGACGAAGACATCGAGGGCCGGCCGCTTCCAGCGCGAGATGCCGACGAGGACGGTGAGGCTATCGTTGTCGCGGAACCGGCGTTCCAGCCAGGCCACCCGATCGCGGCATTCGCCGAGGCTGATCGGCTGCCGAGTCCAAGGGTCGAACGCATGGATCCCGGCCTCGCCACCGAACGGAACTCCGTCAAGGGTGAAGCGCAGGCTGGACAGACCCCTTTCGGGAGAATCGTAGGGGCTGAGCAGAGGCCCCGGTTCGACGGAGAGGAGCCGGCGACTCGCCATTTGCAGGCACCACCCGGCAAGCCCGCGCCGTCCCCAGATCACCCCGATGGCGCCCGGAGCCCAGGCTTGAGCGAAGGCGAGACCGGTCACGGATTCGATCTCGGCTCGCAGAGCCCGAATCGGCCGGCTCGTGGCAAGCAGCGGCCGGGGCACCGACGAGGCGGCCGGGGGGAAAGGTGGCGAAAGCTCGGGCAATGGTTATGGCGGATCCGGTTATGCGGGGCCGCAGGCATACGACGATCCGCGCCGTCACGCGATCCGATCTCGTGGGAGAACGGGCAATCGAAGCGTTCGAGTTCGGGATCTCAAAGGCGTCGCCAGCGCGTCATGTTGCAGACACATCACGCGGCCAGAAATTCCGTTAAGGACCCCGTGCTACCCAATTGCCGCAATGCACCATCCGTGCGATCAGGGCTCTCACGTGCCCATTCGACACGCCCTCGCAGGGCGCAGGAGCAAGCACTTCCGCATGTTGCCGACACGCGTAGACACGACACGCGAGAGGCCAGCGACCTTCCTGTTTCTGCAGGGGATCGCGTCGCCCTTCTTTGCGGATCTCGGCCAAGCGCTCCTCAAGCGCGGCCATCGGGTTCGACGTATCAACTTTTCATCGGGCGACTGGCTGTTCTGGCGCCTCGGCTCCGACAATTATCGCGGCCCTCGCGACGGCTGGGATGCCTATATCGCCGGCTATATCGTCGAGCACGGCGTGACCGATATCGTGCTGTTCGGCGATTGCCGGCCGTATCATGTCGCGGCGCGAGAGGCCGCAAGCCCCCTCGGCGTCCGTATCCACGTGTTCGAGGAAGGCTATCTGCGGCCGAACTGGGTCACGTGCGAACTCGGCGGTGTCAACGGCCATTCCTCGCTGCCTCGCTGTCCCGACGAGATCCACGCCATCGCCCGCCGCCTGCCGCTGGCCGGCCGCGCTATGCCGGCGAGCGGTGACATGGCCCGGCGCAGCCTGTGGGATGTGGCCTACAACGTCGCCAATATCGGCTTTCCCTATTTCTTCCCACATTTTCGCAGCCACCGACCGATTCATATCGCGGCGGAATATGTCGGTTGGATCAAGAAGTTCGCCGGCCGGGCCAGTACACGCCGCCAGGCGCGGGAACTCAATGAAATCTATCTGGCGCGCAAGCACGAGTATTTCCTGCTGCCATTGCAGCTCGACAGCGATTACCAGATTCGCATCCACTCGCCCTTTCTGGGGGTCGAAGGGTTCATGGACCGGGCCATCGCGTCCTTTGCCGCCCATGCCAGCACCGCCGCGCGCCTACTGATCAAGCTTCACCCCCTCGACAGCGGGCTGGTCAATTGGCGCAAACACGCCAGGAACTCCGCCCGGCGTCATGGCGTAGAAGACCGGCTCGATTTCATCGATGGCGGCGACCTGCCGAACCTCATCGCCGGCAGCCGAGGCGTCGTCCTGGTGAACAGCACGGTAGGGATGCTGTCCCTTGAGCTCGGCCGTCCGACGGTCGCCGCGGGTGATGCGATCTACAACATACCCGGCCTCACGCATCAGGGTGGGCTCGACACCTTCTGGAAGAAGCCGGAAGCTCCCGACATGCAGCTGGTCGCGGATTTTCGTCGGGTCGTCTTGCATCGGACCCAGGTCAATGGCGGATTCTTCTCCCGTCCGTCGATCGACCGAGCCGTGGCGGGGAGCGTCTCGCGCCTCGAAGCCCGTCTGCCTGCACCGGCCCTGGCCGCCGCAAGGGTGATTCGCGAGCGCACGACGACGACGCCGGAACTCGCGCCGGTCTATTGACCGAGCGCCGCCGGGCTTCGACTCATTCCGGGGACGGTGCGCCTTCATATCGGCACGGCATCATCTTGTCCGAGAACGGGTTCCCGCTTGCCAGGGTGATGCTCTAGAACAGGCCTCATGCCCGTCATTCTCATCACCGGTGCGTCGAGCGGTATCGGCGCGGCTCTCGCCCGGCATTACGCTGCGCCCGGCACGCATCTCGTTCTGAATGCGCGTGGCATCGACAGGCTGAATACCGTCGCCGCCGCGTGCCGCGACCTCGGCGCAACCGTGGCGGCCCGGTCCATCGACGTGCGCGACAGGCAGGCCGTGGGCGAATGGCTACGCGAGACGCACGCGGTGACGCCCCTCGATCTCGTCATCGTCAATGCCGGCATCAACGGCGGCCATCCCGGTGGGGATATCGAGACCGAGGCGATGGCGTTCGAGACCGTCGACGTCAATCTCAACGGCGCACTGAATGTCGCCCTACCCTGCGTGACCCTGATGCTGGCGCGCGGGAGCGGCCAGATCGCACTGATCTCGTCTCTCGCGGCCTTCGCGCCCTTGCCCGACGCACCGGCCTATAGTGGTACCAAGGCGGCTTTGCTCGCCCACGGATTGGCGCTGCGCGCCAAGCTCGGTCCGCGTGGCGTCCGGATGAACGTGGTGACTCCCGGTTACGTGAAAACCACCATGGGTGGGGATTACGAGGGCTGGCGTCCGATGGAGATGAGTGCCGAGGAGGCGGCTATCCGCATCGCGCGCGGCCTCGCCCGCGACCTCGACATCATCGCCTTCCCAGAGCCCCTCGCCTCCCTGGCACGCGGATCGGCCTTGCTGCCGGAGAGCCTGCGACGCCGCTCCATGCGCGGTTTCCGGTTCAAGGTCGGGCGTAGCAAGCGATGACGCGCCCCCGTATCGCATTGTTCGTGCTCGAAGCGTTGCCGAATGCCCGTGCCGCCCGCCAGTTCGTGCAGGACCATGCCGGCGACATCGCCTTTGTCGGGCTGTCGAATGCGGAGCGTCCGAACTCGGGTGGTCTCACCGGCCAGGTCCGGCGCCACCTCGCCCGGTCGGGCCCGGCATTCCTGCCCTATCTCGCGGTGAATTTCGGTCTGCCCGATCTGCTGGCTCCGGCATCGGGAATGCTGCGGCGCTTGACGGGGGCTGGACATGTGGCCACGGCGACGCCGCTCAAGGCATTGTGCCGGACGCTCGGTATTCCGACTCTCCGCATCGATGACGTCAACGGATCGGATGTGGTCCAGGCCTTCGAGGCCCATGTGCCGGACCTCATCGTCGCGTTCCATTTCGACCAGATCTTTTCCGCCGCGACCCTGGCATTGGCGCCGCTTGGAGGAATCAACGTCCATCCCGGCCTGCTGCCGCGCCATCGTGGGCCGGTGCCGACGATCCACGCGCTGGCAGAGGAGGTTCCCGGCTTCGGCGTCACGATCCATCGCTTGACGCCAGCAATCGACGCGGGGGCGATCCTCGCCCAGGAAGCATCGGACTTTCCGTCCGGCACCACCGCCACCCGCGCGGCGATCCTGCTGCATGAGAGGGGGCGCGTCCTCCTCGATGGGGTGCTCGACGATCTCGCCGCAGGTATCCTAGGCGAAGGCATGGTGGCGGAGGCCCTGCCCTACTGCCCGTTCCCGGACCGGGCGCTGCTGGCGGGTCTCGCGAGACAGAACCGAAAGCTTGTCGATGGCGCCGATCTGCGAGCCGCGTTGAGCGTGCACGCGACGACTTGAATGCGCCCACCGGCCGGAGCAGCCGGATTGATATCATGAGAAAACGGCCCGGTCCTGGGGACCGGGCCGTTTGATGGCTTTCGCTGTCGTTCTACTACCGAAGCGAAGACCGCTCCGGCAGAGTCGAACCTCAGAGGCCGCCGAACTTGTAGTTGAAGCCGGCCTTGATAAGGTTGCCCTCGGTGCTGAAGCGCGAGGTGTAGGAACCGGTCGAGGGAGCGCCGAGGCCGGTGTTGTTCACCAGGACGTTGCGGCTGCCGAGGTCGTAATGCAGGTACTCGGCCTTCAGCGTGATGGCGCTGGCGCCGATGAAGCTGCCGATGAAGTTGAAACGGTTGAGGAAGCTGTCGGTGGGGATCGCCCACTCGATGCCGCCGCCATAAGCGTAGCCGGTCTCCATGTCGTTATAGCGGCCGGCATAGGCCAGAGCGCCGGCGCCGTTGAAGAAGTTGGCGCCGTAATTGACGTTGCCGTAGGCGAAGCCGCCGGTGCCGTAGACGAGGACCGTGTCGAAGGCGTAGCCGATGCGGCCCTGGACGGTGCCGAGATAGTCGAGGCGCTGGCGCAGGTTAGCGGGATTGAGGGGGCCTCCAACCGTGCTGCTGGGGCCGAAATAGGCGTAGCTCTTGCTGATGTCGGTCCAGGTCACGTCGGCATTGACGCCGAGGACGAAGCCTGAACCGGGGGTCAGCTGATAGTTGTAGCCGATGCCGCCGCCGACATTGCCGATACCGTCCTGCTCGGAACGGAACGTGCCGGGGCGACGGTCCAGACGCACGTTCTCGCGCGTGTTGAATTCGTTGCCGGTGGTGCGGATCGTCTGATCGTCGCTCCAGGCGTAGGAGCTGTGGGTGCCGAGATAGAAGCCGGTCCAGGTGAAGACCGGGACGGGCGAGAAGACCGGCGGGGGAGCGGCGCGGCGCGGAAGATCCGCGGCCGAAGCGGCGCCGGCCAGAAGAACGGAGGCGGTGCCGGCGAGAAGAAGCTTCGCGATCATGATGAGGATGTCCGTGGGGGCTGACCTTGAGGTCAAATTAGCCCCTCTCAAACGGCTCGCCTATGACCCCCGAGCCACACCCTAACGTAGAAACGAGCGTCGTCGGCCGATCTCCATCGATACGGAGGCGGCGCCCTTAGAAATTTCGTTCGACGGGGCGAAAAGACGAAGACATCGAGATCGGTAACGTTTCGATCATCTTTGCTTCAACGCTGAGCCTCCTGCCGACATCGTGCCGGTCTTAGGTGAAGACCGGGTGGAGTTCTGCAGGGCTTTGCAAGAACAATGCCGCTACCCGATCGATCAAGTGCGGCATCGTCGCCTCGGCCTCCCGCCCGGCCAAGGGCCGGACATACGAAATCGGCCCGGTCTTGGACCGGGCCGCGTCGTCAGCGCGAGAACTTCTTGTACTTGATCTTCTTCGGCATGAGGGAATCGGCGCCGAGGCGACGCTTCTTGTCCTCTTCGTAATCCGAGAAGTTGCCCTCGAACCATTCCACATGGCTCTCGCCCTCGAAAGCGAGGATGTGGGTCGCGATGCGGTTCAGGAACCAGCGATCGTGGCTGATGATGACGGCGCAGCCGGCATAATCCTCCAACGCCTCTTCCAGCGCCCGCAGGGTCTCCATGTCGAGATCGTTGGTGGGCTCGTCGAGCAGCAGCACGTTGGCACCGCCCTTGAGCGTGCGGGCCAGATGCACGCGGTTGCGCTCACCGCCCGACAGTGTGCCGACCTTCTTCTGCTGGTCGGAGCCCTTGAAGGCGAAGGCCGCGCAATAGGCGCGGGAATTGATCTCGCGCTTGTTGAAATAAATGATGTCGTTGCCGCCCGAGACTTCCTGCCAGACCGTGGCGCCGGGATCGAGGGCGTCGCGCGACTGGTCGACATAGCCGAGATGCACGGTCTCGCCGACGGAGATGGTGCCGCCATCGGGCTTCTCCTGGCCGGTGATCATCTTGAACAACGTGGTCTTGCCGGCGCCGTTCGGCCCGATGACGCCGACGATACCGCCGGGAGGCAATTTGAACGACAGGTCCTCGATCAGCAGGCGGTCGCCGAACGCCTTGTTGAGGTGCTCGAACTCGATGACGTTGTTGCCGAGGCGCTCGTCGATCGGGATGACGATCTGGGCCGAAGCGTCGATCTTGTCCTGAGACTTCGCCACGAGCTCCTCGTAGCGGGTGATGCGGGCCTTCGACTTCGACTGGCGGGCCTTGGGCGAGGCCGAGATCCATTCCTGCTCGCGATTGATGGCGCGCTGGCGCGCCATATCCTCACGGCCTTCCTGGGCGAGGCGCTTCTGCTTCTGAATCAACCAGGCGGAGTAGTTGCCCTCGTAGGGGTAGCCGCGGGTGCGGTCGAGTTCGAGGATCCAGCCGGTGACGTTGTCGAGGAAGTAGCGATCGTGGGTCACGATCAGGATCGCGCCGGGATATTGCTTCAGGTGGCCTTCGAGCCAGTTCACCGTCTCGGCGTCGAGATGGTTGGTGGGCTCGTCGAGGAGGAGCAGTTCCGGCTCCCAGAGCAGCAGCTTGCAGAGCGCCACGCGGCGGCGCTCGCCGCCCGACAGGGTGGCGACCGGCTGCTCGTCGCTGGGGCAGCCGAGGGCCTCCATGGCCTGATCGACCTTCGAGTCGAGCTCCCACAGATCCTTGGCTTCGATCTGGTCCTGGAGGGCGGTCATCTCGTCCGCCGTCTCCTCGGAATAGTTCATCGCGAGTTCGTTGTAGCGGTCGAGCAGCGCCTGCTTCTCGGCGACGCCCTCCATCACGTTCTCGCGCACCGACTTGTTGGGATCGAGCTGCGGCTCCTGCGGCAGGTAGCCGACGCGGGCGCCCTGGGCGACGAAGCCCTCGCCGGTCCATTCTGTGTCGATGCCGGCCATGATCTTGAGCAGGGTCGACTTGCCCGAGCCGTTGATGCCGAGCACGCCGATCTTGGCGTCCGGATAGAACGACAGGTTGACGTTATCGAGGATCTTCTTGCCGCCGGTATAGGTCTTTGTCAGACCCTTCATGTGGTAGATGAATTCGCGCGCCATGAGCGTCCGGTATCCTTGACTATTGCTGGGCGGCGCGGCGCTTGGGCGCTTGATCGGCCGCCGGAAATGGCGTGAATGGGGCTCGCCGCCGAGGTCGCGCGCCATGAGGGCGGCGCGCGTTGCTCTGGTCTGCCCGGTCCATCCCACGTGCGGTGGCATCGAACGGCGTCGTGCCATCCTTGAAACCGCACCGCGTCGGACAATGGTTGGACCTACCAGGGCGGCGGGTCAGCGGCAAGAACGGGTATGGTCCGCAAGCGGAGCGGAAGAGCCCTTTCTGCGCGGGGTCGAAGCTACGCCGAAGCGGCTCACGCGAAAGGGTTCTCGACTTTTCGCGTGTTCGAGGCCGTTCGCGTCACCTCGTCCGGCAGGTCGGCCGTTTCGAGCACGGCGACGATCTCCTCTGCGATGGTTCTGAGCCTGCGCGCCCGTTCCAGCCCCGCTTTGTCCCGTGAGAGGTCGAGGCTGCCGTGAAGGGCGATCGCCAGGGTGCCGTTCTCCACCGAGAGGCCGCCGATGGTCTCGACCGTGGCGTCATCCGCGAAGGGCGTGAAGGCGTCAGGTTCCGTCCTCATCGTGGCCGTTCCGGTCTCATCCGGCTTCGTCATATCCGCCTCTCGTCTCGTTCGAGCGTTCAGAAGATCGACTTCAGAAACTCGCGAAGCACACGCCGCGCGATCCGCTCGAGGGTTGCAAGGGCCCATTCCTCGAAGCTCGGCTCATCGCGCGTGCGCCCTTTCGGTCGCCCACCCGCCGTGTCGCCCCGGGAATAGGTGCGCGGTTCGGGCAGGTCCATCATGGAAGCGACGAGCCCGGGAAAGACGTCGATCCCCGAGAGCGTCGTCAACTCGTCGAGCGGGATCGACCGCCAGTCCGCATCGGCGCGGTTCGGCACGAGATAAGCCGCCGCCTCGCCGCGGGCCGGATCGTACACCGCCTTGAACAGCGACGTCGGCACTAGGACACGCCCGTCGAGAGAGTCGATGCTCGTGCCCGAATAGATCGTCCCGGTGACGACGAAGAGCTGCCCCCGCGCCACGGCGAGGCGTCGGACGCTCTCCTCGATCGCAGCCCACAGGCCCCGGTTCAGGGCACGGTCCTGGGGCACCACATTGGCCAGCGTGAAGGATTCGGCTTGCGCCGCCTCACTCGGCATGTCCCCGGCAGGCGCCATATGGCCCCGGTCGAAGCCACTACGGACATAATCGTCGAGCCGGGCGCGGCTAGCCGCCGGCAGTCGGTCTTCCTCGTGGAAGGAATCGGTCCGATCGACGATGCGCGCCGCAGAGACGCTCGCCCGCGTCAGATATTCGGAGGCGTAGACGGGGGTGCGCGACACGCCCGAATGCAGCACCGCGAAAGCCTCGTAGCAGAGGCTCGTCGTCTCAGCGGAGAGCTTGCGGTTGACGATCACCGGTATCTGTCCGCGAGCGAACAGGGAGGGGCAGGCGACGCCCGCCCGGCTCTCCTCCGCCGAAACCAACATTCCGACGAACAGGAACGCCGCCGCATGTGGCAGCCGCCTGAGGCGCACCCTCGGCGAGGCGGCTTCCGGAAGGATGACCCTCAATAGCAAACCCGGACCTTGCGCGTGCCGGAGGGGGTCGGACGCCAGCGATAGCCACAGGGCCGGCCGAGCGTTCCCTCGAAGGGGTGGACCCGCCGGTCGGGCTGCTGCGACGCGCCGGGATGGCTGCACCCATCGAGTCTGTCGCATGGGAGCTTGAATTCGAAGACCGGCGCCGGGACGCCGTCCCAGACGCCCTGGCCGGACCGGGGAGACGCCACCGATGGTTCAGGACAAAGCGTCACACAGGCAGAAAGGCCCAAGAGCACCATCGCGGACAGGGGTCGACAACAGGTCATTCGGGCTCGCCGTGAAGTCATCGCCGTGCGAAAAGCCAATCTTCGACATTGATCGATCAGCCACAAATCCTTACCTCCTTCGGCCGTTCCAGGCACCAAATGCGTGGGGCACGGCCAGAAGACTCGATATGGCGACGTGGCATTGACCGACGGTAGCGTTATAATGCGCGTTGGTCACGGCGGCCACGCTGCATGAAAGTCGCCAAAGCCAGGATCGACGGATGTCTCGCCCGAAGCCGATAGCGGCAGGTGGGGCGCGCTGTCGATCGGTTACCTGATTCAAAGAAGTGAGTGAGCCATTGTCACGGATAGAAACCTCGATCCTCGACGGGCTTGACGAGACGTCTGCTCTTCGCGCGCTTCCCGAGAGCCAGCTTCAGGCGGTGGCGGACGCTGTG
>NZ_LMMP01000014.1 GCF_001422815.1 Methylobacterium sp. Leaf91 | reverse complement strand
ACAACAGCCGCCCGCCGAACCGAAGTCCCCGCTGGCCGCCGCCGATGAACAGGCTTCTAGACCCACCCCTCACTCTCGTCAATGCCAAAATGACAGGACACTGAAACTTTCGCGACAATCCCATGAAACAAGGACCATAACTCTTTGTCGGCAAAGCGTAATTTCGGCGCATAGCGACCTCGGCCCAGCCGCTTTCCTTCATATAAGCCCTGGTGCTTCGGTCGGCTGGTGGGTTGCCGGGAGGTTTCCGCTCCATACCTCGGCGCCCTCCCCTCTCGTGATCCCGTAAGAGCACAGGAGCTCTCCCCGCCACGCCTCAATGTCGACATGCTCGACTTCGACATGTCGACCGTTGGCGGATATCGTCCGCCGCAGATCGTTTCCCGCCGCCCCCTGTCGAACGAGGGTCGGCCGACCTCCTGATAAGAAGAGATACGCTTGCGAGGGAATCATGCGGGGCGCGGGCGGCTCAAGATCGGAGCTCCGACGAGCAGCGCCGATCCGCGCCAACCGCATCCGGGGCGGGCCACCGACGCTCCCCTCGATCTGTTCGTCACGGATGCCACGCGGATCGACCGGCGGGACGTCAACTTGCGTTGGCTCTGCGCAAGCGCGCTGACCGGATTGACCGGGGCCGGACTGATCGGAGCGGCGATCTACGTGTCGCTGCAGGGCGACGTTTCCTTCGCCGCGGTACCTGAACATGCCGAGATCGTCGTTCGGCCGGCCCCCAGCGACGATACCGCCGACCTCGCGCGGAAAGGCGACCGCCTCGTCCGTAACCTGATGATCGCCTCCGCCAAGCAGACGTTTCGCTCCCCGGTGACGGTCCGTCTCGGAGAGCGCGAGATCATCAAGGTCCGCCCCTTCGTCCGGATCTCGACGGCGCTGTCCATGTCCACGGGTGTCTTCTCGGCCGAAGTGCCGCGCTTCGACCCGATGAAGTTCGTCTCCAGTGAACCGCTGGAACGGGCATCCGAGCCGAGCGCGGCGGATGCCCCCGGTGCGGAAGTGACCGTGATCAAGCGGGATCTCACGACGATGCCCATCGAGGCGTCCACGCCCGCCCTCGGGGACGACGCCGTCACCGCGCAGGTCGAGGAAGAGAAGCGGCTCGCGGCGGAGGCGGGGCGACGCACGGCGCTTCCCATCGCTCCGCAATTGATGCTGTCGCGGGCCCTTCAGCAGGGCATCGCCTCGCCGGATTTCGGCGGGATGTCGCCGGCATCGGGCGATGCGAGTCCGTTCAAATCCATCGAAGTCCTGGTGGTGCCGGAGAACGTCACCAATCTCGCCAAGACCAGCCTGCGCCAGGGCGAGACGCCGCTGGTGGAAGATCGCGACCTCGCGATCAAGCGCGGCGACACGCTCGAAGCCTTGCTGAAGGCGACGGGCCAGGCGAATGACGAGCAGATCAAGGGCATCGTGGCGGCGCTCGGCGGACGGGCGCGTGTCGGCGAGCTGGCCGAGGGGCAACAGTTCCGCGTTCAGATCGCACCGGGCCCGAAGCCCGGCGATCCGCGACAGGTGACCCGCGTCACCCTCTATGGCGAGAACGGGGTCGAGGCGACGGCGGCCATCAACGATCGCGGCGCTTTCGTTTCCGTGGCGCAGGCGGTGGAGGACAAGTCGGCCCGCAAGGCTCCGGTCGCCTCCGAATCCGGGGATGACGACGAGGATGAGAATGGCGGTTCGGGCCCTCGCCTCTACCAGAGCCTCTACGAGACGGCGGCACGGCACGACCTGCCGCGTGCGACGGTCGAAGATCTCGTGCGGATTTTCAGCTACGACATCGACTTCCAGCGTCGGATCTCCAACGGGGACAGTCTCGACGTCTTCTATACCTATGACGAGGAAGGCGGTCAGGTCGCATTGGACCGGCCGGAACTGCTCTATGCTTCGCTCAACCTCGGCGGTGAGGTCCGCAAGGTCTATCGTTTCCAATCGCCCGATGACGGCTCCATCGATTATCTCGACGAGCAGGGGCGCTCGCTGAAGAAGTTCCTCATCCGCAAACCCATCGCCGACGGCATCATGCGGTCGGGCTTCGGCTACCGTCGCCATCCGATCCTCGGCTATGCCAAGCTGCATACCGGCGTCGACTGGGCCAATCCGATCGGCACGCCCATCGTCGCCGCCGGAAACGGCACCGTCATCAAGGCGGAATGGGATTCCGGCTACGGACGACGGGTCGAGCTCCAGCACATCAACGGCTACGTCACCACCTACAACCACATGTCCCGCTTCGCCCGGGGCGTGACGTCGGGCGCCAAGGTGCGCCAAGGTCAGGTGATCGGCTATGTCGGCTCCACCGGCCTCTCCACCGGTGCGCATCTGCATTACGAGGTCATCATCAACGGCCATTTCGTGGACCCGATGAAGATCCGCGTACCGCGCGGACGCGAACTCGATGGGCGGATGCTCACCGAGTTCACGCGCCAGCGCGAGCAGATCGACGGCACGATGCAGAAATCCCGCACCGGCGCCGCCATGGCCCAGAGCACGACCACGCGCTGATACCAGAGCTCGCTGAGCCTGACTCATCGAGGTCTGCCCGCGCGACGGCGCGGCGGCTTTCATCCGCCGGACCTCACTGAACCTGACTTAAGGGTCGGGTTCAGTGAGACTTGGTATGAGGCGCCCTCGCCTCACGCGAAACCGAGTCGTCGGCGTATCTCCGCCGGCGTGACGCCCTGCCCTCTCAGATCGCCGAGGGATTCCGAGCCGCGCGATTTGGCGAGCTTCGTCCCGTCCGGCCCGAGGACGAGGGCGTGGTGATGATAGGCCGGGCCGTCATAGCCGAGCAGAGCCTGCAGCAGGACATGCAGATCGGTGGAGGCGAAAAGGTCCGCGCCGCGCACCACGTGGCTGATCCCCTGGACGGCGTCATCGATCACCACCGAGAGGTGATAGCTCGTCGGGACGTCACGGCGTGCGATCAGCACATCGCCCCAGCGGGCGGGATCGGCGACATGGCTCGTTTCGGCATGAGCGGCATCGAGACAGCGAAAGCGATGCGGGCCGGGACTCCGCGCGAGAGCATGCGCCATGTCGAGCCGCCAGCCATGCGGCAGGCCGGCGGCGAGGCGGGCCGCCCGTTCCTCGTCAGACAGGACGCGGCAGGTGCCGGGATACAGAGGCGCCCCGTCCGGATCGCGGGACGGTACAGGTCCGGCGGCTTCGATCACGGCGGCACGGGAGCAGAAGCAGGGATAGGCGAGGCCGCGCGAACGCAGCCCCTCCAGAGCATGCCGATAGGCCGGGAGATGCTCCGACTGGCGCCGGACGGCCCCGCTGACCCCGATCCCGAGCCAGGCGAGATCCTCCTCGATGGCGGCGATCAGTTCCGGGCGCGAGCGCACCGGATCGATGTCTTCGATCCGCAGGCAGAGGTCACCGCTGAGCCGCGCGGCGAATGTCTCGTTCACCAGGGCCGAGTAAGCGTGTCCGATATGAAGCCGCCCGTTGGGACTCGGCGCGAACCGAAGCCGGATTGAGGCGGACGCTTCGCTCATCCCCCGGAATGGCGCAGGCACTGCTTTGCTTGCGGAACGCAGGCGATGCCGGGAAGGGAGCAGGCCGTCTCCTCGCCGTAACGCTGGCAGATTGTGCAGCCGTCGCTCCATTCGGCGCAGGATGCGTCGATGGCCGCCGCACCATGTCCGGAACGTCCGTGCGAAGCAGGCGCGAACGTGCCGATCAGGATTGTGACCACCACCGTCGCCGCCACGGCCCAGGCCACGAGACCATCCCGGTTCGACGGTGCCGAAGCATCGGGAGGAGGCGAGCTAGGTGCGTGCATGGCCCCGTGTTCGCTTGCTCGCCGCGCGCTGTCAACGCGAATTGCCGCTCAGGCCGCCGCGGCGGAACGGCGTTCGAGGAGAGCGGGCAAGGCCTTGAGGTCGAGGGGTTTTGCCAGGAATTCGTCGAACCCCGCCTCGCGCGCCGCCCGCTCGTCCTCGCGGCCGGTATTGGCCGTGAGGGCCACCAATCGAAGCGGAGCGCGACCATGCTCGGCCTCGCTGGCGCGCAGGCGCCGCGCCGTTTCCAGACCGTCGATCCCCGGCATGCGGATGTCGATGAGAGCGAGATCGAACCGGGATGCGGGATGATCGAGCCGGGCCAACGCCTCGGACCCGTCCCGCGCCAGAACGACCGTGGCGCCGAGACGCTCCAGCGCCCTCGTGGCCAGAAGTGCATTGATCGGATTGTCCTCGGCGAGGAGCACGTGGATATGCGGGGCCGCGCGCGGGCTTCCCGTCGGCTCCGCCGCGGCGCTGGGACCCGGCATGGACGAGCCGGGATGCTCGATGGACGAGGTCGGCACGAGGAGCCTGTCGAACAGGGAACGCGCCCGCACCGGCTTGATCAGATAGCTGTCGAAGCCGGCCGCCCCCGGCGCACCGAACTCGCGCCGATCGAAGGGGGAGAGCAGGATGAGGCTGCAGCGCACGCCCCGTCGCTTCGCCTCCGCCGCGAGCCTGCGCACGTTCTCGTCGCCCAGCGCACGGTCGGCGATCACCGCGTCGAAGGGGACGCCGGACAGGGTATCGAGCCCGGCCTCGACATTCGCCACCACCACCGCCGACGCCCCCGACCGGGACAGCCGCCTTGCGAGGAACGGAGCCTGATAGGGCGAATCGGCGACGATCAGGATCTTGCGGCCCTGCAGCGACACCGGGGATGGTTCACCATCCGCCACAGCGCCGACGGGAAGGGGCAGGTGCACGGTGAAGGTGCTGCCACGGCCGATGACGGAATGCGCATTGATGCCCCCACCCATCCGCGTGACGAGGCGGCGGGTGATGGCGAGGCCGAGGCCGGTTCCTTCATGGCGGGTGCTGGCGCTGTTGTCGCCCTGCTCGAATTCCTCGAACAGAGCGGGGATGCGAGCCTCGGGAATGCCCGATCCCGTATCCGAGACCGCCAGGACGATGTCGGGGGCGGCCCACCGTATCGTGACGCCGACCCCGCCCTGATTGGTGAACTTGATCGCGTTGCCGGCGAGATTGACCACGATCTGCCGGATGCGGTCCGCGTCCCCGATGAATTCGACAGGGACGTCGTCCGCCACGTCGATGGCGATCTCGATACCCTTGTCCTGCGCGCGGGGGGCGAGGAGCTCCACCACGCCCTCCACCACGGCGCGGAGATCGAACGGCTCCGCCGACAGGTCGAGGCGTCCTGCCTCGATCCGCGAGAAATCCAGGATGCCGTCGATGAGCGTCAGCAGGGCCCGGCCCGACGTCCGCACCGCCTCCACATAGGTCCGCTGCTCGGCATCGAGGCCGGTATCGAGGACGAGATCGGCCATGCCGAGGATCCCGTTGAGCGGCGTGCGGATTTCGTGGCTCACGGTGGCGAGGAAGCGCGACTTGGCGACATTGGCCGCCTCGGCGCGATGGAGCGCCTCATCGAGGGAGCGGGCGGATTCGATTCGCTCGGTGATGTCGGAGCCTGCCCGCAGCCATTGCGTGCGACCGCCGACACCGGTGACGCGCGTCTCGATGAAGGAGAACCAGCGTGGAATGCCGTCGACGGGGCGGACCTGCATCTCCACGCGGGTGACGCCGTCGGGATGCTGCTGGCGGACTCCCTGCTCCAGGATCTCGAGTTCGGCCGTCGAGCCGAGCAACGTCAGGGGCTCCACGCCGAAGAGACGCCCGAACCCATCATTGGCGAATGTGATGCGCCCCTGCGCGTCCCGCTGGACGATGACGTCGGTGGTCGCCTCAACGAGGGCGCGGTAGCGCTCCTCGCTTTCCGAGATCCGCCAGATGCTGTCCTGTAGCCGCTCGATCTCGGTCGTGTCGGCGGCCGGTTGCCGCCGCGCGCGGGCAGCCGCGTAAATCGCGGCGATGGCCGCCAAGAGGGTAAGGACGAGAACGACCTCCGGTGCGATCATCGACCTCTCCGTCCGGAAGCGTGGGCGGATCGCCGCCGGCCCGGACATGGTGCAGCGGGGCATCGTTGCCCACCGTCCCGCTCTCGCTCCATTCCGGTCCCTCGCATACCCCCTTGATCGCATGTGAGATTGAAGGACGGCTTTCGAAAGGAGCTTAAGGCTTTCTTGCCGCGAAACGGAGCATCGCCGGATCCGCATCGGCGACGTCATGGACGCATCGGATGCCGGCCGGCTCGACGCGTCGCGCTTCACGGGCAGGCCGCGATGGTGTAGGCGCGACGGCTTGTTCCTGGGCCGCCCCTCCCCCGAGGGTAGCCCGCGAGACGCAGGCACCATGACCCTTTCGCTGTCAGAAACTTCTTCGCAGCCGGACGCTTCCGGCTCCATGCCGACCCGCATCGAGGCCACCTTCGCCCGCTGCCGCGCGGAGAAGCGCGCCGCCTTGGTGACCTACGTGATGGCGGGCGATCCCGATGCCGAGACCTCCTTGAAGGTGCTTCAGGCGCTGCCGGAGGCCGGCGCCGATATCGTCGAGTTCGGGCTCCCCTTCACCGACCCGATGGCCGATGGGCCGGCCATCCAGGCGGCGGCCTTGCGCGCCCTGAAGGGTGGACAGGACCTGGTCAAGACCCTCGGCCTCGTCCGTCGTTTCCGCGAAGGCAACACCGCCACGCCGGTCATCCTGATGGGATACTACAACCCGATCCACGCCTACGGCGTCGACCGCTTTCTCGACGATGCGGTCGCTGCGGGACTCGACGGGCTGATCGTCGTCGACCTTCCTCCCGAAGAGGATGACGAGCTCTGTCTGCCGGCTCTGGCGAAGGGCCTGGCCTTCATTCGGCTGGCGACGCCCACCACGGATGAGCGCCGCCTTCCCGCCGTCCTCGCGAACACGGCCGGCTTCGTCTATTATGTGTCGATCAATGGAATCACCGGCACGGCGACACCGGATTTCGGCCGGGTGGCCGAGGCGGTGGGCCGTATCCGCAATCATACGGAGCTGCCCGTGGTGGTCGGTTTCGGTGTTCGGACGGGCGCGCAAGCGGCCGAGATCGCCAAGGGCGCGGACGGGGTGGTCGTCGGGTCGGCTCTGGTCGACGTGGTCCACCGGGCCGTCGTGGATGGCCGGGACGCCGCCGGAGCGGTGAGCGCCCTCGTGCGCGAACTGGCCGAGGGCGTGCGCGGGCGTTCCGCCTGAGCGCTGCCCCGGACCGATAATTCCGCGAGCCGGTCTCCGGCTCATCCGAGACCCCTTCCCTCAAGAATGGTCAGTCGACGATGGTTGAACCCATGAACTGGATCTCGGAGGTCGTGCGCCCCAAGATCAAGACCCTGTTCAAGCGCGAGACCCCAGAGAACCTGTGGGTCAAATGCCCCGATAGCGGGCAGATGGTGTTCCATAAGGAAGTCGAGGGGAACCATTGGGTCATCCCGGGCTCCGAGCACCATCTGAAGATGAGCGCGCAAGCGCGTCTCAAGATGATGTTCGACGAGGGCACCTGGATCGACGTGCCGCTGCCGGAAGTGGCGACGGACCCGCTGAAGTTCCGCGACGAAAAGCGCTACGCCGACCGCCTGAAGGATGCCCGCGCGAAGACCGGGATGCCGGACGCCTTCAAGATCGGCTTCGGCCGGGTCTCGGGCCTGCCGATGACATTGGCCGTACAGGACTTCGCCTTCATGGCCGGCTCGCTCGGCATGGCGGCGGGAGAGGCCTTCGTGCGGGGCGCCGAGACGGCCCTCGACAAGCGCACGCCCTACATTCTGTTTTCGGCCTCCGGCGGCGCGCGCATGCAGGAAGGCATCCTTTCGCTCATGCAGATGCCCCGCACCACGGTGGCGGTCCGTCGGCTGAAAGCGGCGAAGCTTCCCTATATCGTCGTACTCACCAACCCGACCACGGGGGGCGTCACCGCCTCCTATGCCATGCTCGGCGATGTCCATCTCGCCGAACCCGGCGCCCTGATCTGCTTTGCCGGGCCTCGCGTCATCGAACAGACGATCCGAGAGAAACTGCCCGACGGTTTCCAGCGTGCCGAGTATTTGCAGGAACACGGAATGGTCGATCAGGTCGTGCATCGGCATGCCCTGAAGGATACGATCTCACGGCTCTGCGGTTTGCTGATGAACCAGCCCGCGGCGACACCGGCGCGCGCGGGCGCCGTTGCCGAACCGGCTTGAGCCCACGCGCGATACGGCGAGCCGATCCATGGATTCTTCCGACGCGCTGATGGCGCGCTTCCTGGCCCTTCATCCGCGTACG
Source organism: Methylobacterium sp. Leaf91 (assembly GCF_001422815.1). GTDB lineage: Bacteria > Pseudomonadota > Alphaproteobacteria > Rhizobiales > Beijerinckiaceae > Methylobacterium. The sequence goes on along the minus strand of NZ_LMMP01000014.1, from coordinate 55,008 downwards.
ATCGATCTGTCCCTCGGGCGGATCGAGCGCCTGCTCGAACGGCTCGGACACCCTGAGCGCAAGCTGCCTCCGGTCATTCATGTGGCCGGCACCAACGGCAAGGGATCGACCATCGCTTTCATGCGGGCGATCCTCGAAGCCGGCGGTCTCGCCGCGCATGTCTATACCTCACCGCATCTCGTGCGATTCCACGAGCGCATCCGCATCGGCGCGGTGGGCGGCGGCAGCTACGTGCCCGAGGACCAGCTGGCCGACGCCCTGGCGCGCTGCGAGGCCGCGAATGCCGGCGAACCGATCACCGTGTTCGAGATCACCACGGCCGCGGCCCTCCTCCTGTTCTCGGAAGCTCCGGCGGACGTGCTCCTGCTCGAAGTGGGCCTCGGCGGGCGTGTCGACGCCACCAACGTGATCGATCGTCCGGCGGCGGCCGTCGTCACGCCGATCGGTCGCGACCATGCGGAATATCTCGGCGATACCGTCGAGGCGGTGGCGACGGAGAAGGCGGGCATCTTCAAACGCGGCTGCCCGGCGATCATCGCCGCCCAGGATTACAAGGAAGCGGATTCGGTCCTCTGCCGCTTCGCCGAAGAGATCGGCGCCACGCCGATCCGGGTCGGCAACCAGGATTTCTCCGTCCATGCCGAGCGCGGTCGGATCGTCTACCAGGACGAGCTCGACCTGTTCGACCTGCCGCAGCCCCGGCTCAACGGACGTCACCAATTCACCAACGCCGCAACGGCGATCGCCGCCCTGCGCGCCGCGGGATTCGGCGATATCGGCGTCGAGGCCATCGAGACCGGTCTGAACAAAGTCGAGTGGCCGGGTCGCCTGCAGCGCCTCAACCGCGGCCGCCTCGCCGACATGGCACCGGCCGGCGCGGAACTCTGGCTCGACGGCGGCCACAATATCGACGGTGGCCGCATCCTCGCGACCGCGATGGCGGATCTCGGCGAGCGTAGCGACGTGCCGCTGGTCCTGGTGGCGGGCCTGCTCGGCACGAAGGACGCGGAGGGATTCCTGCGTAACTTCGTCGGGCTGGCACGCGGTCTGATCGCGGTCCCGATCGGAGGTCAGATGGCGGCACGCCCCGCCGAGGAGGTGGCGCAGATCGCCGCCGATGTCGGCCTCACCGCCTATGTGGCCTCCAGCGTCGAGGCCGCCCTGGAAAGCCTCGCCGACTTCGCCTTCGAGCAGCCGCCGCGCATCCTCATCTGCGGCTCGCTTTATCTCGCGGGCAACGTCCTGACCGCCAACGGTACGCCCCCGACCTGATCGCGCCGGCGGATTCGCCGCCGGCTCGGGCGTTCATTGCGATTGCGAAGTCTGGCGAACCCTCCGGCGGGATCGTCGCCAGCTTCCGACAGGGTTAAAACATCGTTTTTCTTGGACAACCGCCGCGATCGAGAGTCTCGGGCGCCGAGGCGGCGTGACGGAGACAACGTCTGTCCTTATTGTCCGGCGCCGAAGCCCCGAAACGATCCCCGCTTTTCACCGAAGCAGCCACACTTGTGGCATCGGGCATTGGGTGTGGCTCCTGCGCTACATCTCAGCTGCCCAAAATCGACTAGTTTGATTGTGGATCGGGCAACTCGCTGGGGATCAACGATGAAAAAGCTTCTTACCTCTTTCGCGGCCTTCACGGCCCTCACGGCTGCGGCCACCGCCGCCGACCTTCCGCGTCGCGCTGCACCGCCGGTCTTCGTGCCGGTGCCGGTGTTCACCTGGACCGGCTTCTACTTCGGTATCAACGCCGGTTACGGCTTCGACGCCGGTAGCGACAGCAACCGCTACAACCTCCCGGCCGGCTCCGTGCTGAACTCGGGCACCACCAATGGTGTTCTGTCGGTCGGCAACGGCAACAACAGCGAAGGTTTCGTTGGCGGTGGTCAGGTCGGCTACAACTACCAGTTCACCCCGGGCTCGGGCCTGGTCGTCGGTCTCGAAGCTGACGCTCAGTACACCGATTTCAGCAACCGTTCGCGTCTGTTCCCCGGTTCGGCTGTAAGCTTCACCGGCACCCCGGGTGTTGCTGGTGGCTCCGCTGTCCGGACTCCCGGTAGCGAGATGAACTTCTTCGGTACGGTTCGCGGCCGCGTCGGTTACGCCTTCGACCGCGTCCTGTTCTACGGCACCGGCGGCTTCGCCTACGGCGACGGCGGCGCTGGTGGCGACGACTTCCGCACCGGCTACACCGCTGGTGGTGGTATCGAGTACGCTCTCCCCACCGACTCGTTCCTGAACTTCTTCCGCTCTTCGGCCGTGACGCTGAAGGTCGAAGGCCTCTACGTGAACCTCGAGCAGGATGGCCGCGGCGCCCGCTCCGTCTACAACCCTGCCACGGACGTGCTCACGCTCAGCCCCTCGGCTCGTGAGACCGAGTTCGCTGTCGTCCGCGCCGGTCTGAACTACAAGTTCGGCTCGTACTAAGCCGATACGTCGCAACGTCGACACAGGTCTCGAAACGGAGAAGCCCGGCCTTTATGGCCGGGTTTTTTCGTTTCCGAACCACGGCAAGCACCGGCCGGTGCGCTCCACCGGACATAAAAAAAGCCCGGCCATGAACGGCCGGGCTTTTTCCTCGAAAGCTTAGCGAATGCGCTCAGGCGCTGGCCTGGATCCAACGGGACAGATCGCCCTTCGGAGCCGCACCGACCTTCTGGCTCGCGAGCTCACCGCCCTTGAAGATGAGAAGGGTCGGAATCGAGCGGATGCCATATTTGGCGGCAATGCCGGGATTCTCGTCGACATTGACCTTGGCGATCTTCACCCGGCCTTGCATGTCAGCGGAGATCTCTTCGAGGGCCGGGCCGATCTGACGGCAGGGGCCGCACCATTCCGCCCAGAAATCCACGACCACGGGCTCGACGGACTTGAGAACGTCCTGCTCGAAGCTCGCGTCGGTCACTTTTACCGTCGCCATCACGATCCCTTTCACATTCCACGGGCGGCGCGACATTGCCTGCGCCAGCTTGAGAACGAGAGTTGGCGACGTGAACCGGGACGGTCAAGGCGTAAGATGCCCAAGGCGGGACAGCCGTCCGATTCCCGCATGCATCATCCACCGATGTTCGACCCGGCGGGATGTGGGGCGCGTGAATCACGTTGCCCCTCGCCAAAGCCATCGCCTCGCCCCATCTCCTCCTGTGATCGGCGATCCTTGAGGCGAGCGTTCCATCACGCACGCCCCGATGAAGCCGGTGCGAGATGAGTTCGGCCGCCGTCCGGCGATCGAGCTTCGCAACAGGCCAAGAGCTGGTTTCCTGAAAGCCGGCCATGGAGGATATCACCACGTGACGCGCATCTCTCCGACCTTGCTTGCCTCCTTCGCCGCCCTGAGCCTCGGCACCGGTGCGTTCGCCCAGGATGGCAATTCCGGAACGCCTCAGCCGAGGATCGGAGGCGAGTCCTTCGCGGCGCCCCAGCACGAGGCCAAGGGGGGAGAGCCCGCCGAAACGGAACCCGCCAACACCACCTACAAGCCCCTGCTTCCCAACCAGACCCGTGCTCCGAAGCCCCTCGAGGCCACCAAGGTGCAGAGCGCCGTCGTCGCCAAGGGCCTCGACAGCGCCTGGGCCATGGAGTTCCTGCCGGATGGCCGCATGCTGGTCACGGAGAAAGCCGGCAAGCTGCGCATCGTCGCCAAGGACGGCACGCTCGGCCAGCCCATCGCCGGCGTTCCGAAGGTGGACGCGCGAGGCCAGGGCGGTCTCCTCGACGTGGCGCTGAGCCCGAGCTTCGTCTCCGACCGTCTCATCTATTTCAGCTATTCCGAGCCGCGCGATAAGGGCAACGGAACGACGGTGGCCCGCGCCAAGCTGATCGAGGAGAAAGATGGCGGCCGTCTCGACGACCTGAAGGTCATCTTCCGCCAGACGCCGTCCTATGAGGGCGACAAGCATTTCGGCTCCCGCCTCGTCTTCGCGCCGGACGGCAAGCTGTTCGTCACCGTCGGCGAGCGCTCGGACAAGGGACCGCGCGTCCAGGCCCAGGACCTCACCAGCGGCCTCGGCAAGGTCTTCCGTATCGACACCGACGGCAATGCGCCGAAGGACAACCCGTTCACGGGCGGTGAGAAGGCCAAGCCCGAAATCTGGTCCTACGGGCACCGCAACGTGCAGTCCGCGGCCCTGGATGGGCAGGGACGCCTCTGGACCGTCGAACACGGGCCGCGCGGCGGCGACGAGCTCAATCGCCCCCGGCCCGGACTGAACTACGGCTGGCCGGAGGTGACCTACGGTATCGAGTATAGCGGCGAGAAGATCGGCGAAGGAAAGACCCAGGCAGGCGGTACGGTCCAGCCGGTCTATTACTGGGACCCGGTCATCGGCCCGTCCGGGATGGCACTCTATAACGGCACCCTGTTCCCGGCCTGGAAGGACGCCTTCCTCGTCGGCGGCTTGGTGAGCGGCGGCATCGTTGCCTTGAAGCTCGACGGCGACAAGGTGGTGACCGAGGAGCGCATCCCCCTCGATCACCGCATCCGCGACGTGAAGGTCGCCAGCGATGGGTCGGTCTATGCCGTGACGGACGGCCCGGACGGACAGATCCTCAAGCTCACGCCTTGATGCCGGGCTGAGCCGGACGACTCGACAGCGAGGCGAGCGCCGCCGAAATGGTGGGCTCGCCGAGATGGCGGATGACCGGCCCCGAGGTCCAGACCAGCAGCGCCTCGACGGGACGTCCCGGATAGATGTCCCGTAGGAGTGCCACATAGAGTGCGACCTGCGCCGCCTCGTCGCCCGGAACCGGGGCGCGATCAGGCGGTGGCCGGCTCGTCTTGAAATCCGCGAGCACGATCCTGTCGGGGCGGATGCTCAGGCGGTCGATCCGTCCGAAGACCGCCCGCTCTTCGCCGCCGACGCTGACGCGTCCCGAGACCGCGACTTCAGCCCTCGCATCGCTGGCGAAGAGTGCCTCCAGGGCAGGATCCTCCACCAGTCGCAGGACGTCCGTCACCAACCTTTCCTGCTCCGGCACCGAGAGAGACGGCGACCGTGCTTTGACGAAGGCGGAAGCAGCGCTCGCTCGCTGATGCCGCTCGAGGCGGGGAAGGTGTTCGATCAGCGAGTGAATGAGGATACCACGGCGGCGGGCATGCGGGTTCGCTTGCCGACGCGGCAGCGTGCGCTGCCCATCCGCCGCTCCGAGTGCCCCGGAGGGATTGAGCGGCGGCGCGACCTCGACCTCGCTGCGCGCCACTTGCCGCAACCAGGGGGGAATCGACGAGATCGCCTCATCACCCGCAGAGGACCGGGCTGCGACGGGTTCCGCTGTGCCCTCGCGCCAAAGGAGCGCGGGGCCGTAGCTTGTCTCGATGGATTCGCCTGCCCCCAGGATCTGTTCCACCCCCTTCCGCACCATCTCGCACCAGGCATTCTCGCCCTGCTCCTCGTGGCCGCGATAGGGCGCGATGGTGAGGCGGTCCGCGGCGCGGGTCAGGGCCACATAGAGGAGACGATTGTGCTCCTCGCGGGCACGGGCCTGATGCTCCGCCCTTGCGGCGGCGACAGCCTGCGTATCCTGCGACTTCGACCCGGCCCAGACCGGCGGCAGGACTCGGCCGCGCACGCCCGGCATGGCGAGGAGTTGCGGATCGTTGCGCCCGAGCGGCTCACATCCGTCGATCATCACTACAACGGGTGCTTCGAGCCCCTTGGCGCCGTGGATCGTCATCACCCGGACCTCGTTGCGACCGGATTCGAGGTCGCGCTTGACGGTGAGGCCGTTGACGCCGCGCCCCGGAGTGATGTCGTAGCGGGTGAGGAAGCAATCGAGCGACGGAGCCTCGGAGGCCTGCTCGGCCTCGGCCGCCTTCATCAGGAACACGTCGATGGCATCCCCTGCCTCGCCACCGAGGCGGGATACCAGCCTCATCCGTCCTTCATGCGGCCCGAGCAGGCTCGCGTAGAACCCGAACGGCCCGTGCCGGGCCGCCAGGTCGATCCACAATGTGAGGGCCGCATGCCCACGTCTCGCGGCCGGATCGCCCGCTTCGGCGTGGCGGGCCAGGGCATCCTCGAGCGTCTCCGCCTCCTCGCGGCCGGCGGCGATGCGAACGAGGTCGTCGTCGTCGAGCCCGACCAGCGGCGTCTTCAGGGCGCCGGCCAGGGTGAGATCGTCGGCCGGCAGCAGCCCCGCCCGGCCGATGGAGACGAGGTCGTTCACCGCGATATGGGCGGTGATGTCCAGGCGGTCCTGGCCCGCCACGGGCACACCGCAGAGCTTCAGGGCGCGGATCACCTCCTCGAACGCCGCCGAGCGCTTGCGCACCAGGATGAGCACGTCCCCGGGACGCCAGACGCGGCCGCCCTCGTCCCCGGTCGTGGTCCAGGCCTTCACCGCCCGCGCCACCCGGCGGGCGGTGACGATGGACGGCGCGTTGGCCTCTGGCGCGTCCACCGGTGCCGCCCAGGCATCGGGCTCCTCTTCCTCGGCGGGCACTTCGACGGGCCAGATCTCCACCACCCCCGGCGCCTCCCGCCGGGCCGTCTCATGGGTGGTGCCCACGGCGGCATCGTCGAAGGACAGGCCCTGGTAATGCTCGGGCACGGCGAAGGTGGCGTCCACCGCGCGGAGGATGCCCTTCGTCGAGCGGAACGACAGGTTCAGCGTCACGTCCTCGAAGGGCAGACCGGCCTGCTCGGAGGCCGTGCGCCATTCACGATGCACGGTCGAGAATTCGCGTGGTTCGGCGCCCTGGAAACTGTAGATCGATTGCTTGGGGTCACCCACCGCGAAACGGGTGCGAAGAACCTCGCGGGCGCCCTCGCCGCTGGCGAAATCGGCGGTGATGCGGCGCAGGATATCCCATTGGCGCGGATTGGTGTCCTGCGCCTCGTCCACGAGGACGTGGTCGATGCCGCGATCGAGCTTGTACAGGACCCAGGTCGCATCGACCCGCGAGAGCAGATCGAGGGCCTTGTGGATGAGGTCGTCGAAATCGAGGGCGCCGAGCCGCGCCTTCTGGCTCTCCACCCTGCGGTGGATCTCCGAGGCCAGGACGAACAGGGCCTGTGTCCGCTCCAGCGCCCGCGCCGCGCGCAGCGTATCGAAGAGCGGGTCGAGCCTGTCCCGCTCGGCGAGAAGGGCCTCCTTGACCTCGGCGGGGACATCCTTGGTGCCGAGGCTCTTGTCGGCTTTCGGCGTCCCCTTCTCGGTGAAGAAGACCGAACGGTAGAGATCGAGCTTCTCGATCGGGTCCTTCGCCGCCTCGGCGGCCACGAGCTTGTCGGCCAGCCCCTCATCGGTGGATTTTCCCGTGCGCAGGCGCTGCGCGAGCTCGCTCCACTGGTCGAGCCCACCGGTAAGCATCCGTTCCAGGATCGCTTCCGCGGTGTCGGCGGCGCGCAGACCGAGGGCCTCGGACAAGGCCGCGACCGGCGCGGCGAGCCCGTCGGATCCGTCGAACAGAGAGCGCGCCCGCATCGCCGCGCGCAGGACCGAGCGGAGGGTGTCGCCCGTGGCCTCCGGCCCGACGCGGTCCCAGGCCGCACGGAGTTCGGGGTTCCTCGCCGTCATCGCCAGGGCGAGCACCCTGTCGGTCTCGGCGGCGAACATGTCGGAGGCCTGGTTCTCGTCCAGCACCTGGAAACGGGCGGGGACGTTGGCCTCGAACGGGAACATGTGCAGCAGACGCTCGCACAGGGCGTGCAGGGTCTCGATCTTGAGGCCGCCCGGCGTTTCGACGGCACGGGCGAACAGGCGCCGCGCCACTTTCAGCAGGCGGCGGGCGGGCGGTTTGCCGGTCAGTTCGGTGAGTTCGGCCGTCAGCGCGGTATCGTCGAGGGTGACCCAGCGCCCGAGGGTGCGGAACACCCGGATCGACATGTTCGCGGCGGCCGCCTTGGTGAAGGTGAGACACAGAATGCGTGCCGGCGGCGCGCCGTTCAGCAGGAGTCTCACGACGCGGTCGGTGAGAACCTTGGTCTTTCCCGCCCCCGCATTGGCCGAGACCCAGGCCGAGGCCAGGGGATCGGCGGCGCGGCGCTGGCTCGCCTTGGTGAGATCGTCGACGACGAAGGGCAACCTGTCTGCTCCGGGCTTGGCTCCGTCTCTTCATAGAGAAGGATGATCGCCCCGCCAAAGCACCCTATGTTCGGCGGGACGATTCTTTCAGGGCACCCCGTTCATGCACAGCCACAGCATCGAGACTTGGCGGCACCGCCACGATTTCCTCGGGACATCGCATGCGCGCAACGAGCGCCGGACCGTCCTCGTCGTCGGCCTCACCCTGGCGATGATGGTGGCAGAGATCGTCGGCGGGACGATCTTCGGCTCGATGGCCCTCACCGCCGACGGCTGGCACATGTCGACCCACGCGGCGGCGCTCGGTATCGCCGCCCTGGCCTATCGCTTTGCCCGTCTTCATGCCGACGACCCGCGCTTCGCCTTCGGCACCGCCAAGCTCGGGGATTTGTCCGCCTTCGCCAGTGCCATCATCCTTGCCATGATCGCGCTCGCCATAGGCTACGAGAGTCTCACGCGCCTCGGCAATCCTCAGGCCATCGCCTTCGGCGAAGCCCTGCCGATCGCGATCCTCGGCCTCCTCGTGAACCTCGCAAGCGCCTGGCTGCTTCACGGCGACGGGCACGACCACGGACATCACCACGATCACGATCACGATCACGCCCATCACGAGGGGCACGGCCATGCCGATCACGGGGATACAAACTTACGGGCAGCCTATGTCCACGTCCTGGCCGATGCGCTGACATCGGTGCTGGCCATCGCCGCCCTGCTGGCGGGCCGCTATCTCGGCATCGCCTGGCTCGATCCGGCCATGGGCCTGGTCGGCGCGGCGGTGATCGTCGCATGGTCCTGGAGCCTGATCCGCTCCGCCGGCGCGACATTGCTCGATGCGGTGCCGGACCGGAATCTCGCCCACTCCGTGCGGACGCGGCTGGAAACGAACGGCGACACGATCACCGATCTCCACCTCTGGCGCCTCGGCCCTGGCCATACCGGGCTGATCGTCTCGCTGGTGTCCGACCACCCGCAGGCACCGGCGGCGTACAAGGCGAAGCTCGCCGATCTGGAAGGCCTCTCGCACATCACCGTGGAGGCGAATCTCTGCCCGAACCATGGGGCGGAACAGATTCGCGCTTAGGCTCACTTCCCGCGATTCGCGGATTTCCTCGGGCAGGACATCAAAGCACCCTCGATCGTCTCGGGTCTGCATTCTCGGGAAGGAAGGACGTCCTCACCCCTCGCCTTCCCCGGCCAGCGACCATTCCAGCACGCGGGCGAGGTGGTCGTAATCGCCGTAGGACCTGGCATATTTCGGGTAGGGCCGTGAGACATAGGCCGCCTCCCCCGCCATGAAGCGGGCGACGAGACCGCGAAACCGCCGCTCATGCTCCTCGACGATGGCGTTCAGGGTGCGCGGGTCGCCGCGCGGCGGCTTGACGGCGAGCGGCTCGAACGGCTTCCGGCCGCCAGTGGCATGGACGTAGAGCAGATCCGGCGTCTCACGAGTCCGCGTCACGCCGTCGAACGCGCCGGCCTTCAGCATCGCCGCTTCCAGGGTGAGCTGGGGTGAGAAACCGGCGAAGACTTCCTTGTTGCTCGGCGGCTGTCCGGTCTTGAAATCGACGATGCAGGCGGTTCCGTCGCGACGCTGCTCGATCCGGTCGGCCCGCCCGCGAAGCGTGAACGTGTCCTTGCCCATGGGAAGCGCCCAGCGGCCGAACATTTCGGCCCGCACCCGGTCCAGGGCCGGACGGCGCTCGGTCTCCCAGTCCAGGAACTCGGCGGCGAGGCGCTCGTAGCGCGGCCACCATTCGGCGTAGAGTTCCGGGAAGTCCTGCCGAATCTCGGCGAATTCGTCATCGGCGAGGGCACGCAGACGCTCGGCCGCGTCCTCCGGCAGGACGTCGGGATAGGTCTGCGCGAAATCGCCGAGCACCGCGTGGATCAGCGTTCCGCGCTCGCTGGCGCCGGGGCGGCCGGCAACGGGTTCCAGCGGATCGAGCCCGAGCACGTGCCGGGCGAAGATGATGTAGGGGTCGCGCACCAGGGTCTCGACCTCGGTGACGCTGAGGCTCCGGGGGAACAGGGCCGGGTCGGGCTTCGGCTTCGGCTGGGTCAGGCGCGGGGGGACCGGCCCCTCCCCACGGTCGAGCGCTCCGGCATAGCCGAGGAAGCGCCGGCCGTTCTCGCGGGCACGGTCCCAGCAGGCCTCGCCGGCGAAGGCTTGAAGCCGTTGGATGAAGCGCGACGGCACCGTCGGCGCCCCTTCGCGCTTGGCCGAGCGGGTGATGACGGCATCGTGGCAGCCGAGCGCCTGCACGAAATCATGGGCGGTCTGCCCGATCCGCCGCTCGGGCGGATTGAGGCCGATGCGCTCGCGCATGGGCCGGTTGAGGAACGCGTCGGTGACGGTCTTCATCGGCCAGACGCCTTCGTCGAGCCCGCCGAGAACGATGCGGTCGGCATCGAGCAGTCGGGCTTCGAGGAGGCCGAGGATGCGCAGGCGCGGATGGGGGCGCTCTCCGCCACAGGCCACCACCCGCTCGCGCGCCAACGCCGTGAAGAAAGCCGGATAATCGAGAGGCATTCCCGGCAGGAGGCCGGGCTCCGAGGTGGACAGGTCGTCGAACAGGGTATCGAGGATACAGAGCGAGTTGTCCTCCACGGGGTCCTCGCCCTCGGGCCGGGCGATCAGGCGTTCGAACACCGCCGCATGGCTGCGCCCCAGGGCCACCAGATCGGCGCTCCCCTCCTCCTCGGAGCGAAGGAATCCGTCGAATGCCTGTTCGAGGCCATCGACGATCCGGGCCGCCAGGTCCCAATCGATGTCGGTGAGGCGGCGCTGGGCGCGGGGGATGCGTCCCGTCGCCTTTCGCCGGTCGGCGAGCACACGACGCAAGCCGTCGAATCCCGGAGCCGGTGCCGGCCCTCGCAGGGCTCCGATCTCGAGAGCGGCCGCGCCGCGCCGGACCTCCTCCCGCGTCATCGACAGGTGGACCAGCGGATGCGCCAGGAGTGAGATCACTCGATGCGGCTTCAAATCCGCCGCCATCTCGGCCGCCATGCGCGCCAGGCGCCCGGCCGGGCTGACGGAGAGTGCCTCGCCGGCCGAATCCTCGGCGACGATCCCCCAGCGCGCGAGTTCGGCCGCCACCCGTATGGCGAGGTTGCGGTCGGGGGTGACGAGGGCGGCTGTGGCGCCGGGCGTCTCCAGCGTCTCGCGCAGCGCGATGGCGGCGGCGAGGGCTTCTTCGCGCTCGTCGGCGGCCTCGATCACCGCGATGCCCGCCATGCCGGTCTCGGCGGTCTCGCGCCGCTCATCGGCGGTGAGGTCCGACCAGGCGTCGGTGGTCTCGGCCGGGCGCAGGGCCTGGGACAGCAGGGCCGTCCGTGCTCGGCCTTGTGGCGTCGCTTGTCCGAGAGAGGCGATCGCGCCACGGTCGAGATCGAGGCAGCCGGGGCCGAGGAGGCGATGCAGGATGGCCTGGGGATGGCCGTGGGCGATCTCACGCTCCGCCCCCTCCCCCGTCTCGATGGCGTCCCAGCCGGACTCGTCGAGATCGAGATCGAGCCCGGGCAATACTACCGCGCCCCTCGGCAGGGCAGCGACGGCGGCGATCAGCTTGGCTGTCGCCGGCACCGACCCTGTGGAGCCCGCGATGATGACTGGATCCGCAGGCTTGTCGCGCCGCAGCCGCGTCGCCTCCGCGAGGATGAGGGTGCGCGAGCGGGCCACCGGATCGCTCAAGGCCCGGTCATGCAGGATCTTCGGCCAGTTCTCCGCGGCGATCCGCACGAAATCCAGGGTCAGGCCAAAATACTGCGAGTACTCGGCCTCCACCGCCCCGGCGATCTCGGTCCAGGGCACCCCCTCCACGGTGAGGGCGTCCATCAGCTTCTCGAGATCCGAGGCGAGATAGACCGCATCCGCCGGCGAGGAGGGGACGACGAAGGGGACATCGTCACCCATGGGGAGAAGCTTGCGGTCGATGGTCTCGGCCCAGGCCTGGACGAGGCGGGCGAGAATCAGCCGGCGTTCCAGGGGTGGCATCGCCGGGGCGAGCTGGTCGGCGCCGTCTTCCAGCAAGGGGTTCGCGGCGACGTCGAGTTCGGCCTCGTCCGCCTCGCCCAACGGGATCAGGCGCGGGAGGAGCGCGCTGCCGACCCGCTCCGCCAGGATCGCGGAGAGCGCCCGCGTGGCGCGTCGCGTGGGGAGATAGAGAGTGACGCTGGCCAGCGCGAACGGATCGCCGGAGACATTCCCCACGAGCTGACCGGAGATCAGCGCCTCGGCGAGGGTCGGCAGGAAAGGGGCGCTGGGCGGGATCGTGAAGACGTGGGACTCTGTCATTCCGTCAGTCCGATCGGTTCGCGTCACTGTACCTGCGCGCTCGCCTTCACCCGCGCCTCGGCAGCCTCGATCGCCTCCGGTGTGCCGACATGGAGCCATTGGCCGTCGAGGCGCAGGCCGAACAGCCGCTCCCGCTCGATGGCACGGTCGAACAGCAGGTTGAGGGAGAACGAACCTTCCGGCGTGTCGGCGAAGAGCTCCGGCTTGAGGATGGCGACACCGGCATAGATGAAGGGCGCCACCTCGCGCTCGCCGCGACGCTGGAGCGCGCCACCGGCATTCATCACGAAATCACCCTTGCCCTCGTAGCCGAGGCTCGTCGCCGTCGGCGCGACGAGGAGCAGGATGTCCATCCGTTCCGGCTCCCAGGTTTCGAGGAGACGGCCGAGATTGGGCTTGGGCCCTTCGAGCCAGAACGAATCCGAATTGAGCACGACGAAGGGAGCGGCGCCGAGTAGCGGCAGCGCCTTCTTCACACCGCCTCCGGTCTCGAGCAGCGCCTCGCGCTCGTCGGAGATCCGGATCGCCGGAGCGGTGCGGCGGCGGGCCAGGTGCCCTTCGAGCAGGTCGGCGAGGTAGTGGACGTTGACCACCGCATCCATGATGCCGGCTTCCGCCGCCCTGTCCAACGCGTGGTCGAGCAGGGCGCGGCCGGCCACTTCGACCAGCGGTTTGGGCACCGTCGCCGTGATCGGACGCATGCGTTTGCCGAGGCCGGCGGCGAGGACGAAGGCCTGATGGATGGCGGGCACGGGGCTGTCGGACATTCCGTCGGCGTCTCGGGCGCGAGGGCTGTGGCATCGTCCCGGATGGGACATCCGGGGCGATGATCGCGAAGCACCAGCGGGTGCGGCGGCATCGTGGGGAACTCGCTCCCCGGGTCAAGCCCGAAAGCGCGGCCCCGCCCCCCCCGGCTATCGGGCGGGAGCTACGTCAGGCCTCGCCTTCGTCCGGAGCCGCCTCGCTCACGAGATGCGGCAGGTGCTCCTGGTGCCAGAGGCGCAGGCGGGTGAGCGCCGGATGGGCGAGATTGCGGGCGAGATAGCCCTCGATCCGCGGCAGATGCGCCAGATAGGCCGGCTTGCCGTCCCGTTTGTCGAGGCGGGCGAAGATGCCGAGGATCTTGGTGGCGCGCTGCGCCGCCATCACCGCATAGGCTCGCGCGAAGCCCTGCATGTCGAAATCGGGCTCGCGGTTGCGCCGCTCGCGCACATAGAGGCCGAGCAGGCGCAGCTCGAAATCCGCCGTGGCGTCGACGCGGGCGTCCTGCAGCAGAGAGGCGAGATCGTAGGCCGGGTGGCCGAGGACGGCATCCTGGAAGTCGATGACGCCGATGCGCTCCAGCCCCTCGCGGTCGGGCAGCCAGATCAGGTTCGGCGAATGATAGTCGCGCAGGGTCCAGGTCGGACGCTCCGGCTCGACCCCGCGCAGGACCTCGGCCCAGAGCGCCACGAATTCGGAGCGGGCGGGCGTGGGCAGCGAGGCACCCCGCACCGACGGGCAGTACCAGTCCGGTAGGAGTTCGGTCTCGAACAGCAGGGCTTCGAGATCATAGGGCGGCAGGACGTGGTCGATGCCGTCGGCGACGGGGAGAACCCCGGGAAGCTCGGTGGCATGGAGCTTGGCCAGGAGGCGCACCGCCTCGGCGTAACGCTCGGGGCGCGGCCCGTTGGCATCCACCACCGGCTCCGAGCCGAGATCTTCGATGATGAGCAGGCCCTCGTCGAGATCCTCGCCATAGATGCGGGGCGCCGAGAAGCCGAGGGCGCGAAGGCCACGGTCGACGCCGACGAAGGCGTGGACGCTCTCGGCGAGCTTGACGATGGCGCTGTAGGGCTTGCCGTTGCGCACCGGCGGGCCATCGGGCCGGGCCGGGGAAATCATCAGCACGGCCTTGGTCCCGTCCGGCTTCACCAGACGCTCATAGAGCCGGGAGGACGCATCACCCTGCATGAGAATGCGTTCCGCCTCGTCCCAGCCGCTGCGGTCGAGCAAAGCGCGCAGGGCGCGGGCGCGCTTCATGCGGGCGCGCATCTCGCCCTGGCCGTCGATGCGGGCCAAACGCGAGCCCTCGCCGAATTCCGGCCGCAGCGACAGGTCCACGGTCAGGATCGGGCCATCGCGCTGACCGAGGCGCTCGGGCCATTCCACCAGGGTGATCGCCGTATCGGTCATCTCGTCGAAGCCGAGCTCCACTAACTCGTCCGGACCGCGCAAGCGATAGAGGTCCGCATGGACGATCTGCCGGCCATTCTTCGCTTCGTAAGGCTGGATCAGGGTGAAGGTCGGGCTCGGCACTTCGAGTTCCGGATCGCCCGTGAGTTCGCGGATCAACGCCCGCGCCAGGGTGGTCTTGCCGCCACCGAGCCCCCCGGACAGCGCGACGATGTCGCCCGGCTGCAGGAATTCGGCGAGGAAGCGGCCGAGATCCTCCGTCGCGCCCTCGTCGGGGAGGACAAAGGCCCAGGCGGGTTTGGTCTCGCGCCGGGTCTCGCCCGAACCGTCCTCACTCACCGCCACATCCTCCGTCCGCGCCATTCGCTAGACCGCCTCGACGCCGGACCATGGAATGGCCGGGACGCAAGGCGGGCTGCTCATCTAACGCGGGCATCCTTAAACAAAATCGTCACGTACCCTAAGGGGTGCGACGCGTCCGGGCCAGCGGCGCAATCCGCGCGGCCGCGTTTTTACGAGGGATGACGCGGATGCGGCTACTCCGCCGCCGCGCGCTTGGGCTCCGGATTGTCCACGGGAAACGTGCAGGTCACGCGGGTGCCGCCGCCGGGCTTGGAGGCGAGCTCCACCCGGCCGCCGTGGAGCTCGACGAAGGAGCGCACGATGGAGAGGCCGAGGCCGACTCCGCGATGACGGGTTCCCAGCGTACGGCTCTCGAACCGGTCGAACACCCGCGCGGCGACGTCTTCCGGCATCCCGCGGCCCTCGTCGCGCACGGTGAGCGTGAGTTCCGACTCAGTCCGGCGGGCGGTGACCCGAACCAGTTGGCCGGGGGAGGAGAAACCGACGGCGTTCGAGAGCAGGTTGAACAGAATCTGCCGCACGCGCTTTCCGTCGGCGACGAAACTGCCGATGTCGTCGGGCATGTCGAGATCGAGGCTGATGGCGGATTCGGCGAGGCGATCCTCCAGGCCGCGAGTGGCCGCCTCTACGGTCGCCCGGACATCGATGACTTCGCGGGCGAGTTCGAGCGAGCCGGCATCGATCGAGGCGAGATCGAGAATGTCGTTGATCATCACGAGCAACGCACCCGACGAGCGCATGATGTGGTCGGAATACTCGCGCTGGCGCTCGTTGAGCGCGCCCACGGTCTCGTCGCCGAGAAGTTGGGTAAAGCCGATGATGTTGGTGAGCGGCGAACGCAGCTCGTAGGAGACGTGGTGGACGAAGGTGTCGCGGAGCTGAGAGGCCCGTTCCAAAGCATCGTTCTTGTCGGTCAGTGCCCGTTCCACGTTCACGCTGGCCGTGACGTCGATGAGCGTGAGCAGCGTCGCTCCCTCCGGCAGGGGCTGTGCGGCGCAATCCAGCACCGTGCCATCCACGATCTCCAGACGACAGGTGAGGCCCGCCCGGCTCTCGAGGCCAGTGATGGCGCCACGGATGTCGAGCCAGGGCTCCTCGTCCGGCGAGAGCCTCCGGCAGACCTCGATCACCGCATCCACGCGCGGACGCTCGCCAAGGGTCTCCTGATCCAGGCGCCACAATGTCGAGAAGGCGCGATTGGCGAAAGTCAGGCGTCCGTCCGCGCCGAACACCGCCACCGGTTCTTTCAGCGTGTCCAGCGTCTCGGCCTGGACACGCATCAGGGCGTTGTAGCGGGATTCGAGCTTCACGTTCTCGGAGACGTCGTCGAACAGGTAGGTCAGGCCACCTTGCGGGTTCGGGTCGGCGACGACGCGCAGCGAACGTCCGTCCGGCGGATGCCACCAGGTCTCACTGGCTTCGACGGCGCGGTAGGCAGCGAGCACGTCGGCCTTCCAGGCTCTGAAATCCGCCTGTTCGGGAAGCTTCCGGGCTGCCCGCAGATGGTCGAGGATCTCGCCGTCGAGGGGGCCGGAATCGAGGAACGCCTGATCGAGGCTCCAGAGTTGGCGATAGGCGGCGTTGTGGAAGATCAGTCGCTGGCGCGCATCGAACATCGCCACGGCGGTGGGGAGCTGGTCGAGGGTGCGGACATTGGCGTCCATCTGGCGCTGCAGGTCGGCGCGGACGCTCTCCAATTCGGAGACATCCACGGCGATTCCGACGCGGCCTGAATCGATGGCGGCCTCGGTGACGTCGAGGATGCGGCGCCCGCCGGCCACCACCGCGGAGAGTCGCTTTGCCGCCCTGCCCCCGGACGCTGTGCGGTCGCCTTCACCGCGGGCGATGAGATCCCGCGCCTGACGGTCGAGCAATTCAATCCCCTCGGCGACCGCCGCCTCGCGGCTGCCGGCTTCGACGGCGGCGACATAAGCGGTGTTGACCCAGGCGAGGCCGCCGTCTCGGTTGCGCCGCCAGACCGGCTGGGGAATCGCGTCGAGCAGGTTCGCGAGGGCGGAGAGACCGCGCTTGGTCTCGTCGAGCGTTTCGCGCAATTCGGCGAGTTCGCGATGCTCCTCGGTGGTCTCGCGCAGGCGCAGCAGGGCGCGACCGGCCAGGGCCTGCCCGTGCGCGTCGACGATCCGTCCGGATTGGGCGCGGACGGTCATGCGGAATCCTGCGCCGCGTTCGCGCAGAGCGTCGAGAGACGCTTCGATGGCGCCCGCATCCGCCGGCAGAAGCCATGTTCCGAAAGCCAGGATCAGCCCGGCGGGACCCGGTTTCACGCGGTTGCCGTCGAAGGCGAGGGTGAGGTCGCCCTCGATGACGGGCTCGCCACGCCCCGACCACGTGACGATGACCTGCCGCTCGGCACCGAGCAGCATCTCGGCCCGGTCTTCGGAGCTGCGCAGGGTGTCGAGATCGGCGATGAGTTCGCGCTCACGCCGGGTCCAGCGTCCGCGCTCGCGCAGGTGCAGCAGGGACAGGATGGTCGCGAAGATGATGAGGCCGATGAGGATCGCGAGGCCGGTGGCATTGTGCATGTGCAAGGGTAGGCCGATCACCCACGAGGATTGGTCGCCGACATAGCCGGCTCCGAGCGTCGCGGCGGTGGGCGACGGCATGGCCGCGCCCTCGCCGGACGCCGCCATGGCGTGACCGGCCACCATGACGCCCGCCGCCACACCGGCAGCGACAGAGACGACGGCAGCGCCGACACGCCCGTTCAGGCGTGCCGTTTCATCGACCCTCATGACACGTACCGCCCCTACGAACCGTCGCTGAGGCGCAGTTGCGCCCATCCCGCCAGACGCCCGAAAGGCGGCTGCGGGGTTACCTCCAGATGAGGAATCACCCCACACTAGCGCGAGCCGGAATCCTGCCGGAAGAGGGTTAAGCTTATCTTCACCATGTCGCCGATCGGTTGCCCGGCCATCGGCGCAGAAAGGACACACTTGTGCCACGGGTGCGCCACGGCCGCCGCGGCGAAAAAAAAGCCCGGCACAAGGCCGGGCTTTCTTCGATGTCGCTCACAAGGGGCCGGCAGCGCCGGCTCCCGGAAGCGGTATCAGTAGCGGTAATGGTCGGGCTTGAACGGGCCGTTCTCGGAGACGCCGATATAGGCGGCCTGGTCGGGGCGGAGCTTCGAGAGCTTCACGCCGATCTTCTCGAGGTGGAGCATGGCGACCTTCTCGTCGAGGGCCTTCGGCAGGGTGTAGACTTGGCGTTCGTACTTGCCGGGGTTGGTCCAGAGCTCGATCTGGGCCAGCGTCTGATTCGTGAACGAGGCGGACATCACGAAGGACGGATGGCCCGTGGCGTTGCCGAGATTCACCAGGCGTCCCTCCGACAGGAGGATGATGCGGTGGCCGTCGGGGAAGGTGATCTCGTCCACCTGCGGCTTGATGTTCGACCATTGCATGTTCTTCAGGCCGGCGACCTGAATCTCGTTGTCGAAATGGCCAATGTTGCAGACAATCGCCCGGTCCTTCATCGCCCGCATGTGGTCGAGGGTGATGATGTCCTTGTTACCGGTCGCCGTCACGAAGATGTCGGCGCGGGGCGCGGCATCTTCCATCGTCACGACCTCATAGCCTTCCATGGCGGCCTGGAGGGCGCAGATTGGATCGACTTCCGAGACCAGCACGCGGCAGCCGGCATGGCGCAGCGAAGAGGCCGAGCCCTTGCCGACATCGCCGAAGCCCGCGACCATGGCGACCTTGCCGGCCATCATCACGTCGGTGCCGCGGCGGATACCGTCGACCAGCGATTCGCGACAGCCGTAGAGATTGTCGAACTTCGACTTGGTGACGGCGTCGTTCACGTTGATCGCCGGGAAGAGCAGCTTGCCCTCCTTGGCGAGATTGTAGAGGCGGTGCACGCCCGTGGTGGTCTCTTCCGAGACGCCCTTGATCGAATCGGCGAGGCCGGCGAACCAGCCCTTGGGCTTCTCGGCGAGCTTTTTCTTCAGGAGCGCGAAGAAGATCTCTTCCTCTTCCGACTCGGGCTTGTCGAGGAAGGCGGTGTCGCCGTTCTCGGCGCGGAGGCCGAGATGCACGAACATCGTAGCATCGCCGCCATCGTCGAGGATCATGTTCGGCATCGAGCCGTCATGCCAGTCGAACAGCTTGGAGGTGTAATCCCAGTACTCGGTGAGCGTCTCGCCCTTGATGGCGAAGACCGGGATGCCAGCGGCCGCGATGGCGGCGGCGGCATGGTCCTGCGTCGAGTAGATGTTGCACGAGACCCAGCGGATGTCGGCGCCGAGCGCCTTCAGGGTCTCGATCAGCACGGCCGTCTGGATCGTCATGTGCAGCGAGCCGGCGATCTTCGCGCCCTTCAGCGGCTGCGACGGACCGTATTCTTCGCGCGTCGCCATCAGGCCCGGCATCTCGGTCTCGGCGATGGAAATTTCCTTGCGGCCGTAATCGGCCAGACCGATGTCCTTGACGATGTAATCCTGGGCCATGGGGTCGCTTCTCCGTCTCTCGCTTCGTTATGGCGAGGCCTATAGCAGGCGAACCGGCGCGAAGCAATCAAGACATAAAGATGTCTTTATACGTGTTCCAGGCTACGCCGGTTTGGGATTGGGATAGCGGGATGGGAAGGAAAGAGCGGATGGGACGCTTCACCGACGAGATGCGCGCGCGCCTGCCGGCCGGCTTCACGCTGCCGCCGGAGATCGCCTCGCTGTTCGACTGGATCGAGGAGCGGGGCCTTCTGCACGAAAGCCAGCGTGTGCCCGGCGACAGGTTCGGGACGCTTCAGCCGCTGGAGGCGCCTTACCGCGGCGCGGTCGTTCTGTTCCGAGTCGAGCGTGAGGACGAGGCCCGCTCCTATGCCGAGGGCTGGTTCGGAAACCCGGACACTGCCGCGCGCCTGATCCCCTTCGCCCGGACCGGCGCGGACGGTTCCTACGCGGCCTTCTGGCTCGATGACGACGGATATCAGCGCATCGTCCATCTCGGTTCCGAGGGAGATGGGCTCTGCGTGCTCGGACGGACCCCGCTCGATTTCCTGCGGCTTCTGGCCATCGGGCACAACGAGTTGGGGACCGGACTCGCGCATCCCAAGGCGGAGCCAGAGGACGAACCGGATTACGAGATGGAGGCCGACAATCCTCCCTTCCGGGATTGGCTGACGACGACCTACGGCGTGACGATCCCCAGGACGGTCTCGGAGATCGTGCCGACACCGCCGGACAGTTTCGCCAAGGCGAGCGACGACCCGTTCTGGCAATGGGTTCGCCGATTGCAGGAAGCCAGGGACGGGGCCGCCCCGCCCAGCCCCTGATTCGTCCTGAGGCCTGCCTCATCTCAGGCCGCCTGACGGGGCTCCTCCACGAGTTCGTCGGCGGGGCCGAAGAACTCGAACCGCACTCGCTCGGCCGGAACGCCGTGCCGGGCGAGGCCGTGGACGAGGGAGGCGAGGAACGGCTTAGGGCCGCACAGATAGTAGGTCGCCTCGGTGAGCGGAGTCTCCCGTGCCAGCCAATCCGCCGTGATCAGGCCGTCGGCATCGTAATCGATGCCCTGGCGGTCTCCGTCCTCCGGCACGGCGTAGAACGTCCGGACCCCGATGTTCGGCGCTCGGGCCGCCAGGCCACGGACATGCTCGCGCATCACATGGAAACGCCCGCTGATGGAGCCGTGGACGTACCAGACCGGCCGGTCGGCCCCTGTTTCGACCAGCGTTTCCAGCATGCTCAGCATCGGCGTGAGGCCGACACCGCCGCTGACGAGGACGACAGGCGTTTTGGTCGAACGGTCGAGGAAGAAATCGCCGGCGGGGGGCGCGAGGCGCAGGGCAGTGCCCGGCTTTGCCTCTGCATGCAGCCAGTTGGAGACGATCCCCGCCGGTTCGCCCGGCCGCTCTTCACGCTTGACCGTGATGCGGTAGGCCCGCTCGTTCGGCGCACAGGAGATCGAGTAGTTGCGCTTGAGCACGCCCTGCCCGGGTAGGTCGATGAGCATGCCGAGATACTGGCCGGGCTCGTGACGCAGGACCGGCCCGCCATCGCGCGGCACCAGCACGAAGGACCGGATCGTCTCGCTTTCCTCAGTCACCGATTCGACGACGAAGTCGCGCCATCCGTTCCAGCCGCCGGGCTTGTGTGCGAGGTCGCGCGCGATCTCCGCCTCGCGGCCGATCAGGATATTCGCCAGGAACCAGTAGGCCTCCCCCCATGCGGCGCAGATCTCCGCCGTGGCGGCATCGCCGAGCACGTCCTGGATCGCACCGAGGAGCGCATCCGCCACGAAGGGATAATGTTCCGGCAGGATGTTCAGGGCGACATGCTTCTGGGCGATCCGCTCGACCGCGCCACTCAGCGCGCCGAGATCGTCGATGTGGCGCGCATAGGCGAGCACCGCCAGGGCCAGCGCCTTCGGCTGCGAACCGGTCTCGCCGTGATGCGACTGGTTGAACAGGTCGCGCATCGCCTCGTCCCGGAACAGGCGCTCGTACATCCGCTTCGTGATGGTGAGCCCATGGGCTTCGAGGGCCGGAACGGTGGCCTTGATGAGGGCGATGGTGGCGGGCGTCAGGGGCTGGGACAAAGACAGGCTCCAAAGGTTCATTTCATATGAACCTTATCGCCGATGTGTTTTAGAAGATGCAAGCGGAATGTATCTTTAAAACCCTGTAGGAGGGTGGAATGCGCCTCACCCGCTACACCGACTACGCCCTGCGCACCTTGATCTATCTCGGGCTGAACGAGAGCCGGGTGAGTTCGATCGCCGAGATCGCGCGCGCCTACGGGATCTCGGAGAGCCATCTCACGAAGGTGGTGCATCAGCTCGGCCGGATCGGCCTCGTCCAGACCACGCGCGGTCGCGGCGGCGGCCTGCGGCTCGCCCGTCCCCCCGCCGAGATCGTGGTCGGCGCCGTGGTGCGGCAGACGGAAGAGGATCTGGCCCTCGTCGAATGCTTCGCGAACGGGGCCTGCGCGATCACCCCGTCCTGCCGCCTCCGGAAGGCGCTGGGCGAGGCCCTCGCCGCCTTCCTCGAGGTGCTGGACCGGTACACGCTGGCCGATCTTCTCGCGGAGGGCGCCGCGCCCGATCTCGCCTTCCTCCTCGGCCTGCCAGCGCCGGGCGTGATTGCGCCACCGACGATCGAAGCGACCGCGCCGGTCCCTCCTGAGCGCGGTCGATGAGCCTCAGCCCTCGTCGCGCAACTGCCGCCGGATGATCTTGCCCGAAGTCGTCATCGGCAGGGACTCGCGGAACGCGATCTCGCGCGGATATTCGTGCGCCGAGAGACGCGAGCGGACGAAGGCCCTGATCTCGTCGGCCAGGGCGTCGCTCGCGGCGATCCCTTCCCGCAGGACGATGAAGGCTTTGACGATTTCGGTGCGGAGCGGGTCCGGCTTGCCCACCGCCGCCGCGGAAGCGACAGCCGGATGGCGCAGGAGGCAATCCTCGATCTCCACCGGCCCGATGCGGTAGGCCGCCGAGGTGATGAGGTCGTCCTCGCGGCCGATGAAATGGACGTAGCCGTCCGCATCCCGCCGGGCGGTGTCCCCGGTGAGCATCCATTCCCCGCGAAACTTCGCGGCGGTCGCCTCCGGCTGGTTCCAGTAGCCGAGGAACATCACCGGGTCGGGCCGGGCGACGCATATCTCGCCGGGCTCGTCGATGGCCGTCTCGCTGCCGTCGGCGCGCTGGATCATCACCCGGTGGCCGGGCACCGGGCGGCCGGTGGAGCCGGCGCGCGCAATGCCGGCCGTCTTGCAGGAGGCGAGAACGAGGTTGCACTCGGTCTGGCCATAGGCCTCGCCGATGGTGAGGCCGAGTTCACTGCGGACCCATTCGAAGGTCTCGGGCCCCAGCGCCTCGCCGGCCGAGGCGATGTTGCGGAGCCGGGACAGATCGAAGCGTCCGCGCGGGTCGGGCACGCCGCGCAGCATCCGGAGGGCGGTGGGCGGCAGGAAGGTCGTGGTGATGCCGAGTTCGGCGATGAGCGCCAGGGCCGTCTCCGGCGCGAAGCGCGCGGTGGCCCGCGCCACCACCGGCACGCCGTGATGCAGGCTCGGCAGGACCGCGTTGAGGAGACCGCCCGCCCAGGCCCAATCGGACGGCGTCCACATCAGGTCGCCGGGTTTGGGGGGGAAGTCGTGCATCATGGCAAAGCCCGGCAGGTGGCCGAGAAGCACGCGATGGGCGTGGAGCGCCCCCTTGGCGAGGCCGGTCGTGCCGGACGTGTAGATCATCAGGGCCGGATCGTCGGCCCGGCTGTCGATGGCGGTGAAGCGGTCCTGAGCGCATGCGATCAGGTCGGCATAGGCGAGGGCTCCGCCGACGGCACCGTCGAGGCAGATGAGATGGGCCAGAGCCGGGAGGGCATGGCGGATGCCCTCGATCTTCGCCAATCCGGCCGCATCGGTGATGAGCGCGGCGGCGCCGGAATCCGACAGGCGGTATTCCAGCGCCTCCGGGCCGAACAGGCCCGCCAGCGGCAGGGCGATGGCGCCGAGCTTGTAGGCGGCGGCATGGGCGACCACGACGGCGGCCGATTGGGGCAGAAGCACACCGATGCGGTCGCCGGGGCGCAGGCCGAGCCCAACAAGGGCTTGCGCGAGGCGGTTCGACGCCTCGCGCAAGCCTCCGAATGTCGTCGTCGTCACCGCCCCCGAGGACGAGACGTCGTGGATCGCCGCGCGTCCCGGCTCGATCCCGGCCCAGCGGTCGCAGACATCGACGCCGATATTGAACCGCTCGGGGATGTCCCAGGCGAAGCCCGACACCAGGGCATCGTAATCGGAAGCCGGTTTCAGCACGGCGAAGACCTCACGCCGCAGTGGGTTTGAATCCGCCGGCGAACACGAAATCCGTGATCGGACGACGGCCGGTCGGGCTCTCCTTCGCCGTCTGCTCCTCCGTGAGATTGCCCGCTTCGATCATACGGCCGACGCCGTAGGCGGCCTCGACCCGATAGGTCTCCGGCACGTTCAGGGCCGTGATCGTACGCTCCCGGTCGAACCCGGTCATTCCGTGCGCGTGCCAGCCCTGGCGGATCGCCTGGAGCTGGAAGTTCGCGGATGCCGCGCCGGCATCGAGGGAATGGCTCCAGGACGGCTTGAGCTCGTCGCCGACCTTCATCTGCGTATTCGAGACCAGGATCACGATGGCCCCGGTGTCCTTCACCCATTTCTGGTTGCCGGGCACGATCAGGTCGAAGAAAACCTGCCAATCGGGCGTGTCGCGCAGGGCGTAGAGGAAGCGCCAGGGCTGCGAGTTATACGCGGACGGCGCCCATCGGGCGGCCTCGAACATCCGCAGCAGTTCCGATTCCGGCACGGCCTCGCCGGTGAAGGCGCGGGGCGAGCGACGCTCGACGAAGAGCGGATCGATCTCATGGTCGGTCTGACGAGGCGGCAAGGCTATCTCCGAACGTGACGACCCCACCTGGCGCCATCGGCCGGCAGGGGATTCCTAGCGAGATGCACGAGGTCGGGTGCAAAGCGCAAATGCCCCTTGCGCATCCGGCTTCCGGCAATGTGGAAATTTCCCCGGGATTGCATGCAAGATGGTTCGAATTTGAACGATCTTTTTCAAGGGGGTTCAGCACTGTTAGGGATCATAATGCGTATTGGCGTTTTTATCGACGTGACGATGCGACCGAACGGCAATGTCGAGGTTGAAGACGGTGCTGTCTGAGGCTTGGACGACAATGAATTCGGGGCGAACGACTTTGAGCCGTGGGCGGATCGCGTGAGTGAAAGACCGGTACGCCGGCTTAGTGCAGGCGGAACTTTGGCACCCGATCTTCCCGGTGCCGGCAAAGACATGCGCCTGCTCGGTGCTATCGATCGGCAGTTGCATGCCAGGACCCTCAAACTTGCCTTCGAATCCGAGCTCGAAGCACGTTTCGAGTACGACACGCGCGAGAAGCGCGTCCGGGACATCCGTTACACGATCGTCCTCGGCATGGTGGTCTTCCACGTCTACAACGTCGCGGGTTTCGTGACGACGCCGGACCTCGCCCTCCTCAATGTCGGGTTGCGGGTTCTGGCGATGACGCCGCTGGCTCTGCTGATCATCTGGGCGGTAGGGTGGGTCAGTGGTCCGGTCCGCGAAGCCATTGGCGGGATCGGCATGCTTGCGGCCACCGGTATCCCCATCCTGATCTTCTGGATGGGAACGGGTCCGCTGGTCTCGCTGACAACGGCGACGATCTGGCTCAGCGTCCTCTTCGCCAACATCACCCTACCGCTGCGGTTCTTCTGGGCCTGCTTCCTGTCGGGTATCACGGCCATCGCGGTGGCGGCGGGACTGTATCTGAAGCCGGACATCGCAGCGCCGGTGGGCGGCGTCCTCGGCCTAGACATGATGACGGGCATCCTCTTCAGCCTCGTCGCCACCTACAAGATCGAAGCCGCGAACCGGCGTGACTACTTGGTCAACCTGCGCGATAGCTTGCGCGCCAAGCGCCTGGCCGAGGACAACACGACCCTCGCCCATCTTTCCACCACCGATCCGCTTACCGGCATCGCCAATCGGCGCGCTTTCGCGCGCGAGCTCTCCGAGTTCTGGGAAGCGAGCCTCGGAGGCCGGCATTTCGCCGTGATGCTGATCGACGTCGATTATTTCAAGCTGTTCAACGACCATTACGGCCACGGCGCCGGCGATACGTGCCTGCGTGAGGTGTCCGCCCTGCTGGCGAAGACGGCTGCGGGGTCGGGTGCGTTCGTCAGCCGCTATGGTGGCGAGGAATTCGCAGTCCTGATGCACACCAGCGATCCCGACGAGGCCTATGGGGTCGCGGAACGGTTCCGCCGCAGCATCGCGGAGAAGGGCCTGATTCACGGAAACCGGAACGATCACCTCGGCTTCGTCAGCGTCAGCATCGGCGTGGCGACGAGCTGCGGCCCCGCCGCCACGGCCGTAGCGCTGGTCGAAGCGGCCGACATGGCTCTCTACGAGGCAAAAGGCACCGGCCGGAATCGAACCTGCCACAGCGGTAAGAACGGCAACGGCGAAGGAGGCCCGACGAGATACGTGGCAGCCGCGCAGTGGAGCGCCACCGATAAACAGCCGGTCGCCAAAACCGGCTGAGCGGCAAGCATCTCTGTCAGGGCTGAGGCAGCGGTCTCAGAGCGAGCCGACCGGAAATCCGTGCCGGTCCCGTCCCACGACAGGACGAGACCGGCGGGAACTGAGCGTGAGTTAATCGACGACCTTCGCCGTGGGACGGTCGTTGCCCTGAGCTGTTTCGTCGTGCCAGTCGCCCTTGCCGTCCTGGTAACGGATACCCTCGGTAGAGCCCGGCACCTGCTGTTCGGCAGCGGCGGCCTGGGCGGCCTGCAGCGCTTCGTCGTGGCTCGGGAAGGTCTCGGAGAAGACGTCGCCGACCTTGTAGGCGAAGCCGCCATCGTGCTCGACGATGCGATAGGTGATCTCGGACATGCTGGTTCCTCCTCGAGGCGCCGACGTTTTGGCGCCAAGTGCTTGGCATGGCGAACGGAGCGGGGCTGTCCCAGGTTCCGTCCCCAAGTTCCGTCCCCAGCTTCCGTCGCGACTCAGTGACGGGTGGCTGGAGCCTGCGTCATGCGAGAAACGGCCGCCTCGCAACCGGCGATCAACGAACCGCGCACATCGCCGGAATCGTAGCCGGCGCCATCGGGGAAGGCCATGATATGCGTGACGTCGTCCCCCTCACGGTGGATATGGCCGAGCCAGCCCTCGGCGACACGCTCGAAGCGCACCTCGAAACGCGCGCCGTCATGCTCGAATTCATGAGGGTCCATCTGTTTCTTCCTTTCGAGCCGCAGGAGGACGGCGCATCGGACGATGCCTCGCCGGATGTGGGAAGCCGGGCTATGGCGTCAAAGACCGACTGAAAAGGAAATCGGCGATGCGCCTGAACCTGACTGCAGCCTTCCTCCTGACGATCCTGGCCGGCCCATCGGCCTGGGCGCAATCCGGCGGAAGACTGTTCGGAAGCCCCGAGCGCGTACCGGCCAACCCCTTCGCGTCGAACTATCCGTCCGCGGCTCCTTCACGTTCCGATGGGGTCTACGAACGCTCGTCGCGCGGAGGCACGAGACGACAAGCGGCACGCCCGCGGCGGGTCGAGCCGCTTCGCCCGCCCCGCGACATCCCGCAATGATCTCGGGCCTCGGGCATCAGCTCTGGCTCAGCTCACCGGCGATGGCAGTGACGATGCGAGGATCGTTGGGTTCCACCGACGAGGGATAGGCGCCGACGAGGCCGCCATCGCGGCCGACGAGGTATTTGTGGAAGTTCCAGTTCGGCGTGGAACCGGGCTTCTCGGCGGCGGCCCAGCGATAGAACGGATGGGCCTGCGGCCCGCGCACATGGGTCTTGGCGGCGACGGGAAAGGTGACGCCGTGATTCCGGCGGGCCGCCTCGGCGATGGCAACGCCGTCGAGGGGCTCCTGATTGCCGAAATCCGGCGACGGCACGGCGATCACCGTCAGGCCGCGCCCGCCGAAGCGCGTCCACAGAGCCTGAAGCCCGGAGAACTGTCCGGCAAAGCCGCAGGCGGTGGCGGTGTTGACGATGAGGATCGGCTTGTCCGCGAAATCCTTGAGAGCGATCAGCCCGCCTTCCGGTTTCTCGAAGGCGAAGGCCCTCGCATTGCCCTCGCTGGTCGCGGCGCGCGCACCGGTTGCGATGACGCAGCCGAGAAGAAACAGGGCCTGTCGGCGAAGTAGGGTCATCGGGGGTCGCTCCCTGGGCGGACAGAGGCTGGAATCGGCCCGCTTTCGCCCTGACGGAAACTAGTCCGGCGATCCGGACTGTCCACTATCGGGTGCATCGCGGGTGGAACCTTTCGCAAGGGCTCAGCTTGAGCGAGGACCGAGTTCGACCACCGAACCCAGAGCGGAAAGACACGCCCCTATGCGCATCCTGTTGCTTGCAGCGACCCTCGCAACGCCCCTCGTCTTCGCTGGAGCGTCGATTGCCGGTGCTCAGACGGCGGATCCGCAGAATGCGGGCTCGGCTCCGGCTCCGGCGGCCCCCGCCACTCTCAACAACGACCTGCGTCCGACCTTCGTCGCCCAGGCGCCGTCCGACCGGGTCACCTCCAAGCTGATCGGCCTGACCATCCAGAACGGCGCCAACGAGACGATCGGCGAGATCGCCGACATCGTTCTCGACGAGAGCAGCACGATCAAAGCCTGGGTCGTCGGCGTCGGCGGATTCCTCGGCATCGGTACGAAATACGTGGCCGTGGATCCGAGCGCCCTGAAGCTCGCCCGAGTCGACGACAAGGCGATGAAGGCGACGATCGACACCAACAAGGACCAGCTCCGCGCCGCGCCGGAATATGTCTATCTCGGTCAGGCCAAGCCCAATTCCGGCGACACCAAGTCGACGGAGACGAGGGCGCCCGATGCCAAGCCGGCGGAAACCAAGACGGCTCCCTGACGCCAAAGGCACGCCGGCATAGCGTGCCTTGGAGCCGTGGCGATGTAACGAGAAGGGCGGCCGAGACAGTGATGTCTCGGCCGCCCTTCTCGTTACCCGATCGGAAGAACCTTGAAGATCAATCTCGGTTTCCGAGAGCCTCGCGCACGGTGCTGGCAACCGCGTCGTTTCTGACCTCGTTCGTCACGTAGACGTCGTCATGGCCGTCCTCGATCACCTCGGGCAGAGGGTCGCGCGGAGCTTCGTTGGCGAAGACGATCCGCAGGTCGGGCCGAAGGGCGCGCGCTTCAAGAACAAGCTTGGTCGAACACAACTCGCCCTTGAGGCTGATATCGGTGACGAGCACGTCGACCGGGAGGCCGAGGGCCAGAACCGTCATCGCATCGACGCCGGAATCGACGGTCGTGGCGGCGTATCCGGCACGCCGGATCTGCGATGCCACCTCGTCGCGCCAGTGCTTCTGTCGTCCAGCGATCAGAACCTGAACGCCGTAGGCTCCACCGGTGGAAGCCGTCGGTTCCATGGTCGAAACTCCTCGTTTCCGCCTGGGCGCGCCTGGATCGGCTCAAGCCAGTTCCAGCACGTATCTTCTGTGCGACGCGTCATCGTAGGACACGTTTGCACTGCAGGACAAGGCGTCCGCAGATGTCCGTTGCGTCGGATACAGGAAATCCCCGAGGAGCTTGACTGTTCCCTCGAAAGCGCCCGCCGGTGTTGACGTGGCGGCGGTGGGCGATGCAACACCGCCGCGCCGCCAGAGAATCGATAGCGGCGGATTGCCGGAGCCCGACCGACTGATGTCATCCGCCAAAACTCCCCCCGTCTCGCCCCTCGCACCGAAATCCGTGCCGGACCTGCCGCCCATCGCCGGCGTCGGCATCGCCACCGCGCAGGCGGGCATCCGCTATTCCGGGCGCACCGACGTGCTCTATCTGGCGTTGCAGCCGGGGACACAGGCGGCGGGCGTGTTCACCCGCTCGAAATGCCCCTCCGCACCGGTGGATTGGTGCCGCGAAGCCCTGGCGAGGGAAGGCGCCCGCGCCCTCATCGTCAATTCCGGCAATGCCAACGCCTTCACCGGAGCGCGTGGACGGGACGCCGTGGAACTCACCGCGAAGATCGGTGCCGAGGCGGCGGGATGCCGGCCCGACGAGGTCTTCATCGCCTCCACCGGCGTCATCGGCGAGCCCCTCGACGCGACCAAGTTCGAAGGTGTGCTGAGCGATTGCGCGGCCCGGACCGAGACCGGCCCAGCAGCCTGGGCGGCGGCGGCGCAGGCGATCATGACCACCGACACCTTCCCCAAGCTCGGCACGCGCACGGCGACGATCGACGGGACAACGGTGACGATCAACGGCATCGCCAAGGGCGCGGGCATGATCGCGCCCGACATGGCGACGATGCTGAGCTTCGTCTTCACCGACGCGG
This sequence comes from Methylobacterium sp. Leaf91, assembly GCF_001422815.1. Lineage (GTDB taxonomy): Bacteria > Pseudomonadota > Alphaproteobacteria > Rhizobiales > Beijerinckiaceae > Methylobacterium. The sequence continues at coordinate 25,326 of NZ_LMMP01000014.1, read as the reverse complement.
CCCTGCCGCAGGTCGTGCTACAGACCCTTTTGAGCGCCGGCACGCAGACGAGCTTCAACTGCGTGACGGTGGATGGCGACACCTCCACCTCCGACACGCTGATGCTGTTCGCCACCGGAGCCGCCGGCAACGCACCCGTGACCGATCCGGGCGACGCCCGCCTGTCGGGCTTCCGCGCGGCGCTGGACGATCTGCTCATCGAGCTGGCGCAGCTCGTCGCCAAGGATGGCGAGGGCGCGCGCAAGTTCGTCACCGTCAACGTGAAGGGCGCGACGAACGATGCCTCGGCCCACCGCATCGCCATGTCCATCGCCAATTCGCCCCTGGTGAAGACGGCCATTGCCGGCGAGGACGCCAATTGGGGCCGCGTCGTGATGGCGGTGGGCAAGGCAGGCGAGCCTGCCGACCGCGATCGCCTCGCGATCTGGTTCGGCGACGTCCGTGTCGCCCGCGAGGGCGCCCGCGACCCGGATTACAGCGAGGCGGCAGCGAGCGCCGTCATGCGCGAATCGGACGTCGCCGTGACGGTCGATCTCGGCCTGGGCAACGGCACGGCGCGGGTTTGGACCTGTGACCTGACCAAGGGCTATATCGAGATCAACGGGGATTACCGTTCATGAGCCGCTCGCCCGAGCGCGCTCCGCGCCGGTTCCGGATCGCCGTCGCATCCGTTCTGCTCGCCGCCCTGGCGCTTCCCGCATGGGCGGACGAGTACGACAAGCGTGAGAGCCGCATCGTCGTCACCGGCCGCGCCCGCGCCGAGACGCCACCGGATTTCGCCTCGGTGGAGATCGGGATCGAAGCCAGGGGCGCGACGCCCGCTGCCGCCCTCGACGGAGCGAGCAACGTCGCCCGCGCGCTCATCACGCTATCGGCCGGGTTCGGCGTCGGCGAGAGCGATATCGGCACGACGGCGGTCACCCTCACCCAGGCGACGCGGGAGGTACGCCAGCCCGACGGCAGCACCACCGAGAAGCCGGACGGCTACCGCGCCGCCAATAGCGTGCGGGTGCGCCTCTCGGATATGGGCAAGCTCGGCGAGCTGATGCGCAAAGCCCTCGATGCCGGCGCCAACCGGATCGAGGGCGTGGCGTTCGGACTGAAGGATCCGAATGCGGCGGAGGCCTCCGTGCAGGTAGCGGCCATGAAGGATGCGATGGCGCAGGCGGGACGCCTCGCCGAGGCCGCCGGTGTCAAGCTCGGACCGCCCCTGCTGATCCAGACGACGCCCCAGGGCGGCGGGATGCCGATGGCGATGGCGGCGGCCCCGATGCGGTCCAAACGCTCCGGCGTGCCGGTGCCGCTCGCGGCGGGCACGATCGAGACGAGTGCCGAGGTCTCGGCCAGCTTCGCGATCCTACCGTGACACAAGACTCCGCCGTGACGCCGCCTCCGTTCCGCATCCTCCTCGTGGTGGCGGTCGCCCTGGTGGATACTGATGGCCGCGTCCTCCTGGCCCAGCGCCCGGAGGGCAAGCAGCTCGCCGGTCTCTGGGAGTTCCCCGGCGGTAAGGTCGAGCCCGGCGAGCGGCCGGAGGAAACCCTGATCCGCGAATTGCGGGAGGAGATCGGGATCGAGGTGAAGGAGGCCTGCCTTGCTCCGCTGACCTTCGCGAGCCACGCCTATCCCGACTTTCATCTGCTGATGCCGCTCTATGTCTGCCGACGCTGGGAGGGCATGGCCCGTTCCATGGAGGGGCAGGCGCTGAAATGGGTGCGCCCGCGCGAACTCAAGGACCAGCCGATGCCCCCGGCCGATGCGCCGCTGATTCCGTTCCTGGTCGATCTCCTCGGACCTTGATGGCTGCACCCTGCCGCCACAGGTTGTCCGTCGGAGGCGGGAGACGGAAAGCATGGCGCGCAAGTCAGCAGTAAAGACGGCCCCCAAGCCGAGCGCGGTCGCGGCGGAGAAGCCGAAGCGCGTCACGCGCAAGACCACGCCGTCGCACGAGACCCTGGCGCCGCTGGGGCTCGACCGGTTGATCGGCCTCGTCCTCGACGAGACCGCGCGCAATCCCGCCTTCAAGAAGCTCGTCACCGCCGCGATCGCCGGATTGCAGGGCCCCGATGCCGTCGCCGCCCTAATCGACAGACGGTTGACCGCCCTCGAACGGGCCCACGGTTACATCGACTGGCAGAAACGGCGTAGCTTCGCCGCCGATCTCGACGCCACGATCTCCACCATCGTCTCGGAACTGGCTCCTCTCGACGTGGACGCCGCCCTGAATCGGTTGATCCGTTTCCTGGGCGGGGCGCAGGGCGTGCTGGAGCGCGTCGACGATTCCAGCGGTCAGGTGGTGGGCGTCTACGAACGGGCGACGCATGCCGCCGCCGATCTGGCGCTTCGGCTCCCTCCGGCCGAGGCCGCCCAATTGGCCGTGAGACTGGTGCCGCTCCTCGAGACGGACGGGTTCGGCATCCTCGATGCCCTGCTGCTCACGGTGGTGGAGGGCCTGCCCGATACGGCCTTGGAGCCGGTCGACGCGGCCCTTGCATCGGCGACGCCGCCGGAACCGAAGGCATCGGGCAAGCCGGCAACCCGCTCGGCCGCCTTCAGCACGCAGGGCTGGGACCGGAAGATGGAGCGCATGCGCCTGCTGCGGATGCGACAGGCCCTGGCCGACCGGCGCGGCGACGTCGAGGCTTTTATCGCCCTGGAGCAGGCGATCTCCCCCGACCATCCCAACACGATGGCCGTAGCGGAGCGTCTGCTCTCGGCGAACCGCGCCGCCGAGGCCCTCGACTGGATCGGACGGCCCCAGAAGCGCGGAATCGTCGTCGTCACCCGCGAGCAGATGCTGACGGGAAGCTTCGACCCGGACGCGCCCCAGCGTGAGCGGGCCTCCCTCGAAATCCGCATCCTCGACGCTCTCGGTCGCAGGGACGAGGCACAGGCAAAGCGCTGGGCCTGTTTCGAAGCCCGTCTCGACCGCGAGATGCTGCGCGACTACGTCGCCAAGCTTCCCGATTTCGAGGACGAAGAGGCACTGGAGCGCGCCTTCGACCATGCGGCCTCTCACGACGACCCCTACCGCGCCCTGCATTTCCTCGTGCATTGGCCAAAGCGCGACCGCGCCGCCCGCCTCGTCATCGACAGGGCCGCGACATGGGACGGCAACCGCTATGAGATCCTCGCTCCCGCGGCGGAGGCTCTGGAAGAGGCGAGCCCGAAGGCGGCCAGCCTGCTCTACCGCTGCATGATCGACGACATGCTGAGCAAGGGCCGCTCCAGCGCCTACGGTTACGGCGCACGCCACCTTCTGGCCCTCGATGCCCTGGCGCAGCGGCTCGAACCGGGCGACCTCACGCCGGACCACGCCGCCTATCGGGACGCCTTGCGCAAGGCACACGGGCGGAAATCCGCCTTCTGGGAGAAGGCCGGACAATCCCGCGTATGACGGAACTCAGCTCACCTCGATGGCGTCGACCCTGTCCGGATAGAAGGCGAGATGATCCTTGATTTCGGCGACGGCGGGAAACGGAGTCTCGTAGCTCCAGACCGCGTCGGCCCGAACCGTATCGCCGACCGTCAGCGTGTAGTAGCTGGCCTCGCCCTTGTAGGGGCAGTGGCTCCTGCGCGCCGAGCGGGTGAAATGCTCCCAGCGCGCATCGGCGCGGGGCAGGTAATAGACAGGCCCGTAAGCCGCCTCGCGGAGGACGAGAGCGGCTCCGGATTCCGCGATCAAGGTGCCGGCGAGGATGACGCGGACGCGCAGAGGGCTCGTCTCGATGGTGATGGGATGGTCCGGGCCGGGCTGTTTCATCGTCGTCTCCTCAGGAATCGCTGGTTGTGCCGGGCGTGATCTCGGGAACGCCTAGGGCGTCGGCGAGACGGGACTTGGCGCTGCCGGGCTTGAGCGGCTTCTGCTGGCTCTCATGCGGCGCCCAGCCGGAAAGCCACAGGATCTCGAACGTCGCCCTCAGGCGCCCGTCGGAATCGGCGAAGCGCTCGGCATAGATCGCGGCCATCCGCATGAGGGTGTCGCGGCGCAGGGGCGTGCGGCGGCGCTCGGTCAGTACGTTGGTGAGGCCCATGGCGCGCAGGTCGCGCATCAGGGCGAAGGGATCGGCGTAGCGCACGGTGATCGTGTCGACATCCGTCACCGGCAGGGCGAAGCCGGCGCGCTGGAGCAGGCTGCCCATCTCGCGCACCTCGGCGAAGGGCGCCACGCGCGGGCTGATTCCGCCTTCGATCTCGGCCTCGGCCTGCCCGAAGGACTGGCGCAACTCGGTGAGAGTGCGCCCGCCGAGAAGACAGCCGACGAACAGCCCGTCGGGCTTCAACACCCGCCGCAGCTGGGCCAGCGCACCCGGCAGATCGTTGACGTGCTGCAGGGCCAGCAGCGACAGGGCGAGATCGAAACGGGAAGCCGCCAGCGGCAGCGCTTCCGGATCGCCGACCATGAGGGCGAGACCATCGCCGGCCTCGGCCAGGGGCGCCACACGGGTGACGGCGCCGACGCGGCCGGAGCGCAGAAGATGGCGGGCGGGGGCGGAACTCGGCGTCCCGAGGTCGAGCACTTCGGGAAAAGGACGCAGCACCGCGGCGAGACGATCGTCGAGATCCTCGGCGAGTCGCGCCAACAGGAAATCGGCATAGCCCGCACGGATGGCGCGCGAGAGGCGGAGACGGGCAAGGGCCGTATCGAAGAGTGGCGGTGGGCTGGTCATCTCGCTCCTATAGCTGGCGCGAAAACGTGATCCTGCCAGCCGGAACGGGGCAGAGCGGCGGGAGGTTGGCGCATCATAACGGAAACCGGAGACCGGATTCATGATTCGACTTCTGACGGGAATCGCCTTGTCCACCCTCGCGACACTCTCGCTGAGTGGGGCCGCCGAAGCCAAGGGCTGCATCAAGGGCGCGCTCGTGGGCGGCGTCGCCGGCCATATGGCCGGACACGGCAAGATGGGGGCGGCAGCCGGCTGCGCCATCGGACACCACAGGGCCAACAAGAAGGACAAGCAGCAGAATCAGGGCCAGCAGCCCGCGGCACAGTAGGGCGCCGCTTTCCGGACGTCGCTTCGCCGGGACAATGTTGCGTAAGGTCTTCGCGAAGCAACGAAAAGGACCTAAGCACGCAGTATGGTGTCCGCCGCTCAGCTTCTCAGGCGGGGTGTCCGTTCGATATCGGCGGGCGCCCTCGGCCTGATCTACCCGCCGACCTGCGCCGGCTGCGGCGCCGCCACCGCCGACCCGCATGCTTTGTGCCCCCGCTGCTGGTCGAGCCTGCGCCTCATCGAACAGCCCTATTGCCCGCGCCTGGGCACGCCGTTTCCCGTCGATCTGGGGCTCGGCCCTCTCTTGTCCCCGCGCGCCATCGCCGATCCCCCCGTCTTCGGGCGGGCCAGGGCCGTCGCGCTCTACGACGATGTGGCGCGCGATCTCGTCCACCGCCTGAAATACGAGGACCGGCTCGATCTCGCCGCCCCCATGGCGCGGATGATGGCATCGGCAGGTGCCGAATTGCTGAGGGAGGCCGATTGCCTCATTCCCGTGCCGCTGCACTGGACCCGGCTGTGGCGCCGTCGTTTCAATCAGGCCGCCCTCCTCGGCCGTGGCATCGGCCGCATTGCGTCCCTACCCTGCGAGACCTCGCTTCTCACACGGGTGAAGGCGACGCGCTCGCAGGTCGGGCTCAGCCGCGCGGCGCGGGCGACGAATCTCCAGGGCGCGTTCCGGGTCCCCGCATCGGCGAAGCCCAGGCTCCAGGGGCGAAGGGTTCTGCTCATCGACGATGTCACCACCACCGGCTCCACCGCCAATGCCGCATCGCGGGTGCTCTTGCGGGGAGGAGCGGCTTCGGTGGACGTCCTCACCTTCGCCCTGGTCGCCGCGGAGGCAGGCTGAGCCAACAAACCGACCTCCGCCCTTGACAGCCGGGCTCCGCCACGGCCTCCCAACGTCCATGACAGGATTGACGTCACGAGACATCGCGGTGATCGGCGGCGGCCCGGCCGGGCTGGCGGCCGCCGAGATTCTGGCCGAGGCCAGTCACCGCGTCGCGCTCTACGAGCGGATGCCCTCGGTTGGGCGCAAGTTCCTCATCGCCGGGCGCGGCGGCCTCAACCTCACGCATAGCGAGCCGCTGGAGTCGTTCCACCGCCGCTACCACCCGGCGAATCCGTCTTTCGCGAAGGCGGTCGACGCGTTTCCTCCGCAAGCCTTGCGGGACTGGTGCGAGGGGCTCGACCAGCCGACCTTCGTCGGGTCGAGCGGCCGTGTATTCCCGAAAAGCTTCAAGGCCTCCCCGCTCCTGCGGGCATGGCTGGGGCGGCTCGATGCCATGGGCGTCCGCATCCTCACACGGCATCGCTTCCTCGGCTGGGAGGCGGATGGAAGCCTGGCTTTCGAGACCCCGGACGGACGCGTCACGGTGGCCCCCCAGGCGACCCTGATGGCTCTTGGCGGAGCGAGCTGGCCACGGCTCGGCTCGGATGGGACCTGGGTCCCGCTTCTCACCGGGGCAGGCATCGCCGTCTCGCCGCTCAAACCCGCCAATGTCGGCTTCACCGTGCCATGGTCGGATGTGTTCCGCGAACGCTTCGCCGGGACGCCCCTGAAGCGCGTCGTGCTCAGGCTCGGCGAGGAGAGCGTACGCGGCGAGGCCATGATCACCACGGACGGGATCGAGGGCGGGGCGGTCTATGCCCTGTCGCGCCTCATCCGCGAGACGATCGAGGCCAAGGGTGAGGCCCGTCTCGTCCTCGATCTACGGCCGGACCTCAGCGAGGATACGCTGATGCGACGCGTCGCGACGTACAAGCCGGGGGCGTCCCTCGCCACGCGTCTGCGCAAGGATGCGGGGCTCGACCCCGTGGCGGCGGGAATTTTGCGCGAGGCGGCCGGCCGCACGCTTCCATCCTCGGCGGGCGATCTCGCGGCCTTGATCAAGGCGGCTCCCTTGCGCCTGCTCGCTCCCCGTCCGATCGACCGGGCGATCTCCACGGCGGGGGGCGTCGCCTTCGAGGCCGTCGATCACCGCTTCATGCTGAAAGCGCGGCCGGGGGTCTTCGTCGCCGGCGAGATGCTGGATTGGGAAGCCCCCACCGGCGGCTACCTGCTGCAGGGGGCCTTTTCCAGCGGTCGCGCGGCGGCCGCCGGGATGATGGGCTGGCTCGACGAAGCCGGCGCGGGCCTATAACCGCGTGCAGAACCCGACCATGCCCTTGGCATCGGACGGGCAGGACGCGCTGGCGCCGCCATTGGCGAAGGACGGGCTACCCGAGGACAGGCAATAGGCCGAGACGAAGGCCTCGCCACTGGCACAGCTCAACTCGCAGCCGCTTGTCGAACACGTCTCGTTGCGGACGGGACGAAGGCTGGAGTTGGCGGCGCTGGCCGTGATGCCAGCCGCCCCCGGCTCGCCCTGAGGACCGGCAGGCCCCCTGGGACCCGTGTCCCCCTTGGGGCCGACATCGCCTTTTGGCCCAACCTCACCCTTGGGACCGACATCGCCCTTGGGACCAACATCGCCCTTGGGACCGATCGGTCCCTGGGGGCCAGTCTCTCCCTTGAGCCCGGCCTCGCCCTTCGGTCCCGTCTCACCTTTCGGCCCGGCCTCGCCCGCGGGGCCCGCAATCCCCTGCGGTCCGACAAGCCCTGCCATGCCCTGGGGCCCGGTTTCACCTGCGGGGCCCGCATCGCCCTTGGGGCCGGGCTCGCCCGTGGGCGCGCAATTGGCCACCACCGCCTCCCTCTCGTCTTCACCGGCCTTCAGCGCCGCGACGCAGGTAGCCGGTCGGTAGGGAAGGCGGAACAGGAAACGCCCGCGCGAATCGGCCATCACCGAGATGTCTTCGTCGAGAATGACGACGGTGCCGGCCTTGCGCACGCTGCCCGAGATCCGCAGGTCTCCCCCCTCGATCCGCGCATCGTAAACCTGGATCGGCTGCGACGGCGTCACGACCCGCCTGGTCCTGGCCCTGGGCCCCGGAGCCGCTGCGGCATCTGTCGCCGGGGCGGCGCTCATCCCACGGCCCGGCTGGCCGGGGCTGACCTGGCCTGGCGCCTGCGCGAAGGCGGCCCCAGAGAAGGAGCCCACGAGCAGCATCAGGCCAATCAGCGATTTGCCGAACAGGGAGTTGGCCTTCTGGCTGTTTCCGGTCGGGCGATGGAGGGCCTGGCACTGGGCGGCTTGGTCGAGGCGCATGGGCATTCTCTCCCGGCTGATGCGCCGGGGGTCCGGCACGGCGGAGGGACAATGCCGGGTCCGGCCATGGGGTCAAGTCCACAATGAGGGGCTCGAACGCCCTGCCGATTCTCGGCCGTCCACACTCATCCACAGTCGTCCACAGGGGAAACGACTGTTTGCGTTGGGAAATTTTTCAGATCCCTGAAACCTGTTGAGTGTGTTCTTGTTTTGTTCTTATCGTCCGGCGACGGTGCGGACAGGATGGCTTTGGCTCAACGGACAATGCGCGATGAGGGCGAGACGAACACGGACGAGTTCGCGCGGCGCCGGAGGGTTGCGATGGCCGCCCTGCGCGATCACGGGGGAGGACATTCCGACGCCCTCCGCGTCGAGTCGTTGCCCCTGGGAATCGCCCATATCGATTCGGGGCTTCCCGGCAACGGCCTCACCCTCGGGCGACCGCACGAGATCGCGCCGGAAGCCGAAGGCGACGAGGCGGCGGCCCTGGGCTTCACCCTCGCCCTCGTGGCGCGTCACCTGGCGCGGGTGGAGGGAGAGGCGCTCCTCGTCATCGGCAAGGGCCATCCGACGCCCTACGGCCATGGTCTCGCCGGGCTCGGCCTCGATCCGGGCCGCCTGCTGATCCTGGAGGTGGAGAACGACGCGGATGCCTACCGCGCCGTGGAGGAAGCCCTGCGGTCTCAGGGCCTGAGGGCAGTGGCGGGGCTGGTGGATGCCGGCCTGTCGCTGAAACAGAGCCGTCGGCTGCATCTGGCGGGCGAGGCGGCCTCCCGCCTCCTCCTCGTCCTGCGGCCGCCGCAGGCGGAAAACCCGAACATGGCCGCGACCCGCTGGCGGATCGGGTCGGGGGCGGCCCTGCGGGACCGCTTCGGCTGCATCGAGCGGCCCTGCTGGCGGGCGCGGCTCGACCGCTGCCGCAACGGACGGACCGGGGATTGGCTTCTGGAGTGGGATCATGCCGCGCATCGTTTCGGTCTGGCTGGAGCAGTGGCCGCTGACGCGCCTCAGGCGCGCTCGAACACGGCTTGAACACGCGGCGCCAGAAGCGGCCGCGCCCTCCGTCGTGGCCGCCATCGGCCCGGGGGGCCTGCGCATCACGGCAGTGGATGCCGCTGCCTGGGCCCTGGGCCTGCGCCCAGGAGAGCCCCTGGCGCGAGCCCGAGCGAGGATCGGCCCCGGCATCGCCGTCCACCCCGCCGACCCGGAGGCCGATGCCGCCGCCCTCGCGCGGCTCTGCCTCTGGGCCCGTCGCTACACGCCCGTGGTCGCGCCGTTCGGACCGGCAGAGGGTGCTGCCGGCTTCTTCCTCGACGTGGAGGGGTCGAGCCATCTGTTCGGCGGTGAGGAAGGCCTGATGGCCGACCTTTCCGGTCGCCTGTCGGCCAATGCGATTCCCGCCCGGCTGGCCCTGGCCGACACACCCGCCTGCGCTTTCGCCCATGCCCGCCACGGCGGTTCGGCGAGGCCCGTCATCGTGCCGCCCGGAGACAATGCACCGTCCCTGCGCGAGCTTTCCGTCGCCGCATTGCGGATCGAGCCGTCCATCTCGGACTCGCTGCGTCGCCTCGGCCTGCGCCGGATCGGAGCGTTGGCCGACGCGCCCCGCCCTCCCCTCGCCCGACGCTTCGGCGAGACCCTGCTCCTGCGCCTCGATCAGGCATTGGGGAGGAGGCCCGAACCGCTGGTCTCCCTGGCCGAGCCTGCCGCCTTCGGCGCGAGCCAGGGCTTCCTCGACCCGATCGGACATCAGGCCGGCATCGTCGCCACCGCCATCCGGCTGATGCGGGAGATCGCTCCCCGTCTCGGCGCATCGGGCATGGGCGCGCAATCCCTGCGCTTGAGCCTGCATCGGGTCGACGGCATCGAGAAGACCCTCGATCTCGGCCTGTCGGAACCGACCCTGTGCCCCATCCAGATCGGTCGGCTGCTGGACCTGCGCCTCGACCGGCTCGGCCCGGCCCTCGATGCCGGCTTCGGCTTCGAGACCGTGCGGCTCGACGTGACCGGCATCGGCCGGCTGGAAGCGCGCCAGGACTCCCTCGCTGATACTGGCCTCGATCGACGCGCGGAAGGCAACGGAACCGCCCGCCTCGCCGATGCCCTGCGCCAGCGCATCAGGGCCAGGGTGATAAGGGTGAGCCCACGAGCGAGCCATATCCCCGAACGCGCCGACGCCCTGGAACCGTGGCGGGTGAACCATGTGGCCCTCGACTGGACCGGGCGGGGAAATGCGCGCCCGGGCGGCCCCGTGCCGTCCCGCCCCCTCGTCCTCTTCCCTCGCAGCGAAATGGCCGACGAGGTGTTCTCGCTGGCCCCCGACGGGCCGCCCCAGCGTTTCCGCTGGCGCCGACGTCTGCACCGAATCGCCCATGCCGAAGGACCGGAGCGCATCGCCGACGCCTGGTGGCACGCCCCCGCACCAGCCCGGGACTATTACGTGGTCGAGGACGAATCCGGCCGGAGGCTCTGGGTCTACCGGGAAGGCTTCCACACGGCGCAGCAGGCCGCACGCTGGTTCGTGCAGGGATTGTTCGCGTGAGTGCCGAGATGAGCGCCCTCCCCTCTCCCCGCCGGGCGGGGAGAGGATCGCAGGCACCTTGCCGTGACTGCGATGAGCGGAGGCGAAGCCGGAGCGAGGGTGAGGGGGTCTCTTCGGATGAGGCTCCTTCGGACGCGCCCCCTCACCCTCGGCTGCCGCCTCGCCGCGCCGACAACGGGGTCGTCGCGGCCCTCTCCCCGCTCGCGGGGAGAGGGGATTGCGCGAACGGCCCATCTTTCTGCGCATGACCCCGCCCTATGCGGAGCTCGCGGTGACCACGAATTTCTCGTTCCTGCGCGGAGCCTCGCATCCGCAGGAAATGGTGGCGCAGGGTGCCGAACTCGGGTTTCACGCCATCGGCATCGCCGACCGCAATACGCTGTCGGGCGTGGTGCGCGGCCATGCCGAGGCCAAGCGCCGGAAGAAGGCGGGCGAAGCGACGGTCCGGTATCTGCCGGGCGTCCGTCTCGTCACCGAGGAAGGTTTTGAGGCGGTCGCCTACCCGATGGACCGGGATGCCTATGGCCGGCTCTGCCGGTTGCTCACGGATGGCAACCGCCGTTCGGAGAAGGGCGAATGCCGGTTCGGCATCGCGGAGGTGCTCGCGGCAGCAAGGGGCCAGATCTTCATCGCCATTTCTCCGGAGGATTTTCTGCCTCCCGAGGATTTTCTGCCTTCGGAAGACGGCTCGCCGCCGGACATGGCGGACGAGGCCTTCGCCCGTCACCTCGCCGATCTGGCGGAGGCGGCGCCGGGCCGCGTCTTCCTCGGTGTCAGCCACCGCTACCGTGGCGACGAGCGCCGCCGCCTCGGCCGGCTGGCCGGGTTCGGGAAACGCCTCGGCGCGCCGATGGTGGCGGTGTCGGATGCGCTCTACCACCATCCCGACCGGCGCCCCCTGCAGGATGTCGCCACCTGCATCCGCGAGGGTTGCACCCTGGTCGAGGCCGGCTACCGGCTGGAGGCCAATGCCGAGCGCCACCTGAAGCCACCGGAGGAGATGGCCCGGCTCTTCGCGGACCACCCGGAGGCGATCGCGCGCAGTGTCGAGATCGCGCAAGCCTGCGAGTTCTCGCTGGAGGAGCTGAAATACGAGTATCCCGACGAGACCGTCCCCCCCGGCAGGACGGCCCAGGGGCATCTCGAATACATGACGCGGCAACGGGCCCGGCTGCGCTATCCGGATGGCATTCCCGAGATGGTGGAGACGGCCCTCGCCCACGAATTCGACCTGATCCGCCAGCTCGATTACGCCCGCTACTTCCTCACCATCCACGACATCGTCGAATTCGCCCGGAACCGGGGAATCCTGTGCCAGGGCCGCGGCTCGGCGGCCAATTCCGTGGTCTGCTACTGCCTCGGCATCACCTCGGTGGACCCGACCAAGATCCGGCTTCTCTTCGCCCGCTTCATTTCCGAAAGCCGCGACGAACCGCCCGATATCGACGTCGATTTCGAGCATGAGCGCCGTGAGGAGGTGATCCAGCACCTCTACGATCGCTACGGGCGGGAGCGCGCGGCCATCTGCGCGACGGTGATCCATTACCGGCCCCGCAGCGCGATCCGCGAGGTCGGCAAGGTGCTGGGCCTCACCCCCGACATCACCGGCATGATGGCCGACACGGTATGGGGCTCATGGGGCGACGGTCTGCCCGACCAGCATATCGCGCAAGCCGGGCTCGACCCCGCCAACCCGGCGATCCGGCAGGCGGTGGACCTCGCGATCCAGCTCATCGGCTTCCCGCGCCACCTGTCCCAGCATGTGGGCGGCTTCGTGCTGACGCGGGGGCGTCTCGACGAGACCGTGCCGATCGGCAATGCGGCGATGCCGGACCGCACCTTCATCGAATGGGACAAGGACGACATCGACACGATCGGCCTTCTCAAGGTCGACGTGCTGGCGCTCGGCATGCTGACCTGTCTCAAGCGCGGCCTCGACTTCCTGCGCGAGGATTTCGGCGTCGCCTACGAGACCCTGGCCGACATCCCGCCGGAGCAGCCGGACGTCTACGCGATGCTCTCGAAGGCCGATTCCGTCGGCGTGTTCCAGGTCGAGAGCCGGGCGCAGATGTCGATGCTGCCGCGCCTGAAGCCGAAGGAATTCTACGATCTCGTCGTGCAGGTCGCCATCGTGCGCCCCGGCCCGATCCAGGGCGACATGGTCCATCCCTACCTGCGCCGGCGCTCTGGGGAGGAGGAAGTGGTCTTCCCATCCCCCTCTCCCGAGCATGGACGGAAGGACGAACTCGAGGAGGTGTTGAAGCGGACCTTCGGCGTGCCGCTGTTCCAGGAACACGCCATGCAGATCGCGATCACGGCGGCCGGATTCACGCCGTCTGAAGCCGACGGCTTGCGCCGGGCCATGGCGACCTTCCGGCACAACGGGCTGATCGTGAATTTCAGGACCAAGTTCATCGAGGGCATGGTCGGGCGCGGCTATCCGCGCGATTTCACCGAGCGCTGCTTCAAGCAGATCGAGGGATTCTCAACCTACGGCTTTCCCGAGAGCCACGCGGCGAGCTTCGCCCTGCTGGTCTACGCCTCGGCCTGGATGAAATGCCGGCACCCGGACGTTTTCCTGGCCGCGATCCTGAACTCGCAGCCCATGGGATTCTACCAGCCGGCCCAGCTGGTGCGGGATGCCCGCGCCCATGGGGTCGAGGTGCGCGGGCCCGACGTCAACGCCAGCGAATGGGACTGCACTCTGGAACCGACCTCGGAGCAGCGTGGGCCGGAGCGCCGCTTCGCCGTCCGCATCGGCCTGCGGCAGGTGAGCGGCCTGCCGAAAGCCGCCATGGCCCGGCTCGTGGCCCTGCGCGGCAACGGCTATGCCAGCGTCGAGGGCCTCCAGGCCGCCCTGACGCTGCCCCGCAACGCCCTCGAGCGCTTGGCGGAAGCGGATGCCTTCCGCTCCCTCGACCTCGACCGCCGCGCTGCGCTCTGGGCGGTGCGGGCGCTGGAAGGAACGTCGATGCGGGCCAGCGCCGGGCGGGGCGTCCCCACCGACCGGCGCACCCATCTCCTCGATGCGCCGATGCCGCTTTTCGCCTTCCATGCCGATGATGGCCTGTTCCGGGCCGAGCCCGCGGTGGAGCTGCCCGCCATGGCGCTCTCCGAGCATGTGGCGGAGGATTACGTCTCCACCGGCCTCTCGCTCAAAGGCCATCCGGTGGCGTTCTTCCGGGCGCGCCTCGCCCGCATCGGCGCGATCCCTGCGGCGGCCCACCACGACCCTTCATGGGCGCAGAATGCCCGCGTCACGGTGGCGGGCCTCGTCCTCACCCGGCAGCGCCCCGGCACCGCCAAGGGCGTGGTGTTCCTGACGCTGGAGGACGAGACCGGCATCTGCAACGTCATCGTCTGGAAGAAGGTGTTCGACGCCAACCGGCGCATCGCCATGAGCGCGCGCTTCCTTGCCGTGCGCGGCCGCATCCAGCGCTCAGGGCTGGTGGTTCATCTCCTGGCCGAGCAGTTTCGCGACCTGACGGAGGAATTGCGGACCCTGCGGGAGGGCGGCCTCCCCCTCCCACCGGAAACCACGGATTTCGGGGCGCCGCCCGACCGGCGCGTCTACCGCAGCCGGGATTTCCATTGAGGGGCGGTGCGCATCCCCTCTCCCCGCCGGCGGCTACCGGATTCACCCATCTGCTTTTGCAGGCAGAGCGCGTCCCTCTCCCCCTTGTGGGGAGAGGTCAGGAGTGGGGGTGGCTCCGCCAGCCTCCGTAAGCTGAGGGTCACCCCACCACCCCCACCTCCAACTCCTCCCCACAAGCTCGACGGATCTTGAGCAGGCACGAGATCCGCTGGGGAGGAGGGCTTGCCCCCTCAGGGCCGAAGCAGGACCTTGCCCACGGCTTCGCGGCGCTTGAGGATGCCGAGCGCGTTCTCGTATTCGATCATCGGATAGGTGCCGTGGATCTTGGCCTTGAGGCGCCCCTCCGCCACCCAGGCGAGGAGCTGTTCCTGGTTCGCCCGGTGAGCCTCGGGCTCGCGCTCCACGAACACGCCCCAATGCACGCCCTGGATATCGATGCCCTTCAGGAGGGCGAGGTTCAGGGGGATGCGTGGGATATCGCCGGCCGCGAATCCGACGACGAGGTAGCGTCCCTTCCAGCCGAGCGAGCGTAGCGCAGGCTCGGCGTATTCGCCGCCGATCGGATCGTAGATCACGTCGACGCCCCGTCCCTCGGTGAGCTTCTTCAACCCCTCGCGCAGATTGTTCGCGCTGTAATCAAGGCTCATCTCTGCGCCGTGCGCCTGCGCCACCGCGAGTTTCTCCGGCGAGGAGGCACAGGCGATTACCTTGGCCCCCATGATCACGCCGAGCTCCACCGCAGCGAGACCGACGCCGCCCGAGGCACCGAGGACCGCCAAGGTCTCGCCGGGCTGGAGCCGCGCGCGATCCCGCAGGGCGTGGAGCGAGGTGCCATAGGTGATGGTGAGGCCGGCGGCCTGCTCGTCGCTCACCGCATCGGGGACGGCAGTGAGATGCCGGGTGCCCACCGCGATGCGCTCGGCGCAGGTGCCGCAGGTACGGTGGACGATGACCCGGTCCCCGACCCCGAACCCCTCGACGCCCTGCCCCAGGGCCTCGATGATTCCCACGGCCTCACCGCCGGGTGAAAACGGCAGATCGGGCTTCACTTGGTAGCGCCCTGCGATGATGAGCGTATCGAAGAAGTTCAGTGCCGCCAGCGTCACCCGCACCACGGCCTCGCCGGGTCCGGGCATTGGATCCGGCAAGTCGGCGATCGCGAGATCCTCGGGGCCGCCGAGCCTGGTGCAGAGCAAAGCCTTCATGCCGATCCTCCCTTGAGCCGCAGCGCCTTTTGCTTGAGCGCGCTTGCACCGATTGGCGGCAGCAGCGCAAGCGTTCGTCGTCAGCGGCGCTCGTAGAGCCCGGTTCAGGCCGGACGCGCTGCCGCGACCATGTAGTTCACTGCCGTGTCGCGGGCCGGTCGCCAACTCCCGTCGAGGGGATTGAACACGACGCCGGTCGTATCGGTGACGGCGAGGCCGCCGCGCGCGATGGCGCGGGACAATTCCTCCGGCTTCACGAACTTGTTCCAGTCATGGGTTCCGCGCGGCAGCCAGCCGAGAACGTATTCCGCTCCGACGATGGCCAGCGCGAAGGAGCGCATCGTGCGGTTGAGGGTGGCGGCGAACAGGAGACCGCCCGGTTTCACCGCCTGGCAGGCACTCGCGACGAAGGCCGGCATGTCGACCACGTGCTCCACCACCTCCATGATCAGGACGACGTCGAAAAGCTCGCCCGCCGCCACCACTTCTTCGATGGTCTGCGAGCGGTAATCCACCGCCACGCCCTCGGCCTCCGCATGGGATCGCGCCACGGCGATGTTGGTGGGGGCCGGATCGAGCCCGGTGACGCTGGCGCCGAGCCGCGCCAGGGGCTCGGACAGGACGCCGCCGCCGCAGCCGACATCGACGATGGTCAGCCCCTTCAGCGGATAGGGCGCGCGCGGGTCTCGGCCGAAGGTTCTGCAGATCGCGTCGCGGATATAGGCGAGGCGCACGGGGTTGAAGCGGTGAAGCACCTTCATCGGCCCGTCCTCGGCCCACCAGGTCGCGGCGATCCCCTCGAAGCGCGCGACTTCCTCGGCGTCGATGGAAGAGGGTGCCGCTGGATTCATTCGCCTGACCTTCCGACTCGGATGCGGGCCATCCCGCCCGCATGCCCGATTGTTGACACGTCCGAAGGGCCCTTGTACCCGCCCAGGCACCGGCCGGTATAGCGGCGGGACACGGCTGCGGCGATTGCCGCCGGCGTCGTGCCCGCAGCGGGCGGCCAGCCTGGAATGAATCGACGCGGACCCGACATGCCCCGTTTGGTAATGAAGTTCGGCGGCACATCGGTGGCGACCGTGGACCGTATCCGCAACGTGGCGCTCCACGTGGCGCGCGAGATCGAGGCCGGCTACGACGTCGCCGTCGTGGTCTCGGCCATGTCCGGCAAGACCAACGAACTCGTGGCCTGGGTCAAGGACGCCAACCCGCTCTACGACGAGGCGGAATACGACGCCATCGTCGCTTCGGGGGAGCTCGTCACCGCTGGTCTCCTCGCCGCGGCGCTCCAGAAGAACGGGATCAAGGCCCGGTCCTGGCAGGGCTGGCAGATCCCGATCGAGACCTCGGACGCCCACGGCTCGGCCCGTATCACCGCCATCGATCCGAAGAATCTCGAGGCCGGCTTCCAACGCGGCGAAGTCGCCGTGATCGCCGGCTTTCAGGGTATCCATGCCGAGACCGGCCGCGTGACGACGCTCGGCCGGGGCGGCTCGGATACCAGCGCGGTCGCCATCGCCGCCGCCATCGGCGCGGAGCGTTGCGACATCTATACCGACGTCGACGGCGTCTACACCACCGACCCGCGCGTGGTGCAGAAGGCCAAGCGCATGGAACGCGTGACCTTCGAAGAGATGCTGGAGATGGCCTCTCTCGGGGCCAAGGTGCTCCAGGTCCGTTCCGTCGAGCTCGCCATGGTCCATCGCGTGCCGACCACGGTGCGCTCCAGCTTCGACCCACCCGACAACGCCCGCACAGGCACCCTCATCTGCGACGAGGACGACATCGTGGAACAGCAGATCATCACCGGGATCGCCTTCTCGAAGGACGAGGCGCAGATCACCCTTCGCCGCGTCAAGGACAGCCCCGGGATCGCGGCCGCGATCTTCGGACCGCTGGCGGATGCCAACATCAACGTCGACATGATCATCCAGACCGTGTCCGGCGACCAGTCGACCACCGACATGACCTTCACGGTGCCCTCGGCCGATTACGATCGCGCCCGCACGATTCTCGATGCTCAGAGCGGCATCATCGAGTTCGCCCAGATCGAGGGCGCCACCGATGTCGTCAAGGTTTCGGCCATCGGCGTTGGCATGCGCAGCCATGCGGGTGTCGCCGCCAAGGCATTCAGGGCCCTGGCGCAGAAGGGAATCAACATCCGCGCGATCACCACATCGGAGATCAAGTTCTCGGTCCTGATCGACGCGGCCTATACGGAGCTTGCCGTGCGTACGCTCCACTCGCTATACGGCCTCGATCAGGCTTGAGCGCCTGCCCTCTCCGCCGCGCATGAAACTTGCGCGTGCGGAACCGGGGACTGAATTCGGATCGAGGAGACCATGCCTGCTGCGCCCGGAGGACCGCGCCTGCTGCTGCGCCGCCTCCGCGAAGCGATGGCGGAGCCGGTCAGTCCACAAGCTCGCCTCGACCGCATCGTCACCCTCATCGCGGCGAACGTCATCGCCGAGGTCTGCTCGGTCTATGTCCTGAGCGATGACAACACCCTCGAACTGTTTGCCACCGAGGGACTGAACCGTTCGGCCGTCCACCTGACCCGGATGCGGGCCGATGAAGGCCTCGTCGGCCTCATCGCCAAGACCGCCGAGCCGCTCTCGCTATCGGACGCCCAGTCCCACCCCGCTTTCTCGTATCGCCCCGAGACCGGGGAAGAGGCCTATCACGCCTTCCTCGGCGTGCCGCTGCTGCGGGCGGGGAATACGCTCGGCGTCCTCGTGGTGCAGAACCTCACTTACCGGGTCTATTCGGAGGAGGAGATCGAGGCGCTCCAGACGACGGCGATGGTGCTGTCCGAGATGATCGCTTCGGGTGAATTGCAATCCCTGGCCCCAGGTGCGGGCTCGGCCGCGCGCCGCGCCGTGAGCCAGCGCGGTGTCGCGCTCGCCGATGGCATCGGCCTCGGCCACGTGGTGCTGCATGAGCCGCGCATCATCGTGAAGCAGCTCATCGCCGAAAACCTGGAGCGCGAGGTCGAGCGCCTGGAGGAGGCCATCGGAGAAGTCCGCTCGGCCATCGACGATCTCGTGGAGCGCGGCGACAGCATCGGCACCGGCGAATCGCGTGAGGTGCTGGAGACGGTGCGCATGTTCGCGCACGACAAGGGCTGGCTGCGCCGGATGCGCGAGGCCGTCCATTCCGGCCTCACCGCGGAAGCCGCCGTGGAGCGCGTGCAGTCGGACAACCGCGCCCGGATGATGCGTCAGAGCGATCCGTATCTTCGCGACCGCCTGCACGACCTCGACGATCTCGCCAACCGTCTTCTGCGCACGTTGATCGGAACGGAGAGCAACGGCACGCATCGCGAGCTTCCCGAAAACGCGATTCTCGTCGCCCGCTCCATGGGGCCGGCCGCCCTCCTCGACTATGACCGCGCCTCCCTGCGCGGCGTGGTGCTGGAGGAAGGTGGCCCGACGAGCCATATCGCCATCGTCGCACGGGCGCTCGGCATCCCGGCGGTGGGCGAGATCGCCAATGCTACGGCCCTCTGCGATGCGGGCGACGCCATCATCGTCGATGGTGTCACCGGCGAGATCCAGGTCCGTCCCGGCCCGGAGATCGAGGCGGCTTATGCCGAGCAGGTCCGCCTGCGCGCGCGCCGTCAGGAACAGTACCGGGCGCTCCGCGACCTCCCCGCCGTCACCAGGGACGGGGTCGCCATCGGCCTGCAGCTGAATGCCGGACTGCTGGTCGACCTCACCCATCTCCATGAGACCGGCGCGGAGGGCATCGGCCTGTTCCGCACGGAATTGCAGTTCATGGTGGCGCAGCGGATGCCCTCGGCCGCCGAGCAGCAATCGCTCTACGAAGCGGTGTTCGCCGCCACCGGCGACCTGCCCGTGACGATCCGTACCCTGGATATCGGCGGCGACAAGATCCTGCCCTACATGCCGGCCCTCGAGGAGGAAAACCCGGCTCTCGGCTGGCGCGCCATCCGCATCGGCCTCGACCGCCCCGCCCTGTTGCGGGTGCAGTTGCGCGCGCTGCTGCGGGCGGCGTCCGGCCGGCCTCTCAAGATCATGTTTCCGATGGTGGCGACGGTGGACGAGTTCGTCCGCGCCAAGGCCATCGTCGACCGGGAGAAGGCGCATCTGCGCCGCCACGGCCATATCCTTCCGAGCGATTGCCGCCTCGGCGTGATGGTCGAGGTACCGTCTCTCCTCTTCCAGATCGACGAGATCGCCAAGGTCGCCGACTTCCTGTCGGTGGGCTCGAACGACCTGATGCAGTTCCTCTTCGCGGTGGACCGCGAAAACCGCCGCGTCGCCGACCGGTTCGACACGCTCAGCGTGCCGGCCCTGCGTGCGTTCCGCCTCATCGCCGAGCGGGCGGCTGCCGCCGGCTGCCCCGTCACCATCTGCGGCGAGATCGGCGGCAAGCCCTTGGAGGCGATGGCCCTGATCGGCCTCGGCTTCCGCAACCTGTCGATGTCGCCCGCCGCCATCGGCCCGGTGAAGGCCATGGTTCTCGGAATCGATGCGTCCGCCGTGGCGGCGGTGATCGATGCCGAGATGGAGCGTTCCAGCGACAGCGCTTCCCTGCGGCCGGTCCTGACGGCCTTCGCCAAGGCCCACGGCGTGCCTATCTAGCGAGCGTGACGGCGCTTACGCCGGCAGCTGAGCTTTTCGCACGTCCGTTCGACATTCCCTTTCCACAGTTGAGAGTATCCTCCGGGCGATGACCCCAATTCCTTCAGACCGTCTCGACGCCATTCTGACGCGGCATGACATCGTCACCGCCACGCTCAGCGCAGGTTCGGCCGATTCCGACAGCTTCGTCCAGCTGTCCCGGGAACTCGCCGAACTCGACGGCGTGGTGGCGGCCATCCATGCCTACCGCGCGGCCGCGACGAACCTTGCCGAAATCGAGGCTCTCATCGACGAGCCGGGGGGCGATGCCGAGATGCGTGCGCTCGCCGCCGCCGAAAAGCCCGATGCGGAAGCGGGGCTCGAGGCGGCACACAAGGCGCTCCAGGTCATCCTGCTGCCCAAGGACGCCGCCGACGAGAAGAGCGCCATTCTCGAAATCCGTGCCGGGACCGGTGGCGACGAAGCCGCGCTCTTCGCCGGCGATCTGTTCCGGATGTACGCGAAATACGCGGATCTGAAGGGCTGGAAGGTCGATGTCATCTCCGAGAGCGAAGGCACGGTCGGCGGCTATCGCGAAGTCATCGCTGAGGTGAAGGGCAAGGGCGTCTTCGCCAAGCTGAAATTCGAGAGCGGAGCCCACCGGGTCCAGCGTGTGCCCGATACCGAGGCCCAGGGACGCATCCACACCTCAGCCGCCACCGTGGCGGTCCTGCCCGAGGCCGAGGAGGTCGATATCGTCGTCAACGATGCCGATCTGAAGATCGACACGATGCGCTCCCAGGGTGCCGGCGGCCAGCACGTCAACAAGACGGAATCGGCGATCCGCATCACCCATATGCCGAGCGGCATCGTCATTTTCGTCCAGGAAGAGCGCTCGCAGCACAAGAACCGCGCGCGCGCCATGTCGCTCCTGCGGGCCAAGCTCTACGATGCCGAACGGACGGCAAAAGATGCCGTTCGCGCAGCAGACCGCAAGTCACAGGTCGGTTCGGGAGACCGGTCGGAGCGTATCCGCACCTACAATTTCCCACAGGCGCGGGTGACCGACCACCGCATCAACCTCACCCTCTACAAACTGGAAGAGGTTCTCGCGGGTGAAGCGCTGGACGAACTCGTGGATGCCCTCATCACTGAGCACCAGGCCGAACTCATGGCCGCCGAAGGCATGGCGTGACGGAAGATGGTCTGAGTGACTCTCGCGTGACCGGGGGCGGGGCGGATGGAACAGGCATCGACCCATGGCTGTCTCGCTCGCAGGCGCTCAGCCGGATCACGGCGGCTTTCCGCGAGGCCGGGATCGATGGCGGGGCCAGCGATGCCCGATTCCTCTTCCTTCACGTCCTAGGCATCACTCAGACCGAGCTCGTCCTTTCCGGCGCGGAGACTCTGGGCGAGCAGGGCGCCAAGCGGCTCGGCGAGGCGATGCAACGGCGCCTCGCGGGTGAGCCCGTCGCCCGCATCCTCGGCGAGTGGGAGTTTTGGGGTCTTCCCTTCATCCTGAACGCCGCGACCCTGGTTCCCAGGCCCGATACCGAGACGATGGTGGATGCCGCACTGTCGCTTCATGCTACCCGCGACCGGCCCCTACGCCTCCTGGATCTCGGAACCGGATCCGGCTGCATCCTGATCGCGCTCTTGAGCGAATGGACACAGGCCTTCGGCGTGGGTGTCGACCGTTCGCACGAAGCGCTCGGTTGCGCCCGCAGCAACGCCCGGATGAACGGTGTCGGACGGCGTGCCGCTTTCCTTGCCGGCGATTGGTGCTCCGCTCTCGGCAAGCCGTTCGACGTCATTCTCTCGAACCCGCCCTACATCCCGAGCGCCACCATTCCGATGCTCTCCCACGAAGTTCGCTACCATGATCCCATTGGCGCCCTCGATGGCGGAGAGGATGGCTTGGCCGCCTACAGGAGGATCACCGCGGAGGTGAGCGGGGCGTCGGATGGCCGGCGCCTGCTCGCGCGGGATGGGGCCCTGGTGTTCGAGGTCGGTTACGATCAGGCGGAGGACGTCGTCCGGATCGGCCATGAGGCGGGATTCACGCAAGGTTCGATCCGGCACGATCTGGCCGGTCACGCCCGCGTCGTCACATTATCGGGCCTTTGACCACCGGAAACCGCGAGAAGGCTCGGAAAAAAAGCTTGTTGTGGGCTTGGGGAGCCGCTAATGTCACAGTCAGGTCGCGAACGGTCCGTTAAGGCGGATCGAGGTAGAAATGTCGGCGGCGTCTAGCACGCGATGTTTTTAGACGATCTCCCCACCATCGAGCCGATACGCACGAGATTCCGTGTGGAAGCTTGATGAACTGAGTTCCAGACATCCGATCGACGCCGAGATGCGAGCGTGGGAATCGGTTGGCCGGACATACGGCGAGCACGGCACAATCGATCGCGGAACCATCGACCGGATCTTACGAGGACAGGAAAGAGCCCGAGCGGGTTCATTCTCCTTCGCTCGTAGCCCCGCCGCATCATCAGACGCTCCGATTTGAACGAGGGTCAATCGAGACCGATGAGACCAAACCAGAATAGACGGATGCGCGGTCGCAACCGCCCCAAAGGTCCCAATCCGCTGACGCGTTCCTACGAGTCCAACGGGCCGGATGTAAAAATCCGCGGGACGGCTCAGCACATCGCGGACAAATACGCCCAGCTGGCGCGTGATGCGCAAGCGAGCGGCGATCCGGTGGCGGCCGAGAATTACTTCCAGCACGGCGAGCATTATTTCCGCATCATCTCCGGTGCCCAGGAGCAGAACCGCCAGCAGAATGGCGGTTACGCCCGCAACGGCTACGATGACGACGAGGATGGCGAAGACGAGGGCCAGGGCACGAGCCAGGGCTATGCCGCCAACGGTTACGGCAACAGTTACGGCGAGGAATACGGCGATCCGGCGCAGCAGCCGCAGCCTCAATCCTACGAGGCGCCACGCCAAGACTCGCGGCAGGATTCCCGGCAAGATTCCCGCCCCGATCACCGCCAGGACTCCCAGTCCGACCAGCGAAGCCCGCGGCGCGACCGCTTCCAGAATCGTAACGACCGCCCCCAACGTTTCGAGAACAATCGGGACGGTCAGCGCCAGGACGGTGGCCGGCAGGACGGGAACCGACAAGACGGTTCGCGCCAAGACGGTTCGCGCTATGAGGGACACCGTAGCGACGGTGGCCGCCAGGAGTATAACCGGCAGGATTCCTTCCGTGGCGAGAATGCCCGGCAGGATAATCCGAGGCAGGACAATCCCCGGCACGAGCAGCCGCGGCAGGATTACGGCCGCCAGGATCAGCCGCGCACGGACTTCAACCGCGCTCAGAACCGCAACGACAGCTCCCGCTACGAAAGCCAGCGCAGCGAGTTCCAGGGCAACGACACCGCGCCGAAGCCGGACCAGATGTCTCAGGACGTGTCTCGCCAGGAAGCTCCCCGGCAGGAGGCCTATCGCCAGGACAATCCTCGACAGGAGCCTGCGCTTAGAAACGAGCCTGTGAGACAGGATCCACCGCGTCAGGAAAACCAGCGCCAGGAAAACCAGCGCCAGGAGAGCCCGCGCCCGGAATCCTCGCGCAGTGACAGCCGGCGTTCGGAGACGGCTCCGCGCCGTTCCCGCCGCCGCGAGGAACCCGATCTTCGCGCTGAAGACGATGTCAGTGCCTTGCCGGCTTTCCTGACGGCAGCTCCTCGTCCAGCCGCTGCACCGGTGGCAGAACGCTTTGTCGAACCCGCTGGCGAAGCGGAGCCGAAACGCGATCTCGCCGGAGAGGTGACGAAGGACGATTCAGCTCCGGCAGCACCGAAGCCACGTCGTCGCCGTCGTCCTCGCTTCGAGGGACCGGAAGGCTCAGAGGGCGGCAGCACGAACGCCGACGATACACCCTCCACCGTCGAATAGTTTGCAAAGGACCCGCCGCCTATCCCAGGCGCGGACAACCGGATGAAGTTTTGTAAAAGCCGCCCTCTCATGTGGGGCGGCTTTTTTCTTGCCGCAGACAAAAGTCTTGCTGCTCTTTCATCCACGCCAATCGCAATAGGCACGGACGTGATGGCGCTGCCTGCGGCGGCGTCCAATCTCTCCGAATGGCGCTATCTCCCAAATCCAGGAATGATCGGAAGGCGGTAAAGCGACGCCGTGGAGAAGATCGAACCGCTCGATGACGCGGCCGTCGCGGTCTTCTGTCAGCTCCTCGGTATCGGTGATGAGGCAGACATGTGCCCGCAGACCCGCCAAACCCCGGAGATGCATGTCGACGATCTCGGCTCCCAACCCATGGGGAAGCGGAATGCCACGGGACTCGAACCAGTCCACGGGCAGGATCGGCAGTTGTGAGAGTAGATTGGCGGAGACGACGAGATCGACATCGTCGCTGTTGAATACGGCAAGAGGATCGGCATGCCGCTCCCCCTCCCCTCTCAGCCAGTTCGCGCATCCGCTGAGATCCACGATCTGCAGGCTGACATTCGCATGGCGGCGCGCCATCCATCGGGCTGGCCAGGGATGGATCATGTCCACCAGGATCGCACGCTCGAAGCGTTCGGCCAGATACGACAAGGGTACATCGTCGAGAAGGCCCGAGCCTAGGATCACGGCGGTGCGACGGCGGACGAGATCCGCACAAGACTGCATGATAGCGGATCGGGCGGCCGCGAGGTGATCCGCCCACGCCAGACGGCAACGGCGCGAACGTGACAGCAGCCGAACGCTCTCACTCAGATATCCGAGCCTCCGCTGCGCGCGCGATGCCGGCGTCGTCAGATAGTGGATGGCCTCGATCAGCATGGATGCCTCACGGCTCGACGAGGGGCCTCATCTTAGGCCAAGGATCGAGTTTGTTCGCGGAAGAACACCCATGGGAGTGGAGCTCGCTGGAACTTAAGCGCGGCTGTTACGGTTCATCGAAGTGCAAAAGCACTCCATTGATCAGGGAAGCACCGTGTCGAGCCTTATCCGTATTCTCCTTGCCATTTTTCTCCCGCCGATTGCAGTGCTTCTGACGGTTGGGATTGGCGTGCAGTTCTTCCTGAACATCCTGCTGTGCATTCTGTTCTACCTGCCTGGCTCGATTCACGCGCTTTGGGTTGTGATGCGGTCTCGCTGATCTGTGCTGGGGAGAACTGCGTGCTCTGGACATGACGAAGCCCGCGGCGTTTATGGCGCTGCGGGCTGTGTGGTGTGATGTGTAGGATTGGTTGCGGGGACAGGATTTGAACCTGTGACCTTCAGGTTATGAGCCT
>NZ_LMMP01000013.1 GCF_001422815.1 Methylobacterium sp. Leaf91 | reverse complement strand
TGCCGGTCGCCGGCGCAGGCGGCACCTCGACGGGAACGACCGAACAGAGGACGCCGCAGCCCAGCCTTCTGCAGCAGCTGCTCGGCGGCGGACTGGCCATCGCCGGCACCGCCTCGAAATTCATCTAAGGATCGGCCGTCATGAGCGCAGGCATTCCCTACGGCCTTCCGACCGATCTCAGCCCTGAGGATCTCGCGCGCCTGTTCGGCAAGGCCCCGATGGGTTCGCCGCAGGCCTTCACGGGCACGTCGGGTGCGGTCCAGTCGGAGCCGCAGGCTCCTGCGCCCGGTCCTGCTCCGCTGGCCCTTCGCGTGTCGCCGCGTCCGGCCCCCGTCGCGCCCTCCGAGCCCCCCGAGGCCGGCGGACCGGTTCTCCCCGACTTCAAGCCGGCCGACCTTCCTCCGGGTGTGTCTCCGTCCGTGCCGATGGGGTTCCGCCCTCCCATGCCCCCGCCGCGCCCAGCCGAGACCCCCGCTGCCGATGCCGTGCCTGTCGCCGGCGCCATGCCGACCCCTGCCGCTGCCCCGGCAGCCGCGTCCGGTTCCGACGGAGGCTTCGACTTCGGCTGCGCCCTGAAGCGATTCACGGATCGCGGTGGCAGTGGCCTCCTGGTCGGCCTGGGCACCGGGCTCATGTCGACCCCCGGCTTTGGTAAAGGCCTCGCCGCCGGCTTCCAGAACGCGCAGAAGGCGGAGCAGCAACGCGCGGTCACCGGGCTCGCGCAGGCCGAACTCGGGATCAAGCAGCGTAAGCTCGCACAGGAAACGGCTGCACTCAGCGGGAACGCTTCAGTCATCAAACGGGCCTTTCCGAACCTCTCCGATGCAGAGGCGGTCTCTGCTGGCTCGAACAGCGGACAGGTCACCGAAGCGCTGAAGATCCTGCGTGATCCGAACCACGGTACAGGCGTCCCGGCCGGATATCGCCAGCGCCCGGACGGCCAAGGCTATGAGCCGATTCCTGGCAGCGAGGCGGATCCCAACGTGATCCGCACCCGTGCGCAGGCGCAGACGGAAGGCGCTACCGCAGGCAAGCCGGCCGAGCCTTTCAATCTGA
The DNA here is from genome assembly GCF_001422815.1 of Methylobacterium sp. Leaf91. Classification (GTDB taxonomy): domain Bacteria; phylum Pseudomonadota; class Alphaproteobacteria; order Rhizobiales; family Beijerinckiaceae; genus Methylobacterium. The sequence goes on along the minus strand of NZ_LMMP01000013.1, from coordinate 79,610 downwards.
GTCCAGGCCAAAAGCGATACGATGCAGATGGGAAGCTAATCGCCGAGGCTGGGTCTCAAAAGCCCGATGGCTTCGACGTTGAGACCAAGCTCCGCGGCGAGTTCGCGAAGGGACTGGGTACGTTCACGGATGTGCACGATGGCTATGGCCGGGTGATCGCAGCTACGAAGCTGCGGGAGACCGATCCTGCGAAAGTCTCGCCTGCCTCCGACATGAGCCTCGTCTTCGGCTTCATGAAGATGCTCGATCCGACCTCCGTCGTGCGCGAAGGCGAGTATGCGACGGCCAAGAATGCCGCGGGTATCCCGGACCAGATCCGGAACGCCTATAACAAGGCCAAGAACGGCGAATTCCTGACCCCCGATCAGCGTCAGGACATGCTGGGGCAAGCGACAGAGCTGTACGGCACGGCGCGCAAGAACGCGGACACCATCGCAGGTCGGTACCGTAATCTCGCTGGTCAGTACGGGGTCGATCCGGAACGTGCGGCTTTCCTGCCGCCTGCTCCTGAGGCCCCGCGTGTCGGGCCAGCCCGATCCCCCTCTCCGGCCAGCGGGCCCCTTGATGTCGGCGCCTCTCGCGATGCGGGCGGCGGGGTTACAATCCGCAGGGTGCGATAGCCTATGGCGACCTTCTAGATATCCGGCCCGGGCGGCGCGGAATACGAGATCGATGCCCCGGACGAAGGGGCGGCGCTGAAGGCGTTCCAGGGGCTTTCGTCCCCTGCTGCCCCTGCTGCCCCTGCTGCGCCGGCGGCTCCGACCTCGCTCGCGGCCAAGGTGAAAGATGTCGGCCGCTCGTTCGAGAGCGGTGTCGATGCCGGTATCGCCGGTGTGGTCGGACTGCCGAATACGGCGATCTCTCTTTTGGATCGTTACGGCGTAACACCAATTGTCCGTACGCTTGGGAAGGCTGTCGGCCTGACTGCGCCGGATAAGCCGCTCATCGGCACGGACAGCCCGATCGCTGATCGCTTCCCAAGTGGCGAGGCAGTGGCGAAGTCTTTGGAGCCAGTCACTGGCCCCGCGTACAAGCCTCAGACCACGGCCGGCGAGGTGGCGCACACCCTTGGCGAGTTCGCCCCGAATGCCTTGGCGGGTGGAGGCGGAGGTGCAGCCCTGCGCGCCGGCGAGACGGTAGCCCAGACCGCGTCCCGCGTTGCAGCTCGCCGCGCGGATCTCCTGGGCGGCGGCACGCTCGGCCACGTGGTCGCCCCCGCGCTGGTCAGCGAAGGGGCGGGCCGCGTCGCGCGCGATGTGGCGCCGGACTATGAGCCGGCCGCACGGTTCGCTGGCGCGTTGGCTGGCGGCATTGGTGCGGCGGTGGCGCAGGCTCCGCGTGGCGCAGCCGCCGTGCGCGAAGGCCTGGAAGGCTTCTCGGCCGAGCAGCTCGGCGCGGCGCAGGCCCTTCGCGACGAGGCGCGCGCTCTCCCCGGCGGTGGGATCAACCTGCCGCTCGACGAGGCGCTGAACCAGGTCACGGGCGGCCAGGCTGGGCGCCTGTCGCAGATCTCGCGTGTCGTCGCGAACTCCGGCGGTGAAGGTGGCCGGATCGCGAACAAGGTCTACTCAGAACGCCCGGCACAGGTGGAAGCCACGGGCCGCGCTGCGTTCGATGGAATGGTAGAGAAGGCGGCCTCCCCGACCGAGTTAGGCGGCGCCATACAGGATGCGGCGCGCGCTGGCATGGCGCGGACGCCGGAAGGGTTGGCCCTGACCGAGGCCCGCGTTGCCGCTGGACCGCGTGTCACCCCGGAGCAGGCGGGGCAGGTGATCCAGCCCGAGCTAAGGCGCATTTATGATCGCCGCGAGGGCATGCGCGCTGCGCTGGCCGACCCAGAGTACACCGCTGCGCGGGAAGCCCCGGAAACGGTCGGCATTGAGCGGTCGATCGAGGTGGAGCGCCCGGGCGAGCCGATCGTCACGCAGCCCGCGTTCTCACGTCCGCAGTTCGAGGCTGGTGCGCCTCGTCCCACGAAAGCATTCGAGCGACCCAGCGTGATCGGGGACGACCCGAACGGCGTCAGCCTCGCCCGCTTCAAGATGCCGCCCGAGCGCGCACCGCTGGCGATTGATGAGGGGCCGAGCGCCGGACGTGCCTTCAATGAGGTTGCAACTTCAGAGGCGCGCACTGCCTATGAGGGGCACCTGAGTACCAGCCCGCTCGATGCGGCGACGGTCGCGGTCACCGGCGAGATCTCCGGTAAGAAGCTGCGCTCCGCCCTACGGGCGAACGAGGACCAGCTCGCGCAATTCCCTGCCGTCCGTGATCGGCTGATGAACGTCGCCGTCGCACGCGATGGCATGACGGCGGTAGAGCGCTCCCCGCTGGGACAGGTCGCGCAGAAGCCGAAGGTGAAGCATGCCGTCGGTGTGCTGTTCAATCGTGATCGCCTCGCCGGCGGCGAAGCCGAGATCGGGGCTGCGATGGGTTCGTTGGCCAAGAGCGATCCCACGTCGGCGCGTCAACTCGCGCGCATCCACCTCGAGACGGTCTTCGATGACGCTGTGGCCGAGACCCGAGGGCTGCCGGCGCAGTACGGCGGTGCGGGCTTCGCGTCGGCTGTCGCCGGCAACCCGCAGCAGCGAAAGAACCTCGAGGCGGCGATCAAGGCCCTGCCGGAGGGTGACACCCTCTGGGCCGGCCTCGACCGGTTCCTGACCGTGCTGCGCACCACCGGGTACCGCCCGCAGAAGGGCGGCGACACGGCGTTCAACGCGAGGATCCAGGAAGAGATGAAAGGCGGCGGTGGCGTACGAGGGGCGGTTGCGAACGTGGTCACCGGCGCGGCGGCCGGCGGGAGCGCGGTCGGTGTCGGTGGCGCGGCCGGTGGTGGTCTGCTCGGGCTGAAGCGCTCGGCCTCGGATGCGTGGACCCGCTGCCAGATCGGCCGCAACGGTGAGGCCGTGGCTCGGATGCTGTTCGATCCGAAGGCCCTGCCGGATCTGCGCCACCTCGTGCAGTCGAAGCCGGGCTCGAAGAACGCCGACTTCTTCACCAGTCGTTTAATGGCGCTGGCGGCCGGCAGCTCGGCGCCGGGCGAGCGAGGAGCGGGACCAGTCCCATAGCCGAGTGATGATGCCCGTCGCGAGGGCGACGAGCAGAACCCACATGATGAAGACGAGGAAGTAAGCTTGGGGCGGCGGATTGTCCCCCTCGCGTGGCGCGACAACAAAGCTCAGCCACATGCCGACGCCGATTGCTGCGGCTTGAACGAGCATCCAGAGGGGGCGGGAAAGCCAGTTGGGCATGGTCGCTCTACTGCACCGTCTGACAAGTGCCGGTGGACATAGTCGTCAAACCGACCAGGAAGAAGACCGCAGTGTCTTCTCCTGCATGCTTCTGGACACGAATAAAATCGGTGACGCTTCGTGCGGCAGACGGGCCGGCCGCTGCAACGAAATCGTTTGCCGCTGAACCACGCTGTATCACCTGCCAATGGCGCGTGCTTGAAGCGAACCGGATCGTACCTGTGGCCGTGTCGACAAGGATGCTCTTCAGGGCGTTGAGGATCGGCGCTTCATCCTTGCTCATAAGGAGCGTGCCGTCCTGCGCGAGGTTCGCGTAGCTGAGCGCAGAGCAGCGGTAGAGCGGCTACTCTTCCGCCTTCGCGGTAACGGTGAAGAGCACCAGGGTAACGGTGACGATGGCCCAGCGCGGCATTTGCTAAGGTACCGCCGCCCAGATGGCCTGTCCGGTTTGCAGAAGGGCAGCGCCGGCCGCCGAGAATGCACCCCAAGCGCTTAGCTTCGACTGCTTCCGGAGCGCGACGTTGGTGGGATCTTCCTTCTGAGGCGCGTTCGGATCGCTCGTTCCGCCGGCAAAGCCTCCCTCGTCCACAAAGACGATGGGGACGTGGACGCGCGAAGATATGAACCAGAGCATTGCTGCGGCCAGCGAGAACAGGGCGATCAGAACGCTCAGAATGCTCATTTGGCTCAGTGCGCCCGGTGGGTGAACCAGAGGAGCCCCCCGGCAATCGTCAAGGCGGCTAGGGGCATCCCGAACAGGCTGAAGATCTGGAATGCGGTCACGGCGCAAGCTCCCTGAGAAAGCGTCTGGCCACCAGATGTAGGACGACACTGACGATCCAGCAAACGGATGCGCTGGCGGTGACGACCCAGAGTGGGACGCCGAGCGGTGCGGACGAGAACGACGTCGAGAAGATGGGCGCCAAGCCTCCCACGGCGAATACGGCAACGGCCAAACCGTTCAGGTAGGTCGCGCTCAGTTTTGCCCGCTCGTTCGCAATGAGCTTGTCGCGGGCGTCGTCGTTGGCAGGCATGCCGGGACGATAGCAGGCGGCCCCGTCGCGGAAAAGGCGAGCTTCTGACAGGCTGCGCCTATGAGGCTGGCTGAGCACATCGTTGTTAGATCATTCGGGCGCTGTGTTTGAGCGCGTCCTCAAGGAGTGACTGATATGGCCACTGCTTTTGAACCGCTACGAAGCGGATCACGCGTTATCGCGGCTTTTCAACCAAGAAGAACGGACGATCTCAAAGCGGCTGCGTTATCGCGGGTCGGTTGCGTAGGTATGTTCGAAGCGCTTTGGCTTATCGACGCCGACTACCATTATGCCGGAGAATGGGCGATGAGAATCCCAACAGATTGGGACATAGAAGACGCGATCTGGGTCCCGGATGGTGACCTCACGCCCGTAGACGGTCATGGAATGGCATCAGGGCTGGAAGCGCAATATTGACGATATCCCGTAAGCCTGAAACAGGATAGGGGGCGCCAAGTATAAAAATGGTATTAGATGTTTCATGAATGGTTCTTGAGTTGTCCTTCCCATTTTTTTGGGTTCGCCTTTATGCACCCCGCCGCCGACATTGGCGCAATAGTTGATGATGTCTTTGACGCTTATTGATTTCCCTTCGGCATAATGGAATGGCAAACCGAGGAATTCATCCAGCCCGACTTCTCTCGTTATTGCTGCAGGAGAAATAGATGGGTCCGGGTTCTGATATAGGTGATTCAGGGGTGCAATTTCAGACAGAGCCTTGTGTAGATCTTCGAAGCTATCTTTAGTGTATCCGGAATAAATTTTAAATCTCGGCTTCAAGTCGACCAATCGGGCGACTTTATGAATAAGCGGCACGCCATCGTCCATAAAAATTCGGCGCAATATTGCCGATGCAGAAATCAAATTCCCTGCTGTGGGGTTTGATATGATCTCCGACAGACGCTCTACGTCATAGACGAAGATTTCACTGTCTGAATACATTAATGCCTCGCGACGATATGCGGGTTTACGATAGCAAATTCGCCAAGCGTAGCGCGATTCATCGCTTTCGGTTGGCGTTTCGTTTGCAACCTACACGCACCGATCCGTGCTAATGTGGTGCCAGGATACCGCGCCGAACTATGGTCGCCGTATCATTCCGCTGACCTCGGCGGTTCGAGCCCCAGCGATCACCAGTTCGGCGTGACAGGCAGAGCAGACGAGCATGACGACCCGGCCAGGGTGGCGGGTCTCCTGTTGAAGAATGGACTTTTCTCGATGCTGAAAGCAGTTTGCACAAAGCTTATGTTCGGGTTCGCTGCCCTCCATTCCCGGCTTGGGCGCGTAGGCAAAAACACCAGCTCCGAGACTCTTGAGCTCGTAACGCTCTTTCTCTCCATCCCATGCTTTAAGGCGAGTAATCTCTGTTTCGAGATCGTCTATACGCTTAACCAGCGCCGACTGCGCAGCCTGGGACGTGAGTGCGCGCTCCTGTGCGGAGTAGATCACTCCCTGAAGTTCGAGGGCCTTCTCCCGCACAAGATTGGCGTCGCGCAGACCCGCCATCGTCTTGAGGATGTCGAACGCCGTTTTAAGGCTGCCTAGAGCGGCCCCTGCTGCCGAAAGATCCATCGCGCCTTCAATCCTTCGGTGTGCCCATACTCCTGTACCCCAAGGCTACACGCCATTCCGAATAACGGTGTGGTAACAGGAAACCACATCAGCACTTGACCCGACGGGCGAAACACCCGAAACAGCCACTGCTAGGCGCCGCGCGCGCCAGACCCGAGGGCCGCTCCGCAAGGGCGGCCTTTTGCATGTCCGGAGCCTGCCATGAACGACGATCTGCGCTCCGCGATCATCGCGACGGCCGGGCGGACCAGACCCGAGGGCCGCTCCGCAAGGGCGGCCTTTTGCATGTCCGGAGCCTGCCATGAACGACGATCTGCGCTCCGCGATCATCGCGACGGCCGGGCGGACCGGCGCAGACCCGGTCGACCTCGCCACCACGATTTCCTACGAGACCGTCGGCACGTTCGACCCCTGGAAGGCCGGCCCGACGACGCAGTGGGGTCAGCACCGCGGGTTGATCCAGTGGGGCGAGCCCCAGCGCGCCAAGTACGGTGTCACGCAGGACATGCCGGTCGCGGCGCAGGTCGATGCGGCGGGCAATTACCTTGTCGATGCCGGCTTCAAGCCGGGGATGGGGCTCCTCGATCTYTATTCGGCGGTGAACGCGGGCAAGGTCGGCCGCTACAACGCCAGYGACGCCAAYAACGGCGGGGCGCCTGGGACTGTCGCCGACAAGGTGAACAGCCAGATGGGAGCGCACCGCGCGAAGGCGACGGCGTTCCTTGGGGGCGAGTTCAAAGCGACGATGCCGGGGGAGTCCGGCGGTACGGCTCGCGCGCCCTTCAGCCTGTCGGGACCGGTCGGCAGTTCGGCTTCGGCCACTACGATCCCTGCCGAGCCCGTGAAGGCCGATAGCGGTCCCGATCTCGCGGGCATCATGAAGATGCTGGCGGCCTCATCCGCCGAGGGCGCGCCGGCGGCCGGGGGACAGGCGCAGGCCGCGCCTGCGTTGCCCCCGCCACCGCCCATGCCGCCGCGTCCGGTGGCCTTCGACGCCACCAAGTTCTTCGGCCTGCTGCCCACGCGGCGCTGACGCCTTAACCGCACCGCCTGCTCGAACCGACCCGGACGCCCCGCGCGTCATCTGGCCCGGTCGCATGCCTGCCTGCCTTCGGGGAATGCCATGGTCGGTCTCATCGACTTCTCGACCGATGCCGCGTCGAACGACATGGCAGCCCCGCCCATCCTCTGAGTGGAGGGGCAACCCGCCAAAACCGTCAACGACTCGATGCGTGCCACGATGGCCGCCCTGGCGAACTGGCGGGACGACAACATTGGCGCGCTCGGTGCGAGCCGCGGGGCCGGCGACGTCTACACCGTCGCGACCTCGCAAGGTTTCCTGGCTGCGTCCGTTGCGCGGCCTCATACCCTGCGTTTCCGTGTTGCCTCGGCGAACCAGACCCCGGCCTCCCTCTCTCTCGACGGGCTGCCCGCCAAGCCGCTCCTGCGCGCCAGGGGACGCCCGGTCGGGCCCGGCGACATGGCTCCCGATACCGTCTACGCGGTGTCCTACATCCCCAGCGAGGGCGCGTATTTCGTCACCTCGCCTGCGATCGAGCGGCCCGGCCGGATTGTCGCCCAGGCGGATGCCGCGATGGAGCCGGGATGGCTCCCCTGTGATGGACGCGCCGTCTCGCGGGCCGCCTATTCCGCCCTGTTCGCCGTCATCGGCACGACCTGGGGCAACGGCGACGGCACGACCACCTTCAACATCCCCGATCTACGCGGCCGGGCGATGTTCGGCGCCGACGACCTCGGCGGAACGGCAGCGAACCTCCTGACAGGCGTGGGCGGCGTGGCCGGTATCGACGGCGATCTCGGCAGCACCGGCGGCGCACAGGCGGTCACGCTCACCACCGCGCAGATGTCCAAGCACACCCACACCGGTACCGCTGCGGAGGCCGGCGGGCACAGTCACGGTGGCTCGACCGGGTCGGGTGGATCTCATGACCACGGTGGCTCGACCGGCCCAGTCGGTGAACACACGCATTCCGGAACGACCGCGACCGGCGGATCCCATTCGCACACCGGCTCCGCGGCTGAAGCAGGATCGCACTCCCACAACGTCAAGTTCTCACAATCCGTGCTGGCCGGCGGCAACGATATCTTCGGGGCCATCGCGATCGGCAGCAACGGTGCAAACGGGAGCACCGATGCGGGCGGGTCTCACACCCACTCGGTGACCATCAACGCGCGGCAACGATATCTTCGGGGCCATCGCGATCGGCAGCAACGGTGCAAACGGGAGCACCGATGCGGGCGGGTCTCACACCCACTCGGTGACCATCAACGCGAACGGCGATCACCAGCACGGGTTCACGACCGATAGCGCTGGCGGGCACACCCACACCATCCCGAACGCCCCGAACCACGCCCACACCATCGCGGCGGCTGCGGACCACACCCACACGCTGAGCCTCAACGACRCCGGCTCGGGTGCTGCGCACGCGAACATGCCTCCCGGCGCCGTCGTCGCCTTCGCCATCAAAGCTTGACCCCAACCCTCACCGCCACCACGCCTCGCCAGGGGCCGCTTTTTCACGTCTGGAGACGCCTCGATGAGTGCGACGAACTGGTCTCGAAAGCCGGAGGAGAACGGGGTCGCCGACCCCCTGATCGCAGCCAACGATGGGGCTTCGTCGCGCGAGTTCGCTCGATCGATCCGCGCCACGATGGCGGGAGTGCGAAAGCTCGCGGACGACCATGGCGGTGCGCTGAAATCGTCCGGGACGGGCAACACCTATGACGTCCGAACCTTCTCGGGCCTCACCGAAGCACGAGCCGGCATAGTGCTGTCCTTCGTGCCTCATCGGGCAAACGATGGGCCGTCGAGCCTTGTCGTCGATGGGCTTGGAGCCATGCCACTGCTGGACCGGGACGGGGCGAACCTGTCCGCCGGAGCACTGAAGCCGGGGCGACTGGTCCGCGTGGTGTTCGATGCCGAGGGCGAGGCATGGCGTGCCGCTGACCTCGCCCTGGTCGGTAACTCCGATTTGGCCGAGGCTCCCCCGGGCACGTTCAAGGGCAACGATGGCTCCGGGGTCGCGGATATTCCGACTGCGAGTGCTCGTGTCCTGCTGAACGTGGACCGACTTCCGAACAAAACCGAAGAAGAGATGGTCGCGGATGGCGCCATTGCCGCAGCCCTGGCGGAGAAGGCGACGAATGCAGAGGTCTCAACGATCTCCGAGGAGTTGGCAACCAAGGCGACTAGCGACGACATCTCGACGCTCATCGCACCGATAGCCGCCCGAACCGACTCGGCAGAGAGCAGCATCGACGCGCTGAACGATCAGTTGGCCGCCGTGCCGGCTTCGCAAGGTGGCGGTTTCATCGGCGCAAAGTCCTTGGCCGACCTCGTAACTCTGACCAGCACTGTGGTCGGTGCGCTCGCGGAGGTTCCTGAAACCGACACCGGCACCCACACAGATCCGGTAACAGGCGCTCTCAACACGCCGAATTCTGGAATTTTTGCATGGTCGGCAACCCCTCCCGGCTGGGGGCGCCTGCGTCCGAACGAGATTGCGGCGCTCAAGGCCGAAGTCTTCCGCGTGGAGCAGTTGGCCGAGGGTATCGCGACACTCGATACCGTCTACGCCAAGACTTTCAGCGATGAATCCTTGCGAGTTTTGATCGGGTTCCGGAAAGACGGCGCTGTCGACATTGCCGACGGTTACCTAACGCTAGACCCTGTTTGGCGGTACGTAAAAACCTACAGTGACGAAACGACCGTCATGTATGGGATGCGAAGGGATGGCACCTTCTACCCGGGTGGTTCCAGCGCCGTCGCGGACTTGCCGACCTGGATCACTAAGAGCGCTGAGGTTACCGTCAACAAGGCCGGACGCAGGGCCGACCTGACCCTTGGTATGCCATTGACCATGACCAATTTCGGCGCGTCTGCAACAAGCGATCTCGCGACCTATAGCCAGGACAACGGCTCATCGGTCCAGGCCGTGACTGAGGATCTGACGTGCCTGACGTCGCTCCTGTTGGGCACGACTGCGCTCTTTCACGATCTTGTCTACGGGCAGTCGCTCGGCAACGGCACGAACAGTGGCCCCATCACGCACGGAGAGATCATCGCTCCGGGGCGCGCGGTCATGTTCAACTCGGGGTACAAGCCCCACGGCGTGAGCGCTGCCGTGGCGATCCCCTACGCCAACATCATGTCGTTGGTCGATGCGCGCGAGAACGGCGACCAGCAGAGCCCGGCGGCGGGCATCTCGTTCGGCATGGTTCAGCCCGGGCGCCTGGGATCGACAGAGGCATCTGCTGTTTCGGTTCACGCCCGCGGCGGCCAGAAATACGCAGTTCTGAAAAAGAACGGCTCGGAAGGCGGAACCGAATACAACAACTTCATTCGCTCTTTGAGGCGAATGAAGGTGATCGCGCAGATCAACGGTATCCTCTACCTAAGTCCGGCGGTGCACTGGATTCAGGGAGAGGCGGACATCGATCAGACGTTGGTGATCTACTCCGCCAACATGATCGAGTTTCAGCATGACGTCTCGGCCGACGTGGGTCAGCCGGTCGTCGTCATCATGGATCAGACCAGCAGTTGCACGGCCTATAATCGCACCACGTCGGAGGTGCCGCTCGCTCAGCTTGCGGTGGCCCTTGCCAACCCCCTCACGCACGCCTGCGTCGGCCCCAAATACTTCCTGACGTATAGCGACGGCATTCACCTGGTGGCTGACAGCTACAATCGTCTGGGCTGCTATCACGCCCGTACCCGCGACCGCATGCGCAAGGGCCTCGACGCCCGGCCTATGCACGTCATTAGCGTGACGCGGATCAGCGCGACCATCTTCCGGCTGATATTCTACGTTCCCGCCGGCGAACTCACCATCGACACGACGACCGTCAGCGATCCGGGAAACTACGGCGTCTCGTGGAATCAGACCGGCGGCACTGCGCGCACGATCACTTCGGCCGCCAAGGTCAGTGCCACCGAGGTCGACGTGACCCTCTCGGGCGATCCCGGCTCCTTCGCACCCACAAGCCACATCGGTATCGCGCTCTACGGCGTGGCCGGCAACGATGCCGGCCGGACGACGGGCGCCAGGTCCTGCTTCCGCGATCAGTCTACGGACCTTGATATCGACGGCAACCCAATGCCGAACTGGGCCTGCCATCAAAAGCTTCTCGTCACGGCATAAGCTCAAGGAACACTGCAATGTCCTGCTTTAATAAAGTTGTTTATGGTGTCGCGCCGCCAACAAACAGTGGAGGCTTGCCTAAGGTCTCCAACAACTCGCTGGACCGGCTCCTCGGGGGCGTTGCCAACGATCTGGGCGTCTCGCTGATCCGGCATGACGTCAACCCGGCCTTTCTCGCTCCGACAACCGACTATTCGATGTACGGCGTTGACCGCGCGAATGGTGTGCCCGTCCAATCGATCCGTTCCGCCGTCACGAAGGTCGCCGCAGATGCGGCATTCAACGGTCGCCCGGTTATCGAGTTCACGGCCGGGTCCGGTGCCACGGCTGGCCAAGCCTCCGATCTCCGCATGGAGGTCCAGCCGCCGGATAGCTTCACGGTTTTTGTGGTGGCTTCCATCGCGGCGTCGCTCAAGGCTGCGCCGGCGACATCGCGGCTGATCTTTGTCGGCGAGCCCGGGAAGACCATCTGTGCTCTGTCGTTCCTCTCCAACGGCACCATGTCGTTCGGCACTGCGTCATCGGCTGCAGAAAGCGCAATTCCCGCCGTGAGTGTTCCTGCGGCGAACGTAGCAGGCGTCTATGCCTTCACATACGACAAGGAGGCCAACACGAACGGTATCTACCTCAACAACGCCACCCTAATCGACAGCTCCACGCCGCCCACCCCCTACGCCTTTAGCAGCGCGACCAGGATCGGGTTCGGCGGGCCTGCGGGGGGCAACGTAGCCGGCGGCTGGCTCGGCAAGATGGCACGTGCCGATCTCCTCACGGGCGTCCTCTCGCCGGCCAACCTCGCGACCGTCATGGCCGGGTACAAGGCCGAATACGGCATCGCGTAGGACGACCGGCTGAGACGGGGAACCTGCTCAGCACATCCCATCGATATCGTTCCGTCCGCTGCCTCCTGGGCGGTTTTTTTATGCCTGGAGGCACCCTCATCATGGAAATGTCCCCCATCGGACGCGCGGCCCTCCTGGCGCGCGAAGGCGAGCGGCTGACCGCGTACAAGGATTCGGTCGGCGTCTGGACGATCAGCGTCGGCATCACCTCTGCCTCAGGGCTGAGCAAGGTGACGCCGGGACTGACGATCACGAAGGCGCAGAGCGATGCGCTGTTCGCGAAAGGCGTCGCTCAGTATGCGGGTCCGGTCTCGGCCGCCGTGAAGGTGCCGCTCGCCGACCACCAGTTCGATGCCCTCGTGTCGCTCTGCTTCAACATCGGGGCGCCGTCGTTCGCGAAGTCGACCGTCGTGCGCCGCCTCAACGCCGGCGACTATGCCGGCGCGGCCGAAGCCATCCTGATGTGGAACAAGCCGGTGGTGATCATCCCGCGCCGGCAGGCGGAGTACGACCAGTTCCGCACGCCCTACTCGGTGAAGCGGCCGAGCCAAGTCCGCGGCGGAGCGCCGGTTCTCGGCGTTGTGTCAGGTGGAATGGCCTCCGGGGCAACGAAACAGCCCGTTGTATCAACCAAACCGCCAGTTTCCGCAACGAAACCGGCCAATCCGGCAACCGCAGCGCCTGCTCCCGCTTCGCTCGGGTTCTGGGCCCGGCTGCACGCCGCTCTCTCGCGAAAGGCAGCCTGATGCCTCGTCGCCGATTCCGCACGCGTGTGCGCGCTTGGCTGTCCAAGCTGAAGGGCTGGCGGGTCTACCTCGCCGCCCTCGTCCTGGCGCTGCCCGAGATCCTCGACGGTCTCGGCGTCGTCGACTTCGCCGCCTACCTGCCGCCGGCGGTCGCCGCGCGCGTCGGGCTCGGGCTGGCGGTCGGCCGCCTGGTGCTCGCGCCCTACCTGCGCACCCTCGCCGCCGCGAAGGCGCCGCCTGCCGGAGATCCGCGCTGATGTGGAGCTTCCTCGCCAAGCTGCTGCTCGGTCTGCCGGGCCTCGCCGACGGGCTGTTCGGCTACCTCAACAAGCGGTCCGACAGTGCGGTCCTGGTCAATGGCCAGAACGTCGCCGCCGACGTCTCGGTCGGACAGGCGCAGCTCGCCGCCTATGTCGAGGAGCGCAAGGTGATCGCGGCCGAACGCGCTGCGCAGCACCTCTCGCCCTGGACGGCCTGGATGGCCTAGCCCTCCGAGTCGGGTGGGCAGCATAGACCCGTGCCGTCTGTTGCCTACTCATCCGCACCGGTCTTCGGCTTGCGCTTGCCGTCCCAGCAAATAGCCCGGCGCGCCATGACGGCGGCCGGGCCTGAGGAGACTGTGTTCGGCGTCCGGCTGAAGGCTAGACCGCCCAGTCGTGATGAACCAGCGCCGTAGGCTGCGTCCCAATATCGAAGTCGCTCGCCTGTACGCTCGACACGCCCCGCAGGACGATCTTGATCACCGGATCCACCCCATCGAACGTGACCAGGGTATCCTTCCCGCCATTCAGCACACGGGTATTCACGTCGAGGATGCTATCGACGAGGGCGGACACGTCGAGGTGATCACTTCCAGACTGGAAATTGTAGACGTTGTCCTGCCCGATATCGACTCCAAACACGAACGTGTCCGAAGCTGCGCCGCCATAGAGGCGATCGCCGCTTACGCCGCCGTCCATCCTCGCACCATTTGCGCCGGCCCTGATGGTGTCGATGCCGTCATCGCCGAACAGAAGCGCGTATCCGCTTCCGCCTTTGATGGTGTCGTTGCCCGCACCACCATGGATCAGGTCACTGCCCTTGCCTGCAGCGACGCCATCGGCGCCTTGGGTGCCCGTGATAGTCACGGAGGTGCCAATCGCGCTTTGTGAAGTGATGTTCACACCCGAGGTAATAAGCGTCAGATCGAGCGTCGCTCCCTTGGCGACGTAGACTGCCTCGATGCCATCGAACGTCGTCTTGATGAACGTGAAGGTGTCCGCGCCCTGCAACAGAAGCTTGTCGGTGCCCCCGCCGCCATAAACGCTCGATCCACCGCCAGTGGCGATCAACTGATCGTTGCCGTCTCCGCCATTAAGGGTATCCGCTCAGCCCATGCCACGCAGAGTGTCGTTGCCGGCTAAGCCAGTCAGGATATTAACGCCGCTATCGCCGATCAGAACGTCTTCGTATCGACTACCGCGAAGGTTCTCAATGTCGGTCAGAGTATCGCCCTGCGCGTCGCCACCGGTGTTGATGCCCAACCTCAGATTGACAGTGACGCCAAGGAGGGAATGCTCGTAGCCAGCCGTATCGCTGCCACCCGCACCGAATAGCCGGTCGGCTTCCTCACCGCCCTCAAGGACGTTCGCCTTCGCATCGCCCATCAGGATATCGTCCTGTCGACTGCCACGAAGGTTCTCAATCCTTTCAAGAATATCCCCCCATGCGTCCCCACCGTTATTGATATTGGTCGTCAGATTCACGTCGACAGAGAAGGGTGACGTTTCGTAGCTCGACGTGTCGATACCGGGTCCACCTCGGATGACGTCGGCGCCATTGAGACCTTCGAAGATATTATCACCTGCGTCACCGACCAACAAATCAATAAAACGAGTGCCGACGACATTCTGAATGTCGACGAGCGTATCATAAAATACGAAGCCCTCCTTATTGTAGGCCTCGCGTTCATCGAGAAAAACCTCCACTCCCAAAGTGTCCGGGGAGTTTGGTCCATCATAACCCACATAACTGGCAGTATTGCTTCCGGATCCGCCTTGGATGATGTTGATGCCGAGATTGCCCATCAAGGTGTCGTCGCCCTCGCCACCTCTCAATATATCGTTGCCCGAGCCACCGTATATGAAGTCACCAAGGTTTCCGCCTTCGAGAATGGAGTCACCTATCCTATCGTCATAGAAGATCAATAACGGGCCATCATTACTGGCAACGTTTATCTGGCTGCCACCACTTTGGTAGGTGTATTTTACCGAAGGGGCTCCCCCCAATGAAAGACTCAGGAACCCATTGACGAAGCCAACGTTCAGAGGCGCGTCTTTGTTCGAGTCTGGATCGGCGCTATTACTCAAAGGAATTATTTCAACGAGACGACCATCGTTGAAAACTGGCAATCCGGCGAGGCTCATACCGTGAATTCCTACTTCGGCGCAATTCTACGCACGAATTCAGTCGGATTAATGAAACTATCCTGGAGGAATTCGCACGAAACGCCATTCGTCACGTTCGTTTGAAAGTAGGCTCCGGGGTGCAGCGCAACCATTAGGGCTTGGTCTAGAGGTTGGTACAAATGCCTATGATGACGCCCCAGTTGCAATGGGCGTGAGACGCCACGAATAGGAAAAATCGTAAATCGAATCTCAGGAACTCAGCCAACTCCCGCCGCGGCGCCTCGACTTCCGCATTGAGTTCGCCGGCATTCACGGCCAGCTCGACACACTGCCCCTGCGCTTCGGCTAGCTGGCTGCGGATCTCGCCATTCTCGGTTGCTGGGGCGAGGAGGATGGGATTATCGAGAACAGCTGGGCGCGCATATACCAATCAAGTCGTCGCAATCGCGACTGCCCCTCGAAGGCCCAGGGATATGAAAAAAACCCGCCACGGCGCGAGCCGGGCGGGTCAAAAACCGATCATGCAATGGATCATCTGCACGCCCCGATAGGGCCGGGAAGAGCTAAGTCCCCTCTGAGTTAGACTTACTCTGAGCCTGCTCGTCCGCGCGCTTCGCTTTACGCAAGGCTGCGCGAATTCTGACTCGTCCTTCCTTAATTGCCTGAACTCGCGCGCTTCGCTTCGCTTCGGCATCAGGTGAACGGACCGGTGGGGTTTGCTCAGTCATCGGCCTCATGCACCACGAAAGCGGTCACGGCGATTGTCAAATGCCAAGGCCCCGACAGAGGTGGATCTTGCAAATTGACGGCGCTTTTCTATCAAGAAGACCGTCCGCCGGATAGGCATGGACTGGCTCGCAGGAGAAGGCCCCGCCCAGCCGAGGCTGAACGAAGCCCTATCGTGCTCACTTGCCAACGAAGTCGGTTAGGAGCGCTCTTGGATGTTAAGATGCTTCGCCACATCGTCTGCATCTTCAAGGAGCAAATCCCTCTGGCGAACGCCTCCGACAATAGCGGGGTCGCCAGTTGCTATGTTAATCACGGCCCAGCCGCTTGCTTCGAAGCGAACAGCGTATCGGGAGATGGCATCGATATTGGTCATGGCTTGCCCTCTGAGATAGACAGGCAACGTAGATCACCGCTGTTGGTTGCCCACTCCTTTGCGTCTGGTTCCAGCTTTCGCCGGGCGGGGTCAAGTTGCCATAGGTTCTCGGGACGCTGACGTGTTTGGTCCCGGCATTTGGTGGAGCGGGTTTGACCGGAAGCGGCCGGGCTCGGCGGACCATGCCTTGCAGATGGCCTCGTAGGGCGTGAGACCACGCAGGGTCTTCAGGCGGCGAGCGAATTTGTAGGCGCTGACGAAGTCGGCCAGATGGTCGCGAAGCTGCGCGTGGCTTTCGTAATGATAGCGTTTGACCGTCGCGTCCTTGATCGTGCGGTTCATCCGCTCGACCTGTCCGTTCGTCCAGGGGTGTCGCGGCTTGGTCAGGCGATGGTCGATATCGTTGCGGGCACAAGCAAGCTCGAAGCTGTGAGCTCGGAAGGTCTCGCCGGCCGCAATCGCCTCCTGGATGATGGAGGCGGCCGAGGCGACGTTGCCGGGTGTGGTGAAGTGGGTGCCGTTGTCGGTGAGCACCGTGTGCACCCGGTAGGGCACGGCCTCGATGAGATGCCGGAGGAAATCGCCCGCGACCCGCCGCGTCGCTCGTCCATGGAGCTCGACGAAGGCGAACTTGGTCGTGCGGTCGATGGCGACGAGCAGGTAGAGCCGCCCTTCCGCCGTGTGAACCTCGGCCAGATCGATGTGGAAGTAGCCGAGCGGGTAAGCCTTGAAGCGCGACCGCTTGGGTTTGTCACCGTCGACCTCCGGCAGTCGGCTGATGCCGTGGCGTTGCAGGCAGCGGTGCAGCGACGAGCGGGTCAGGTGCGGGATCGTGGCCTGCAGCGCGTAAAGGCAGTCGTCGAGCGGCAGGAGCGTGTGGCGACGAAAGGCGACCACGACCGCCTCATCTTCAGGTGAAAGCACCGTCGAACGCGGATCCTTCGGACCCGTGCGCTGGTCGGCGACCGAGGTCCGCTGCCTCCACTTGGCGACGGTCTTCTGGTTGATCCCGTAGCGTCTCGAGAGAGCCCTCAGGCTCGCTTGACTATGCTGGATCGCTCGACGAACCGCCTCAGTCGTCGTGGCGCTGCCGTGAAGAACCTGGCCCATAGCGCGTCCTTCCACTCCAACGTGAAGATTGCACCATCAAACCCTGGGATCAAACAGCTAGCGAAGCTAGAAGGCATGGGCGTCGATTCGATCGCCGACTTGCGCGACCTCGAGCCGCGTCCCGTCCGCAAGGCGATGACGGTGGTCGGAGGCCTCATCATCCATGAGCTGCGCGGTGTGTGCTGCCTTCCGCTCGAACTGTTACCGGCTCAACGGAAGGGTTGTGTCCTTACGCGGCCGTTCTCCAGCCGGATCGAGGACGGCGCAACGATGGAGCAGGTGGTGTCAGCTGACGCGACCCGATTGGATGAGAAGTTGCGCCGAGGTGGGCTCGGCACGACCCACGTCTCGGTTTTCTACCACACGTCTGAACATGACTGCGGGGACCCGACGCGCTCCGTCTCGACGACGGTTACGTTACCTGAGGCGACGAACGGCACACTGGCGGCTGATCAAGGCGGCGCGTGAGGGCGTCGCTTGTATCTGGTGTGAGGCGCCAGGCGACCGGCCATGGCGCTACAGCAAGGCCGGCGTCATCACGACCGACCTCCAGCTGCTCGATGAGACCCAACGACCCTGATCGGACCGCTCGACCGCAAGCGCAACGCTCCATTGATGACCGCGATGGACGAGTGCAATCGGCGCTTCGGACGCGGCGCTGTTGTTCGCGCGCGGGCCAGCCTGGAGGAGTAGCGGACTTGGTCGACTAAGTTCGAGATGCGGAGCGCACGCTACACGACACAGGTATCGGAACTGCCGACGGCCCATGCGTGAGAAGAGGCGATCATACCTTTGACGCACACCCCTTTTATCCCATGTCCTTCCGGCGGCAGAGCGCTAAGCGCGTCACACGGGCCGAGGCGGTGGAGATGGCGAAGGTGACCTTAAGGGCGCTGACGGCTGAGTTTGGGGAGCGTGGACCTCACTGAGGCTCTCCGTCGAAGTGGCAGATAATCCCGACTTCTCGGCTTCCATGGTATTCAAAGCCTCAGCGACGTTGTCGGCGTCCTCTCTGGACAGGCCCACCTGACGAACGCCCTGTACCAGCGTCGCATCTTTCGTTTCCCGGTCGATAACTGACCAGCCACCGGGCTCATATTGCACTTCGTGGAAATAATCTGAATTATCTTTCATGACAGCCTGCTTAACGAGGCGCTAGGTAGGTAGGGAAACCTGCCTGTCAATACCTACGAGTCTGGCCTCCGCTTGCGCTCGCTGCGCTTGAGTTCAGCTAAGGGCGATGTGACCATTCTTCATACGAGATGCGCGAACTGAGTTCCGAGCTCTGAAGCTTCTGCCTGAATTTCATGCTCATTTGCAGCGACCTGACCGGAAAGGCGAGCAACAAGCATCGGCAAACGCCAAGCCATGACATCCTGCCTGCTGATCATGCTCAACTGGCAATACTGCCGAATATAAAATTCTGCCAAAGCTTTACGAATAATTCTGTCTATCGCTTTTCTTAGCGTGCGAGTCTCGCCGACGCGTCCGCATCGGATGATGAGGTCGGTACGAGCGACATCTGCCGCCGGATGACCAGATGTTGACTTCTCCCAGTCTATGACGACCAAGCCCTCGGATGTGTAGAGAACGTTCTCCGGATGGAGATCCCCATGACAAAGCCTGTTACCATCCGGTAAGCGGTCGAGAACCGCGAGCGTTGTCTGTTTCAACCAGGACGGCACCCGAGCTCTGGATACCTGAATACGGATCGCGTCTTGTTGGTCCGGAAGCGGCGGGTTTTCAATTTTATGAATGCTATACTGAATGACGGCAAGTTTTCGTAACGCGCCTAACATTCCGAGCGGGTTACTTTTAAAATGTTCTAGGACTGTTTTGCCGTAAATATGTTCAAATATAACACCACTTCGTCCATCTTGCTCAATTATGCCCAAAGGAGCCGGGACACGCAGGCCATGGGAACGGGCAAAAGATGTCGCAACGAACTCTTTTTTCGCCAGCTGCTTGCCCCATTTTGCTTTGTAGAGTTTGAGTACTCGTCCGGACCTGTCTGCAAAAACTTCTGCACTGCGCCCCTCGCCCACGTGATGAGCTTGCTCAAAAGCGATTTCTGGCGTCGCCGACATGTCGATCCATCTCTATGCCCCGCTCAGTGCCAAGCTAGGAGTTAGGATCAACGATAGTGAGTTGGCAATCCATTCTCGATTACGAAGATTTCCGACATAAGCTTGATGTGCTTAGGCGCACACAACTCACCGAATACCTGCGGGGGCGGGAACCGCGCGGGTAGGGTCTGTTCGGGGCGAAATACACGCTCATGCCTGTTATACGGCAGCGGAATTGCCCCGACAGTGCTCCTAAAACGCGGGAAAGCCTTCATGGCCGTGACGGCAGTCGGGCTTGAGGAGAAGGATGGAGCCACCAAGGGGAGTCGCACCCCTGGTTCAGGTTTCTTAGGCTTGCGATCTAACCGTTAAACTACCCCAGTAGCCGGATGAAACGGTGACCGGATGTCTTGTGGCAAGGCTGCAAACGAAAAACCCGCCGCGGCGTCAGCCGGGTGGGTTAATGTCTGCGAGGCTTATGAGCCGGCTTTCTCAGAGTGGAGATCAGAGCCCGCCGTTGCCCCCACCACCGCCGCCAGCGCTACCGTTTGGCACGGCACGCGAAGGCTGATTGGCATTGCCGCCCGCGGCCGAGTCGCTCGTAGCTGTTTCGGCACCAGTCGCCCCACGCGAAACTGTCACGTCGCGGTCATTGCCGGTCGTGTTCGGCTGGTTTTCGATGACCGTTCCTGACCCGCTTGGCTGGCTTGGGGCAACACCCTGAGAGAGAGCAGAACCAGCGAGCAGAATCGTAGCGGTAACAAGGATCAATTTATTCATGGATGTATCCAAATCGAGGCAGCAGTGTTTCGCTTGAGCTAAATAAGTACTGAGATCCCAATAAGGTTTCAGCTTGGCTGGTGCCGTTGCAACCGATCCGTTACAAAAAACCGCTCTGGTTCTCACTGGGCGGGTCATATCGTGCTCTGAGGACGACAAACAGGCGCGGTAGCGCGTCGGACTAATTGGGACGGAGGAGCGCGCTTAGCATGCGCGTCGCGTCCGTGCGTCCGGTTCTCGGTGGCCTGCTCTCGTTCGATTGCAGCCAGCAAGCTTGTGTACTGCTTCGCCTCGTCCCGCATGGTCCGCACGCACTCGGCGATGCTGTTGATGTCCACGGTCTGCCGCCGGGCGAAGTCGCGCATCTCCTCCATCACGCCGGTGACCTCGCGCTGCACCTGTTGGAACGGCGCCGGCACATCGGCCGGCGTTGCGGGCACCGGCGGCGGAAGGTGCTCCTTGTCGCCCCGCACGCGGGTCACCATCCAACCGATTGGCGGGCGATGGTGGTATCCAGAAAATCCAGTCATCCCATTACCCGTCGACCCTTTCCAGCTTGTCGAGAGCCGCACCAAGCCGGCTCTTGCGTGAAACGCCGTCCAGGACGGCAATGTAGACCGACAGGGCCTCGAACCCTGCAAGCGTGCCGAAGACGGGAATGTTGAGGCGGGAGAATGGGCGACGGTGAAAACGTCATAGGTCAGCGCGAACGTGAATTGCACCACGATGAAGCAGCCCACCGCCGCGCCGAAGGCTCGGGAGCAGGCCCCCTTCGGACCCACCATCTGGTTGTTGATGAAGCCGTTGAGGAACATGACCAGCATGCTCGGCTAAGAGACTACTGTGGGCTCGTCAGTGGCTTCGCTGCCGGCGAAGGCACCGGAATAGCCGGCGGGATCATTAAGGAAGCGGCCGGCGCCGGCACGACGGGTGGAACGTCCAGCGGCACCGATGCCGTGAGCGGCGCGCTGACCGGCTTCGCGTCGGTGCTACGGGCCTTCGGCGCCGCCTTGGTGCAGGGCGTCAGGAACTGGTCCCGCTCGGCAGTCGGGGGGCAGCTACTTGTTCTTAATCCACAGCATGATCGCCTCGGCGCAGCCCTTCCGTTCGCCGGCGCTCAAGCGGTGGAGGAACGTCGAGCCGGTAGAGCCGCCCACGCCGATGTTGAAGGCGATGGAGATCGGGACTTCCCGCTCGTGTTCGGCCACCGAGACCTTGATGGCGGACAGGATCGGCAGCGCGTGCGAGGCGAGGTCACCGAGGAAAAACGCGTCGGCATGGGCCTGGTGGTGACCTGTCCGAGCTTGACGCCCTTGGTGTGGCCGTAGCCGGTCGTCGACACACCGACTCCGTCGAGCTAGGCTTCCAGCTGCACGCCTTCCCGCGATTTAAGCGCGGCAATGCCCAGCTGCGTCATGATGGCGGACGCGCCCATGCGTCGTCTCCCGAATAGTGAATACAAAATTATCTTCCTACGATCGGCTTTCCGGACCGGGGGCGGATTTTGGAATGCAGCACTTCGACAACGGGCACTTGCCGGAGCCGGAAGAGCATTTTGCTGAAGGATTTGCGCCGGACGCGATCCTGACTTGTCTCGTTGCCGTGGAAGCAGTCGGGCTTGTTCTTATGGCCCTTGGCGCCGTGCATCCCGGCCGCTGGCTGCTGGCTTGAGCATGTGCGGCGACCGGCCGGTTTTGCGGTGATAAGCTGCCCGGATGGATCAGCTTCTACGACTGACGATCATCTTAAGCCGGTGGACGCGACGGCGTTGGACGAAGACCGAGGCGATTATTGCGCTGGCCGTGATCGCTATTGCCTTGGCGATCGCGCTCATCGAATGGGCTGGCTACTGGCCAGAAGCTTTAACCGCTACGAAGGTGCGGCGAGCGCCTATGCGGCTCTAAATATTACGCTGAAACAAGGCACGGACCTGCCCAAAACTTCAGGTATTACCGCAGTCCGGCGCCCTTTGCACAGAAATGCATAGATGGCGGAGGCTGATCAGCTGCAACGGGCGAAGACGACGGGGGCCTTTCTGATTTGCGGCTCATGTAATTCGAGATCCCGCTGCCAACGGGCGGCACAGTCATCGCCTCTGTGTGGCCCGCTCGGGGGGGACGCGATTTACTGCGGTGCGTTTGTCAAAGGAAGAGTGCTGGGGCTAGGCCGCCGGAGCGAAGGAGCACGCCCAAAGGTCCACGCTCTTGGTCGTGCCGCCGAGATACGCGAGAGCCTTCGCGTCGTCGCCAAAGCAGAGGCGGGACACGAGGGCGGTGGTGGCGCAGGTTGCGGTGATGGTGATGAGGTAGAAGTCCGCCGAAACCTTCTCGATGGAGCCGGTGAGGTTAGTAAAGACGCCGCCCGTGTTCGTGGACAGGGTGACGGTGCCGGCAATCAGATCGAACAGGACGCGCGCCGTACCCACCGGATTGGTGCTTCAGACGAACAAATCCGGCCGACGAAGCCGCAGCGCGAAGAGAAGCACCAGGGTTTTCATGTCGGTGATCTCGCCCCGGTCGCTCATGGCGGCGAGGGTGGCCAGGGGCATCTCGTGGACGGTGATGCTTTCATGTTCCTCGGCCAACCCACCGCCGGGGCCGGAGCGGTCGGCGGCGCTATAGGCACCTAGAAACAGGTCCATCTGTTCGGTAGAAATCCCGGGCATTGACCACCCAGTTGTCAGGCGTTCGAGGGTGCCGAGGCGGACGCCGGTCTCCTCGAAGGCCTCGCGGCGCGCGCCGTCCTCGGGCTCAGATTCATCGAGGAGTCCAGCGGGGATCTCAAGAAGCGACAGGGTACCGGCCGCAAAGAAGGTGGGTGGCCGGAACTGCTCCACCAGAAGCGCCACGCGGCGCTCGGGATCATAGGGCAGAACCCCCACCGCGCGGCCGTGATCCTCGATCTCGCGGGTCAGGCGCGTGCCGTCCGGCATCGTGACTTCTGCCACGAGAAAGCGGCTCCAGCCATCGTGCAGGATGCGGGTGCCACGGATCACCGGCGCCATATAGTCGTTCCCGTCTTCCGGCCACGGGCGGTCACGCGGCCTTCTTCGGGATCACCTAACCGCGAGTTGCCGCATCATTGAGGCGAAGACAGTGCGGAATGAACGCGTTTTCAGGTGCCGCCCTTCTCAATGGTGAAGCTGAAGACGCCGTCGTCGCGGCCCTGACCGACGAGACGATCGCCCTCTTCGGTGACGAGATGGGGGATGTCGATCACCGAGACCGGATCGGTGCAGAGGATGGTCAGCTGCGCCCCCGGTTCCAGGCCGCGCATGGCCCTGCGGGTGCGCAACACCGGCAGGGGGCATTTCAGGCCGCTGAGATCGAGGACGAGTGGCGCGTCGGTCATATCTGCCCAACGATACTACAAGCCCCGCCCGAGGCTGGTGCCTCGGGCGGGGCTTGAGCCGAAGACGAGGCTTCGTGGATGATGTCAGTAGCCGTAGGCAGGATAGCCGTAGGCCGGGGCGTAGCCATAGGCGGGCGCGTAGCCATAGGCCGGGGCATACCCATAGGCTGGTGCGTAGCCGCGGTCGTAATAGCCGTAGCGGGGAGCCTGGCTCGCCGCGATGGCGCCGCCGATGATGCCCAGAGCGGCACCCGCCGCGAGGGCTCCACCGATGCCGGGGCCACGGCGATAGCCGCCACCATAATAGCCGCGACGGTAGCCGTAGCCGCCGCCGTAGTAGCGGCCATAGCGAACGGTCTCCACGGCAGAGCCGCCAGCGACCTGTGCCGACGTCAGAGCGGGCATCGGGGCGGCTTGTGCGCCGGAGAGAGGAGCTGCCGCCAGACCGACGGCGGTCGAACCGGCAAGGACCAGGGACATGATGCGCGACATGCGGGCGATCTCCTAATTCGAGTGTACCTGCACCGTTAAAACACCATTTTTGATGAACCGTTCCGGAACAGACGAGGCACTATCGGCCGAACGTGTGCACCGGCACAATTGTCGTTTCAAGAAGACATGGGTTTATAGTCAATAGCCTCTCTTCAGAAGACGCATTCCGTGAACGCCGGATCGACGGAGCGCCGCCATGGACCCTCGTAATCCGCCAACCTATCCTCAGCCCGCGAATGACCACTGGCGACGATGGCTTCGAGGGGCTGGAGGAAGTGAGTTTCATCGCGTCCCTGGGCATCACGGCGCCCGCGCGCTTCAAGACCCTTGCGGGCGATGGCCAGGGCTTCCGCTGCCACAGTGCCCAGACTGCGTCCGGCGATCGGTGTTGCGAGGCCGAGACGTGGCACGATGGCGCGGAGGCATTCGCGCTCTGCGGTACTCCAAGCCTTGGCAATGTCCCAGGCCGCCGCGAGCCCGGCATCGTCGTAGAGTAGCCCGACCCAGAACGCCGCCTGCGCGACGATCATGTCCGCGCCGCCCACATCTGAGCCGCGCATCTCGATGTAGCGCTTGAGCCTGACCTCGGGGAAAGCCGTGGAGGCATGGTTCGCCCAGTCCGACATCGTAGCCCTCTCGCCGGGAAGCGCCGCGAGCCGTCCATCCATGAGATCGCGGAACGAGGCGCCGCTGACGTCGTGATAGGTCTCCCCGCGCTTGACGAAATACATCGGCATGTCGAGCAGCCAGTCGGTATACGCTTCATACCCGAAGCCAGCCTCGAAGGCGCGGGGCAGCATGCCAGTCCTGTCGCCATCGGTATCGCGCCAGATCTCGGAGCGGCGCGAGAGGAAGCCGTTGGGGCGCCCGTCGGTGAAGGGGGAGTTCGCGAAGAGCGCCGTCGCCACCGGTTGCAGCGCCAGGGCGACCCGCATCTTGGCCGCCATGTCCGCTTCTGAGGAGAAGTCGAGATTCACCTGCACCGTGGCGGTACGCAGCATCATGTCGAGGCCGAGGGAGCCGACCTTGGGCATGTAGCCAGCCATAATCTTGTACCGGCTCTTGGGCATGACCGGCGTTCCCTCGCGGGTCCATTTCGGACTCATGCCGAGATCGAGGAAACCGATTCCGAGTGGGTCTGCCGCACGCGCGGTCGCCTCCAGATGGCTGCGCAATTCACGCTCGGTGGCATGGACATCAGCTAACGGCGCGCCGGACAATTCGAACTGCCCGCCAGGTTCGAGCGAAATCGCTCCCCCGTCATTTCCGGCGAGGCCGATCAGGTTGCCGGCATCCTCGATCGCCTCCCAGCCGGTTTCGCGCGCAACGCCTTCGAGGAGCGCGCGGATTCCAGTCTCGCCCGCGTAGGGAACGGGTGCGTTGCCGTTCCGGTAGAACGGAACCTTCTCGTGCTCCGTGCCGACGGCGAAGCGCTCGGGCGGTTTTTCGCCCTCGGCGAACCACGCGATCAGTTCGTCCCGCTT
Organism: Methylobacterium sp. Leaf91; assembly: GCF_001422815.1. Taxonomy (GTDB): domain Bacteria; phylum Pseudomonadota; class Alphaproteobacteria; order Rhizobiales; family Beijerinckiaceae; genus Methylobacterium. Next base: position 54,231 of record NZ_LMMP01000013.1, on the reverse strand, counting down.
CGTCAGCGGTGTCGTGTCGGACGTATCGCGCGCCATGCGCTGCCTCGTGATGAAGGTCGTGTGTGGTGAGAGGCAGGCCGGACCGCAGCGGAGGAGCCCCTTTGAAGATGGCGACTCCTTAGTCCAGCCGCGAGCCATGAACAACGCGGCGTGGTGGGGGGCTCATCAGCGTGTGTCTCCCAGCACAGACTGCACCAAGGTGAGAGCCACCACGGCCGCCGTATCCGCCCGTAGTATCCGAGGTCCGAGGGATAGCGCGACTGTGTTGGGTCGCGCAGCGATCATTTCCCTCTCCTCTGCCGAGAACCCACCCTCAGGCCCGATCAGAACCGCCAGGGTCGGCGGCGCCGCCGGGTCGGCGGCGCCGCGCAGGGCCGCGACAGGATCGGCCACCGCGGCGTCCTCGTCGCAGAAGACGAGGAGGCGTTCGGGCGCGAGTTCCGCGAGCGCTACGGGGAGCCGGACCGCGTCGGGAAGATCGGGAATCGCCAGGATGCCGCATTGCTCGGCCGCTTCGATGGCGTTGGCGCGCAGGCGATCGAGATTGATCCGCTCGCCTTGCGTGTAACGGGTGAAGACCGGCCGGATGGTGCCGGCTCCCATCTCCACGGCCTTCTGCGCCAGATAGTCGAGCCGGGCGGTCTTCAGTGGCGCGAAGAGGTAATGCAGGTCGGCACGTTCGGGTTGAGGGCGTACCTGCTCGACAACGATCAGTTCTGCGCTCTTGCGCCCACTCTGAGCGATGCGGGTGCGCCATTCGCCGTCGCGGCCGTTGAAGACGAGGACGGGATCGTCCGGGCCACGACGCAGGACGTTCAGCAGGTAGTTCGCCTGGGCGCGTTCCAGGGGAAGGACAGTGCCTTCACCAAGGTCGCATTCGACGAAAAGGCGGGGGGCGGTAAAGTCGTATGCTGCCATGGCTCAGCGTGGTCGCCCGCGTTCGCAGGCCTGTCAACGCCGGCGTCCGATTGCGAGTGATGCGCCGGGGCAACAGCGCTGGATTTTGTCGAGTTTCCCCAAACGCAAACCTTACCGGCCATTTACGTCTCGAAAGACGCCACATTCCTATGGCGAGACGTCAACGAGGTTCGGCAATCGCTCCGGCAGCCACGGCAAGGCACTGGTGTAGATTGGGGGAGAGGGAAATCCAACTATGTCATCGAAGATCATCGCGGCCGTCGCCGGAGCTGCATTCGGCTCCGTTCTCATCGCTGGTCCCGCCTTCGCGCAGAACGCGGAATGCGGTGAGATCCAGAAGACGCTCCAGTCGCGCAAGGATCTCGTGGCCAAGGCGAATGCCGCGTCGAACTCCAAGAAGAAGATGACCCCCGCCGAAGCCTGCGCGCTGTTCGGCAAGCTGCAGACCAACGGCAACGAAGGCGTGAAGTGGATCGCCGCCAACAAGGAATGGTGCTCCATTCCCGATTCCTTCGCCGAAGGCTTCAAGGCCGACCATCTGAAGGTCGCCGGCATCCGCACCAAGATCTGCGGCGTCGCCGCCCAGGCCGCGAAGATGGAAGCCCAGGCGCGGGCGCAGGCCCAGAACGGCGGCGGCGGTAGCGGTGGTGGCATGCTCGGCGGGCCAGGCCTGACGGGCAGCTTGAAGATGCCGCAGGGCGCGCTCTAGGCCTTGGCTGCCATTTCGGTCCACGGTCACGCCCGCCCATGGCGGGCGTGACCTCGCCAGACGGCGCAGACGGGAAGGTCGCGGATGCTGTCGTTGGCCACTGGGTCGATCGTCTCGCCCCGCGCGGCCTCCGTCCCTATCTCCGCCTCGCCCGCATCGACCGGCCGATCGGCTGGTGGCTACTGCTCCTGCCGTGCTGGTGGTCGGCCGCCCTGGCGGCGCTCGCCGGTCACAAGCCGTTTCCGGACCCGGCGCATCTGCTCCTGTTCCTGATCGGCGCCATTGCCATGCGAGGGGCGGGCTCGACCTACAACGACATCGCCGACCGTGATCTCGACGCGCAGGTGGAGCGCACGCGCTCTCGCCCCCTCCCCTCCGGGCAGGTGAAGACGCGGTCCGCCGCCATCTTCCTCGTGATGCAGGCGCTGGTCGGTCTGGCCGTGCTACTACAATTCAACGCTACCGCCATCTGGGTCGGCATGGCGTCGCTCCTGCCAGTGGCGATCTATCCGTTCATGAAACGGGTGATGTCGATGCCCCAGGCGGTGCTCGGCCTCGCCTTCTCGTGGGGAGCGCTGATGGGCTGGGTCGCCGCCTTCGGCAGTCTCGGTGCGCCGGCCTTGGCTCTCTATGTCGGCGCGTTTGCGTGGATCGTTGGCTACGATACGATCTATGCTGTCCAAGACATCGAGGACGACGAGATTGCCGGAATCCGCTCGTCCGCCCGCCTGTTCGGCCGTGGTCTGAAGCCCGCCATCGGCCTGTGCTACGCGATCTCGGCCGCCGCCATTGCCACAGCTGCGGCACTGGCTGGTGCGGGCCCTGTCGGGTTTCTCGGCGTTGCCTTGTTTGCCACCCATCTCGGATGGCAGGTTTTCCGTCTGAAACCCGGTGACGGGCGCGGGGCATTGCTGCTCTTCCGATCAAACCGCGATGCCGGGTTGATACTTTTCGCTGGCCTGTCGGCCGATGCCCTGTGGCAGGCCCTCTTCTGAAGCCGGTCCGGCTTCAGGACAGCGCGCCTCCGACGATCTCGCTCTCACCGCGATAGATCAGGGGACGCACCGGCAGCACGCCGGTCTTACGACGGACGAGGAAGCGCGGGCGGCGGCCATTGAGCAGGCCGTGACGACGGCGGGTGCGGGTCGTTCCGAGAGCGACACGGCCGAGCTGGCGCGACACGGTTGCGAGGGTGCCGTCTTCCCGCACGATCATCCGCGGCAGGCCGGTCCGGGCCGAGCAATCACGCCAGATCGCGACCACATCGTCATCGCCATAAGGTCCGAGACGACCCAGCGTGGCGCCGGTCTCGTCCACGAGCAGAAGGGCGAAGCGATCCTCGTCGCAGGCATCGGAATCCTCGGATGCGAAGGCCAGGGCGACACCGACGGCCACGGTACCACCGGCGACGCGGCCCGTGATCGGCAGAACCGAAGTAGTGAACGCCACGGAGCTCAGCGCGACGCCATCCTGCAGGCAGTGATCGGTGGCGATGCCGACGTTTGTCTCGGTTGGATTCATGTTTGAGAAAGTGTTCATTGGTCCGACGCCCTGTTGGTGTGATCGGCCTCTGTCGGGCCGTCTCTTATGACAAGCAGATTTGCGTCTAACCTCCTCAAACCGCCTTAATAGCCACAGTTAAGCGATCGTGGACGGCGGGGAAGCGATTGGGATGCTCAACACTTCCTTGCTTCATTCCTCAGGATCGCGGTGCATCTCCGGATCCTCGATCCTTGTGGGCATGGGATGCCCGCCCTACAACGGTATCAGTCTCTTCCCGCCGCAGGGCGCGGAAAGGCCCGATTCGCATCCCTTCTCGAGAAAACCCGAAGATTCGGAGACGCATGTCCGACACGATGTCGATCGAAGCCGCCAAGGCCCTCGTCCCTGATCTGCGGGCGGCGATCCGCGAAGCTGCCTCCCTCGCCCTTCCCTACTTCCGGGCGGACGGACAGACGACGGCCCGGACATGGTCGAAGGCCGGTGGCTCTCCGGTGACGGAAGCCGATGTGGCGGTGGATACGTTCCTGAAGATCAGGCTGAGTGCTTTGCTGCCAAAAGCCGCCTGGCTTTCGGAGGAAACGAGCGACGATCCAATTCGCCTGGGCTCCGACCTCGTCTGGATCGTCGATCCCATCGACGGCACCCGTGCCTTCCTCACAGGCCATCCCGATTGGTCGATCTCGGTGGCGTTGCTCTCGCAGGGGCAGCCGGTTCTCGGCTTCGTCCATGCTCCCGTCAGCGACAAGTTCTACGAGGCGGTGGCGGGTGCTGGCGCGACGTGCAACGGCGTTTCGCTGTCGGTCTCGCGACAGGCCGGGCTCGCTGGTGCTCGGGTGACAGGACCGAAACCGATGGCCGATAAGCTTGCACGGGGCGGCTCCGTTGACGGAAAAGCGGTCGATTTCGAGATCATCCCGCGTGTGCCGTCCCTTGCTTTGCGGGTGGCCAGGGTCGCTGAGGGATCGATCGATATCGGCCTCGTTTCGTCCGACGCGCGCGACTGGGACCTCGCCGGGGCCGACCTGCTCCTGCGCGAGGCGGGAGGATCGGTGAGCGACCTGCGGGGAAATCGCACGACCTACAATAGACCAGATCCCGTCCACGGGGCCCTGATCGCGATGTCGGACACCCTGCGCGACGATGTCGTTGCCGCCCTGACGCGGGTCTGAAGCGTTCGACATCGCGACGACGCGTCATTCCCTTCGCAGCCTGGCGAAGCGTCGATCGCGTGTGGATGCGGCGGTGAAATCGACCGGAATCGAGCCGGGTTTCGACCGCCATCGGCGAGGCTTTCGGGGTCTCCGGGCCGATCGGCAAATCCGGCCGCGTTGCGGTGCTCCGTGGCGCCATCGACCGAGCGTTCACCCTGGTAAGCGCAGGCATCCGGCGAGGTGCGGGTCACCCGATGGTCGAGACGACCGAAGGTGATTCTCCCCCGCCCCATGCCGGCGCGATGGGCCCAGACACGCAAACGCCGAGCCCTGTGAGGAACTCGGCGCGAAACGTCCATCAGCGCGGGGACGATGCCCTCGACGCAGGATAAGCCCGATCAGGCGTGTTCGCGAACCGCGACCACTTCGGGAGCCACTCCGAGCCGCTCGGCGAGGTGCCAGCGCAGTTCACGGGGCGAATGGTAGTTGTATGAGGTATCGATGAGGTGGCTGAGATCGATGTCCTGCGCATCACGCGACGTCGTCTGCTTCAGCTTTCCTACCTTGAATGTCGCTGCATCGGTGATGGGCGAACGGACGCCGCGGCGCCGGGTGTATTCGAACAACATGTTTTCTTGTGATCTTTCAGATTTTCTTGGTGTGCAGAACAACGAGCTTAGCTCCGTGTTCCGTAAGTCAGAGGTTTGAAGGGTGGGAGGGATGCCATCCTCAGCGAACTCGTCTCCCCAGAGGAGATCGTCGGGATGGCGGCGGACACGGCGCTCGATCGCCGATGGTGACGCCAGCCCCGAGGGCTGGCGCCGGGGGCGTCAAGCCGCCTGGAGGTTACCAGCCGAGTCCTTGCCGCTGCGCTTGTCGGTCTGGATCTCGTAGGAGACCTTCTGACCTTCAATGAGATTGCGCATTCCCGCGCGCTCGACGGCGGAGATGTGAACGAACACGTCCTTGCCGCCGTCATCGGGCTGAATGAAGCCGTAGCCTTTGGTTTCGTTGAACCACTTAACAGTGCCGGTATTCACGAATAGAACCTCGTATCGTTCGTTGACCAAAGACGTGCATCTGCTCGAGATACCCGGCGCCGGTCCTCTTTTACATTTGACGGGATCAGCAGGTCGTGAGACGTGCGATGCACGTTGCGTTCGGCTCACTGATGCCCGCTGTCCTCCATGTAGGCTGATTGTGCGGCGGCAACAAGGCACCCGGCTCGATCTTGCCTGCCGCACCGGCACGCTGCACTCTCATGGGACTCCGATCGGACCCCGTGTTTTTCGGTCCGCGACATGCATATATGGGACCTGTTCCAGGCAGTTAGGCGACGCAATTAGGCGGTTCATGGCGGGCATCTCGGTTTCCCTCGAAGGCGCGAACATCCAGCTCTCATTCCAGAAGGACGATCAGGCCACGGCCGTCGTCATGGATGCGCGGGCGGCCCGTGCGCTCGTGCGTGCGGTGGGACAGCTGCTGACCGCGATCGACGAGCCGGACGATGTCGACCTGCCGGACGATCTGAGCGACGAGGATATCGCCATGCTCGAAGTCACCTCGTCCGCCATTGAGGTCGGCACCGACGAGCAGGGACAGGCCGTGGTCGCCTTGCAGGCCGGGGCGCTTCCCCCCTTCCAGCTGCGCCTGACGGACGAAGAGGCCCGCCACGTGGTGACGAGCCTCTCTGAAATCCTCAGTGCGCCCCGGGACGTGCGCGCGTCACACGGGGATCACTAGACCCCTCGATCACATCCTGACGCCGGGGTCGGTCGGTCCGCCCGGCAGATAATCGGGCTCGGAGCCCGGTCCCTTCGGCTCGTCGACGCCGGGATCGTCGACAGGATACGGGGTCCGTGGTCCGGTCGGGCCGATATCCGGCCCTTCATCTGGCGGCAGCGGCGGCGGTGGCAGATCACCGGGGATTCCGCCCGGCAGCGGCTCGGGGATCGGTAGGCCTGGATTGGCCATTCAGCGTCTCCTTCGCTTCTAGGTGGATCGCGCTTCTAGGTGGATCGCGTTCCGACGTTAAGTCGGTCGTCTGTCGGACCAACCCGCCCCGATCGTCGCCAGTTCCAGCAAAGCATGAATTCGAGCCTTGTGCTGCCGCCGTGGCTGCATTGCGCCTCGGCCCGTCCAGGAACCTGCCCCAGCCGCTACCGGTTCTTCCGCTACCTCTTTGAACACATGCGGAGATCTGCCATGGCCGACATCGAGCAGTCGAAGGTTCTCATCGTCGCGACAGACGGTTTCGAGGAAACCGAGCTCACCGTTCCGCTGCAGAATCTCAGGGGGGCCGGAGCCAGCGTCGTCGTCGCATCGCCGAAGTCACGCGAATCGCGGGAATCCATTCGCGGCTGGGACAAGACCGATTGGGGCAAGAACGTTGCGGTCGACAAGGATCTCGAGGATATCGACCCGGCCGATTTCGAAGCGCTCGTCCTCCCCGGCGGTCAGATCAACCCGGACAAGCTGAGGCTCGAGCCGAAGGCCCTGGAAGTCATCAAGGCCTTTCTGACGTCCGGCAAGGTCGTGGCCGCCATCTGCCACGCGCCCTGGCTGTTGATCGAGGCCGGTGCCGTGAAGGGCCTGAACCTGACCTCGTTCTCATCGATCAAGACGGACGTCATCAATGCCGGCGGCCAGTGGCACGACGAGGCGGTGGTGACCGACAAGGGGATCGTCACCAGCCGCAATCCGGGCGACCTCGACGCGTTCTGCGCCAAGATCGTCGAGGAGATCCAAGAGGGTAACCACGGCGCTCGCCAATTGGCCGCCTGACGGCAAGCTTGCGCTCCGCCCGCCCCGAAACGGGCGGGCTGTCCGACTCAGCCGCGCGATGACCCGACTTCGCCGGTGACTTCCAGCACCAGGCCGGAGGAGAGCGGACGACCATACTCGTCCTCGACATCCACGGTGATGCGGTGACTGCCGGCCGGGATGTCCCCGTCGAGACGTGCCACCCAGATATGGCTCGAGGGCTCCGCCTTCACCCAGGGTTTCTTCGCCTCGGGATAGCGGAGGTAGACCTCGTTCACGAACGGATCGGGGCGTCGCGTCCGCACCATCGCGACGGCCGGGCCGCTGCCGATCCGATAGGAGACCCGCGTGCGCGGGCCGCCGTCGAAGACGTTCACCACCAGATTGGTGGCGGAGAGGCTCTCTCGCGGCACCGGCGACCGCAGGGTCTGCATCGGCCGGTAATCGCGCAGGACCTCGCCCGCGCCGCCGCGATACTGGCTCTCCAGAACGATCCGCATCCCCTCGTCCGGCTCGCCCTGGGCCGGGCGGTAGCGGGTCGTGTAGCCGGCGCCGTCCATCGACAGGACATGGAAGCCATTCGGTGTTCCGTCGCGGCTGTCGGCCGAGGGGATGCCGGTGCGGGAAGAGGGGCCGCTCCACCACGAGCCCGAGACGGCGGTGAGGACGTGGTGATGGTGGCTCCCCGCGCCGCCCGCACGGGGATAATGATGCTCCGTCGTGTGGGTATGGCCGGCGAGGCTCAATACCGGGCGGTCGCCCAGAAGGTCCAGCAGGCGCTCGCGGTCCATCACGTTCTGGCGCGGATCGTCCGGGTTGAGGTCGGTGTAGAGCGGGATATGCATCGCGATGACCACGAGGCGATCCTTGGGCGTCTGCGCCAGCATGTTGGCCACGAAGGCGAGCTGGCGTTCGCCGATGCGCCCTTCGTAGCGCCCTACCCCATCGCCCACCCCCGATGCGGCGCCGAGATAATGGACGGTGTCCAGCATCAGGAACAGCGCCTTGCCGCGGTGGAAGGCGTAGTACGGCGCTCCGTAGACCCGCTTGAAGGTCTCGCGGCTGTAGCGTGCGTCGGGCGCCTCGAAATTGAGATCGTGATTGCCGCCGATATGGAACCAGGGAATGCCGATGCGCCCCATGATGCGGTTCGAGCGGCCGTAGAACGAGAGATCGTCGAACAGGATGTCGCCCGTGGTCATGCCGAAGGCGGCTTTCGTCCCGAGGACGCGCGTCACCGCCGTATCGCGGACATGGCCGAGTTCCACCGGGCTCTCGGGCTGCGGATCGGTGAACAGGATCACCTCGAAGGCATCCGGTTCCGCCTGGCGCGACAACGCGAAATCGATGGAGGCGGGAAGCGGTCCCGTCGGGTCGATGCCCCGATAGCGCAGCCGCAATTCGGGCGGCGTCCCTTGCGGTTGGTGGAGGTAGCTGAAGCGCGGGATGTTGTTCTCGTCGCGCGGCAGGGCAAAGCCCGGCGGCTTGACCACAAAGACGGTGTCGCCATCCGACACATCGAGGCCGTAGCGGCCCTGACGATCGGTGAGGACCACGTCCCGGCCGTTGGAGACGGCGACATCCGGGATGCCGATCCGTTCGCCGGAGACACTCTCGTAGACCATGCCCGTCGCACGCTCCGACGCCCGGGCGGAACTGGCCGACAGCGCCAGTGCGGCGGCGCCTGCCATGGTCTGGCGGCGGGTCAGAGCGGATCGGTCCATCATGCGAAAGCCTGTTGCAACGGGTCGGCCACACCGAACCACGTGCCTTTGACCATCGCGTGACGCTTCCGGCGAGCGTCGCCCGTTCAATGCGTGGCGACGGTCTTCTCGACTTTGGGCTTGGTCACGGCGGCCCCGGAGATCAACTCGCCGAGACGCTTCTGGTCGAGCCCGCGTGTCACGTCCACGAGGCGATCACCGGCGGGGGATTCGACGGCTCTCACGGGGATCGACCCCGTCGCCACCGGGTCCTTCATCGCTGCCACAGGCACGGCGGACAGCGCGGGCTCGCGTTGGAGGCGCATGGCCCAATGGGCGGCGGTGGAAAGCGCGGCAATGGCGACGATCGCCTTGGTGCCGTTGGTAAGAAGGCGGCGCATGAGGAGGAGCCCGAGACTACGCGGAGGAACCTGGCCGGTTCCCCGGCCCGTCTCACTTGTGCGTGAAGTCGGTAAACCAATCCGCTCAAGCACTCGTCCGGCACTTGTCCTGAAATGGCTCGACAAGCTGAGCGCGCAATGAGCGTGGGCCATCAGCCACGGCGACGGTTCCTGTTCCCCGCACTCGTGACACACCTGACGCGACCCGGCCCACCAGGCCTCACAGGATCGACGCAGAGAACTGGTCCGCATCGCCCCGTCACGGCAAGCCCTGCAGCCACGCAAGTCCGAGAGGGTTCGCGAAACCGTCGAACGCATTAGCCGCGGGGACCGCCGATGTAGACATCCTACACCGAGCCGGCAACCGATCCGGCTGCATAGGGCCCTTCCGCCGCAGGCTCGTCCGCTGGCGGAACACGGGACTGGATGGGATCGGCCTCGGCGAGGCTCGTCCATGTCGGCATTCCCGGCTCACGCCGGGGACAGCATCACTGCAGCGAAGAACGGTGAGGATATTCCCACCGCTTCGATCGAAGCGGGTTTCGACCGCGCTGCCTCATGGCACCGGGTTGGTGTTGGTCGGCGCTCGACGTCTCAGCTCAGCGAGCCGCAGAAGCGCTGGATGCGGGTGCAGGCCTCTTCCAGCGCCGTGTTCGACGTGGCGTAGGAGATGCGCAGGTTCGGTCCGAGGCCGAAAGCCGAGCCGTGAACGGCGGCGACACCCTCGGCCTGGAGCAGTTCCAGCACGAAATCCTCGTCCGATTCGATGACCTTGCCCGACGGCGCCTTGCGCCCGATCGTCTCCGCGCAGGACGGGTAGACGTAGAAGGCGCCTTCCGGCGTCGGGCATTTGAGGCCCTTGGTCTGGTTCAGCATGGAAACCACGAGGTCGCGGCGCTCATGGAAAGCGGCGCGGAAACGGGCGAGATGCTCCTGCGTGCCGTCGAGGGCCGTCACCGCCGCCCATTGCGAGATCGAGGAGGCGCCGGAGGTCTGCTGGCCCTGGACGAAATCCATCGCCTTGATGAGGTGCTCGGGACCGGCGGCGTAGCCGATGCGCCAGCCCGTCATCGCATAGGCTTTCGAGACGCCGTTCATGGTCAGCGTCCGGTCGTAGAGGCCGGGCTCGACCTGGGCCGGCGTGACGAACTCGAAATCGCCGTAGCAGAGGTGCTCGTACATATCGTCCGTGAGCACCCAGACATGGGGATGCCGCATGAGGACGTCGGTGATCTTCTTCAGCTCGTCGCGGGCATAGGCCGCGCCGGAGGGGTTCGACGGCGAGTTGAGGATGATCCACTTGGTCTTCGGCGTGATCACCCGCTCGAGTTCTTCCGGCTGGAGCTTGAAATCATGCTCCATGTCCGTCTCGGCGAAGACCGGCGTGCCGCCGCACAGCACCACCATCTCCGGATACGAGACCCAGTAGGGACGCGGGATCACCACCTCGTCGCCGGGGTTCAGCGTGGCCAGGAGTGCGTTGTAGATAACGTGCTTGCCGCCGGTGCCGACGATGGTCTGCGACGCTTTATAATCGAGGCCGTTCTCGCGCTTGAACTTCCGCACGATCGCTTCGCGCAGGGGCACGATCCCGGAAACCGGCGTGTACTTGGTCTCGCCGCGACGGATCGCGTCGATCGCCGCCTCCTTGATGTGGTCGGGCGTATCGAAATCCGGCTCGCCCACCGACAGGCTGATCACGTCCATCCCGCCGGCTTTCAGCTCGCGGGCCTTCTGCGTCATCGCGATGGTGGCGGACGGCTTCACCTTGGACAGGGCGTCGGCGAGAAAGCCCATGATGGTCTACTCCGATCACGTCAGATGGGCGCCGATACGCGCCTCTTCAAAAAGCGCGCGGACCCTAATCCCGGAGCTGTGAGCCGGCAAGGCTGGCGGACACGTCAAAGCGGCCACCCCTGGCGCGATGACGCTTCGGGATGGCCGCTTCGTACTGATGAGGACAGATGTGCCCTGAGGTCAGATGCCCCCGAAGACCCAACGGAGCTTCGACAGGAACCCTCCGCCGGATTTCGCAGCGCGGGTCGCCTCTGGCTCGTCCTTCTCCGTTGCGGAGGCCTTGTCCGCATGGATCAGCCCGAGGGCCGCCGTATCGGTGGTCTCGCGATCGATGAGGATGAACCCGCCGGTATCGCGGTTGGCGGCGTAGGCATCGATGGCCACGGCGCGGTCCAGGCTCAGGGTCACGTCCGCGATGTCGTTGGCCACGAGACGGGCGGCCGGAACGGGATTGCCGCTCTCGGGATCGATCCGCGTATGGATGGTCGTGACGGTGGCGTTCACCGTCACGGTGCCGATCTTGGCGAGCAGGGTGGCGCCGGGCAGGAGTTCGGTCTCGGCCGCCCAGAAGAGACGGGCGTCGAAACGGTCGCTCACCCGCATCGGCGCATCGGCCGTGACGATTACCGAACCGCGCGAGGCGTCGATCTCGTCGGCGAGGACGAGGGTGACGGACTGGCCCTCCACGGCATGCGGCAGGTCGCCATCGGCGGTGTAGATGCGGGCGATGGTGGAGGTCCGGCCCGAAGGCTCGACGATGATCGCGTCGCCAGGGGCGACGCGGCCGCTGGCGATCAGGCCCGAGAAGCCGCGGAAGTCGGAGTTCGGACGGTTCACCCACTGGACCGGAAGACGGAACGGAGCGGCCTGCTCCTCGACCCGAACCGGCACCTCTTCCAGGTACTGGAGGAGCGGCGTTCCCGTGTACCAGGGCACGGCGGCGCCGGGCAGGACGACGTTGTCGCCGTTCTTGGCGGAAAGCGGGATGGGCCGGATCTCGGTGAAGCCGAGGGGCGCGGCGAACGCGTCGAACGCAGCCGTGATCTCCTCGAACTTGCCCTGCGACCAGCCGACCAGATCCATCTTGTTCACCGCGAGGGCGACGCGCTTGATCCCGAGCAGCGAGACCAGCAGCGCGTGCCGCCTCGTCTGGCGGGTGAGACCCTGCCGAGCGTCCACCAGGATCACGGCGACGTCGGCCGTGGAGGCACCGGTCGCCATGTTGCGGGTGTACTGCTCGTGGCCGGGCGTGTCGGCGACGATGAACGAGCGCTTGTCGGTGGAGAAGAAGCGATAGGCGACGTCGATGGTGATGCCCTGCTCGCGCTCGGCCTGGAGACCGTCCACGAGGAGGGCGAGGTCGATCTCGGCGCCCTGGGTGCCGTGCTTGCGCGAATCGCGCTGCAGCGCCGTCACCTGATCGTCGAAGATCTGCTTGGTGTCATGCAGGAGGCGGCCGATCAGGGTCGACTTGCCGTCATCGACGGAGCCGCAGGTGATGAAGCGCAGCACTTCCTTGCTCTGGTGAGCGGCGAGGAAGCTGTCGTAGCCGAAGGCTTCGGGTGATTGATGGATCGTCATCTTAGAAATACCCCTCCTGCTTCTTGCGCTCCATGGCGCCCGATCCGTCCTTGTCGATCACGCGGCCCTGACGCTCGGAGGTCCGGGCGGCCAGGGTCTCGCCGATGATCTCCGGCAGGGTCGCGGCATCGCTCTCGACGGCACCGGTGAGCGGGTAGTCGCCCAGCGTCCGGAAACGCACGGACAGGTTCTGCGGGGTCTCGCCGGGGTTCAGGGGCAGGCGGTCGTCGTCGACCAGGATCAACTGGCCGTCGCGCTCCACGACGGGGCGGGGCTTGGCGAAGTAGAGCGGCACGATCGGGATCTGCTCCTGCTCGATGTAGAGCCAGACATCGAGCTCGGTCCAATTCGAGATCGGGAAGACGCGCAGGGATTCGCCGCGCTTCTTCTTGAGATTGTAGAGGTGCCAGGGCTCGGCGCGCTGGCGCTTCGGGTCCCAGCGATGCTGGGCCGTCCGCAGGGAGAAGATGCGTTCCTTGGCGCGGGACGCCTCCTCGTCGCGGCGCGCGCCGCCGAAGGCAGCGTCGAACTTGTGCTTGTCCAGCGCCTGACGCAGGCCCTGCGTCTTCATCACGTCGGTATGAACTTCGGAACCATGGCTGATCGGGCCGATGCCCCGGGCCAGGCCGTCCTGGTTGGTGTGGACGATGAGATCGAGGCCAAGCTCCTTGGCGCGCTGATCGCGGAACGCGATCATCTCCTTGAATTTCCAGGTCGTATCGATGTGCATCAGCGGGAACGGCAGGCGTCCCGGTGCGAAGGCCTTCAGCGCCAGATGCAGGAGCACCGACGAATCCTTGCCGATCGAATAGAGCATCACCGGGTTCTCGGTCTCGGCGACCGTCTCCCGCATGATGTGAATGCTCTCGGCTTCGAGACGCTGCAGGTGAGTCAGACGCTCGGGCAGCGTGGCGGCCAGGGCGGTGGCGGCGCTCATCGGGCCATCTCCAGATTGCTGTTGCGGGGTACGGATTCGAACGCGGCGGCTTCCTGGCCCGGCTGAACGTTCGCCTCGGGCTGGTGCACGTGCAGGCCGCATTCCTTCTTGGATTCCTGCTCCCACCACCAGCGGCCGGCGCGTTCGGATTCGCCGACCTTGATGGCACGCGTGCACGGGGCGCAGCCGATCGAGGGGAAGCCGCGATCGTGCAGAGCGTTGTAGGGGATGTAATTGTCGATCACGAAGCGGTCGACATCGGCTCTGGTCCAATCCGCGAGCGGATTGATCTTGATGAGACCACGCGCCTCGTCCGCCTCCGCCAGGGGCGTATCCGCGCGATTGGCGGATTGGCCAGCCCGCAGGCCCGTCAGCCAACCGGCGGCGCCGTCGAGGGCCCGGCCCAGCGGCTCGACCTTGCGGAAGCCGCAGCAGGCCTGCCGGGCGGCGACCGAGTGGCGAAAGCCGTTGATTCCCTCGTCGCGGACGAACGCCTCTTCGGCGAGCCGCTCAGGTGCATAGGCCTGGATGCGGATGCCGTAGGCCGATTCGGTCTCCGCCCATACATCGTAGGTCTCGGGAAAGAGCCGTCCGGTATCGAGCGTGACGATCTCGGTCCGCCCTTTGGCCATGGCGAGGGCGTGGGTCAGAGCCTGATCCTCGATTCCGAGGCTGGTCGTGAAGACCAGTCGGCCGGGAATCGCGGCTTCGATCGCGCGGATCCGGCCCCGCAGATCGAGGCCGGCCATCGTGGACGCGAGGTCCCGCGCCGTTCGTTCCAGGGAATTGCTCATCTGCGGTGCTCGATACGACTGCCTGAAAGATGCCTGCTTGTCTGACGCCTGAAATGTTCGCTATAACGAACGCTGTCAAGGCATAGCGGCCATCGCGGCGCGGCATTCCCACGCGGACGCCGCTATGGTTTGCAAAGGCGCGGCGACCGGATTGGTTGCCTGTCGAAGGAATATCCTTCTCAATTCGCCGGTCGACGTCGTGCCTCCGCGCACCTCGGCGCTGCCGATCGGAACTGCTTAACGAGGTCAATATGGACGCGATCGATCTGAAGATCCTGGCACTGCTGCAGAACGACGCCACTCTGTCGATCGCGACGATCGGAGAGAAGGTCGGCCTGTCTCAGACGCCGTGCTGGAAGCGTATCCAGCGCCTCGAAGCCGATGGCGTGATCGACCGCAGGGTCGCGGTTCTCGATCCCGTCAAGCTGGGTCTCGGCCTCACCGTCTTCGTGTCCATCGAAACGTCGGACCATTCCCGCGATTGGCTCGAGCGCTTCGCCTCGACCGTCGCAGCCATGCCCGAAGTGCTGGAGTTCTACCGCATGGCGGGGGATGTGGATTACATGTTGCGGGTCGTTGTCGCTGATATGCAGGCTTACGACACATTCTATAAGCAGCTCATCGCCACCCTGCCGCTCAAGAACGTGACGTCGCGCTTCGCCATGGAAAAAGTGAAGTCGACGACGGCACTTCCGCTGCCGGCCGCTCCCTCGAACGGTCGTTTCACGCCAACCCTCTCGGTCGTGGCGGGAGAATAAAATTCTCTATTGCGCTGCAAGGATAGGCAGCTCCTTCTACCCCGACGTCGTTCTGTAAAACGGACATCCCGTTGACAGCCGGCCTCTCAGGACGACATGGCTTACCGATGGCACGACAAGCGATCCTTCCCCAAACCGCCCCGTTCAACGACAGCGAACGCGCGAGCCTCGACTCGGTCCTCGGCGGAGCGACGCCGATCCAACGCGCCTGGCTCGCGGGCTTCCTCGCGGGGTTGGATGCGGCCGGCGGCCAGAACGCCGTGGCACCCGCCGCGCCGCCGAAGGCATCCGAGCCGTTGACGATTATCTACGCGAGCGAATCCGGCAATTGCGAAGCCCTGGCCGGCTCCGTGGCCAAGCTGGCCAAGAAAAGCGGCTTCAAGCCAAAAGTGGTGGATTTCGCCGACCTCGACATCGCGACGCTGCCCGGCGCGAAGAACGTGATCGCCATCGCCGCCACCTGGGGCGAGGGTGAGCCTCCGGCCCGCGCCACCCGCGCCTATAACGAATTGATGGGCGACGGCGCCCCTCGCCTCGACGGCGTGAATTTCGGCGTGCTGGCGCTCGGCGACACTTCCTATGTCGAGTTCTGCGCCATCGGGAAGGCGCTCGATGCGCGGTTCGAGGCGCTGGGCGGAAAGCGTAGTGTGGACCGCGCCGATCTCGATCTCGATTTCGACAAGCCCGCCGCCGATTGGATCAAGAACACCCTGAAGGCTCTGGCGCCCGCGCCGAGCGCCGACAACGTCGTGGCGGTCGATTTCGCCGGCCGCGCCGCCGTCGAGGACGACGATGCCGAGCCGAGCCGCGAACCGGTCGTGGTCGAGGTGGTGGATCACATCAACCTCAACTCGTCGCTTTCGGACAAGGAGACGATCCACCTCGCGCTCGAATTCCCGGACGGTGCCCCCGCCTACGAGCCCGGCGATTCGCTCGAAATCTACCCGGAGAACGATCCGGCCCTCGTGGAGGAGATTCTGAAGGCGACGAATCTTTCAGGCGACGAGAGCCTGCGCAAGGCTCTCTTGGCGGAGCGCGACATCACCACCTTGTCGGCCACCACGGTGGAGCGATTCGTGAAGACGACGGGCCATTCCGAGGCGCAGAAGCTCATCGACAGCGGTGAGGTGAAAGCCTGGATCGAAGGTCGCCACCTCATCGATCTCATCGAGACCTTTCCCGCGACGTTCTCGGCCGAGCATCTCAACACCATCACGCGGCCCTTGCCGCCGCGGGCCTATTCCATCGCTTCCTCGCGCAAGGAAGTGGGCGACGAGGTCCATCTCGCCATCGTCGCCGTTCGTTACGACAGCCATGGCCGCTCCCGGTCGGGCGTCGCCTCGGTCCATGTGGCCGACCGGATCAAGAACGGCGCCAAGCTGCGGGTGAAATTGAAGCCGAACCGGCATTTCCGCCTGCCGCAGGACCCGGCCACCGACATCATCATGGTAGGCCCCGGCACCGGCGTCGCCCCGTTCCGCGCCTTCGTGCAGGAGCGCCGCGCCATCGAGGCCACCGGTCGCTCGTGGCTCTTCTTCGGTGACCGCCACTTCACCCACGACTTCCTCTACCAACTCGAATGGCAGGACGCCCTGGAAGACCGCTCGTTGACGAAGATCGACGTCGCCTTCTCCCGCGACCAGCCCGAGAAGATCTACGTGCAGGACCGCATCCGCCAGCACGCCAAGGAAGTTGTGGAATGGCTCGATGGCGGCGCCAGCTTCTATGTCTGCGGCGACGCGAACCGGATGGCCAAGGACGTGCGCAACGCCGTCGTCCAGGCTTATGCCGAGGTCAAATCGCTGAGCGACACCGATGCCGAAGCCGCGGTGGCGGCGCTGGAGCGGGCCCATCGCTACCAGCAGGACGTCTACTAGGGCGCGTTGTTCCTCCCCCGCTCAAATGGGGATGCGCTTGCGGCGCC
This sequence comes from Methylobacterium sp. Leaf91, assembly GCF_001422815.1. Classification (GTDB taxonomy): domain Bacteria; phylum Pseudomonadota; class Alphaproteobacteria; order Rhizobiales; family Beijerinckiaceae; genus Methylobacterium. Next base: position 37,292 of record NZ_LMMP01000013.1, on the reverse strand, counting down.
CAAATATGAATTGAACAAGACCGGATCATCGCCATGGACGACCTGACTCCTCCCCGCACCTACGAGACCCCGCCGACGACCCGTCCCATCGACGAGGCCGACGCGGCCCGCGAGGCGGGCCTCGCGCATAATGAGCACATCAAGATCGCGAGCGGCTTCCTGCGCGGCACCCTGGCGGATGGCCTGCTCAAGCATGCCACCGGGGCGATCTCGGAGGATGACGGCCAGCTCGTGAAGTTCCACGGGATGTACCTGCAGGACGATCGCGACCTGCGCCCCGAGCGCACCAAGAAGAAGCTCGACAAGGCCTACAGCTTCATGATCCGCCTGCGCATTGCCGGCGGCGTCGTCACGCCCAAGCAATGGCTCGTCCTCGACAACATCGCCACCACCTACGCCAACGGCACGTTGCGGGCGACGACCCGCCAGACCTTCCAGTATCACGGCGTCATCAAGTCGAACCTCAAGCGGACCATGGCCGCCATCGACGCCGCCCTGCTCGATACCATCGCGGCGTGCGGCGACGTGAACCGCAACGTCATGGCGTCGACGAATCCGGCCCAATCGGGTGCCCACAAGGCGGCATACGATCTCGGCAAGGCGATCTCCGACACGCTCCTGCCGAAGACCAATGCCTGGCGCGAGATCTGGCTCGACGGCGAGAAGGTGATCGGCGGCGAACCGGAATTCGAGCCCGTCTACGGCAAGACCTACCTGCCGCGTAAGTTCAAGATCGTCATCGCGGTGCCGCCGTCGAACGAAGTCGACGTCTTCGCCCACGATCTCGGCTTCATCGCGATCCTCGACAAGAAGAACAAAGTCACCGGCTGGAACGTCACGGTCGGCGGCGGCATGGGCATGACCCATGGCGAGCCGGACACGTTCCCGCGTACCGCCGATGTGATGCTGTTCTGCAAGCCGGACGAGGCGGTGCGGGTCGCCGAGGCGGTGATGACGGTCCAGCGCGACTGGGGCAACCGCAAGAACCGCAAGAACGCCCGTCTGAAATACACGATCGAGCGCTACGGTCTCGCAGCCTTCCGCGCCGAGGTGGAGAAGCGCTTCGGCAAGCCCCTCTCCGACCCGAAGCCCTTCACCTTCACGGGGAACGGCGACCGCTTCGGCTGGACCGAGGGTGACGATGGCCGCCACCACCTGACCCTCTACGTCCCATCGGGCCGCATCAAGGACGATCTGGGCGACGGGCCGAAGCTCCTGGCGGGCCTCCGCCGGATCGCGGAGATCCACGAGGGCGACTTCCGCCTCACCGGCAACCAGAATGTCATCATCGCCAACGTGCCGTCCGAGAAGCGTGCGGAGATCGAGGCGCTGGTGGACGAGTACGGGATGCAGAAGGGCGCCAGTGCCCTGCGTCGCAATTCCATCGCCTGCGTCGCCCTGCCGACCTGCGGATTGGCGCTCGCCGAGAGCGAACGCTACCTGCCGGACCTGATGACGGAACTGGAGGAGAGCCTCGCCTCGCATGGGCTGCAGGACGACGAGATCACGATCCGCATGACCGGCTGCCCCAATGGCTGCGCCCGGCCGTTCATCGCGGAGATCGGCTTCGTCGGTCGCGGCCCGGAGCGCTACCACCTCTATCTCGGTGCCGCCTTCGATGGTTCGCGCCTCGGCAAGCTGTACGCCGAGGATGTGAGCAGCTCCGAGATCAGGACCATCCTCGATCCGCTCTTCGCGGCCTATGCGCAGGGCAAGACGGCGGGCGAGCGCTTCGGCGACTTCCTCATCCGCGCCGGCTATGTCGAGAAAACCTTCAACGGACCGGACTTCCATACCAAGACCGGCGCCCTGAAGGCTGTTGCCTGAACCGACCTTCCTCCGTGCATTGCTTCGGCAATGTTGCAGTGCACGGGGGTTTGTCTTTACGGCCAAGCTCAGGTTGGAACCGAATATAAGTTCGAGACGGCTGAACTCTGACGCGGCTTAGCGGTTGATCTGGAGATTCGACCGGAGGCTGCGATGGCCAAGCACGAGATCCTGAATTTCTTCGAACATCGCCGCGACGGCGCCTGGATCTGCGTGAAGCCCTTCACGCTGACGACGAAGCAGACGAGCGTCGATATCCGGCAGGGCATGCGGTTCGATTACGGCAAGCGTGTCGGCGGCGTGGACCTGGCCGAGTATCTGGAACAGCTCGGATCGCAGTTCGGCTCGTAAACGCACGCCCGCGAGCCGGCCGCGATATGAGCGTCCGCTTCGGCCACGGCCCATTTGTATCGTGAGCCCGACATTCGTTATTGCAGTCCTCTTCGACCCATCTCTTCGCGGGAACGCCGACGGTCCCGGCCTCCTGTCCGGAATGTCGTATCACTGACGGCGCGTAGGCCGCCCCGCAATCGTGGATCGTCGCCGTCAGCGATCCCTGGGCGGTAAAGACACGAGTGGCTCCGGACATCCGACGCGGTGTCCCGACGTGCGCCGGCCACCACCTCAAATCCATCGTTCATGATGGTCCGATGAGACCTTCCGCCGACCTCACCGTTTCTTGGATGAGCCGCTTCGATTTAGCGCTGGGATCATTCCTGCGCCGTTCATCTGTTCCGTGCGATGATCCACTGTTCAACGCCGTGTTTTTGACGGCTGGAGGCAGGAGATTTAGGGTCCGTTTATGACAATCACCGTCGACCCGTTGCAGGCGAGCCTGGAAGACGCGGCCCCCACGACACGATGCAGGATTCTGGCGACGGCAGAGCGTTTCTTTCGCGAGATCGGCTACCAGAAGACCACCGTCTCCGACATCGCCAAGACGCTCCGGATGAGCCCGGCCAATGTCTATCGGTTCTTCGAATCGAAGAAAGCCATCAACGAGGCGGTGGTCGAACGCGTCACCCGTGAGGTCGAGGCACTGATCGCGGGCATCGCCGTGGCTCCCGGCCTCAGCGCGGACCAGCGGGTCGCGGAAATCATCCGGGAGCTTCACCGCGACTGTATCGAGCGCTGCAAGGACAACCCGCGCATCCATGAGATGGTGGAAGCCGCCATGACGGAGAGTTGGGGGGTGTGCCGGCACCATATCGACCGGATCGGCGCGGCATTGGAACGGGTGGTGACGGACGGTGTCCGCAGCGGCGAGTTCCAGGTCGAGGATCCCGCGACCACCGCTGCGTGCCTGCACGTGGCGATCACGCGCTATTGCCATCCCGTTCTGGTCAGTCAGTACCCCAATGCGCCGGCGCCACCCATCGACGCAATGATCGCCTTCCTGTTGCGGGCGCTCCACGAACCCGCCTTGACCGCCACCCCGGTCAAGGCCAGGGAACCGGCCGAGCCGCTGTAGCGCGCCGAGATCATCAGCCCATCTGGGCGAGGATCGCCTGCGCCGCGGCGCGAGGATCGGCGTTCTGGGTGATCGGCCGGCCGACGACGATGTGATCGATCCCCACCGCCATGGCGGCCGCCGGCGTCAGCACGCGCTTCTGGTCGCCGAGATCGTCGCCTGCCGGGCGGATGCCGGGAGTCACGATCAGCCGCGACGGGCCGATGGCGGACCTTACGGAGGCTGCTTCGACGGCACTGCAGACGATGCCGCCGATCCCGGCCTCGGCCGCCTGCCTCGCGCGCAAAGCCACCAGATCCGCGATGGGCATGGCGTAGCCCGCCTCGTCCGCATCGGCTTGATCGTAGGAGGTGAGCACGGTGACGGCGAGGATCGTCGGCCCGCCCCGGCCGGCACCCCGAACGGCGGCGCGCATGGTCTGCGGATAGGCATGGACGGTGAGGAAGGTCGCGCCGAGGTCGGACAGCGCCCGGACGCCGTCTTCCACGGTATTGCCGATATCGTGCAGCTTCAGGTCGATGAAGACCTTCAGGCCCGCTCGCGAAAGCCGCTGCACCAGGGGAAGGCCACCGGAATAGGCCAGCCGGTACCCGATCTTGTAGAAGGTCGCGGCATCGCCGATGCGGTCCACCAGCGCCTCGGCCTCGGCCACGCTCGGCAGGTCGAGGGCGACGATGAGGCGGTCTCGCGGATCGTTGGCGGCGTGGGACATGGAAGGCTCCGGGGGATCGGGTGACGGATCGCCGCCACGGCGCTCCATGTCAACGCGGGCGGCCCTGTCACCCACGCGTCATCACCCGGGAAACCTCCTCCTTCAGCACCGGCAGCAATTCGGCCTCGAACCACGGATTGGTCCGGAGCCAGCCGTTGTTCCGCCAGGACGGGTGCGGCAAGGGAAGCACGCGCGGCCTGCGCGGCTCATCGAGAATGGTTCGCCAGTTGCGCACCATGGCGGTGAGCCCGCCCTCGACCCGGCCGAGATGCCAGGCTTGCGCGTATTGGCCGATGACCAGGATGAGTTCCATCTCGGGCAGGCCCTCGAACAGCGTATCCCGCCAGCGTTCGGCGCATTCACGGCGCGGCGGCTTATCGCCCCCCTTCGCGTCGAGGCCAGGGAAACACGCCCCCATGGGCACGATGGCCAGCCGGCTGGCGTCGTAGAAATCCGGCTCGGAGAGGCCGAGCCACGACCTCAGGCGGATGCCGGACGGATCCATGAACGGGACACCGCTCTTGTGCGCCCGGTTCCCCGGAGCCTGGCTGGCGATGCAGAGACGCGCCGAACTCGAGCCCTGGACGATGGGTTTGGGCTCCTGCGGCAGGCGCGCCCCATAGAGCGGCGCATCGCGGCACAGGCGGCAGGCACGGAGGGACGCGGCGGTCGATTCGAACGAGGTCATGCGTCGTGACAGGTAGTGTGAACACGGGATCCTGGGAGTACGGGACGTGGGAACGAGAGGCCGCACCCCGCGCTTGAATCGTCGGAGGAGCCCACGACGCCGGCCTCCCCCGCGAGCATGCCCTACCGAGAAACACAGGGAGTACCCCATGGCCTTCATCACCGCGCAGGATGGCACCGGCCTCTATTACAAGGATTGGGGTCACGGGCGGCCCGTCGTGTTCCTCCACGGTTGGCCCCTCGACGCGGATATGTGGGAATATCAGATGGTACCCGTGGCCGAGGCGGGCTTCAGGACCATCGCGTATGACCGCCGTGGGTTCGGACGCTCGGAGCAGCCGTGGCAGGGCTACGATTACGATACGTTCGCCGACGACCTGAAAGCGGTGCTGGACGCCCTCGACCTCACCGACGTGACCCTGGTCGGATTCTCTATGGGGGGCGGAGAGGTGGTGCGCTACCTGTCGCGGCACGGCAGCGCCCGGATCTCCCAGGCGGTCCTGATCTCGGCGGTGACGCCGATGATGCTGGAGACCCCGGACCATCCCGATGGCGTGGATGCCGGCGTGTTCGAGGAGATCATCGACGGGCTGAGGATGGACCGGCCGTCCTTCCTCGCCAATTTCAACAAGGGATTCTTCGGTGCCGGCATGTTCACCTCGCCAGCATCGCCCGAGATGATCGCCTGGGCCGGTCAGGTCGCAATGCTGGCCTCGCCCAGGGCCACCATCGCTTGCGTGAAGGCCTTCTCCGAGACCGATTTCCGTCCCGACATGGCGAAGGTGACGGTGCCCTGCCTGATCATCCATGGCGATGCCGACCAGACGGTGCCGATAGACGTCACCGGAAAGGTCGCGGCCTCAGCCGTGCCGAGCGCGGAATTCGAAATCTACGAGGGGGCTCCGCACGCGATCCCGCTCACCCATCACGAGCGTCTGACGACGGACCTCATCGACTTCCTGAGGCGCTGACGCCGCCGCGACTGGCGGAGGCGCGCTCCCGATCGGGCTCAGACCCCCTTCAACCCGCTCAGGTCAAGGGGCAGCGAGCGCAGCCTCTGGCCCGTCGCGGCAAAGATCGCGTTCGAGATCGCCGGGGCGATGACGGGCACGCCCGGCTCGCCGATGCCGGTCGGGGCAACGTCGGAGGCCACGATATGGACCTCCACCACCGGCATCTCGCTCATGCGCGTCGGCTCGTAGGCGTCGAAGTTCTTCTCCTGCACCACCCCGTCCGTCAGCGTGATCCTGTTGCGCAGCACGGAGGAGAGCGCGAAGCCCACCGATCCCTCCACCTGGGCGCGGATCACGTCGGGGTTCACGGCGATGCCCACATCCACCGCCGCGACGATGCGGTTGACCTTCACATGGCTCCCATCCGCCGTGATGTCGGCCACCATCGCCACGTAGGAGCCGAAAGATTCGTGCGCCGAGATGCCGAGGCCCTGGCCCTTGCCGCTACTGCGCTTGGCCCAATCCGCCTTCTCGGCGGCGAGCTTCAGGACGGCGGAGAGGCGCGGCGCGCCGCCGAGCATCCCGAGGCGGTAAGCCAGCGGGTCGGCCCCTGCGGCATGGGCCAGCTCGTCGATGAACACCTCCATCGCCTGCGCCGTATGGGTGTGGCCCACCGAGCGCCACCACAGGACGGGGACGCCCTCACGGGCGTTATGGACCTCGAACCGGTAGGCCGGGATGGCGTAGGGCGTGTCCGATGCGCCCTCGACGGTGGTGGAATCGACGCCGTTCTTCACCAGCATCGCCTCGAAGGGCGATCCGATCATGATCGATTTGCCCACCATCCGGTGCTGCCAGCCGGTGACGGCGCCCTTGGCGTCGATCCCGGCCTTGAGGGTGTGGAGCACCATCGGGCGGTAATAGCCGCCCGCCATGTCGTCTTCGCGGGTCCAGACCAGATGGACCGGCGCCTTGCCGCCGGTCGCCTTCATGATCGAGGCCGCCTCGGCGATGTAATCGGCCGTTGGCGTCGCCCGTCGTCCGAACGATCCGCCGGCCCATTGCGTGTGCAGCCTGACCTTGTCGGCCGTGACGCCAAGGGTCGCGGCGGCGACTGCCTGTTCGATCGTCTGGAATTGCAGGCCGGCATAGATGTCGTAGCTGCCGTCGGATGCGCGCTCGATCGTGGCGTTCAGCGGCTCCATGGCCGCGTGGGCGAGGTAGGGGAAGGTGAATTCCGCCTCGATGACCTTGGCCGAACCGGCGAGAGCGGCGGCGGGATCGCCCTTCTCCGACGCGACGATTCCGGGCCGCTTGGCCGTCTCGCGATACTCGGCGAGGATCGTGTCCGAGGAGCGCTTCTCCGCAGCGCTCTCATCCCAGGTGACCGAGAGAGCGTCGCGGCCCTTCATGGCCGACCACGTATCCTTGGCGAGAACGGCGACGCCCGTGGGGATCGTCACCACGTCGATGACGCCCGGCACCGCCCGCGCGGCCTTGTCGTCGACCTTCGCCACAATGCCGCCGAAACGCGGGGCATGTGCCACCACCGCCGTCACCTGGCCCGGCCGGCGGATGTCCATGGAATAGATCGCGGTGCCGTCCGTCTTGGCAGCGGAGTCGAGGCGCGGACGCTTCTTGCCGATATGGACCCATTGGCTCGGGTCCTTCAGCTTCGGCTGCTGTGGCACGGGCACCGCCGCGGCGGCTTCCGCCAGGGCGCCGAACCGCTCCTCGCGCTTCGAGGCGAGATGGCTGACCGTGCCGTTCGAGACCGTGATCTCGGAGGCCGGGACGGACCATTTCTCGGCCGCCGCGGTGACGAGCATCGCGCGGGCGGCGGCACCGGCCTTGCGAAGCTGGAACCAGGAATTGGCCACGGCGGTCGAACCGCCGGTCCCCTGGATCGGCCCCATCAGAAGGTTGTTGTAGAGCTTCGCATCGGCGGGTGCGAAGGCCACGCGCACGCGCGACCAGTCGGCATCGAGTTCATCGGCCAGGATGGTGGCGAGACCCGTCGTATTGCCCTGCCCCATATCCAGATGCTTGATCAGTACGGTGACGGTGTCGTCGGCGGCGATCCGCACGAAGGCGTTGGGTTGAGCCGGGGCGGAGGAGAGATCGGGCCCGGCCGCCGCGCGCACCGGCTTGGCGGGGTCGAGGGTGAAGCCGATCACCAGGGCGCCGGCCGCGACGCCGGCTCCGCCGAGGAAGGCGCGGCGCGACGGACGGGGGGCGGCCGCCTCGGATTTGGTCTGACGGACCTTCAGCATGGCTTCCTCCAGGGCGACGACGGCGGGCATTGCATGGGTTCAGGAGTGTGCCGGCCCTTGGGCCGGCCTTCGGTGCGGATCAGGCGAGGGAGCGCGCGGCCTCGTGGATCGCGGCGCGGACACGCTGATAGGTGCCGCAGCGGCAGATGTTGCCGTCCATGGCACTGTCGATTTCGGCGTCGCTCGGCTTCGGCGTGGTCGAAAGCAGACCGATGGCCGACATGATCTGGCCCGATTGGCAATAACCGCACTGGACCACATCGAGGCCGCGCCACGCGGTCTGAACCGCCTCCGCCACCCGCCCGGACACACCCTGGATCGTCGTGATCTTCGCCTCGCCCACATCGCCGATGCGGGTCTGGCAGGAGCGGACGGGCTGGCCGTCGAGATGCACCGTGCAGGCGCCGCATTGAGCGATGCCGCACCCATATTTCGTACCGGTCTTGCCCAGATGATCGCGCAACGCCCAGAGGAGCGGCATGTCGGGATCGGCATCGACTTCATGCGACGCACCGTCGACATTCAGCTTCAGCATGACATCTCTCCGACTTTAAGCTCGACTACTTCTAAATACTGAATCGACCTGGGAAATGTGCGCTTTCGCACACCAGGCGGGCAGCCGGATCGGGGCCTGCATAGGTGCCAGCGGAGTGAAGCCACGCGATTTAGAGACAAGTGTTCGGATCACGGCAGGCCGTTCTTAACGTATCTGGCGCACCTTGGCCTTGTCGCTGCACCGACAGGCCGAGGTCCTTTCGACCTCCGTTTTCCCTCGCAAGATCCCCAAGACGGTGATGTCGGACCTGACAGCGGAGATGGTTCAGCGTGGACGCGGTCCTTCGGCACCGGAATCCGTTCGCCGCCGCAAAGTGGCCCGCGACATCCGTTCGGCACGCGAGCGGCTGACCTCGACGAACGGGCTCGAACGCGCCTTCGATTACGAGCTGCTCCGGATCTACGCCGAGTACCGTTCGGGGGCCGGGCTGACCCATGCCGTTCTGGGCCTCGTCATCGCCGGGGCGTCCTCCCTGTGGGTGCCGATTCCCGTCGCCCTGTCCTGGGCCGTCTGCCTGATCTGCGGCGTCGGCCTCTCGATGGGATTGACCAATCATTTCCTCCGGCAATCGGCGGACACAGTCTCGGTGAGACGCTGGCGCAGCGCCTTCATGCTGAGCGAGATCGTCCAGAGTTCGGCATGGGCCTTGATGATCCTCGTAGCCGCGCCCAGCGCCCGCATTTTCGTACTGTTCGGCCTCGTCATCGCCGCCGCGGTGGCCGCGATGCTGGCGGCGACCCTGCCCGCTGCCGCCGCCGCCGCGCTGCTCCCGCTGATCCTGGCGGCGCTCTCCCTGCTGGCGTTCTCGCAGGACATGGACACGATCCTGCTCGTGACCATGGTGGTCGGATCGCAGATCTTCTTCCTGGGGCTCGCCCGCCGCGTCTACGCGTCGGCCGTGGGGGCGCTGAAATCGCAGGCGGAAAAGGACGCGATCTTCATCGAACTGGAACAGGCGAAGGGCAATTCCGACGAGGCGCGGCGACGCGCGGAGGAGGCCAACCTCGCCAAGTCGCGTTTCCTCGCGACCATGAGCCACGAATTGCGGACGCCGCTGAACGCCATCCTGGGCTTCTCGGAGGTGATGAAGAACGAGGTTTTCGGCGCCCACGTGGCTCCGTCGTACAAGGAATATGCCGGCGACATCCACGATAGCGGGATGCACCTGCTCAACCTCATCAACGAGATCCTCGACCTGTCGCGCATCGAGGCAGGGCGCTACGAGCTCAACGAGGAGGCGATCCAGCTCGCCCATGCGGTGGACGAGTGCCGCCACATGGTCGCCCTGCGGGCGCGTGGAAAGGGTCAGGCCTTCCACGAATTCATCGATCCCGCCCTCCCCCGCATCTGGGCGGACGAGAGGGCCTTGCGCCAGATCGTGCTCAACCTCCTGTCCAACGCGGTGAAATTCACGCCGCCGGGCGGCGACATCACGATCAAGGTCGGGTGGACGGCGTCGGGCGGGCAATATGTCAGCGTGAAGGATAGCGGGCCGGGCATTCCCGAGGACGAACTCGGCACGGTCATGTCGTCGTTCGGTCGCGGCTCCCTGGCGATCAAGACGGCCGAACAGGGGTCGGGTCTCGGCCTGCCCATCGTGAAGGGGCTGGTCGACCTGCATGGCGGCAACTTCCACCTCAAATCCAAGCCGCGCGAGGGGACGGAAGTCGTGGTGATCTTCCCCGCGAGCCGCGTCATGGACACGCTGCCCGCCCTCAACCTCCCCGAGGAAGCGGATTCAGGGACGACCCTGCGCGGTCGCCGAAGCGCGGCCCGCGCAGCCTGAACCGGACTGGAGCCGCGCGAAGTCGAGATCCGCGCGGCGGGTCGCGGCGGTTTATGCCTCGCTGCGCCCCGATACCCCCGCCTGGGCGAAGGTCGCCATGTCGCGGTGGCAGGCGAGCGCGCCTTTCAGGAGACCGATGGCGAGGGCGGCGCCCGACGCTTCGCCAAGCCGCATGCCGAGGGCCAGCAGCGGCACCAGTCCGAGGCGTTCCAGAACCTCCGCATGGGCCCCCTCCGCCGAGACATGGCCGGCGAGGCAATGGTCCAGCATCGTGGGATCGATGGCGTGGAGGATCGCTGCGGCCGACGTCGCCACATAGCCGTCGATGACCACGGGGATGCGTTGCATCCGCGCCGCCAGGATGGCGCCGGCCATCGCGGCGATCTCGCGGCCTCCGAGGCGCGACAGCACCTGAAGCGGGTCGTCGAGATGGCCGGAATGGAAGGCCAAGGCGGCCTCCACGGCCGCGACCTTGCGCTCGATTCCGGCCGCATCGACGCCGGTGCCACGCCCGACCCAATGCGCCGCCTCGCCACCGTAAAGCGCCGCGTAGATGGCCGCCGCGATGGTGGTGTTGCCGATCCCCATCTCGCCGAGGCCGAGGCAATCCGTGCCTGCGGCGATGGCCTCCATCCCGAAGGCCATGGTGGCGACGCATTCCTTCTCGGTGAAGGCTGGCCCTTCGCAGATGTCGCCGGTGGGAAGGTCGATGGCGAGATCGAAGACCTTGAAGCCGAGGCCGTAGGCGGCACAGAGCTGATTGATCGCGCCGCCGCCCGCCGCGAAATTGTCGAGCATCTGGCGGTTCACCTCCGCTGGGAAGGCGGAGACACCGCGCTTGGTGACCCCGTGGCTGGCGGCGAAAACGCAGACGAGGGGGCGGTCGAGGCTGGGCTGGCCCTTGCCCTGCCAGGCCGCGAGCCATTCGACGAGGTTCTCGAGGCGACCCAGCGCACCGGCCGGCTTCGTCAGCAGCGCATCCCGCTCGCGCACCATCGCGACGGCGTCACGGTCCGCGCCCGGCACGGAGGCGATCAGGCGGCGGATGTCCGAGAACGGCGTCTGGTCGGAATGATCGTGGGTCGGGGGTGTCTGGGTCATCGCGCGAAACTTGCCTTGGGTCTCGGCGCGTCCGGTATGGCGGCCTGCCTGTGGGGCGAGCTATAACCAACGGGGCGCGAACGGTGAAGGCAGGCCTCCATGACACAAGGCCGGGATCTGGAACCGGAAGACACGTTTCCGGGCGCTTCGTTGGCCTACGATCTCGCTATGTGCCTGCGGTTCTATTCGAGGCTACCGGTGCCGCGCCTTCCCGGCGAGGGCGACCCACATCGCTTGCCCGACTTCCGCACCCTGCCGCGGCTGCTGCCCGTGGCGGGTCTCATCCTCGCCCTGCCCTCCGCGCTGATCCTGCTCGTCGCCTGGGGGCTGGATCTCGGGCCGTTCCTGGCGGCGACCCTCGCCGTGGCGGCGGGGACGCTGGTGACGGGGGCGCTGCACGAGGACGGTCTCGCGGACGTGGCGGACGGGTTCGGCGGCGGCGCGACGCGCGAGCGCCGCATCGAGATCATGCGCGACAGCCGGATCGGCGCCTATGGCGGCGTCGCCCTCGTCCTGACCCTCGCCCTGAGGATCGGCGCATTCGCGACCCTTCTCGATCGCACCGGGGCCATGGCGGCGATGGCCCTCCTGCTGGCCGCGTCCCTTTCGCGCAGCGCCGCGCTCGCGCCGATGGTGCTGCTCGGCCCCGCCCGTCCCGGCGGGGCGGGCGCGTTGGTGGGCGTGCCCGATCGCCGGACCATCGCAATCGTCGTGTCCCTCACCCTCGTCTTCGTCGCGATTGGCTGGATCGCCGGCTTGCCCGTCCTCGGCATGGTGCTGATGCCCGCCCTGGCGCTGGGAGCATCCCTCGGCCTCACCGCCCTGGCCCGCGCCAAGATCGGCGGCCAGACCGGCGACGTCATCGGAGCCTGCCAGCAGGTGGCGGAGATCGCGGCGCTTCTCGGCCTCGTGGCGACGGTCCCGCGCTGACCATGGCACTTTGGCGCTTGATCGCGACCCACGCCTGAGGGCATGGAACGGCCATGACCCAGCCTGTCGCCCCGAGGGCTTCGAGCCCCTGCACGAAGCTCTGCATTCTCGACGCGGCGACCGGGCTCTGCGAGGGCTGCGGACGCACGCGCGAAGAGATCGGGATGTGGGGCTCGCTGTCGGAGACGAAGCGGCAAGCCATCATGGCGATCCTCGGGCATCGCCTCCGCGCCGCTTATCCCCTGCGTGGGAAGGCCGTGGCCGGGCCATGATCTACGCCGCCCTCGCGATCCTTCTCGGCATCGTCGCCTTTCTCGTCCTCTCGGATGGTGAGAGCACGGTGGCCGGGCTGGACAAGGACCAGCTCGCACGCCTCGCCTTCAGCGGAACCCTGCTGACGATCTTCCTCGCCGGGTTCTGGCATCGGTTCAGCCAACAGATCGGCACCAACCTGAAGGCGCTGCTGTTCTGGGCCGCCCTCACCGTCGCCCTGGTCGCGGGCTACGCCTACAAGGAGGAGGCCGGGGATGTCGGCAATCGCCTTGTCGGGACGCTGCGGCCCGGCAGCGCCGTGACGTCTGGCGATGGAAGTGTCACGGTCAACCGCCGGGCGGACGGGGCTTTCTCCGTGCGGGCAGCGGTGAACGGCCGTGCCCAGGTCTTCCAGTTCGATACGGGCGCCAGTTCCGTCGTCCTCACGGCGGAGAACGCGGCCGCCATCGGGATCGCGCCGCCGGACTCCGACTTCTCGATCCGGGTCTCGACCGCCAACGGCACCGCGATGGCCGCCCCCGTCTATCTCGACAGCCTCACCGTGGGCACGATCACCGAACGGCGCGTCTCGGCCCTGGTGAGCCGCCGCGGCGCCTTGTCGGGCAACCTCCTCGGGATGAGCTTTCTCGACAGGCTCGGCTCCTACGAGGTGCGGGGCGACCGGCTGGTCCTGCGCCCGGTGCGATAGGGTGGCCCGCGCGATATCGACTCCAGCCCTGGTTTTGCGTCAGCCGTTCGAGGATGCGGAAGCGCTCGGCGGCGGGAATGCGTAGCGAAGGTAAGCCTGGACGAAGTCGGGCATCGACCGGGCGTCGATCTCGTCGCTGGACGCGACCGTGATGAAACCAGCCAGTTCAGGGTCGATCTCGGCGAGGCGATGGCGCTCCATGTCCTGCCGCAGCGTATTTGCCTGATCGGGGAACGTCACGGGCCGCAGAAATGCCGCCTGGCTCTTTCCGCGAAGCAGAAGCCATCGGTTCTGCGCACCGGCCGGAAGTGCCATGCCGGTCTCCTCGACGAACTCGCGCTCGGCGCTGCCGGCCAGATCGACCGTGTCACCGTCACGCACGTCGTCGAGATCCGGCGTGCCGCAGGGGAAATAAGCCTGCCCGGCATTGGCCGTGTGAGCGCCCATGACACCGAGAAGCACGGCGCCATCCGACCCGTGAGGGGCAATGGCCGCGAAGGCGTTCAGAACGGTGGGGTCGGGCGAGCCCAGGTCCTTGTGGGTGATGAAGCTCGCGTAGGACGTCTCGAACAGTTCGACGGAACAGAATGCCCCTTCGAGCCGGCACGATCTCGCGAGGAGGACGCGTCCGTCGAACAGCCCGGACCGCGCGGCGCAGCGCCGACGCCAGTTCTCGGAGATGAGAGCCGCGTTGGCCTGCGCCCATTCCCATGCGAACGGCACCAGCCGCGCCGTCACCCCCTCGATCCGCGTGAGGGTGAAGCCGTCAGACAAGCAAGGTCCCCTCGCTCATCACCACGGCCGAACCACCGATCTCGACGGATTGGAGGGCTCCGGATTCGATGACCAACTGGAGCGCGATCTCGCTCGGACGGCCCATGGCGACGCCCTGGCGGATCAGGACATCGTGCTCGCCGTCACCGAGAGGCTCGAACTCCATCATCACGCCCGCGAAGGCCGCGGCGGCGGACCCCGTTGCCGGGTCCTCCATCACGCCGAGATGCGGCGCGAACATCCGGGTCTGGAAGCGGAGGCCGAGGCCCTCCGGGTCCACGGCGTAGAGGTAGAGCGCCGTCTGAGGATCCAGGGTGGAGAAGGCGGCGAGGTCCACACGCGCCGCGTCGAGCTTCGCCCGCGTATTGACCGGCACGAACAGGAAAGCCGGCCCTGCCGTGTGCCGGCTCGGCACGTGACGCCCGAAGCCGATATCCTGCGTCTCCAACCCGATCATCTGCGCGAGGAGCGTCGCGTCCGGTCCCTCGCCATCGTATCGCGGCAGGATCGGGAGCTTGAAGCGCCCACGGCCGCGCCCCTCGCCGGCCTCGACGACGCAGGCCACGGTACCGATCGTCTCTTCGAGACCGAAGGCGGTGGCGTCGGTGAGGCCGGATTTCGCATCGTGCAACGCAAGCAGGATCGCCGCCCCGAGCGTCGGGTGGCCGGCGAACGGAAGCTCGCGCGTGGGCGTGAAAATGCGGAGGCGGGCCTTGTGGCGTGCTTCCGTCGGCGGCAGCACGAACACCGTCTCGGACAGGTTGAACTCGCCCGCGATCCGCTGCATCGCCGCGTCGTCGAGCCCTTCCGAATCCAGCACCACGGCCAGCGGATTCCCGGCAAAGGGCGTGTCGGTGAAGACGTCGAGGGTGACGAAGCGGCGGCTCATCGGCTTTTCCTTTTCGTTGACCATCAGATCGGCTCTACGGGAAACGTCTCGCTGGGTGCCACGAACTCGTCCTGCGCGTCGACGGTGAGGATCTCGCGCGAACCCGCCTCGGCCGTGCGGCGCAGGAGGCCGTAGACCGAGGCACCGGCCATGCCCAAAGCCAAAGCCGCCGAGCCCGTGCGGGCGTAATGAACGAGGAACAGGGCCGCGATGGCGTCGCCCGCGCCGTTCACGTCGAGGGCGAGGCGCGGCGTGCGCAGGCGCCAGAACAGGCCACCCTCCCCCGCCATCAGGTCGATGGACTCGGACGGGGTGTCCTCGGTGACCAGGGACGTCACCAACACGACGCGCGGCCCCAAAGCCTGGATCGCCGCCACCGCGGCCTTGGCCTCGCCGAGGGTGCCGGTAGGCAGGCCCGACAGGAAGTTCAGCTCGAACTGGTTCGGAGTGACGATATCGGCGGCGGGCAGGGCCTGATCCCGCAGGAATTCAGGGATGCCGGGGCGGACATAGATGCCTCGCCCGGTATCGCCCATCACCGGGTCGCAGCAATACAGCGCCTTCGGGTTGGCGCTCCGCACCGCCGCCACGGCCCGCACGATGGCGGTGCCGATATCGGCCGAGCCCATATAGCCGGACAGGACGCCGTCGCATTGCCCGAGCATACCGCGCTCCGCGATACCGAGCACGAGGTCCTCGATCATCGGCCCATCGAACACACGGCCGCGCCAGGCGCCGTAGCCGGTATGGTTGGAGAACTGCACGGTATGGATCGGCCAGACCTCGACGCCGAGCCGCTGCATGGGAAACACCGCCGAGGCATTGCCCACATGGCCGAAGGCGACGTGCGACTGGATCGATAGAATTCTCATCGGCGTATTCGGCCTTGCTTCGACGGGTGCGAGCGCGACGGGCTGCGTCGTAGCCGGTTTTGTCCCGTGGTGCATTCACAACCGACGTGAGGCCGCCCTCGTGACGAGATCGACCCTTGCCGGAATCGCGGCCTTCCCGCACATCGGGCGCGACGAGCAGGGGCATCCATGGATTTCGAAGCGCTGAAGACCACGATCCTGACCTTCGTGGAGACGCACAAGGAATGGGCACCCCTCATCATCGCGGTGCTCGCCTTCTGCGAATCGCTGGCCTTCCTGTCGATCCTAGTCCCCGCCACCGTGCTGTTGGTGGCCATCGGCGCGCTGATCGGTGCCAGCGGCATCCCGTTCTGGCCGATGGTGATCGCGGGCGGTATCGGCGCCGGGCTCGGGGATTGGGTGTCCTACGAGATCGGCCGCTATTTCCAGCACGGCGCCAAGTCGATCTGGCCGATGAGACGCTATCCGCAGATGGTCGCCAAGGGCGAGGATTTCTGCCGGCGCTATGGCGCCTGGGGCATCGTCATCGGCCGGTTCATCGGCCCGGCCCGCGCGGTGGTGCCGCTCATCGCCGGGATGTTCGAGGTGCCGCGCCTGCCGTTCCAGCTGGCCAATTGGAGTTCGGCCTTCGTCTGGGCCTTCGTCTGGCTCGCGCCGGGCGCGGGCGTCATCAGCTTCTTCAACTCCTGACGCCGCATGCGCCGGTTCCCGCCCGAACGCATCGTCTGCCTGACCGAGGAAACCGTCGAGACCCTCTATCTGCTGGGTGAGGAGGACAGGATCGTCGGCGTGTCCGGCTATGCCGTGCGGCCTGCCCGCGTCCGCAAGGAGAAGCCGCGCGTCTCGGCCTTCACCAGCGCCGACCTGCCCAAGATCCTCGCCCTGCAGCCGGACCTCGTCCTCGCCTTCTCCGACATGCAGGCCGAGATCGTCGCCGACCTCGCCCGCGCCGGAATCTCGGTCCATCTCTTCAACCAGCGCGACGTCGCCGGCTGCCTCGCGATGATCCGCACCGTGGGTGCGCTGGTCGGAGCCAGCGAGATGGCCGACGCGCTGGCCCAGGGTTACGCCCACCGCCTCGGCGCCGCCGCCCTCGACAATGCCGGCCCGCCCCGCCTGAAGGTCTATTTCGAGGAATGGGACGAGCCGATGATCTCTGGCATCGGCTGGGTCTCCGAACTGATCGGCTATGCCGGCGGCGACGACGTCTTTCCCGACCTCTCCCGCCAGCCGGCGGCCAAGGACAGGATCGTCACATCCGAACAGGTGATCGCCGCGCAGCCGGACGTCATCCTCGCCTCGTGGTGCGGCAAGCGGGTGAACATGGCGCGCATCCGCGAGCGGCCGGGCTGGGATTCGATCCCGGCCGTGGCGGTAGGGCGTATCCACGAGATCAAGTCGCCTCTGATCCTGCAGCCCGGGCCGGCGGCGCTGACCGACGGGTTCGACGCGATCCGCGCCGCACTGACGGGCGGGCAGGCTGCCGCAGGTGACAAGGGCGGGCCGACCTGATTCCCTGGCGGGACATTCGATTCGAGACAGCACTCTCCCCAAGCGAAGCCATCCCCAAGCGAAGCCATCCCCAAGCGAAGCCATCCCCAAGCGAAGCCATGTCAGCAGCCCTCGCCCATCTCGTTCTGCCGCCGGACCGCCGGCAATCGGCGACCGCGCTCCAGGTCCAGCGCGGGGTCCGCCGGCTGTTCGCCGACCTTGGCCATGTGACGATCCCGGAATTCTCCCTCGCCAATGGCAGGCGGGCGGACATCATCGCCCTGTGCCCGGCCGGCCGGCTGACCATCGTGGAGATCAAATCCAGCGTCGCCGACTTCCGCGCCGACAAGAAGTGGCCGGATTACCGGGACTATTGCGACCGCTTCTATTTCGCCGTTCCCGATTCCCTCCCCGAAGGACTGACGCCCGACGAGGCCGGGCTGATCATCGCCGACGGTTACAGCGCCGCGATCCTGCGCGACCCGGTCGACCATGTGCTGAGCGGCGCCCGCCGCAAGGCGGTGACCCTGCGCTTCGCCCATTCCGCCGCGCGGCTGCTTCACTCGCTTGCCGATCCGGGGGCGGTGCGGGAGGGGGCGCTTTAACCAAGCAGGAAGCTGCCCCAGTCCTGTAACCCGGCCGCCCCCGGGATCGGCCTACCGCCCGCTTCGCCGCGCCGAGACCAGCGCCAGGGCGGCGAGATCCTTGTCGCCGTCGCCGTGGCTGACGGCATCGATGAGGTTGTCGCGCAGCACGCTGGCGAAAGGCATCGGTACGCCGGCCTGACCCGATGCCGCGAGGGCGAGGCCGATATCCTTGAGCCCGAGCCTCAAACCGAAGCCCGGCGGTTCATAGCGCCCGGCGGCGATGGATGCGCCGTAGCCCTTGTAGACCGGCGAGGCGAACAGCGTGTTGGTGAGAAGGTCGAGGAGATCGGCACCGGCGACGCCATGCCCTTCGGCGAAGGCGGCGGCTTCGCCCATGGCCTCGATGGCCGCGATGAGCATGAAATTGCCCGCGAGCTTCACCGCATTGGCCCGGTACGGCTCGGTTCCGAAGGGCCAGGTCTTCGTGCCGAGGGCGTCGAGCAGCGGTTGCGCCTTTGCGATGACATCCGGGTCTCCGGCGACGACGATGTTCAGGGCACCGTTCTGCGCCACGTCCGGCCTGCCGAAGACGGGGGCGGCGATATAGGGCACGCCGGCCCGCTCGTGGATCGCGGTGAGCTCCTGCGCGAGCGCCACCGAGATCGTGCTCATGCTGAGATGCAGGCCGGGCCGCGTGCCGGAATCGAGAAGTCCGCCCTCCACGATCACCGAACGCAGGGCCGCGTCGTCGGCGAGCATGGTGATCGCCGCATCCCCGGTGAAGGCGTCCGCTGCACTACGCGCGACCGTCACCCCGTCGAGACCGTCGGCGGCGGATGCGGTTCGGTTCCAGACCCTCACCCGATGACCGCCCCGGACGAGGCTCTGAACCATACCCCGGCCCATCCGGCCCAACCCGATCACGCCGACATCCATCCGAGGGCTCCCTTGTTCGTCCCGGTTCAATGGCCGTTGAGAAATTCGATCATCGTGGCGTTGAAGCGATCGGTCGCTTCCATATGGACGAGGTGGCCGACGCCCTCGAAGACGACCGCCCGTCCGTCCGGCATCCGGGCCGCCAGGCTCTTGGCATGGCCGGCATTGTCGCCCATGGCGGCGCGCAGGTTCTCGGGGGCGAAGGGCTTGCCCGGTGCATTGCGATCGTTTGCGCCCATGATGAACAGGGTCGGCGCGGCGATCAGCGGGATCTCGTGCACCACCGGCTGACCCCAGATGATCTGGTAGGAATTGACGAAGGATTGGAGCCAGCGCGGATATTCGCCCGAACCTTTCACGCGCTCGCGGATCGCCACGAAGGGCTCGATCGCCGTGGACGGAAGCGACAGCGCGTAATTCGTCATCAGCTGGCGCCGGTAGACGTCCGCGGTGACACCGCCTTCGATGCGGAGAAGCGTGTCGTTGGAAACGGGCGGGACGGTGAAGCGATAATCCTCGAGACCGATCGGCGCTTCGAGGACGAGGCTGTTCACCCGGCTCGGCGCGTTTCGGGCAAGTCGGGCAGCCAACATACCGCCCATGGAATGCGCGACGACATCGACGCGCGGGAGATTGAGGGCATCGAGAAGCGATACGGTTTCCGCCGCCATCACGTCGAAGCTGAACGGTCCCACCGGCTTCGACGATTTGCCGAAGCCGAGCTGGTCGGGGACGACCACGCGGTAGCCCGCCCCCGCCAGGGCACCGATCACCGGCTCCCAGTAACTCGACGGGAAATTACGGCCGTGCAGCAGCAGAACGGTGCGTCCGTTCGGTGTCCCGGTCGGCGTGACATCCATGTAGGCGAGGCGCTGCAGCTCGTTGTCCCGCGTCAGGTCGAGAAACCAGACGGGGTGGGGATAGGCAAAGCCCTCCAGGCCAATTCCTAGGGGCCCGGCATCGTCGGCTCGCGTGAGAGAAGGTGTGACCGCCAGAAGGAAGCCGAGCAGGAAGGTCGCCAGACGCATGTGATCCCCGGTGGAACGCCTCGATGATGTCTTTGCGATCGATGGGTGACATAGGGCACTTGCCGAAGCGAGCAGGGATCGTTCACGGCTCTGTGCGATGACGCACGAGGCAGACCCTCTCAATAACGGTGGAGCCGGATCGCGGCCCGGCGCGAAACCCATGGATGGTCTGCCGGTGCGAGAGCGCATGCTTGCGCTTCTCGCCATCGGACTCGCCATGACCATGGCGGTACTGGACGGGGCCATCGTCAACGTGGCGCTGCCGGCCATGGCGAAGGATCTCGGGGTCAGCCCCGCTTCCGCGATCTTCGTGGTCAACGCCTTTCAGATCGCCGTGACCGCGTCGCTGCTGCCGCTTGCCTCCCTCGGCGACATCCTGGGCTATCGGAAGGTCTATCTCGCCGGCCTCGTCGTGTTCGTCGCGGCCTCCCTGGCCTGTGCGCTGTCGACCTCCCTGCCCGGGCTCATCGTCGCCCGGATCGCCCAGGGGCTCGGTGCGGCCGGCATCATGAGCGTGAACATCGCCCTGGTGCGCTTCATCTATCCGCATCGCATGATCGGCCGGGGGGTCGGCAACGTGGCGCTCATCGTCGCCATGGCCTCGGCGACCGGCCCGACCGTCGCCGCCGCGATCCTCTCGGTGGCGACCTGGCCGTGGCTGTTCCTGGTCAACCTGCCCGTCGGCCTCGTAGCCCTGGCGGTGGCCGCGCGGACTCTGCCGGTGACGCCGGTGAGCGGGGCCCGGTTCGACGTCCCGAGCGCGATTCTCAACGCCCTCACCTTCGGCCTTCTCATCATCGGACTCGATGGAATCGGCGAGGCGAATGGGCGCTGGCTCGCCCTTGCCGAGATCGCCGCCGGGCTCGCGGTCGGCACCGTCTTCGTCCTGTATCAGGCCCGGCTCGCGACACCGCTGCTGCCGGTGGACCTGCTGCGCATTCCCGCCTTCGCCCTGTCGATGGTGACCTCCATCGCCTCGTTCGGGGCGCAGATGATGGCCTATGTCGCCCTGCCCTTCTATTTCCAGGACGCGTTGCACCTCTCCGCCACCGAGACCGGTTTCCTGATGACGCCCTGGCCCATCGCCATCGCGATCACGGCGCCGGTCTCCGGCCGCCTCGCCGACCGGTACGCGCCGGGTGTTCTCGGCGGAATCGGCCTGGCGCTCATGGCCGGCGGCATCGCGGCGCTGGCTTTGCTCCCCGCCGCCCCAACGCTGGTGGATATCGCCTGGCGGCTGACCGTCTGCGGGATCGGCTTCGGATTGTTTCAGGCGCCGAACAACAAGGTGATCGTCACGAGCGCTCCGCGTTCGCGCAGCGGTGGAGCCAGCGGCATGCAATCGACGGCGCGGCTGACGGGGCAATCGCTCGGCGCGGCCCTCGTCGCCGTCATCTTCGGGCTGACCCATGCCGGCGGAACGGCCGTCTCCATCGGGGCAGCGCTCTGGTGCGCCTGCGCCCTGTCAGCGGCCGGTGCCGTCTCCAGCATCATGCGGCGCCAGCCGACGGGCTGATCCCCGAACGCAGCCACCCATCGCCTGAGGCGTTGATCGACGAGGCTGCCAACGGAGGAAGACATTCATGGACATGAATCTGAAGGGGCGACGTG
Organism: Methylobacterium sp. Leaf91; assembly: GCF_001422815.1. Taxonomy (GTDB): domain Bacteria; phylum Pseudomonadota; class Alphaproteobacteria; order Rhizobiales; family Beijerinckiaceae; genus Methylobacterium. Next base: position 15,847 of record NZ_LMMP01000013.1, on the reverse strand, counting down.
CCCTGGTGACCGGCTCGACCGGCGGCATCGGCTACGGCATCGCCAAGGCCCTCGCCGAAATGGGCGCCACCGTCGCCGTCAACGGGCGCACACCGGACCGGGTCCGGGCGGCGATCGGGCGCTTGACGGAGGAGACCGGCACGACGGCGTTCATCGCGGCCCCCGGCGATATCGCCACGGCGAGCGGCGCGGAGGCCGTGGTGAAGGGTTTGCCGGAGGTCGATATCCTGGTGAACAACACCGGCATCTTCGAACCGAAGCCCTTCTTCGAGATCCCCGACGACGATTGGCTTCGCTTCTTCGAGACCAACGTGATGAGCGGCATACGCCTCTCGCGGGCCTACACGCCGGGCATGGTCGAGGCCGGATGGGGGCGGGTCGTCTTCATTTCCAGCGAGTCGGGCCTGAATATCCCGGTCGAGATGGTCCATTACGGCATGACGAAGACGGCGCAGCTCGCCGTGTCACGGGGCCTCGCCGAGACGGTGGCCGGAAGCGGAGTGACCGTGAACAGCGTACTGCCCGGGCCGACCCTGTCGGAGGGTGTCGCGGACTTCATGGCGAAAATGGCGAAGGATACCGGCGAGGTCGATCTCGACAAGCTGGGACGTGACTTCGTCGCCGAGCACCGCTCGACCTCGCTCATTCGTCGCTTGGCGACGGTCGAGGAGGTCGCCAGCATGGTCGCCTACATCTGCAGTCCGTCCGCCAGCGCCACCAGCGGTGCGGCCCTACGCGTCGATGGGGGAGTGATCCGTCACATTGCCTGAGCGCAATGCTCTCGAGTCGCTAGCGGACGCGCCGAAACTCACAGAGAGCCTGCCCGGCGCCACTCGAGCGCCGGGCCGCACCGGCATCAGGCCGACTTGAGATGGGCAGCGAGGTGCTTGTTCATCTCGAACATCGTGCATTTGTCTTTGCCGAAGACCTTCTTCAGCTTGTCGTCGGCCAGGATCTCGCGCTTGTTCTCGGGATTCTGGAGATTGTGCTTCTTGATGTATTCCCAAACCTTGCTGACGACCTCGCCGCGCGGAAGCGCTGCGGAGCCGACGACGGCCGCGAGTTCCTCGGAGGGCTTCAGCGGCTGCTGCAGCGCGTTGGGCTTAGCGGCGCCTTCAGCCTTCGGAGCAGCGGTCTTCTTGGCAGCGGCCGGCTTGTCGGCTGCCTTGGTGGTGGTCTTGGTTGCCATGAGTTCCTCCGGTTTTTGGCTTTGAGCGCCGTCACGCCCACGGCCAAGGGCCTCGGAGCGCATAGCTGCAACAACTAAGCGGTGCTGAGAGCGTTCCAAGAGGGAATCACGTAGACCCCGCCGCCCATCCACAGAAGGGACGGGGATAGCGGGGATATTGCAAGCCCACGAAGGCGGGAGCACGGACTTCCGTCCCGACGCGATCCGATCCGCATGACGGCCGCTCCCTCTATGATCGTCATTTGGGACGACAGAGCGGCCCGGCGGCATCGAAACGGGCATCGTCCGAAAAACCTGTCGTCCGACAATGCGTTAGGAAGACAACCGAGTCGTTCCGAGGCCTTCGCTGTGCGGTTCGCGAGAGAAGCGCCGCATGATCCAGTGGTAAGGAGAGGATCGGGTCTGCGCCGGGTGGCAGGACGGTACGTCGCCGGACGATGCCGCATCACGGCAGCGTGCAATCTTTTTTCGTTCCTCCCCCGGAATCGCCGCATCTGCGCGATCTCGGAACACCGCCCAGATGCGACGGAGAACGATCCCTTAAGCGCGATGAGGAACACTGAGGGCATGTTCATCGCAGCCATTGCCCTCGCCCTCGTCGCTTCCGGCGTGCTCCTCGCTGGCCTGACGGGACTCGTTGCCGCCGAAGGTCGGGTCGATACCGACACGCGTGGTGCCGATCTCGTCTGACCGGCATCGTCGCCCTCACACACGACAACGCCGCCGATGGGGGCTCCATCGGCGGCGCTTTTAGAATCCGTCAGTCGCGTCGCGCGGTTCTAGAACTTCCCGCCGAGGCCGACACTGCCGCCCGACCCCATCTGCGGGGCGAGCCCGCCGGAGCTCGAACGGCTGGTCGTTTCGCCCTCGATGTCCTCACGGCGAATCCGGCGCTCCGCCTCTGCCTGGGAGCGGGTCTGGCCGCCGGCCGATTTCGGCAGGTCCAGGCGCCGCGTCGGAGCCGTCTGGAGCGGCGCCCCATCGGGATCGACCTCGGCCGCCCGTGCGCGCTGAGCGCCGGGCACGGCACCGCGCATGGAGGGCGGAGGACCGACTTCGCTCTCAGGCATGACGCCACCGCCGCCGGACAATGCCTGGCAACCGCCCAAAGACGCTGCAAGAAGCGCCAGAGCGCAGGCTTTCGACGGGATACGCATCGACGAGTTCCTCAAAAGTATTCCACCTCAGTTCGCGCGGGTGGTTCGGCACGCTTGCGCGCATCTCTACGATGCACAAAAGGCGAAAACCAGACGATCACAGGGCTTTCGTCATACCTCACGCGGCGGACAGGGAAAAATTCCGTGTCGGCGGGCGCCGGTTCGCCTGGACAGCTTCCGCGCTGCACGCCACCATGACCGCCACGGTCCGGTTCTTGCCAATCCGTGATCGGGACGAGCCGCTCCTCTGCCGATCGGTTCGCCGTCATCCACAACTTCGCCTTGGTCCGCTCTCATACGCCTTCCCACTCCATGCCAGGCGAGAACGTCTCGGGATGGCCGAGGTCGAGCGGGAGCCGGCGACATGCTTCTTCGGGGAACGCACGTGTTCAGAACTGTCCGGCTGGTTGCCGCCGCGTCGATTACCCTTTGGGCCGCAGGAGCCGCAGCAGAGGGAACCGCTCCGGCTACCGGCGCGGCGAGCGACGCGTCTCCGGCCGCGCCCGCGGCACCCGCACCCCCTGTCTCGCCGCCGGCGCCGCCACCGCAGATCACCGCTCCGGCACAGCCGGCGGCTGCCCCGCCCGTACCGGCCACAGGGACACCCGCGACGGTTCTGGATACCCAGGATTACGAGGGTGTGCTCGGCAAAGCCGTGCGCAGTTCCACCGGCGAGGATATGGGTCGGATCATCGACATCATCCTCGACAAGGATGGTCGGCCACGCGCCGCCATCATCGATTTCGGCGGCTTTCTCGGCGTAGGCTCGCGCAAGATCGCGGTGGACTGGCGCGCCATGCGTTTCTCGCCGGATGGCAAGCCGAGCCGCCTCGTCCTCCAATTGAGCCGGAACCAGGTTCGCGTCTCGCCGGAATACAAGCCGGGCGATCCCATCGTCGTCCTCGGCCCGGCGAGCCCGAGCGTTCCGCCCGACGGCGACGCGGCGGCCGGCCAAGCGGCTCCGCCCGCTCAGGTGGCCCCTGCGCAAGTCGCTCCCGCGCAAGTTCCGGCAGCGCAAGGCCCGGCAGCGCCAGTCCCGGCAGCGCAGCTCCCTGCGGTTCAGCCCCCCGCCGCACCGACTCCGGCGGCTCCGGTCCAGGCTCCCGTCACGCCGCCGTCGACCCCTGCGGCCACTCCCATGCCAGACAAGCCGGCTGAGAAATCGCCGGACAAATGACGGCATCCCGCTCGCAGAATCGACGCGTCATCAAACCCCGCGAAGTGCCCCGGTCGGAATTCCGACCGCGAGGGGTTCCCCGGCGTGACGCCTATGCCGAGATGCCCGGAGAGGCTTCGACCGACATGCAGGCCGTTTCGGTGAGAAGCAGCCGCGGGCTCGACGCCTTCGCGTTCTTCGTCGCGAACCTCCAGACCGGGTTCGGTCCGTTCCTCGCCGTGTACTTCACGCAGGCGCAATGGACGCAATCCGACATCGGTTTCGCCCTCACGGTGGGCAGCCTCGTCAGCCTGCTCGGTCAGGTGCCGGGCGGTGCTTTCGTCGATGCGGTTCGTTCGCGACGCTTCGCGGCGGGGCTCTCGGTCGTGGCGATCTCGCTCAGCGCCTTCGCCCTCGCCATGTGGCCGAGCTTCCTCATCGTTCTGCTCGCCATGGCGGCCCATTCGGCCGCGAGCTGCATCCTGACGCCGGCCATCGCGGCCATCAGCATCGGGTTGGTGGGGCATAAACGTGCCGGTGAACGGCTGGGGCGCAACGCGAGCTTCTCGGCGCTCGGCAACGCGGTCGCGGCGGCGTTGATGGGAGCCTGCGGCTACTACCTGTCGAACGACGCGGTGTTTTACCTCACCGCCTTCCTCATGATCCCGACCCTGATCGCGCTCTCGTTCATCCGTCCGGGCGCGGCACCGCTGCAGGCCCGCCAAGCCGAGGCGGTGGAGTCGGGGCCGAAGGAAAGCGCGCTGAAGGCCATCGTCACCAATCGCCCCCTCCTGTGCTTTGCCGCCTGCATGACCCTTTTCTTCCTGGCCAACGCGGCCATGCTGCCTCTCGTGGGCAGCATGTTGACCCTACGGGCCAGCGAAACCGCCACGGCGCTCATCGCAGCCTGCATCGTGGTGCCCCAGGTCGTCCTGGCGATTTCCGGCCCGGCGGTCGGGCGGGCCGCCGAGAAATGGGGCCGCCGCCCGCTCCTTCTCATCGGCTTTGCCGCCCTCCCGATCCGCGGCCTGCTCTTCGCCTATACCGACAGCCCCGAACTCCTCGTGGCGATCCAGGTCTTCGACGGCGTCTCGGCGGCCGTGTTCGGGGTCATGGTTCCCCTCGTCGTGTCCGACGTCACGCGCGGCACCGGCCGGTTCAATCTCGCCCTCGGTGCGGTGGGAACCGCCATGGGCATCGGCGCTGCCCTGTCGACGTCGCTGGCCGGAATCATGGCCGACCACCTCGGCAGCCACAGCGCCTTCCTCGGCCTCGCCATCGTGGGTCTGGCGGGCTTCGCCCTCCTCGCCCTGATCATGCCGGAGACCCGTCAGGTGGAGGCGACCTGATGGGGGTACGGCATCGAATTCGCTTGCCGCTCAAGACCCGTTCAGGTTTCCTCGGTATAAGAGCGCAAGCTTGACGGCAGCCTGCAACGCTTGGACGAGATTTGCGTTGCGACCTATAGGTTCACGGTTCCGTGCTGCCTGCTTGCAGGGTCACGTCAGAATCCGACAGTTAAGAATGAGCACCGGGATGGTCACCCATATGGAAGACCTCTGCGTCTATGCCGACAGGCCCTTCGCCTTCGTCTCCCGTTACCTGAAGCGGCGGGCCCTTCCCCATCTGGTCATCCTCTGCGCTGTCCTCGGAGCCGTCGCTTTCTCCGTGAGCACGGATTACGCGCTGAAGGGCGTCGTCGATGCCCTGAGCAAGGGGCCGGATGCAGGCCTGATCTGGGGCGCACTGGCCGTCCTCATCGCCTTCATCGCTGCCGACAACATGCTCTGGCGCGTGGCGAGCCTCGTCGGATCCTTCACTTTCGTCGGTGTCACGGGTGATATCCGCCGCGACCTGTTCCGGCACATGACCGGGCATTCGCCGTCCTTCTTCGCCGACCGGCAGCCCGGAACTCTCGCCTCGCGCATCACCGCAACCTCTAACGCGATCTTCACGGTCGAGAACATGTTCGTGTTCAACGTGATGCCGCCTTGCGTCGCGGCCTTCCTGTCGATCGTCTATATCGGCACCGTCAACCTCACCATGGCGGGCGTCCTGGCCGGCATCTTCGCCGCCGTCGTCATCCTGATGTTCAAGATGGCGGCTGCGGGAAAGCCGCTCCACCACGACTTCGCGGCCAAAGCCGCGAGCGTGGATGGCGAGATGGTGGATCTCGTAGGCAACATGCCGCTGGTCCGCGCCTTCTCGGCGTTCAAGCGGGAATACAAGCGCTTCGACGGCACCATCGGCGTCGAGATGCGGTCGCGCCGCTCCTCGCTGCTCTACCTCGAGAAGCTTCGGATCGTTCACGCGATCCTCACAGTCTTCGCCGTGCTCGGCCTGCTCTACTGGGCCATCACCATGTGGGAAGCGGGCCAGGCCACGAACGGACAGGTGGTCCTCGTCTGCACCCTCGGCATCCGTATCCTCGCCGCCACGCGCGACCTCGCCGTCGCCTTGGTGGATGCGACCCAGCATACGGCCCGGCTGTCGGAGGCCCTGCATACCCTGCTTCAGCCGCACGACCTGATCGACCATCCCGAAGCGATGCCGCTTTCGGGCACCGGCGCCGAGATCGAGTTCGATCACGTCGCCTTCTCGTATCCCGACGGTCGCGCGGTCTTCACGGATTTCAACGTGAAGATCGAGGCCGGGCAGCGCATCGGTCTCGTGGGCAAGTCGGGTGGCGGTAAATCGACCCTCTTCTCGCTGCTCCAGCGCTTCTACGAGGTCCAGAGCGGGAAGATCCTGCTCAATGGTCAGGACATCAACCGGGTGACGCAGGATTCCCTGCGCGAAGCCATCACGGTGGTGCCCCAGGACGTGTCGATGTTCCACCGGACGCTGCGCGAGAACATCCGCTACGGCCGGCCGGACGCGTCGGACGAGGATGTCTGGAAGGCCGCCGCGGCGGCGCATTGCACCGACTTCATCGAGGCGTTGCCGGAGGGCTTCGACACGATCGTGGGCGACCGGGGTGTGAAGCTGTCCGGCGGTCAGCGCCAGCGCATCGCCATCGCCCGCGCCATCCTGAAGGATTCGCCGATCCTGCTGCTCGACGAGGCGACCTCGGCGCTGGACGCCGATTCCGAGGAGGCGATCCGGCACGCCCTGGCCAATCTGATGAAGGGGCGGACCGTCATCGCTATCGCGCACCGCCTCTCAACGCTGAAGGATTTCGACCGGATCGTGGTGCTCGAAGGCGGGCGCGTCATCCAGGACGGCTCGCCGGACAAGCTTACCCACCTCGACGGGTTCTATCGCGAGTTGATGAAGAAGGAATCGATGTCGATGGCACTCGCCGCCGCCTGACCGATCAGGCGGGTGGTGACACGCCGAACCCTTTGATCGCGCGGATGACCGCCGCCGCGCGATAGGGCTTCTGAAAGAAGACCGCGCCGCCTACCATCCGGGGCGGGGTGTGAGAGAAGCCGGTGGCGTAGATCACCGGCAGGGCGGGACGGATGTCCCGCGCGGCTTCGGCGAGTTGCCATCCATCCATCGCCCCCGGCAGACGGATGTCCGTGAACAGGATGTCCACCGGGTCGCCACGCTGCAGAATATCGAGGGCGCTTTCTGCGGTGACAGCCGGGATCACGTCATATCCGACCTCCTCGAGATGGGCGGTGATGACGTCGAGAAGCATCACCTCGTCCTCCACGATGAGAATACGGACAGCGGACGCTGGATGGTGCATCGACGACTCCGTTCGGATGAGACTCGGTTAGGATGCCCATGACGGCCACGTTCGCCGCCACCGGTCGAACCGTTGGCGCTCCCCGAGCGTCGCGGCGGGCCTGACGACCAGCATGAACGACCCGGGTGGAATCGGGAATCGCCACAGCGTGGTCCGGCATCGAAGTGCCAGACCGCAACCGTGTTTCGCTACTCGACGACGAGCTTGTAGCTTTGGCCCGCCCGGATGACGGCACCCCGCTCCAGCTCGTTGAGGACGAGGAAGCGGTCGAGGGGACGATCGGGCACCACCATCCTGCGCGCCATCTCGTCGGCCGTATCGGCCGGCCCGGCGACGACGACTTGGATGCGCAGCGGGCGCAGGGACTTCACTTCGTCGGGGCCGACGCCGGACAGGCTCTCGGTCCAGCGACGGAACGCGCCATCGGGATCCGTGCTGCCCTTGGCGGCCATGATCATGCGGAAGGTTGTCTCCCCGACCCGGACAGCGGCGAGGCGGAAGGTCCAGTCCTTACCGCGCGACATCGCCGTGACTGCGGAGTTGCCGGCGATCATCCGGTTCTCCACCGAACTCGCCTCGATGCTGTCGCTCCAGGTTGCGCGCAGCACCTCCTCCAGGCTCTGGCCGACATGGCTTTCGACCTGATCGAACAGAAGGCGGCGGCTTCCCTCACCGGTGGCGCCGAGGACGGCGTTCCGCGTGTTCTCGATCGTGAATCCCTCCGGTACCTCGAAGGCGATGCCGAGGCTCGGATGGAGGAAGCGGCGGCCCTTGACGATCCCGTCGCCCGGATTGTCGCCATAGGCGATACCGTCGATGGCCGCGAGGTAGCGGGCACGCTCATCGACGCCGAGGCCGGGCGCGCCGATCAGGCGGGCTGCACGGGTGACGAGGTTGATCCGCTCGCTGGTACCGGGATGGGTGGCGAGCATGTCGGGCTCGCCGGCCATGCCCGTCCCGGTCTTCATGTTGGTCGTGCGATTGAGCGAGTTGAGGAACCGGCCCGCACCGAACGGATCGTAGCCGGCCCGCGCCAGGGTCCGGACACCGATCCCGTCCGCCTCGAGCTCCTGATCGCGGGAGAACCGGGCCAGGGCGAATTTCGACTGGTTCTGCAATTGGGCGCCGGTGGCCGGATCGTTGAGCACGTCGGCGACGACCCGGCTCACCAGCTGCGAGCGCAGGGCCAGTTCGGTGCGCGCCGTGGCATGGCGCAGGGTGACGTGGGCGATCTCATGCGCCAGCACGGCGGCGATCTCGGACGTATCGCTGGCCAGCGCCAGCAACCCCCTGGTCACGTAGAGCCGGCCATTGGGCAGGGCGAAGGCATTGATGACCGGCGAGTCGAGAAGCGTGACCGCGTAGGTCTCCTCCGGACGGTCGGTGGCCTTCACCAGACGGTCGGTCACCTCCGTCAGCAGGCGCAGAGCCGCCGGCGAACGGTATTCACCCCCGAAGGAAGCCACGAGCTTGGCATGGTCGGCATCCGAGGCGGTCCGCTCCCGGCCCGTGGTGCGGGGAGCCTCCACCGGGACCTTGATCGCGGCCGGCTGCAACAGGGCGCCGGTCTGGTCGGCGCCGCAGCCTGCCAACAGCGGCAGGATGAGCGTCGACATGAGCAGGCCGCTTCGGCCAGCCCAGAATCCGCGATGTCGAGTGTGCCCCCCGCTCATTCCGTTCAGCGCCGAAGCGCCCGCTCCTCATCCAAAACTTCGATCATGTCTGCGCTTGCGATGTCGAGGGTGGGTCCGCGCCAAGACTCGACGACACCGCGAACGCGGACGAGGCGCCCGCGTAGCGTCGCCGCACTCAGACCACGTTCACGCAACTGGCGCCAAGTGCGCTTCGACACGGTGACCGTCAAGCCGTCTTCACCCCGCCTGGCGAAATCCACGTAGGTCCGGGCCGACCGCTCGCCGACATTCACGACCCTCCCTTGCGCCACGATGAAACGACCGGTCGCTTCGCGCAACGCGCCACCCTCCCGGCCCTCACGCACGCCCGTGCGCCAAAGCCCCCTCGCCGCTCCGCGAGCCTCGGTTTCGAGGCTCAGCAGCGCTGGCCTGCACAGCGTGTCGCGTTCGCCGGCATCCACATAGGCAAGTCCCTCGGCGATCAGCCCACCGGCAAGGTCCACCGCCTCGTCGAGAACGGCCGCATCGACCTGCGTGCGTCCCCAACGGTCGGCCTCGCCGCGCGGCACGAGCTCCAGCGGACGGTCCCGCTGCCGGAGGAGCCAGGCACGGGCCGCGCCATCATCTTCCACCGGCCAGCGAATGCCGCCCAGAATTGCGCGACTGCCCGATGCCAGGATCAACTCGCCGCGCTCGCCGACTCCCGTGAGCGCATCCTGGCGCGTCGACCCTGCCCGGCATTCCGGGGCGACGAAGCACGTCGCCTCGGCCTGTGCCGAACCGGCCAGGACCAGCGCGAAGTTCGCCCATCCAAGGATGCGTCCGATCCTCACGTGCTGAACCCTCACACCGCCCGGCTCCGAACCGCCCGCCATTGTGGGGCGTCGCGGTGCAGCAAAACAAGGAAGCGATCGATGGCGACGAGCGGTTTGCCCCGTTCTGCGGCCGGTTGGCCACACCGGTAGAGCGCTCGGAACCCGCGCTCGGCGTGAACGCGACGGCACCGCCGTGCCGTCTCTTGATTACCGTCCCGGCGGTTCCCAGCTAACGGAAATCGGCTGCGGGCCCCTCTGGCGGATGCGCGTTGACGCCTTCCGTGATGTCGGAGCCGATGCTTTCCTGCGTCTCGCAAAGCATCGACGGTCCCACATGGTCGACTTTCTCTTCATCGAATGGCTCGGCAAGCCTGTCTGGATGTGGCTCGGGTTCCACGCCCTGGTCGCTGGGCTGCTCGCCTTCGACCTCGGTCTGCTACATCGGGACAAGGACCACGAGATCGGGGTGAAGGAGAGCCTCCTTCTCACCGCGTTCTATTTCAGCCTCGGCCTCGCCTTCGGCGGTTGGATCTGGTGGTATTTCGGGGCACAGCCCGCTCAGGAATACGTGGCCGGCCTCGTGGTCGAGAAGTCGCTGTCCATGGACAACGTCTTCGTCATTGCGGTCATTCTCACCTCCCTGGGTATTCCCCGCGCGGCGCAGCACCGCGTTCTCGTCTGGGGCATTCTCGCCGCGGTGGTCCTGCGCGGGCTGATGATCGGGCTCGGCGCCGCGCTCGTGCACCAGGCCGCCTGGGTCTTGTCGATCTTCGCTGCTTTCCTGATTTTCGCCGGGCTGAAGATGCTGTTCGGCAAGGAGGAAGAGGCCGGCGACATTCAGGACAACGCGATGGTTCGGATGCTGCGCAAGGTGATGCGCATCACACCGGAGATGCACGGCCAACGCTTCGTCGTTCGGAAGCCGGATCCACAGAGCGGCAAGTCCGTCCTCTGGTTCACCCCCCTGGCGCTCGGCCTGATCCTCGTGAACGGCGCGGACGTGATCTTCGCCGTCGACAGCGTCCCGGCGATCTTCGCGATCACCACCGATACGTTCGTCGTCTACACCTCCAACATCTTCGCGATCCTGGGCCTACGCGCGCTCTACTTCGCTCTCGCCGCCATGGTCGATCGCTTCGCCTATCTGAAGACCGCGCTGGCGTTCATCCTCATCTTTATTGGGACGAAGATCGTAGTGGCCGACACGTTCGACCTCGTTCATGTGCCGCCATGGGTGTCGCTTGTCGTGACGCTGGTGCTGCTGGCGGGCGGCGTCGCTTACAGCCTGTGGCGCACGCGGGACGCAGCCAAGGATGCAGCGAAGGACGAGAACAGGGACGCCGTGTCGCAACGCGCCTGAGAGCCGTCTTGAAGTTCGTCACCGGCACCTGTGCCGGTGACGTCACCGATGACTGCGAGGTTAACCGGTCTTCAAACTATGGGGCCGGACCGCTCAGGTGCAGCGACGGATGCGGCGTCGAGCAATCACCGTGACGGTAATGCGGCCAGCAAGTCGCGCAAGGTCGTGATCGTCGAGGCATCGGCGACTCCATCCACGCGTGCCTGGCGAAATCTGCGCTGAAATGCCGTGACGACCGCCTGGGTTCGACGATCGAAAGCTCCGGTCACGGGTATGTCGTAGCCGTAGAGTGCGAACATGGCCTGGAGCGCTTCGATCGGCTGTCCGGTATCGCCCTCCGCGAAGAAGCGCCCGTCGCGGATGGGTGATGCCGGCACGTGATGTCCGATTCCCGCCGCGGCCAGTCGGTGCCAGGGAAAATGCTCGCCTGGATCTTCCTTGCGTTCCGGCGCCACGTCCGAATGGCCGAGGACATGCCACGGGGCGATGTTCCAACGTGTGACGAGATCCTGGGACAATGCGATCACCGCGTCGATCTGCTCGGGCGGATAGGGCGGTAATCCGCCGACATGCCCGCCATTGACGATCTCGATGCCGATGGAGCGCGAGTTGATGTCTCGCTCGATTCCCGTTGTGGCGCGGCCCCATGTACCGGCCCCAGCATGCCAGGCGCGGCGTGATTCCGGCACCATCTGGATCACCCGGCCATCTTCCAGCACCACGTAATGCGCCGAGACCTCGGAGATCGGGTTAGCGAGGCGCTGCAATGCGGCGGCCGCACTCTCCATTCCGGTATAGTGCAGGATCAGCATGGTCGGCGGCCCGTCGCGGCGCTCCCCATGGTTGGGCGATGGCATCACACTGGTCGCCACCGGGCTTTCCGGTTTGGGCTTCATGCGGCAGTTCCTCCGTTCCGCCTCAACGCAAACGTCGTTCGGCGGCGATCCGGTCATAGGCGGCATTGATCGCCGCGAGCCTTTCGGTCGCGATCGTCACGGCTTCGGGGGGGACGCCTCGAGCGATGGCGCGATCGGGATGGTTCTCCATCACCAGGGCGCGATGCCGGGCCTTCACCTCGGCGTCGCTCGCCTCATGGTCTAGATCGAGGACCAGATACGGATCGTCGGCGAGCCGTACATGCCGCGCGGCGATCCGTCGGAAGGCGACATCGTCGAAGCCGAAGGTCTCGGCCACGGCACGCAGGTAGCGCTCCTCTGCTTCATGGATCGCACCATCGGCCTTCGCGATGTGGAACAGGCCGTCGAGGACATCCTCCAGCAAAGCCGGTTCATCGCGAAACGCCGTCGCCATCTGTCGCGCATAGGCCTCGAACCCGGCCGAGGTGCCCTTGGCAAGGTCGAACAGCCGTTGGACGCCGGGCCGCTCCCGCTCGCTGACCTGGATGACCTTGGCGAAGGCCTCGACCTCGGAAGGCGTCACCACGCCGTCCGATTTCGCCATCTTGGCGGCCAGCGCCACGAGGCCGGTGGTGAAGACGACATCCCTCGGCGTCGCGCCGAAGATCGCGCCTTCCCGATCCACCAGGAAGTGACCGGCGACCCCGCCGACCAGACCGCCGATCGGTCCACCGATGGCCAGTCCGATTCCGGCGCCGCCGAGCTTGCCCCAGATCCCGACGGTCATGCGGAACCGCCTTGATGGGCGTGGAGGGCGCATTCGAGGGGCGAAACGAGAAAAGCGTGAGACAGCATCGGCATCGCAGAGGATCGTCGGCCGGTCATTCGCCGGCGCAGACCCGCATACGGCAAATGCCCCCGGCCCGTCTTGTCTCCACGTCATGAAAAAGGGCCGAGGCATGCGCCTCGACCCCGATGTTCTTCCCGTTTGGAAAGATCTCAGCGGCAGTACACGTCGCCGTAGGCGTCGCGATAGGTGCCGTAGGGGCAGCGCGGGGCCGTGCCGGCGCCGATGATCGCGCCGCTGGCGCCACCGATGGCCGCACCGGCAAGAGCGCCGCCGGCCCGACCGGTGGCTGCACCGCCAATGGCAGCACCGGCCAAAGCGCCGAGGCCGGCGCCGCCGAGTGCACGATCCTGCGGCGTGTTGCAGGCGCCGAGGGAGAGGGCGAGAGCCCCGGCGAGGGTAGCGGCAATGAGCTTCTTCATGGTCCCGAGACTCCCTTGTGCGTTTTCTGGCCCGGCTTATCGCCGTGGTGACCTTGCGCAACGTAGCTTAGCCATTCCTTTCGTGGAATGCACGTGATGGGGGAACGGTTCCGGCCAAGCTTTCCGTTCCGGCGAAAAACCCGTTAGTGATGCACGCCAGACACCTTGGGCCGCCCTCGCCGGATGCCCAGATGAGTTTAAACCGTTCGAGGAAGCCATGCTGCGAGCCACCGCCATCGTCCGCAAAGCCGCCATCCGCCCCGATTCCGTTGCCGATAGCGTCACGCTCGATCACGATGGTCGCCAGGGGGCGGCTGCGATCCTCAACGGCGCGGGAGGCTTGAGCTTCACCCTGGCCTTGTCGAAGCCGGCGCCCGTCGAGGACGGCGATGCCTTTCGTCTCGAAGATGGACGCTTGGTGACGGTTCGCGCCGCAGCCGAACCGTTGCTCGAAGTACGCGCCGAGAATCCGGCACGCTTGATGCGGCTTTCCTGGCAGCTCGGCGGCAGTCACGTCCCGGCGGAGATCGGCGCCGACGTCCTCTATATTCCCGCGACTCCGGCGAATGCGGAACTCGTCCGTGGCCAGGGCTGCGCCGCGAACCCGGTCTCACGGGCTTTCAAGCCCGAGCGCGAGGCCCACGACCATAGCCAGTGCGGGCACGATCACCATCACGATCATTCTCATGCGCACGACCATTCGCATGCGCACGATCATGGTCATGACCATGCAGATCACGGGCACGCGCACGATCATGGGAATGACGGCCACGCTCATGTGCATGGGCCGGATTGCAAGCACGATCATTGATTGGAACAGCCGAGGCAGACGTCACTCCGGCAAAGCCGGAGCCAGTCTCTTTGATGCGGACATGATGAAACCTGACGATATCCGTTTCTCGGTCGCGCCGATGATGGATTGGACCGACAGATACTGCCGGTCGTTCCACCGCGTCCTGTCGCGCCGTGCACGTCTCTATACCGAAATGGTAACGAGCAACGCCGTTTTGCACGGAGATAGGGAGCGTCTGCTCGGATTCTCGGATGCGGAACATCCTGTAGCGGTCCAGCTTGGCGGTTCGGTGCCTGCGGATCTCGCTGCGGCGGCCCGTATCGCGGAAAGCTTCGGCTACGATGAGATCAACCTGAATGTCGGCTGCCCATCGGATCGGGTCCAGGATGGGCGCTTCGGCGCTTGCCTGATGCGGGATCCGACTCTCGTGGGGGAATGCGTGGCCACAATGAAGGCCGCGGTTTCGGTGCCGGTCACGGTGAAATGCCGGATTGGGGTGGACGACCAGGATACCGAGGTCGCGCTCGATTCCCTGGTCGATGCCGTGGAACGCGCGGGTGTCGATGGGCTCATCGTTCACGCCCGCAAAGCGTGGCTGCAAGGTTTGTCGCCAAAGGAGAACCGTGATGTCCCCCCCCTCGATTACGAGCGTGTGGCACGGCTGAAACGGAACCGTCCTTTCCTGCCGATCGCCATCAATGGCGGCATCGCCACGATCGAGGAGACGCTGAACCAACTGAATGCGGTCGACGGCGTGATGATGGGCCGCGCGGCTTATCACGAACCCGCACTTCTGTTGGATGTGGATCGCCTGGTCTTCGGCGAGGAGGCCCCGGTCGCGGATGCCTTCGAGGCGGTGGAGGCGTTCTTACCGATCGTTGCTGGGGCTTTGGCGGAAGGTATCCGCCTGCACTCGCTGACCCGCCATATGCTCGGATTGTTCACTGGCCGCCCGGGGGCCCGCGCCTACCGCAGACACCTGTCGACCTTCGGCACCCGGGCGGATGCCGATCTTTCGACCCTGCGCGAAGCGGTGGCTCACGTCTCCAGAGAGATTCCCGAAGGAGCGGCGGCCGCCCAGGCGGCCTGAGCCACAGGGCTCTTAAATGTCAGACGCGCGCTCGAAGGTGACGATGCTGCGGGTCTCACCTTCCTCGGCCCAGTTCGGCATGAGACGCCAAGGGGTCAGGACACGAAGGCGCGTGTCGACGATCTCGAAAGATCGCGTCTGTTCGGTTCCGACCCACGACGGGTTCCAAGCGGCGTCGAGCTTGGCGGTCCACTGGTTTCCCGTGACAGTGAAACGCCCGGTGTAGGAGACCATCGTATCGAGAAGAGCCGCGCGCTCTTTATCGGTGAAAGCGGGCTTACGGCCCTCGCCAGTCAGGTTGAAGAACACCCTCCCCTCAGGCGTGAAATAAGCGAACCCGGCGGGATGCGCGCCCATGACCGGTATCGTCTTGCCCGTGGAACGAACCTCGACCTCATACGAGACGAGCTTCCACAAACCGGTGATCCGGGCATCGCCCGCGGCCTGGACCGATCCGGGCAACAACGAGGCGAAAAGCAGCGGAAGCGACAGGCCGAGAAAGCTGCGGCGTAGGGTCGAAACTCTCATATTCAGATTCGTCCTCTCGGAGCATTGTCACCAGAGACACCCTCACGGTGATCTCGGGGTGAGCTATGCAGTGAGAACGTAGCGCGCTCAACGCTCCAATGCCCAATCTCGCTCGCTTGTGATGCGGTCTCGGTGATTGGTGCTGGGGCGTTGGAGGTTGGGATGTGGACATGACAAAGCCCGCGGCGTTTATGGCGCTGCGGGCTGTGTGGTGTGATGTGTAGGATTGGTTGCGGGGACAGGATTTGAACCTGTGACCTTCAGGTTATGAGCCTAACCTGTGACCTTCAGGTTATGAGCCT